>JAEZJM010000017.1 GCA_023415775.1 Bacillota bacterium | reverse complement strand
CCACCGGCGAGGCGGGTGCCACCGGTTCCACCGGCGAGGCGGGTGCCACCGGGTCCACCGGCGAAGCGGGTGCCACCGGGTCCACCGGTGAAGCGGGCGCCACCGGGTCCACCGGCGAAGCGGGCGCCACCGGGTCCACCGGCGAAGCGGGCGCCACCGGGTCCACCGGCGAAGCGGGCGCCACCGGGTCCACCGGCGAAGCGGGTGCCACCGGTTCCACCGGCGAAGCGGGCGCTACCGGCGCCACCGGTGCCACCGGGGAAGCCGAGTGCTGCACCAGTTTACACTGTCAGTATTGGGATGACGCCACTCAGCAAGTGCAAAGCGGCGGGGCGGGTGATCCCAGTGCCGTTTCCTTTGCCAACTCAAGTGCGGATTGCGCAGGGTTCACAAAAGGAGTCGACAATAAAACCATCACAGTAAATGCAGGCGCAGGCGGTCTCTATTTAGTGCTTTACCAGGTGTATTTTCAGCGCTCAGGTGCCGGAAACGAAATTTTTCCTCAACCGGCCGCGTACGCGATATACAAAGCTACCGGTATGGGGGCCTTTATTAAACAGGAGAACTCTAAATTCGGCATTGAAGTTGTCGTAGACGGTACGGGTGAGATCGGCAGACCGCAGCTTGTCGGGCAGGCCTTAATCCGCTTTATTCCTGGCGATAGAGTCCAATTGCGCAATTTTGGCAATACCGATGATCACTTGGGCAATTCCGCCGACGGGCAAACCGTGAATAAAGCCACGTTAATCTTTGTAAGAGTTGATAATTAGACGAACATTTAAATGTATATGGGTGGCAACGGGTCTTCGCCCTTCCGGCGGAGACCCGTTGCATAACGGTAGGTATCAACCTTGGAATCAGGGGTGCTGAAATAAATGAAACCGGGCGAACTTGTGACCATCGCGATTCTGGCCAAGGATAAAGCCCATGTTCTGCCGCTGTATCTCGACCTGATCGAAAATCAGACTTATCCGGCCGCCAAGATTAAGCTCTATATCCGCACCAACAACAATAGAGATCACACTGCTGCTTTGCTGGAACAGTGGATCGAAAAGGTGAGGGACAGGTATTCAGAAATCTACTACGACGCCGGCGATGTTCCCGAACCTGTCCAGGATTATAGTCCCCATGAGTGGAATTCCCTGAAGTTCACTGTGTTGGCCCGGCTGCGCCAGGAGTCGGTGGAGTGGGCGAAAACACGGGGAACGCACTATTTCGTGGCCGACTGCGACAACTTCATCGTCCCCGAGACCCTTGAAACTCTTCTCGATACCCGTCTGCCGGTCATCGGCCCCCTGCTGCGAAACGGCGATAATCCTGGAAGCTACTATTCCAATTACCACCACGTTACCGATGATAACGGTTACTACAAAGATTCCCCCGGCTATTTCGAGATAATTAACCAGACGGTCAGGGGTTTGATCGAGGTGGCAGTCATTCACTGCACCTACCTGGTTCGCAATGAAGTCTTGGAGTATGTCACGTATAACGACGGCAGCGGCCGGTTTGAATATGTCATCTTCAGCGATACGTTAAGAAAGTTAGGCATTCCCCAGTATATTGACAATCGCCGTATTTATGGCAAACTTACTTTTTGCGATACAGAAGCAGAATTTAGATCAAAGAATATTGCAACATAGTATAACTGTTTCGGATTAAGTGATAATAGAGTTCGGCTTGAACGCTTGGCGACGAAAACTTGATACATTAACCCAGACATTACCCCCCGGGACTTGGGACGTATATTATGCAAGAATTGGACGGTCCCTATCACACTCGTTCTTTCAATATAAAGGAACCACCGCCCGCCAGCGGTGGTTCCTTTATATACCGTTTGCCGGTCGCCACCCTTCCGCAAGGGTATTCCGGCCGCGCGGCGAAGATAACAAACAGTTTGGAACGAAACTTGCTACTATTATTGCCGGATGGTCGTGATGCGCACATGAACACAGCCATAAAACGGAGTGCCGATATGTGGAGACAATGGTTTAAAAGCTGGCGGGGACGCCTTATCGTGCTGTCCCTGCTCATCGTCAATATACCCATCCTCGTCGCCGGCTTCGCCATGAAGCAGAGCGCCGAGCAATCGCTGCTCGAAGAGAAAAAGAGCAAACTGGCCGCGGTTAGCTACATCCTCGACTCGCGGCTCGGACCCGACGGGTTCGCCGGCATCATTAGGCGCCACCGGGCCACCGGCGCGTCCCGCGAGGAACAGATCGCCATCCTCAACCGCGAACTGGCCGGCGTCACCGACGAAATCGCCGCCTCCGCCCCCGGCCTCGGGGCCGGCTTCTACTCCCGCGACCTCGACGCCATCGTCACCTACGGCCCGTCCAAGAGCTTCGGCCACACCGTCGGCTGGTCGATCGAAAAAGACCACCCCGGGCGCACCGTCATGGCTGCCAACGAATTCCGGGTCGAATTCGGCACCCTGGTGCGCGGCAACATCATGAACGCCATGCGCCCCGTCTACCGTGAGGGGCAGGTCATCGGCTACATCTGGGTCAACGAACTCACCGACGACATCCAGACCCAGCTCGCGGCCATGGACAGGGGACTGACCATCTCCATGACCGTCGGCCTGCTGCTGAGCATCCTCCTAATCCTCAGCCTCACCGGCAGCATGATCAAAGACGTCCAGACAGTCATCCAGGGGCTCAGGCAGCTGCGCTTCAACCTCCGCCGGCCCATCACCGGCGTCACCGGGGAAATGGGCGAAGTCGCGGCCACCATCAACGAAATGGCCGCCGCCCTCGGCGACGCGCGAACACTGAGCGAAAACATCATGGAAAGCATGGCCGACGGCATAATCGCCGTCGACACCGAAGGCAAAATCACCGCCTTCAACCGCGCCGCCGAGACCATGACCGGCTTTGCCGCCCCCGAGGTGATTGGCAGATACTACGAAGACCTCTTTTCCCAGGACACCGATTTCAACAGCCGCCTCCTCGCCACCCTCCGCACCGGCGAACCCTATATCGGCAGCAAAATCGAATACCCCATCAGGCACGGCAAACTCTGGATCAGCGTCTCCACCTCCATGCTGCGCGACATCAACGGCAAAATCATCGGCGCCGTCGTCGTTTTCGAAGACCTCACCGAACGCAAGCGCCTCGAAGAGCAGGTCAGCCGCGCCGACCGCCTGGCCACCCTCGGCGAGCTCATGGCCGGCGTCGCCCACGAAATCCGCAACCCCCTCACCAGCATCAAAGGCTTCCTGCAATACTTCCAGACCGCCGGCAGCGAAGAAGAGCGGGCCACCTACCTGCCGATGCTCATGCGCGAAGTTGACCGCATGAACCGGATCATCGAAACGCTGCTCTACTTCTCCAAGCCCTGCCAGGAAAAAGCCGTCCCCACCGACCTCGCCAAAGTGCTCCAGGACACCCTCATCCTCCTGCAGAGCCAGGCCAAGAGCCACGGCATCGTGTTCGACACCTTCATCGAAGAAGGGCTGCCGCTCGTCAGCATCGACGGCGAGCAGTTCAAACAAGTATTCCTCAACCTCCTCCTCAACTCGCTCCAGGCAATGGACCACGAAGGGACGATCAAGGTCAGCGCCCGCCACCTGCGGGTAACGGACGAAATCGAAGTCCGTTTCGCCGACACCGGGCCGGGCATCCCGGCCGCCATCCGCGAAAAAGTGTTCGACCCCTTCTTCACCACAAAGCAGACAGGCACCGGACTCGGCCTGGCGGTCGTGCAGCGCATCGTCGCCGCCCGCGGGGGGCACATCCTCATCGAGGACAACCCCGCCGGCGGGGCGGTCATCCGCATCCTCGTACCGCTGGCCCACAGACAGGGGGAATAGCAGATGCAGACAGGCAGAATACTCGTTGCCGACGACGAAGAAAGCGTCCGGGCGATGCTCGGCGTCGTACTCCGCAACGAAGGCTACGAAGTTCTCACCGCCGATGACGGCAAAGCCGCCCTGGAAATCGGCCGCCGCGAGCAGCCCGACGTCATCCTCATGGATATCCGCATGCCCAGGATGGACGGCATGACCGCCTTCCGGGTCATGCGCCAGGAGCAGCTCGGCGCCGCCGTCATCCTCATGACCGCCTTCGCCACCGTCGACAAAGCCGTCGAGGCCATGAAAGCCGGGGCCTATGACTACATCATCAAACCCTTCAACATCGACGAACTGAAGATAATGCTGCGGCGGGCCGTCGAAAACAGGCAGCTCGCCCAGGAGGCCAACCTCCTCCGCCAGCAGCTGTCGGCCCACTTTAGCCTCGACAGGGTCATCACCAACTCGCCGGCCATGCGCAAAGTCTACGACACCGTCGCCCGCGTCGCCCCCACCCAGGCCACCGTCCTCATCACCGGCGAAAGCGGCACAGGCAAGGAACTGATGGTCAACACCATCCACTACAACAGTCCGCGGGCCGGCGGGCCGCTCATCAAAGTCAACTGCAGCGCCCTGCCGGAAACGCTGCTCGAAAGCGAACTGTTCGGGCACGAGAAAGGGGCGTTCACCAGCGCCGCCTCCCGCCGCATCGGCCGCTTCGAGCTTGCCGACAAAGGCACCCTGCTGCTCGACGAAATCGGCGAAATGCCCATGGCCGTCCAGGTCAAACTGCTCAGAGTGCTGCAGGAGCGCGAATTCGAGCGCGTGGGCGGCAGCCAGACCATCAAAACCGACATGCGCGTCGTCGCCGCCACCAACCGTTCCCTGCCCGAACTCGTCGCGCGGGGCGAATTCAGGCAAGACCTCTACTACCGCCTCGCGGTCGTCACCGTCGAGATTCCGCCGCTTAGGGACCGGCGGGAAGACATCCCCCTGCTGGCGCGCCTCTTCCTGCAGAAATTCGCCCAGGAAGCGGGGCGCGACCTCGACGACTTCGACCCCGAAGCCATGGCCCTGCTGGCGGGCTACCGCTGGCCGGGCAACATCCGCGAGCTGTCCAACGTCGTCGAGCGGGCGGTGATAATGAGCACCGGCCGGATGATCTTCCCCGAGGATCTGCCGGCTCAGTTCCTCCCCGACGCCCACGAGCGCCGCGCCGCCCAGGGGGCTGCCCCCTGGCACGGCGAAAGCCTGCGCGACATCATCAAGGAAACCGAATGCGTCATCATCCGCGACGCGCTCCACCGCAACAAAGGCAACCGCATGAAAACCGCCCGCGACCTCGACATGAGCCGGCGGGCCCTCCAGTACAAAATCGCCGAATACAACCTCGCCGCCGAAAACGAAGAATGATGCGCAAACATTAGTCGCCCGGCCGCGCAAAAAATAGGCGTTTCTTTGCCGACAACCCCATATCTTTCTCCCGCTGGAGCGGGGAAACCCCCTTCATAGCCCACCGTGCCGAAAATTTATTTTTTGGCACGGTTTTTGCGTTTTTATGCGGCAGAACTAATTCTTCAAACAAGGAGGAAGCGAATTGAACAAAGTACGACCACTTGCTGAGGCGGTCGCCGCCGTCAAAGACGGCGCCACCGTAATGATCGGCGGCTTCCTGGGCGTCGGTACGCCTGCAGCCGTCATCGACGCCCTCGTCGCCAAAGGCGTCAAAGACCTCACCGTCATCGCCAACGACACCGCCACCCCGGAAATCGGCATCGGTAAACTGGTGGTAACCCGCCAGCTCAAAAAAGCCATCGTCTCCCACATCGGCACCAACCCCGAAACCGGCCGCCAGATGATCGCCGGCGAACTCGACGTCGTCCTCACCCCCCAGGGCACGCTGGCCGAACAGATCCGCGCCGGCGGCGCCGGCCTCGGCGGCATCCTCACCCCCACCGGCGTCGGTACCGTTGTTGAGGAAGGTAAACAAAAATTAACACTCGCCGGCCGCGAATACCTCGTCGAGCTGCCGCTCCGCGCCGACGTCGCCCTGCTCAAGGCCCACAAGGCCGACAAAGCCGGCAACCTCGTTCTCCGACGCAGCGCCAAGAACTTTAACCCGCTCATGGCCCTCGCCGCCGACACCGTCATCGCCGAGGTCGAGCAAATCGTCGAAACAGGGGCGATCGACCCCGACGAAGTCACCGTTCCCGGCGTCGTCGTCGACATCATCGTCCAAGGGAAAGGGGTGGCCGTCAATGGCTAGCGCCAAAGAAATCATCGCCCGCCGCGTCGCGCGCGAACTCAAAGACGGGGAACTCGTCAACCTCGGCATCGGCCTGCCGACCCTCGTCCCCAACTATCTGTCCGCGGACGTCTCAATCGTCCTCCAGTCCGAAAACGGCTTCGTCGGCCTCGGCCCGGTCACCGAAGCCGACCCCGACCTCACCAACGCCGGCGGCGCCCCTGCGGGCATAATCCCCGGCGGCGCCACCTTCGACAGCCTCATGTCCTTCAGCCTCATCCGCGGCGGCCACGTCGACGCCACCGTCCTCGGCGCCCTCCAGGTCGACGAGCAGGGCAACCTCGCCAACTGGATGGTCCCCGGCAAAATGGTGCCCGGCATGGGCGGCGCCATGGACCTCGTCGTCGGCGCCAAAAAAGTCATCGTCGCCATGGAGCACACCGCCAAGGACGGCAGCCCCAAGATCCTGAGAAACTGCAACCTGCCGCTCACCGGCAAAGGCGTCGTCACCCTCATCGTCACCGAGCTCGGCGTCATCCGCGTCACCCCGGCCGGCCTCGTCCTCGAAGAAGTCGCCCCCGGCGTCAGCGCCGCGGACGTCATCGCCAAAACCGAAGCCAAACTGACCGTCAGCGACAAGCTCGTCGCCATGTGATTACCGAACCCAAATAAAGCACTTATAAAAGGAGAGTGGACCGCAGTGCAAACCGAAAAACGTCCCGCCGCCCAACAGGAAGAAATGGGCGTGCTGGCCCGGCTGGGAGCCTCGCTGGCCGACTGGAGCGAACGCTGGTTCCCCGACGCCTACGTCTTTGCCGCCATCGCCGTCGTCATCGTCGCCGTTGCCGCCCTGCTCATGGGCCGCACCCCGATGCAGATCGGCGTCGACTTCGGCAAATCTTTCTGGAGCCTCATCCCCTTCACCATGCAGATGGCCTTCGTTGTCATCGGCGGCTACATCGTCGCCGTCGCCCCGCCGGTCAAAAAACTGGTCGTGAAGCTGGCCGCCTACCCGCAGACCCCGAAAGGCGCCGTAACCTACGTCGCCTTCATGGCCATGGTCGCCTCCCTGCTCAGCTGGGGCTTCAGCCTCATCTTCGCCGGCATCCTCACCCGCGAAGTCAGCAAGCGCGTCCCCGGCATCGACTACCGGGCAATGGGCGCCGCCGCCTACCTCGGCCTCGGCAGCATCTGGGCCCTGGGCCTCTCGTCCTCGGCCGCCCTGCTCATGGCCACCAAAACCTCCATCCCGCCCGCCCTTTACAAGATCAGCGGCACCATCCCCCTCGAAGAAACCCTCCTCACCTGGCAGAACCTCGTCATGATCGTCGTCCTTGTCGTCCTTTCCTGCTGGATCTGCTACGTCTCCTGTCCGACCGCCGACCGGGCGAAAACCGCCGAAATGATCGGCCTGCGCTACGCCGACGAAAAAGAAGAAGAAGTCGGCAAAGCCCAGACTCCTGGCGAATACCTCGAATACAGCCCCATCCTCACCATCATCGTCGTCCTGCTGGGCGTCTTCTACCTCTTCAACACCTTCGCCACCAAGGGCGGCCTGGCCGCCATGGACCTCAACGTCTACAACTTCATGTTCCTCATGGCCGGCATGCTGCTCCACTGGACCCCGAAATCCTTCCTCAAAGCAGCCGCCAAATCCGTTCCCATGACCGGCGGCGTCCTGCTGCAGTTCCCGCTCTACGCCGGCATTTTCGGCGTCCTGATGGGCTCGGGCCTCTGCGATGTCCTCGCCCACTTCTTCGTATCCGTCTCCACCAAGGAAACACTGCCCGTCATCGTCGGCATCTACTCCGCCGTGCTCGGGCTCTTCCTCCCCTCCGGCGGCGGCAAATGGATCGTCGAAGCCCCTTACATGCTGCAAGCCGCCAACGAACTCCACGTCAACCTCGGCTGGATCGTCCAGGTCTACAACGCCGCCGAAGCCCTGCCGAACTTCATCAACCCCTTCTGGATGCTGCCGCTGCTCGGCCTCACCGGCGTAAAAGCCAGAGACCTCGCCGGCTACTCCATCCTCCAGCTGATGTTCCACACCCCCGTCGTCCTCATCATGCTGTGGCTGCTCGCCAAAACCCTGCCCTACATCCCGCCCATCATGCAGTAATTACCCACAGCTTCGCAGCCTGACCAACTAAAAACGAAAGAAGGGTGTCTTATGCGCGAAATCGTCATCGCCAGCGCCGCCCGCACCGCCATCGGCAACTTCAACGGCGCGCTGGCCTCCCTGTCCGCCGCCGAAATGGGCGCCATCGTCGTCAAGGAAGCGCTGGCCCGCGCCGGCGTAAAAGCCGACGCCGTCGACGAACTCATCTTCGGCAACGTCCTCCAGGCTGGCCTCGGCCAGAACCCCGCCCGCCAGGCGGCCATCAAAGCCGGCCTCCCGGCCGAAGTGCCCTCCTTCACCGTCAACAAGGT
This sequence comes from Bacillota bacterium, assembly GCA_023415775.1. GTDB lineage: Bacteria > Bacillota > Negativicutes > Sporomusales > UBA7701 > Anaeroselena. The sequence goes on along the minus strand of JAEZJM010000017.1, from coordinate 162,129 downwards.
CTGCGGCTCCGGTCTCAAGACCGTCAACCTCGCCGCCCAGGCCATCATGTGCGGTGACGCCGACATCGTCCTCGCCGGCGGCATGGAAAGCATGTCCCAGGCCCCGTACCTCCTGTCCAGCAAAGCCCGCTGGGGCTACCGCATGGGCCAGGACAAAGTAATTGACGTCATGATCCAGGACGGCCTGTGGTGCGCCTTCAACGACTACCACATGGGCATCACCGCCGAAAACGTCGCCGCGAAGTACGGCATCACCCGCGAAATGCAGGACCAGCTCGCCTACGAATCCCAGGACAAAGCCATCAAAGCCATCGAAAGCGGCGCCTTCAAAAAAGAAATCGTCCCCGTCACCATCAAAGGCAAAAAGGGCGACACCGTCTTCGACACCGACGAATTCCCCCGCGCCGGCACCACCGCCGAGGCGCTCGCCAAGCTTAAACCCGCCTTCAAAAAAGACGGCACCGTCACCGCCGGCAACGCCTCCGGCATCAACGACGGCGCGGCCGCCCTCGTAGTCATGAGCGCCGACAAAGCCAAAGCCCTCGGCATCAACCCCCTCGCGAAAATCGTCGGCTACGGCTCCGGCGGCGTCGACCCCTCCGTCATGGGCATGGGCCCCGTCCCGGCCACCCGCAAGGCTTTAGCCAAAGCCGGCCTCACCATCGGCGACATCGACCTCATCGAAGCCAACGAAGCCTTCGCCGCCCAGTTTCTGGCCGTCGGCAAAGAACTCGGCTTCCAAAAGGAAAAAGTCAACGTCAACGGCGGCGCCACCGCCCTCGGTCACCCCATCGGCGCCAGCGGCGCGCGCATCCTCGTCACCCTCCTCCACGCCATGCAGGCGCGCGGCGCCAAACGCGGCCTCGCCACCCTCTGCATCGGCGGCGGCCAGGGCGTAGCAACAATCATCGAAAAACTATAACCGCATAAGCCCCTCCCGCAAAGAAAAAAGGCTGCTGTTCAGTTCAGCAGCCTTTTTTCCTATTTCTCCCCAGGGAACCGCAGCCCCCACTGGGCGCGGGCCGTATCCATCATACCCATCACCGCCAGCGTCTGCTCGTGCGTCATCACCGGGCTCTCGGTCAGCCCCGCCCGCAGGCAGCGCTCCGTCTCCCGTATCTGGTACTCGAACCCGTTCACCTCAAAAGGCGCCTTCACCGTCCGCTCGCCGCCGCCGGCCACCACCGTGAACTCCTGCAGCGCCGTGAACTCCGGCAGAACGATCCGGCCCTCCGTCCCGAAAATCGCCGCCTCGGTCGGGATAACGCTGCCGATCGTCGTTACCAGGTGGGCCGTCGCCCCGCTCTCATATTCCAGCATCATGCTGTCGAACATATCTGTCCCGTACTCGCCCATAATCGCCTTCGCGTGGAGCGCCGCCGGCCGGTACCCCAGCACCATCGCCGCCACCCCTAAAGCATACACGCCGATATCCAGCAGCGCCCCGCCGGCCAGCGCCGGGTCGAACTTACGCACATAGCGGGCCCCCGTCGGCGCGAACCCGTACTGGGCCCGGAAATGGGTCACCGCACCGATCGCCCCGCCGGCCAGCTCCCCGGCCAGCAGTCCGTACGCGGGCAGAAACTTCGTCCAAAACGCCTCCATAATAAAAAGCCGCTTTTCCCGCGCCAGGCGGATAAGCTCGGCCGCCTGGGCGGCGTTCACCGTAAACGACTTCTCGCACAACACATGCTTGCCGTGCTCCAGGCACAGCCTGGCGTTCTCGTAGTGGTGCGAATGAGGCGTCGCTACATATACCACATCGATATCCGCGTCGCGGACCAGCTCGACGTAGTCGCCGTACGCCCGCGGCGCACCATGCTCCGCCGCGAACGCCGCCGCCGTCGCCATGCTGCGCGACGCCACCGCCAGCACCTTGCCCGTGTCGGTCAGCCGCGAAATAGTGCCAGCGAACTTCTTCGCGATCGTCCCGGTCGACATAATACCCCAATTGATGCTTCTCATACTGCAAACCGCCCCCCTTGCGACACTGTCTTCCCTATAAACTTATTATATGCCGCCCCGGCAAGTCAATAGCGGCGCGTTCCCGCATTGTTCCCGCGCGAACGGGCGGACGGAAGTGTTTCTCCTGAAAACAGAACTGGACAAATTAACCTATTGACGTTAGAATGACAGTAAATTCCGTTAAGAGCCATTATCGTTACGCTTGTTGCTCGGGGCGCAGTCCCTGAGGGGAGGAGATGAAATACCATGACCAAAAAAGAACGTCAAATCGTCGCCACTACCGCCTGGTCGGCCGGTCCCGGCTGCCACGGCGGCTGCGGCGTGCTCGCCCACATCGAGGACGGCAGGTTGGTCAAAGTCGAAGGCGACCCCAACCATCCCTGGAACCAGGGGCGGATATGCGCCCGCTGCCTGGCAATGACCAAATACGTCTACCACCCCGACCGCATCACCCGCCCGCTCAAGAGGGTGGGGGAGAGGGGCGAGGGCAAATGGCAGGAGATATCCTGGGAAGAAGCCTTCGCCTATGTCGAGGAAAAACTCGTCAAGATCAGAGACGAATACGGCCCCGAAAGCGTCATCTTCTCCATGGGCACCGGCCGCGACATCGGCGCCTGGATCTGCATGCTCGCCTACGCTTACGGCAGCCCCAACGTCATGTTCGCCCTCAGCGGCCTCGCCTGCTACAGCCCGCGCATCGCCGCCGTCGCCACCGTCCAGGGCGACTACTGCATCCTCGACGCCTCGCAGTGGTTCCCCGAGCGCTACGAAGACCCGCGCTACACCAGACCCGAATGCATCGTCGTCTGGGGCTACAACATCCCCTCCACCTGCCCCGACAACGTCTTCGGCCACTGGATCACCGACCTCATGAAACAGGGCACAAAAATCATCTGCATCGACCCGCGGCTCACCTTCTTCGCCTCCCGGGCCGAAAAATGGCTCCAGCTAAGGCCCGGCACCGACGGCGCCCTCGCCATGGGTTTCCTCAACGTCATCGTCACCGAAAAACTCTACGACGAAAAATTCGTCGCCGACTGGACCAACGCTCCCCACCTCATCCGCGCCGACACCGGCAAACTCCTCCGTGCCGGCGACCTGCCCGGCGGCGGGAACGCCGCCGACTTCGTCGTCTGGGACGCCGCCGCCGGTCAGCCGGCCGTCTGGGACACCACCGCCGTCGAATACAAAACACCCGGCGTCCGCCCTGCGCTCGACGGCGAATATCAGATAAAACTTGCCGACGGTCAGACTGCGAAATGCACCACCGTCTGGCACACCTTCCTTCGCAAAGTCGCCGAATATCCCCTCGACAAAGTCGCCGAAATCACCCTCGTCCCCGCGGACGACATCCGCGCCGCCGCCCGCCTCTACGCCACCAGCAAGCCGGCCGCCATCCACTGGGGCGAGCCCATCGACATGACCCCCGCCATCACCCCCACCACCCAGGCCATCGCCGACCTGTGGGCCATCACCGGCAACCTCGACACCCCCGGCGGCAACGTCATCTCCCGCTACGCCTTCGACGCCGTCGCCTACGCCCTGCCGGGCGCCAAAGGCGCCATCAAGCTCAAATCCGCCGAAATGGACAAAAAACGCATCGGCGCCGATCAATACGGCCCGCTCGGCAAATTCATCTGGCGGGCCCACACCGACCTCGTCATCGACCAGATCTTCACCGGCGCCCCCTACCCCGTCAAAGGCATGTGGCTCCAGACCACCAACCCGCTGTCCGGCATCGGCATGGACCCGCGCAAATGGCAGAAGGCCCTCGAAAAGCTCGACTTCGTCGCCGTCGTCGACCTCTTCATGACCCCCACCGCCCAGCTCGCCGACATCATCCTGCCGGCGGCCTCCTTCCTCGAAAAAGAAAGCGTCCGCTCCTGGTGGGTACCCCTGCAGACCATCAACAAAGCCATCGACGTCGCCGAATGCAAATCCGACGTCGAGATCAACTTCGAGCTCGCCCGGCGCCTCGATCCCGAATTCAAATGGAACACCGTCCACGAGCTCTTCGACGAAATCCTGGAGAACTCCGGCATGACCTTCGAGCAGCTGCAGGAAAAAGGCTGGGCCTACCCGCCCGAAGGCCACCCCAGCGCCCCCTACCGCCGCTACGAAAAAGGCCTGCTGCGCGCCGACAAGAAGCCCGGCTTCCGCACCCCCTCCGGCAAATTCGAGCTCCACTCCACCCTCCGCGAAGAATGGGGCCTCGAGCCTGTCGCCCACTACGAAGAGCCGCCCTTCACCCCCGTCAGCCGCCCCGACCTCGCCGCCGAATACCCGCTCATCCTCTGCACCGGCCGGCGCTCCGCCGCCTTCTTCATCTCCGAGCACCGCAACATCCCCTGGCTCAGGGCCCTCGACCCCGATCCCGTCGTCGAGATTCACCCCAGGAAAGCCAAGGAACTCGGCATCGGCAACGGCGAGTGGGTATGGGTCGAAAACTGGCTGGGCAAATGCAAGCTCAAAGCCAAAGTCACGCTCGAAGTACCGGAATGGATGGTCATGGCCGCCCACGGCTGGTGGTTCCCGGAGGAGAAGACCGCCGCCCCCGACCTCTGCGGCACCTTCCGCTCCAACATCAACACCCTCATCCCCATGAACGCCGTCGGCCAGGACGGCCTCGGCTCGCCGATCAAGCACATGCTCTGCAAAGTCTACAAAGTCAGAGGAGATGAAGCGTGATGGCCAGGAAAAACACCGGCTACGGCCTCCTGATCGACTACGAATACTGCACCGGCTGCCACGCCTGCGAAATAGCCTGCGCCCAGGAATACGACTGGCCGGCCGGCATGGGCGGCATGCGCGTCAACGAAATCATCCAGCCGCTTCCGAACGACAAAGCCTACCTCGCCTACCTGCCCTTCCCCACCGAACTCTGCGTCCTGTGCGCCGGCCGCACCGCCAAAGGCATGAAACCCGCCTGCGTCCAGACCTGCATGTCGGCCTGCATGAAACACGGCCGCGTCGAAGACCTGGCGAAGGAAATAAATAAGCCGCGCATGGCCTTGTTTGTGCCCCGCTGACGCAGACTGTCGATAAAGGCCCATCTGCGGCGTTGCTCCTCAGGCCGCTTGCTAGCGTACGTCCGAGTACGCGTCGCGGCGCGCCCTTCCGGTGCGCCTTGCATCTGGACCTTTCTAGCCAGTCTGCTGCCTGCTGCAAAACCAAAAAGGACCTGTCTCCCTATACCGGGAGCAGGTCCTTTTCATATGCTCTATTCTCACCGCGCGCCGGAGGCTGAGGGGAACACAGGCGTAAGCGCCGTTGCGGAGGCCGTTACGCGCCGTTGGCGCAGCAGGCCGGTAACACGAACGTACGCCCGTCCATGGACGGACGGGCGAGGAGCCATCTGTCATGGACGACAGTTGGCGACGGTACGGCTGTGTCGGCCCAAGCCGTACGGCGCGTTCGGCCGCAGCTCCGGCGCGGTAGCCTGCGTTCCCCTCGTCGTAGCTAATTAAACACAAACAGCCCGATTCAACACAGCACAGCGGCCCGAATCCCCAGCCGGGAATTCGGGCCGCCTATTTCTCACCGCGCCGCCTTTTCCTTGCGGCGCGCGTTATAACCCTTATCGTCATACGGCTGCAGCTTATCCAGCCACTTATCCTCCAGCGCCGCCACCGCCTCGCGCCACTCGTCGGCCGGCACCTTCGCCGCGTCGATCTCCTCCAGCACCTCGAAGGCGAAAGCGTCGCCGCCGAAGCGGTCCCAGTCTGCCTGCAGCTCCTTGCAGCGGTGGACCTTCATCCTCAGCTGGAAGCTCTGGGAGTTAGCGGCCGCCGTAAGGTTCATGCTCGCCCCCACCAGCAGCCTGCCGCTCGCCGTATTCCTGATAACATACACCCCCATCGGGCGGGGCGTCTCCTTATATGCCAGCTTCAATTCCTTGCGTCTATCCATAATAGTCATCTCCTTGTCTTAGGGTTTGAGCCAGTACTTGCCGCCGTCCACCGTCCGGTCCATAAAGCCGTAATCCACCAGATAGCGGCGCAGCAGCGCATAATCGTCGTAAAACCGCTTCAGCACCGCGTTGACCTCCTGCTCGGCATACGTCGCGGCCGGATCGAAATACTTCACGATATGCCGGAGGATCGCCAGCCGCTTTTTCTCCTTGGCGGGGAAATGTGCCAGCGGGCCGTCCGGCCCATCCGGGAGGCAGGCGGCGAGAATCTTCTCGTTTTCCGCCGCCGTGATCGCGAACCGCTCGTCGACAACCCGCGTGCTCAGCGGCAGATCGATAAAGCCGCTCTTTTTCGGCGTCCGTTCGGCCAAAAGCTCCATAACCGCCAGAAAAACCTTCGCCTGCTTCTGTCTCTCCCGCAGCGCGAAGCGGTGGTTGCGGACCGTCGACATGCTGCCCGTGCCCAGCTCCTTCGCCACCTCGGCGTCGCTTTTCCCGGCGTAAAAAAGCTCCAGGAGCGCCTTCTGATGCTCAGTCAGACCGGTCAGTTTCTTATCCAGGCCGAGGAGAAAATCGAAAACCGACCGGTGGCTCTCGGCGATATGCACCGCCACGTACCTCCGTGCCTCGTACAGCCTCTCGCCGTGGGCGAAAACCTCGCCGTCCGCGAACGTCCGCCCGCAGATCAGGCATGCGAACTCGCCGGCCGCGGCGTCGTAGCGGTACCCCTGTTTTATCTCGTCCAGCGAGGCCTGCCAAAAAATATCCGCAACATCGTTCATGCTAAACACCTCGTCAAACATCTAGTTAATACATAGACATAATAAAATAATATCTATAAAAAATCAAGACAAAAACAGCTTTTATCTACAGGAATATATTATGCCCGCCGCAAATGAGTATGGGCGTTGTGCCACCTGGCAAATATTCCGCTATTTGGAACAACCCGGAAAGGGTATTGCAAGCGCCTTATATAACTTTATAAAAATAATTTGTAAACAGCTGGCGATGAAAATTTATCGTATTGCCGGTTTGTTAACTCGGGGATAACTCCCAAAAAATAACAAGGGGGTCGGTAATAATATGAATGCCAAAAAGCTTATAGGCGCGGTATTGGCTGTAGCCGTAGCCGGGTCGATGCTGCTGGCCGGTTGTGGAGGGCAAAAGGATTCCAAACCAGCCAGCGAAGCGCCGAAGTACAAATTCCGTCTGGCGGAAAGCAACCCCGCTGATCATCCGGTGACTCAGGCTGACAGGAAATTTGCCGAACTGGTGGCCCAACGCTCTAATGGCCGTATTACTGTTGACGTTTTCCCGGGCGCGGCCCTGGGGGAGGAAAAAGCCGTTCTCGAGCAAATACAACTGGGCGCGCTTGAGTTTACCCGCGTAAGCTCATCGCCATTGGGCGAATTCAACAAACAAATGAGCGTATTCTCGTTGCCCTATATTTTTGACAGCGAAGATCACATGTGGAAATTCCTCCTAGGTGAAACAGGCGAAAAGATGCTGGACGATTTACAACAGTCCAAAATGAAAGGTTTGTGCTACTATACCAGCGGTGCCCGCAGCTTCTACTCGATTAAGCCGCTTACCAGCATCGACAGCCTCAAAGGCTTAAAAATCCGCGTCATGCAGAACAGGATCAACATGGAAATGGTTGCCGCTCTAGGCGGCAGCGCGACGCCCATGCCGGCCGGCCAGATATTTAGCGCTTTGCAAACCGGCGTAATTGACGGCGCCGAAAATAACTATCCGACTTTTCTTACCCAAAACCACTATCAGATCGCTAAAAACTATATAGTTGACGGCCACCAGAGGATTCCGGAAGTTCTGTTAATGAGCAAGATTGTCTGGGATAAGCTATCGCCTGACGATCAGAAACTCATTAAAAAAGCGGCTTTGGATTCGATAGTCTATCAAAGGGAAGTTTGGGATAAAAGCGTAAAAGAAGCCGGCGAAAAAGTTCGCGCAAGCGGCGTGACAATCACCGAAGTAAAAGACCTCAAACCTTGGCAGGATGCCGTTAAACCGGTAATTGAAAAATACGGCGCCGACTTTAAAGACGTGCTGGCTGCCATCGACAAAGCCCGTAAATAATCGCTTGAAAAACACTGCCAAAATTGGGCAGTGTTTTTCTTCGCAGTTAGTTCAGCCTCCCTGAACCGCCTTGACAAGCAAAGCGGTTTTAAACAGTCAAACTGTATATTATGACCCGAACGGCGACATTGACACAATCTTCAGGAATATATATAATTATCTTGATAATATATAATGTACGAAATTATATATTATTAGGAGTGTCGGCGATGAACCAGACAGATCGCAGTTATGGAGAGAACAACCCCTTGAAAGACACGATCAAACAATTTATCCGCGCCAAAATAATCGAAAACAGGCTTCAGCCAGGGCAACGGGTCGTGGAAACGGAAATCGCCCGGGAACTCAAGGTCAGCCAGATACCCGTGCGCGAGGCGCTGTGCGGGCTAGAGGAAGAAGGCCTCATCAAATCCGTCAAATACACCGGCTCCTTCGTCACCGACATCGACAACAAAGAAATGTACCACATGCACCTGCTCAGGTCCTACATCGAATCGACGGCCCTCGAACTAACGCTGCCCAATCTGACGAAAAAGGACTTCGGCGCCCTCCACGACATCGTCGACGCCATGGGGGAGAAGCAGAAAAGCCACGCCGACTACTCGGCCATCTCCGCCCTCGACATCGAATTTCACCGTACCATCGTCGCCTGGAGCGGCATCGAAGCCTACAACCGCATCTGGGCGATGCTCAACGGCCATGTCCGGCGGTTCATCAACATCGTCCATCCCCAGATCGAGCACAAGCAGGACCAGGTATACCAAGACCACCGGCTGCTCATGGAAATCCTCGAAGAGCGCGACATCGACAAAGCCAAAGCGGCGATCAAAGCCCACATCATGGATGTCTTCGACCGGGGCGCCATCAGCTTTTAGCAAGCGCGGCGCCGCCGGCGACTCTTTGTCTTTTTGCCGCGGTAACGTCCCAAGCCAGTGAAGGAGGAGTTATGTTGAAAATGAAAGCGGTCGTCAAGTACGACAACGTGGCGGGCGCCACCGAAGTCAGAGAGGTGCCGGTACCGGAGATCGGCCCGGACGACGTCCTTGTCAAGGTGGCCTACATAGGCGTGTGCGGCAGCGATCCCCACATGCATCACAATCGCGTCTCCTACAAAGTCAACGTGCCCCTCATCCTCGGCCACGAATTCTCCGGCACCATCGAGAAACTCGGCGCCAACGTCGAGGGCTTTGCCGCCGGTGATGCCGTCACCTGCGAAACCCACGCCGACTACTGCGGCAAATGCGAAATGTGCCGCACCAACCACTACCAGGTATGCCGGCAGCGCAAAGGCTTCGGCTTCCAGGCCGACGGCGCCTTCGCCAAATACGTCCGGGTACCCAGCCGCGTCCTCCACAAACTGCCGGCCGGCGTCACCCTCAAAGAAGCCTCCTGCACCGAACCGGTCTGCGTCGCCTACAACGCCCTCGCCAAAAATTCCAAAATCATGCCAGGCGACATCGTCGTCGTCATCGGCCCCGGCCCGATCGGCATCCTCTGCACCAAAGTCGCCGCCATCCTCGGCGCGGCCGACATCATCGTCGTCGGCACCGACGGCGACGAAGAACGCCTCGAAATCGCCAAAAAATACGGCGCCACCATGACCATCAACAGCTCCAAACAGGACCCCGTACCCGTCATCATGGGTCTTAGGGACGGCTACGGCGCCCACACCGTCATCGACTGCGCCGGCTTCTCCCCGACCCTCAAACTATCCATGGACGTCGTCCGCCCCTACGGCCAGATCACCAAAGTCGGCTGGGGCCCGGGACCGGTCGGCTTCTCCCTCGACCCCCTCATCGCCAAAGTCGTCACCCTCCAGGGCACCTTCAGCCACACCTGGGACGTCTGGGAAAAGAGCCTCGTCCTCATGGACAAGAAAATCATCGACGTCAACGACCTCGTCACCCACGAACTGCCGCTCGACAAATGGGCGGAAAGCTTCGAACTCATGGAATCCAAACAGGGATTGAAAATCGTCCTCACTCCCATCGACTGACAAGACCTTTAAGGGAGGAATAAAATTGGCATCGCAAGCAACCGTCGACCTTCTGGAAGCCAAGGCGCTGCGCCTCAGGGAGCACATCGTCAACGACCTCACCGGCGTCGGCAAAGTCGGCCACCTCGGCGGCTCGTGCTCCAGCGCGGAAATAGTCGCCGCCCTCTACTTCCACAAAATGAAGCACGACCCTAAAAACCCGGCCCTGCCCGACAGGGACCGGTTCCTGCTCAGCAAAGGCCACGCCGCCCTCGTCCAGTACGCCGCCCTCGCCGAAGCGGGCTACTTCCCCAAAGAAGAAATGAAAAAAGTCAAAACCCTCGGCGCCATGCTCCAGGGACACCCCGACATGACCAGGACGCCCGGCATCGAAGCCAACACCGGCTCCCTCGGCCAAGGCCTCTCCATCGCCTGCGGCATGGCCCTCGGTCTCAGGCTCGACGGCCTCGCCAGCAAAGTATACGTCCTCATCGGCGACGGCGAACTCGCCGAAGGCCAGATCTGGGAAGCCGCCATGGCCGCTTCCTACTACAAAATCGACAACCTCGTCGCCATCGTCGACCGCAACCGGCTCCAGGCCACCGGCGCCATCTGCGACCGGTTCGACACCAACCCCGTCACCCCCAAATGGGCCGCCTTCTCCTGGGAAACCATCGAAATCGACGGCCACGACATCGGCGCCATCCTGGCCGCCCTCGACAAAGCCGATAACATCAAAGGCAAACCCACCGTCATCATCGCCGAAACCGTCAAAGGCAAGTGCATATCCTTTGCCGAAAACAACGCCGCCTTCCACAATGGCGCCATGACCCCCGAACAGTGGGAAATCGCCAAATCTGACCTCGACAAGCTGCGGAGGTAGGAACAAATGGCTACGAAAAGTCAACGTCAGGCCTACGGAGAAGCCCTGGTAGAGCTGGGCAGGGAAAACAAAAACGTCGTCGTGCTCGAAGCCGACCTCGGAAAATCCACCATGTCCATCCTCTTCCAGCAGCAATTCCCCGAGCGCTACTTCGAAATGGGCATCGCCGAGGCCAACATGGCCTCCACCGCCGCCGGTCTCGCCCTCACCGGCAAAATACCCTTCATCAACTCCTTCGCCGTCTTCGCCACCGGCCGCTGCTACGACCAGCTCCGGCAGACCATCTCCATCGCCGGCCTCGGCGTCAACATCTGCGGCTCCAGCGCCGGCCTGTCCGACTTCGGCGACGGCTCCACCCACCAATCCGTCGAAGACATGGCCACCATGCGCGTCATCCCCGGCATGACCGTCCTCGTTCCCGTCGACGCCATCGAAACCCGCAAAATGGTGCGGGCCATGGCCGCCGCCCCCGGACCCTGCTACATACGCATCAACCGCAACGACCTGCCCTTCTTCACCGATGAGGCCGGCGAATTCGAAATCGGCAAACTCTACCCCGTCCGCGACGGCAGCGACGTCGTCGTCTTCGCCAACGGCGTCATGGTCTCCAAAGCCGTCGAAGCCGCCGAAGCCCTTGCCGGCGAAGGCATCTCCGTCAAAGTCGTCAACGTCAGCACCGTCAAACCCCTCGACAAACAGGCCGTCATCGCCATGGCCAAAGGCTGCAAAGCCGTCGTCACCGCCGAAGAACACAGCATCATCGGCGGCCTCGGCAGCGCCATCGCCGAAGCCCTCAGCGAAGTCAAAGACATCCCCCTCGCCATCGTCGGCATCGAAGACCGTTTTGGCACCTCGGCCACAAACTACGACGAACTCCTCGTCTACTACGGCCTGACAGCCGACGCCGTCAAGGCGCGGATCAAAAAAATCATCGGTAAGGAGTAGATAAACTATGAAACTAGGTTTTGTCGGCCTGGGAATCATGGGCAAGCCCATGTCCAAAAACCTTCTCAAAGCTGGTCACTCGCTTGTCGTATACGACCTCAACGCCGCCGCCGTCGCCGAAGTAGTCGCCGCCGGCGCCGAAGCCGCCGCCTCGCCTAAGGAAGTCGCCGAAAAAACGCGCATCGTCATCACCATGCTCCCCAACTCGCCCCACGTCAAAACCGTCGTCCTCGGCGAAGGCGGCCTCCTCGAAGGCGCCAAAGCCGGCGACATCATCGTCGACATGAGCTCCATCGCCCCCCTCGCCGCCCAGGAAGTCGCCGCCAAAGCCGCCGAAAAAGGCGTCGAAATGCTTGACGCGCCCGTCAGCGGCGGCGAACCCAAAGCCATCGACGGCACCCTCTCCATCATGGTCGGCGGCAAGCAGGAAATCTTCGACCGCGTCAAAGACATCCTCGCCCAGATGGGCAAATCCGTCGTCCGCTGCGGCGACATCGGCGCCGGCAACACCACCAAACTCGCCAACCAGATCATCGTCGCCCTCAACATCGCCGCCGTCAGCGAAGCCCTCGTCCTCGGCGCCAAAGCCGGCGTCGACCCCGAAGTCATCTTCCAGGCCATCCGCGGCGGCCTCGCCGGCAGCACCGTCCTCGACGCCAAAGCGCCGATGATCATCGCCGGCAACTTCAAGCCCGGCTTCAAAATCGACCTGCACATCAAAGACCTGAACAACGCCCTCGAAACCGCCAAAGACGTCGGCGTGCCCCTCTTCCTTACCAGCCAGGTCATGGAAATAATGCAAGCCCTCAAAGTAGACGGCAAAGGCCAGAACGACCACAGCGGCATCGTCCAGTTCTACGAAAAACTCGCCCAATTCGAGGCCCGCAAACAATAACCCGTGGAACAGGAGAGATTGCGTAGCTTACGGTAGGATTGTGTAGCCTGATAAATTATCGTTCCGTATCGTGCACTTCCACGCAGGAAAGACACGCCGCCTCCAGAATATTATAAGCATTGCGCATTGAGGGACGTGACCCGGCCCGGCAGCTGCGACGCGTCCGGACAATGCGACAACGTGCCGACATGATGCCGACATGATATGGAACAACTTATCAGGGGGATCGACAATTGCCACAACAAAACTTCGACTTTCTTTACGGACGCCACACCATCTCAGTACCGCTGCCGGCCGATAAAATCCTCTACGACATCAAAGGCGGCTTCCTGCCCGCCATCGCCGACATCCCGGCCGCCGTCAAAGCCGCGCTCGCGGCGCCGATCGGCGCCCCACCCCTCCGCGAAGTCGTCCGGGCCGGCGACAAAGTCGCCATCACCGTCAGCGACATCACCCGGGCCTGGGTCCAGTTCGACACCTTCCTGCCCGTCCTGCTCGACGAACTCAACGCCTGCGGCGTTCCCGACGAAGACATCACCATCGTCGTCGCCCTCGGCGCCCATCGTCGCAACACCGGCGAAGAACTCGCCCTCCTATGCGGCCAGACCGTATGCCACCGCATAAAAATGCTCCAGCACGACGCCCACGACAAGGAAAACCTCGTCCACGTCGGCACCACCAGCCGCGGGGTCGAAACCTACATCAACAAAACCATCATGGCCGCCGACAAAGTCATCCTCACCGGCGGCATCGCCTTCCACCTCATGGCCGGCTTCGGCGGCGGACGCAAAGGCATCATGCCCGGAGTCAGCGGCTACGAAACCATCCAGGGCAACCACCGCTACTGCCTCAGCGCCGAAATCGGCCAGGGCCTCAACCCCAACTGCCAGTCGGGGCGCACCGTCGGCAACGAAATGCACGACGACATGACCGAAATGGCCGCCATGGTCAACCCCGCCTTCCTGCTCCACGCCGTCCTCACCCCCGAAGGCAAGATCGGCCGCTTCGTCGCCGGCCACTGGCACAAAGCCTGGGAAGAAGGCTGCCGTGAGGTCGAGCGGACCTACGGCGTGCCCATCGCCGCTCAGGCTGACCTCGTCGTAGCCTCTGCGGGCGGCTTCCCCAAGGACATCAACCTCTACCAATCCATCAAAGCCCTCGACAACGCCTACATGGCAGCCAAGCCCGGCGGGGCGATCATCTGCTTCCTCGAATGCGAAGACATCAACGAACCGCCCGAATACATGGAATGGCTGCGCTACAAAGACCCGCTCGAATTCGAACTCGCCGTGCGGAAAAAATTCACCGTCCCCGGCTACTCCGCCTTCCGCCTCAAAGACATGTCCAAACAAGTAGCCATCTTCGGCGTCACCAAGCCGGAAAACTTCGCCATCATGCGCGAAGCCGGCCTAAAGCCGGTCGCCTCTTTCGCCGAAGCCTACGACCTTGCCCGGCGGATAATCGGCCGGGACGACTACACCATCACCGTAATGACCCAGGCGGCCAACACCGTGCCGCTCCTGGGCTGAGGGGCCGACGGCCCCCGGCAACCACGGACAAAATGCTGGGCGAGGCTCTTCTGACCTGGCGTTTTGCATATTAAAAGTGGAGGGAAGAAGGATGAAAAAAGCTCTCAAAGTAGCCAGTGTACTGCTCGTTCTCGTGATGGCAGTAACCCTGCTGGCAGGATGTGGCGGCGGCGACAAGAAGCCTGCCGAGCAGAAAGTCGAGAAAAAAGTCATCAAGGTCTCCATCGGCCTGAATGATGCCAGCCCGGAATACAAGGGACTGGAAAAGTGGAAGGAACTTGTTGCCAAGGAATCCAAAGGCCGTCTTGAGATCCAGATCTTCCCCAGCGCCCAGCTCGGCGACGACATCAAAACCATGACCGCCCTCAGAGCCGGCACGCTGGAAATGTCCGGTCCCTCGAGCTCGCCGATGGCCACCATCGACAAACGCTGGATGGTATTCGACCTTCCGTTCCTGTTCCCCAACGAGAAAGTAGTCGACGCCGTTCTTGACGGTCCGTTCGGCAAGAAAATGCTCGACTCGCTTTCCGCCCATGGTCTCGTAGGCCTCATGTACATGGAAAACGGCTACCGCCAGGTAACCAACAGCAAGCGCGAAATCAAGACCCCGGAAGACATCAAAGGCCTGAAGATCAGGACCATGGAAAACCCCGTCCACCTGGCTGCCTGGAGAAAACTCGGCGCCAACCCCACTCCGATGCCGTTCAGCGAAGTCTTCAACGCCATGCAGCAGAAGACCATCGACGGCCAGGAAAACCCGAACACCACCAACTTCCTGCAGAAATTCCACGAAGTACAGAAATACACCACCATGAGCAAACACGTCTACACCCCGTTCGTCATCATGTACAGCAAGAAGCTGTGGGACACCCTGCCCAAGGAAGACCAGGAACTCCTCAGGAAAACCGGCCAGGAAGCCAGCAAATGGCAGCGCGAATACAACCGCAAGGTTGACGCCGAAGCCGCCCAGGGCCTGGCAAAAGCCGGCATGACCGTCACCAATCTGACCCCCGAACAGCAGAAACTCTTCATGGACGCCACCAAGGACATTGCCGCCCAGTTTGAAAAAGAAATCGGCAAAGACGTCGTCGACGAAGTAAAAGCCGAAATCGCCAAGGCCTCCAAGTAACACCTGGTCGAGCGGCGGGACTGTCGCCAAGTATTCGCGAAATCGCCTGCTTTCGACAGTCCCGCCTGTTTTTTTGCACGACCGCAATTATTTATTGCCGTGCACAAACTCAAAACGGGGATAAGTACTCCCCCGAAAGGAAGCCGGAATATGGGCAGCTTTAGCAAACAGATAAACCGCCTGCTCCACGCAGCGATAGCGGTCTGCCTTACCTGCATGGCCACATTTGTTTTCGCCAACGTAATATTGCGCTACTTTTTCAACGAAGGCCTCACCTGGGCTGAGGAAGCCTCCCGGTACCTGTTCATCTGGCTTATCTTCCTGGGCGCTATCGTCGCCTACCAGGAAAACGCCCACCTCGGCGTCGACACATTAGTGAGAAAACTGTCGATCAACGGCCGGCGCAAACTGTTTATATTCAACAACATCATCCTTGTGATAACAATGGGCCTCTGCGTCCATGGAACTTGGAAAATGACCGTACTGACCGGCGACCAGGTATCGTCCTCGATGCAGATACCGCTGGCCTTAGTGTACGTCTCCGGTTTTATTTGCAGCGTCTCGATGGTAGTCATCTCCCTGTGCAACCTCTACCGGCTCATAACCGGCAAAATGGCTGACAGCGAACTCGTAATGACCAGCGACAACGAAGACACACAGCTGATCGCCGGCGAAGCCAAGGAAGGGGCGAAGCAATAATGGAAATGACAATGTTCGTATTTCTTGGCTCGCTCCTCGTTGCCATGGCTCTGGGGATCCCTATCGCCCACTCGCTCATCATCAGCGGCGTCTTCCTCCTCTTCCAGCTCAACATGTTCGACACCCAGATCCTCGCTGCCACCCTCGTCGACGGCGCCGACAACTTCCCCCTCATGGCCATCGCCTTCTTCATCCTCGCCGGCGAACTCATGAACGCCGGCGGCGTCTCCAAACGCATCATCGCCTTCGCCATGGCCCTCGTCGGCCACGTCCGCGGCGGCCTCGGCTATGTCGCCATCATCGCCAGCCTCATCTTCGCCGGCCTGTCCGGCTCGGCGGTCGCTGACACGGCGGCCCTCAGCGCCATCCTCATTCCGATAATGGTCGAAGCCGGCTACGACCGGGGCATGTCGGCGGCCCTCATCGCCTCAGCGGCCATCATCCCGCCCATCATGCCGCTGAGCGTGCCCATGATCATCTTCGGCGTCACCGGCAACGTCTCCATACCCAAACTCTTTATGTCCGGCATCGTGCCCGGCCTGCTGCTATGCATCTTCCTCGCCCTAACCTGGGCGTGGCTGGCCCGCAAAAGGCAATTCAGAATGCAGCCGAAGCAGCCGCTCTCCGTCGTATTGAAAACAGCCCGCGACGCCATCTGGGCGTTCATCCTCCCCGGCATCATCATCGTCGGCCTGCGCGGCGGCGTCTTCACCCCCACCGAGGCCGCCTCCATCGCCGTCTTCTACGCGCTGTTCGTCGGCGTGTTCATCTACCGGGAACTCAAGCTCAACCACATCTGCGACGTATTAGTGTCCGCCGCCAAAGTAACCAGCATCGTCATGTTCCTGTGCGCGGCCGCCATGATATCGTCGTGGCTGATCGCGGTCGCCAACATCCCGCAGTGGATCGCCAGTTCGCTGGCGCCGATCATGGACAACAAAATCCTGCTGATGTTCGTCATCAACATCATCGTCCTGCTCGTAGGCACCGCCATGGACGCCACCCCGACCATCCTCATCCTCACCCCCGTGATGATGCCGATCATCGAGAAAGCCGGCATCGACCCCATCTACTTCGGGTTCATGTTCGTCTTCAACAACATGATCGGCGTACTAACCCCGCCGGTCGGCACCGTCCTCAACGTCGCCGCCGGCGTAGGCAAGGTCTCCATGGAAGAGATCATCAGCAAAGTCATGCCGTATTTGTGGATCGAAATCGTCCTGCTGCTGCTGCTGACCTTCTTCCCCGAAATCGTGCTCGTGCCCATGAGCTATCTGATCCCCAAATAACCACCCGAAAACCGCAAAACACACACCCAATGAAAGACGCGCCTCCAAGGCGCGTCTTTCTTGCATTTACCCGCATTCCGGCGGCAAGCGCAGCAAAGCAGCAAAAAGGCCACGTTTTACAATGCGGAATATCTTCAGAAAATTAAAATGCATACTATTTACACTAGTATGGTAGTATGGTAGTATTTTCATAGAGACCGTGAAGGGGGAATATGGGAAATTGATTGCCATCGAACGCTTTCAGCAGGAATCCGCCCGCGAATACGTATACCGGCTGCTCAAGGCCAACATCATCAACCTGACCCTTCAGCCCGGACAAAGCATCTCCGAACAGGAGATCGCCGAACGGCTTCACGTCAGTCGCACCCCTGTCCGCGAAGCGTTTATCAAGCTCGCGCAGGAAAAACTCCTCGACATCTACCCCCAAAAGGGCACCTACGTCTCGCTCATCGACACCGACCAAGTCGAAGAATCGAAATTCGTCCGGGAAACCCTTGAAAAAGAAGTAATCCAGCAAGCCTGCGTAGCCTTCCCCGGCGAAGACCTCTTCCAGCTTCAATCCTGCGTCGCCCTCCAGGAACTGTGCATCAGCGAAAAAAACTACCACAAATTCTTCGAACTCGACGAAACCATGCACGCCACCATCTTCAAAGGCTGCAAAAAAGCCCGCACCTGGTCGATGCTCCAGCACATGAACGCCCACTACAACCGCGTCAGAATGCTCAACCTCGCCGTCGGCTTCGACTGGGAGCAGCTCATCCACCAGCACAAAGAACTCATCCGGGCCATCCGCGAAAAAGACCCGGCCCTGGCCAAAAAAACGATCAACCTCCACCTCAACAAAGTCGTCGTCGACCTCGAATACCTGCGCGGCGAATACGGCCACTACTTCCTGCCCATCAAAACAAACCGAGCAAACATCTAAAAACGTAACAAGAAAGCCGACAGGGAGAGAAAACCCATGCAAATGTCATTCAGATGGTACGGAGAAAAACTCGACAGCATCCCCCTCGAACACATCAGGCAGATACCGGGCGTAACCAACGTCGTCAGCGCCATCTACCACATCCCCGTCGGCGAAATCTGGCCCTATGAAGACATCCTCAACCTCAGGAATCAGATCGAGGCTGCCGGGCTCACCTTCAAAACCGTCGAAAGCGTCAACGTCCACGAAGACATCAAACTCGGCCTGCCCACGCGGGACCGCTACATACAAAACTACTGCGCCACCCTCAGGAACCTCTCCAGAGCCGGCATCGAAGTTGTCTGCTACAACTTCATGCCCGTCTTCGACTGGATGCGCACCGACCTCGCCAAAGTCCTCCCCGACGGCTCCACCGCGCTCTTCTACGAAGAAGACAAAATCCGCGGCCTCAAGCCGGAAGTCCTCGTCGAACAGATGGAGCAGGGCTCCAACGGCTTCGAATTCCCCGGCTGGGAAAAAGAGCGGCTCGCCCACATAAAGAAACTTTTCGCCCTCTACAAAGACGTCGACGACGAGAAACTGTTCGCCAACCTCAAATACTTCCTCGAGGGCATAATCCCCACCGCCGAAGCGTGCGGCATCAAAATGGCCATCCACCCGGACGATCCGCCCTGGCCGGTATTCGGCCTGCCGCGCATCGTCATAAACAAGGCCAATCTCGAGCGCATCATCGGGCTCGTCGACAGCCCCGCCAACGGCCTCGCCCTTTGCAGCGGCGCCCTTGGCGCCGACGGCAACAACGACATCCCCGCCATGGTCCGCCAATTCGGCAAAATGGGTCGCCTCCATTTCGGCCACGTGCGCAACATCATCATCGAGCGCCCCGGCGTATTCTACGAAACCGCCCACAAAGACGACACCGGCGCCGTCAGCATGTTCGAAGTAATGAAAGCCTACCACGAAGTGGGCTTCACGGGTCCCATCCGGCCCGACCACGGCCGGATGATCTGGGGAGAGGAAGGGATGCCCGGCTACGGCCTCTACGACAGGGCGTTAGGCGCGGTATATCTCCACGGACTATGGGATGCCATCAAAAAAATGAGCGAGGGGGACCAAAAATGAACAAAACCTTAAAGGGAAGAGTAGCGGTCATCACAGGCGGCAGCGGGATTCTGTGCGCCCCCATGGCCCGCGAACTCGCCGGCCTCGGCGTCAAAGTCGCCATCCTCGGCCGCAGCGGAGAAAAGGCCCAAAAAGTAGCCGACGACATCGTCAGCGCCGGTGGGACGGCCATCGGCGTATCCTGCGACGTCCTCGACCGGGAAAGCGTCATCAAAGCTGCCGCCACCGTCAAAAACGAGCTCGGCCCCTGCGACATCCTCATCAACGGCGCCGGCGGCAACGACCCGCGCGGCACCACCAGCAAAGAGACCCTCCAGCTAGCCGACATGGACAAAAAGGACGAAGCCGTCAGAACCTTCTTCGACATGGCCACCGAGGGCTTCGACTATGTTATGCGCCTCAACTTCATGGGCACCTTCATCCCCAGCCAAATCTTCGCCGCCCAGATGGTCGGCCGGCCAGGCGCCACCATCATCAACATCTCCTCAATGAGCGCCTACAGCCCGCTCACCAAAGTCCCCGCCTACAGCGCCGCCAAAGCGGCTGTCAGCAACTTCACCCAATGGCTGGCCGTCCACATGGCCGACGCCGGCATCAGAGTAAACGCCATCGCCCCCGGCTTCTTCCTCACCGAACAAAACCGCACCCTGCTCACCAACCCCGACGGCTCGCTCACCCCCAGAGCGGAAAAAGTCATGGCCCACACACCCATGCGACGTTTCGGCAAGCCGGAAGAACTCCTCGGCACCCTCGTCTGGCTCGCCGACGAAGACGTATCAGGCTTCGTAACCGGCATCGTCGTCCCTGTCGACGGCGGCTTCATGGCCTACGGCGGCGTATAGAGAGAAGAGCTATCGAAAGGTAGCCCCGCGGAGAGGGGAAACAACAATGGAAGCATTAAAACGCATAGCGACCAAAATCGACACCCTGTTTGAAACCTGCGCCATCCTCGCCCTGCTCGGCGTCATCATCGTCATGGCCGTCCAGGTCGCGACCCGCAAACTCCTCAACTTCGTCTTCTTCTGGTCAGAAGAAGCCATCCTCATCTGCCTCGTATGGTTCGCCTTCATGGGCATCGCCATCGGCTTCCGCGAAGGCGTCCACATGGGCGTCGAAGCCCTCACAGACCGTCTGCCGGCCCGTGTCAACAGGTGGATCGACAAATGGATCGACATCATGGGCCTCATCTACGGACTGTACTTCGTCATCTACGGCTGGGAATTCACCGTCCTCATGTTAGAGTCCACCCTGCCGGCCACCAAAATGCCCAACAGCGTCGTCTACGCCGTAATGCCGGTCAGCGGCTTCATGGTCTGCGCCTACTCGGTCCTCCAGATGCTCGGCTACGACACGCGGCGTCATAAAGGAGCCGACATCGAAATGGGCGCAGAAACGACGGAGGCTAAACAATAATGGACATTAACGACATCGCCGTATGGCTGCTTGGCTGCAGCTTCATCCTCTTCACCCTCTTCAGGCTCCCCGTCGCCCAGGCGCTCTTCGCCTCCTCGCTCCTCACCATGACCTGGCTCGAAGTGCCCCTGCCCACCATCGGGCAGCAGATGATCAACGGCGTCAAAACCTTCTCCCTGCTGGCCATCCCCTTCTTCATCCTCACCGGCCAGATAATGGGGGAGGGGGGGCTCGCCCAGCGGCTCGTCAACCTCGCCAGCCTCATCGTCGGGCGCATCCGCGGCGGCCTGGCCCTCGTCAACTGCATCGCCTGCATGTTCTTCGGCAACATCTCCGGCTCCGCCGGCGCCGACGCCGCCTCGGTCGGCTCGGTAATGATCCCCGCCATGAAGAAAAAAGGCTATGACGCCGACTACGCCGTAGGCCTCACCATCTCCTCCGCCATCCAGGGCGTCGTCGTCCCTCCCAGCCACAACCTCGTCCTCTACTCCGTCGTCGCCGGCGGCATCTCCATCAAAAGCCTCTTCCTCGGCGGCATCGTCCCCGGCTTCCTCCTCCTCGGGTCACTTATGACCGTCGCCTACTTCATGGCCGTCAAGCGCGGCTATCCGGCCAGCGACCCGGTACCCCGCTCCGAGTGGGGCGGCATCATCTTCCACGGTCTGCTCTCCCTGTCGCCGGCCTTCATCATCCTCGGCGGCATCATCTCCGGCGTCTTCACCGCCACCGAATCGGGCGCCCTTGCCGTTGTCTACTCCTTCATCCTCGCCTTCGGCGTCTATCGCGAAGTGCCGCTTTCCAGAATGTGGAACGTCCTCAAGCGCACCCTCCGCACCGTCCTCATGGTCTACTTCCTTATCTCCGCCTCGGCCGCCTTCGGCTACGTCATGGCCTTTCTCAGCGTCCCCGATATGATCACCCAGTGGTTCGTCACCGTCTCCGACAATAAATACGTCATCTTCATGCTCATCAACATCCTGCTCCTCATCCTCGGCGGCCCCATGGACATGGCGCCCATGATCCTCATCCTCACCCCCGTGCTCCTGCCCGTCTGCACCTCCTTCGGCATGGACCCCGTCCACTTCGGCCTCATGCTCATCTTCAACTCCGGCATGGGCCTCCTCACACCCCCTGTCGGCACCGTGCTCTTCATCGGCTGCGCCATCGGCAACGTCACCATCTCCCAGGGCACCAAAGCCATGCTGCCCTTCTTCTACGCCATGATCGTCGTCCTCTTACTCATCACCTACATACCCCAGACCGTTCTGTGGTTACCGTCCCTGTTCAAATAGGGTCGAATAACGGAAATCGCTGCGGGAGGAGGCGGCAATAACACAGAACAACGCGTACGGCGAAAACGCAAACATATAAAAAACATGGAGGGAAAAAAATGAACAGCAAAAAATGGTTAGCAGTCAGTCTGGCAATCATCCTTGTGATGGGCGCGCTCGTCGCCGGCTGCGGCGGCAAAAAAGACGCCGCCCCCGCCGCCGACAACAAACCCAAATACACCTTCCGGCTCGCCGAAGCCCATCCCGGCGACTACCCCACCACCCTCGGCGACAAAAAATTCGCCGAACTCGTCAACGAGCGTTCCAAAGGCCGCATCCAGATCAAAGTCTTCGACTCCGCCCAGCTTGGCGACGAAAACTCCGTCATCCAGCAGGTGCAGCTCGGCTCCATCGAATTCACCCGCATCTCCAGCGGCACCCTCGCTGAGTTCAACAAACAGTTCGGCGTCTTCTCCCTGCCCTACATCTTCGACGACCAAGCCCACGTCTGGCGCTTCCTCAACAGCGATTACGGCCGCAAAATGCTCACCGACCTCGAAAAATCCCGCATGATGGGCCTTGCTTACTACGAAGCCGGCTCCCGCAGCTTCTACACCAAAAACCCCGTCAAGAACCCCGAAGACCTCAAAGGCCTCAAGATCCGCGTCATCCAGAACGCCGTCAACGTCGAACTCATGAAAGCCTTCGGCGCCAGCGCCACCCCGATGCCCTACGGCGAAGTCTTCAGCGCCCTCCAGACCGGCGTCATCGACGGCGCCGAGAACAACCCCCCCAGCTACCTGACCGCCAACCACTTCCAGGCCGTCAAGAACTACGTCCTCGACAGCCACCAGCGCGTACCGGAAGTCCTCATGGTCAGCCGCGTCGCCTGGGATAAACTCTCCGCCGAAGACAAGAAACTACTCCAGGACTGCGCCAGGGAGACCGAGAAATACCAAATCGAAGCCTGGAATAAATTCGAGAAAGAAGCCCTCGACAAACTCATCAAAGGCGGCGTAATCGTAACCGAAGTCAAAGACATGAAAGCCTGGCAGGCCGCCGCCAAACCGGCCATCGACAAACTCGGCGCCGACTTCAAAGCCTCGCTTGACGAAATCGCCAAACACAAGAAATAATCATCCTGCCCCTTCCTAGCCGGCCTTTGTGCCGGAATATCGAGAACCGGCTTAATACCCCCTTCCATTAAGCCGGTTCTTTTTTTGCCCGGACTAGGACTTTAGGCCCGTAAATAGGACCGAAGCCCTAATTAATTGGGACTTTAGTCCCTGGTAATTTTTTCATGAAAAAGGTACAATTCTTGTAGAATTTTGTAGAAACATGCCATTCGGGCTCAAAAAGCGTGGCATAAATAATGGCTCCCCGAACCCGCTTATCGAGCCGCTTTCCCGGGTATTACCCGGCGCACCGCATGGGGAAGAAAAAAAAACACTGGAACAATAACCGGTGTTTTTGTTATATCGCTCCATACTCTCCAGGAGGTTCATAAATTGAAGAAACTAGCCGTGCAAAACCTGGTACCGGGCATGATCGTCGACAGAGAAGTCGTCTCCGACGAAGGAGTGGTGCTGCTAGAGCGGGGCACGCGGCTCACGCTGTGGCAGATAAGCAACCTCCGCAGCTGGCAAATATCCCACATCCTCATCGACGAAACCCACCCGCCCATCGATGCGGCCTCGCCGGCCTCCCTGTCCGCAGCCGCCTTCCTGGGTGAGTATGTACGCACCGTAGACGCCATCAGACACACCTTCGAACATATCCGCGTCTTCCGCGAAGTGCCCCTCCTGGAGATGGAAGAACTCGTCGACCAGCGGATAACCCTTCTCGCCGACACAGTCGGCGTCCTCGACCACCTCTACGAAATCAGACTGCACAGCGACCACACCTTTCAGCACTCTCTCAACGTCGCCATCGTCGCGGCAATACTCGGCCGCTGGCGGAAATACCAGGGATCCCGGCTCAAAAACCTCATCCTCGCCGGCCTCCTCCACGACATCGGCAAACTGTTCGTGCCGCTGACCGTGCTCGATAAACCCGACACCCTCTCGCCCCGCGAATTCGAAGTCATCAAACGCCACCCCCAAGAAGGCTACAAACTCATCCTCGGCGAGCAGCGGCTCGCCGAAGAAACCAAGCTGGGCGTCCTCCAGCACCACGAACGGCGGGACGGAAGCGGCTACCCCGGCAAACTCGCCGGCGACGAAATCCACCCCTTCGCGCAGATCATCGCCATCGCCGACATCTACAACGCCATGACCTCCGACCGGGCCTACCGCCGCCGCATGACGCCCCTCGCCGCCCTCGAAGTCATCGCCGGGCAGATGCATCAAAAACTGGAAACAGGCGTCTGCCTCACCTTCCTCGACAACATGCGCGAACTATTCACCGGCAACAGCGTCATCCTCAGCACCGGCCAACGGGCGAAAATCATCGTCCTCAACACCCGCGACCGCTACTGGACAAAACCCGTCGTCTGCATTCCCAGCGGCATGATGCTCGACCTCCAGAAAGAAGAAATCAGCATCGTCGAACTCATCGAAGAAAGATAACGCAATAAAAACGGCCCCGCAACGGGGCCGTTTTTTCGCTTCCGCGGCTTCTTAAAATGCCGCCACCGCATAAGCCGCCGCCACCATCAGCGCCTCCAGCGCGAAAACGGGGCGGAGCGCCCGCAGGAAATCGGCCTGGAAATAATCCAGCGTCACCAGCAGGCACAGATGGGCGGGGGAGAGCATATGCCCCGCCGTTCCCGTAACGAAGCAAATCATCACCAGGCCAAGATCGCCGGGAGACAGCAGCGCGATGAACGGGAAAGTAATCGCCACAAACCCCTGCGACGTCCCCGTCAGCAGGCCGCCGAGGAACGCGACCACGCCGATGACCGCCGTCGCCGGCACCGCCAGGCCGTTCATCAGCACAGTGATATCGCCGATCACCCCCGAGGAACTGAGGATATGCTGGAAAAACAAGATGCCGGCAACGCCCCACAACATCTTCCCATCCAGCGCGTGGGCGAGCATCGCGCCGACATCCGCGGCCCGCTGGCGGAGAATCAGCGCCATCGCCGCCACCACCAGCGCCATCGACACCGCCGCACTCAGCTTGAACAGCACCACCAGCGCGAAGTTCGCCATGATCGGCCCGGCCGCCAGCAGCAGATAGCGCCGCCCCGTGCCGTCGTCGGCCGCGGGCGGGTGGGTGGAGCCAAACGTCGCCTTCAGCGGCGAAATCAGCGCCAGCCAGCCGATCGCCAGCGCCAAAGCAGTCACCCACAGCATCGACGAAACAAGCTCGCCCAGCGGGATGCCCGACAGCTGGCTCGCCAGCAGCATCCCGGTAAAAATCGGGTTAGTGAACTCCCACACATGGCGGAACCAGTAATTGATCGTCGTCTTCCTCTCAGCGCTCAGGCCAAACGGCTTGGCGGCGTTCTCCACCAGCGGCGCGGAAAATATCGCCCCGCCCAGCGACGGCAGGAAGCCCAGAAAAGACGGCATCAGCACCAGCAGAAAGCGGTCGCTGCGGAAAAGGCGGCGGGCCGCCGCCATCATCCCGTCGATAATGCCGCCCGTGCGCAGCTGGTACTCCAGACACATTACAAAATACAACGCCAGGACGATCTCCCACGTCGCTCGGCCGGTAGCCGTCGCCGCGGCGGCTGCCCAAAGCTTGGCCGGCGTCGGGCCGGTCGCAAAAAAAATAATTGCCGACCCGGCCACCATCGCGAGCCCCATCTTCACCTTACGGTTCAGCAGAAAAACGATGACAGCGAGCGTGACAAACACCAACGCGACTGAAGACATCGGGAAACCTCCTGTATAGCGGCCGATTATACTCCACCACTATACATTCGCCCTCTTCCCGCCGCTATCCTACATAAAATATAAGCCCCCGCCGGAATCTTCCGGCAGGGGCTTACTCTGTTCAGCTCGCGTCTATCCGCAGCCTAGAACCTAACCGTCGCGCCCACGCCCACGCCGCTCTTGCTGCGGCCGTAGTCAGGCGAGAAAGAATGGTAATCGACATTGAGATCGACATTGCTCGCCAGGCGGAGATTGGCCCCCACCTGCACCTCGTTGAAATTGCCGCCGCCGATCAGCGACGCGTAACCGTCCCACTCGGAGGCCAGGGGAGCGTGGACCGCCGCCCCGACATACAGTTTAGAATCGCCAGCCACGTCTCGGCTGCCGACGATACCGCGGAAATTCTCGGAAAGCTGGAACTGCCCGTAAATACCATCCATGCTGGAGCTGCGGTCGACATTCTCAAACCCGAGCGTGAAACTGTCCGACAGCTTATGCTCCAGATAAACGGTATCCGTGCCCACGCCAAGAGCAGTCTGGCCGCGCCCCAGATCATTGATCGGAGCGGCCATCGCCGTAGCGGCGTTCAACGTGAGGATAGCGGCAACAGTAAGCACGATTCTCTTCACAGCACAACCTCCTTAAAACTGGCATAACCCTGGTGTTATGTATACTCCTCCCAAGGTTAATATAACAAAGGCGGAGCATGGGGGTCAACGGTCAATATTACCCATATCCCCGGGAACCCGGCCGCCGCCTATGGTCACGGCCGGCGGCCACAATATATGGAAATGGTCGGCTATGCACCGGAGCGCATCAGAACTCAAAAATTATAGCCAGTTAACCGGTGCTGTGCCGACCACCTACGACTGTCATGATAACCCAAAAATATGACAAAAGCGTGACAAGCCGCCGGCGCCCGCACATTTTCCCCGCGGCGCTACAGGGATATAAGCGCCGGCGTAGAAACCATTACAATATCGCACAACACGCGGGGGCGGCTTGCCCCGCTCAGGAGGCAAAAAAATGGACAATCGGAAAGTAGCCCTCATCACCGGCGGCGGCACGGGAATCGGCCGGGCGGTGGCCCTCAGCCTAGCCGCCCAGGGCATCGACATCGTCGTCAACTACTCCCGTTCCGCGAAAGAAGCCGACGAAACGGCCGCAGCCGTCAGAGCCGCCGGCGCCGAATGCCTGGCCGAACAGGCCGACGTCGCCGACGACGCCCAGGTCCGCCGCATGGTCGACAACGCCGTCAAGCGCTTCGGCCGGCTCGACTACCTCGTCAACTCCGCCGGCACCACCCACTTCGTCGACGCCGGCGACCTCGAAAACATGGCCGGCGAATACTGGGACAACATCATGTCCGTCAACGTCAAAGGCGTCTTCTTCGTCTGCCGGGCCTGCGCCCCCCACCTCAAAAAAACCGGCGGCGCCATCGTCAACATCACCTCCATCGCCGGCATCACCGGCCGCGGCAGCTCCATCGCCTACGCCGCCTCCAAAGCCGCCGCCATCAGCCTCACCAAATCGCTCGCCCAGGTCTTCGCCCCCGAAATCCGCGTCAACAGCGTCGCCCCCGGCATCGTCCTCACCCGTTGGGTAGCCGGGCGCGAAGACCATGTAGTCAGGCTCGGCGCCGGCACCCCCCTGGGCAGAGTCTGCGGCCCCGAAGACGTCGCCGCCGTCGTCGTACCCCTGCTGCTCACCGCCGGCATGGTCACCGGTCAGACCGTCGTCGTCGACGGCGGAGCGATCCTCTGATGACATCCCGGAGCAGAAACGCCGAAAGGGGAGAGGCCGCGTGGACAGCAACCGCTCGGGAATCGTAAAAGAACTCGTCGCCATCGTTGTCGTCATCCTCCTCCTGCTCAGCGCGGGGGGCTTCCTTGTCCGCAACGTCGTCATCGGCCTTCGCTCGCTCGACGACGCCAAACTCGCCCAGGAACTCGACCGCGGCGAGCTCGAAAAAACTCTCCGCAGCTTCGACCTCGAAAAAACCCTCCGCGAACTCGCCGGCAAAATCCTGCCAGCCAAAGACAAGCAGCCCGCGCCGGCCCCGGCGCAGCCTGCCGCGCCCGCCGGCGAAACCAAACCGCCCGCTGCCGGCAAAAAAGGCGAAATCACCGCCGTCCGCTTCTTCGAAGGGGGCCAAAATCCGCCCGCCCTCGCCCAGCGCACCTACGCCGGCGAATTCACCCCCCGGGCCAGGATAATCTACACCGAAATCGCCTACAAAAACAACAACCACAAAATCGCCGACTCCTCCATCCCGCTCGTCCTCCGCTACATCGACCCCGCCGGCCGGCAGGTCGCCGAAATCAAACGCACCGCCCAGCCCAAAAAAGACTGGGAATCCGCCCGCTTCACCACCGGTGCCGGCGCCGCCGAAGTCGGCTCCTGGCAGAGCGGCCGCTACACCGTCAAAATCTACTTCGACGGGGACCACATCGGCGACTACAACTTCACCATCCAATAAGCCAGGCTGCCCCCAAACTTCGTCTAGCTGCGCACCCGCAGGGGGCAGGCCGCAGTTCTAAGCGCTACGCGCTAAGAACTTGCGCACTTGCTCCTCAGAGCGCTTGCTAGCGTACGTTTAGTACGCGTCGCGGCGCGCTCGCACCCTTTCGGGTATAAGCGATCACATCAACGCTAAAGCGTTGTGTGCCTGCTTATCCGGTGCGCCTTGCTATACTCGTTTTGGAACAGCCTGGAATACTGAAAACAAAAAATAAAGAACCGGGCTAACCAGGCCCGGTTCTTTATTTCGGTCAGCTCACCTTGCGATAGTGGCCGGCCGTTCCCCTCCCGCTGCAGGACGGGCAGGCATCTTCCACATAGCCTGCGCTGCCGCAGCTCGGACAAATCTTACCATCAAGATCGTGGTGCTCGTGAGCGTCGCTGTCACGGCAATACGGGCAATCGGCAGCAACCGTTCCCCGGCCTCCGCAGTCGGGACAATGAGAATGAGAAGAAGACATATACTTTACCCTCCTCAACCGGCCGCTTTGCGGGTCGGCCATGCTACATTTTCCTCGGCCCTCCGGGCCATCAGGCTAGCGAAATCGATAACCCGGCACGCATAACCCCACTCGTTGTCATACCAGGCGAGAACCTTCACCGAATTCGGACCCACCACCATCGTCGACAGCGAATCCACAATCGCCGAATGGCTGTTCTTCAGGAAATCCACCGACACCAGCGGCTCCTCGCAATAATCGAGAATGCCCCTCAGCGGACCGTGGGCCGCCGCGCACAGTGCCTGATTTACCTCCTCCACCGTCACCTTATGGCTCAACTGGGCCACAAGATCGGTCAGCGAAACATTCGGCACCGGCACCCTGATCGCGATCCCGTTCAATTTTCCCTTCAGCTCCGGGATCACCTCGCCGATCATCTTCGCCGCGCCGGTCGACGTCGGGATGATCGACTGCACGCAGCTCCGCGCCCGCCGGGGATCCTTATGGCTGTTATCGAGGCTGCGCTGATCGGTCGTAAAAGCATGCACCGTCGACATAAACCCGCTCACGATCCCGAACCGCTCGTGCAGCACCTTCGCTACCGGCGCCAGGCAATTCGTCGTGCACGAAGCCGTCGAAACGATATGATGCTTCTGATGGCTGTAGTCGTCATCATTCACGCCCATCACGAACGTCGGCACCGCGTCCTTCGCCGGCGCGGAAATAATAACCTTACCGGCCCCGTTATCCAGGTGAACCTGGCAATCGCGGCCCGAATTAAACTTGCCGGTCGACTCGATCACGATATCCGCCCCCAGGCTTCCCCAGGGCAGATTCGCGGGATTGCGATCCGACAATATCCTGATCGGCCTGCCGTCCACCACAATCTCCCGGTCAGTAGCCACAACCGTACGGTCGAGAACGCCGTGCACCGAATCGTACTTCAACAAATGGGCCAACGACGCCGGATCCATCGTGCCGTTAATAGCCACGACCTCGATATCCTCCCGCGCCAGCGAAGCCCGCAGGCACATCCTGCCAATCCGTCCGAAGCCGTTGATGGCGATTCTGGCCTTCACCAACTATCACTCTCCCAAATGGTATGCACAATATATCGCTCTTGCGCATCAATGATATGTGTCAATATCTCTCATCTACGACAATAGTATAACACATTTATTTTTCGAGTGGCAAGTATAGTAACATATTTTTGCACAAAAGGGTAGCAGGAAAATTTACCCTGAGCCCGCGCGCCGCGAAAATAATTTCGACACGAAGCGACCGGTCGAACCGTCGCCCCCATCGCATCCGCAGGCATTTTCCGCCCTACTTGTCGGAGCTTGTCCGCATCGCCGCCGCCAAATAGCGGATAATGGCGGACAATGTCGGAAAGAAATCCCGGCAGACAACTATAGTTCGACACAATAATTAATTAGGAATCATTTAAGATAAATTTAGGATTTAATTGGGAAACATGGTGAAAGATGTAAAATAAAACATAAAACACCGTACATTCGGGGGGGAGAACAATGCTCAGTCCGTCACCCGGCCAGCCCGCACCCGCAATGACACTTGCCAGCAGCCAATACGACGAAACCGGCGCCCCGCATCCTTACGCCGCCTCGCTCCCGGCCGCCCATTACCCCTCACGCCCCGTCCCCGAAACCGACCTCATCGCCTGGCGGGCTCCCTACAGACCGATCGAACCCGACGAACTCCTCGACCAGCGCACCGGAATCGAAGCCCTCCGGTTTATCCACCGCGGCGCGGGGCGCTTCCTCCGCGACCGTCATATCGAAACAGGCGGGCTCAAAGCGCTAATCGTAAAAACTGTCGAAGACGCCGTTGACAACCGCCACATCCTCCGCCACCTTACCAACCTCCGCACCCACCACTCTTACACCTTCAGCCACTCCCTCAACGTATGCCTGCTCTCCGTCCTCATCGGCGCCAAGCTGCGCCTGCCGCCCGGCCAACTCGCCGAGCTCGCCGTCGGCGCCCTCCTCCACGACCTCGGCAAAACGCGCATCCCGCAACGCATCCTCGACAAGCCCGGGCCGCTGTCCGCCGCCGAGTGGCAGGCCATCCACCGCCACGGCCAAGAAGCCTTCCGCACCCTGCGGAGCCAGTGGGCGCTGCCCATCTCCGCCGCCCACATCGCCTGCCAGCACCACGAAAACTACGACGGCACCGGCTACCCCGGCCGCCTCGCCGGCGAAAGCATCCACCTCTTTGCCCGCATCGTCGCCGTCGCCGACAACTTCGACGCCGTCACCGCCGACCGCCCCTACCGCGCCGCCTGCCAGTCCCGTCAGGCCTGCGAAATCCTCCTCCGGTCGCGGGGCGGCAAACTCGACCCCCGCATCGTCGACACCTTCCTCGACACCATCGCCGTCCTGCCCGCAGGCTCAGCCGTCGCAACCGCCGGCCACGGCGACGCCGCCCCGCGCACCGACGGCAAGCTCTTCATTGACCTGGCCGGCGAATTGCACCGGTTTATCGTCAAAGCGTCCAGCTCAGGGGCGATTACCTTATTCCCCGCAATATAAAATGAAATAGTATAACACATTTAAAAAGCCTGAAACCGTTTCCCAGTTTCAGGCTTTTGCCGCGCATTACCCCTTCAGGTGCTCCTGCAGCTCCTTCAAATCCTGCCAGATGCGGTGCTTCTCCGGCAGCGCGATATGATTATTCGCCAGCAGCTTCTCGTACAAATACTTTGCGATCAGGCTGCCGTCGTACTCCAAAAACCCCAAAGCCTCCAGCAGATCCTCCAGCGCGTCCACATTCACATCCGGGTCCGTACCCGCCATCTCCAGCGCCTTCTGCGCGCAGCCCAGCACCGCCAGCTTGGCCTTCTCGTCCTCATCCACCAGCAAAAACAGCGCGTACGCCTTCGCCGACCAGTCGCTGAAGCTCCTAGCCTCGGACGCCGCCGCCCGCTGGATCCACTGCACCGCCTGCACCTGGTCCCGCCGGTCGGCCGCATACTCGAAATACATATCCGCGATCCGCACACATAGCGTCGGGTTCAGCTTATCGCTCAGCACCCGGCGGATGGCCTCCTGCTCCAGCGCCCGGTCGGGCACGAACAACGCGCAGCAGAAAACATCCTGCATATACATCGCCGGTATCGGGCCGCTCCGTCCCAGGATCAAGCGGGCAACCTCGCTCGCCATCTCCGGCCGGTACTCCGTCGCCACCACCAGAAAATCGCCCAGATCGCGCATCTCCGCGTCCGCGCGCCCCGCCAGCCCGGCCTTCGTATACCAGTAACAGGCCTTCTCCCGGTCCTCGCGTTCGAACCACTTGCGCGCCTCGGCGATGCACTTCTGGAAGTTGCCGTCACTACTCTTCGAACCGAATAAATTCATTCCATCCTCCGTAAAAATGCCAGAGATAATCTAGATATAATATATACTAACACTCTTGCGCCCCGGATACAACTTTTTCCCCGCCCGAAAATCGGTCCGTCGTATCGCCCGCCTCCGGCAGGAAACCGGCGCGGCGCGGCAGAAATATCCCCATAAAGACATCTGGAAAACGGAGGGAAACCATGCGCTACCAGCTTCTCGGCAAAACCAACCTGCGGGTCTCCGAATTCGGCTTCGGCGGCATCCCCATCATCCGCCTCGGCGTCGACGAAGCCGTCGCCGTCCTAAGGCGCGCCTACGACAAAGGCGTCACCTTCTACGACACCGCCAACGCCTACATCGGCAGCGAAGACAAAATCGGCCGCGCCTTCGCCGGCATGCGCGACAAAGTAATCTTCGCCACCAAAACCATGAAGCGCGACGCCGCCGGCGCCGCCGAACACCTCGACGCCAGCCTCCGCCTCCTACGCACCGACCACATCGACCTCTACCAGCTCCACCAGGTCTCCCAGGAAAAAGACTGGCAAGCCATCTCCGGCCCCGGCGGCGCCCTCGAAGCCGTCCTCAAAGCCCAGGAGCAGGGCAAGATCGGCCACATCGGCCTCACCTCCCACAGCCTCGCCATGGCCAACCGCCTCATCAAAACCGGCCATTTCGCCACCATCCAATTCCCCTTCAGCTTCGTCGAGCCCGCGGCCGCCGACGAACTCCACGTCACCGCCCGCTCCCTCGGCCTCGGCATCCTCGCCATGAAGCCGTTCGGCGGCGGCGTCCTCGACAACGCCGCCCTCACCTTCAAATACCTCCGCCAGTTCCCCGACGTCATCCCCATCCCCGGCTTCGACTCCGTTGAATACGTCGACCAAGTCGCCGCCATCTACGACGCGCCAAACGTCGTAGAGGACGCCGACCGCGCCCTCATGGCCGAATACCGCGACCGCCTCGGCCGCCAGTTCTGCCGCCGGTGCGAATACTGCCAGCCCTGCCCCAACGGCGTCATGATCACCCCCGCCATGGCCTACCCCGTCGTCGCCCACCGCATGTCCAAAGAAGTCGCCGTAGGCTTCTCCAAAAAAGCCATCGAATCCGTCGCCCAATGCACCGAATGCGGCGTCTGCCTCACCCGCTGCCCCTACAACCTCCCCATCCCCGAATTAATCAGGAGAAACTACGACTTGTATCTCAAGCACCTTAAAGAGGTTGATCAATAAATTACGGCCGTTGATAAGGCCCCCATCTGCGGCGCACCCGCAAGGGGCAGGCCGCAGCTCTAGGCGCTGAAGCGCCAAGAACTTGCGCACTTGCTCCTCAGATGGCCCACTCGACGTACGCAACCAAGGTTAGATTAGTCCTTCAGTCCAGGCTTTAAGCCTGGACTCGTTATTTTGTGTCACCTGCTCGCCGGCCGCTGCGGAAGAAGGAGGCGTGGTACGTATTGACGGCGGCCGGTAGCCGGGTCGGCGATGACACAGCCGAGGATTTAGCTAACCTGTAGTTATGCTGAGGTTATGGCGATGATTTTTTTTGCACGCTCAAGACATTATGTAACATTAACATAATGTTCCTCATATTATACGATAGGCTCACCAAAATAAAGAAGTGGAGGGAAGGTCGATCATGGGTTCTAAAAAAGAGACTTTTCTTGGTTGCATAGGAACGGTTACCATTGTGACAGACGAGCTCCTCGTGTTGCAGGGACAGATTGTAGATGGTCACAATGACCGCGGCCACGATGAGGATGAGTGCTGCAACCATGAAAACCGTGCAGATTTTATTCGTTTGCGGTTAGCCTGCGATCCTGCGTTAATCCGAGAAGACGCCACTATCGAGGAGATCGAACCCGATCTTTTCCAGGAAGGCGATATCATCAGAATTAATGTAAATAAAATTCTTACCGTTGGACCTAGCCGCGCATGCCTTGGCGACGATAAGTGCTCGGAGTAAATCCTACGGAAAGCCGGGCTTCCCTGTCTGGCTTTATTTTTTTGTATCCCTAGGCAGTGATATCATGGGCGGTCGCACCCTGGATCAGTTATTACGCAGCAGACAACAGGCTCACTACCACCCGGCAGCCTGCTCCTCCACCCTCCCCTGCAGGGAGGTGGCTAACCACTCGACATTCCTCGTTTCACCGCAGATTTTACACTTTAGATATATCTCTCGGTGCTGTTCCCAATCATGCTTGCACTCACTCAGGTAAAACCCCCTCTCTTGACAGGCCCGCCCCTTTACTGCTATAATCCAAGCAAACCTAAATCAGCCAAAATTGATGAACAGGAAGAGTAGCCGTGGTGGAGAATCACAGCGAGCCGGCGGTGGTGGAAGGCCGGTATTTTGGGCACGGTGAATGGGCCTGGGAAATGCAGCCCGAGCCGCATTATGCGGGGTAGGCGCCGCCGGGAGAAGCCCCGCCGTTACCAGGGGAAAGGCATCGACGGCCATGGCCGTCCGCGCCTTAGCGAGTCGGGCCGCGCACGCGGCCAAACAGGGTGGTACCGCGAGTAACCTCTCGTCCCTATCAGGACGAGGGGTTTTTTATTTTCAGCAAAAGAAAGGGGTTGCAACCATGCACAAAGACAAAAAAATATTCCTCGACGAACAGGAGATCCCCCGCCGCTGGTACAACATCCAGGCCGACATGCCCACCAAGCTGGCCCCGCCCCTCCACCCGGCCACCAAACAGCCCATCGGCCCCGCCGACCTTGCCCCCATCTTCCCTATGGAGCTCATCAAACAGGAAGTCACCCAGGAACGCTGGATCGACATACCCGAAGAAATCGTCGAAAAATACCGCATCTGGAGGCCCACCCCCCTCATCCGCGCCTATGAGCTCGAAAAAGCCCTCGACACCCCCGCGAAAATCTACTACAAAAACGAAGGCGTCAGCCCGGCCGGCAGCCACAAAGTCAACACCGCCATCCCCCAGGCCTACTACAACAAAGCCGCCGGCATCACCCGCCTCGCCACCGAAACCGGCGCCGGTCAGTGGGGCAGCGCCCTCAGCCTCGCCTGCAGCATGTACGGGCTGGAGTGCGTCGTCTACATGGTCAAGATCAGCAGCCGCCAAAAGCCCTACCGCCGCTCCTTCATGCAGGTCTACGGCGCCGAAGTCATCCCCAGCCCGTCAGACAGGACCGAAGCAGGGAGGAAGATGCTCGCCGCCTGCCCCGACTCCCCCGGCAGCCTCGGCCTCGCCATCTCCGAAGCCGTCGAAGACGCCGCCGGCCGCGCCGACACCAACTACGCCCTCGGCAGCGTACTCAACCACGTCCTCCTCCACCAGACCGTCATCGGCCTCGAAGCCAAAACCCAGCTCGCCAAAGCCGGCGACTACCCCGACGTCGTCATCGGCGCCTGCGGCGGCGGCAGCAACTTCGGCGGCATCGCCTTCCCCTTCCTCCAAGACAAAATCGCCGGCCGCCAGGTCCGCGCCCTCGCCGTCGAGCCCACCGCCTGCCCCACCCTCACCCGCGGCGTCTTCGCCTACGACTACGGCGACCTCGGCAAACTCACCCCCATCGTCAAAATGTACACCCTCGGCCACAACTTCATGCCCTCCGGCATCCACGCCGGCGGCCTCCGCTACCACGGCGAATCGCCCCTCGTCAGCCAGCTCTACCACGACGGCCTCATCGAAGCCCAGGCCTTCGACCAGCGGCAGATCTTCCAGGCCGCCCTCACCTTCGCCCGCAGCGAAGGCATCATCCCCGCCCCCGAATCGGCCCACGCCGTCCAGGGCGCCATCGCCGAAGCCCTCGCCGCCCGCGAGGAAGGGAAGGGGAGGACCATCCTCTTCAGCCTCTCCGGTCACGGCCACTTCGACATGGCCGCCTACGACACCTACCTCGCCGGCGAAACCAAAGACGCCCCCTGCGACGAAAAAGACCTCGCCAGATACCTCGCCGAGCTTCCCAAGGTCTGATAAACAGCACGAAGCCTGGCTCCGTAAGGAGTCAGGCTTTTCTGCTATATCGCGACTATCTTCCCGGCATTGGGTCATCCCACCCGCTGCGGGCGGCGGTCTTACTAACCTCGTCGCCGACAGCTGGCCGTACGCCGCTAACGGTCTCCTGACCGATAGCGGCTCGCTCGCCGTCCATGGCTCGCGCCGGCAGCCGTTACCGGCTCTCTCGCTAAGTAGCGGCCGCCGTCCTCGCTCACGGTGGGTTGACCCAACGCCGGGAACGCCGCGTTAGCCTATCCACATAGAGGAGCGACGGGTGACGGGTTCCGTTCTGTGGACAAATGACCAAATCCTAATATATTTCGTATCAACCAAGAATGGAAAACAGGAGACCGTAATGGCAGATGAAATCATTAGGAAATTTTAAATCAGCTGTCGATTATTGCAATGCTTACCAGGAATTGTAGTATATGGTATCGAAATCTGTCAGAAAAGTACGTGAACGGAGTTGATACTATGAGTACAGCAGATCGCAAGGTGGGTTTCTATACCTATGACTTTCATAAGCGCGGAACGCCGGAGGACGAGCGTTATTTTGATCGGGAGCTGTTTATTGATCTGCTGAACTACGTTGCCGCTTTACCCGAAGCGGATCGGCTAATCAGAATTGAGCAGTACAACAAGGCTATCTGCTTTGAGTCGATTGCTATTGATCCTACGACCGGCGGGTTTTTAGTCAAGGTATTGTTTAAAAGTTGTAAATACAACCACAATCCAAAATATATGTCTAGCCTTGACGGTTCCGAACGTGACACTGACAAAAAGCCAGAAGAAGGCGAAAAAGAAAAGACGCATCTTTGTTTTCGTGTTCGTACTCTTGAAGCTGAGCTACTACTGGAAGAGCGGAAAAGCGGTATCACTATCGGCGGCATAACCGACTATCTGAATAAAAAGTTAAAAGATTACCTAACCCAAAATAAGAAGCCAAAAAACTTTAAAATCGTATACGGTATAATCCCCATGAGGGACTTTCTCGTGGAACTTGAAAAAATGTCACGTTTGAAAATCGCTGAAATCTACACCTATAAAAAAATGCTCGGTTCTGAGGCCTATGGCCTTTTAGACCGAGAAGATTTGTCGATGAAAGAGGATATTGTTATTACTGCGAAAGCGAAGCCTCGGGAAAGTCTGGCGAAACGCACAGCATCCCTCATTTATAACCAGATAACTGCTCAGGACAGTAAGGTTTCAAGAGTAAGGATTTATGGAAATGACACCGAGGGAAAGTCCGTTACGCTTGATAGTCTATTAATCAAGAAGTTGGAGTACATTAATACTGCCCTTGATGGAGATGGTACAGTCAATACCTCATCAATTTTCGGTAAAATGATGGCCATATTAGGGGATGAGTAGTAATGTTAGGGAAACACCTCTATGGGGAGTGGCTTATCCCTATTGTCGATTATTATAGAACGGTAAAGAGGAACGAGGTAAACTACGAAATCGTTATTCCTCTTATTGTGGCGTTTTTGGCAACCCTTTTCTATCATAATAATGCCAGCCTACACCCTGCACTCATGAAATTACGGGATATTATGCCGAATGCGTTGGCTATCTTGATTGGTTTTTCAATTACCTGTATTACAATATTGCTCACTAGTAACAACGCGAATATTGAGAAGATCAAGCAATCAAAAACAGACCGGGAAATTGATAGAAAAAAAATAACTATTTACCAGTGGGTATTCATAATGTTTGTTTACGTACTGATCGTTCAGATTTTCTTGCTGTTGTTCGTGTTTTTTGTTGCATTTGCTTTACGGCTCTACAATGAAAAAGCATTCATGGCTGCGCTTCTCTTTTGTGAGGTTTATCTTACACTTCACATATTGCTCCTACTAATACGGAACATAACAAACTTTTATTTCATCTTTTTTAAGCACCAGAACCTGGCGCAGTAGCTTGGCGAAAAATTAAAGATAAGTGACGGGGTAAATCCCTGTCACTTTTCTTTTCTACCACGCGAGTGCGGCAAAAGTCGGGAACCATTGGCTCAGTAATAATCCGCCGCAAACCCTATCTGAACTTATCAATCCCTCAATACGCCCCAAGTTCCACCTGGCCGACCGCGCCGCCCCTATCCCCCGCGATCACCACCGCGCCCAGCACCTCCGGGGAAGCGGCGATCCAGATAGGGCGGCGTCGATATCCTGTGGCCCCTGTACCCGGTTGCCTGTGCTGTCGCGTAGGCGTCGGCCGTCGCCGCGTCCTCGCCAGCATGATGGCGGCGACTGTAGGCGCCGCCAGTATAAATTTTAAGCCTGGCTCTTTTTAGGAGTCAGGCTTTTTTTATGGCCGGCTGTGGCTTTTTCTTGGGGCGGTGCCGCCGGCTAAAAAAAGGAATTGGCCCTAAAAGTATAACGGCATAGGTTAAATCCGCAAGAGTAAGCAAAAATAGAATAATATTCCTTTTTCGACATTGTTTTTATTTGTTCTGCAATATAATGTAGATAAAAATTGAAGGAGGGATTAAAATGGCAGTTTGTTATGTACCTAATTTGAAATGGAAGCGGGGTGAACAAATTGCTCTTTCAAAATTGAGTGACACGATAAAGGATACTATACTACCAGTAACGTGCCTTATGTCTAAAAACTATGATAGTATAATTGGAGCATACAAGAGGCATTGGCCCTCAAGGGAATTTATATTAGATTTTCACCGAGATTCTAAAATGTTAGATGCTGAAAAAATTATCGCAATTGATAAGTTTACTCAGGCTGGACTATCGTTTATTTTAGCCGTAAATCCATTAACCAGTAAATCTGTTGTGGCTAAAGTTAAATCAATTGTCTTAAGAATTGACGCTGGATTGGATTTCGATAAGGTAGTTAAACCGTTTATTGATTCTTGTGGAATTATGGCTAATAACATAGATATTATTATCGATGCACCTTGGTTGCTTAATTATAGCAACAGCATACCAGTTATCACAAAGCTTATTAGTGATGTTATATTAAAAGTAAGTGATTACGAAAAGGGCAAAAAACAAAAGTTTAGACGATTGATTTTTGCTGGCTCATCTTTCCCCGAAACACTGTCTGGACTAAAACCATTGAGTGTTACGTCAATAAAACGTATTGAATGGGAAGTGTGGCAATCTTTATTAAAAACCAACAAAAGAATAATTTTTGGAGATTACGGGTCTGATGATCCTTATGAAATTGAGATTGACCCAACAAAAGGAGTAACTATTATTCCCACGATTCGCTACACCCATGATAACTCATGGTATATTATTCGTGGAAAATTAAATAGAGATAATAAATTCGACTTTCCGCAATTTCATCAATTATCTAAAATACTAGTTAAGGAAAAGTTTTATTGCGGCGCAAGGCATTGTTGGGGAGATAATGAAATTAACTCCTGCGCAAATACTGCCTGCACAGGAGTTAGGAATTGTAATCATGGCAATTTAGAATCGTGGGTTAAAATTGCTATTAACCATCACATATCATTCGTTGCGCATCAGGCCGCCAATCAAGTGGGCGCGCCTTAAGACAAACCCGAACATAGCTTTGAATATCTTCCAACTTCATGTTATTAATCAAAAATTGAACTAGATTAAATTTGGGATACTTAAAAATCTGTTTATTACAATCCAATTGTTTTAAAACAAATAATATCTCATTACGCCAAAGCATTTGCAATAATGCTTTGGCTTCTATTTCTTCGTTTTGTTTTGGTTTTCTTATACTATTAATAAAAACCGCATCAGATTGTTGAATAGCTTCAGAAATACCCCAATACTCAGGAATTCGTTTTGATATTTCCTCTAAATGCTTTTGCCCGCATACTACAGTAATATAATCAAAAAAGCGATTATAAGCCTCCATCTGTTTAGGTAAACGCTCCAAAGTGTCCTTATCGCTTTTAATCTCATATCCGTGTAAGGCGCAATTGATAACAGCGATATCAATTCTGGCAGTACCATTACATACATCTAACTCATTAATAACAATACTGTCTGTATTAGCAAATTTATGATTTATTTCTTCTTTTAGTTGATGACGAATTTCGGCATCTTTGGTTAGCATATAAATCTCTCCTATATAAGGACTATACAATCGATTGCTTCAACATCATGGCAAACATATCCTGCTCGGTTGGTGTACCTAAAACAAAACTGGCGCTTCAAGTTCGCACAGAAGCTTTCTATTCTGTTAATATGAACAGGCCTATTGGCGTGCATCACGCGGTGGTCAATCTTTAGGTGGATTATGTTTTTCTTATCTATGATTTCAATATGCAGGAAACTCGTCTGTTATTATCTCAGGGCCTTATCAACGGCCGAAGCCTAATACACCCCCAGCTCTACCTGCCCCACCGCCCCAATCTTATCCCCCGCGATCACCGTCAAAAAACCATGCCACCGTTCTCTGGGTCAGCCACATGATGAACAGCACGCTGACCGAGGTCCAGTACCACTCCCACCCGGTATATCTGATCAGCATGGTATATCGCTCCAAAATAACCTCAAAGCCGGTCAGAAGCAGGCTGATACCCGCCAGGTACCCCGCCTTGGCCAGCGCCCTCGCCTGCCACGGGTAATAATTATTCACATGGACGCACAACACCGGCAAAACAATAAATTCGAAAATAAAACTGGTCCTGTTGACGCTGGCCAGCTCCCGGTAGGGATACTCCAGCAGCTCCAGCTCCACCGCCGACAGGCCGAGCAGCCAGGTGGGAAGCTGCACGAAAAAAATGATAAACTGCATCTGCAGCAACTTGTTTTTCGGGGTGAGCGCGAGAGATAGTATCGCAACCACGGCCGAAGCGGCTAAAATCATGCCCTCCAAACTCATCGCGGCTTCCGTCCCCTCGCCTTCGCCACTTGGCTGAAAAACCAATCACAATAGATACGGCCTGCGTAATACGATATGATATTGATCAGCCACAGCCGGTATCCCGTAAAATCGATATAGACCAACAAATCGGTATATTTTTGCACAGCGACATGCGCCAACGCGCTGCCGCCCGTAACCGCAAGGGTATACGCGATCTGGAGGATACGGCTCTTGTTCCGGGGATAATGCCAATAATACGCGACATATGCCGCCGGCAGGAAAATAAACGCAAGGGCGAAATTGCTGTCGGTGGCTTTAGGGAACAACCGCACAGGAGCTTCGATACTGCCTATAAAAGCCAAGATAATAGTGCCCGGCCAGCTCACCGTTTGCCCCATGACAAAGAGGAACAGGCTTTCCCGTGGCTTATTGGTGCGGCCAAACATCGTCACAAGCAAAATACTGGCGAGAGCCAGCGCGGCGAGCCCCCAATATTCCCTGCCCATAATCCTCCCGACTGGCGACCCCTCCTTGCCTCCGGTTGGCGGGGATGCCACATGTACCGCCTATAGTATTGACTCTTTTACACTTTTTACTTTTCGGGATGGTTGGTCGCTATCCCAGGAAACTGGTACAGCCTCGCACGCGGAGATTAAAAAACTCCCGGACCGAAGTCAGGGAGTTTTTCTATTTCCCTTGTCATCCCCAACTCCACCTGCCCCACCGCTTGACTGCTTCGCGGAGATCATTATCGGCCGAGCAGCGGCCGCGGCAGGAAAATCGCTGCATTTGTAGAAAGCTGGAAACTAGGCGTGATCGCCCAGAAATGGCAAATTTACGCAAAGGCGGAATGACGGATGAAAGTGATGATCGTCGACGGCGAAGCAACCACCCGCGTAATGCTCGAACCGATGATAAAAGAATGGGGCTACGAGGTCGAAGTCGCCGCCGGCGGCGGGGAAGCCTGGCGGGCGCTCCGCGGCGAGACCCGTCCCGCGCTCGTCCTCCTCGACGCGGCCATGCCCGGCCCCGGCGGCCTCGAACTTTGCGCCCGGCTCAAAAAAGAAAAAGCCCTCAGCCAGATCTACATCATCCTCCTCACGGCCAAAAGCGGCCAGGACGAGATCGCCCGCGGCTTCGAAGCCGGCGGCGACGACCAAATCGCCAAGCCCGTCCACCCCGCCTTGCTGCGCAGCCGGCTCGCCGTCGGCCGCCGCATCCTCGAATACCAGCACACCCTCGACACCCTCACCCGTGAACTTGCCGCCAAAAACCAGGAGCTCGCCCGCCTCGGCACCCTCGACGGCCTCACCGCCATCGACAGCCGCGGCCGCTTCGAGGCGCGCCTCGGCGAAGAATGGCGCCGCGCCCTGCGCGAGGCGACGCCCCTGTCCGTCATCCTCGTCGACCTCGACTTCTTCAAAGCCTACAACGAAACCTACGGCCACCAGGCCGGCGACGAATGCCTGAAAAAAGTCGCCCGCACCATATCCGTCACCATCGCCCGGGCCGGCGACCTCGCCGCCCGTTACGGCGGCGAAGAATTCGCCGTCCTCCTGCCCAATACCGACAGCCTCGGCACCCTCGTCGTCGCCGAAGCCATCCGCGTCGCCGTCGCCACCCTCGGCATAGAGCACAAAGGCTCGGCCATCCACCGCCACCTCACCGTCAGCGTCGGCACCGCCACCGTCCTCCCCGACGAGATGGCCAGCCCCGAAGCGCTGGTCGCGAAGGCGGAGGAGGCGTTATATCAAGCCAAACAATCCGGCCGCAATCTGGTTCGTCAGCTGTAAACTTTGACGGCCGTTGATAAGCCCCCATCTGCGTTGTTGGGGCTGCGGGAGCTTGCTTGCGTACGTTCCGAGTACGCGGCGCTGCGCTTCCTCGCCCCGCCTAGCATCTGGGGGCTTCTGAACGGCCGTTCGCCAATTCGAGGGGAACGCCTGCCGAGACCAGCGGGGCCGCAAAAGCGACC
The DNA here is from genome assembly GCA_023415775.1 of Bacillota bacterium. Lineage (GTDB taxonomy): Bacteria > Bacillota > Negativicutes > Sporomusales > UBA7701 > Anaeroselena. The sequence goes on along the minus strand of JAEZJM010000017.1, from coordinate 119,200 downwards.
GGCGACTTTGCGGAGGCCGAATACGCACCGTTGGCGAAGCGTAGAGCGCCGTCGCACGCGAGGCCATGGACGGCCGAGCGAGGAGCCATCGGACACGGACGTCCGTTGGCGACGGTGCTCGCGGGCGCGCGGAGCGAGCCTTACGGAGCGTTCGGCCGGAGGATCGGAGCCGGGCGTTTTTGCGGCCCTGCGGTATCGGAGAAAGGCTATCCCACCATTATTTCCCACACTCCATATTATTGCCCGGCAATTAAAGTTTCCGCCGAAGCGCGGAAAAAGGAGCATTTCATGGCCGTCCCCGTCAACTGCCCCGCCTGCGACGCCTTCTACAACCTCAAAAGCCAGTACGCCGGCCGGCTCCTCGAATGCCCGGCCTGCCACGGCGTCTTTCGCGCCCCCGAGCGGCGGGTCCCGGCCGCCTTCGACCGCGACCTCTTCCAGCTGCGCGAAAAGCACTTCGCCATCAACACCAAATACCACGTCCGCGACGAGGACGGCAACCCCCTCCTCTACGTCGAGCGCCCGGCGCTGGTGCTGCAGAGGATCGCGTTCGTCGTCATGTTCCTTTTACTGGGCGTCGTCCTGACCGCCGCCATGCCGGTCTTCAACTGGTTCCTGCTCGCCATCGTAGCCGCCTACTTTATCGGGCCGGTGCGCCACATCCACTTCTACCCCGACGAAAACAAAACTGCCTCCATCCTCACCGTCACCCAGGACTATATCGTCCAGTTCCCCGCCACCCGCTTCACCCTCCGCGACCTTAACGACAACGTTCTCGCCACCTACAAAAAGAACCGCTTCACCGACTTCCTCCGCAAAAGGTGGTGGGTCTATGGCCCCGACGGTGCCCTGCTGCTTGTCGCCCAAGAGGACTCCATCATCCTATCCCTCCTCCGCCGCCTCACCGGCTATATCGTCGACATCGCCTTCTTCCGCACAAACTTCGTCTTCTACGCCCCCGACCGCGAGACCGTACTGGGCGAATTCAACCGCAAAATGACCATCTTCGACCGCTACACCCTCGACATGAGCGAAGACGCCGGCGGCGCTGTCGACCGGCGCGTCGCTTTAGCCCTCGGCGTACTGCTCGACACCGGGGAGGGACGCTGATGAACGGCGAAAACCGCGAACCCGCTGTCTGGTCCCCGCCCGCCGAGGAACCCATCCTCATCACCCCCGACATGCTCGTCCCCGCCCGCCCCAAAGACACCCGCGTCCCCTTCGAAAAAGGCATGTCCTACTTCCCCGTCCTCATCACCCTCCTCATCCTCGTCAACATCGCCGTCTACCTGTGGGAGGTCGCCACCGGCGCCCTCGTCAGCAAAGAATCCGTCATCGCCGCCGGCGCCCTCTACCGGGACAACGTCCTGGCCGGCGAGGCGTGGCGCCTTGTCAGCGCAGCTTTCCTCCACGGCGGTTTCGACCACATCCTCGGCAACACCGTCTTCATGTACATTCTCGGCCTGGCCGCCGAGCACGCCTTCGGCCTCGCCAAAACGGCCGCCATATACCTGTTCGCCGCCGTCTGCGGCTCGCTCCTCAGCCTCGCCATGCAGCCGGGGCCGGGCGTCGGCGCCTCGGGAGCCATCTTCGGCCTCATGGGCGCCCTCGCCGTCCTCTTCTACCGGCGGCGGGCCGACTTCTACCTCCGCGACCGCGGCATCGGCGCCTTCATCGGCGCCCTCGCCCTCCTCCAGATATTTTTGGGCTTCTCCGACCCCTTCATCGACAACTGGGCCCACCTCGGCGGCTTTTTAGGCGGCGCGCTCGCCGCCCTCGTCCTCCGTCCCGCCCTCGGCGAGGAAAGCCGCACATTATCCGGGGCGGCCAGAGCCCTGCTCCTTGGCGCTTTCGTTCTCTTCGCCGGCGTCTGGCTCTTCCTCGGCGGCTACCTCGCCGCCGCCGAAGCCCACGCCTGGCTCTACCTCGGCAACAAGCAGGACGCCGTCGCCGCCGCCACCGCCGCCCTCGAAAAGAACCCGGCCAACAGCCACATGTACTACCTGCGGGGCACCGTCCTCCTCGATGCCGGCCAGTCCGACGCCGGCCTCCGCGACCTCGCCCGCTACCTCGAAACAAACGGCAACAGCCACCGGGCCTGGTTCGCCGTCGGCCACGCCTACTACGAGCGCGGCCAGTACCCCGAAGCCCTCGACCACTACAGCCGCGCCGTCGCCCTCGCCCCCGGCGATGTCCACTACCTCAACAGCCGCGGCTACGCCAACATCCTCACCGGCCGATACGCCGCCGCCCGCGCCGACTTCACGGCGATACTCGAAATCGACGACAAATTCGCCCCCGCCTGGGGCAACCTCGGCCTCGTCCACGCCTACGAAGGCGAATACTCCATCGCCATCGGCAAGCTAGAGCAGGCCTACCGTCTGGACAAAGCCCAGGCGGCACTGAAATACCTCATCGCCGGCCTCCGCGCCGAACTGCTCGGCCAGCGTCCCAAAGCCATCGAAAACTACGACACCTTCATCGGCGAAGTCGCCAAAGAACGCGCCAACTGGCTCGCCGAAATCAACTTCGCCGAAGCCCGCGCCCGCACCCTCCGCAGTCTCGGGAAATAGCGTCGATCTCCGTCGCTTCCGCGGCGCGGCATTCTCCGGCTTTGGGTGATGCCCCCTTCAAGCGAGACGGCGGCCGCTACTTAGCGAGAGAGCCGGTAACGGCAGCCGGCGCGAGCCATGGACGGCGAGCGAGCCGCTATCTGTCAGGAGACAGTTAGCGGCGTACGGCCAGCCGTCGGCGATGAGCTTAGTAAGACCGCCGGCGCAGCGGGGGGAGAACCTAAAGCCGGAGAAAAGCCGCCAATGAAGCCGAGATATTAAAGTTAAACGATACAAAGGAGAGACCGCCATGCGCTGCCTCTACTTCGACGGCCAGCTCAAATACCGCGACGACTGCCCCGTCCCGACGCCCGCCCCCGGCGAAGCCCTCGTTAAAATCCTCTACGCCGGCGTCTGCAACACCGACCGCGAAATCCTCGCCGGCTACAAAGGCTTCACCGGCATCCTCGGCCACGAATTCGTCGGCATAGTAGAAGCAGGGGAGGGGTGGGCAGGCAAGAGGGTCGTCGCCGACATCAACCTCGGCTGCGGCGTCTGCGCCCGCTGCCGCGAAGGCCTCGCCAACCACTGCCTCAGCCGCCGCGTCCTCGGCATCACCGCCAAAGACGGCGCCTTCGCCGAATACCTCACCCTGCCGGTCGCCAACCTCCACGAAGTGCCGCCCGGCGTGAGCGACCTCGCCGCCGTCTTCACCGAGCCGCTGGCCGCCGCCCTTGAAATCTGCGACCAGTGCCACATCAGGCCGTCCGAGCGCATCGCCGTCCTCGGCGACGGCAAACTCGGCCAACTCGTCGCTCAGGTGCTCAGCCTCACCGGCTGCGACCTCACCGTCATCGGCAAACACCCCGCCAAGCTCGCCCTGCTCGCCGGCCGGGCGGCCACGGTCACGGCGGACGAGACCGCCGACCTCGGACCCTTCGACACCGTCGTCGAATGCACCGGCAACCCCGGCGGCCTCGCCTGCGCCCAGGCCGTCGTCAAGCCCCGCGGCCGCATCGTCCTCAAAAGCACCTTCGCCGCCGACGCCCTCCTGTCGTCCACGATGTGGGTGGTCAAGGAATTCACCCTCGTCGGCTCCCGCTGCGGACCGACGGCCGCCGCCCTCCGCTTGCTGGCCCGGCGTCTCGTCGACGTCGAGCCGCTCGTCGGCGGCATCTTCCGTCTGGCCGACGGCGCCGCCGCCTTCGCCCCTCCGGGCGGCCTGAAAGCTATTTTCGACTGCCGCGCCACCTGAGAGCCTCTCAAAGGCACCGGAAATCGCCGTTAAGGTATTCGTTCTCAGACGCACATATTCGCCCTTCCTGGGGCCTTCCAGACGGCCGGAAAAATCGGCCGTCCGGAAGGCCTGCCGCATTTTGCGGCCCTTCATCCGCGACGCCCGGCGAAAGCCGGGGAAGGGAGGAAGGCCGACCGCCGGCGGCTGGCAAAGCCCGCCCAATCGGCATCCGCCTGCCGGGAAAACAAAATAAATATTATAATAACTGTAATTACAATATATACAATAATATGAATATCCTAAAGCCGTACGCTATAAACCGCGCCGTTATAAAGGTAAACAGAGAGGCTATGTGGAATTTATCCCCAATTAACAGCCCATAATAATGTGAGGTGTCGCCCATGAACATCAACGACCTCGCCACCCCGAGCTTTCTGCTCGACCTCGACATCTTCGAAGCCAACCTCCGCGCCATGGCGGCCATGTGTGAACAGACGGGGGTACAGCTCTGGCCGATGGTCAAAACCCATAAAAGCACCGCCATCGCCCGCTGGCAGAAGGACGCGGGCGCGGCCGGCTTCCTGACCGGCACACTCGACGAAGCCGAGCAGCTTGCCGCCGCCGGCTTCACCGACCTCATGCTCGCCTACCCGGTCGCCGGCCGCGCCAACCTAGACCGCGCGCTCGCCCTGGCCCGCCAGGCCCGCGTCACCGTCAGCCTCGACGGCGTCGCCGCCGCCCGCGCCCTTGCGGCGGCCCAGCCCGCCGACGGCCCCGACCTCGGCTACCTCATCATCATCGACAGCGGCCTGCACCGCTTCGGCGTGCCGCCCGCACAGGCGGCCGAACTCGCCGCCGCCCTGTCCGGCTATAAAAAGCTCAAACTCAGAGGCGTGGCCACCCACCCCGGCCAGGTATACGGCGCCAGCGGCAAAGACGGCGTCGCAGCCGCCGCCGCGGACGAAATCGCCGCCCTCGCCCAGGCCAGGGATGTCCTCCTCTCCCACGGCTATCCCGTAGACATCGTCGCCACCGGCAGCACCCCGACCGCCTCCCTGGCCGCCGCCAGCGGCGTCGTCACCGTCCTCCGGCCCGGCAACTACGTCTTCTACGACAACACCCAAGTCGCGCTCGGCGTCGTCCCCCAAGAGCGCTGCGCCCTCGCCGTCCTCGCCACCGTGCTGTCGCGGCCCCGCCCCGACACCTTCATCATCGACGCCGGCAGCAAATGCCTCGGCCTCGACAAAGGAGCCCACGGCAGTTCGCTGCTTCCCGGCTACGGCCTCGTCGCCGGTCACCCCGAACTAACCGTCGCCGGCCTGTCGGAAGAAGTCGGCCGGGTCGCCGTAACCGGCGACACCAGCCTCGCCGTCGGCGACAAAATCGCCGTCATCCCCAACCATGCCTGCGCCGCCGCCAACATGACCAGCTGGCTCGTCGGCCACCGCCGGGGTCAAACGGAATGCGCCATTGCGGTCGACATGCGGGGCAACGTCCGCCTGCGGACGCCCCTGGCGTAAAAAACCATCGCCGTAAACACCTGCTCCGTGGTAAAATAGCACCACAACAGGGCATAGGAGGATAACCTTGGCCAACCTCGAATACCGCCTGCTCGACGAGCCTGCCGACTTTCCCGTCCTCTTCTCCTACGACGCCATCGGCGGCGGCGAAATCGCCGCCCGCTTCCTGTGCGACAAACTCATCAAAGACGGCAAAGTATACGAACGCACCTCGACCGCCAGCGAACCCCTGACCTACGTCATCTACCTCCGGGAGGAAGGACCGGCCGCCCCCGCGGCGGCCGCCCAGCCGCCCGCCGACCGCGGCGTGAGAGTGGAGATCCGCCGGGACGCGCACAGCGAAACCCCCGGCCTGCTCATCGAAGCGCGCCAGTTCACCGACCCCGTCGACGTCGTCCTCTGCCTCGGCAGCGACTACTTCTACTGGCTGGGCGACGAATGGCAGAAAACAATGACCGTCCTCGACGAAGACCGTAAGGTCTATATCTATTACGCCCATAAAATGTAAGGAGGGATCGCCGTGGAACGCACCGACAAAACCGCAAAACTGCTCGGCCTCTTCATGGCTGCCCTCCTCACCGTCACCGCCGGCTGCTCCGCCGGTGGCCAGGACCGTCCCGGCCACACCCACGTCGACCGCAACAACGACGGCTACTGCGACGAGGACGGCGAGCAGATGCCGGCACGCGCCGGCGGCTCCGGCTTTTACGGCGCCCCCTTCTTCTTCGGCGGCACCCGCTCCGGCGTCGCCACCCCCGGCCAATCCGCCCCGTCCACCGGCCAAGGGGCCACCATAACAAGCGGCAAGTCCGCCCACGGCGGCATCGGCGGCAGCAGCGTCGGCGGCGGCGGCTGATGGACTACGCGGCCGTCCGGGAAGAAATCTACCGGCCTCTCAGGGCCGAGGGCACTTTCACCTGGGACTGGCTGTACGGCCAGGAATACGCCCTCGCCGTGCCCCACGCCATCGGCGCCCGCGAACTGGCCGACCTCCGCGCCGCCACCGCCGTCCTCGGGCGCGTCTTCGCCCGCACCGTCGGCGTCGTCCAGGCCGGACCGGCCGAACTCCTCGCCGAGCTCGGCATCCCGGCCGCCGCCCATGACGCCGCGCGCCTGGCCGTCCTCCCCGACGCCGCCACCCTCATCGGCCGGTTCGACTTCGCCCGCACCCCGGCCGGCTGGAAACTGCTTGAATTCAACAGCGACACCCCCGGCGGCGTCGTCGAAGCCTTCCACGTCAACGGACGCGTCTGCGCCCGTCACGCCGCCGCCGACCCCAACGCCGGCCTCGAAGCCATGCTGCCCGCCGCCTTCAGCCTGGCAGCCGACACCTACCGCGCCCTCGGCTACGCCACGAATAATGTCGCCTTCAGCGCCCTCGACTGGCACGCCGAAGACGCCGGCACCGCCCGCTACCTCCTCAAAATCTCCGGCCTCCACGGCCGTTTCGTCCCCCTCAAAGACCTGCGCGTCCGGGGCGACAGCCTCTGCGCCCCCGCCGGCGGCGACCTAGAGCACATCGACCTCTGGTACCGCCTCCACCCCTTCGGCCTGCTCGCCGCCGACCGCGACGACGACGGCTACCCCACCGGCGCCCACGTCCTCAGCCTCATCGCCCGCAGGCGGCTGGCCGCCATCAACCCCCCCGGCGCCCTCATCGCCCAGAGCAAAGCCCTCCAGGCCCTCGTCTGGTCGCTCCACGAAGCCGGCGGCTTCTTCACCGCCGCCGAGCAGGACGCCATAGCCGCCCACATGCTGCCCACCTACTACGAAAACCGCTTCGTCGGCAGCAGCCCCCACGTCGCCAAACCCGTGCTCGGCCGCGAAGGCGGCGGCATAACCATCTGCGCCCCCGACGGCGCCGTCATCGACCGCGACCGCGAGACCCACTACTGGGACCAGCCCATGATCTACCAGCAATACCAGGACCTCGAAACCGTAGAACTGCCCACCCTCGCCGGCCCCAAAGCCGGGCGCCTCGTCTGGGGCTCCTTCATCGTCAACGGCGTGCCGTCCGCCGTCGCCGCCCGCATGGGCGGGCTGATAACCGACGACATGGCATACTTCGTCCCCGTCCGTCTCACTTAAGTGACGGCGAACAACAAGGAGGCTGATCACATTGGGTAGCCAATGGGCAAACATCGTCAACTTCGTAAGCTATCTCGGCGTCTCGCTGCCCCTGCTGGGGCTAGGCATCTACCTCTTCATGCTCACCACCCCCTACAAAGAGCTCAGGCTCATCGCCGACGGCGACGAAGCCGACCGCTGCAAAGCCTGTGCCGCCCAAGCCGCCGCCTACGACCTCGGCGGCAAAATCCTCGGCCTGTCGCTCGTCCTCGCCTCGGCCGTCTTCCACGCCGTCAACTTCGCCGACCTCGTCATCTGGGGCCTCATCGGCATCATCTTCCAAGTCGTCGTCTTCTACATATTCGAACTCATCACCCCCTTCACCGTCGTCAAAGAAATCCCCCAGGGCAACATCGCCGTCGGCATATTCTCCGCCTTCCTCAGCGTATCAGCCGGCCTCCTCTTAGCGGCATTGATTAGTTACTAAAAAACCCGCACACAAACAAAAAGCGGCTGGCGCACTGCCAGCCGCTTCTCGCATCGCAAAACCGAGCTACAAATCGATATCCACCTCAAACATCCTGTTCCACGGAAAGCTCACCTTCAGTTTATCCACAGGATAAGCCGGGAATCTGGCCGCCGCGAACGCCTTCAGCCGCCGGTTCGCCTCCGCCGTCAGGCGGGGGGCCAGCTCGTTCAGGTAAAACCAATCGCCCCCGGCCGGGTAAAGCACCTCTTTCCCCAGCGCCCCGCGCACATTCGCCTGATACGCCCAGTCGTCCAGCAGCCGCGTCGCCAGCAGGCGGTCCTTCGCCGCCGTTGTCATCCGCGGCGCCAGCAGACCCTGACCGATCGCATAACCCAACGTATTGCTCGCCGTATTCCAGCCCGAATACGCGTCCAGCTTAAAAAGCAGCCCGCGGCGGGCAAGCTCGGTCATCAGCGCATTATCCGCCCCATTCGCAAACGCCACATCCCCCACCGCCACCCGTTCGCCCCTGGCGACACTAGCAGCCACCTCGCCAGCGAAAACATACGCCGCCGCCGTCACCCGTCCGCGGTTCCACGGACTGTTCGCCTCATGCGTCACCCCGTCCTCAGGCGTATTCACCGCCAGCACCAGATCGGGCTTCGTGCCGGTCAGCAGCAGCCCGCCGGCCGCCACCACATGCTCGTTCACCGTCCGGCCGATCGGCACATCCTCATACGAAGGCACCGTATCCGGCCCCGCGCCCTGCGCATAAAAAACCCGCACAAGCGGGATACGCACCGCCGCGTTGTTCGTCGCCCGCACCATCATCAGCATCCCCAACTGATCGGCGCCCGGAAAAGTCGCGAACTTCGAAGCCGGCAGCCCGACCGTCTCCGCCGCAATCATCCGCGACTCCATATGCGACTGCGAAAAAGGCGAACAATCGTCGCGTCCCAGCAGGAAAAACGCAAAAATCCCATTCCGCGTATACTCTACCAGGCGCACATTCGCCGCAAAATTTTTATCCCGCCTCGCAAACCAGTCCGTCAGCACCGCCTCAGGCAGCCCGTGCCTAAGAGCGTGCAGCTCGGCCTCCTCGCCGCGGGTCAGCCCGGCCGTCTCCGCCTTGTCCGCAAGCGCCGTCAGGCGGAAAATCCTCGGCCCGTGCACCTCGTAATAATCCGGTTCCACCCCGCCTGCGCTCGCCTGCGGCGTCCGCATAATCGTCCCGAACACATACAGCCGCGTTCCCGGATTAGCCAGCTTCAGCGAATAAAAGCGGTCGAGCCGCTCCGTAATAACCTCTTCCGGCAGCTGATGCCTGCGCGACGCCACCAGGCTGCCGTACAGCAGCGCATCGCTCGAAACCACCGCCGCATCCGCCGTGCGGATATTATCCGCCAGCCACGCCCACAGCGCATCCGGGTCCCCGGGGCTCGTCCGGCTCCCCAGCATCGCCGCCGGCGGCGTCACAATCTCCACCCCCGCCGCCTTCGCCGTCTCCACCACATAATCAACGCTCACCGGGCGATTGTCGAACGGCACAAAAACAATCGTCTGCGCCGCCGCCGTCGCCGTCGTCAGGCAAAAGCACGCCAGCATAACCGTAATAATCAACTTGCGCATATCGTCCTCCAAAGCTGCAAAAAATGACTTCATTATCAGCTATTCTGTCCATCGCGTGGCAAATCCTGCCTGCCATTGCGGGCGGGGCGAATGACACAGCACAAACCGGGACGAAAAAACAGCCGCTTTATGGTATTCTATAAACAGACAAACCAAGCGAGGTGCGCCATGAACACCTACCCCGAAGATACAATGTGGCAAGCCGTCGCCGCCAGCGACCCGAGCTACGACGGCCGCTTCTGCTACGGCGTAAAAACCACCGGCATCTTCTGCCGTCCCTCCTGCAAATCGCGCCCGCCGCGCCGCGAAAACACCGTCTACTTCACCGCCGCCGCCGCCGCCCTCGCCCAGGGCTTCCGGCCCTGCAAGCGCTGCCGCCCAGACGCCCTCCTCGCCCCCGTCCAGGACATCGTCCGCGAAGCGTGCTCCCTCCTCGAAAACCAATACGACAACCCCGCCATCCTCGGCGAGCTCCCCGGCCGCATCGGCCTCAGCCGTTCCCACCTCACCCGGCTCTTCAAACACCACACCGGCAAAGCCCCGCGCGAATACCTCCACGCCATCCGCATCGGCAAAGCCGAGGCCCTCCTCGCTGGCGGCCTCACCGGCGCCGGCGTCGCCTACGCCGTCGGCTTCGGTTCCCCCTCGCGCTTCTTCGCCGCCTTCCGCGCGCACACCGGCCTCTCGCCCCGCGTCTGGCTCAGGCTCAAAACAGGGGAGGTAACGCCATGTCAGGGCTAATCACCGCCAGCCTCGCCACCCCCATCGGCCCCCTCGCCGTCACCGCCGACCCCGCCGGCATCGTCGCCGTCCGCTTCGCCCCCGTCGTCGTCCCGCCGGACCAGGCCGCGCCCGCCTGCCTCACGCAGGCCCTCGAAGAACTAGCCGCCTACTTCGCCGGCCGGCTCACCGCCTTCACCGTACCCCTCCAGCCGCGCGGCACCCCCTTCCAGCGCGCCGTCTGGGCCGAGCTGTCCGCCATCCCCTACGGAGCCGTCATCTCCTACAGCGCCCTCGCCGCCGCCGTCGGCAATCCCGCCGCCGTCAGAGCCGTCGGCGCCGCCAACGGCCGCAACCCGCTCCCCATCCTCATCCCCTGCCACCGCGTCATCGGCGCCGACGGCAGCCTCACCGGCTACGGCGGCGGCCTCGAAAATAAACGCTGGCTGCTAGCGCACGAAAAAAACAATCTTAATTCCGGCCACGCGCAAAACCGGCCATAAATCCATCTCCTCCGGTCATATTAAAAGAAGCAGGTCAGCCTGCTTCTTTTTCCGTAGCCGGCAGGAATTTGCTCGCCGCATTGTGGAATAACCAGGAAAAGCAACAATCGGGAGGTAAAATACCATGAAAGAAAACATCCTCGGCGGCCAATCCCTCGTCTTCGGCCACGGCTCCCTCGAGCACCTGTCGACCATCCCCGCCCACCGCGCCGTCATCGTCACCGGCGGCTCCTCCATGCTCAAACACGGCGTCGTCGCCAAAATAGAAAAACTTCTCCAGGCCAAAGGCTGCGCCACCCTCGTCCACGCCGGCGTCCCCGCCAACCCCGACACCGCCGCCGTCCTCGCCGGCGTAGCCGCCATGCGCCCCTTCGCCCCCGACCTCGTCGTCGCCGTAGGCGGCGGCTCGGCCCTCGACGCCGCCAAAGTCATGGCCCTCTTCACCGAATACCCCGACCTCGACTTCGCCGCCGCCCTCGCCGGCGCCCTGCCCGCCGCGCGCAAAGCCATCCGGCTCGTCGCCATCCCCTCCACCTCCGGCACCGGCAGCGAAGTAACCAAAGTAGCCGTCGTCACCTTCCACGACCAAAACCTCAAAATCGGTCTCCGCACCAACGCCTTCATCCCCGACATCGCCATCCTCGACGCCGACCTTACCCTAACCATGCCGCCCAACGTCGTCGCCGAAACCGGCATGGACGCCCTCACCCACGCCCTCGAATGCTACATCAACCGCAACATCGACGACTTCACCGGCCCCATGGCCGCCGGCGCCGCCGCCGGCCTCCTCGAATACCTCCCCCTCTCCTACCGCGAAAAAACCATCGACAGCCGCGAAAAAGTCCACCACTTCCAGTCCCTCGCCGGCCTCGCCTTCGGCAACGTCGGCCTCGGCGCCGCCCACGGCATCGCCCACTCCCTCGGCGGCCTCTGGAACCTCGGCCACGGCCTCGTCAACGCCATCTTACTGCCCCACGTCCTCGAATTCAACGCCCGCGACCCCTGGGTCAGCGGTCAGATAAAACGCCTCGCCGCCGTCTGCGGCGTCCCCGACCTCGTCGCCGCCATCCACGCCCTCAACAGCACCTTGGGCATCCCCGCCTCCCTCCGGGCCGCCGGCGTCGCCGAACAAACCTTCACCGCCGCCCTGCCCCAGCTCGTCGCCGGCTCCATGCTCGGCGCCACCCGCGTCAACCCCGTTCCCGTAACCCCCGCCGAAATGGAAGCCCTTTTAAGGCGCGTCTACCAATGATCCTCGTCAGCGCCTGCCTGCTCGGCCTCTCCTGCCGCTACGACGGCGGCCACAACCTCTGTTCCGCCCTCGCCGCCCCGGCCGCTGCCGGCCTCTGCCTGCCCGTCTGCCCCGAACAGCTCGGCGGCCTGCCCACCCCCCGCCCGGCGGCCGAAATTGTCGGCGGCAGCGGCGAAGACATCCTCGCCGGCCGCGCCCAGATACGCGGCGCGAACGGCGCCGACCTCACCCCGGCCTTCCTGTCCGGTGCGCGGCAAACCCTCGCCCTCGTCCGCGCCATCCCCATCGCCGCCGCCATCCTCAAAGCCCGCAGCCCCTCCTGCGGCGTCGGCGCCATCTACGACGGCAGCTTCACCCGCACCGTCAGGGAAGGGCACGGCGTCGCCGCCGCCGCCCTAGCTAAGCTGGGAATCCCACTCTACACGGAGCTTGACTTGAATGATGAAACCTTGCGGCATTTATTCGGACAGTCAGGGGCAGGCCGTTGATGACCGCCATCTGCGGCGTTGCTCCTCAGATGCTTGCTAGCGTACGTTCCGAGTACGCGTCGCAGCGCATCTTGCGGTGCGCCTTGCATCTGGCGGCCCTGAACGGCCTGCGCACAGTCCATTTTTTGCACAGGGGCGGAAGAGGTTACATAAAATGTATTAGGATTCTTTTGCCTCCGGAGGAACCATTATGACCGTTGTCGCTGACGATATTAAGCGCTACCGGGCCAACCGCGAAGACGAACTCAACAGCGCCGCCCTCTACACCGCCCTCGCCGCCCGCGAGGCCGACCCCAGGCTCGCCGAAGTATACCGGCGCCTTGCCGCCACCGAAACCAAACACGCCGACGAATGGGCCCGGCGCATCGCCGCCGCCGGCGGCGAAGTCAAGCCCTTCCGTCCCGACTGGCGCACCCGCGCCCTCATCTGGCTCGCCGCCCGCTTCGGCCCCGAACTCATCGTCCCCACCCTCGCCGCCACCGAGCGCCAGGCCTCGGCCGGCTACGCCGCCCAGCCCGAAGCCGGCGGCATGGTCGCCGAAGAACGCTCCCACGCCGTCCTCCTCCAGCAGATCAACCGCACCTCGCGCGGCAAAGGCATGGAAGGCAGCCTCCTCGCCCGCATGGAAGGCCGCCACCGCGCCGCCGGCGGCAACGCCCTCAGGGCCGCCGTCCTCGGCGCCAGCGACGGCCTCGTCTCCAACTTCAACCTCGTCATGGGCGTCGCCGGGGCCGAAATCGCCGCCAGCGGCATCCTCCTCACCGGCCTCGCCGGCCTCCTCGCCGGCGCCATCTCCATGGCCCTCGGCGAATGGATATCCGTCCAGAGCTCCCGCGAACTCTATGAAAAACAACTCGGCGCCGAACGCTACGAAATCGCCGCCATGCCCGAAGAAGAAACCGAAGAACTCGTCCTCATCTACCAGGCCCGCGGCCTCGACGAAGAAACCGCCCGCCTCCTCGCCGCCAAGCTCATGTCCGACCCCGTCACCGCCCTCGACGCCCTAGCCCGCGACGAACTCGGCATCGACCCCGACGAACTCGGCGGCTCCGCCTGGGAAGCCGCCATCACCTCCTTCCTCCTCTTCGCCGTCGGCGCCGTCCTCCCCGTCCTGCCCTTCCTCTTCCTGCACGGCGCCGCCGCCGTAGCCCTCAGCGCCGCCGCCAGCGCCGCCGGCCTCTTCGCCATCGGCGCCGCCATCACCCTCTTCACCGGCAAACCCGTCCTCTTCGCCGGCCTGCGACAGACCTTCTTCGGTCTGGCCGCCGCCGCCGCCACCTACGGCATCGGCCGCCTCGTCGGCGTCACCCTCATAGGCTGACAGGTCCCCAAAAAAAACGAAGGAGCGACAACAATGAAAGTAGTCGGCATCAGCACCAGCCCCCGCAAAGACGGCAACACCGCCACCATTATCAGGACCATCTTCGGCGAACTCGAAAAACACGGAATCGAAACCGAGCTCCTCCAGGTCGCCGGCCAGCCCGTCCGCGGCTGTCGGGCCTGCTACGCCTGCTTCAAAAACCGCGACCACAAATGCGTCATCAAAGACGACTTCATCAACGACTACATCGCCAAAATGGAAGCCGCCGACGGTATCATCCTCGGCTCGCCCACCTACTTCGCCGACGTCAACACCGAAATGAAAGCCCTCATCGACCGCGTCGGCTTCGTCTCGCGGGCCAACGACTACCTCTTCAAACACAAGGTTGGCGCCGCCGTCACCGCCGTCCGGCGGGGCGGAGCCACCCACACCTTCGACACCATGTACCACTTCCTCCACTACAACCAAATGTTCCTCGTCGGCGCCACCTACTGGAACATGGTCTACGGCCGCGAAATCGGCGAAGTGGAGAAAGACGAAGAGGGGATGGCGAACATGCGCGCCATCGGCGAAAATATGGCCTGGTTGCTGAACAAGATCGGCCGGTGATAAGCCCCCATCTGCGGCGTTGCTCCTCGGAGCGATTGCTTGCGTACCCGCGAGTACGCGGCGCGGCTCGCTCCTCCGGTGCGCCTTGCATCTGGAGGCTTCTGACCGGCCGCGGCTATCCATTATTGCGTTTTTTAGGTTTAGAGAAGAGGGCGGAGGTTGCCGCGCAAGCGAGCATTGGCGGAGGATGGTACGCGCTGTTGACGCAGCAAGCCGCGAACGAAACCGTACGCCCGACCATGGATGGTCGGGCGAGGCGACAACGGGCATGGACGCCCGTTTGGCGTCGGTACGGCTGAGTCGGCGCAAGTCTTACAGCGCGTACATCCGTAGACACGCGAGCGGCGAGGCGACTTTCGCCCGACAATGTATCATAAACAAGATTAAATACATAAAGGAGGATCAGTCATGCGCAAAACGATGCTCGCCCTCGTCCTGGGTCTGGCCCTCGTCCTCGTTGCCGCGCCGGCCGCCGCCGCCCCGGGCTGGAGCGACGGCAAAACCGCCGTCACCTTCCTCGGCCACGCCGCCTTCCAACTCACAAGCGGCGACACCACCCTCCTCATCGACCCCTACCTCACCGGCAACCCGCAGGCCGCCGCCTCCCCCGACGTCATCAAAGCCGACTACATCCTCGTCACCCACGCCCACGGCGACCACCTTGGCGACACCGTCGCCATCGCCAAACGCACCGGCGCCAAAGTCATAACCACCTCCGAAATCGCCCGTATGCTCAAAGACCAAGGCTGCGACGTCGTCCCCCTCCAGGTCGGCGCCAAAAAAGCCTTTGACTTCGGCTACGTCCGCGTCACCCAAGCCATCCACGGCTCCGGCGTCCCCGGCGGCCTCGCCGTAGGCTTTGTTGTCAACCTCCGCGGCGCCGCCGTCTACCACGCCGGCGACACCGCCCTCTTCGGCGACATGGCCCTCATCGGGCGGCTGGAGAAAATCGACTGCGCCCTCCTGCCCATCGGCGACAACTACACCATGGGCCCCGATGACGCCAGCGAAGCTGTCGCCATGCTCAAGCCCAAAGTAGTCGTCCCCATGCACTACAACACCCACGCCCTAATCAAACAAGACCCCGCCGCCTTCAAAAAAGCCGTCGAAACCCGCTTCACTGGCGTCAAAGTCGAAATAATGAACCCTGGCGCGGTATTAGTTCTCTAACTTTTCTGCGAAGCACACAGGCTGTAATTTAGCTAAATTTATACTTTTTCAAAGCCCGCTCAAAGAATCTTGTAGTAAAATATACGCGACATTTTTAACAGGGAGGTGTCTTATTCCATTCGCTGAAAAGTCATAATACTACACAAATAATTACAGCAAAGGGTGGAGCATATTGGTAAAAATATTCCCGGTAAGAGTCGTTCTCGCCAATGAAAATGTTGAAGCTAGTCGGATATGGGACTGGCTAAACAGTAAAATCGCCGGCTCGCAAGTTACCCAGATAGTGCCGCTGAAAATGGAACAGACTTCTTCCAAAACCACCGTCACCCTTAAAGGCCTCGTCGAAGTACATTGCAACGGGAATATAACCACAAGCGAACTCGCCAACCTTTTTCGCCCGTATCCCGACTTCGTACAGACAATCCATCTCTCCTTTCAATAGGAATTTGCCGTCTCCCGCATACGCAAACAACAAGCACCCGCACACAGCTGCGGGTGCTATTTTTGCCCCCTCCCCTCGCAGCAGGCCGCCAGCGCTGCCAGCCGCTCCTCGATCCTCTTCAGCCTCGCCTCCAGGCTTTCCTCGGCCTCTTTCGTCTTAGCTTCCGCCGCCTCCGTCTCCCCGACCGCCAGCACCACCGACAGCAGCGCCAGGATATCGCCCACCACCACCACGATACCGGACAACACCCCGAGCTCCTCGGCGTTCTTACCTTGGGCCAGCGCCAAAGCTACGGCTACAGCCAGCAGCACCATCTCGTCCGCTTCCTGCAAAGCCACGGGCAACACCTCTCACACTACATGATATGCGCCTGGGCGGCCAAAAAAAGCCAAGGAGGTTTTTGTCGAAATGTGCAGGAAATAGAAAGACAAATGTTGAATCGCTTTAGCGTTGAATCACTTTAACTAGGTAACCGATTCCCGTAGCCCCTTGCCACGCTTCCGGGCCGCGGTACGAAAGGTGAAGACGTGAAGCGAAACAAGCCGTCCGGCCGTCCGCTCATCGAGCAGGTCAACATGGAAGCCATCGAAGACTTTTGCCGACAGATTTACTACTGCGACCCCAGCACCGCCATGCACGCCGAGCACGTCGCCGACCTCATGGCCGGGCTGGCAAGCCAGATGGGGATGGACTCGGACGAAATAAATCTCGCCTACATGGTCGGCGTCGTCCATGACGTCGGCAAAATAAAAACCCCGGAAAACATCCTCACCAAGCCCGGCCGACTGACGGCCGAAGAATTCGCAGTCATGAAACTCCACGCCGCCAATGGAGCCGCAATGCTCAAAGGAATCGACGGCGTAGACCCCATCGTCGGCATCATGCGCCACCACCACGAACGCTGGGACGGCGCCGGCTATCCCGACGGCCTGGCCCAAGACGAAATCCCGACCTTCAGCAGGATGCTGGCCCTCTGCGACGCCTTCGACGCCATGACCGCCTCCCGCTGCTACCGGACGCCCGTCCCCCTCGGCGAATGCGTCCGCGAGATATGGCGGGGCGCAGGCAGCCAGTTCGACCCGGTCATAGCGGCGGTTTTCATCGAATTTATAAGAGAGCGTTTTGGCTACTCATTGGACGGCGATTGAGCCGTCCTTTCCTTTTTTCCTATTAAGGCGCAGGAGTTTCGGCCTGCGGGCCCAAATAGTATAGAGAGTAAGCTATCGCCCAATAATGTAAGGCAAACACACACAGCACCGTCCCAGGCGGCATGGCCGAGAGGGGCCTCACCGCCATCCTCGCCGGCGTCGACGTATCGGTCGTCGCCTACAACCTTTTCCGCATGCTCTTCATCCTGCTCGTCATGCCAATTTTCCACCGCCGCTGGCCGGGGGAAGAGAGGATGTCATAAAAGCCCGCTACCGCGACACGCTCATAACCGCAAGGAGGAAAACGGGATGAAAATCAAACGGGTCGACTCCACCATCAGCACCAACAAGCTCCGCGAATCAAAAGAATTTTACATGAAACACTTCGGCTTCCAGCTCGTCTACGAAAGCGACTGGTATATCGAGCTCCTCGCCCCCGGCAACCCCGCCATCGGCATCAGTTTCACCCTGCCACAGCGGGAGGCGGGCGAATTCTTCAACAAGGGACTCATCATCTCCTTCGAAGTCGACGACGCCGATGCCGAATATAGCCGCCTCAAGGCCGCCGGGCTCGAAATCGTCCAGGACCTCGTCGACAAACCCTGGGGCGAACGCAGCTTCGTCGTCGACGATCCCAACGGCGTTCATCTCTACATCTACAAAACCATCCCGCCCACCCCCGAGTACAAAAAGATATACGACTCATTTAAATAAACCGAGGTGAACACAATGCAGTTTCAGGGCTACCGGCGTCCGGACGGGACCGTCGGCATCCGCAACCACGTCCTCGTTATCCCCTCCGTCGTGTGCGCCAACCGCGTCGCCAGGGGCATCTCCCAGCAGGTCGCCGGCACCGTCTGGGTCGAGCACCAGCACGGCTGCGCCCAGCTCGGCGCCGACGCCGACCGCACCGCCCATATCCTCGCCGCCCACGGCGCCCACCCCAACGTCTTCGGCGTAGTCGTCGTCGGCCTCGGCTGCGAAACAATCCGCGCCCAGGACATCGCCGCCGCTATCAGGAAACAGTGCCCCTACAAGCCCGTCCACCTTGTCGTCATCCAGGACGAGGGCGGCTCGGTCAAAGCCACCGCCGCCGGCGCCAGCGCCGCCCGGGAAATGGTCGGCGCGGCCTCGCTGCTCGCCCGCGAACCGATTGACGCCGGCGAACTCATCCTCGGCACAGAATGCGGCGGCTCCGACGCCTGCTCCGGCATATCCGGCAACCCCTCCCTCGGCGTGGCCAGCGACCTCCTCATCGACGCCGGCGGCGCCGTCATCCTCGCCGAAACCACCGAAATAATCGGCGCCGAGCACCTTATCGCCGCCCGCGCTGTCGACGACAAGGTCGCCAGGCGCTGCTACGAAGTCATCGAACGCTGCGAGGCCCTCGCCACCGGCATGGGCGTCGACATGCGAGGCGGCCAGCCCACACCCGGCAACATCGAGGGCGGCCTGTCCTCCATCGAGGAAAAATCGCTCGGCTGCATCTACAAGGCCGGCTCCCGCCCCCTCCGGGACGTCATCGAATACGCCGCCCCCATCACCGGCAAAGGCCTCATCTGGATGGACACCCCCGGCCAGGACATCGAGCAGATCACCGGCATGGTCGCCGGCGGCTGCCACCTCGTCGTCTTCACCACCGGCCGGGGCACATGCTGCGGCTCGCCCATCGCCCCCACCATCAAGGTCTCCACCACCACGTCCCTTTTCCACAAAATGAACGACAACATCGACCTCGACGCCGGCGCGGTAATCGCCGGCGACGAGACAGTCGACGCAGTCGGCAAGCGCATCTTCGCCGAAATACTCGCCGTCGCCTCCGGCAAGCTCGCCAAAGCCGAAATCCTCGGCTTCAACGACTTCGCCATCAACCGCGTCGGCCCGACCATGTGACGGAAGGGGAGGAAGAAATGAGAGCGATAGTCATGAATCCCGCCGACAACGTCTGCACCGTCGTCGAGGCCGTCGAACCAGGAACCTCCGTCACCGTGGACACTGGTGCCGGCCAGATGGCCGTCACCGTCGTCGACAAAATCCCCTTCGGCCATAAATTCGCCCTCCGCGCCATCAAACACGGCGAAGCGGTAAAAAAATACGGCGAAACCATCGGCCTCGCCACCCGCGACATCCTGCCCGGCCAGCACGCCCATGTCCACAACCTCGAAAGCTGCCGCGGCCGCGGCGACAAGTAAACTGAAACTTTACATAAAATGGCCGGCGGACAGCGTCCGCCGGCTGTTCTGCCATAATGACGAGGGGTTTGCCAGATAAGCACAGAAGGAATATCAGAGAAAATGCCAGAGAAAATGTATGCTAATGTACGAAAATGTCAGAGGGGTGAAAGCATGACCAAGATCGCTGTAATCGCCGACGACCTCACCGGCGCCAACGACACCGGCGTCCAGTTCGCCAAGCAGGGTCTGGCCACCGTCGTCCTTCTAGGAGCCCGCCAATTCAGCAGCGGCGCGGCTTCCGACGTCGTCGTCATCGATACCAACAGCCGCGCCCTCCCGCCCGCCGAAGCCTGCGCCAAAGCGGCCGAAGCCGCGCGGCTGGTCAAGTCAGGCGGCGTCGACGTCGTCTATATGAAGATCGACTCCACCCTCCGCGGCAACCTCGGTCCGCAGATCGACGCCATCATGGACGAGTGTGGCCTGAAGCTGGCGGTGGTGGCGCCTGCCTTCCCCAAGAACGGACGGATAACGGTCGGTGGGCTGCACCTTTTAAACGGCGTGCCCATTGAAGCCAGCGAGATCGCCCGCGATCCCAAGATGCCTGTCAGGGAGTCCTATATCCCGGCCCTGCTAGCGGCCCAGACCAGGCGCAGGATCGGGCATCTGGGGCTGAAGGCGATGCTCGCCGACTCGGCGAGCATCGCCGCCGAGCTGGCGCGGCTGGCCGGGGAAGGGGTGGAGGTCGTTGTCTGCGACGCCTGGCGGGACGAACAGCTGCGGGAGCTGGCCGCGGCCATCGCGGCCTGCGGCCGCGGGACGCTGTGGGTGGGGTCGGCCGGGCTGGCCGAGTATCTGCCCGCCGCCCTCGGTCTTAGCGGCGCGAAGCGCGCCGCTCCGGTCGCGGTCATCGCCGGCAGCGTTTCCAATGTCACCCGCAGCCAGGTCGCCAAGCTCAGCGAGCGGCCCGATGTCGCGTATATCATGGTCAGCCCCGCCGCCCTGCTCACGGCGAGCGGGCGTAAAACCGAGATCGAACGCTGCTGCGCCGCCGCTGAGGCCGTTATCCGGGACGGGAAAAACGCCGTGCTGGCGTCGGGCTACAGCGAGGATGTCGTGACCGCTACCCGCCAGGAGGCCGAGAAGCTCGGCCTGGACGGCCAGCAGGCCGGCGACCTCATCGCCGCCGGCCTGGGAGAGATGGGCGCGCGGCTGGCCGAGGACGCGTCGCTCGGCGGGCTGGTGCTGACCGGCGGCGATATCGCCGTGGCGGTATGCGTCGCCCTCGGGGCAACCGGCCTCAAGGTGATCCGCGAGGTGGCTACCGGCGTCCCGCTGGGCGAGCTGCAGGGCGGCCGCCGCGACGGCCTGAAGGTCGTCACCAAGGCGGGGGCGTTCGGCAGCCCGGATGTGCTGGTCGCGGCGCTCGAAGCCTTGCGGCAGTAATTTTAGCGGCTGGATTGCGAGGGAAAGATAATGACCGATAATAAGCAATACGTCCTCGTCACCGGCGGGGGGCAGGGGATCGGCCGGGCGGTCGCGCTGGCGTTCGCCGGCCGGGGCTGGGGCGTCGCGATTTTCGAACGCGACGGCGAAGCCGGGGAGGAGGCGCGGGCGGAGATCGCCGCCGCCGGGGCCGACTGCCTGCTGTACGGCGTCGACGTGAGCGACGAGCAGGCGGTGGCCAGAGCCTGCGAAGACCTTGCCGCCCGCGGCGTCAGCCTCGGGGCTTTGATAAACAATGCCGGGATTTCGGGAACGACGCCGCTCGATGCGCCGCTGGCCGCCTGGGACGCGGTGATCGCCGTCAACCTGCGCGGGCCGTACGTTATTGTCAAGTACGCCCTGCCGCTGCTGGCGGCGGGGGCGGCGATCGTCAACATCGCTTCCACCCGCGGCCTCATGTCCGAGCCGGACTGGCACGCTTACGACGCGGCCAAGGGCGGGCTGCTGGCCCTGACTCGCTCACTGGCCGTCACCCTCGGGGCGCGGCGCATCAGAGTCAACGCCGTCAGCCCCGGCTGGATCGACACCAGCATGCTGAAGAAAAACCGGGCGCGCCGGCCGGCGGCCCTGCGCGCCGTCGACCACGAGCAGCACCCGGCCGGCAGGGTGGGGCGGCCGGAGGATATCGCCGCCGCCTGCCTGTTCCTCGTTTCCCCGGAGGCGGGCTTTATCACGGGCGCCAATTTGGTTGTCGATGGCGGTATGACGGTGAAGATGATATACGAGGAATAGGAGAAGCTGCTTTGCAGCGGGCGAACAAGACATCATGGCTACGAAGATGATAATCATCAATCTGGAGCTAGGCATGCCGTCGGTCGAGCAGGCGGCCCACCGGCTGGGCGGCGAGCTCATCCGGGCCCGCGCCCAGGGGGCGAAAGCGGTCAAGATAATCCACGGCTACGGCTCCTCGGGTGTGGGCGGCAAGCTGAGGGTCGGCATCCGCGCGGCCCTGGAGGACCGCAAGCGGCGGGGCGACATCAAGGAGGCGGTGGCGGGCGAGAACTGGAGCATTTTCGACGCCGGCGCCCGCAAGATACTCGATACCTACCCCGACCTGGGCCGCGACCGCGATTTCGAGCGCGGCAACGCGGGGATAACGATCGTGCTGCTGTGAAGGGAACCGACATTATATTTCTAAGGAGAGCATGAGTATGGTCAAGATACCGAAGAACCGGCAAGATTCCGAGATGGTCGGCAATATGCCGGAGCAAGTCAGTTTTGAGCATTTGAGCGACGGCACGGAAAGTGCGCCGGCCGCGAAGCCGGCGGCAAAAAAAGAAGCCCCCAAGCCGGCCTGGGCGGAGTTTTTCACCCCGGAGCTGCAGGAGGACGTCGGTAAGGCGCTGTTGACGCTGAAGCTGAACCTCTATAAGCAGGGTGTCGTCGATTACGCGCTGAAGGTAACGTGCGAGGCCGATAAAGTCGTGCTGAGAGCGGCGCCCAGGCAGCCGAAACAGCCCAAACAGCGCTGACGCGCGGCGGCTGCCATCAGGCGCCGGGCAGGTGCCGCAGGCGGGCGTCTTCAAGGCGCTGCGCCTGGTCGAAGTTGACGGTGGTGGTGGGGAAGGGGATCTTTATCCCTTCCTGCCGGTAGCGGTTGTGGAGGCTTTTGAGGAATTCGTGACGGACGAGGTGCTGGTCGGTTACGCTTTTTACCCGCAGGATGACGTTGAAGGTGATGCTGGACTCGGCGAAACCGACGTAGCGGACGACCGGGTCGAAGCTGCCGACGCCGCCTTCCGTTCCCTGGAGGATTTCCCTGGCGACGGCGACGGTGACCCTTTCCACGTGATCGAGGTCGCTGTCGTAGCTGACGCCTATGGGGATGGCGACGGTGCATTCGGCGAACGGCTGGGCGTAATTGGTGATGGTGGTCGAGGCGAATTTCTGGTTGGGGATGACGATCATGTTTTCGGCGCCGGTTTTAATAGTGGTGTTGCGCCAGTTCATATCGACCACCTGACCTTCTTCGCCGGTGGACAGTTTGACGAAGTCGCCGATCTTGATCTGCTTTGCCACGAGGATGTTGATGCCGGAGAAGAGGTTGGCGAGGGTGTCCTGCAGGGCCAGGGCCGCGGCGAGGCCGCCGACGCCCATGGCGGTGAGCAGCGGCGAGATCGAGACCCCGAAGGACTGGAGCAGGAACAGGATGCCGATGGCGTAAACGGCGAGGTCGATCGTCGTGACGAGGATAGAGGTGGACGCGAAGGCGGAGGTTTTGCCGAACTTTTGCTTGAGATAGCCGGAAACGAGGCGCGCGACCAGAAGGGTGAGGGACATGATGACAAGGGAATTGAGCGCCTTTTGGAGGAACAGCAGCGCCCGCGGCGGAATGGTGAGGATTTCCATCGAGACGTACAGGCCGATGAGCATGCCGAGGAGCGTGGGGAGCCCCCTGAAGGTCTGCCGCAGGAGGGTGTAAGGGATGTCGCTCTTATCGGCGACTATTTTGAGCAGCCTGTAAAATACCAACTTAATTATTATGATGCCTAACACCATACTTACTATGTAAACACCAAGACGCATTCTGAAGCCGCCGGTTATTATCCTGTTGGCTAAGTCGGTGAGTATTTCAAACATATTGCCTCCCATAATATGTAAATTTGATTTACATAACAAACATAAATTCGCCGAATATGCCTCTTTTCCCTGCCACAGCGACCTTATGGCTGTGGTTTTTTGATGAGCGAGCAAAGCTATAAGAAAAGGCCGACCGGGTAAGAGCCCGGCGGCTTATTTTTTTTGTAAAATATTTCTAATATTAGTAATATATGGTAAAATATGGAAATAGGGGGCGGCAAGATGTTGGCACGCAAGTTTGTGAGAGAAATCAAGCGACTGTGGGTGCAGATCACCAATGTTTTCCCGTACGTTTTCGTGTGGCGCTGGAAAAAGTGGCGCGGCGAAACGGACGGCACGGTTTTTTTTCTGCTGCTGCCCATCCACTATGCGATGTTCGCGAATATCCACCGCTGCCTGCCCGATGTCCGCATCGTGGCCGGCAACGAAAAGACCTCGCGGTATCTGAAGGCGCGCGGCGTCGCCCACTTTACCGAAAGATTGTACCCCGACGCGGTGATTTTTGCCGATTATAACCAGAACAGGTACCCGGTCGGGAGCATTAAGAAGATCCAGATCTATCACGGGGTGGGGCCGAAAAATTATTATTACGCCAAGGGCGGCAAGGATATGCATTACCTCGTGCCTGGCCGCTACGCGGCCGAGAGGCTCAGGGCGGAGGGCAAGGGAAATGTCCATGTCGTGGGGTACCCCAAGACGGACGGCTTTTTTTCCGGACGCCTGGCGAAGGACGAAATCCGCCGCAGGCTGGGAGCCGATCCAGGGAAAAAGACGCTGCTCTATACACCCACCTGGGGGAAGGCCAGCACCGCGCCGGTATTATACAAAGAGCTTAGCCTGCTGGGCGAAAAATACAATGTGATCGCCAAGCTGCACGACCACTCCCCCGAGGAGTGGCGCGTCCTGTACCGCGGCCTGCCGAACGTGATTTTCTGCGAGGACGCCGACCCGACCGCCTACCAGTATATCGCCGACCTTTTGATCAGCGATTTCAGCAGTACGCTGTTCGAATACGCCCAGCTCAGGCGGCCGGTGATCGCCTACGGCGTCAGCGACGGGACGCTGCGCGAGAGCGCGACCGACCCCCGGTGGTGGGATATAACCTGCCGGGCGGCCACGCCGGGCGAGCTGGAAGAGAAGATAACGGAGCTGCTGGCGGGCGGCTGGCAGCCGAGCGAGTATTACCTGCGGCTGATAGCGGATATCTTCGCCTACAGCGACGGCCGGTGCGCCCAAAGGGCGGCCGCGGCGATAGAGAGCATCGCCGGCCGCAGCGCCGCCGTGGCCGGGCGGGAATACGGCCGGGACGTGGAACTGAGCCAGCCGCTCGGCGAGGGCGCGGCGACCCTCAAGCCCCGGCAGTGACGAACGCGCCCTAGGACGCATTGTCCACGGCCGGGGTTTGGGTTTGATAGCGGAGGCGCCGGGTATTGCGGCGTCTTTGCTTTTTGGCTTTATTCGCCGCGCAGTTCGTCGGCGAAGACGGTGTTGTCGACCTCCCAGCGCTTGAGGCGGCAGTAGGCCCAGGGCATGTAGAGGCCGAAGGTTATGAAGGTGAGGACCATGATGAGCAGCCAATGGCCCAGGAGGCCGAGGCCGCTGCCGACGAACGCCTGCTGCCGGCCGCCGACGTAGGTGTTGGCGGCGATCCAGCGCTGCTGGGCGGAATAGGCCCACGGGAAGAAGAGGCCGAAGGTGACGATGCTGACGAGGGATGTCCAGACGAACAGCCAGAAATAGCCCAGCCCCGAACCGCGGAACTCGAATTTCGACATATGATGCCCTCCCGAGAATTAGTCACGCTATTATCATTATAAGCCATAACAGCTCACCGCGCGCCTATATCGACAGGGCTGTCCGAAATCCGGCGTCCGTGGTACAATAACCTGTATACGGCTGCCGGCTTCGCGGCAGAGGAGGGTAAGAACGTGGCAACGACAACGATGATCCAAATAGCTCTTCTGGTCGTGGTGGTTTTGGCGGGTATCTTCGCGGCGTACTGCGCGAAGAAGCATCGCAGCGAGCATATCGAGGGCTGCATCTACGCCGGGGTGGTCGCGCTGGGGCTGGCTATCCTGCTCGGCATCGGCTGACCGCACCCCCGCAAGCGCATACAAAGCCCCGTCAGGCGGAATTACCCGCCGGACGGGGCTTTTCGCAGGCGGGTCCGGTTCGCCGATGATACGAAAGGACCGTCCCCTTGTATCTGACTCAAAAGGACCGTCCCCATGAGTCCATACGGGAGGCCGGGGTTTTGCCGTGCGGGGCGGAGGAGGGTGGCTGTCGCAGGAGATTAGGGCGTTAGACAGAATTTACGTATACAGGTACCTTGCTTAAACGATGCTAAATAATGAGGTGGTCACCATAGAGGCAAAGACGGTCGCACAATCGAAAGTGACTATTGGCAATTTAATGCAACCCGAACAGGCAAACATGTATGGCAATGTCCATGGCGGAGAAATCATGAAGTTGATGGATCACGCGGCGGGAATCGTCGCGCTTAGGCATGCGCGGGCAAACGTGGTGACTGCGAGGGTGGACAAGATGGAATTTCATTACCCGATTCATGTGGGTAATTTGGTAACCTGCAGCGGCCAGTTGACTTTTGTCGGCCGCAGTTCCATGGAAGTATTTGTCGAGGTTTTTGTGGAGGATTTGCATAAAGAGACGGATGCCAAGCTGGCGCTGACGGCGTTTTTTACGATGGTGGCATTGGACAGCGACGAAAAGCCTATGCGCGTACCGGCGCTGGCGATTACCAACGCCGAGGAACAGGCCCTGTTTGAAGCGGGACGCCAGCGTTACCTGGCTTATAAAAAGCATTAGGATTGGATGAGCAGGCGGATAACCAGGCAGACGGTATGGCAGCCCGATCGAAAATACGCGAGCCCGGCTGTTGTTCGGCCGGGCTCCGCTGTTGGACGTATAATAATAAAACAACGGCCGGGAGGCCGGGGTTTTGCTGTGCTGTGCGGGGTGTCGTTTCTGGAGTGGTGGGGCTGGCAATGATACAAAAAAACCGTCCCCTTGTATCTATGACTCAAAAGGACCGTCCCCATGAGTCTCCCGGCGTGGGTTTTTCAGATGGGCAGAGAAATGACAGACACATGACGGAGAAGCGGCGGAAGAATGGCAGGGAAGCGCCGGAGAAAGGGCAGAGAAATGCCTGCGAAGTGAGGGAGAAGGGGCAGAGGATGAGAAACCCCGGCCGGGAGGCCGGGGTTTTGCCGTGCGGGGCGGGGGTGCCAGCGGTTCTGGAGTGGTGGTGCTGGCAATGATACAAAAGAACCGTCCCCTTGTATCTGCCGCCGTTGGCGTCGGTAACGAGAGTCAGACGGAGTGTACTTTTTGTTTTCCCAACACATAGGCAGAATTGCTGTTTCACTCTTATAGAAACCAATACATTATTTGATGAAAGTGGGTTATCTATATCTAGTATTTTTCATTGCAAGAGAAAGGACAAAACCACAAATTGGCGAAATATCAAATATAACTAAGTTTCAAGCAGGAGAAAGCAACCAAAATACGGAACATGTGTTTGCATGGGCTTTTGAAGTAGTGTATATGAGATAATTCTCTAAATAAGGATGAATAATAATGAATCTATTTCCTGTTATTTCTCTTTTTAGTGGTGCTATGGGATTGGATCTTGGACTTGAAGCAGCGGGTCTAAATGTGCGTGTATCTACTGACTTTGACCCATTTTGCTGCAAGACAATGCAAATTAACGGTCGAAATTTTGTTCCAGGAGATATTCGCAAGCTTATCGCGTATGATCCTGAGTGTTCTTTTCTTATGCGAAAAGCTGATTTATTACCCGGAGAAGCGTTTTTAGTTGTAGGTGGCCCCCCCTGCCAACCCTTTAGTACGGCTGGCAAGAGACTTGCAATTGCCGACCCGCGTGGTAGTTTATTTCGCGAATTTTGCTATGCAGTGAGAAAGGTTCGCCCACGATTTTTTGTAATGGAGAATGTTAAGGGAATACTATCAGCGGCACTACAACCAATTAGGAACGGAAGTAAGCCGACTTGCGAGGAAGAGTTGCCGGGTTCCGTCTTTAATGTTATTAAGAATGAGTTTGCCGAATTGGGCTATAAGGTTACTTATGGGATTCTCGATGCAGTTCACTATGGCGTTCCCCAATTTCGGGAGCGATTAATAATAATCGGCTCACGTGACCATGAAGACATATTTCTTCCCGTGCCCACGCATTTCCCAATGCACCAAAACCGAGCTTATAGATGGAAGACTCTTTTTGAAGCAATTGGTGATTTAGAAAACTCCGCCGGAGTGTGCGGTTCCTTTTCAAAAGACCGATTAAGCTATTTACGACTAGTACCACCTGGTGGGAACTGGCGTAGCTTACCAGAAGATGTTAGGTCAGAAGCAATGGGAGGAGCCTTCAATTCTGGAGGAGGCAAAGTTGGCTTTTATCGTAGATTGGACTATAATCAACCTTCGCCAACTTTAATTACTAGTCCAGTCCAAAAAGCAACTATGTTATGTCATCCGGTTCATGACCGGCCTCTTTCTGTGAGAGAATACGCTAGGATTCAACAATTTCCTGATGATTGGGAAATTGCCGGAAGTATCACAGACTGCTATAGGCAAATTGGAAATGCAGTACCGATTGGATTGGGTAAAGCAATTGGTGAAGCGATAGTAGCAACCGCAACAGGTGCTACTTTATCCAAGGTAAAACGTTTTAGAGGTACATCTGTTCATTCTGATTTGTTTGGGGGGCTGGTTGTTGGTGATTAATCCGGTTGAACTTGAAATAATTATTGAGAATTTATTAGATAACTTCTATTCTCGCCGTATTTCTGGATTAAATGGACTGGATTTAAATAAGGCGTTAAAGCGAAAAAATCCATATCTTTATCGAGCGGTCGGCGTTAATAAGGCCTCTGAGATAGTGGAGGGAATGCTACTCGCATACACTTCATCATCAGATGAGGGTATTTTTGGTGACGCTTTTTTTGAGCCTTTAGCTAAGTCTGTAAGTGGCGGCGTTGTTTCTCCATCTGAAGGCGTGGATGTGGCCATCGAGACAGACATAAAATATATGGCAGTTGCAGTAAAATCTGGGCCTTCGGTATTTAATGCTCAGAGTAGACGCCGACAAGTTGACGAATTTAAAAAACTTAAGGCCCGCTTGCTTAAACTTCAAAAGCTATTTGATCCCGTTGTTGGTTATAGCTATGGCAAGAAGAAGCAAAAAGAGGGTTCAGCTGCTGCAGCCGATTTTAGAGAACTCGCAGGGCAGGCATTTTGGACAGAGTTAACAGGCGACCCAGACTTCTATTTAAAAATCATTCGATTAATGAAAAATAAACCGCAACAACATGCTTTAGAGTATAAGGTTGCATGGGACACAGCAGTTAACCGCTTTACAGCAGCATTTATCAAGGATTTTTGTAATGAAGAAGGACAAATTTTGTGGGAAAAAGTAGTCGAGTTTAATAGTGGGAAATAGTATCATTATTAAGTACACAAAAGCAAATAAGTAAAATGTAAGCTGGCGTTTTTTCCGTCCGCTTACATATTTTCAAGACTTCGATAGAGGGACGGCGATAGACAGGGAACTAAGTTTAGGGGACAAGTGACTAGAAGAAAATAAGTAAAAGTGGTGCATAAGCCTGTTTATATATACTATTGCTCAAAACATTGAACAGTGGACATATTGTAACGCAATTTGGCATATTTTCCGCAGGGGCGCAGACGGACGGCGACTTTGCGGAGGGTGAATACGCGCCGTTGGCGAAGCAGAGCAGCGCCGCCACACGCGAGGCCATGGACGGCCGAGCGAGGAGTCTACTGACACGGATGTCAGTTGACGACGGTGTTCGCGGGCGCACGGCGCGAGCTTACGGCGCGTTCGCCCGGAGCATCGGAGCCGGAGTTTGCGCCCTTGCGGGGAGATCAACAGAATATCATTTGTTTTGAATTTTAATAATTATTTGCCAATACTGTGTTATACTTACAAAGGTTAATAAAATAATTGGGGGTAAAACCAAATGAGTATGGAAGCGGCAAATGCTTTTCTTAAAAAGGCGCGGACAGATGAGGCGTATTCCCAGCAACTGAAGGCGTGTAAGAATGTGCCGCAGTTTTTGGAGCAGGCTGGCAAGGCAGGCTTTTATTTTACGCAGAAAGAGCTGGGCGATGCCTGCCCCAATATCGAAGAATGGATCGGCGTAGGGGCAGGGGCATGGGGCCATTCCGTGGTGGGTAAGTCGGAGTGTGTCGAGTAAGAAATACGTAAATTAATGAGGCAAACGCCATGAATTGAGCCCGGCTGTTCAGATAGAGCAGCCGGGCTGAATTTATGGCGGAAAATAACAATTTGTTAATAGATTGACGGGAGAATTGCGCTTTGTGTCGAAAAATACCAAAATAGGAAAAGCGAGGAGCGGGCTGGCGGGGATTGCGCTTGAGCCGACAGGAGGATTGCGGATGGGACTGAAAAGGTATTATAGGTATTTTTTAATGGTTTTTGTTTGCGTGTGGCTTTTGACGGGCTGGGGCGGCCAGAGCGCCTGGGGCGCGGATGCGGAGTCTTTTAAGACGCCGGAGTATAACGCGAGCACGGGCCTGACGCTGATAAACGCGGCGAATGCGTATGCCCTGGGGTATACGGGCCGGGGGATTACTCTGGGCGTTTGCGACGATTATGTGCAGTTTTATCATGCGGAGTTTGCCGGCAAGAGTTATTTGGTGTATGTCGGCGGTCCTGGGCAGGGGTATGACTGGAGCGAGAGCAATCATGGGACGCATGTGGCCGGGATTATGGCGGCCTTGAAGAATAATGCGGGGATGCATGGGCTGGCTTTCGACGCGAATCTTTTGTCGGGAAACTATCAGGAGACTGAATCCGCGTATGACGGGTTTAACCGGAATGCCAGCGTGCGGGTAATCAACAATAGCTGGGGTGTGGGTTTTTATATAGATTCGATCGGCGAAGGCAAAAACGGCTTCCTGACGTTTTTTAATAACGGGTCTAACGATTATGCCATTTTGCGGCAGAGCATCCTCGATTACGACAAGGTACTGGTCTTTTCGGCGTCCAATGCCGGCCATACAACGCCGGGCGCTGTATCGCTGCTGCCGTATATGTACTCCGATACGGCGGGCAATTTTATTAACGTGATCGCTTTGAACAGCGGCGCGTTTACCGCCAACGCCGCTTCGGCGGGGACGAACGCGGTGGCGATATTCAGCGATTTGAGCAAGTATGTGGAGGAAAACAGTGTTTCCGCGCCGGGGTGGAATATTAATTCGGCCAATTCCGCCACCGGCGGGTATGTGCTGATGTCGGGGACTTCGATGGCGGCGCCTTATGTTACCGCGGGGGCGGGCTTGGTGCAGCAGGCGTTTCCTTATATGACCGGCCGCCAGATCGTGGATACGGTGCTGTCGACGGCCAACAATAGTTTTACGCTGCCGAAATTTACCCTTACGCTGCAGGAGGATTACCTCAATCCCAAGGTGATCAATCCGGCTACCAAGATTGTTTCCAAAATGAATTTGTTCTATTTCGGCGCCAAGCCGGCCACGGCGGCGGAGATCGAAAACGATTTGCGGGCGTATTACAGCGCGAACAGCGCGTATCTTAGCAGTGCATATGGGCTAACGACGGTCAACGAGTTTCTGGCGGTGACGCAGAATGTTTATGGCAATACGCCGCGGGAGATGGTTTTCGGGCAGGGCCTGCTGGACGCGGGCAAGGCGGTGAAGGGGCCGGCGCTGCTCAACGCCCGGCGGCTGGATGCGAGCAGCTTCAGCCCGGCGACGGCTTACGGAAGAAACCAGGCGCTGTATAAGATTAATACGCAGGGGTATGACAGCGTGTGGAGCAATAATATCGGCGAGCGGCGCGTCGGCCTGCTGGCGGCGGGCAGCGCTTATGCGGATTTGCGCAGTATTTACGCTTATTATATCCAGGGCGATGCGATCAACGGCTTTACTCAGGGGCAGGAGTATATCGACGCGTATAACGCCAAGGCGACGGCCAGCGGCCTGCAGGATTTGCCGGTGGGGCTTTATAAGGAGGGGGCCGGTACGCTGGCGCTGACGGGCGCTAATACGTACCAGGGCAGCAGCGTGGCGGCCGGCGGGGTTTTGCAGATCGACGGCTCGGTGGCGGGGGACGCTTATAGTGTGGCGGACGGGACGATCGCCGGTGCGGGGACGATCACGGGCAATCTGAACAATTTATCCGTGGTGCAGGCGGGCAGCTACGGCGCGCCGGGGACGCTGCGGGTGGGCGGCAATCTGGTGAGCAGTGGCAAGTTCGCGGTGGCGGTGGCGAATAATGTGGCCGGCAAGGTCGCGGTGACCGGCACGGCCAATGTCGAGGGCTCGGGGTTTAAGGCGGTGGCCGGTAGCGTTTATCGCCCGGACGGCGTTTATACGGTGCTGACGGCCGGCGGCGGTATCAGCGGCAATTTTGTTTCGTCGGCGTTTACGGGGATGCTGAGCGCTGCGGGTTCGCATGACGGCGCTACGGCATCGATGCGTTTGACGCGCGAGAATAATATCGTTTCTCCCAGCCAGCGGCAGCAGGGTACGTATTCGCAGATGAGCTATATGTATGACGCGCTTGCCGGGACGTCGGCGCAGCGGCAGATGGACGCGTTGTTCAGTTTGGACGGCGCTGCCGCGGGGGCGGCGCTGACGGAGATTTACGGCGGGGCTCAACTGAACCAGGCGTCGATGATTCAGCGCAGCACTATGATGGGCGGCGCTCTGTCGGCGCGCCTGAGCCAGGCCAAGCAAAGCTATAATGTCGCGGTGGAGATTCCGATACCCGGTTTTGCGGAGAGCGATTTGACGGTGAAGACGGTTATTCCGCTGAAGCTTGACGCGCAAAACAGCTGGTGGATGAAGCTGAGCCGCAATGGCGGCACTTTGAACGCTTATGCGGAGACTCCGGAGCTGAAGTCCCAGGGCTTCGGGATGACGGTGGGGCGGGACTGGAAGAGCGCGCCGCACTGGCGGACGGGCTGGCTGTTCGCTTATGAGAAGAGCGATGTCACGTCTTCGGCGGCGAGGAGCAAGATTTACGATTACCGGTTGGGGGTGTACGGCGGCTACAGCCGGGATGCTTTCGATTTGCAGACGTTTCTCGCCTACGGGCAGCAGAACAACGCGGCGACCCGCTATTTGCAGCAGCTGGGGCTGACGGCGGACAGCCGCTATAACAGCAATACGCTGAGTTTGGGCATCGAGGCGAAGTATAATCTGCAGCACGGGAAGGAGACGGCTTGGCAGCTGAGTCCTTACGCCGGAATTGAGGTGACCCGCTATAGCCAGAATAGCTACGGCGAAAGCGGCGCGGGCGTGTATAACCAGGAGGCGGACGGCCTGACAAATACTTATAGCGCGGGAGAAATCGGCCTGGAGCTGAAGCGTGCCCTGGCCAAGGGATATTATACTTTCAATGTGGGCTACAAGAAGATTTTCGGCGGCTATAATCCGGAGATGACGGTGGCCTATAGCGGTAATCCCGGGGAGAAGCTGAAGATAGGCGGCAGCCGGCAGGACAGGGAGTTTTTGATCTGGGGCCTGGAGGCGGAGGGCCGCATGGACCCTGTCTGGACGATAAGCGGCCGGGTGGGCGGCGAGATGGGCAGCCACAGCCGCTATTGGAATGCGTCGGTCATGGTCAGGCGCGTGTGGTAGGAGCGGGTTAGGCGCCGTATGGGACGGTGCTGCCGCAGGCCGCCGGGAATATTGGCGAGGGCTGTGCGCGAAAGCCTGGAGAGAAGAGCGCTTTGACTTAATGTTTTCGATGCGGTACCATTAAATGGTATTTTAATATTGAAAGGTGATTCCGGCATGATTGATCCGATCTATCGCTAACTCATTCAAAGGCGACATAGTGACAAGGGCTATCCGGGTATAGCCTTGTTTGTCGTGGGTTGATTTGGAGCGATGGTGGGATAGTTGTGCGGAATTGCCTTTTAGCGGCTGCACACTATTTGCGTGTGTTTTTTTATTATGTTGATGAAATGGGGTTTTACGATGTTTGACATACGGAAGATCCAGGAGCAGGCTATTTTTAGGGCGATAATGGCCGCGAGCGACGAGGCGACGGCGGCAGGAATTGTTTATGGCGAACACGGGCAGTATGCGGCGGAGGATAATGCGACCTGGGTGAAGGCTACGATGAAGAGGCTGGAAGACAGCTTTGACAGGCCCGCCGTCAAGGAGATCAGGATGAACTGCCAATGCGGCTATGGGTTTGATGAAAAGCTGGCGTTGGTAAATGAACTGCTTGCAGCGTCGTCGAATTTGGCGGATTTTGCGGGCCAGGACAAGGCGAGGGCGGCCGGGCTGTCGTACGCGGACGGGAAACTTTATCTGCAGTTTCCGTTTTGCCCTTGCCCGATGCTTGCCGAGGTGGATAAACTGGCTACGTATACGTGGTGTGAGTGCACTACAGGGTATAGCAAGGTCCTTTTCGAAAAAGCCTTTGGCTGCGAGGTGGCGGTCGAGTTGCTGAAAAGCATAAAGGCGGGCGACGATGTATGCCTGATGGAAATCGTTCCTCGCGGTGCTATCTGGAAGTAGGACGGTAGCTGCAAATATTTAAGCCCCGGCATGCGTCGGGGCTTTTTTTCGCCGGGGAGGGCGGTGAAGGTGGGGCGACGCTGTCGTGCCGGGTTTGGAGGACTTTTTCCGGGGGATGGGGAAGTGGGTAAACACGACGATACATTATTCGTATAAAGGGGTAACGGTATGAATGCAGAGGAAGCAGCAGTGGCTGAGGAGAAGCTAAGGGCCGGCGCGAGGGGGAACGGGGAGGCCGGCGTTTCCCAAGGGGAGGCTGCCGCGATGAGTGACGGTATCCGCCGGCTGGTGAGCGAGAACAGGGATTATGTCGTCGCTATGCGCCGGCATTTCCACGCTTTCCCGGAGCTGTCGACGCAGGAGGTCAAGACCCAGGAAAGAATCGTGGCCGAGCTGGCGGCGATGGGCCTGACGCCGGTAAAGGCGGCGGGAACGGGCGTGGTCGCCGAGATAAAAGGGGCGCGCCCCGGCCGGACGGTGGCGGTGCGGGCGGATATGGACGCTTTGCCTATCCAGGACGAGTGCGGCCAGCCCTACGAGTCGCAGAACAGCGGCGTGTGCCACGCCTGCGGCCACGACGGCCATATGGCCATGCTCCTGGGTCTGGCCAAGGTGCTGCTGCCGCTGCGGGCGGAACTGGCCGGGACGGTGCGACTGCTTTTCCAGCCCAGCGAGGAGATGCCCCCCGGCGGGGCGGTGACGCTGATAGAAGAAGGGTTTCTCGACGGGGTGGATGCGATAATCGGCGCCCATTTGTGGCAGCCGCTGCCGATCGGACAGCTAGGCTTGTCTTTTGGCCGCATGATGGCCCAGCCCGGCGCGTTTGCGATTGTTCTCCAGGGCAAGGGCGGACACGGATCGACGCCGCATATCGCCGTCGATCCGATCCTCGTCGGGGCAGCGGTTGTTCAGGGGCTGCATACCATCGTCAGCCGCAGTATCGACCCGCTCGAGCCGGTGGTCGTGTCTGTCGGCGTTTTCCAGGCCGGGCGCGTTTACAACGTTATTCCTGATACCGCCAGAATTGAAGGCACTATCCGCGTTTTCGACGGCGAGACGCTCAAGGCCGTCCACCGGCGGATCGAGCAGATCGTCAAGGGCGTCTGCGAAGCCCATGGCGCCGAATACGAGTTCACGACTTCCGGCAGCTGCCCGCCGCTTGTGAATGACGCGGTGGTTGCGAGGCGGGTCTGGCGGGCCGGGGAGGCTGTCCTCGGCGATGCGGGGGTCAGCGAGGTAAAACCGGTGTTGGGCGGCGAGGATTTCTCCTGCTACCTGCAGAAGGTTCGCGGCGCGTTCATGTTCGTCGGTGCGGGGAACGCGGCCAAGGGGCTCGTATATCCTCACCATCATCCCAAATTCGATATTGACGAGGCCGCCTTGGCGCACGGCGTCGAGGTGTTGGCCCGCAGCGCCATCGATCTGCTGACGGCGGAGCTGTAACCGCTGTTGTTGACGACGCCGCCTTTTATCAGGGGCGGCGTTTATTTTTTGTAAATGTTTTTGACCATTTAACGTAATAGTGTGGTAAAGTATATGTATAACTTTTCACAAGGGGGTCCTTAGCTATGATAACGAAAAAAATGTGGCAAGTAATTCTCGCGGTGGCGCTGGCAACTTTGACGGTATTCGCCGTCGCCGGCTGCTCCTCGTCGGGGGAGAAAAAACCGGCCGCCAACCAACCCGCCGCCGCTTCTTCCGATGACAGCCTCGCCAAGATCAAGGCCAAGGGTAAACTGGTCGTCGGCACGAATGCCGAATTCGCCCCGTTCGAATTCCACACGATTATCGACGGCAAAGACGCGATCGTCGGCTTCGATATGGATCTGGCCAAGGAAATCGCCAAGGATATGGGCGTGCAGCTCGAGGTCAAGGAACTGGCCTTCGACGCCCTGCTGGCCGCCCTGCAGTCGGGACAGATCGACGTTATCATCTCCGGCATGTCGGCGACCGAGGAGCGGCGCAAGTCGGTGGACTTTTCCGAGGTGTATTACCGGGCTACCCAGTCGCTGCTGACCACCAAGGAAAACGTGGGTAAGTTCAACAGCTTCAGCGATGTGAAAAATTATAAAATCGGCCTGCAGCTTTCTTCGCTGCAGGATAAGCTGATGTCAACCCTGATTCCCGACGGGAAGTACACCAAAATCGAAAGCATGACCACCCTTTTCCTGTCGCTCAAATCCAAGCAGATCGACGGCATCGTGACAGCGAAGGTCGTCTGCCAGATGGCCGTCGTCGCCAACCCGGAATTCGTTATCGCCGAGAAAGTGACGATCGACGATTCCTCGCTCAAGAGCCCGGGCGTGGCGGTCGCCTTCCGCAAAAACTCGGCGTCCCTGAAGAGCCAGATCGACGGCACCGTCACACGCCTCGACAAGTCCGGTCAGATGCAGCGCTATGTCGACGACGCCTGCAAGCTGGCCGGGACGGTGCAGGCGAAAAAGTAAACCGCATTTTGAGAACTGAGGCAGGTAAGTATCTTGGACTTTAGTTTTGCCGGCGCGTACATGCCGCTGTTTTTCAACGGCATGAAACTTACGCTGATCATTTCCGTTTGCTCGATCGTCCTGGGGACGATCGTCGGGGTTTTCGTCTACTTTTTCAAGGTCTCGAAGCTGTCGGTCGGAAAGACATTTCCGCTGCGTGTCGCCGCCAATATCTTCATCGAGATCATGCGCGGCACGCCGGTGCTGCTGCAGGTTCTGGTCGCCTATGTGCTGGTGGGCATGAGCCCGAACTCGTCGTCGTTGCCGAGCAACATGGTGGCGCTGATCGCCAGCATTAGCGCCATCAGCCTCAACGCCAGCGTCTACATCGCCGAGATCATCCGCGCCGGCATTCAGTCGGTGCCGCGGGGCCAGATGGAAGCGGCCCGCAGCCTCGGCATGCCGTTTTATATGGCGATGAGGGAAATCATCATGCCCCAGGCGATCAAAAACATCCTGCCGGCGATCGGCAACGAATTCGTCGCCGTGATAAAAGGTTCGTCGATGGCCTATGTGCTCGGCATCGCCGAGCTGACCTTCACGGCCAAGGTTGTCCAGGGTTCCACCTATAAGGGACTGGAGCCGCTATTGATCTCGGCCGTGTTTTATCTGGTCCTGACCTACTCGCTGGGCAGGTTTATCAGCTGGGCGGAAAGGCGGATGAAAGCCAGTGATTCGCATTAACAATCTCTGCAAGGATTTCGGCGACAATCATGTTTTGCGAGGCATCACCAACCGGATAAACAAGGGCGAGGTCGTTGTCGTCATCGGCCCCTCCGGTTCTGGCAAGTCGACCTTCCTGCGCTGCCTGAATCTGCTTGAGGCGCCGACGGCGGGGGAGATAATCTTCGAAGGCCAAAGAATCACCGATCCGCGCACCGATATCAACACAATCCGCACCAAGATCGGCATGGTGTTTCAGTCGTTTAACCTTTTTCCCCATAAGACGGCTGTCGAGAATATCATGATCTCGCCGGTGCTGGTCAAGAAGGTCCCCAGGGAACAGGCCTACGCCAAAGCTGTTGCCCTGCTCAACAAGGTCGGCCTGACGGACAAGGTGAACGCTTATCCGTCGTCGCTGTCCGGCGGTCAGCAGCAGCGGGTCGCAATTGCCCGGGCGCTGGCGATGGAGCCTGATGTGATGTTGTTCGACGAGCCGACTTCGGCCCTGGACCCCGAGATGGTGGGTGAGGTGTTGGGCGTTATGAAACAGCTCGCCAACGACGGGATGACTATGGTTATCGTCAGCCACGAGATGGGCTTCGCCCGCGAGGTGGGGGACCGGATCATGTTTATGGACGAGGGGTTGATCCTGGAAGAGGGCACCCCCGAGCAGGTGTTCAGCAATCCGCAGAATCCCCGGACGCGCGATTTTCTTTCGAAAGTGCTATAGTCCGGTCCGTCGCGCGGACATAGAGATTAAGCCCCGGCGATTTTTCGCCGGGGCTTTTTTGCGTTTCTGCACTATTTTTTCTTGTCTTCGAGGAAGCAGGCGACGACAGCTTCGCCGGCGTGGGCGACGATGTCGGCGCCGAGAGCGGCGAGGAGTTTTTCGTCGTTTTTGAGGGCGCGGATTTTTTCGGCGTCGGCGCTGTCGCCGGCTTTGCGGGCGGTTTGCTCAACGAGCCAGGCGGCGACGATGGCTTCGGCGCTGGCGGCGGTGATGTTGAGTTTGCTGAGGAGGTGGTGGGCGTCATTGCCGTAGGATTCGCGCCGCCAGCTCTCTAGCTCCGATTTGATGGCTTCGGTGGTGGGGCGGCGCCTCGGCTCGGGGAAGTACATGTTGGCGCCGAGGAGGCCGATGACGGCGAAGGCGACGGTGTAGTGGTAGTGGTAGGTTTCTTTGCGGGGGCCTTCGTCGAGGAGCCGCAGGGCGGGGTGCCGGGCTAAGAGGGGCCCCAAGCCTGAGAGGGCCTGGCGGCGGCCGGCGGCGAGGAAGCTGCGGGCGGCGTCGCGGTCTTTTTCGGTGCAGGGGAGGAAGCGGGCTGTGAGCCAATCGCGGATGTTCATTGGTACCTCCAGGTGTTACTTTTCAACAGGCTCGCTGATGGTGAGGAGGATGAGGGACGCGACCGCGGCGCAGAGAGCGAAGAAGATGAAGACGGCGGTGTAGGTGCCGTATGTATCGAGTAGGTGGCCGGCGATCATGGGCGAGAAGAAGCCGCCGATGTTGCCGCAGCCGTTGACGAGGCCGATGGCCAGCGGGTATGTCTGCTGGTTGGTGAGGGCCATGGGGTAGGCGGTAAAGGCCGAGAAGCCGATGTTGAGCAGGAAGCCGGCGGCGAAGAGGACGGCGGCGACGGCGGCGGGGCTGTCGGGGGCGTGGGGGATGACGAACATCATGACGGCGGTGGCGGCGCAGGTGATGAGCATGCTGGGTTTGCGCCGCTTGGCGAAGACGCGGTCGGACAGCCAGCCGCCGAATATTACTCCGAGCGCGCCGCCCAGCCAGGGCGCGGCGGCCACTATGCCCATGCGGGCGAAGGTGTATTGCTTGGCGGTGACGAGGTAGGACGGCACCCAGGTCATGAGGCCGTAGAAGATGGCCAGGAAGAGCAGGTAGGCGAGGGTGTCGCCCCAGATGTTCCAGGAGGTGAAGACCTGGCGGCCGGTTGTGAGGAGCCCCGGGCGGTCGGCGCCGGCCGGGCCGCAGCCGGCGCGGATGTGGGCCAGTTCGCCGGCGGAGCAGCGCGGGCTTTCTTCGGGGGTGGTGCGCATGACGATATACCATACGGCCGCCATGACGAAGCCGGGGAGGGCGGTGAGGTAGAGTACTTCGCGCCAGCCGTAGGTGAGCATTATCCAGACGCACAGCGGCGGGACGAGGATGGGGGCGATCATGAGGCTGGCGAGGTAGGTGCCGACGGCGAGCCCTTTTTCCTGGGGCGGGAACCAGTTATTTATGAGGACGGCGTAGGATACGGTGGCCGGGCCCTGGGTGATGCCGAGGCCGAAGCGGTAGAATTTGAGGGCGGCTACGGAGCCGGCGGTGCCGATGAGGCAGGTCATGACGGAGAAGCCGAGGACCATGAGGGCGGCGGTCCCGCGGGCGCCGCAGCGGCGTAGCCAGTAGCCGGCGGGCAGCTGGGTGACGACGTAGCCGAGGAAGAAGAAGCTGAACAGCGCCCCGGCTTCGAAGTTGTTGATGAGGAATTCTTCTTTGATGGTGGGCAGGATGACGCTGATGTTGACGCGGCCGGCGAAGGCGATCATGGCGGTGAGGAAGATTGTCGCTATTACGATGCCCCGGTAGAAGGTTTTTTGCTGCTGCATTGGTTTGTCGCCACCGTCCCGATTTCGATATTTTGATAATATTGTCCGCGGAGGGCCCGGTACCCTGCTTGCGACGAAAATAAAAAGACCCGCGCGGCGGGTCGCCGGGATGGGGGCGCTAGAGGAAGAGCCTGCCGATATTGTAAGACAACAGCCCCAATAGCACCGACAGGAGGATGCTGCCGTAGACGCTGGCGATGGCGACGGACCAGTTGCGCATTTCCTGGTAGATGGTGATGACGGTGGCGAGGCAGGGGATGTAGGTCATGTAGACGACGAGGAAGGTAAAGGCGGCTAAAGGGGAGATGTGGCTGGTGAGGACGGTGGCGAGGCCGCCGTCGCCGGTGGTCTGGTAGATGACGCCGAGGGTGGTGAGGGCGGATTCTTTGGCGGGGATGCCGGCGATGAGGGCGACGATGAGCTGCCAGTCGAGTCCGAAGAGGGCGCCGACGGGCTCGATGGCCTGGCCGATGCGGGCGAGGTAGGTGCCTTCGAAGGGGCCGGCGGGGAAGGAGGAGAGGAACCAGACGATGACGGAGGAGAGGATGATGACGTTGCGGATGCGCTTTAGGAAGTGGAGGGTGCGGACGCCGGTGTCGAGGAGGAGGTGTTTCCAGTCGGGGAGATGGTAGACGGGGACTTCGGAGAGGAAGGGGGAGGTTTCGTCGTCGGCGGTGACGAAGAAGCGGGCGACGAAGGCGACGGTGGCCATCATGGCGACGCTGATGGCGAGGAGGCCGAGCATGACGAGGGTGGCGTGGCCGGAGGGGAAGAAGGCGGAGACCATGAAGACCATGACGCCGAGACGGGCGGAGCAGGGGGCGTAGGAGCTGGCGAGGACGGCGACGAGGCGGTCGTAGCGGCTGGTGAGGATGCGGGAGGCGAGGATGCCGCTGACGTTGCAGCTGTAGCCGGCGACAAGGGGGATGAAGATTTTGCCGTTGAGGCCGATGGCGGTCATGACGCGGTCCATGAGGAAGGCGACGCGGACGATGTAGCCGGTGTCCTGGATGATATGGTAGACGAGGAAGAACATGGCGATCTGGGGGAGGAAGCCGAGGGTGGCGCCGAGGCCGCTCAACAGGCCGTCGGCGACGAGGCTGACGGCGAGCTCGGGGACGCCCCAGGCGGGCAGGTAGGCACGGGAGGCTTCGGTGAGCCAGTCGAAGGCGGCGCCGATGAGGTCGGACAGCGGCCGGCTGACGGAGAAGGTGAGGTAGAAGAGGGCGGCGAAGACGACGAGCATGATGGGAACGCCCCAGATGCGGTGGAGCGCCCAGTGGTCGAGCTTGTCGGTGACGGATTCGGTGGGGTGGTGGACGAGGCACTGGTCGGCGAGGGCGGTGGCGGCGGCGTAGCGGGCGTTGATGATTTCGACCTGGAGGTCTTCGTCGGCTTCTTCGACGGCTTCGACGGCGCGCCAGCGGGCCAGGCCGGTGCGGTCGCCCACGGCCGCGGCGGCGGCGATGGCGGCTTCGACGGCGGGGGGATAGGGGACGGTGTAGGCGGGGGCGGCTTCGCGGTCGGCGACGGCGAAGAGGGCCTCATATAAAGCGGCGGCGTCCAGTTGCCCTGTCGCCACCGCGGGGATTACGGGTATGCCGAGCAGCGCGGCGAGCCTGGCATGGTCGATGACCATGCCGTGTTCGTCGGCGGCGTCGATTTTGTTGAGGACGACGATAACGCGACCGTAGCGCTCGAGGGCTTCGAGCGCCAGGTAGAGGTTGCGCTGGAGGTTGAGGGCGTCGACGATGACGAGGACGACGTCGGGCGGGTCGGCGCGGAGGTGCTTGTCGACGAGCGTTTCGGCCCGCGAGGCGTGGCCGAAGCCGTAGACGCCGGGCAGGTCGGTGAAGCTGATTTCGCGGCCGCCGTAGGCGACTTTGGTGGTGCAGGCTTCGGTGGTTTTGCCGCACCAGTTGCCGATGAGCTGGGCCGCGCCGGTGAGGGCGTTGAACAGCGAGCTTTTGCCGACGTTGGGGTTGCCGACGAGGTCGACGGACAGGGATTTTTTGGTCATGTCAGCCTACCTTGACGACGGCGATGTTTTTGGCTTCTTCCTGGCGGAGGGCGAGCTTGGCGCCGCGGACGGCGATTTCGACCGGGTCGGCCAGGGGGGCGCGGCGAAGCACCTCGATGGAGGTGCCGGGGGTGATGCCCATCTGCAGCAGGCGCAGGCGCGCTTTGCCTTTGCCGATTATGCGGGTGACTTTGAGGGCGTCTTTTTCCGCTGCCATGTCGAGGGTTATTTCGACGCTCATCGGTTGCCTCCCCCAAATGAAAAACATTATCAATAGCTTACATTAATATTATACCGCAAATACGGGTTAGTATAAATGGGGGGACGGGAAATTTTTTCGCGGGCGCTTTTCGGGGGGATTTGCGCCGGCGGCGGGGCCGGGGCACATTCGCCGGCGAGGTGTCGGCAGGCGCGGGGAGACTGCGCGGGACGGCGCGAGTGATGAGGCGCGGTGGGCGGCACGGGAAATGGGGGCGAGGAGAGACGCGGGAGGCGCGGGGAGGGGGGAGGCTGTGCAAGGGAGGAATCGGCGGGGGGGAGTGTGGAATAATATAGTGCATGCCGGCGGCTCTTGGTGTCCGGCGTGAATATTGTCGGCCTACAGGCGGGGGATAAATGCAGGGTAAAAGTGTTGTTTTCGTTGAGCTGGTGCTGTTTTCCGTCGCCTTCATCTGGGGGATCCATGCCGCGATAATGAAGATCGGCCTGGTGACTTTACCGCCTGTGCCGTATAACGCCCTGCGCCTGCTGCTGGCGACGGCGGTGGCTTGGGCGGTGGTGTTTGCGACCGGTACGTACCGCCCGCTGGCCAGGGAGGACGTGAAGCCGATGGTGCTTATCAGCCTGGCCGGTTTTTTCGTGTTCCAGTTGGGGTTTGCCGCGGGGGTGGAGAAGACGACCGCCGGCAATGCTTCGCTGATGACGTGCCTGCTGCCGGTGAGTGTGGCGGTTATCAACCGCCTGTGGCGGATCGAGCCTCTGACCGGCCGGATGGCGCTGGGGATCGCGGCGTCGTTGGCGGGGGTGGTGCTGATCGTGCTCGGCTCGGACAAGGAGATAAGCCTGGAGAGCCGGCACTGGCAGGGAGCGCTGCTGCTGCTGGGCGCCCAGCTGGGCTACGGGTATTATACCGTTTTTTCCCGGCGGCTGCTGGCAAGGTATTCGGCATATCAGGTGACGGCTGTGGTTGTGACGATTTCTGCGGTGCTGTTCGCGTTTATCGCGATGCCCGACTTTGCGTCTATCGGCTGGGCCGGTGTGCCGCTGGAGGCGTGGCTAAGTCTGGCGTATTCGGGCGTGTTCGCGATATGCGTGGGCAATTTCCTGTGGGTGTGGGGCGTGGGCAGGATCGGCAGCGCGCGGACGTCGCTGTTCAATAATATTTCGCCGGTTTTCGCCGTGGCGTCGGGTTATTATCTTCTCGGCGAGGAGTTCGGGCTGATGCAGCTGGCGGGAGCGGCGGTGATTTTCTGGGGCTTGTATTACGCCCGCCCCAAGCCGGCCGCGCCTGCCAGGGCGGCGCAGGAAGACTGATCACGGAGGCTGGGAATGCTGTACGATACTCATATGCATACAACTTTTTCGACCGATTCGCGGATGACGATCGAGGAGGCGGCGGCCAGGGGCCGCGAGCTGGGGATGGGCATTATCGTGACCGAGCATCTCGATCTCGATTATCCCAAGCCCAAGGCGTTTGTTTTCGATACGGACGAGTATTTCCGCGCGTACGGCGACTGGCGCAGCGATACGCTGCTGCTGGGGATCGAGAT
Organism: Bacillota bacterium; assembly: GCA_023415775.1. Lineage (GTDB taxonomy): Bacteria > Bacillota > Negativicutes > Sporomusales > UBA7701 > Anaeroselena. The sequence continues at coordinate 75,693 of JAEZJM010000017.1, read as the reverse complement.
CGGGATGCGCGCCGACCTGATGAGGGAGAACGCCGCGGCCGTCGCCAGGCACCCGTTCGATTTCGTGATCGGTTCGATCCATGTTATCGACCATATCGATATTTATCAGGAGGATTTTTATCTTAACCGCACCAAGGCGGAGGTGTATGGCCAATATTTCGGGCAGATGCTCGATTGCCTGGGGTGTTACGATTTTATCGACAGCCTGGGGCATATCGATTATATCGCCCGCTATGCGCGGTTCGACGACCCGGAGCTGCATTACGGGGAGTTCGCGGCCGCCCTGGACGCGGTGCTGGGCCGGGTGGCGGAGCGGGAGAAGGCTTTGGAGATCAACACGCGCCGCATGGGCGACGCGGACGCGGTGGCGGCGCTGCTGCCCATTTACCACCGTTTCCGCCAACTGGGCGGGAAGCTGGTGACGATCGGCTCGGATGCGCACCGGCCGGAGGAGATCGGCAAGCATTTCGCGGTGGCGACCGATATGGCGGCGGCTTGCGGGCTGAGGCCGGTGTATTATAAGAATCGCAAACCCGAATATGTGAGGCTATAACGGGGGAGGCTGCCTAGAAAGTCCATCTGCGGCGTTAGACCTGCGGGCGCTTGCTAGCGTACGTCCGTGTACGCGTCGCGGCGCGTCCTCGGTCTGCCTTGCATCTGGAGCTTACTAGGCAGCCTCGTGTATTTCCGAATAACGAAAGGGCCCTCTCGATAAGAGAGGGCTTTTGGTATCAACGGCCGCTATTGTAATTTGGCGACAAGTCCTTGAATCAGCGGATACCGGTAGTGTTCGCCATTCAGCGCCTTGAAGGCGGCGATGAGCGAGGTGACGACGAGGACGAGGCCGAGGACGGCGAGGACGGGGATGAGCAAGAAGCCGATGAGGACCATGCACAGCAGGCCGACGACCAGCCCGGCGACGAGGAGGGCGAGGTGGGCTACAAGGGCCTGGCGGGCGTGTTCGTAGACGAAGGGGTCGTCTTTTTTGAGCAGGAAGATGAGAAGAGGCGCGATGATGAATCCCAGGCCGCCGAAGAAGTAGGCGAGGTGGGCGATGATGGCCAGCAGTTTCTGCTCGCCGGTGACGGTGTCCATGGGCATCCCTCCTGTTGTTATTGTAGCCGATAAGGGCGTCTGCTACAATATATGCTTTCGTCGGCCGGACAACGCCTGGCGCGGAGGAAAAGCGGGCGGCGGCGGAGAATTGGGGAGGATGAGATTAGGCCGTTGACGGAGCGCCGACGGTACGAAGACGCTGGCGGAACGTCGGGGGCGGCCGAAGTGGAGGGGTAAGATTTGGAGCTTTTGAAGGCTGTCAAGGAGCGCCGCAGTATCCGCAGGTTCAAGCCCGAGCCGGTGCCGCGCGAGCTGCTGGAGCGGCTGATCGGCGAGGCGCTGTGGGCGCCGTCGGCGATGAACACGCAGCCGTGGCGTTTTTTCGTGCTGACGGGGGCGAAGAAGGACGAGTTGGTGGCGATCGCCGGCAAGAGCATCGCCCAACTGGATACGCGGCTGAAGGTGCTGTTCAAGGAGAGTATGCGCACCCTCGTCCACGGTTATTTCAAGGATTTCGGCGGCGCGCCGGCGGTGGTGGTGGCGCTGGCCAAGGTGCCGGAAACGGAAGGGTATATGGACGGCAGTTTCCAGTCGGCGACGGCGGCGTTTTATAATTTTCAGCTGCTCGCCCACGAGGCGGGACTGGGGACGTGCTGGATGACGGGGCCGCTGTGGGTGGAGGGCGAGCTGCTCGAATTCCTCGGCCACCGGGAAGGCTGGCGGCTGCTGGCTTTGACGCCGGTGGGCTGGCCCGATCAGACGCCGCCGGTGCCGCCCAGGAAGCATACGGATATTTTCTGGCTGGAATAGGCTCGGGCTAAAGTAAAAGAGAAAAGGCCGTTCAGAAAGCCTCAGATGCAAGGCGCACCGGAGGTTGCCACCGGAAGCGTACACGGGCGTACGCTGAGGATGGCAACCGAGGAGCAAGTGCGCCACTCTTAGCGCTTCAGCGTTTAGAGTGGCGGCCTGCCCCTTGCGGGTGCGCCGCAGATGAGGCTTTATCAACGGCCGAAAAAGAGGCACGCTGACGCGTGCCTCTTTTTTATGCGTATTTTCGCGCCGTCCGGACGCCGATGTTGTGAAGCAGTTTGGCGGCGACGGCCGGGTGCTGGAGCTTGAGGCGTTCCAGCGCCTGGCGCGGCAGGACGAGGAGGTCGGTGTCGGTCTGGGCGACGACGGTGGCGTTTTGCCGCGCGTGGGCGACGAAGGTTTTTTTGCCGTAAGCTTGGCCGGGGCGAAGCAACGTCCGGGCCTGACGCCGGCCGGCGATATGGCGGCGTGCGGCCAGTGCGCCGGCTACGACGACGAAGATTTCGTCGCTCACGTCGTCGGGGTAGACGACTGTGTCGCCCTGATCGAAGGAGACGATGTGGCCGGCATGGGCGCAGATGCTGGCCTCCGCTGCGGACAGGCCGCGGAAGATCCCGACCGTGGTTTCCGGGGGCTGGCCGAGTTTTTCGCCGATGATCCGCCACAACGCCGCTTCGTCGGTAAGTGGCTTGTTGATGAAGCGGGTGGGGGCGTGGGGGAATTGGCGCGCGAACCAGGCGGCCGATTCCGCGGAAGCGGGCCATTGGCCGGCGACAAGCCGGAAAGGCGAGCGGACATGATTGAGGTGCTCCACATCCTCCAGCAGGTTGACGAGCGGGATCATACAGCCGTAGTCGGGCACGAAAAAGTTGTCTTTGTAGCGGCGGGCGCCGAGGTGCTCGTGCATCGCCACGATGGCCGGGGCGCAGCCCACGAAGTTGAAGACTACGCCTTGATTGCGGCATTCCTGGTAAAAGGCGGTTGTGAGCAGGTTGAGCACTTTAGAATTTCGGCAGTGGGGGGCGACCATTCCCTTGGAGGCGAAGGAGAGCGGGTGGGGGTGGCCGGTGCTTGGCCGGTACTGCTGAAATTTGTCCATCGCCAATGTTTCAACAAGCTCCGGAGCGAAATCGTCCTTGCTGCCGATGTGGAGGCGTACGGTGCCGACGAATTCTCTTCCGACCCGGGCGTAGAAGAGGAGGCCCCAGTCGTCCATGTCGTCGTACAGCAGCCTTTGCCGGTGGTTGACGCGGGATATCCGCCGCCCCATCTCTTCAACGTATATTTGGTAGCGGAGCCGGTATACTTTTTCTTTTTCTTTGGCGGTTGTGGCCAGGCCGATATGTATTTGGTCCGATAGGCGATGTTCGCACAGAGAGCGCTGGGGTTCCGGCCGCGGCAGAAGCTGATTCATGCGACGGGTCACGCCCTTTCACCTAATTGTCGGCAGCACCGTTTCCCACAATATGACAAAAAATCTGACTATATACCAATATTTTACTCTTAATTGCATTAAATGTCAAAATAGTTGATTATTGGATATAAATCGACAAATTGGCAAAAAAAGCAAAGAGCCTTTGCAGGCTCTTGTTTTCAGGATGGTTCGCAATATTTTGTTATTGGATGATTATAGTTTTAGTTGGGCGCAGCTGGCGGAGAATTAAGAGGTGGCTTTAGGTGCGCGGGAAGACGACGGAGAAGGTCGTCCCGCGCGGTCCGGTGTCGATATGGATTTTGGCCCGGTGGCGGTTGGCGATGCTGTAGCAGATGGCGAGGCCGAGGCCGGTGCCGTTTTCCTTGGTGGTGAAGAAGGGAATGCCCAGTTTTTCCATGATTTCGGGGGGGATCTCCGGTCCCTCGTTCTGTACGGCGAGGATGACGGTGCTGTCGTCCGCCGCTGTCTTTATGGTCAGCATTTTGCCGGGCCGCATGGCTTCAAGCCCGTTGCGGGCGAAGTTTAAGAGCAGTTGGCGTATTTCCTTTTCGTCCAGCGGCAGCTCCGGCAGGTCGCCGAGCTCCAGGCGGACGACGTGGTTGGTGATGGCGGCGTCGGCGAGGATGAGGGGAAAGAGGGATTCGACGATGGTGTTGAGGTTGCGGGGCTGCTGGTCGGTGAGGCGGTTTTTGCTGAGGGAGAGGTATTCGGTGATGAGGGCGTTGGCCCGGTCGAGTTCGTCGAGGAGGAGGCGGAAGTTGTCGCCGTACTGCTCCAGGTCCTGCTTGCGGGACATCACCTGCAGGTAGCCGCGCACGGTGGTGAGCGGGTTGCGGATCTCGTGGCCGATGTTGGCGGCCATCTGGCCGACGATGTTGAGGCGGTCGAGGCGGAAAAGCTCCTGCTCGAGCTGCTTGCGGGCGGTGGCGTCGCGGATGATGCCTTCGACGGCTGTGAGGCCGCTGTTTTCGTCGCGGATGGGGACGAGGTGCTGCTCGACCCATATCTGGCTCTGGTCTTTGCGGATGAGGCGGAAGGCGACAGGCGTTTCCGTTGGCGTGAGCGATTGGTCGAACTTCGGCAGGGAGGGCCTGTCATCGGGATGGACGGTTTCGAAGATAAGATCCGGGTGCGCGTAGTATTCTTCCGGTTTGTAGCCGGTGATGTCTTCGGCGGCCGGGCTGATGTATTCGCACGCGAACGAGGGCGTCAGCCGGTAGCGGTAGATTATGTCCCTGGCATTTTCGGCGAGCAGGCGGAAGCGCGATTCCTGCTTTTCGAGGTCGTCGCGGGTTTTTTCGAAATAGGCGAGCAGGAAGCCGACGCCGATGATCAGCCGCAGGAAGGCGTCGAGCAGGTAGCCCCAGGGCGCCATGTCCGTCGTCCGGAAGAACGGGAAGTCCAACTGATGGAATCCGTTGAGGATGAAGGCGTAGGCGGTTATGTTCGTGCCGAGACCCCGCACTCCCGGATTGCGCAGGAGCAGGAAGCCGGTCTGGATGTGGATAAGGCCGAATACGACTATATGCGGTATTATCGCCAGGAATGCAGGTTTGCCGAGGAGGATGACGATAATGGAAAAGGCCGAAAGGGCAAGGGCGGCGTATACCCAAAAGACGGGGAGTTTCCGACCGACGAAATCCCACGTGCCCCAGGCCAGCGCGAGGACGCTCGAGATGGCGGTGAGCTGCATTGCTATCGCGAACGGGATAAATAGGCCGCCGTTAACGACGAACGGGTCCATGGCCGATTTCAGGGCAATGAGTCCCCACGCCAGCGTCCAGTAGCCAAGGAACCGCTCCCGGTAGCGCCAGTACAGAAAAAGATAAATAAAGAAGACGACGGTTTTGATTCCGGCCGCTGCGACGATGGCAAATATCAAATTACTCATAGTTGTCTCCTAAACCAGTACATCTCCCCGCATAAAGGAATTAAACATAATACGGCAAATTCCTCCCATATTTCGCCTTGCCTGACAATATCTTCAATTAAAGCTTAATTTTGCAGGGTTTAGCGGGTATTATGTTAAATATTGTAGCAACGATGTTGCCGGAAGAGAAAGGGTGGGACGGAAGATGGATTATTGGCAGGTGTATCAGCGGAACATCGGGCTGTTTAGCCGCGAGCAGCAGCAGAAGCTGCGGGAGGCCAAGGTGTTCGTGGCCGGCGCGGGCGGCGTGGGCGGCGTCGAGGCGGCGACGCTGGCCCGGTTCGGGGTGGGTGAGCTGGTGCTGATGGACCCCGGCGTTTTTGACGAACCGGACATGAACCGCCAGTTTGCGGCGATGGCGAGCACGATCGGCGAGAACAAGGCCAGGGCCACCGCCCGGCTGCTGCGGGATATCAATCCTTTTATGAAGGTGACGGCGCTGGAGCACGCGCCGCAGGACGACGCGGAGCTGGCCGAGCATATGGCCGGGAGCGCGCTGGTGATCGACGCGATCGATGCCGGCGGGTTCGCCTATAAGGCGAGGTTCGCCCGTGTAGCCCGCGCGCTGGGCCTGCTCAACGTCACGGCGCCCATTCCGGGGTTCGGCACGCTGATGATCATTTTCGATCCGGGCGGCATGACGCTGGAGGAGTTTTACCGGGCACCGGCCGACCAGGCCTTGTGGCCGATTTTTCGCATCCCCATGGACCGCATCCTGGGCGAGAAGCGTTACGCCCACATCGTTCGGGGGCTGTATAGCGGCGAACACACTTATCTAACGACCTGCGCCGGAGCGGGGGCGTTGAACGGCGGCCTGGTGGCCACCGAGATCGCACTGATTATCGCCGGCCTGCGGACCAGGGAGGAGATTGTTGCGGCGCCGCGGGTGACGTATGTGGATATGCTCAGCCGGGTTTTCGAGGTGTACACGGCCGAGGTCGCAGACTGAGGGCTGAAGCCGATTGCGGCGGTAAACGGTATAGCGCGATGCGATTTGCAAATGATAACACCAGGATTCTTTGCCGGCTTTGCAAATAAAAAAGCAGGAGGGATCGCGCCATGCCGCAATACAAGCCCGTGACTCCGGCTATCATCGCGGAGCTGACGGCCATACTCGGCGAGAAGGGTGTCGTCGTCGACCCCGATAAGCTCCAGCCTTACAGCCGCGACGAGGTGACCGAGGCCCGCTACCACCGTATGCCCGAGGTGGTGGTGTACCCGGAGACGGCCGATCAGGTGGCGGCGGTGGTCAGGCTGGCCAACCGGGAGCTCGTGCCGGTGGTGCCGCGGGGGGCGGGTACGGGCCTGGCCTGCGGCGCGGTGCCGGTCCACGGCGGCATCGTGGTGGCGGTGGAGAGGATGAACAGGATCGTGTCGGTCGACGCGGACGCGATGTATATGGAGGTGGAGGCGGGTGTCCGCACCGAGGATGTGCAGCGGACGGCGGGCGAGGCGGGGCTTTTCTACGCCGGCGACCCGTGCAGCGGCGACAGCTGCTTCATCGGCGGCAATGTGGCCACGAACGCCGGCGGCAATAAGGCGGTGAAGTACGGGACGACCCGCGACCAGGTGTACGCGATCGAGGTGGTGACGCCCACCGGGGAGATCACGACTCTCGGCGGGCGGCTGAAGAAGAGCAGCACCGGCTATCCGCTGGAGCAACTGGTGATGGGGGCGGAAGGGACGCTGGGCATCATTACGAAGGTGACGCTCAAGCTGCTGCCGCTGCCTAAGCATGTGATGGACTTTCTGCTGGTTTTTCCCGATATCGAACTGGCGATCCGCGTTATCCCCAAGCTGGTCAAGGCTGGGGTTACGCCGACGTGCGTGGAGTTTATGGACAACGACGCGATCAGGAGCGTGCAGGCATTCACCAGGGAGAAGCTGCCCCACGACGAGGACGGCAATTATCTCATCCTCCAGGTGGAGGGAGACAGCGACGAGGATCTGGAGGATAAGGCGGTGCTGGTTGACGAGGTGGGGATGGAGAACGGGGCGATCGCCGTGCTGGTGCCCGACTCGCAGAAGATCTGGAAGGCCCGCAAGTCGTTTGCCGAGGCGGTGCGGCACGAGACGCTGACCCACAGCAACGAGGATATCGTGGTGCCGGTCGATCTCATGCCCCAGGCCATCCGCGAGCTCGACGCCATCTGCAAGCGGCACGCCGCGGTGGCCCGGACGGTCAGCCACGCCGGCGACGGCAACATCCACCTGTCGATTTTGCAGGGCAGCATTCCCGACGAGTTTTGGTGCGAGAAGCTGGACGAGATTCACCACGAAATCTTCGGGTATGTTTATTCGATCGGCGGCAAGCTGTCGGGCGAGCACGGCATCGGTTACAAGCGCCGCCACCTGATGGAGGAGTATACCGACCCGGTCGAGCTGGGACTGATGAAGGCGGTGAAGCTGGCCTGGGACCCCAACCTGATCCTGAATCCCGGCAAGATTTTCGATATGGAGCAGCCGCGGCAGTAGCGGCGGGTAGGTGGGCAAGTTGGCCCCCCGGGCGTGCGGGCGTCCGGGGGTCTTTTAGCGTGTAAGGAGGATTTTGGCGGCCGCGGGGCAAAACCAGACAGGGGAGGAATATATACATGTTCATCGATTTTCACACCCATCCCCTCAACCACCGCTACTATTACGACGGCCTGCGCCCGGAGACGCTGACGGCGCGGGACAGGGAGGACATTCGCGGGCTTTTGGCCCAGGGGGTGGAGCGGGGCCTGGACGCGATCGCGGTGACCGACCACGATCTGGCGCTGTCCGGCCTGTGGGCGGCGGCCGCGGCGCGCCGCCTGGGGCTGCCCATCGCCGTGATCGCCGGCTGCGAGTGCGAGCTGTACCACAACGGGGAATGGGTCCATATCCTGGCTCTCGGCCTGAAGGCGCCGCTGGAGTATACGCCTTATACGCCGGCGGCCGAGCTCGCCGCCCGCATTCGCGGGCAGGGGGCGGTGGCGGTGCTGGCCCACCCGATGGCGTACGGTCCGGCGGCGTACCACAGCCTGAAGACAATAGTGGACGGGGTGGAGTACCGCAACGGCGCCCAGGCCCGCCGGGGGGCGACCGATTTCACCGCCGCGCTGGATGCCGACGGCTACAGCGGCCTGCGCGTGTGCGGCAGCGATTGCCACTGGCCGGATAAGCCGGCGGCGGAGCAGTGGGCGGCGCGGACGGAGATGGACGAGGCCGAGTTTTTTCGCCTGTTTGGGGGCGGCCGGTGATAGGTCGGGTTTTGACCCTGGCGTCGTTATTTGGTACAATATAATAATTAACTTGTAATATATGTGACAAGGAGCGGACAGGATGGCGGAACAGGTCAAACGCATATATGTGGAGAAGCGGCCGGGGTTCGATGTTGAGGCCCGGAGCCTTCTGAACGAATTCAAGCATAACCTGGGCATCGGCGGCCTGACGGCCGTGCGGGCGATCAACCGCTACGACGTGGCCGGCATCTCCGATGAGGAGTACGCCCGCTCGCAGAAGACGATTTTTGCCGAGCCGAACGCCGATTACGTGTACGACGAGCAGTTCCCGCTGGAGCGGGCCGACCGGGTGTTCGCGATGGAGTACCTGCCCGGCCAGTATGATCAGCGGGCCGATTCGGCGGCCCAGTGCGTGCAGCTGCTGACCCAGAAGGACCGGCCGGCGGTCGCCACCGCGAAGGTGATTGTGCTGAAGGGCGCGATCAGCGATAGCGATTTCGCGCGCATCAAGGCGTATTGCATCAACCCGGTGGAGTCGCGCGAGGCGTCGCTTTTAAAGCCGGCGACGCTGGCGATGAAGACCGAGACGCCGCCCGACGTGCCGGTGCTGGATGGTTTTACGGCGAAGACCCCGGACGCGCTGGCGAGCCTGCGGGACGAGCTGGGGCTGGCGATGAGCGCCGAGGATCTGGCATTTTGCCAGGCGTATTTCCGCGATACCGAGAGACGCGACCCGACGCTGACCGAGCTGAGGGTGCTTGATACATACTGGTCGGATCACTGCCGCCATACGACTTTCATGACGGCCATCGAGCAGGCCGAGATCGAGGAGGGACGCTTCGCCGCGCCGGTGAAGGCGGCCTACCGCGAGTATCTGGACGCCCGCGAGGTGGTTTACGGCGCGGCGAAGAAGCCGCTGTGCCTGATGGATATCGCCACGATCGCCATGAAGGAGGCGAAGAGGCAGGGGCTGCTGGACGACCTGGAGGAGTCGGCGGAGATCAACGCCGCCAGTATCGTCGTGCCGGTCGAGATCGACGGCCGCAGCGAAGAGTGGCTGGTGATGTTCAAGAACGAGACCCATAACCATCCCACCGAGATCGAGCCGTTCGGCGGGGCGGCGACCTGCCTGGGCGGCGCCATCCGCGACCCGCTGTCGGGGCGCTCGTACGTTTATCTGGCCCTGCGGGTGACGGGCAGCGGCGACCCCCGCGCACCGATCGCCGACACTCTGCCGGGCAAGCTACCGCAGCGCAAGATCACCATCGCGGCCGCGACGGGCTACAGCTCGTACGGCAACCAGATCGGCCTCGCCACCGGCCAGGTGGCCGAGGTGTACGACGAGGGCTTTGTGGCCAAGCGGATGGAGATCGGCGCGGTTATCGGGGCGGCGCCGCGCGCGAATGTGGTCCGGCAGGAGCCGGCGCCCGGCGATGTGGTGCTGCTGGTGGGCGGACGCACCGGCCGTGACGGGTGCGGCGGCGCGACCGGCTCGTCGAAGGAGCATACCGAGGAGTCGCTGTTTAGCTGCGGGGCCGAGGTGCAGAAGGGCAACCCGCCGACCGAGCGGAAGATTCAGCGGCTGTTCCGCCACCCGGCGGTCAGCCGGATGATAAAAAGGTGCAACGATTTCGGGGCCGGCGGGGTGTCGGTGGCCATCGGCGAGCTGACCGACGGCCTGGCGATCAATCTCGATGCCGTGCCCAAGAAGTACGAGGGTCTGGACGGCACCGAGCTGGCCATTTCCGAGTCCCAGGAACGGATGGCGGTGGTGGTGGCGGCGGCCGATGTCGCGGCTTTCGAAGAGTATGCCCGCGCCGAGAACGTCGAGGTGACGGCGGTGGCGACGGTGACCGGCGACCGGCGGCTGGTGATGCGCTGGCGCGGTAAGGCGATCGTCGATATCAGCCGCGATTTCCTCGACACGAGCGGTGTCCGCCAGACGACGAGCGTGGCGGTGGCGGCGCCTGCGCCGGAAGGCGACTTTTTCGCGGCGACGCCGGCGGCGGTGCGGGGCAAGAGCGATATAAAGGCGGCGTGGCTGGCCAATCTGGCCGATCTGAACGTCGCCAGCCAGAAGGGGCTGGTGGAGCGGTTCGACAGCAGCATCGGCGCGGCGACGGTGGTGATGCCTTACGGGGGCTCCCGCCAGTCGACCCCGGCCGAGGGCGCGGTGGCCAAGCTGCCGGTGCCCGACGGCGAGACGACGACAGGGACGATCATGACGTACGGCTACAACCCGCTGATCGGCAAGTGGAGCCCCTTCCACGGCGCGCTGTACGCGGTGGTGGAGGCGGTGACCAAGCTGGTCGCCATGGGCGGCGACTGGCGCAAGGCAAGGCTGACGCTGCAGGAGTATTTCGAGAAGCTCGGCAAGGACCCCGTCCGCTGGGGCAAGCCGTTCAGCGCGCTGCTGGGGGCGTACCGCGCCCAGAAGGAGCTGGGAGTGCCGGCTATCGGCGGCAAGGACAGCATGTCGGGTACTTTTATGGATATGAATGTGCCGCCGACGCTAGTGGCGTTCGCGCTTTGCCCGGTGGATGTGCGGCGGGCGGTTTCCCAGGAGTTCAAGCAGGCCGGCAGCGCCGTGGTGCTGATCGCCGCGCCGCGGGGTGGGGATGAGCTGCCCGATTTCGCCGCCCTCAAGGCCAACTACGCGAAGATTTACGAGCTTATATCGGCCGGCCTGGTGCTGGCTTCCCATACGGTGAAGACGGGCGGCGTGGCCGCGGCGGTGAGCAAGATGGCTTTCGGCAACCACCTCGGGTTCGCGTTCGCTGACGGCATTGAGGGGGCGGCCCTGTTCGCGCCCGACTATGGCGGGGTCATCCTGGAGCTGCCGGGCGACACCGACCTTGCGGCCGCTTTGGCGGGCGTGGGCTGGCGAGAACTGGGGCGTACCCAGGAGCGGCCGGTGATCAGCGTCGGCGGGACGGAGATATCGCTCGACGAGGCGTACGCGGCGTGGGAGAAGCCGCTGGAGGACATTTTTCCGACCCGCACCCAGGAGTGCGGCGCTCCGCCGCCGCCCGTGGCGAACTATGCGCAGCGCGGCGCGGCTAAAGCGGCTGCGCCGGTGGCCAGGCCGCGGGTCATCATCCCGGTTTTCCCCGGCACCAACTGCGAGTACGACAGTGCGCGGGCCTTCGCCAAGGCGGGGGCGGTGACGGAGACGCTGGTCTTCCGCAATCTGACGGCCGTGGACATTGAGGAGTCGGTCGCCGCGCTGGTGCGCGAGATTGGCCGCAGCCAGATTATCATGCTGCCGGGCGGCTTCAGCGCCGGCGACGAGCCGGACGGTTCGGCGAAGTTCATCGCCACCGTGTTCCGCAACCCGCGGGTCCGGGAGGCTACGACCGCCTTCCTCGAGCGGCGGGACGGGCTGATGCTGGGGGTGTGCAACGGTTTTCAGGCGCTTATCAAGCTGGGGCTGTTGCCGTACGGCAAGATCGTCGACGAGCTGGGCGAGGCCGACCCGACGCTGACCTTCAACCTGATCGGCCGCCACGTGGCCTGCCTGGTGAGGACGCGGGTGGCGTCCGTCCTGTCGCCCTGGCTGGCGGGGACGGCGGTGGGCGATGTCCACACGATTGCCGTGTCCCACGGGGAGGGGCGATTCGTCGCGCCGCCCGCGGCGGTGGACCGGCTGATCGCCGGCGGCCAGATCGCCACCCAGTATGTCGACCTTGCCGGCAACCCGTCGAACGATATCCGCTTCAACCCGAACGGTTCGCTCGCCGCGGTGGAGGGCATCACCAGCCCCGACGGCCGCATCTTCGGCAAGATGGCCCATTCGGAGCGCACGGGGCCGTATGTGGCGGTGAATGTGCCGGGAGAGAAGGAGCAGGGGATATTTGCCTCAGGCGTGAAGTATTTCCGGTAGAAACAGGGAAGCGGTCTATAAAGTCCGTCGGCGATGCGCCCGCAAGGCCGCGTCGCTGCCGGCGCTTTCTGGACCGCTTTATATTAGGAGGGACGAGGATGGCTTTCTCCGTTGAAAATGCGACGATCGAGTCCTACCATGCCGCGCTGCTGGCGGGGGAGATAACGGCCCGCGAGCTGGTGGCGGCGTACCTGGCGCGGATTGCGGCCTACGATAAGCGGGGGCCGGCGGTGAACGCCGTGATCGCCGTCAACCCGCGGGCGCTGGCGACAGCGGATGAACTCGACGCCAGGCAGAGGCGGCGGGGGCTGGCCGGTCCGCTCCACGGGGTGCCGGTGCTGCTCAAGGATAATATCAATACTTACGATATGCCGACGACGGCCGGCTCGCTGAGCCTTGAGGGCTGGCGGCCGCGCGTCGACGCTTTCGTAGCTGCCAGCCTGCGGGCGGCGGGGGCGATAATCCTCGCCAAGGTCAATCTGCACGAGTTCGCGGTGTGGGGGGAGACGGTCAGTTCGCTCGGCGGGCAGACACTCAACCCGTACGACCTGACCCGGACGCCGGGCGGGTCGAGCGGCGGCACGGGCGCAGGCCTGGCGGCCGCGTTCGGCCTCGCCGGACTGGGGACGGATACCGTCAATTCGGTGCGCTCGCCGGCTTCGGCGAACGGGCTTGTCGGCATCAAGCCGACGCTGGGGCTGGTGAGCCGCAGCGGCATCGTGCCTTACGCCCTGACCCAGGACACCGCCGGGCCGTTGGCTTATACCGTGGCCGACGCTGCCAGGGTGCTGAATGCGATATCCGGCTACGACGAGGCCGACCCGGTAACGGCCTGGAGCGTCGGCCAGGATACGGCCGCCGCCGGGGAACTGGACGAGGGCGGGCTCAAAGGGGCGCGGCTGGGGGTGGTGGAGACGCTGTTCGGCGGCGACGCCGCCCACCGCGAGGTGAACGCGGTGATGGACGCCGCGCTCGCCAGGTTTAAAGAAGGCGGCGCGACGCTGGTGACGGTGAGCCACCCCGACCTGGACGCGGCGAAGTTGGTCGCCGCGACGAGCGTCCATATCCACGAGTTCGCTCGCGATCTGAGCGCCTTTCTGGCCGACCCGGCCGCGGCGCTGCCGGTGAAGTCGCTGGCCGAGGTGGCCGCCGGCGGCCGCTACCATCCCGGTATCGCGGACAATGTCCGGCAGGCGCTGGCCGTGGCCGACGACGTGGACGAGTACCGCCGGCGGCTGGCGGCGCGCAGCGCGCTCCAACAGACTGTGATGCAGCTTTTTGCCCGCCACCGGCTGGACGCGCTGGTGTACCCGCACCAGAAACGCCTGGTCGTGCCGGTGGGCGAGGCGCAGGTGGACCGCAACGGCGTGGTGGGGGCGGTGACCGGCTTCCCGGCCGTCGTGACGCCGGGCGGCTTCTCGCGGCCGACGGACACGGCGCCCCTCGGCGTGCCGGTGGGGCTGGAACTGCTCGGACGGCCGTGGAGCGAGCCGCTGCTCGTCAGGCTGGCCCATGCGTTCGAGCAAATAGAGAATGTGCGGCGGCTGCCGGTGAGCACGCCACTGCTGTAACTGCGACCGTCGATAAACCCCCATCTGCGTTGTACCCGCAAGGGGCAGGCCGCAGTTCTAGGCGCTGAAGCGCCAAGAACTCGCGCTCTTGCCCCTCCGGGCGCTTGCTTGCGTACGTTCCGAGTACGCGGCGCGTCACGTCCTCGGTGCGCCCCGCACACAGTCCGAGAGATTATCGCCTAGAGCATAGAACGCTGATAAGGCCAGAGTAATCAGGACGTGCATCTGGGGGTTTCTAGACGGTCTTGTATTTGAAGCTAAACCCCCTCCGCTCTTTTCGGGCGAGGGGGTTTTTGTGCGCCGCATCCGGTATAAAGCTGAAGCGGGCAAGGGATACTGCGTTTGGGAGAAAAATAGGCGAGGGGTCTTTATGAAGCTGTTGCTGCATCCGCTGCCGGTCCGGATTTTCCACTGGGTGATGTTCGCGGCGGTGATGGCGCTGCTGGCGACCGGGCTGTATATCCACGAGCCGCCGGCGTGGCTGCGCCTGGCGATGAGCCTGATGCGCGAGGTCCACGGCGTAGCCGCGGCCGCGCTGATAGTAAACATGGCTCTGCATGTGTACTATTACGCCCGGACCGGCAAGCACACCGAAATCCTGTTGCTGCCGGGCGACTGGGCCAATGTGCGCAGTTTCCTGCGCTATTACCTGTTCATCACCGCCCACCATCCCAATTTTGGCCGCTACAACCCCGGGCAGAAGGCGCTGTTCACTTCCTGGGGGCTGGTGGTGATCGTGGCGGCGGTGACGGGGGCGGCGCTGATGTTTCCGGACGACACTACCCGCCTGCAGCGGATGCTGGGCGGCCTGAACGCCATCCGCAGCGGCCATTTTTTTGTCGCCGCTTTCTTCGCCGCCTCCGTTCCTTTCCATCTCTATCTTGTTTTCACCGAGTCGCCGGCCAAGCTGCAGGCGATTTTCACCGGCTATGTCCAGAAGGAGCCCAAACCGCCGCCCACATCACCCTGAGTACGCGGCGAGCTACGCCGGGCAGCCGGCGACTTCCGCGACGGACGGCGCGGCTGCCGCTTCGGTGAGCCGGCGGCGCAGCAGGCGGTAGCCGTCGTCCATGCCCTGGGCGCCGAGCAGGGCGACGAGGTCGCCGGGGCCGGCGGCGGCGGCGGTTGTTTCCATGGCCGCGGCCAATGTTTCGCAAAACAGGTAGTTTACGTTTGCTTTACCGAGCGCCTGGCAAAAGGCGCTCTTTTCGTCGTTGTCCACAGCGTCGGCGGCGCTTACGCTGCCGGCGCCGGCGGTGACGACGAGGGTGAAGGGGGCCGACTGCCACCAGCGGGCGAGGGCGGCGGCGCAGGCGGCGTTGATGGCCGGGCCGCGGCAGCCGCGGATGGCGAAGGCCACGACGAGGCGGCGGCGGCTGAAGGCGGCCAGGGTTTGGAAGACGGCGTCGACGCTGCCGGGGTTGAGGGCGGTGTCGTCGACGACGGTGAGGCCGGCGAGGCGCGAGACGGCGAAGCGGCGCGGCACGCCGCGGAAGGAGGCGAGGGCGGCGGCGGCCGTTTCGGGGGCCACGCCGCTGGCGATTGCGGCGGCTCCCGCCAGCAGGGCGTTTTCCACGTTGTGCCGGCCTGGCAGCGGGAGGCTGACCGCGAGAGGTCCGGGCGCAGCAGCGCAGCCGGGGAGCGGCCGGGCGAAAGCGAGGGTGAAGCGGCTGCCGAGGCTGGAGAGGTCGGCGATGCGGGCGGTGACGTCGGCTGGGGCGTCGACGGCGCAGGCGACCACGGGGGCGGCGGCGGCCATCGCCCGGCAGAGGGGGTCGGCGGCGTTGATGACGAGCGGGGCCGTCGGGCCGAGGAGGCCGGGGAAGCCTTGCTTGGCGGCGCAGTAGGCGTCGAAGCCGCCGGGGAAGTCGAGGTGGTCGGGGCTGATGTTGGTGACGACCCCGCAGGCGAAGGTAACGTTGTCCACCCGTCCCTGGCCGATGCCCTGGGCGGAGACTTCCATGGCGACGTGGCTGACGCCGGCGGCGCGCATGGCGGCGAGGTGGGCCTGGAGGCTGGCGGCGTCGGGGGTGGTGAGGGCGCTGGGGTAGGAGAGGTCGCCGATCTTTATGCAGACGGTGCCGATGAGGCCGGCGCGCAGGCCGGCCTGGCGGAAGATGTGGTCGAGCATGAAGGTGACGGTGGTTTTGCCGTTGGTGCCGGTGACGCCGACGAGGGCGAGCGACCGGGAGGGGTGGCGGTGGAAGGCGGCGGCGAGCTCGCCGAGGGCGCGGCGGGCGTCGGGCACGGCGACAACCGGCACGGCGAGGGCGGGCAGGCTGCCGGGGCGGTCGCTGACGACGGCGAGCGCCCCGCGGCACGCGGCGTCGGCGGCGTATGTATTGCCGTCGGCGCTGGCGCCGCGGACGGCGACGAAGACGAAGCCGGGCAAAACCTGGCGCGAGTCGCAGGTGATGCCGGCGGCGGATGCGAGCAGACGGTCGATCATTTCCATGCTTAACCTCCAACGGTCGTAATGAGCTGTATATTTTATGGGAGAGGCAGGCCGTCGGTGAGTAAAAGCTTTTTTTCGGCATGATACTAACAGGGAATATGCTTGCGGGAGGAGAGACGGTGAGGATAGCGCTGACTTTGGCGATTATCGGCTGTTTGGCGGCGGCCGCCTGTGGCCTGCAGCCGGCTCCGAAGCCCGAGCCGCGCGTGGCGGCGGCGGTGACGGTGGAGGGGGTGGCAATGGGCGGGCTGACGCGGGGCGAGGCGACGGCGGCTTTGCAGGGGCTGGCGGCGGCGCGGTATACGCCGCCGGCCGACGCCCGGTTCGCCGACGAGGACGGGTCGGTGGCGGCGGATAAAGAGGGGCGGATGCTGGACGTGCCGGCGACGGCGGAGGCAGCGCTGGCCGCGTCCGCCGGCAGCGTGTTGGCGGCCGTTTACCGTCCGCTGACGGCGGCTTTGACGGCCGCCGACCTCGCCGCCGCCCGGCGGGCCGGCTCTTATACGACAACTATCCTCGACGCCAGTCCGGGACGGCTGGAGAATATCCGCCTGACGGCCGCGCTGCTGAACAACGCGGCGATTGCCCCGGGGGAGGAGTTTTCGTTCAACAGCCGCACCGGCGAGCCGACGCGCGAACGGGGCTTCCGGCCGGCGATAATTTTCGTGGACGGGGGGCACGGGGAGGAACTGGGCGGCGGGATGTGCCAAGTGTCGAGCACGCTGTATAACGCGGCGCTGGAGGCGGGGCTGAGGGTGACGGAGCGCCATGCCCACTCCCGGCCGGTGAGCTATGTGCCGCCGGGGCGGGACGCGACCACCTATACCGACAAAGACTTGCGCTTCGTCAACACCGCCCGCCGTACACTGGTGCTGCGCTCTTTCGTGACGGGGAAAAAACTTACGGTCGATATTTTCGTCCTTCCCGGCGGCGCATAGGAACGGTGCGGGGCGCCCATACTAGCAGCGAGGTGGGAGGATGCGTAAATATTCGTATTTCAATATCGTCCTTGTCGCAGTCGTCGCCGTAGCATTAATCGCGGGAGCCTTTGCACTCTTACGCCCTCCCGCCGCCAAGCAGCCGGGCGAGCCGGCGCCGGCCCCCGCGCCGGCTCCGCTGGCCCAGGCGCCCAAGCCTATCCCCGGCGTGCCGCAATTTGACGCGGCCAAGTACAAGACCGAGCCGGTGATAACGGTGTGGCGGGCCGACCGCGGCACCCGGGAAAGGATGCCGCTGGAGAAGTATCTCGAGGGTGTTATCGCCCGCGAGATGGAGCCCGACTGGCCGCCCGAGGCATTGCGGGCCCAGGCGATCGTTTCCCGCACGCTGACGGTGCACGCCGTCGAGGCCGGCACCATCCGGCGGCTGCATGACGCGGATGTGAGCACCGCCAAGGAGGAACTGCAGGCTTACGCTCCCGAGCGGGTCAACGACCGGGTCCGCGACGCTGTGCGCTCGACGCGCGGTGAGCTGCTGCTGTATGCGGGCAGCCTGATAAACGCTATCTACAGTTCGAGCAACGGCCAGATCGCCGCCACCCGCGAGGAGAGTTTCCCGAAGGAAATACCCGAGCCGACGCCATATTTCCAGCCGGTGACCGATGATAGTTACCGGTATACGCCGCCCCATCTCCAGTACTGGACGGTGGTTATCCCAGGCCGGGAGGTGGCCGAGGCGGTGGGCTATAACGGCAACCCCGGCGACGTGAAAATTCTCGAGAAGGGGCCGTCGGGCCGCATACTGTGGATCGGCGCGGGCGACAAGAAGGTTTACGGGGCCGAGTTCCGCAAGGCGGTCGGGTTCGACCGGCTGAAGTCGACGCTGGTGGACGAGATGAGCTACGCCAACGGTTCGTTCACCTTCAAGGGCCGCGGCTGGGGCAACGGCGTCGGCATGGCCCAGTGGGGCGCGTTCACGTACGCGAAGGACGGCTGGAAGGCCGAGGATATCGTGAAGCATTATTATGTGGGCGCCGAGGTTAAGAAGATTTGGGAGTAGAGGTTGAACTGTTTTCGCCTGGGTACCCGCCCTGGCGTTATCTTTGTCGCCGACGGTCGAATATTTACCTTGAAAGCCTTTGCGAGGTGGTGACGGCCCGCCGGGGCGAGCTGGCGGAGATCGCGGCGACGCCTTTCCGCAAAAGCATCGAGGCGGAGCGCGTGCTGCTGACCGATATGCAGGTGCTGGGTTTCTGGCATTCGGTGACCAACCGCAAATACCGGCCGCTGTTCAGGAAGGGGCTGAATTTCGAGGTGGATTTCTACCACCCCGATTTCCAGGTGGCGGTGGAGGTGGAGAAGGGCGAGGTCAGCAACGTGTGGAAGAACATCTGCAAGTTCGCCGAGTCGCCGGTCATCCGCCACGGTGTGATAATGGTGCCGGTGATCCGCACGGGCCAGACAAGCAGCACGGAGTTTTACCAGAACACGCTCAAGCGGCTGGGGAACATGGAGAGCATTTTCGCGTTTGTGGATAGTGTGCTGATAATAGGGTATTAGAGAATTACGTAAGTCGTCGCCCGACGATTTGCCATGTGCCGAAGGCAGCGGGAGCTGTATCGTAAGCGCGCGTTGGCGGAGGGAATTACGCGCTGTTTGCCGTAGCAAGCCGTTAACGACACCGTAAGACCGGCCGTGGAGGGCCGGTCTAGTCCGCAAGGAGCCGGATGCGACTTTTGCGGACGGTACGGTCGAGTCGGCGCAAGGCTTACAGCGCGTATTCCCGTAGACGAGCAAGCGTCGATACGGCTCCCGCCGTGAGTAAAGTTCTAGGAGCAAGACTGCGTTTTCCACACAAAGTCTTTCTCACTGCCGACCGGCGGAAATTTTGCGTTGCTTCGGGCATAGATTAATAGCGGAGAGGCCGGCGTCCGCCACAGCCTCCCCATAACAGGCGCCGCCATTCAGTGTTTGCTGAGGGCGGCGCTACGGTTTTTGTTGGCAAGCTTGGGCATTATGGGTTATAATATATGAATGTGGTTAGGAGAGAATATATGCGTAAGGTTGTCGTGACGGTAGTCGGCACCCAGACCGACGCGAGCGGCGAGGAGCACCGCATCGAGTTCATGACCGTCGGGTCCCGCCGGGACAGGGACGGCGTGAGCTATATTACATATCCCGAGAGCGAGATCACCGGCATGGAGGGCACGACGACGCTGCTCAAGCTTTACTCCGACAGGCTGATCCTCGTTCGCATGGGCTCGGTGGAGCTTAAGCAGGAGTTTTACCCCGGCCTGAAGAGTTATTGCATGTATATAACCCCGTACGGCAGCCTGAAGATGGCGGTGTCGACCCGGCACTTCGCGCTGACGGCCGAAGGCGGCAAGGAAGCGGTCAATGCCGGCTACGATCTGGAGATCGACGGCCGGTGGCAGAGTTATAATACGTTAGCGGTTGAGATTCGGGAGGAAGAATAGCATGAATGTGAAAGAGCTGCTCGCCAGGGCTATCCACGAGGCGGCGGCCGGGATCGAGGCTCTGGCCGGGGCCGAGCTGCCGGCGGTGATGCTCGAGGTGCCGCCACAGAAGGAGTTCGGCGATTTTGCGACAAATATAGCCATGCAGCTTGCCCGGCCGGCCCGCCAGAATCCGCGGGCGCTGGCCGAAGCGATCGCCGGGCGGCTGAACGCGCGGGCCGCGCTGGACAAGCACGACCCTGCGGCGCTTCCCTGGCTTAAAGAGGCTAAGGTGGCCGGCCCAGGGTTTATCAACTTTTATCTCACGCCCGACTGGCTGTACGCGCTGCTGGCCGATATCGCGGCGGCGGGCGCAGCCTGGGGCCGCTCGGACAGCGGCCGGGGCGAGAAGGTCCAGGTGGAGTTCGTGAGCGCTAACCCGACCGGTCCTCTCCATGTCGGCCACGGCCGGGGGGCGGCTGTGGGCAGCGCGCTGGCCAACCTGCTCAAGGTTGCCGGCTACGACGTGTCGACCGAGTTTTATATCAATGACGCCGGCAACCAGATCGACTGCCTGGCGGCGTCGGTGGATGCCCGTTACCGTGAGCTGCTGGGCCAGCAGGTGGCGTTCCCCGAGGACGGCTACCGCGGCCGCGATATTATCGACACCGCCCGGCGGATCGCCGACCAGGCCGGGCCGCGCTATTTGCTGATGGACCCCGCCGAACGGCTGGCGGTGTTTAAGGAGCTGGCCCGCGAGGAGAAGCTGGCGCTGCTGCGCGAGGACCTGGAGGCGTTCGGGGTGACTTTCGACGTGTGGTTCAGCGAGCGGACGCTGCACGCGGCCGGGGCGATCGAGGCGACTTGCCGCCAGTTGAAGGCAAGCGGCCATATGTACGAGCAGGACGGGGCGCTGTGGCTGAAGTCGACCGCTTACGGCGACGACAAGGACCGGGTGGTTATCCGCGACAACGGCGTGCCGACTTATCTGGCCGCCGATATCGCTTACCACCGCGATAAGTTCGCGCGCGGCTTCGACCGGGTGATAAATATCTGGGGCGCCGACCATCACGGCTACATCAGCCGGGTGAAGGCGGCGGTGGCGGCGCTGGGGTACGACCCGGAGCATCTCGAGGTGCTCATCCTCCAGATGGTCAACCTCTACCAGAACGGCGAGCTTGTCAAGATGTCGAAGCGCACTGGCCAGGGGGTCACTTTGTCCGAGCTGATGGAGGAGGTCGGACGCGACGCCGCCCGCTTCTTTTTCATCATGCGCTCGACCGACAGCCAGTTGGATTTCGATCTCGACCTGGCAAAATCGCGCACCAACGAGAACCCCGTTTTTTATATCCAGTACGCCCACGCCCGCATCGCCAGCATATTCCGCCAGGCCGAGGAGGCGGGGCTGACGGTACCCGCGCCGGGGGAAGCGCCGCTGGCGGCGCTGACGGAGGAGGCGGAGGCCGATCTGATAAAGAAGCTGGGCGAGTACCCGGACGAGGTGGCGGCCGCCGCCCGCGAGCGGGCGCCGCACCATATCGCCCGCTATGCTCACGAGGTTGCCGCCCTGTTCCATTCTTTTTACAACCAGTGCCGCGTGATCGGCGCCCAGCCCGACGTCCAGGCCGCCCGCCTGACGCTGGCGGCGGCGGTGCGGGACACGCTCCGCTCGGCGCTCGCCATACTCGGCGTCGCCGCTCCCGACAAGATGTGACAGGAATGACGCGACTTCCGCCCCGTCTTTGCCGACGGCGGCGGAAGCTTGTGCGAAAAAGCGAAAAAATTGGTGAATTTGTCAAGCTTTTTGCGTGGAGTTGCCGCCGGATTAGATGGAATAAGGCTTTGCCGTTCGTCAGCAAAAGGAGGATTTTATCCCCCTGCGGTGAATATTACCATGTAATTTTTGAACGACGCAGCGGAGGGGGCCGAATCCATGGGCGAAATGGTGAAACAGTTGTCAGACGTTGATGTAGCATATCAGGTTTTGGCAGATAAAGGCTCGCCGATGTATTTCCGCGATCTTATCGGCAAGGTTCTCGAGGGCAAGGGACGACCCGTCGCTTCGGTTGCCCACGCTATGGCCGAGGTGCATACCCAGATCAATATGGATAGCCGGTTCGTCCATGTGGGCAAGGGGACGTGGGGACTGGCCGAGTGGCTGCCCCAGCGCGGCGGCCGGGCTGTCGAGGAGACGGCGGCCACCGTTTCGACGGATAGCAACCTGCGCCGGGAGAAGCTGCTGGCGGAGATTCAGCAGGACTACCCCGCCGCCGGCGTTGACGCTGAGGAAGGCGAGTAAGCAGCGTATATGATTACGGCCATGCTTGGGATAATACAGCGAGAGGCCGGTTTGTAGGAGGATAATTTATGGCTAAGTTCATTTTCGTCACCGGGGGGGTCGTTTCGTCGCTCGGGAAGGGTATTACCGCAGCGTCGCTGGGACGTCTCCTGAAGAGCCGCGGCTATAAGGTTACGATCCAGAAATTCGATCCCTACATCAACGTGGATCCCGGCACCATGAGCCCTTATCAGCATGGCGAGGTTTTCGTGACCGAGGATGGCGGCGAGACCGACCTCGACCTCGGCCACTACGAGCGGTTTATCGATATCAACCTGACGAAGAGCTCGAATGTCACCACCGGCAAGATTTACTGGTCGGTAATCACCAAGGAGCGCAAGGGCGATTATCTGGGCAGCACCGTCCAGGTCATCCCCCATATCACGAACGAGATTAAGGAGCGCCTGTACCGGATCGCCAAGGAGGACAACGCCGATATTGTCATCGCCGAGATCGGCGGTACGGTGGGCGATATCGAGAGCCTGCCCTTCCTGGAGGCCATCCGCCAGGTGCGCAAGGAAGTGGGCCGCGACGACGTGGCGTATATCCACGTGACGCTGGTGCCCTATATCTCGGCGGCCGGCGAGCTTAAGACCAAGCCGACCCAGCACAGCGTGAAGGAACTGAGGAGCATCGGTATCCATCCCGATGTGATCGTTTGCCGGACGGAGCACGAGATTTCGGCCGACATGCGCGAAAAGCTGGCGCTGTTCTGCGATATCGACCTGAACGCCGTCATCCAGAACAAGAATGTCGCTTCCATTTATCAGGTGCCGCTGATGCTCGAAGAGGAGGGCCTCGATAAGATCGTCCTCGAGAAGCTGGGCCTGAAGAACGGCCGGCCGGATCTGAGCGAGTGGAAGGCGATGGTGAAGAAGATCATCCAACCGCCGCAGAGCGTGTGCATCGCGATCGTGGGCAAGTATGTCGCCCTGCAGGACGCTTATATGAGCGTGTCGGAGGCGCTGCGCCACGGCGGCATCGCCAACGATACCGCCATCAATATCAAGTGGGTGAACGCCGAGGAAATCGAGCCGGCCAAGGTGGATATGGACGCCGTTTTCGACGGTGTGGACGGCATCCTCGTGCCCGGAGGCTTCGGCGACCGCGGCATCGAGGGCAAGATCAAGGCGATCCGCTACGCCCGCGAGAAAAAAATTCCGTTCTTCGGGCTGTGTCTGGGGATGCAGTGCGCGGTGATCGAGTTCGCCCGCAACGTGTGCCGCCTGAAGGGCGCCAACAGCACCGAGTTCAACCCGGAGACGCTTTACCCGGTCATCGATCTGATGCCCGAGCAGGTGGATGTGGAGGAGAAGGGCGGCACGATGAGGCTGGGCGTTTACCCCTGCAAGGTGACCGAGGGGACGCATACGTGGGCCGCTTATCAGGACGAGCTTATCTACGAGCGCCACCGCCACCGTTTCGAGTTCAATAATGCGTACCGCCAGCAGTTTTCCGAGGCTGGGATGGTGATCGCCGGGATGCTGCCGAGCGGCCGGCTGGTGGAGATCGTCGAGCTTGCCGATCACCCGTGGTTCGTGGGCACGCAGTTTCACCCCGAGTTCAAGTCCCGCCCGACGCGGCCCCACCCGCTGTTCCGCGATTTCGTGAAGGCGGCGCTGGCGAAGGTGACGGGGACGCGCTAACGTTATACATGACCGGCCCGGCCGGCACATATATTATTTTATCCGTCAGAAAACTGTTGGGCCTGCTCAACAGTTTCTTTTTCCTATCCCGAAAGGAAAGGTAGTGGATGCCTGTGTTTAAACGGTCTGTGGTGCTTTTGATCGCGGGGGTCGTCGTGGTTTCGCTGGCGGCGGCGGCTTTTCTCGTGCCGGGGATGAAGAGCAAGCGCGCGGGCGGCGAGCGGAGCAAGGTGGCGATTATTTATGTGGACGGGGTGATCGTGGGCGGCCGCGGCCAGGCTGGTCTGCTGGGCGAGTCGGGCGGTACGGACGCGATTATCAAGCAGCTTCACCAGGCGCGCGACGATGCGGCGGTGAAGGCGGTGGTGCTGCGGATCAACAGCCCCGGCGGCAGCGCACCCGCTTCCCAGGAGGTGGGGACGGAGATAAAGAAGCTCCGCGCGACCGGCAAGCCGGTGGTGGCGTCGATGGGCGATGTGGCCGCTTCGGGCGGCTACTGGCTGGCGGCGGTGACCGACCGCATTTACGCCAATCCGGCGACGCTGACGGGCAGCATCGGCGTGTATATCCCATACGCGAACTGGCAGGAGCTATATAATAAGATTGGCATCCGCTCGGAGAAGATCAAGAGCGGCCCGCATAAGGATATCCTTTCCCCCGACCGGCCGATGACGGCCGAGGAACGGGCCATCATCCAGGTGATGGTGGATGATTTGTACGGACAGTTCGTGGCCGTGGTGGCCGAGGGGCGGAAGATGGAGCCTGCCCGGGTGCGCCAACTGGCCGACGGGCGGATTTATACCGGCAGCCAGGCGAAGGAGCTCGGCCTGGTGGATGAGCTGGGGACAATGTACGATGCGATCGACGGAGTGGCGACGATGGCCGGGATCAAGGGCAAGCCGGTGCTGCAGGAGTACGGCAAGGTCAGCCCGTGGTCGCTGCTGTTCGGCTCCGGCGAGGATGTGAGCCTGGAGCGGCTGTTCTTCCGTCAGATCAGGCAGGATGCGCCGCTGACCGCGCCGCTGGCGATTCCGGAAAAGTGGTAGGTGAGGGGAATGGGACCGTTTCTTGAGCTGCTTTATGACGTTATCTTCAACCCGGCCGCGGCGATGCGGCAGATCGCGGCCCGCCGCCCGGTGGGGCAGGCGTTCGTCGCTTTCCTGCTGAGTATCATTATTCCGGCGGGGGCGATATATTTCGCTCTTCAGGCGACCGCCGCCGGGAAGTTCGCCGGCGTGTTCTTCGCCGCGGCGGTCTGCGTCCGGCTGCTGATGTGGTTCGTGGGTTCGGCCGTGCTGCAGCTGATCGCCGAGCTTTTCGGCGGCCAAGGGACGGCGGTCGGCCTGTTTGCGGCGATCGGTTTCGCGCATTTGCCGTTTATTTTCGCTGTGCCGCTGGCGGTGGCCGGGATGCTGCTGCCGGCAGGGGCGGCGGCGATGCTTTTTGCCGCGGGGGTGCTTGTGCTGATTTTCTGGGTGCTGGCGCTGACGGTGGTCGCCATCCGGGGCGTCCACGGTCTGAGCGTGGCCAAGGCGACACTGGTGCTGCTGACGCCGCTATTGGCGTTGCTGGCGGCGCTGGTGGCGGCGGTGGTGTTTGTCGGCGCGGCCGTCTGGCCGCCGCTGGGGTGACGGCTATGGGCAGATGGTTTTGTTTGGCGGCGGTGGCCGCGCTGCTGCTGACGGGGTGCGGGCTTGACAGTCAGGCGCCGTCGGCCGGCCTGGCGCCGCAGACGCCGGCGGCGCTGGCGGCCTGGGGAGTGCCGGGGAATCTGGCCGAGAAGGGCGCCGGCAACAGCTGCCGGGTGGTGAAGGGCGCGTTTTTGTCCGCCGAGGCGGCGCTGGAGCTGGCGGCCGGCGGGCAGGGCGAGCTGGAGTATTTCCGCGAGGCGCCGGCGGGCGAGCTTGCCGGCCGGGGCCGCGTGCAGTTTTTGTCGACTCAGGGGGCGGGCAGGCTTAAGCTGACCGCCTTGGATGAGGGCGGCCGGCCGCTGGGGACGGTGGGCTGGGTGTATACCGGCCCGCTACCGACGGACGATAAGGCGACCAAGTGGCTGGACGGCCGCTATACGGCTAATTATGTCGGCGACTGGCTGGCTTTCGACCATGATGTGGCGGCGCTGTTCGCCGCCCACCGGCCGGAGGCGGCGGCGAAGGCGGCCAGGTTCCGGCTGAGTGTGGTGGTGGGTCAGGGCCAGCACGCGCTGGTGACGGCGCTGGGGCTGGAGAGCGTGCCCGCGCGGGCGGTGCGCGTGACGCCGGCCGCGGCGACGCTGTCGGCCGCCGTTGGGCAGGCGGTGACGGTGGCCGCCGATGTGGAGAATATTTCTCCCCGGCCGCTGGCCAACGTGGCGGTGGCGCTGGTCGAGCCGTTCGGCTACGGCCTGTCGGCGGCGGGGGACAAGCAGCAGGTCGTCGCCAGCCTGGCGCCGGGCGAGAAGCGTCGCCTGACCTGGGAGGTGCAGGCGCGGCGCCCGGACGCGGTCAACCTCGGCCGCCCGTGGCCGGTGGCTTTTACGGTGAACGGGGCGGCGGCGCCGGCCAAGGCGCTGGTGACGGTGACCGACCCGCGGCCGGGTAAGGTTTTCTATGTGATGACCGAGGATCTGGAGGCGATTGACGGCGCCGGCTACGGAGCGGCGTGGGGCAACGCCGACGGCTGGCTGCAGCCGCAGGAGCTGACGGTGCAGATGGTGGCCAAGGCGGAGCGGGTGAACGGTATCGCCGAGAAGTACGGCGCGCGCTGGACCCATTATATCGCCTGGCCGCTGGTGAACGCCGCCGAGTGGGCGGCCGGGCAGTCGGCGACGGGCGAGTGGCAGCGGGCGGCGGCGGCGATCGCGCAGTCGGTGCGGAGCCAGTCGGCCCGCGGCCACGAGTACGGCATCCATCTTCATTCCGATTACGATCCTTTGCTGCCGGGCAATGTGTTGTCTTATAACCCGGCGGTGGACGGGCTGTGGGCCAACCACCTGCGCCACGGCTGGGCGCATTCGCTGGGCAGCGAGGGCGGCTTCCGCGACCGCACAAGCCGGACGGGCTTCCTGTACGTTTACCAGCGCAAATTGGACGAGCTTGCGGTCGGTTCGCCGCACGGCCAGCTGATAACCGCCCGGGTGGGGTCGTTCGATTTCGGCAACGGCGAGGCGAACGAGGCGATGAGCACGCGGGTGTACCGCCGGATCGGCCTGCTGGCGGGGAGCGACGCGGACGGCAACCGCGGCGGCATTACGGCCGGCGACTGGAGCCAGGCTATATATCTGGCCAAGCCGGACGATATCAATTCCAGGGCCACCGATCTGAAGGCTACCGGGCTGGTCGAGTTCCGGCCGACGCCAAAGGATTTCATCCAGTACGACAGCCAGAGCGCGGCGACGATGAACGCCAAGGCCGACGAGGGAATGGCGGCTTATACCGCAGGCGGCAAGGTTATGCCAGGTGTGCACGCGATTGTCGGCTTTACCCATGTGATGTTCATTATGGGCGAGGGCGACTGGCAGAGCACCGCCGGGGGCCAGTTCGCCGCTCTCGAAGGGCATCTGGCCTATCTGAAGGAGCGCTACGCCGACAAGGGGCTGCTGTCGTTCGCGACCGCCGCCGAGCTGGTCAGGGCATATCTCGATTACCACGCGCCGGCGCCGGTGGTTGTCTACGGGCCGCGCAGCAAGACGGGCTGGGGCAGGAGCGAGTACCCGCTGACGGTGCTGGGGAGAGATATCCCGATCGACGCCGCCCATACCCACGCGGTGCGGGTCAAGTATCCGCTTTATCTGCGCGATTCGGCTTTCCGGATCAGCGTGCTGAAGGACGGCCGGCCTATATATACGACCTGGGGGCTGCCGACGCCGGAGAACGACATTGTTTTTACCGTCGACGACAGGAATGCCCAATATTCGTTGGAGATTTACCACAACGATACGGCCGGCAGACTGCTGTCCCTCTGGCGTTTTGCCAAGTCGCGCCTGACGCGCGGCTGACGGTTCGCGAAAAAAATTCGAAAACGATGATTTTTTTCCAATTTCTAGGAGGAGAATTGTCGGGCGATGGGGAATAGGGAAGTACTACTCAGTCAGCGGGAGGTTTCTCTTATGGCGGTGAAAAGACCAGTAGTGCTTGTTATCGATGATCAGCCCGGTATCCGGCGGCTGCTGATGGAGGTGCTGCAGGAGGAAGGCTATGCCGTTCTGGAGGCGTCCAACGGTTACGATGGGCTGCAGAAGGCCCGCGACAACCGGCCGGCGCTGATTCTCATGGATATGAAGATGCCCGGTATGGACGGCATCGAGACGCTGCGCGAACTCAGGCGGCTCGGTATCGGCGAGCGGGTTATCATGATGACCGCTTACGGCGAGCTGGACCTCGTCACCGAGGCGAAAGAGATCGGCGCGGCCGATTATATCACCAAACCGTTCGATATCCTGGCGTTGTGCGAGATGATCAACAGGAACCTGGCGGTCGACCTGGCGCCTGGTCAGATGGCTATCAGCTAGGCATTTGCGATGGACCGCGGCCGGTTTCTCCGGGCCGCAGTCCGGCGCGGGATCCGGGGTTTGCAAGGGCCCCGGGTTTTGTTTGACCAAGGGGGGCCGGGGAGTGTTGCGGCGACGGCCTTTTCTCCGTCGGCGGCAGGATATTTTTCCTCACCGGCGAAGTACCTAGAGGGGAAGGGGGATTAATATGCTCATCAACACAGTTTCCACGTTGGCGCTGTATTGTTCGCGCTGCGGCAAGATCGAGATGCATGACTTATCCCGCTTTACTTTGAAGAGCTCGGTGGGGCGTGAACTCACGTGCGGTTGCGGCCAGCGGCTGGCGACCGTGTCGGGTGTGGGTCACGACCAGTACCTTCTCGATATACCGTGCGTCGTGTGCGAGACGAGCCACATCGTGTGCGTGGCTATGAAGGATTTTTGGCAGGGCCGGGTCAACAAAATTTACTGTTCGGCCGCCAACCTCGAGCTTGGTTTCAGCGGCGGACGCCGGGCCATCGAGCAGGCCATCGCCGCCCAGCAGCAGGAGTTCGCCAGCATGGTCCGCGATATGACGAGCGAGGAGTATGTCGATAATCCTCAGGTGATGTTCGAGGTGCTGAACATGGTCCACGATATCGCCGAGCGCGGCGGGGTTTACTGCCGGTGCGGCGGGAGCATCATCGAGGCCGATGTGCAGCCGGATTCGATCGAGCTGGTGTGCGTCCACTGCAACGGCCGGCGGGTGATCGCCGCCAAGACGGAGGAAGATGTGGCGGCGGTGCAGGATATCGCCTCCATCGAGATTGGCTCCGGACGCCGCTCCCATCGCCGCTAAAAACAAGAATACGTCAAGCCGCTGGCTTTTTGAGCCGGCGGCTTTCTTGTTTTCTTTAAGTTCGTTTTCGGTTTAGGCCGTTCAGAAAGCCCCAGGCAAGGCGCACCGGAGGCTGACACCGGAAGCGTACACGGACGTACGCTGAGGATGGCAGCCGAGGAGCAACGCCGCAGATGGGGCTTTATCAACGGCCGTAACTTTTCCCAGGGGAGGGAAGTGGAACCATAACATGCATAAAACAGCAACTCCGCGCTTATGATAGTAAGGGTAGTCCATATGCGAGGTGATGCGGATGCAGCTATTTATAGCGTTTTTGCTGGCTGCTGCGGTGTTGTTGTTCGGTCAGCTGACGGCGCCGGCGGGCAGGACGGCCGGGCCGCAGCGCGAGGCCGCGGCGGCGGCGACCGCGGCGGTTATACCGGCCCCGGCCGCCAAGCCGGCGGTGCGGGTGCATACGGTGGCGGACGGGGAGAGCCTGAGCGGCATCGCCGCCCGGTACGCCATCGATGTCGATACTTTGCTGGGCGCCAATCCGGACGCGGCGGAGCTTATCCATCCGGGGGACGAGCTTGTCGTGCTGCCGCAGAAGGGAGCGCTGCATGTGGTGGCCGCCGGCGATACGCTGTGGGCGATTTCGCGGGCATACGGCGTGGGCGTGGCGGCCGTCAGGGAAGCGAACGGCCGGGAGGACGACGGTCTGGCGGTGGGCGAGAAGCTGTTCATCCCCGGCGCGCGGCCGCGGGGCGAGGCGGTGTCGCGCGCTTACGGCCAACGGTTTGTCTGGCCGGCGGGAGGCGAGATATCTTCGCCGTTCGGGTACCGCTGGGGTCGCTTCCACGCGGGCGTCGACATCGCCGCCGAGGCGGGCGCGCCGGTGCGGGCGGCCAGGGCCGGGCGGGTGACGTTCGCCGGCTGGTATGGCGGCTACGGGTATACGGTGCTGATCGAGCACGGGCACGGGTATGCGACGCTGTACGCCCATCTCGACGACTATGTAGTGGATCGGGGCGAGTATGTGGCGGCCGGCCAGCGGATCGGCTATGTGGGCGACACGGGGTATTCGTTCGGGGCGCATTTACACTTTGAAGTTAGACAGGACGGACGAGCGGTGAATCCGCTGCAGTTCTTGCCTTAAAACAGGCGGGCGGAGAATGCAAGCTACGCGCCGAAGCTCCGGCCGAACGCGCCGTAAGGCTCGGGCTACCCGACCGCGACCACCGTCGCCAACGGACTTCCGTGTCCGATGGCTCCTCGCCCGGCCGTCCATGGCCGGGCGCACCCGCATGGGGTAGGCCGCAGTTCTAAGCGCTGAAGCGCTAAGAACTTGCGCACTGTGGCGTCGCGCTCTGCTTCGCCAACGGCGCGTATTCGTCCTCCACAACGGCACGGTACGCCTGCGTTCTCCGCCGCCTGCAGCGCGGCATTCCCAAACTTAAGGACAAAAGGCCGTTCAGAAGTGTTCAGATGCAAGGCGCACCGGAGGAGCGAGCAGCGACGCGTACTCGAACGTACGCTAGCAATCGCTCCGAGGAGCAACGCCGCAGATGGGCGCTTATCAACGGCCGATTATGGGCGGCGGGAAAATGTTCCCGCCGTTTTTGGTTGTATATGCGGCTGTAGCGGCGGCAATAATAGGTTTAGCAGATTTTTCCGCCGGAGGGACAAGATTTGGCTTATGTGCTTGCCGTCCTGATGGCGGCGTTGAGTTTTCTGCTCAACCGCGCGGCGCTTAAGTACGCGGGGCCGCAGGCGGTTATCGGCTGGGGGCCGGTTATCGAGGAGACGGCGAAGACGGCGCCGGCGTTTTATCTGGGTGCGGATGTGCTGCTGACCCACGCGTTGTTCGGAGCGATCGAAGCGGGCTACGACTGGCGGGCGGGCGGGGGGAACGGCCCGGCGGCGGCGCTGCTGAGCGTGGCGGGCCACAGCCTGTTCGGCGGTCTGACGGTAGGCGTCATTTATTTGACAGGCAGTCTGCCATTGGCCTTGATGGCGGCGGCGGCGGCCCATATCGGCTGGAATGTGGCGCTCGTGCGCCTCAAGGGATAGAGCGGAAGCAGGAAAGGGAGACACGATGAGAATCCATTACAGCTGCGACAATTGTGGCGAGCCGATCGACACCATCGAGGTGGCTGAGCTTGACGAGGCGAGGTTTGGGTTCGACTGCCTGACCGGCGAGGAGCGGCAGGAGATCATCAGGTTCGACGCGGCCAGCGGCACGCTTTGCGTGCAGTCGCTGTGCGACGCCTGCATTGAGGCGATGGGGCTGGCGGGGGGCGATATGCCGGCCGCGCCGGTTAAACCGCTGCTGCACTGAACAGCCCCCGGGCTGCTGGCCCGAGGGCTGTGGCGCTATTGGGCGTCGTGCTGGAGGTTGTCGGCGGAGACGGTTTCGTTGGCGACTTCGTATTTGGCGGCGGTTTTGCCGTCGCGCGGGCTTTCGGAGATGAGGTTTTGGTCGCCGACGGCGGAGTTGCCTTTGAGGTTTTTCCCGTTCCAGTATTTGTACGGGAGGTTTTTGGAGTCCATAGGTTCTCACCTGCCTTCCGTTTTAGTGTGCCCGCGTTTGTTGGCGCCATCTGTTGTAATATTTGGTTTCCCCGGCTAATACTTTGTGTTAGAATGGGTAATAACGGGGCTTTGCTGTCTGCAAAGCCCTTTTCGGCATGCGAGGTGCGTAGATGGATTACTTGTTGAAGGCGATGCGCAGGGATCAGATGGTGGAGCGGGCGGTGGCCGCTTTCGGCGCCCCCGTCCGCCAGAGCTCGGTTTACGGGGTGACGGGGACGCAGAAGGCGGCGGTGCTCGCCGCGTGTTTCAGCGCCCATCCCCGGCCGACGGTGGTCGTTACCTCCGGCCGCGACGCGGTGGGGGAACTGGCGGCCGACCTCGGCGCCCTGCTGCCGGCGACGCCGGTGCTGGAGTTGCCGCCGCTCGATATCGTGACGTTTACCGCCGCCGCCCGCAGTATCGAGCTGGCGGCTGTGCGCATGGACGTGCTCGGCCGCCTGGTGCGCGGCGAGCGGGTGATCGTGCTGGCCGGCGCGGAGGCGGCGATGCAGAAGGTGCTGCCGAAGGAGGATTTTATCGCCGGGCGGCTTACGCTGACGGTCGGCGAGACGCTGGGCCGCGACGATTTGCTGGCGAAGCTGGTGCGGTTCGGCTACGAACGGAGCGATCAGGTCGACAGCCGCGGCCAGTTCAGCGTGCGCGGCGGCATTGTCGATGTGTTCCCCGTCAACCGCGAGCTGCCGCTCCGGCTGGAGCTGTGGGGCGACGAGATCGATTCACTGCGGGAGTTCGACCCGGCGACCCAACGGTCGCTGGATAGCCTGCGGATGGCCGATGTGCTGCCGCTGGCCGAGCCGGAGCATGCGTCGAGGTCGGCGGCGTTCCTGTCTTACCTGACCGCCGGGACGAGTGTGGTGTTCTACGAGCCGACGCGGATCAGGGAGCAGATAGGCCGGCTGACGCGGGAGAATCCGGAGGTCAAGAAGCACGTTTTTTCCTGGGGTGACCTGGCGGCGGCCGCCAAGGCGTATAATGTCCTGTATTTTTCGCTGATGCTGCAGCGGGTGCCGCACACCGAGCCGGCGGAGATCGTGAGCATCACCGCCAAGGGGATGCCGCCTTTTCACCGCCAGATGGATATGCTGGTGGACGAGCTGAAGGGCTGGCAGGCCCGCGATCGCGCGGCGGTGATTTTCATGGCCGGCGCCGAGAAGGCGATGGCTTTGCAGAAGAGCCTGGCGGCGGAAGGGGTGCGGGCGATATACGCGGCAAGCCCGCCGGCGCTGGTCGGCGGGACGGTGACGGTGACGGCGGGGACGCTGGCCGGCGGCTTCGAGTTGCCCCACGCGGGCCTGGTGGCCGTTACGGAGATGGATATTTTCGGGCGGCAGAAGAAGCGCCGTCTGCCGCGGGTGGCGAAGGACAAGCAGATCGCTTATTTCCGCGATATAAATATCGGCGACTATGTGGTGCACGTCAACCACGGCATCGGCAAGTACGCCGGGGTGGAGACGCTGGAGGTCGGCGGCGTTCACAAGGATTATTTCCTTGTCCGCTATGCCGGCGAGGATAAGCTGTTCGTGCCTACCGACCAGGTTCACCTGCTGCAGAAGTATATCGGCTCGGAGGGCGAGGCGCCGCGCCTCACCCGCATGGGCGGCAGCGACTGGCTGAAGGCCAAGACGAAGGCCAAGTCGGCGGCGACCGACCTGGCGAAGGAGTTGCTGGCTCTGTACGCCGAGCGCCAGGTCAGCAAAGGGTTTGCCTTCGGGGCGGACACGCCCTGGCAGGGCGAGTTCGAGGAGGCGTTCCCCTTCGAGGAGACGCCCGACCAGCTGACGGCGCTGGCGGAGATCAAGAAGGATATGGAGGGCGATACCCCCATGGACCGCCTGTTGTGCGGCGACGTGGGGTTCGGCAAGACGGAGGTGGCGCTGAGGGCGGCCTTCAAGGCGGTGCTGGGCGGCAAGCAGGTGGCGGTGTTGGTGCCGACGACGGTGCTTGCCCAGCAGCATTACCAGACGTTCAGCGCCCGCCTCGCCGGCTTCGGGCCGGTGGTGGAGGTGATAAGCCGTTTCCGCAGCCCGCGGGAGCAGCGCGAGGTGGCGGCCCGCACGGCCGAGGGCCGGGTGGATGTGCTGATCGGCACGCACCGCATTTTGCAGGGCGATGTGGCGTTCAGGGATCTTGGCCTGCTGATCGTCGACGAGGAGCAGCGCTTCGGTGTGGCGCAGAAGGAGCGGCTGAAGAGGTGGCGGACGAATGTCGACGTGCTGACGCTGACCGCGACTCCCATCCCCCGCACGCTGCATATGTCGCTGGTCGGGGTGCGGGATATGAGCGTTATCGAGACGCCGCCCGAGGACCGGCTGCCGGTGCAGACGTATGTGGTGGAGTACGACGAGGAGATAATCCGCGACGCTATCAGGCGTGAGTTGAAGCGTGGCGGACAGGTGTATTTTGTCTATAACCGCGTGCAGACGATCGACCGGATGGCGGAGCGGCTGAGCGAGATGATGCCCGACGCGCGGGTGAAGGTGGCCCACGGTCAGATGGCCGAGGAGCTTTTGGAGCAGGTGATGCTGGAGTTTTACGAGGGACGCTACGATGTGCTGGTGTGTACGAGTATCATCGAGAACGGCCTCGATGTGCCGAACGCCAATACGATCATCGTGTACGACGGCGACCGCTTCGGCCTGTCGCAGCTTTACCAGATGCGCGGCCGGGTGGGCAGGTCGCCCCGGATGGCGTACGCGTATTTTACCTACCGCCGCGAGAAGGTGCTGACCGAGGTGGCGGAAAAACGGCTGCAGGCGATCAAGGAGTTCGCCGAGTTGGGGGCGGGCTTCAAGATCGCGATGCGCGACCTGGAGATCCGCGGGGCCGGCAATTTGCTGGGTTCGCAGCAGCATGGCCATATCGTGAGCGTCGGTTTCGAGATGTACTGCCGGCTGCTGGATGAGGCGGTGGCGGAGCTCAAGGGCGGGCAGCCGGTGGAGCCGACGCCCGAGCCGGTGCTGGAATTTAATGTCGATGCGTATCTCGACGGCGACTATATCGGCGACGCGATGCATAAGATTGAAGTGTATCAGCGGATCGCGGCGATCAGGAACGAGGCCCATATCGGCGAGATTGTCGACGAGTTGATCGACCGTTTCGGCGAGCCGACTCCGCCGGTCATGAACCTGTTGGCGGTGGCCCGGCTGAAGAATCTGGCCCGCCGGATCGGCGCCCGGTCGGTGGTGGAGTACGCCGACAGGGTGGAGATTACGTTCGGCGAGCAGCCGCAGGTGACGGTGGAGAATATCCTGGCGATGAAAGAAAAATATCCCACCAGGCTGAAAATCCTGCCAGGCCCGCCGGAGACGATCCGTTTGCGGACCGGCAAGCTGGCCGCGCCGCTGCTGGATTGGCTGGCCAAGGTGCTCGCCGGGCTGGCCGGCGAAGGCCGGGAATAGTTTTGTTTTTCCGTGCGGCGGGTAATGAATAAAAGCCGTGGGGCGGATATATACTATCATTGAACGAAATGTCAAAAACTGTAGAAAAGGGGGGATAATGGTGAAGGCGACTGGTATAGTCAGAAGGATTGATGATCTGGGCAGAGTTGTGATTCCGAAGGAGATTCGGCGTACCTTGCGTATTCGCGAAGGCGACCCGCTCGAGATATATGTCGACCGCGAAGGCGAAGTGATTCTGAAGAAGTATTCCCCGGTCGGCGAACTAGGGGATTTCGCCAAGGAGTACGCGGACTCGCTGTTTGACGCTATTGGACATATAATTTTGATCGCTGACCGGGACAATGTTGTGGCAGTCGCTGGGGCGTCGAAGAAGGAGTTTCTCAGTAAGCCACTGGGGCCGGCGGTCGAGAAGGTGATGGAGGAGCGGAAAACGGCCCTGATAAACAATCCTGGAGAATACAAACACTGCAAGGCCTGCGTTACCGACTGCGACGAAGATGAAGTTTGCAAGTTCACCGCCGAGGTGATATCGCCGATTATCGTCGAGGGGGACGCGATCGGCGCGGTGATTATCTGTTCGAAGGAACAGGGCGTCCAGATGGGCGATATGGAAGTCAAGCTAGCGGAGACCGCGGCAGGCTTCCTTGCCAAACAGATGTCGCAATGAATCGCAGAAACGATTAAAGTAGCGGACACCGTTCGCTACTTTTCTATTTGGTGCGGATAAGCCATTCTTGCTGGAAAGTGTTTTAAGTCTTAGTATATTTTGTTATAATATAATGTGCACTTGCCGCCTGTCTTGCGGTGGGCGGCAGCATCCGAGAGGAATGAAGCTATTGAGCAAGGATACCTTCCTGAAAGGCGCACTTATACTGACCGTGGCCGGTATCGTGGTCAAACTGATCGGGTCGGTGAACCGGATTCTTTTGTCGCGCCTTTTGGGCGGCGAGGGTATCGGCCTTTACCAGATGGCCTACCCGATATATCTGCTGGCGCTGAGCATATCCTCGGCCGGCATTCCGGTGGCGATTTCGATCATCGTCGCCGAGAAGGTCGCCCTCGGCGACTGGCGGGGCGCTAATCGCGTCTTCCGCATTTCGCTGGGTGTGCTGGCCGCTACCGGGGTGGCTTTCACGCTGCTGCTGTGGTTCGGGGCCGGCTGGCTGATCGAACACCATTTCGTCCGCGATCCGCGGGCTTATTACGCTATCGCCGCACTGGCGCCGGCGATATTTTTCGTGACGGTGCTGTCGAGCTACCGCGGCTATTTCCAGGGCCTGCAGATGATGACGCCGACGGCGATTTCGCAAATCGTGGAGCAGCTTTTCCGCGTGGTGACGATGATCGCGCTGGCTTATCTGCTGCTGCCGAGCGGCCTGGAGTTCGCCGCCGCCGGCGCGAGCTTCGGGGCGGCTCCCGGCGCGGCGGCCGGGCTGCTGATCCTCGTGTATTATTTCTGGCGCAAACGGCCTGATTTCCAGGCGCGGATGGACAGCCAGCCGGCGTCGAAGCCGGAGTCGGGCCTGAGCATTATCGGCCGTATCGCCCGCCTGGCCCTGCCGGTGTCGCTGGCCAATATCATGCTGCCGCTGGTGTCGAATATCGATCTGCTGATCGTGCCGGCCCGCCTGGAGGTGGCCGGCTATACCGTCGAGCAGTCGACGGAGCTTTTCGGTTATCTTACGGGGATGGCGGTGCCGCTGGTCAACATGGCGACCATCCTGACGGCGTCGCTGGCGGCCAGCCTTGTGCCGGCGGTGTCGGAGGCTTTCGCGCTGCGCAATCTCCACCATGTTTATCAGCGGACGGCGACGGCGATGCGGATTGCCAACCTCATCACCATCCCCAGTTTCGTGGGCATGTGGCTGCTGGCGAAGCCGATTTCGCTGATGCTGTTCGGCACTCCCAACGCTGATTCATCGATCGCTATCCTGGCTATGGGAATTTTCCTCCTCGGCATCCACCAGGTTACGACCGGGGTGCTGCAGGGGCTCGGCCATACGGCGGTGCCGGTCATCAATATGGTGGTGTCGGCCGCGGTCAAGGTGGTGCTCAGCTGGACGCTGACGGCGATGCCGGCTTTGGGCATCAAGGGCGCGGCCTGGGCGACGAATGCTGATTTCGGGATCGCGGCGCTGCTGAATATGTATTTCGTGTACCGTTACGTCGGGTTCGCCATCGACGTCAAGGATACGCTGCGCACATCGTTCGCGGCCGCTGTGATGGGCGGGGCGGTGCTGCTAACCTATCACGAGGTGATGGCGGTGCTGACGCACAATACGCTCGCCACGCTGGCGGCGGTGTGCGTGGGCGGCGCGGTCTACGGCCTTGTGCAGCTCGTTACCGGCGGCGTGACGCAGCGGGATATAGAAAGGGTGCCGCGGATCGGGGCGCAGCTTGTGGCTGTCCTGCGGTCGCTCAGATTGCTGAGGAGCTGAGATGGGAGAAATCGTGATCATCGGCCTCGGACCGGGGGATTTCGGCCTGATAACGGGGCAAACGCTGGCGCTGCTGGAAACGAGGCCGCCGCTCTGCCTGCGCACCGCCCGCCATCCGGCGGTCGCCGGCCTCGCCGAGCGGGGCATTTCTTTTGCGAGTTTCGACGACTTGTACGAACGACACGCGACTTTTGACGCCGTGTATGCGGCGATAACCGCGGCGGTGGTGGCCCGGGCCAGGGAAGCGGGCCGGGTGGTGTACGCCGTGCCGGGCAGCCCGGCGGTGGCGGAGCGGACGGTGGCCCTTATCCGCGAGGCGGCGGGGGCGGCGGGGATAAGCGTCACGGTGCTGCCGGCGATGAGTTTCCTCGAGCTGCTTTATACCCGCCTGGGGCTCGACCCGGTGGCGGGGCTGACGGTGACGGACGCCGCCGATATCGCCAAACTGCCGCCCGATCTGGGGACGGCGCTGGTGGTGACCCAGGTGTACAATAGCCGCGTGGCTTCGGACGCCAAACTGAGCCTGATGGATATTTACCCCGACGATTTTCCCGTGACGGTGGTCCGCAATCTAGGGCTGGCTGATGAGGAGGTAAGGACGGTACCGCTTTATGAGCTCGACCGTTTGCCGACGATCGACCATCTGACGAGCGTGTATGTGGCGGCACCGCCAAAACGGGCAGAAACCTTCAGCCTCGACCCGGTCGTGGATATCATGGCCAGGCTGCGCTCCCCGGGCGGCTGCGTGTGGGATATCGAGCAGAGCCA
This sequence comes from Bacillota bacterium, assembly GCA_023415775.1. Lineage (GTDB taxonomy): Bacteria > Bacillota > Negativicutes > Sporomusales > UBA7701 > Anaeroselena. The sequence continues at coordinate 37,491 of JAEZJM010000017.1, read as the reverse complement.
CCCGTCGCTCAGACGCTATATCGTCGAAGAGGTGTACGAGGTGCTGGAGGCCATCGACCTCGCCGACGCGGACAAGCTGTGCGAGGAGCTGGGCGACCTGCTGCTGCAGATCGTCTTCCACGCCCGCATCGCCGAGGAGAACGGCGAGTTTTCGATGCAGGACGTTGTCGATACGGTGACGGAGAAGATGGTGCGCCGCCATCCCCATGTGTTCGGCGATATAACGGTGCGCGACGCCGCCGAGGTTATTGTCAACTGGGAGAAGATCAAGCGCCGCGAACATCCTGGGGAACGCACAAGCGTGCTCGACGGGGTGCCGGGCGGGCTGCCGAGCCTGCTGAAAGCGTTCAAACTGCAGTCCAAGGCGGCGAAAGTGGGTTTTGACTGGAATAGCGTTGCCCCGGTGTGGGACAAGATATCTGAAGAGCTGGCCGAGCTTAAGGAGGCGGTCGCCGGCGGCGACAAGACGAAGACGGAGGGCGAGCTGGGCGATGTGCTGTTCAGCGTGGTAAATCTGGCGCGCTTTTTGGACATCGACCCGGAGACGGCCCTTAACGCGACCAACAGTAAATTTGTCCGCCGGTTCGCTTATATAGAGGCTTCGGTGAAGGAACGGGGCTTTAAATGGAAAAATATGACATTGAATGAACTCGATGACCTATGGAATGAGGCGAAAAGGCCAAAAAACCAAGAAAAATAAGTAATTTTTGACAAATATTTTTGGGGAGAGGAGGAATAAATAGAGCTGTAGCGAATAATGCTAAAAGTAACCAATATTGACAAGGAGGAAGAGATTGTGAATAAAACTGAATTGGTTGCTAGCGTTGCTGAGAAAGCCGCGATGACCAAGAAGGACGCCGAGAAAGCTATCAACGCGCTGTTCGCTAGTGTTGAAGAAGCTCTCGCGAAAAAGGACAAGGTTCAGGTCATTGGTTTTGGTACTTTCGAAGTGAAAGCTCGTGGCGCTAGGAAGGGCCGTAACCCGCAGACCGGTAAAGAAATCACCATTCCCGCTTCCGCAACCCCGGTCTTCAAAGCTGGCAAAGGCCTCAAAGACAGCGTCAACAAGAAGTAAACAGCAATAAATAGAGCAAAAACCGGGGTAATCCCCCGGTTTTTACGTTTGCTGCGCCAGAAATGGGGGCCGCCCTTTAAGGGGGCGGTCTTTTCGCGGCAACCGACTGATAAAAACGGGCCGGCGGTTTATATTATAGGGTATAACCCGACCGGGGAGCCTGCGGCGCTGCGGGTGCTTTTCGGCGGGCGAGAAGGCCGGCGGGGTCTGCAAAAGGCTGCCGGCGGTATGGTAATATAGAGAGGTTGACGATTTGGCTACCGAGGTGATACAAGAGATGCCGCTTTCGTTTCAGAACGTTTTGATCGTCACCGCCTCCGTGGGCGCCGGGCATGACCAGGCCGCCAGGGCGATCGGCGCGGAGATCGGGGCGCGGTACCCCGCCGCGCGCGTTACCGTCGCCGATTTCATGGGGGAGGAGAACTCCTACCTGAACGCGTTGCTCAAGGATACCTATCTGAAGATGATCAGCGTGTCTCCGCAGGTGTACGATCTGCTGTACCGCTGGTCGCAGTCGCGCCAGCTGCCGGGGGTCCGGCACCTGCTTGCACGGGCGATGAAGCGCAGTATGCGGCGGCTTTATGTCCGTTACCGGCCGGATCTGATTATTTTCACCCACCCGTTCCCGTGCGGGGCGGCGGCGTACCTGCGCCGCAAGGGCGAGCTGGATGCGCCGCTGGTGGGGGTGGTAACCGATTTCAGCGCCCACCCGCTGTGGGTGCACGATGAGGTGGACTTGTACTTCGTGGCCGCCGACGAGACGAGGAACGAGCTTGTGCGGCAGGGGGTGGCGGCGGAGCGCGTTTTTCCGACCGGCATCCCTATCGACGCGAGCTTCGGCCGGCTGCTCGACCGCTGTGCGGCGACACGGGAACTGGGGCTGACGGCGCGGGAACCGACGGTGCTGATAATGGGCGGCGGCCTGGGGATCGGCCCGGTGGCCGACGCGGTCCGCAGCCTGGACGGTATCGACCGGGAGCTGCAGATCGTGGTCGTCGCCGGGCGCAACGCGGGGCTGCGGCGCCGGCTGCGGGCGATCGCCCGTGCTTCCCGCCACTTTATTGTCGCTCTGGGTTATACCCGCAGGGTGGGAGAGTTGATGGCTGCGGCCGATTTGCTGATAACAAAGCCGGGAGCGCTGACGGTCAGCGAGGCGCTGTCGGCGGGACTGCCGATGGTGCTGGTCAGCCCGCTGCCCGGTCAGGAGGAGGATAACGCCGCTTATCTCGTGGACCGGGGGGCGGCGGTGCTGCTGGCCGACGCCGGGGAGGCCGGGGCGACGGTGGCCGGTTTGCTGGACAGGCCGCAGGCGCTGGAGGAGATGCGCCGGCTGGCGCGAAGCCTTGGGCAGCCACGGGCGGCCAGCGCGGCGGCCGGTGTCATCGGCAGCCGGCTGGCGGCCCGCCGGGACGCTGCGGCGGGGGTGTGAAGATTATAAGAAAGGCTTCGCGTGCATGCGCGAAGCCTTTTTGTATTGATTGTAGAGCTCTGCCCAATTCGTATCGCCGACGTGAGGATGTTCAGAAGCCCCCAGACGCTAGGCGGCTCCGAGGGCGCGCCGCGACGCGTACTCGGAATGTACGCTAGCAAGCGCCCGCAGGAACAACAACGCGGATGGGGGCTTATCAACGTCCGAACTTAGTCGATTTTTTCAGTACCTTTGACGATCAGCACCGGACACGGCGCGTAGTGGACGAGGTGATTGCTGACGCTGCCGAGGAGGAGGCCGGTGACGCCGCTGAGGCCGCGGCGGCCCATGACGACGAGCGAGTAGCCTTCGTCGACGACCATGTCGACGAGTTGTTTGCCGGGGGGGCCGTATTCCAGTCTGGTGGTTACTTTGCCGGTGAAGCCGGCGAAGACTTCCTCGGTTTTGGCGAGGATGGAGTTGCCGGTGGCTTCGAGGTCCTGCATGACCGACAGGGGGATGGCGACTGTGTCAGGCATGCTGAAGGCGGGCAGGGCGTAGTAGTTCTGGACGATGTGGACGAGGGTGATGTTGCCGCCGAACCTCTCCGCCACCGCCCGCGCTATTTTGGCGGCGTGGAGGGCCATGTCCGAGCCGTCGGTGGGAACGAGGATGTTGTTGAACATGTACTTACCTCCTAAGTGTCTTTTGGAAAGACTTTCGTTATCATGAGGCGGATATCCTGCCGGGACGGGCTGCGGCAATAAAGCGCCGGCCGATTTTTCGCGCGCTTTCCGCTGCATAGTATGCCGCCTGCCGCTGTCATACTAAGGGAAACGGAAGGAGGCACAGCGATGCGTAAACGATGGTTTTTCATCCTTACTATGCTGCTGGCGGCAGCACTGGTGGCGGCCGGCTGCTCGATGTTCAAGGCGCCGCAGAAGAAGCCCGGCGGCGGCCCGCAGCAGGCCGTGCAGGGGACCGAGCCGCAGATCACGGTGTATATGCACGAGACGGGCGAGAAGAAGACGATGAAGATGGAGGAGTATATCGCCGGGGTGGTGGCCGGGGAGATGAAGCCCGACTGGCCGGTGCAGGCGCTGGCCGCCCAGGCGATCGTCGCCAGGACGTTCACGCTGGAGGAGATCGAGAACAGGGGGGGCGTGCCGGAGCGCGGCACGCAGGCGTCGACCGATATCAAGGAGTTTCAGGCTTATAACGCCAAGGAAGTGAACGATAATGTGAAGAAGGCGGTGGAGATGACGCGGGGGATGGTGGCCGTTTACCAGGGCAAGCCGATCCGCACGTGGTTCCACGCCTCGGCCGGCGGCATAACCGCGACCGCCAAGGAGGGACTGAATTTCCGCGAAGCCGAGCCGCCGTATATTCAGTCGGTGCAGTCGCCCGACGACCTGGCGCCGGCGGAGGTGAAAAACTGGACGGCGTCTTTCGGCAAGATGGAGGTCATAGCCACGCTGAGCAAGATGGGTCAGAAGGTTGCGACCATCGACAGCGTGGAGATCGGGGAGAAGGGGCCGTCAGGCCGGGCGACGACGCTGGTGTTCAATAAGGACGTCAAGGTTTCCGCCGCCGACTTCCGGGTGCAGATCGGCAGCACGGAGCTTAAGTCGATGCTGCTGGACAAGGTGAGCGTCGCGGGCGATAAGGTGATGTTCAGCGGCAAGGGCTACGGCCACGGGGTGGGCATGTCGCAGTGGGGCGCCCACAAGATGGCCAAGGAGGGCAAGACGCCCGAGGATATCGTGAAACATTACTTCAAGGGGATTACGGTAGAGAAAAGATGGCAGTAGTTTGGGAGGGCGGCCGATAATACGGCCGCCCTTTACGTTGGTCCGTATACCGGGGGGAGGGGCTTGGGAGAATAAGCGTATGAGGGGGACGGGGATGGGGCGATTGGGCGATGGGTAGAAGAAGAAAGCGGGCCGGCGATATCCTCCGGCTGTCGGCCAGTTTTGCGCCGGCGTCGCTGGCGGCGGCGGCCGGGCGGCTGCGGGGGCTGAAGAGGCTGCTGGCGGGCAGCCGGCAGATCGTCGACGGCCTGGCGGGTATCGCCGACCGGCTGCGAAAGGTGACGGCACCGCAGGGCGAGCCGTTCATTTTTACGACTAGGCTGGCGGTGAACGAGCGGCTGCTGCGGCAGCTGTTCCAGGACTGCGACGACGTGAAGTTCCGCAGCTTCACGGCCGCCGGCAAAAGCGGACTGCTGGTCTATCTGGACGGGATGACGGATATCGATCTCTTAGAGAAGCAGGTGCTCGAACCGCTGCTGGAGCTGAAGGCCGCGGACGAGCTGGCCGACCCGGACGTTATCGCCGGCCGGGTGCTGACGGCGGCGTCGGTGACGGTGGCGGAGGAAGCCGGCTTCGGCCTGGAGGCGGTGTTGACCGGCAACGCGCTGCTGCTGGTCGATGGTCTGGCCGAGGGCATCATAATCGGCGCCGTCAAGCATGTCAAGCGGGGCATCCAGGAGCCCAAGACGGAAGCGGTGGCCCGCGGGCCGCACGACGCGTTCACGGAGACACTCAATGACAATATCGCCCTCATCAGGCGGCGGGCGAGGGATGCCAATATCAAGGTGCGGATCTTCCAGATCGGCGAGCGGAGCAACACGGCGGTGGCCCTGGTCTACGCCGCCGGCATCGTCAAGCCGGGGCTGGTGGCCGAGGTCGAGCGCCGCCTCGGCCGGATACGGGTTGATCAGATTACGCTCGCGGCCCAGGTGGAGGAATTTATCATCGATCACCCCTGGTCGCCTTTCCCGCAGACGTTTGTGACCGAGAGGCCGGATTCTTTCATTATTTCGGTTTACGAGGGCCGGGTCGGCCTGATCGTGGACAATAACCCCCACGCCATCATCGTACCCTGCACGCTGCCGTCGCTGCTGCAGAGCACCGAGGATTTCACCATCCAGCCGGCGGTGGCCAGCCTCATCCGCCTGACCCGCTATATCGCGGCGGCTTTGGGAATATTCCTGCCGGCGATGTATGTGGCGATCGTTTCCTACAATCCGGGGATGCTGCCGACGGCGCTGGCGATCAGCGTCGCCGAGCTGAGGACGCGGGCGCCGTACCCGGCTTTCATGGAGGTCATAATAATGGAGGTCATCCTGGAGCTTTTTCAGGAGGCGGTGCTCCGCATACCGCAGAAAATCGCGCCGGCGGCGAGTATCGTCGGCGGTTTCGTCATCGGCACGACGATCGTCCAGGCCGGGCTGGTGAACGCGCTGCTGGTTGTGGCTACAGCCGGCACGGCGATCGCTTCGTATACGATGCCGTCCTACAACCTGGGGCTGGCGCTGCGCTGGCTGCGCATGCCCACCATTTTCGCCGCGTCGATCCTCGGTTTCTACGGACTGGTGCTGGCGTATCTGGCGATTATCGTCCATATGTGCAGCCTGCGCAGTTTCGGCGAGTCTTTCCTGGGCGAGGTGTTCGACGTGACGACGCTCGAGGATATGCAGGACAAGCTTGTGCGGGCGCCGGCGCCGCGGAAGGGTTCGCGGCCGAAGGTTTTCGGACCGCAGGACCGCTCGCGGGTGGGGGACTGATATGGCCAATCTCGAAGCGAAGACGCGGATGTCGCCGCTGCAGCTGGCGATCGTGATCGCGATAACGATGATAGGCATCTCCGGGCAGGTAATGCGGCCCATCCTCGAGGCGAGCGGCCACGGAGCGTGGCTGGCGGTGCTGGCGGGGGCGACGGTCTTCTATAGCGCGGCCTGGCTGATGATAAAGCTGGGGGAGATGTTTCCGGACGAGAGCTTCGCCGAGTACCTGCCGCGCCTGCTGGGGCGGTGGCCCGGCGGGGCGGTGGTGTGGCTGGCCGTGCTCGTCTTTTTTCTGCAGGCGGCCCTCGTGCTGCAAGGCGTGAGCCGGGAGATAACCTTTTTTATGTTCGACCGCACGCCGTTCGAAGTGGTGGAAGCCTGCCTGCTGCTGGTGTGTGTGTACTGCTGCCTGCAGGACTGGGGGACGATCGTGCGGGTGGTCCAGTTCGTTTTCTTCACCGCCCTGCCGCCGTGGCTGTTTCTGCTGGCGGTCAGCCTGCTGAGGTTCAGATTCATAAACTTCCTGCCGCTGTGGCCGGAGGACGCGGCCGGGATGGCGGCGGGGGCGCTGCACTCCTGGAACTTCTTCGAGGGGTACGAATGCGTGCTGCTGCTGCTGCCGCTGGTGTACAAGGGGAACGTCAAACCGGCCAAAGCGGTGGCGGGGGCCTTTGCCCTCGCCGCCGGCGTATTTATGTTGCGCATCGTGCTGGCTATCGGCGTGCTGACGCTGGAGGGGGCGAAGAACATTCCGTTCCCGATGCTGACGATTGTGCGGACGGTGGAGATTCCGGGCACTTTCCTGGAACGGCTGGACACCTACTTCCTGGTCTTTTGGGTGCAGGGGATCTTCGCCAGCGTGACGCTGGCGCTGTATGTAATGGCCCAATCGCTGGCCCTGCTGTACCGCTTCGCCGATCACCGGCCCTTTGTGCTGGCGTTGGCGCCGCTGTTGTTTTTTCTCGGCGACGCCTCCCACCACTTCAGGGTGTTCGAGTGGCTGTGGACGGCGGTGGAGTGGGCGGGGCTGGCGTTCTCGCTCGGCGTGATGCCGCTGGTTTATGCATTTGCCTGGTGGAGGGGGCGGAGCCGCGATGCGGGACAGGGCAAGGGGCTGTAGCCCTTGGCGACGGGCGGCCCTTGCGGCCGTCCTGGCCGCCGCCTGCCTGCTGACGGCCGGCTGCTGGGATCGGGTGGAGATCCAGGACCGGGCGCTTGTGCTGGCGGTGGCGGTGGATGTGGTCGAGGAGGGGGCGGACAGGGAGCCCGGCAAGGCGAGGGTGGAGAGCTACGCTCACGCCGCCCCGGCCGACCGCTACCGGGTGACCTTCCAGGTGCTGCGGTTCGGCGAGGCGAAGGGGGGGCAGGACAGACCGGGGGGCGGCGGGGGCAAGACTTTCCTGGTGACGGGGCGGGGGCCGTCGATGCTCGACGCGGTGCGCGACGCGCTGGGCGAGAGCAGCAAGGGGCTGTGGTTCGAGAATTTGCAGGTGCTGATCTTCAGCCAGAAGGTGGTCGAGCGCCAGGGCCTGGCGCCGGTCGTGGATTTCTTCCGCCGCGACGCGGAGATGCGCGGTCGGGCCCAGATATACATCACCCCCGGCGAGGCGGGCAAGCTGCTTGAAATCTCGCCGCCATCCGGCGAGCCGGGCGGCGTATTTCTGGCCAACGTGGCCAGGAGGCATCCCAAGGACATCCATCTGCCCACCGCCCGCACCGACATCAGCTTTGCCTCTCTGGCTCTGGACAACAAGGCGGATATGATGTTCCCGGTGCTGGAGGCGGCGGGCGAGACGATGAAGGCCAAGGGGGTGGCGCTTTTCAAGGGTGATAAGTTCCTGGGCTATCAGGACGAGTATTTCATCCGTGGGATGAGGATCATCAGGGCGACCGAGAAATCGGCCGCGATCAGCTTCGAGTGCCCTGTCCATCCCGGGAGCGCGACGACATTCGAGCTTTTCCGCCATCAGACAATCCTCAAGCCGCACGTGGCGGGGGAGAAGGTGTGGTTTACGCTCGATATCGGCATGCGAGGCAACCTGGACGAGATCCAGTGCGGCCACCGGCACGACTCGCTGGACGCGGAATACCTCGCCAAGGCGCAGAAGCTTGTGGCGGCCGAGGTGGAGCGCAATATCCGGCACACGCTGGCTGTCGCCCAGCCGCTGGGGTGGGAGCAATTTTATTTCAAACAGAGCCTGCGGGCCTACAAGCCGAAGGAGTGGGAGCGGATCAAAGACCGCTGGGAGGGGATTTACCCGAATGTGCCGGTGGAGGTGACGGTGAGGGTGTCGATCATCGGCGTCGGCGAGCATAAGTAGGACGGCCGTTGATAAGCGAAACTTGGCTCGGGCTGTTATCCCGAGCCTTAGTTGAGCTATCCGCGCCCGAGAGCGGGAAAACCCCCATCTGCGTTGTTGCAACTGCGTTTGCTTGCTTGCGTACGTCCCGAGTACGTGGCGCGGCGCAAGCCTCGTTGCGCCTTGCATCTGGGGGCTTCTGAACGGCCTGTGAAAGAGTTATGTAAGGAAAAGTCTGGCGGCGATGAGAAAGGCCAGCAGGCCGGCGTAGGCGGCGGCGACGCGGCGCGCCAGCCTGGCTTCGCGCGCCCTGGCGTTGTGTTTGTCGAGGACGCGGGCGAGGATGTAGGCGGCGGCGGCCGCGCAGAGGAAGACGAGCGGCAGTTCGAAGACGGTGACGTGGGTGAGGAGGAAGAGTGTTTTGTCCCAGACGGCGGCAAAATCCACGGCCGAGCCTCCTTGCGGCTTTTTTTGTTAGTATGGCCATGTACGGCGCTTAGCAAAGGCCGATATGTTGTACTATTTTCGCGGCGGTCGTCATATACATAAACGAATTCAAACGCGGGGAGGGGAGAGGCATGCCGCTGGAGGATAAAACGCCGCGGTGGCGCCACCAGTTCACGCTTACCGACCGTGAGGATATGACGGTGGAGGGCGTGGTGAGCCTGGGCAGTTTCGACGAGAAGGAGATCGTGATGGAAACCGAGCAGGGGATGCTCACGGTGAGGGGCGAAGGGCTGAATATCAAGCAGCTCAACCTCGAAAAGGGCAATATCATGGTGGAGGGCACGGTCAGGTCGGTGTCCTATGAGGACGAGGCGCGGCAGAAGAAAGGCCTCTTGGAGAGGCTGCTGAAATAGGGCGGGGGTGCGGTCTGAAGCTGCGGGGAGGTTGGCTGGCAGGGTGGTATCTGCTGCTGGCGCTGCTGGCGGCGGAGGCGGCGCTGTATTTCGCCGCCGGCTGGGCGGCCGGCGTCTGCCGCCAGGCGGCGCGGCGCGATTTCAACGCCGCGGCGGCCCGCTGGCGCGAGGTAGACAAGGTCCCGTACGCTGAGCTGATCAATCTCTGGGCTCGTCAGGAGGGGGCGAGCGCGACGGTGGTGGCCGCTATCATCCGGGCGGAGAGTTCTTTCCAGCCGCGGGCGGTATCGCGAACGGGGGCGGCGGGGCTGATGCAGGTGATCCCCGGAACGTGGCGGGAGGTGAACGGCCGCATCGGGGCGTGCCGCGGGCGCCACGAAGGCGAGTGCGGGCCGGTCTGTTATTTCGATCCCGAACTCAACATCCGGGTCGGCACGGCGTATTTCGCCGAGCTCGTCCGCCGGTACCGCGGTGATCTGGTGCTGGCGCTGGCCGCCTACAACGCGGGGCCGGGAGCGGTGGACCGCTGCGGCGGGGTGCCGCCGTACCCGGAGACGCAGGAGTATGTGGCGCGGGTCGTGGCCTATTGGTACGGGTATGCGGGGCTGCCGGCGCCGTCCGGCGACCGGGCGGCGGGACGCTGGGAGGATGCGCGCCGGGCGGCGGCCCAGGGGGCGCCGGCGACGCTGGCGCTGGCGGCGTATGCGGCGTTCAGGCTGCTCAGGCGCTACCGTTCGTGGCGCTGGCGCTAGGCGATGGAGGAGGAAGCGATGAACGCCGACGGGCAGATAGATGCGTTTGTGATAACGGTCGCGACCGGGGTGCTCCTGGGGTTGACCTTCGATGTTTACCGCGTGCTGCGGACCGTTTTCCGGCCGCCGTGGCTGATGACTGCCCTCGCCGATCTCGGCTATTGGCTGCTGGCTACGGGGGTGGTGTTCCTGGCGCTGCTGTTCGGCAACTGGGGCGAGCTTAGGCTGTATACCTTCATCGGCCTGGCGCTCGGCGCTTTCGGCTATTACCGCCTGCTCAGCCGGCAGGCCGTCCGCCTGATTATCGCGCTGCTGCGCCTGACGGCGGGCGTGGCGCGGGCGGTGAGGACAGCCATCGCGTATCTGTTCGTCAAGCCGGCGGTGTATCTGGCCGGATTGGCCGCGCGGCCGGTCCGCTACGCCAGGGGGAAGCTGGCGGCCCGCCGTCCGCCGCCGGACGATGCCGCGCCTCCGCGGTGAGAAAATCTGCTATAATAGAGGAATGTTTACATAGTGCGGCGAATATATATTTTTTGAAATGGCCGTAGACAGAGGTGGCGGTATGGCAACGACAAAGCGCCCGGTTAAATATCGCGTCCGCTGGTTCCGCGTGACGGTGCTGGCCGTTGTCGGCTATTGCCTGTATGTGCTGGCCGGGCAGCAGATCGAGATGAACGCTTTGAACCGCGAGGCGGAGGCCACCCGTATCCGGCTGGAGCAACTGCGCCAGGCGAACCAGTCGCTTGCCGACGAGAAGGGCAAGCTGACGACGCCCGCTTATGTGGAGAAGCTGGCCCGCGAGGAACTGGGTCTTGTGAAACCGGGGGAAGTTCCGTATATCCCGGTGGAAAAAAATTAATAACTGGCGCTTTTCTTGACACCTTTTCCGCGCCAAGAGTATAATATGTTTGCAAAACATAGTATTTATAGCTTTTAAGGAGGAACTTTGAGCAGCATGTCCATTCAGGTTGGCAGTGTGGTTGAAGGAGTCGTGACAGGGATAACCAACTTCGGCGCCTTTGTAGAGCTGCCGGGAGGAAAGGTAGGCCTCATACACATTTCCGAGGTTGCCGACGTGTATGTCCGCGATGTCAAGGATTTTCTCAAGGAAAAAGACAAGGTCAAGGTGAAAGTCCTGTCGGTGGACGAACGCGGCAAGATTGGCCTATCGATCAAGCAACTCCAGGAACCCACCACCAGGAAACCTCCTGCCACCGAGGGCCGACGCCCGGGCCGCTTTATGCCGCCGGCGTCTTTCGAAGACAAGCTCACCAAGTTCCTCAAGGATAGCGACGAGCGTCTTACCGACCTTAAGCGCAACACGGAGTCGAAGCGCGGCGGCCGCGGAGCCCGCCGGGCAGAGTAGCCCCAAGCCAACAGGGAGCATCCCGTACGGGATGCTCTTTTTTGTGGCCGACCCACAGGCGGTTTTGCAGGAATAGGGAATAAACGCCGAGAATTACCAGTAACCTAAGCGTGAGTCCGGGGTATGCCGGGCGGGACGCGGTCCGTTCGCCGGCGCCTTGCCTTCAGGGCGCGGGGCCGGGGACCAGGGGAGGCAGCAGTGAGAATAGGCGCGCGCGTTATAAAAACGGGGATAGCGGTCGCGATAACGATGTTTTTGTGCAAGGCGATGGGGTTGGAACCGGCTTTTTTCGGCGCGGTTTCCGCGGTGATCAATATTCAGCCGACGATTTTTTTGTCTTTGCGGGAAGCGCGGAATCAGGTTTTGGTGCATGTGCTGGGGGTAGCGGCCGGGTTCTTTTTCGGGCTTTTCCTGGGCGTGAATCCGCTGTCGGCGGGGTTGATCGTTATTTTGCTTATCACGCTGTTCAGCAAGCTGAGGCTTAACAGCGGGATAACGATGGGGATTGTGGCGGCGCTGTTTGTGCTGAGTTCGAGCACCGAGGAGTTTATGGCGCACGCTTTCGCGCGGACGGGAGTTATCTTCGTGGGGCTGGGCTCGGCGATGCTTGTCAATGTGTTTTTGTGGCCGCCGCGGTACACGGAGCAGCTCAAGGAGAAACTGCGGCAGAGCAACGAGGCGACGGTGCTGTATTTCTGCCATGCGGTGCAGGAGTACGTCGGCCTCGAAGGCAAGGAGTACAGTGGCGATACGGCGCAAAGAGCGCGGGTCGAGAAGCTCAACAAAGAGGCGCGCAGGCTGCTGGAGCTGCTGAGCCGGGAGCGGACGGTGGTCGCCGAGGCGGCCGGGCCGACCGAGTGGCTTACACTGGCGGAAAAGCTGATCGATTATAACGAATCGATTACCCACAAGGGCAACCGCATAATCGATCTTTTGCCCGGGCGGCTGGAGCGGCGGATAAGTTCGGGCGATCCGCCGATCAGCGACGAGTTCAGGGCGATTTTGAGCCTGCTGGCAAGCGGCTGCGTGACGGTCGTCAGGCTGAACGGCAAGTTGAGGTCGGTAATTGTCGACGGCGGCACGGCTGCCGCGGAGGAGATCAGCGAGGATTACTGGGAAACGCTTACCAAGGCGATCGAGCAATGGCAGCCTAGGCTCGCAGGCAGTTATTACCTGCACGCGCTGCTCGAAGTGGCGGTAACCGCGAACGAGATCAAGTGGGCTTCGCGGCAGGCCAAGCTGCTGCTGGCGGAAAGCCTGGAAGCCGGAAATTGATATTGGCGTGCCGGCGCTCGCGAAAGGCGAGCGCCGGCGCGTTTTTTATTTGCGGTTCTTGTCGGATTTTTTTTCGTTCCCGCGACGCGGTTAGACAAACGGAGAAGTGGTAAATTATGTAAAATAGTAGCATGATGCACTACCGGGAGAGGGATTAGATGCCTAAGGGAACGGTTGTCACGATACCCGGCGGGACGGCCGCGGCCGAACCTGTCGGCCGGGCGGGCAAAACGAGCTGGACCGCGCTCGCCGCCTGGCTTATGTCGTCGTTGGCGCGGCCGGCCGATCTGCCGTTCAATATCCTGGCTTTTTTGCTCGGCCGGGTGTCGATTGTGGGGGAACTGGCGCCTTTCGGCCTGGCGTATTGCGCGGCGGTGGCCCTGACGGCGCGGCACAGGGCGCCGGCGGCGGCGGTGGCGGCGCTGGCGGGGATGCTGTCGGTGGGGCGTTTTCTGGAGGCGGGGCTGTATCTGCTCGCTATTATCGTGTACGCCAAATTGGCGGACAGGCTTTCGCGGCAGCAGCAGAAGCTGCAGGCCGTGCCGCTTTATGTGTTTGCGGCGGTGGTATTTGGCGGCGGTATGGCCGTGCTGTGGCAGCAGGCGCCGCTTTACAGCCTGTTGCTGGTGTTTTTCGACGCGGCGCTGTGCGCGGTGCTGACGTATATTTTCGCGGCGGCGCTGCCGCTCGTGGACGGCCGCCCTGACCGGGCGGCGGGGAGCGAGGCGGTGATGTGCCTGGTGACGATGCTGGCGGCGGCGGCGGCCGGCTTTGGCGATCTGGCGGTGGCGGGGTTCAGTCTCCGCAATATCGCCAGCAGCTTGGTTATTATGCTGCTGGCGTTCGCCGGCGGCGCGGGGCTGGGGGCGGCGGCGGGCGTGGCGGTGGGGATGGTGGCCGGGCTGGCTGACGGCAGCGCGGCGCTGACAATCGGTCTTTACGGCGTCGCCGGCTTGCTGGCCGCGACTTTCCGCTCGCTGGGAAAGCTGGCGGTGATCGCCGGGTTCCTGCTCGGCGGCGCGATCGCCGTGCTGGAGTTCGCCCAGCCGGTGGTGTTGACGAAGGTGTTGGCCGAGGGGGCGGTGGCGGCGGTGGCGTTCGCGGCTGTGCCGGTGGAGTGGCTGCGGGTGTGGCGACGCGGGCTGAAGGAGAAGGCGGGCGAGGAGCGCGCCGCGCCGCCGGCGCGCGAGGCGGCGGCCAAGCTGGCGCGGGTGGCCGATATTTTCGCCGGCCTGGCGGCGGTTTTGGGCCGGCGGGCGGTGCAGAACGGGGCGCTGGTGAGGGACGAGGAGATGAACAGGCTGTTGGCGGCGGCGGGGGAGAAGGTTTGCGGCCCCTGTCGCCGGCGCGCGGCGTGCTGGGAACAGGACAGGCAGCGCACGGTCCAGGCGCTGCAGGCCGCGCTGGCGGCGGCGGACAAGGCCCGCCTGACGAGCGCGGCCTTGCCCGAGCCGCTTAAAGAGCGGTGCGAGCACGGGCGGGAGCTGGCGGAGACGGTGAATGCCGCCGCCGACAGGAACAGGGCGTTGTCTTTCTGGGACAAGAAGGCGGCCGAGGCCCGCTTGCTGGCGGCCGAGCAGCTGCGGGCAGTGGGGACGATTATCCGCAATCTGGCCGGGGAGGTTAGCCGGGGCGAGGCCGCCGAGTTTGCCCCGGCGGCGACGCTGAAGGAGCAGGCGGCGGCCGGCGGGTGCCCGCTGGAGACGGCCGGGCTGGAATACGGCGGCGGCCGGCGGCTGGTGAAGGTGACAAAGCAGCCCTGCCAGGGACGGCGGGAGTGCCTCAATACGGTGCTGCCGCTGGCGGCGACGCTGCTGGGGGAGAGGCTGACGCTGGAGGCGGAGTGCGGCGACGCCGGGAGGCGGGAACTGTGCCGCCTGGCGATGGGGTCGGCGGGTCGCTACCGGGTGACGACAGGGCTGGCCTGCGCCGCCAAGGAGAAGGTGTCGGGCGATACGGCGGCCGTGCTGCCGCTGCCGGGCGGGCAGGTGGCGCTGGTGCTGAGCGACGGTATGGGCACGGGCAGCCGGGCGGCCGGGGACAGCGCGGCGACGGTGCGGTTTCTGGAGCGTCTGCTGACGGCGGGGTTCGCGGTGGATGTGGCGGTGAAGACGGTGAATTCGCTGCTGCTCTTAAAGCTGCCGGAGGAGAGCTTTACGACTGTGGATATGGCGGTGATCGATACCGCCGCCGGCGAGGCGGAGTTTTTGAAGGTGGGGGCGGCCCCCAGTTTCGTGAAAAGGGTGCGGGAGGTGGCGACGGTCAAGTCGTCGTCGCTGCCGGTGGGGATAATGCAGCAGGTGGAGATCGAGCCGGTGAGGTGGCTGCTGGCGCCGGGCGATATTATCGTGATGGTGAGCGACGGGGTGGTGGAGGTGCCCGGCCGCGGCCTGGAACGGGAGGCCTGGGTGGCGAACTTCCTGCGACGGCTGCCGGACGGCGACCCCCAGGAGCTGGCGGAGCGCATCTTGCAGGAGGCTGTGGCGCTTTCGGGGGCGATCCGGCGCGACGATATGACGGTGCTGGTGGCGCGGGTGACGGAGAAGCCGGGGCTTGAGCAATAATGACAATAGCAATAATGGCCGTGGCCGCGGGGCAAACCGCGGGCCACGGTTTTTGGCGTATTGTGGGAGAATTTGTTTGACATAAAAATAACCCAGGGTTATAATTTTTTTAGAAAGTTTACGGCGAAGGGTGGTCGAGGACATGGAGAACGCGCATATCGAGGAGAAGAGCGCGGCGGTTATCCGCGAGGCGTGGAAGAATCCCGCCTATCTGGAGGAACTGAAACGCGACCCCGGCGGGTTGATCGCCCGCGAGTTCGGGGTGGAGCTGCCGGCGGGCACCGAGGTGCGGGTGCTCGAAGATTCCGCCGATTCTGTCCATCTGGTGCTGGTCGATCCCGACCATCTCCCCGAATGCCAGCGAACGACGCCGCGCGGGTTGCTGACGGCAAAAGCCTGGCGCGACCCGGTCTTCAAGCAGGCCCTGCTGGCTGATCCGCGAGCGGCGGCCTCGGCGGCGCTGGGGGTCGACTGCCCGGCAAATTTCCAGGTGACGGTGGTCGAGCAGACCGATAACCCGCTGTATGTTGTAATCCCCTTCCGGCCCCCGGCGCTGAGCGACGCGGATCTTGACAAGGTGGCGGGCGGCGGCGGCTTTTTCAAGGAGGCATGGGTCGCCACCCGCGACGCGGCGGCTAAAGAGGCGGTCAATGAGTACCATAGTTTAAAATGGAATCTTGAGGAAATGTTCTGGTCTGACCCTATGGGCAGTAATATAGCGGCTTTCGACCAGACGGCGTATTACGGCGGCAAATTTGTGGGCAAGGAGCTTTACAAGGGCGGCAAGAGCGCCTATCATGCGATCAAGAAGGTCTGCCACGGCTGGTAATCGGGTTTTGCACGGTTATAGAACCCCCTGTGCGCGGTTTTCCGCCCGCATAGGGGGTTTTTGCGCGGCCGATACTAAGGGGGAGCGGCAAAAGAACCGCGGTCGGCGATAGCAGGAAAACGGCGGACGGCGGGAGAATGTAGCCAAGGCAAGGAATCGGAAGGGCGTGAACCTGTGAAGGACGTGCCGCTCGAGGATATTGTCAAGCTGGCTGTGCTAGCCGGCGAGGTGCTGCTGCGCAACGGAGCCGAGACTTCGCGGGTGGAGGAGACGATGTACCATATCGCCCGCGCCTGTGGCGCCGATAAGGCGGAGTGCTTCGTCATCCCGACGGGGGTTTTTCTGACGGTGACCGATTTTTCCGGCCGGCCGCTGACGACGATGCGGCGAATTAATGGCCGGACGATCAATCTCGACCGGATAGCCAAGGTTAACGAGCTGTCGCGCCGCCTGGCCGACAGCCGGATCGACCACGCCGAGGCGCTGGCGCTTTTAGACCGCATCGCCAAGGAGCGGACAGGCTTTTCCCTCGTGCCGTCGATGGTTGCCTCCGGCCTGGTGGGCGGCAGTTTCGCCGTGCTGCAGGACGGCGGCGCGGGCGAGACGGCGGCCGCGCTGCTGACGGCGATGACGGTGCGGTATATCGCCCATGTTGTTTCGCGTCTGCACGGGGTGCAGTTCACGTTCGAGTTTCTCGGTGCGCTGGCGGCGGCCATGCTCGGCAGCCTGGCCGTTTATCTTTGGCCGTCGCTGAACCGCGATGTCATCGTGGTGGGCGGCATCATGCCGCTGGTGCCGGGGATGGTGATCACCAACGCCATCCGCGACGTGATAGCGGGCGATCTGCTGAGCGGCGTGTCGCTTGGCCTGGAGGCGGCGATGACGGCGGCGGCGATGGCGATGGGCGTGGTTATCGTGCTGGCGGTGATGTGAGGTGACGGCGATGATGTTGAAGATCGCGGCGGTGTTCGTGATGGGGACGGCGGTGGGTATTTTGTACCGCATCCCGCGCAATCTGCTGCTTTACGGGGCGCTCAACGCTACGCTGGCGTGGCTGGTGACGGTGTTGTTCGTCGGCGCGGGCACGAACGCGGTGGCGGCGAATTTCTTCGGCGGCATCGCCCTCGGGGCGGCGGCGGAGGCGCTGGCAAGGCGGCTGCGCAAGCCGGCGACAATCTTCATCATTCCCGGGTTCTTCCCGCTCGTGCCCGGGAGGCAGGCATATACGGCGATGCGTTATGTGGTTGAGGGCCGGTACGGGCCGGCAACGGAGATGGCGGTGCAGACGCTGCTGACCGCCGGCGCGATCGCTTTCGGCATTTTTGCGAGTGTGACCGTTTACCGGCTTTTGCTGGCCAACGGCTTGAGGAAAGGGACAGGCCAATGCTGACCGCGGTTAGGGAGTGGATCGTGCGCCACGGCGTTCCGGCGGCGGGCGACAGGGTGCTGGCCGCCTGTTCGGGCGGGGCGGATTCGCTGGCCCTTGTCCACGCGCTGCATGCGCTCAGGGAGGAATACGGCTTTTCCCTGGCGGTGGCCCATGTCAACCATTTGCTGCGGGGGGCGGAGTCGGACGCCGACGCCGTTTTCGTCCGCGAGTTCGCGGGCGCGCTGGGACTGCCTTTTTACGATACCGAAGTGGATGCGGCCGCTTTCGCCGCCGCGGAGGGCCGCTCGCTGGAGGACGCGGCCCGCGTGCTGCGCTACGCGTTCCTGCGGGAGGCGGCGGCGAGGCTGGGCGGGGCGCTGATCGCCACCGGCCACCACCGCGACGACCAGGCCGAGACGGTGCTGCTGAACCTTTTCCGCGGGGCGGGCGGCGCCGGGCTGGGCGGCATGAAGCCGGCGGCCGGCGGCGTGATCAGGCCGCTGCTGGCCGTGGAGCGGGAAGAGATCGAGGCGTACTGCCGCACGAATGGTCTGACGCCGCGGACGGACAGCTCAAATTTTTCGACCGAGTATCTGCGCAATTATCTCCGCCTGGAGCTTATGCCCAAGCTGGCGGCGGTGTTCAACGCCAATATCGCGGCTACGCTGTGCCGCACCGCCGAGCTGGTCGGCGACGAGCACGATTTCGTGGCCGCCGCGGCTTTGGCGGCGTGGCCTGAGGTGGCGACCGGCGAGGGGGACGGGCTGGCGGTCGACTGCGAGGCGCTGGGGGCGCTGCCTGTCGCGCTGCGCCGGGAGCTTATCCGCCAGGCGGTGGCAAAAAATCGCGGCGATTTAAAAGGAATAAGCTTTTTCCATGTGGAAAAATTATTAGAATTAGCTTTAGCGGGAACGACCGGCAACGCGGTCGAACTGCCGGGCGGGCTGACCGTCCGCCGGGAATACGGCAAGCTGGTTTTCGCGGCCGTGCCTTTGCCGGCGGCGTCGCCTATCGGGCCGCCGGGGATCGCGCTGGCCGTGCCGGGGACGACGCCGCTGCCCGCGCTGGGCCTGACGGTGACGGCGAGGCTGTCGGCGGAGCCGCCGATGGGCGACGGGCCGCACAGGGCGGTGTTCGCCTGGGAGGAGCTGACGCCGCCGATTTGCGTCCGCACCCGCCAGGCGGGGGATCGCTTCCGGCCGGACGGCAAGAAGGTCAAGGAATTCCTCATCGACGCCAAGGTGCCACGGCATCTGCGGGGCAGTATCCCGGTGTTCACCGACGGCCAGGGGATCATCTGGCTGGGCGGGGTGCGCCAGGGTAAGCGCGGCCGGCCGGGCCGCCAGACAGGAACATTTCTCGAACTTATCATCGAAAAACAGGAGGACTGACGTGAATCAGGATAAGGACATAAAAGAGGTGCTTGTGAGCACCGAGGCCCTGGCGGCCAGGATCAAGGAACTGGGAGAGGCGATCAGCGCCGATTACGCCGGCAGGGATATTCTCATGGTCGGCGTGCTGCGGGGGGCGGTGATTTTCATGGCCGACCTGGCGCGGGCCATCAGCCGCCCGGTGACGATCGATTTTATGGCCGTGTCGAGCTACGGGGCTTCGACCAGCTCCAGCGGCGTCGTGAAGATCGTCAAGGATCTGGACGAGGATGTGGCCGGCAGGCATCTGCTGATTGTCGAGGATATCATCGATTCGGGCCTGACCCTCAAGTACCTGTTCGAGAACCTGAAGTCGCGCAAGCCGGCGAGCGTGAAGATCTGCACGCTGCTGAGCAAGCCTTCCCGCCGCAAGGTCGATGTGCCGGTGGACTACAACGGCTTCACTATCCCCGACGATTTCGTGGTCGGCTACGGCCTGGATTTCGCGGAGAAGTACCGCAACCTTCCGTATGTGGGCGTGCTCAAGCCCGAGGCCTACGGCAGCTAGGCGGCGCATAGGATATAATGACGGCCGCGGCCGCAGGCAGGAGTTGGATTGTCACTGGAGTTTATTTGTGATATAATTATCTCCTATGAATACAGTAGCTTTTTTCGCTTCAGCTCCAGTGAAAGGGGGTTAAGTTGTTGAACAAGTTTTTCCGTAATGTCAGTTTCTATCTGCTCATCATCATCATCGCCATATCGATAATCGACTACTACTCCTCGCGCACCACTACCAAGACGGAAATCAGTTACACCCAGTTCTTGCGCAGTGTCGAAGAACAAAAGGTGGAGCGCGTGACGATAGTGGAGAACACCGTCCGCGGCAAACTCAAAGACGGTACGGAGTTTACCACGGTTACTCCCAACGATCCGACACTGATCGGCTCCCTGCGGGAGAAGAATGTCGATATCAAGGCCGAACAGCCGCCGCAACCGCCGTGGTGGACGACTATTTTCTCGTCCGTCCTGCCGATGCTGCTGCTGATCGGGGTCTGGTTCTTCATCATGCAGCAGACCCAGGGGGGCGGCAACCGGGTGATGTCGTTCGGCAAGAGCCGCGCCAAGCTGCACGGCGAGGATAAGGTGAAGGTGACCTTCGCCGACGTCGCCGGGGCCGATGAGGCCAAGCAGGAGCTCGAGGAAGTGGTCGAGTTCCTGAAGCATCCCAAGAAATTCAACGACCTGGGCGCGCGCATCCCCAAAGGGGTGCTGCTGGTCGGGCCGCCGGGCACGGGCAAGACGCTGCTCGCCCGCGCGGTGGCCGGCGAGTCCGGGGTGCCGTTCTTCAGCATCAGCGGCTCGGACTTCGTCGAGATGTTCGTCGGCGTCGGCGCATCGAGGGTGCGCGACCTGTTCGAGCAGGCGAAGAAAAACGCGCCGTGCATCGTTTTCATCGACGAGATCGACGCCGTCGGCCGGCAGCGGGGCGCAGGCCTCGGCGGCGGCCACGACGAGCGCGAACAGACCCTCAACCAATTGCTGGTCGAGATGGACGGTTTCGGCGTCAACGAGGGGATCATCATCATCGCCGCCACGAACCGCCCGGACATTCTCGACCCCGCCCTCCTCAGGCCGGGACGCTTCGACCGCCAGGTGGTGGTCGACCGGCCGGACGTGAAGGGCCGTCAGGAGATCCTCAAGGTTCACACCAAGGGTAAGCCGCTGGCCAAGGACGTCAGCCTGGAAGTGCTGGCCCGCCGGACGCCGGGCTTTACCGGCGCCGACCTCAGCAATCTGATTAACGAAGCCGCCCTCCTCGCCGCCCGCCGCAACAAGAAGCGCATCGACATGCCCGAGCTGGAGGAGTCGGTGGAGCGGGTGGTCGCCGGGCCGGAGCGCAAGAGCAAGGTCATCAGCGACAAGGAGAAGAAACTCACCGCGTATCATGAGGCCGGGCACGCCCTGGTCGGCATGATGCTGACCCATACCGACCCCGTGCACAAGGTGTCGATCATTCCCCGCGGGCGGGCAGGCGGCTACACGCTCATGCTCCCCAAGGAGGACCGCTACTACGCGACGCGGTCCGAGCTGCTCGACCAGCTCAAGACGCTGCTGGGCGGCCGGGTGGCCGAGGCGCTGGTGCTGAACGAGATCAGCACCGGAGCCCAGAACGACCTGGAGCGGGCCACCGAGCTGGTGCGCAAGATGATCACCGAGTACGGCATGAGCGAGGTGCTGGGGCCGATCACTTTCGGCCGGCGCCAGGACCAGCAGGTATTCCTCGGCCGCGATATCGCCCGCGACCGCAACTACAGCGAAGAGGTGGCCTACTCGATCGATAAGGAGGTCCGCCGCCTGATCGAGGATGCCTACGCCAAGACGGAAGAGATGCTCAAGACCAATATGGATAAGCTCCACATCGTCGCCGACGCGCTGATCGAGCGCGAGACGCTGGAAGGCTCGGAGCTTCAGCAGCTGCTGGATAACGGCAAGATCGAGGAGAAGGATACGCCGGCCGAGGAACCGCCGCCGACCGCTCCCGTGAACGCTACCCCTACTCCCGCCGATGAGCCGGGACCGAAAGTCGTGTATACTTTCCGCCGGGGGGACGACGAAGTATGGGGAACGCGCTGACCGTCGGCGCCGTCGGTGAAGCGGCTGTGACCGTGACGGCCGACAATACCGCCGAGCGCTTTGGCAACAAGGGGGCGGCCGTGTTCGCCACCCCGCTGCTTGTAGCCCTTATGGAGCAGGCCGCGATCGCTGCCGTCAAGCCTTATCTCGCCGACGGCGAGGGGTCGGTCGGCACGCGGGTGGAAATCTCCCATCTGGCGGCGACGCCGGTGGGGATGACCGTGCGGGCGAGGGCCGAGCTGGTGGAGCTCGCCGGCAAGAAGCTGACGTTTGCCGTGGAGGCTTTCGACGATCGGGAGAAGGTCGGCGAGGGACGCCACGAGCGATATATCATCGACAACGCGAAGTTTATGGCCAAGGTGGCCACAAAGAAGTGAATCTTACGGAAAGCTCGGGAGCCGCGGGGGCGGCGCCGAGCTTTCCGCGGCTTGAGGTGGTTTTTTATGCCGCGTCGCTGGATTCCCAATATCCTGACGGTGACCAACCTGTCCGCCGGCCTGGTGGCTATTTTGCTGTCCCTTGTCGAGCAATGGGCGCTGGCTGTCGCGCTGGTGTTCGGCGCGGCGCTGTTCGACAGCCTCGACGGCCGGGTGGCGCGGCGGCTGAACGTCGCCAGCGAATTCGGCAAGCAGCTCGATTCTCTGGCCGACCTGGTTTCGTTCGGGGTGGCGCCGGCGCTGATCGCCTATCAGCTGGTCTTCGCCGACATCGGCTGGAGCGGTTACCTGTTGGCGACCGTCTTCCCGGTCTGCGGCGCGCTCCGCCTGGCCCGCTTCAATATTTCCGGCGTCAGGGGCCATTTCGTGGGCCTGCCGATAACGGTGGCCGGGCCTGTTCTCGCGGGATGCGCGTATTTCGCGCCGGTGCTGCCGGCGACGGCTCAGGCGTTTATTCTGCTGATTTTGTCGTGGCTGATGGTTTCGACGATAAAGGTGCCGAAGCTTTAGGCGGCCGTTGATAGGCCCCATCTGCGGCGCAATTAGGGTAAGAGAAAACGGCCGAAGGGTTTTCGCCGTTATTAATAAGAGAAGACCGTCGCACACGGAGCGACGGTCTTCTCTTATTTGTTGCTTATTCACTTGCCGCGGTGGTGGCGGCCGCCGTGACCGAAGGCTTGCCTGAGTTTGAGCATATCCTGCTTGAGCGTCTCGTCGCTGACTCCCAGCGAGCCGGCGACATCCCGCCAGGTGTTGTTGATTTTTTTCATTTCCAGGACACTGGCCGGGGTTTTGTCGGCGTTCTCGGCCAGGAGGCCGGCCATGGCGATGTCGCGGCTTTTGTAGCCTTGCTCCAGGAGGCCGAGGACGGTGGCGCGGTCAAGGCCGAGCTTGGCGTTGAGCCTGTCGGCCGACAGGGCGTGGAAGGCGGCTTTGGTCTGTTCTTTGGTTACGCCGAGGTTTTTGGCGACATCCTTCCAGGTGGTGTCGCCCGTTTTGAGGTCGAGCACCTCGTCAAAGGTTTTGCCGCTGGCCTTGGCGAGGAAGGCCGCCCGGTGAATGTCGCGGACGCTGGCGCCGCCGTTTACGCGGGCGAGGATGGTATCTTTGCTGATGCCGTAGATTTCCGCAAGGCGCTGGGCGGCCTTGTCGGGGTCGTGCTGACGCTTTTCGTGCGCCGGACGGGCCTTTTCGGCTTCGGCGGCCTGGGCGAGGGGGGAGAGGGCGGCGCCGGCAAGCACGAACGCCCCGAGAACGAAGATGGCCACGGTTTTTTTGCTGACTAGTCTCATTTGACATACCTCCGAAATCTATATCTCTGCAGCCGGAAGCGGCTGTTTGAGGTTATTATAGACTTCGAGTATGACAAATGTATGACAAACTACGGGCGCCTGGAAAGTCCATCTGTCCTAAAGCAAAAACTAAATATTACGCAATCGGAAGAGTGAAGGTGAACTTCGCGCCCTCCCCCGGCGTGCTTTCCAGGGTTATTTCGCCGTTCATGGCCTGGACGAGGCGCTTGGTTATCGCGAGTCCCAGGCCGGTGCCGCCGCCGCTGCGGGCCCGCGATTTGTCGACCCGGTAGAAGCGGTCCCAGATGTAGGGCTGGTCCTCAGGCGGGATGCCTGGGCCGTGGTCGCTGACGACGACGGCGACTTTGCCGGCGGTGGGCTGCACGGTTATGGCAATGGTTTCGCCGGCGGGCGAATGGCGGGCGGCGTTGGAGACGAGGTTGGCAATTATCTGGGCCAGCCAGCCGGGGTCGGCCAGCACGGGCGGGACGACGGTGGGGGCTTCGACGCGGAGGGTGAGGTCCTTTTCGGCGAGCAGGTGATCGTATTTGGCGGTTTCGCGGCCCAGAAAGGCGACAAGGTCGGTTTTTTCGGGGACGATGGACAGTTCGCCGGCCTCGAGCTGCGCCAGGTCGAGGAGGTCGCGGATGAGGCGGTCGATGCGCTGGCTTTCGCCGACGATGGTGGCGAGGTAGCGCTGCCGCTGTTCGGGCTCCGTCGCGACGCCGTCGGCGAGGGCTTCGGCGAGGGCCTGGATGGAGGCGACCGGTGTCTTGAGTTCGTGGGAGACGGTGGCGAGGAATTCGCGCCGGTTGTATTCGACTTTGGCGAGCGATTCGGCCATGGTGTTGAAGGTCCGGCCGAGGCCGCCGATTTCGTCGCCGCCGGTGGCGCCGGTGCGGCTGGCGTAGTCGCCGGCGGCGAAGCGGGCGGCGGCGTGGCTGATGTCGGCGAGGGGCCGGGTGAGGGTGCGCGATATGAGCAGTCCGGACAGGGCGGCGACAAGGGTGCCGAGGATGAGGGAGAGAATCAGCAGCCGGTCGATAGCCTGGGCGGCCTGGTTGACGCCGGTGATGGGGGTGGAGAGGAAGACGGCCGCAGACGTGGAGGCGACAGGTACAGCGACGAGAATCGAGGGGTCGTTCTGGCGGCGGCTGTTGCGCACCCACGACTGGGGTGTGCCGGCGAACAGGGCTTCGAGCCGCTGCGCGTCCTCGGGGAGGGTGCGGACCCAGCGGGTGGGGGGTCTGCCGGCGAGTATGTTGCCCTGCGAGTCGGCCACCCAGATGCGGGCGCCGATGAGGTCGCCGAGAAGCTCGAGCCGGAAGGGGAGATTGCCGGCGCCGAGGACGGGGGCGACGGCGGCCGCCACAGACTGGCCTTTGGCCAGCATTTCCAGCCGCTTGTTTTCGATGAGGTGTTCGCGGACGAGATAGGCCATGAGGGCGCCGAGGGTGACGGTGACGAGGAGGATGACGATGATATGGGAAAGGAAGAGGCGGCTGAAGATCGAGCGGATCATCGGGCGTTCACCTCGAATTTGTAGCCGGTGCCCCACACGGTGTGGATGAAGGTGTTGTCTTTGTCGGCGATTTTCTGGCGCAGTCTTTTGACGGTGGCGTCGACGGTGCGGTCGTCGCCTTCGAAGCCGTAACCCCACACGTTGGTGAGGAGCTGTTCGCGGGTGAAGACGATGCGGGGGTGGCGCGCCAGAAAGAGGAGGAGGTCGAATTCCTTGGGGGACAGGGCGATCGACCGGCCGCCTTTTTCGACCGCCTGGGTGGCGGGACGGATGGCGAGGCCGGGGAAGCTCAGTTCGTCGCCGTCGGCGAAGATGAGGCCGCTGCGCTTGAGCACCGCCTTGACTCTGGCAACAAGTTCGCGGGGACTGAAAGGTTTTGTGACATAGTCGTCGGCGCCGAGGGAGAAGCCGGTGATTTTGTCGGCCTCGGTGCTTTTGGCGGTGAGGAAGATGACGGGAACGCGACGGGTGAGCGCGCGGCATATCTCCCAGCCGGTGCGGCCGGGCAGCATGATGTCGAGGATCAGGAGGTCGGGCCGGGTTTCGGCTTCGAGCTCGAGGGCGGCGTCGCCGTCGGCGGCGGTGTGGACGATGAAGCCTTCGCGTTCGAGGTAGAGCTGGACGACTTCGCGGATGCTGGTCTCGTCGTCGGCCACGAGTATTTTTACGGTCATTTTATTTTCCTCCGTGCTTGTATATGTACCGAAAAGATGCTATTATAGTCGTGGTTAAGTTATCCTTGAAGATCGCCGGATAACGGGCGGCATCCCTCGCCGGGAGCCGTACCTCCGTGGCTGCCTCTCAACCGAATACATACTTGGGTTTAGACCGCTTTGATCCGCAGGGACTGAGACGGCGAGGACCGGAGCAAGGTTTTTTTGAGCCTTCCTGTCTTTTGCCGGGAAGCTTTTTTATTTTCCAGTGGGGAGGGTTTGGAATGGAGATCGTCACAAGGGTGGCTGATATAAGGGCGCTGGTGCGGCAGGCCAGGGCGGCGGGCAAGACCGTCGCGCTGGTGCCGACGATGGGGTTTCTGCACGAGGGACACCTGACGCTGATGCGGACGGCGCGGGCCGACCACGGGCTGGTCATCGCCAGCATATTCGTCAATCCGCTGCAGTTCGGTCCCAACGAGGATTACGCCGTTTATCCGCGCGACCTGGAACGGGACGCGCGCCTTGCGGCCTCCGCCGGGGTGGACGCGGTGTTCGCGCCGCCGGTCGAGGAGATGTATCCGCAGGGGGCGGCCGACATGCTCACCTTCGTCGAGGTGAAGGACATCACCGAGCGCCTGTGCGGGGCGAAGCGGCCGGGACATTTCCGCGGCGTGGCGACGGTGGTCGCCAAACTGTTCAACATCGTTGCGCCCGATGTGGCTTATTTCGGCCAGAAGGACGCCCAGCAGGTGGTGGTCATTAAGCGCATGGCCGCCGACCTGAGCATGGATGTGCGCATCGCCACCGTGCCGATCGTCAGGGAAGCCGACGGTCTGGCACTCTCTTCGCGCAATGTGTACCTAAATCCTGCCGAGCGGCAGGCGGCTCTCGTCCTCAGCCGGGCCATCGGGCTGGCGGCGGAGCGGCTCAGGGCCGGGCAGCGCGACGCTGCGGCCATCCGCGGGGAAATGACGGAATTTATCGGCGGCGAGCCGTTGGCCGCCTGCGATTATGTTTCCGTGAGTGATCCGGCCACCCTCGAGGAGCTGGACACGGTCGCCGGACCGGCGCTGGTGGCGCTGGCAGTGCGTATCGGCAAGACGCGACTTATCGATAATATGCTGTGGGAGGGATAATCATGTTCCGCACCGTATTCAAATCGAAGCTGCACCGGGCAACCGTAACCGAAGCAAATCTCAACTACGTGGGCAGTATAACCATCGACGAGGATCTGTTGGACGCCGCCGATATCTATGTGAACGAGAAGGTCCAGGTGGTCAACAACAATAACGGCGCGCGGCTGGAGACGTACGCCATTCCGGGGCCGCGCGGCTCGGGGGTCGTGTGCCTGAACGGCGCCGCCGCCAGGCTGGTCCAGCCCGGCGACAAGGTTATTATTATCACCTACGCGGTTATCGACGACAAGGAGGCGAAGGCTTTCAAGCCGACGGTGGTGTTTCTCGACGACGCCAACCGCATCGCCGCGGTAAAGGACGCGGAGAAGCACGGCGAGATTCGCTGAGGGTGTCCGATCACTTTTAAGCGTGTTGGGATGGGCTTAACTTGACAGATTGTTAACTTTTTCTTATAATGTGGATAACAATTGTCGGGAGGTGCGGGCGTGCGCGCTGAGATACTGCAAATGCTGCGCGAGGAGTCGGGCGGCTACGTGTCGGGCGAGGAGGTTTCCCGCCGGCTGGCCGTGTCGCGGACGGCGATCTGGAAGCATATCCGGGCCCTCAAGCAGGACGGCTACGACATCGAAGCCCACCCCCGCCTGGGGTACCGTTTGTGCCGGACCCCCGACCTGCTGCTGCCGGCCGAGATCGAGGCCAGGCTGACTACCCGGCGCCTGGGGAGGCCGGTCGCCTATTTCCGGCGGGTGGAGTCGACCAACAACGAGGCGAAGGCGCTGGCTGTCGCCGGCTGCCCGGAGGGCCAGATAGTCGTGGCCGAGGAGCAGTCGGTCGGGCGGGGGCGGCTGTCGCGCGGCTGGTTTTCGCCGTTCGCGCGCGGGGTGTGGTTTTCGATCGTGCTCAGGCCGCCGTTCAATCCCCAGGACGCCCCCAAGTGCACGCTGTTGGCCGCCGTGGCCGTTTGCCGCGCCATCCGCCGGACAACGGGCGTGGCCTGTGGGATAAAGTGGCCGAACGATATCCTATATAACGGCAAGAAGCTGGTGGGCATTCTCACCGAGATGTCGGCGGAGATGGACGCCATCAACCATATCGTTATCGGCATCGGCGTCAACGTAAATATCGGCGCCGACGATTTCCCCCCCGAGCTGCGCGACCTGGCGACTTCGCTGTCCCTGGCCGCCGGGCGGCCCTTGTCCCGGCTGGATATCTTCATGTCCGTCCTCGAGGAGCTTGAGAGGGTGTACGAGCAGACGCTCGACCGCGGGTTCGCTCCCGTCCTCGGCGAGTGGCGCCGCGAGTCGCTGACGCTCGGCCGGGCGGTGGACGTGATAGGCGCCGGCCAGCGGTTTTCCGGGGTGGCGGTCGACATCGACGCCGACGGGGCGCTGCTGGTGAGGACCGCAGACCGGGTGGAGAGGGTGCTGGCCGGCGATGTATCGATCAGGCCCGCAGAGGGAGGAGAAAACTAAGATGCCTATCCGCAATATGATTCTCGCCGGGCTGTTCGCCGCCCTCATCGCCATCGGTTCGCAGATTTCCATCGTTTTGCCGCCAAGTCCCGTACCCCACACCATGCAGACACCGGTTGTGCTGCTCGCCGGGCTGGTGCTCGGCGGCCGCTGGGGCTTCACCAGCGTCCTGGTATGGGTTCTGCTGGGGGTGTTCGGCCTGCCGGTGTTCGCTCAGGGGAAAGCGGGGGCGGCCCATTTGCTCGGGCCGACCGGCGGTTTTCTGGTTGGGTACATGGTGTGCGCCTATGTGGTCGGCCGCTTGACCGAGCGCGCCGCAGACGGTTTCGGACGGACGTTCGCCTTCTTCATGCCGGGACTGGTGGCTCTCTATGGCCTGGGACTGCTCGGTTTCATGGCCAGCTTCACTTTTCTTCTTCACAAGCCGATGACGTGGAGCGGCGCCGCTGCTCTCACAGTGGCCCCTTTTCTGCCGTACGACATCGTAAAGGCCCTGGTCGCCGCTTATGTCGGCGCGCGGGTGAAACGGGCGCTGGCGAGGGCGGGGTATATTTTGACCGTGGAACATAAAGGCCGTTAGTTACGGTATTCTATAATCAAAAAACGGACAGCATCAAGGCCTTCTAAACGGCCGACCAAGAGCACGGAGGAAATAATCATGTTGTTGGTTTTCGACGTTGGCAATACCAATATCGTCCTCGGGGTCTATGACGGCGACGAGCTGCTCCATCACTGGCGGATCTCGACCGACCGACTGAAGACGGCCGACGAGTACGGCGTGCTGGTGAAGAATCTTTTCGATCATCGCGGTATAAGCCTGGACGCCATCGATGCGGCGATTATCTCGTCCGTCGTGCCGCCGTTGATGGCGCCGCTGACCCGCATGACGCAGCGCTATTTCGGCGTCGACCCTCTGGTGGTCGGCCCTGGCATCAAGACAGGTATGGTCATTAAGTACGAGAACCCGCGGGAGGTGGGCGCCGACCGCATCGTGAACGCCATCGCCGCTTTCGAGAAATATGGCGGACCGATAATCATCGTCGATTTCGGCACAGCCACCACCTTCTGCGTCGTGGACAAGGGCGGCGACTATCTGGGCGGCGCCATCGCCCCCGGCATCGGCATCTCCACCGAGGCGCTTTTCCAGCGGGCCGCCAAGTTGCCCAGGATCGAGCTGGCCAAGCCGCGGACGGTTATCTGCCGCAACACGGTGTCGAGCATGCAGTCGGGGATAATCTTCGGCTTCGTCGGCCAGGTGGACGAGATCGTCCGCCGCATGGAGCTCGAGCTGGGCGAGTCGGTGAAGGTCGTAGCCACCGGCGGACTGGCCAACCTTATCGGCCAGGAGTCTTCGAAGATCAAACATGTCGACCATTTTCTGACGCTGGAAGGGCTCCGCATCATCTATAACCGGAATTCCGCTATAACCGGAATTCCGCCGTCGGCCGTTGATAAGCGAAACTTGGCGCGGGCGGATAGCCCGAGCCTTAGTTGAGCTATCCGCGCCGAAGGCGCGGGAAAATCTGCTGCTTTCTCCTGTCCCCCGTCCTTACCGGGCGGGGGCTTTTCGTTGCGCCGGAGGAATTACGTTTGTTTGCTGCGAATTGTGTTAATAATACCGGGTGTTCCCCCGGATAGAGAACAGGAGTGATTACATGCTGATCGGCGCGGTTGCCGTCGCCGAGCCGGCGGTGGCGCTGGCCCCCATGGCCGGCGTTACCGACCTGCCTTTCAGGCTGCTGGCGAAAGAGATGGGTTGCAGCCTGCTGTACTCGGAGATGGTGAGCGACAAGGGCTTGCTGCACAATAACTGCCATACTCTGGACATGCTGCGGATCGACGAGCGGGAACGGCCGGTGGCGGTGCAGATTTTCGGCTCGGAGCCGGGGCCGATGGCCGCCGCGGCCCGCATCGTCGTACGCGCCGGCGCCGATATCGTCGATATCAATATGGGCTGCCCGACGCCGAAGATCGTGAAGAATGGCGAGGGTTCGGCCCTCATGCGCCGGCCGGAGCTGGCCAGGGATATCCTGGCCGCGGTGGTTGACGCGGTGGCGGTGCCGGTGACGGTGAAGATCCGCAAGGGCTGGGACGAGGCGTCGGCGAACGCGGTGGAGATCGCCGCGCTCGCCGAGCAGGCCGGGGTGGCGGCCATCGCCGTCCACGGCCGAACCCGCGAGCAATTTTACTCCGGGACGGCCGACTGGGATATCATCCGCCGCGTCAAGGAGCGGGTGAGCATCCCGGTGATCGGCAACGGCGATGTCCGCACCCCCCAGGATGCGGCGCGGCTGCTGGCCTTCACCGGCTGCGACGCGGTGATGGTGGGGCGGGCCGCCCAGGGCAACCCGTGGCTTTTCCGCCAGATCGGCCACTACCTGGCGGGCGGCGGGTTGCTGCCGCCGCCGTCCCTGGCCGAGCGGCTGGAGGTGCTTGCCCGCCATCTGGAGATGCTGATCGAGCATAAGGGCGAGCATATCGCCATCCGGGAGATGCGCCGCCACGCGGCCTGGTATACCAAGGGGCTGCCGCGGGCGGCGGAGATACGCCTGCGGCTGAACCAGGCGGAGAGCCGCGGGGATTTCACCCGCATTCTGGCGGCTCTGAGCAGCCGCCGGGAAGGGAGGGACGGCGAATGATGCCGATTTTGCCCGTGGCGAACGGGATTATGCCGCGGCCGGGCGGCGGACGCATAACCGGCGTGTTTGTGCTCGAACAGGGCGGCGAGCCGCTGTTCCGGGCGGGAGCGGGACGGGATGTGCTGGTCTGCCCGTGGGTGACCGAGGACGGCGGGCTATACCCGGTCGGGGTGGCAGCCAGGGTTATGAATATCGGTACACATACGGCCGTTGATGCCGTCGGCCGGGAGTTGCCCGTTATGACGGCGACGCTGGAGGGGCGGGGGCATGCCCGCTGGCACACCCTCAAGGCGGCAGGCGGCCTTGTCGCTTCGCCGGATGTGGAGGCTGTAGATCTCAGGGCGATGCGCCGCGAGTATCCGGCCATTTCGGGGGCGGGGTGGCTGCCGGCAGGCGGATTCACCGAGTTTCGCGACCCGACGGATATTCCGGTGACGATATACGGGGCCGATATCGAGACAGGCAAAGAGGTCAGCGTTTACGCCAACCTCGGCGGCCTCGTCAGTCAGGAGCAGGCGCATACCATCGAGCATGGCGTCATCCGCGCTCTGCGCACGTACGGGCTGTGCACGCCCCGCACGCTGCTCGATTCGCTCGCCAGGGAGACGGCCGAGCTCAAGCAGTCGTTCGAGTTCGGGCTGCGTTTCGCGCTGCCGGAAATAATCGGCCGCACAGGGACGGGCGCCTGCGGCAATCAGCTGACCAACCTCGCCCAGTTTTACCTGGCGAAGGAATTCATCGACAATGTCGCCGCCGGCAAGTCCTTCGGCCGCTCGCTGTCCGACGCCAGGCGCCGGACGATGTCGCACCTGACCGGCGAGCTGGGGATTACGATGCAGCCTGATCTCAGGGTGCTCCAGGGCCTCAAGAAAGGCATGAGCCACGACGACACCCGCCTGCGGGTCGAAACAGGCAAAAAGGTGATCGGTAGGTTTCCCGTGGACCCCTGGGGCTAAATGGAATTAATTGGAAAAATAGCTTGTCGTTGGCAAAAAAAAATGCTAAAATGAGTATGTACACAAGATTGTGCACATATAATATGGGGGAGCGAATGTTATGCTCCGGCGCATTGGCGACAAGATCATCAACCCGCAGAAAATCCATAAGGTGATCGATGAGGTTCTTGAGATGCGCGTCCGCGGTCTCTCGCAGCAGGAAATCGCCAACAGGGTGGGCATCGACCGCACGGTAATTTCGCGCCTGGAGACGCTGGGCGAGGTCCGCAAGGGCGGGCGCATAGCGCTCATCGGTTTCCCGATCAAGAATTGCGACGAACTGGCGGCGATGGCCAGGCAGGAAGGTGTGGACTACTGTCTGCTCCTGTCCGAGAAAGAACGCTGGGATTTCGTCGAGAGCAAAAGCGGCGTGGAGCTTTTTAACACGATCATGGAGATCATCGGCACACTCCGCTCGTACGACCTCGTCATCATTATCTGTTCCAATATGCGTATCAAGCTTATCGAAGCGCTGCTGGACAAGGATGTTATCGGTGTGCAGATCGGCGAATCGCCTATCAACGAGGACAAGTACGTAAAACCGGAATCGATACGCACGATCATCCGCCAGCTGCATTTCTAGCCAGGAGGCCCGCCATGAAAAGGATTGTCAGCATCAGCCTGGGCTCCGCCAAGCGCGACCACCAGGTGGTGAGGGAGTTTGGCGGCGAGAGCTTTCTGATCGAACGCATCGGTACCGACGGCGACAAGGATCGGGCCATCGCGCTTATCCGCGCCCTGGACGGCAAGGTGGACGCCTTCGGCCTGGGCGGCACCGATCTGTATATCTATGCCGGTTCGCGGCGTTATACTTTCCGCGATACGGCCCGCATCGCGGCCGCCGCCCGCATTACGCCCGTCGTGGACGGCAGCGGCATCAAGAATACCCTGGAACGCCGTGTCATCCGCTTCCTGGAAAAGAAGCACGCTATGAGCTTTGCCGGCAGGAAGGCGCTGGTGGTGTGCGCCGTCGACCGTTTCGGCCTGGCCGAGGCGCTGGCGGAGGCGGGTGCGCAGACGGTGTTCGGAGATCTGATGTACGGCCTGGGGCTGCCGTTTCCCCTGCACACGTTGTGGGCCCTCGACCGACTGGCCCGCGTGGTCGCTCCGCTTGTAACCCAGCTGCCGACCAGTGTGTTCTATCCCACCGGCCACCGGCAGAACGAGTCGCGCCCCAGGTATGGCAGTTACTTCCGGGAAGCCGATATCGTGGCCGGCGATTTCCACTTCATCCGGCGCTATATGCCGCCCGCCCTAACCGCCAAGACGATCATCACCAACACGGTAACGCAGGCTGATGAGGAACTGCTGCGGGGGAGCGGGGTCGCGACGCTGGTGACCACGACCCCCGAGATGGGCGGCCGCTCGTTCGGGACCAATGTACTCGAGGCGGTGCTGATCGCCATCGCCGGCAAGCGCCCGGAGGATATGCCCGCCGAGCAGTACGGCCTGCTGCTGGAAGAGATGAACATCGAGCCGCGGATTAAAGCGTTGAATGAGTAGGAGGTATTAAGCAGTGGAAAAGTTCGCTTTTATCGTCCATCCCATCACCGCCCGCGATTTCTGCCGCAAATTCCCTTTTGCCAAGAACTGGTCGGACGGTTTTATCGAGGGGTTGATGAAGTATATCCCTCCCTTCAAGGTATCCCATATCAACGGCGTAAATTCGTCCCATAACCAGACCGAGGGCTGGTTTGTGGGCTGCCCGCTTACATCGCGCCAGATGGTCGAGATGCCTGAGGCGTATGTGATAAGGAAGATAATCAAGGCCGGGAAGGTCGCCGAGAGGCTGGGCGCGAAGATCGTCGGCCTGGGAGCCTTTACGTCGGTGGTCGGCGACGGCGGCATAACGATCGCCAAAAATCTCAACATCGCCGTGACGTCCGGCAACAGCTACACCGTGGCCACCGCCCTTCAAGGGACCCGCCAGGCGGCCAAGCTGCTCGGCATCAACATGGAGCGGGCCAATGTCGTCGTGCTGGGCGCCACCGGGTCGATCGGCGCAGCCTGCGCACAGATACTGGCGCGTGAGGTCCGCTACCTGACGCTGGTCGCCCGCAACGAGGCCAAACTGGAGAAAATTGCCGGGCAAATATTCCGGGCGACAGGATTAGCCGCTAAGGTTACGGCGAATACTAAGGGGGCACTCAAGGCGGCCGATATTGTCATCGCCGTCACGAGCGCCGTCGATACCCTCATCGAGCCCGAGGATCTCAAGACGGGAGCGATCGTATGCGACGTCGCCAGGCCCCGGAATGTGTCCCGCGCCGTACTCGAAGCGCGCGACGATGTGCTGGTGATCGAGGGCGGCGTGGTAGAGATTCCCGGCGAGGTGGATTTTGGCCTCAATTTCGGCTTTCCGCCCCGGACGGCGTATGCCTGTATGGCCGAGACGATGATTCTGGCGCTGGAAAAACGGTACGAAAATTTTAGCCTCGGGCGCGACCTGACGGTGAAGCAGATCGAGACTATCGAGCAGCTGGCGGCCAAGCACGGCTTTCGCCTGGCCGGCTTCCGCAGCTTTGAACGGGCCGTGACTCCCGAGGAGATTGAAAACGTCAAGGAGAAGATCAGGGAGCGATCTGCCCTGCCGAAGGAGGGAATCTGTTAGAAAGCGTTGACAAATAGTGGTTTTGCGCCTATAATAAATGCCAATGAGGGGGTAACATCCTTATAGAAACAAGTGTCAAGTTGTTCGCTTGACACTATTTATATTGCCTGGCTCGGCCGGGGTGCAACTATCCGGTCAGACGAATAATATAAATACAGGTTGGGACGCAATCCACGGATAAGAAGGGGAGCAAAAGAATGCCGGAAAAGCAGATTATCCTTACCGCTGAAGGGCTGAAAAAGATAGAGCAAAAGTTGGACCACCTGAAGTCGGTGCGCCGTCGCGACGTCGCCGAAAGGATCAAGCAGGCGATCGAATTCGGCGATATCAGTGAGAACTCCGAGTATGAGGACGCCAAAAACGAGCAGGCATTCATTGAGGGCGAAATTATCACCCTTGAGAAGATGCTCCGCAACGCCAAGCTTATCGACGAGGACGAGATCAGCGCCGATGTTGTTACGATTGGTTCCACGGTCGTGCTCAAGGATCTCGAGTTCGGCGACGAGCTGGAGTATACCATCGTCGGCTCGGCGGAGGCCGATCCGACCGAGAGCCGCATTTCCAACGAATCGCCCGTGGGCGAGGCCATCCTCGGCCGCAAGGTCGGCAGCGTCGTGGAGGTTAACGTGCCGGCGGGGTCGCTGAAGTACGAGATAGTCGACATCAAAGGGGCTTAGGGTTCCTGCCTGAAGGGATGCTTTTATGACTGACAACCGCGAGCAGGTCGCTATGACCGGCGAAGAATTGAATGAACTATTACGCGTGCGGCGCGAGAAATTGGCGGCCATCGCGGCTCGGGGCATCGAGCCGTTTGGCCGCAAATATAATTTTAGCCATCATGCCAAGGACATCATCGCCGACTTCGACAAGCTGGAGGGCCGGACGGTCCGTCTGGCCGGGCGGGTTGTGGCCGTACGCGGCCATGGCAAGGCGAGTTTTGCCCATCTGATGGACATGTCCGGGCGCGTCCAACTTTATTTCCGCCAGGATGCGATCGGCGATGCTGCGTACGAGAACTTCGGCCTCCTCGATATCGGCGACATCATCGGCGTCGAGGGCGAGGTATTCCGCACCCAGAAGGGCGAAATCAGTGTCAAGGTGACGAACTTCGAAATCCTCGCCAAGTCGCTGCGGCCGCTGCCGGAGAAATGGCACGGCTTGAAGGACGTGGAAACCCGCTACCGTCAGCGGTACCTCGACCTGATCGTCAACCCCGAAGTCCGCGATACGTTTGTCGCCCGCAGCAGGGTCATTCAGGCGCTGCGGCACTATTTTGACGCCCAGGGCTACCTCGAGGTCGAGACCCCGATGATGCATCCCATAGCCGGCGGCGCGGCGGCGCGGCCCTTTATCACCCACCACAACGCGCTTGACATGCGCCTCTACATGCGGATCGCCCCCGAGCTATACCTCAAGCGGCTGATCGTCGGCGGCTTCGAAAAGGTATACGAGATCAACCGCGTTTTCCGCAATGAGGGCATTTCCATTAAGCACAACCCCGAATTTACCCTGCTCGAATCGTACCAGGCCTTTGCCGATTACAACGACATAATGGCTCTTACCGAGCAGGTTATCGCCCACGTCGCCCGTGAGGTGCTGGGCACTACCAAGATTACATACCAGGACCAGGAGATTGACCTCACCCCGCCGTGGCCGCGGATATCCATGACCGAGGCTATCAATAAATACGGCGGTGTAGACTTCGCCGCCGTCCAAACGGTGGCCGAGGCGCGGGCGATCGCCGACAAGCTGGGGGTTAGGTACGAGGCCAAGCAGGGCATCGGCGGCATCCTCAACAACGTGTTCGAGGAAGTGGCTGAGAAGCATCTCATCCAGCCGACCTTCGTCACCGGCCATCCCACCGAGATTTCGCCCCTCGCCAAGCGCAACAAGGACAACCCCGATATCACCGACCGTTTCGAGGCCTTTATCTTCGCCCGCGAGATCGCCAACGGCTTCTCAGAGCTTAACGACCCTATCGACCAGAAAGAGCGCTTCCTCGGCCAGGTGGCCCAGCGCGAGTCGGGGGACGACGAGGCTCACATGATGGACGACGACTACGTGACCGCGCTCGAGTTCGGCATGCCGCCCACAGGCGGGCTGGGCATCGGCGTCGACCGGCTGGTGATGTTCTTCACCGATAATTACTCCATCCGCGACGTAATCCTCTTCCCCCATATGCGTCCCCAGCGGGATTGAATTTTACCGTCAACAAAGCAGACCGCAGGGTCTGCTTTGTTTTATTTCTTCCATTAAAGGAGACAAGGTGGAGACTACGATAGCCTTCATCCACGGCCTCGTCCTGGCGCTGGGGCTTATCCTGCCCCTCGGCGTGCAGAACGTCTTTGTGTTCAACCAGGGAGTCTGCCAGAAGCAACTGGGGCGGACCCTGCCGGTGGTTGTCACCGCCGCGGTCTGCGACACGCTGCTCATCCTCCTGGCCGTGTTCGGCGTCTCGATGGCGGTGCTCAGTTTCATCTGGCTCAGACTGGCTCTCTTGGGCGCCGGCGTTCTGTTCCTTGCCTACATGGGCTGGGTGACGTGGATGAGCGCGACTGCCGCCGAGGTCGCAACCGAAAGCGATACCTGGCCGGTCAGGCGGCAGGTGCTGTTTGCCCTGTCCGTCTCGCTCCTCAACCCGCATGCCATCCTCGACACCATCGGCGTCATCGGTACAAGCTCGCTCGCGTACGGCGGCAATGCTCTGGCCGCGTTCACCCTCGCCTGCGTGCTGGTGTCGTGGCTATGGTTCGCGCTGCTGGCGGTGGCCGGCCGGCTGACGCGCGCCCTTGACGGCTCAGGCGCCGTCTTGCGGCTCCTGAACAAGGTGTCAGCGATAATTATGTGGGCAAGCGGCCTGTATCTGCTCCACGGGCTTAGCGCCGCCCTGCGGGCGGGTTGACAATCGGCCGCTGCTGTGATATTATAACTTCTGCGCCGCATAAGTGTTTGCGGCGGTTTTTACCGAGAAATACCTATTGACACGGCCCTGTGGGACGTGTTAATATAACAAAGTCGCCGCAAGCGGAGCTGGTGCAAAAGACCAGGCAAGGCAAGCGACGGCAAGATTACCAGAAACTGAATGTTGACAGAACCGCCGAGGTTATGTTAACATAGAGTTCCGGTCAAGACGACGGACAGTGTTCCTTGAAAACTGAACAATGTAGGTAATTAAGCCAGATGTGCGGGCTGCGCTTCTTCGGAAGTGTAGTCACAAAACAATGATTCGGTTTTCAAAGAGCCATCAAAGGCTCCAAGAATATAATTTTTTGGAGAGTTTGATCCTGGCTCAGGACGAACGCTGGCGGCGTGCTTAACACATGCAAGTCGAACGGGGAGTTAGCAATAACTCCTAGTG
>JAEZJM010000019.1 GCA_023415775.1 Bacillota bacterium | reverse complement strand
GGTGTGGCCAACGCGCGGCTGGCCTACGCCGCGTACGAAGAGGTGTTTCTCGGCGGTGACCGGTTCCGGCCGCTGGCCGAGGCAGGCGCCCGGGTGCAGCGCCCGCTGTGGGCGTCGACCGGCGTGAAGAACCCGGACTACTCCGACACCCTGTACGTCACCGAACTGGTCGCCCCCAACACGGTGAACACCATGCCGGAGAAGACGATTGACGCGGTGGCCGACCATGGCGTCGTCACCGGTGACACCATCACCGGGACCGCGACCGCGGCCCAGGAGCTCTTCGACAAGCTCGACGCCATCGGCATCGACCTGCGCGACGTCTTCCTGGTGCTGGAGAACGAGGGCGTGGAGAAATTCGAGAAGTCCTGGCAGGAACTACTCGACGCCACCCAGGAACAGCTCGACGCCGCGGCCAAATGACGGACCGGCCCGTGCCCGGGGTGCTAGCGCCCGCCCCGGCCTCCTGGCATAACCCGCTGCGCGACAAGCGGGACAAGCGGATGCCGATGATCGCCGGGCCGTGCGGTGTGGTGATCTTCGGTGTCACCGGCGATTTGGCACGCAAGAAGCTGATGCCTGCCATCTACGACCTGGCCAACCGCGGCCTGCTGCCGCCGTCGTTCTCGCTGGTCGGTTTCGCCCGACGGGACTGGGCCGACGAGGATTTCGGCGCCATCGTCCATGACGCCGTCTGCGAGCACGCCCGCACCCCCTTTCGTCAGGAGGTGTGGGACCGGCTGGCCGAAGGCTTCCGGTTCGTGCAGGGGTCGTTCGACGATGACGCGTCGTTCCAGCGGTTGGCCGAAACCCTGGAAAAGCTCGACGTGGAACGCGGCACCGGCGGCAATCACGCCTTCTACCTGTCGATTCCGCCGAAGTCGTTCCCGCTGGTGTGTGAGCAGCTGAAGAAGTCCGGGCTGGCCCGCCAGCAGGAGGGCCGCTGGAGCCGGGTCGTCATCGAGAAGCCGTTCGGTCACGACCTGCAGAGCGCGATCGAGCTCAATAAGGTGGTCAACAGCGTCTTTCCCGAGGAGTCGGTGTTCCGCATCGACCACTACCTCGGCAAGGAGACGGTGCAGAACATCCTGGCGCTGCGGTTCGCCAACGAGCTGTTCGAACCGATCTGGAACAACCATTACGTCGACAGCGTGCAGATCACCATGGCCGAGGACATCGGCCTCGGCGGCCGCGGCGGCTATTACGACGGGATCGGGGCGGCACGCGACGTCATCCAGAACCATCTCCTGCAGCTGCTGGCGCTGACCGCGATGGAAGAGCCGGTCAGCTTCCATCCGGATGAGGTGAAAGCCGAGAAAATCAAGGTGCTGTCGGCGACATCGCTGGCGCAGCCGCTGGACCTGACGTCATCGCGGGGTCAGTACACCGCGGGCTGGCAGGGCGGCGAGAAAGTCATCGGGCTGCTGGACGAGGAGGGCTTCTCGAAGACCTCAACGACCGAGACGTTCGCGGCGATCACGCTGGATGTCGACACCCGACGCTGGGCCGGGGTGCCGTTCTATCTGCGCACCGGAAAGCGGTTGGGCCGCAGGGTCACCGAAGTGGCGCTGGTGTTCCGGCGGGCTCCGCACCTGCCGTTCGACGCGACGATGACCGAAGAGCTGGGCAAGAACGCCTTGGTGATCCGCGTCCAGCCCGACGAAGGCATCACGCTGCGCTTCGGGTCGAAAGTGCCGGGCAGCGCGATGGAGGTCCGCGACGTCAACATGGACTTCTCCTACGGCTCGGCCTTCGCCGAGGACTCGCCGGAGGCCTACGAGCGGCTGATCCTCGACGTCCTGCTCGGCGAGCCGTCGCTGTTCCCCGTCAACGCCGAGGTCGAATTGTCCTGGGAGATCCTCGATCCCGTGCTCGACTATTGGGCTTCACACGGCAAGCCCGACCCCTACGAGTCCGGCACCTGGGGTCCGGATTCGGCGTTCGAGATGCTGCAGCGGTCCGGTCGGGAATGGAGGCGCCCATGATTGTCGACCTGCCCGATACGACGACCAACGATCTCAACAAGAAGATCACCGCGCTGCGGGAGGAGGGCGGGGCGATCACACTGGGCCGGGTGCTGACGCTGGTGGTGGCACCCGACACCGAGGCCCGCGTCGAAGACGCCATCGAGGCCGCGGTGGCGGCGAGCCGCGAGCACCCCTGCCGGATCATCGTGGTGGTGCCCGCCGACCGGCTGGCCACCGCAGCGCGGCTGGATGGTCAGCTCCGTGTCGGTGCCGACGCCGGCGCAGGCGAGGTGGTGGTGCTGCGGATCTCCGGGCCGCTGTCCAACCACGCCAGCAGCGTGGTGCTGCCGTTCCTGCTTCCCGACACCCCGGTGGTCGCCTGGTGGCCGGGCGTCGCACCGGCAAAACCCGCGGAAGATCCGTTGGGCCGCTTGGCGATTCGTCGTATCACCGATGCCACCGGAACGGAAGACCCGCTGGCCGCGATCAAGAGCCGGTTGCAAGGCTACACCGACGGTGACACCGACCTGGCGTGGAGCCGGATCACCTACTGGCGTGCGTTGCTGGCATCGGCGGTGGATCAGCCGCCGTACGAACCGCTGACATCGGCGTTGGTCTCGGGGCTCAAGGACGAGCCGGCGCTGGACATCCTGGCGGGTTGGC
Source organism: Bacillota bacterium (assembly GCA_023415775.1). Taxonomy (GTDB): domain Bacteria; phylum Bacillota; class Negativicutes; order Sporomusales; family UBA7701; genus Anaeroselena. The sequence goes on along the minus strand of JAEZJM010000019.1, from coordinate 464,298 downwards.
TGGCCAGCCGGATCGACGGCACCGTGCGGCGCGCGGTCGGTGAGCTGAAGGTCGAGCTGGTCCGCCCGTCGGAGACCGTGACGCTGTCGCGCCCGCAGGACGGCGTCACCGCCACCCTGACCCGCACCGCGCGCCCGGAGGCGCTGTTGCCGTTGCCGCGCCGCGAGACTCGCGAATGCCTTGCCGAGGATTTGCGGCGCCTCGACGCCGATGAGATTTACCGCGAGGCGTTGGCGGGTATTGAAAAGGTGCAGTACGTCTAGTCAATCGAGCCGAAAGGTCGCGGTGTGAACCAGATAGTCGAGACCTACCCCGATTCCTCGGCGCTGGTGGCCGCCGTCGGCGACCGGCTGGTCGAGGCGATCACCGCGGCAATCAGCGCGCGTGGGCAGGCCTTCATCGTATTGACCGGCGGCGGAACGGGAATCAACCTGCTCAAGCACGTCGGCGCCCACGACGAGGCGATCGACTGGTCGAAGGTGCACATCTTCTGGGGTGACGAACGCTACGTGCCCGCCGACGACGACGAGCGCAACGAGAAGCAGGCCCGCGAGGCGCTGCTGGACCACATCCCGATCCCGGACAGCAATGTGCATCCGATGGAAGCCAGCGACGGCGAGTTCGGCGACGACCTCGACGCCGCCGCGCTGGCCTACGAGAGTGTGCTGGCGGCCAACGCCGAACCCGGCGATCCCACACCGGTTTTCGACGTGCACCTGCTCGGGATGGGGCCGGAAGGGCATATCAACTCGCTGTTTCCGCACACGCCCGCGGTGGCGGAGGCCAAGCGGCTGGTCGTCGGCGTCGAGGACTCCCCCAAGCCCCCGCCGCGGCGGCTCACGTTGACGTTGCCCGCGGTGACCCGCTCGCGCGAGGTGTGGCTGGTGGTGTCGGGTGAGGGCAAGGCAGAGGCCGTCGCCGAGGCTGTCGGCGGCGCCAAACCCGCCGACTGGCCTGCGGCGGGCGCGAAAGGACGCGAGGCCACGGTGTGGCTTCTCGACACCGGGGCGGCCAGCAAGCTGCAAGACTGAGCCCATGGTTGACAAGCCGCCCCCACCGCGCACCGGCCGTGACCGGATCAAGACCCTGGCCCAGGCCGCGCTCAACGCCGATGTCACCGTCGACCAGCTCGACACCATTCTGACCGAGATGAGTGAGGCGCTCGCCGATCTCAACCAGACGATGTCCGGCATGAACGGCACGATGGAGTACTTCGAGGAAACCCTCGGGGTGTTCAATTCCACGCTCAGCCGCATCGACGAGCTGGCACCCCGGCTCACCGCGGTCGTCGAGCGTATGGAGGGCATCGTCGACCGGGTCGAGCGCATCGTCGGAGTCGGCGAGGCGGCACTCGCGCCGCTGGCCGCCACCGAGACCGCGGTGCGCGGCGTGGTCAACGCGATCCGCCGGGGCGGCCGCTAGGTCTGCCACCAACCGTCGGCGGGGTCGAGGTCCGACCAGTGCGCGACGACCGGCGGGACGACCGGCGGCAGCGGTCCGATCAGTTCGGCGGTGTTCTCCAGTGAGCAGTCGGGTTGCGTCATACCGTCTTTGACGCCGCTTCCGGGAATTCGGTTCCCCGAGTCAGCGCCGGTTTCAGACGTTCCGGTGCGATCGCCGCACCTGCGGTGACGTCATCGGCGAGCATGGTCCCCGCGGTGACCAGCCCCGGGATGTCGATGCCGTGGGGCTCGCCCGCGACCTCGGCCAGCAGGCTGCACGCGCGTCGCAGCAGCGTGGCTGCGCCTGTGGGGTTGCCGCGTTGCAGGTGCGTGATGCCCACCGCGAGCTGGGCCAGTCCCTGCCAGAGCGTGCGCTCGTCGTCGGGGCCGTTCTTCCAGGCCGCCTCGAAGACCTCGTGGGCGTGGAACGCCCGGCCATCGTCCAGCAGATCCTGCGCGTAGGCCAGCGTCTCGGCGGCCGGAATGTTCAGGTCATCGGGGATGCGGGGCACCCCGTCGACGCCGTCCGGCAGCGGTCGGCCCAGGGCGTCGCGGGCCCTGGCGTTGCGGGGACGACCGGATTCGTCGCGGTCACGCTCCATTCGGCTAGCCGCTGTTCCTCAGCGCCGACGCCAGGCCACTCATGGTGAGCAGGATGCCGCGCTGAACCAGCTCGTCGTCGTCGCCGGACCGGTAGCGGCGCAACAACTCCACCTGGAGATGGTTGAGTGGCTCCAGGTACGGGAAGCGGTTGAACACCGAACGGGCCAGCGCCGGGTTGTCGGCGAGCAGATCGTCCTGCCCGGTGATCAGCTGGTGGATCCGCAGGGTGCGGCCGTGCTCGGCGAGGATCTTGTCGAACACCCGGCTCCGCAGCTCCTCGTCGTCGACCAGCTCGGAATACCGTGCGGCCAAGCCCATATCGGCCTTCGCCAGCACCTGCGCCATGTTCGACAGCACGGTGGCGAAGAACGGCCATTTCTTGTACAGCTCCTGCAGCACCTCGAGCCTGCCGTCCCCTTCGGCGATCCACTCCTGCACCGCGGTGCCGGTGCCGTACCAACCGGGCAGCATCACCCGCGACTGGCTCCAGGCCAGCACCCACGGGATCGCGCGCAGGTCGGAGATCGACGTGGTGGGTTTGCGCGATGTCGGCCTGCTGCCGATATTCAGCGAGCCGATCTCGCTGACCGGCGTGGAGGCGGTGAAGTAGTCGACGAATCCCGGTGTCTCGTGCACCAACTCGGCGTAGGCGCGCTGGGCGCGAGCGGCAAGGTCGTCGAGCACCTGGTAGGCCTGCTCGGCGAGGTCGCCGAGGCCCTCGGTGTCGAGCAGCGTCGACTCCAGGGTGGCGGCCAGCAGGGTTTCCAGGTTGCGGTGGGCGATGCGCGGCTCGGCGTATTTGGCTGCGATCACCTCGCCCTGCTCGGTCAGCCGCAGCGATCCGTTCACCGCACCCGGTGGCTGCGCCAGGATCGCGTCGTAGCTGGGGCCGCCGCCGCGGCCGACCGTGCCGCCGCGACCGTGGAAGAGCCGCAACCGGATTCCGGTCTTGCGGGCCGACTCGACCAGATCCAGCTCGGCCCGGTACAGCGCCCAGTTCGCGGCCAGGTATCCGCCGTCCTTATTGGAGTCGGAGTAGCCGAGCATGATTTCCTGGCTCTCCCCGCGGGCGCGCACCAGCGCGCGGTAGAGCGGAAGGTCCAGGACCGCCTCGAGGATCGACGATCCGCGTTGCAGGTCGTCGATCGTCTCGAACAGCGGCACGATGCCGACCGGGGCGTAGACATCGTCACCCGAAACATCCAGCAGCCCAGCCTCTTTCAGCAGGATCGCGGCCTCCAGCATGTCCGAGACCGACTGGCACATCGAGATGATGTAGTTGGGTACCGCCTCCTGGCCGAACACCCGGACCGCCCGGGCGGCGGCGAACACGATGTCGAGTTCCTTGCGGGCCAGCTCGGAGAGTTCGGAGTCGTCGCGCACCAGCGGCCGGCGCGTCTTGAGCTCCGCGACCAGCAGGTCGACGCGCTCCGGTTCGGACAGCGACGCGTAGTCCGGATGCACGCCTGCCCAGGACAACAGTTCGGCGATGACCTCCTCGTGCGTCTCCGAGTTCTGCCGCATGTCCAGACTGCTCAGGTGAAATCCGAAGACGTCCACGGCTTCTCGCAGCCGGGCCAGCCGGTCGTCGGCCAGCAGGGCGCTACCGTTGACGCGCAGCGAGGTGTCGATGACGTCGAGGTCGGCCAGCAGCTCTACCGGGGTCTGGTACGGGTCCATGCCCAGATCGAGGGTGTGCTGCGGGGTGCGGTCCAGGATGGCCTGGCCGGTGGCGGTGAGGCGGGCGTGCACCACCCGCAGTGCACGTCGGTAGGGCTCGTCCATCCGGGCCGACTCGTTGCACGCCTCGGCCAGCGTGACGAGGTCGTCGGTGGTCTTGACCAGCCGCGCCGACATCGACAGCTCCTGCTCGAGCTTGGTCAGCTCGGCATAGTAGTGCCCCAACGCGGTGTAGGCGGCGCTGCCGGTGGCCAAACGGACCACGTCAGCGGTCACGTTCGGGTTGCCGTCGCGGTCGCCGCCGATCCACGAACCCGGCCGCAGGATCGGCTCGGGCAGCAGATCGACTCCTGGCCAGCGGGCCCGCAGGGCGTCGCGCACCTCGGCGTTGACCTTCGGGATCACCTCGAAGAACGCCGCCGGGTAGTACCGCAGGCCGACCTCGATCTCGTCCTGAATCTTCAACCGGGACAACCGGATCAACGCCGTCTGCCACAGCGTCAGAATCTGCCTGCGCAGTTCGGTCTCGACCGGCTGGCCGTCTTCGGTTTCGTCCTGCCCGTGCAACCGCACCCGCATCAGCTGGGTGATGCGGTGCTGGGTGTCGAACACGGTGCGCCTCCGCGTCTCGGTCGGGTGCGCCGTGATCACCGGTGCCACCAGCGCGCCTTTCAGAGCCTCGGCGACGGTGGCCGCGTCCAGGTGGGCGGCGTCGAGTTTGGCGTAGGTGGCGGCCAGGGTGCTGTCCTGCGGCGGTTCCCCGGCCGCGACGTGGATGGCGCGACGGCGTTCGCGATGGATGTCCTCGGCGACGTTCGCCAGCAGCGCGAAGTGGGTGAACGCACGGATGACCGGGATGGCTTTGCGGACGTCGATGCCGTCGAAGAGCCGGGCCAGTTCGGAGCGGTCGATCTCGGAGCGTCTGACGCGAAACGATTCGACGCGGGCCTTCTCAACGAGGTCGAATACCTCGTCGCCGTTCTGCTCGCGCACGGTGTCACCGAGGATCGCGCCGAGCAGTCGGATGTCCTCCCGCATCGGTTCGGTGGCCTCCCGCCCGACCTGGGTGCGGTGGACGGCGCCGATCGGTTCCAGGGACACGTCGGGAGCATCAGCCATCACTCAAGTATTCCGGTGCGCGGTGGTGGCCGCAGGGCGTGGGGTGGTGGCGTTGTCCACACACTCGGATTCATCCACAGGTTACGGTTTGAGGATCACTGTTCGAACACGTGTTCTATAGCGTGGCGTCATGACCTGCGAACCGCTGACCGCCCAGGCGGTACACGATCGGGTTCGCGCCGAGCTCGACGCCGTCGACACCGCCCACGCCCGGCTGCGGTCGATCTGTACCGACCTGGCCGGCAACGCTTTTCGCATCGAGATGGTCGAACGACTCGAAGCGCAGAGCCGGACGAACCGCGGGCTGTCCTATCGGATGTTCGGCGAGATCGCCGAGCCGGTCGATGGCTCGACGATGCCCGCCGGGCCCAAGGTCCGCGACGTCCTGGCCGACCGGTTGCGGCTGACCGCCGGGGAAGTCAAGCGACGGTTCGCGCTGGCCGCGCGGTTGCGGCCGCGCCGGTCGTTGACCGGGCCCTTGCTGCCACCCGAACTGCCCGCGTTGGCGGCGGCAGTCGAGGCGGGTGACGTCGGAGACGACCACATCGCCGCGGTGTGCCACGCGCTGGACCGGCTGCCTTGGTTCGCCGTGCGCGGGAACAGGATTCGAAGTTCGTCGCGGCGATCGGAGTCGAGATCGCCGACTGCCTGAATCCCGACGGCAGCTTCACCGACGAAGACCGGGCGCGACGGCGTGGGTTACGGCTGGGGCGGCAGGGCCCCGACGGAATGAGCAAGCTGTCCGGCTGGCTGGACCCCGAAGCCCGCGCCTACCTGGAGGCGGTCACGGCGGCGGTGCGACCGGGGCGGCATCTCCGGACGGCGCCGGGGAGCACGACAACCGCAGCCCCGAGCAGCGCTGCCACGACGGCGTGAAGCTCGGGCTGAAGGCGGCCGTGGCATCCGGTGCGTTCGGGCAGCACCGCGGGCTCCCCGTCACGCTGATCGTGACGACGACGTTGAGCGAACTGCAGCAGGCGGCGGGCTGGGCGCGCACCGGTGGCACCGGGCGGCTGCCGATGCGCGACGTCATCCGCATGGCCGGGGAGGCGATCCACTACCTCGCGGTGTTCGACGACCACTCGGAGCGCCCGCTGTATCTGGGCCGCGCCAAGCGCCTGGCCACGGCCGACCACCGGATCATCTGCTACGCGCGTGATCGCGGCTGCACCAAACCGGACTGCTTCGCGCCGGGCTACCACTGCGAAGTGCACCACGCTCGGGAGTGGAGCGCCGGCGGTCCGACCGACGCGGACAACCTGTACTTCGGCTGCGGCGATGACCACACGATGGCGACCGACGGCACCTACAGCACGACGGTCACCGAGGACGGCCGGCTCGCCTGGAGCAACGGCACCGGTCCCCCGCGCGTCAACGACGTGCACCACCCGGAGCGGCTGCTGGACGAGGAGAGGGAGGAGCCGGAATGACCCTCTTGACGCGGCTCGCACGGCAGGCGGATGCTGAAGGCATCAGCAGACCTCACACGGTCTGGGGGGATTCCGATGAACCGATCGATCGCGCTGTCACTGGTGGCGGCGGCCACCGTGCTCTGGCCCGCGGAGTCAGCCGCCGCACCGTCGGACAACTCCGACCCGTCGTGGGATATCGAGGCGTACGACAACTGCATTCAGAACACCACGAAGCCGACCTGGCAATGCTGTTTGGAGTCAGGCGGCGTTCCCGGTCCGGCCAGCGACATCAACACCTGTACGGCACCGCCGGTCGAGCCCGTCGGCACTCCGGGGCGGGCGACCGTCCGTCAACTTCCGCCGGAGGTGATCAACCGCGGCGACCTGCCCGCGCTCGTCCCGGCAGGGTGAGGGCCGCGCAGCCGGTCAGCTGTACTTGATCTGCAGGGCCATGCCGATGATGGACACGACCCAGATGCCGGTGACGAACAGCGTGAGGCGGTCGAGGTTCTTCTCGACCACGGTCGATCCGGACAGGCTCGACTGCACACCGCCGCCGAACAGCGTCGACAGGCCGCCACCCTTGGCGCGGTGCAGCAGCACCAGCAGCACCACCAGCACGCTGGTGACCACCAGGATGATCTGCAGAGTCAAAACCATGGCGACCAGACTACCCGTTCTCGGCGGTCATCACGGCAGCGGCCCACCTGCGGCGATCGCCGACAGGGTGGCGAACTGCTCGCCGTCCAGCGAAGCCCCGCCCACCAACGCGCCGTCGACGTCCTGCTGCGCGACGATCTCGCCGACGTTCTTGGCGTTCACCGAGCCGCCGTAGAGCACCCGGATACCGTCGGCGATCTGCGGCGAGGCGATGCTGCCCAGCTCGGCCCGGATCGCGGCGCAGACTTCCTGAGCGTCGGCGGCGCTGGCCACCCGTCCGGTACCGATCGCCCACACCGGTTCGTAGGCGATCACGATCGTCGCCAGCTGCTCCTCGGTGAGCCCGGCCAGCGAGCCGCGTAGCGAGTTCACGTTGAACTCGACGTGGTTGCCCGCCTCGCGCACCTCGAGCTGCTCACCGATGCAGACGATCGGGGTGAGCCCGTGCCGGAACGCCGCGGCCGCCTTCTCAGCGACCACCGCGTCGTCCTCGTGGTGATAGGTCCGGCGCTCGGAGTGGCCGACCACCACGAACGTGCACCCCAGCTTGGCCAGGAACGCGCCGCTGATATCGCCGGTGTAGGCGCCCGAATCGTGCTGCGACAGGTCCTGCGCACCGTAGGTCAACCGCAGCTTGTCGCCGTCGACCAGGGTCTGCACGCTGCGCAGGTCGGTGAACGGCGGGATCACCGTCACGTCGACCTTGTCGAAGTACTTGTCGGGCAACGAGAACGCGATCTTCTGGACAAGCGCAATGGCCTCGAAGTGATTGAGGTTCATCTTCCAGTTGCCCGCGATCAGCGGTTTACGTGCCATGTGCTCAGGACTCCAGAACGTCGATACCGGGCAGTGTTTTGCCCTCAAGGTATTCCAGCGACGCCCCGCCGCCGGTCGAAATATGCGAGAAGCCGTCCTCCGGCAGACCCAGCTGACGCACCGCGGCCGCCGAATCGCCACCGCCGACGACGCTGAACGCGCCCTTCGCGGTCGCGCCCACGATCGCCTCGGCCACACCCCTGGTGCCCGCGGCGAACGCCGGGAACTCGAACACGCCCATCGGCCCGTTCCAGAAGATCGTGCGGGCATTGGACAGCAGCGTGGTGAACCGCTTCACCGATTCCGGTCCGATGTCCAGGCCCATCTTGCCGTCCGGAATGCGGTCGGCGGCAACGGTTTCCGGTGGGGAGTCGGCGGCGAATTTCTCGGCGACCACGATGTCCACCGGCAGGTGGATCACGTCGCCGTAGGTTTCGAGCAGTTGCCGACAGGTGTCGATCATCTCCTCCTGCAGCAGCGAAGTGCCCACCGAAACACCTTGCGCGGCAAGAAAGGTGAAGCACATTCCGCCGCCGATGATCAGGCTGTCCGCCTTGGTCGCCAGGTTCTCGATCACGGCCAGCTTGTCCGACACCTTCGACCCTCCCAGCACCACGGCGTACGGCCGCTCGCTCGAGCTGGTCAGCTGTTCGAGCACCTTGACCTCGGCCGCCACCAGCGTGCCCGCGTAGTGCGGCAGCAGCCTGGCCACGTCGTACACCGAGGCCTGCTTGCGGTGCACCACACCGAACCCGTCGGAGACGAACGCGCCGTCATCGCCGACCAATTCGACGAGAGCCTTGGCCAGCTTGCCGCGCTCGGCGTCGTCCTTGCTGGTCTCGCGGGCATCGAACCGGATGTTCTCCAGCAGCAGGATGTCGCCGTCGGTCAGTCCCTCGGCACGGGCCAGCGCATCGGTGCCGACCACGTCGCCGGCCAACTGGACATGCCTGCCCAGCTGCTCGGACAGCGCGGTGGCCACCGGCGCCAGCGAGAACGCCGGCTCCGGTCCGCCCTTGGGCCTGCCCAGGTGCGCGGTCACCACGACCTTGGCTCCCGCGTCGGACAGCGCCTTCAGCGTCGGGACCGACGCGATGATGCGGCCCGGATCGGTGATCCTGCCGTCGTCGAGCGGGACGTTCAGGTCGGAGCGCACCAGCACGCCCCGACCCGAAACACCCTCGGCCAGCAGGTCGTCGAGTGTCTTGACAGCCATTGCTGTTTACAGCGACTTGCCGACCAGTGCGACCAGATCCACCAGGCGGTTGGAGTAGCCCCACTCGTTGTCGTACCAGGAGACGACCTTGGCCTGGTTGTCGATGACCTTGGTCAGCCCCGCGTCGAAGATCGAGCTGTGCGGGTCGGTGACGATATCGCTGGACACGATCGGCGCGTCGTAGTACTTCAGGATGCCCTTGAGCTTGCCCTCGGCGGCCGCCTTGAGCGCGGCGTTGATCTCGTCGGCGGTGGCCGACTTCTTCAGCTCGGCGGTCAGGTCGGTGACCGAGCCGGTGGGGATCGGCACCCGCAGCGCGTAGCCGTCGAGCTTGCCCTTGAGCTCGGGCAGCACCAGGCCGATGGCCTTGGCGGCGCCGGTCGACGTGGGCACGATGTTCAGCGCGGCGGCACGCGCACGGCGCAGGTCGCTGTGCGGACCGTCCTGCAGGTTCTGGTCCTGGGTGTAGGCGTGGATGGTGGTCATCAGGCCCTTCTCGATGCCGAAGGTGTCGTTGATGACCTTCGCCATGGGGGCCAGGCAGTTGGTGGTGCAGGACGCGCTCGAGATGATGGTGTGCGACGCCGCGTCGTAGGAGTCGTCGTTGACACCCATCACGATGGTGATGTCCTCGCCCTTGGCGGGGGCGGAGATGATGACCTTCTTGGCGCCGGCCTTGAGATGGGCGGCCGCCTTCTCGGCGTCGGTAAACCGGCCGGTGGACTCGACCACCACGCTCACCCCGAGGCTGCCCCAGGGGAGATTGGCGGGGTCGCGCTCGGCGAGCACCTTGATCGTCTTGCCGTTGACGACGATATTCCCATCCTTGGCTTCGACTTCTGCGCCCAGCGTACCGTGGACCGAATCGTACTTGAGGAGATGGGCCAGCGTTTCGGCGTCGGTCAGGTCGTTGACAGCCACGATGTCCAGCTCCGGATTGCCGAGCGCCGCCCGGAACACGTTGCGGCCGATACGGCCGAAACCGTTGATCCCTACTTTAATTGCCATGATATATTCCTCCTTATTTTGTCAGCGCTTTATAATTTCCCTGATAGCCCGGGCCGCCCCCTCGTCGGTGACGAGCACGTCGCGGCTGCCGGCGGCGGTCACCGCCACGATGGCGGCCGCCTTCTTACGGCCGCCGGCCACGGCTATGACCCGTCCCACATTGCCGAGATCATCGAGGCGCAATCCGATGCTGTCAGTTGTATAAACAATTTCGCCGCCGATCGTAGCGTACTGGCCGAGCGCTTCGCCCGCCGCCCCCCGCGCCCTGAGCTCGTTCATCAGCGCCGGAGCGATGACGCGCCTTGCCGCCATCGCTTCAGCCAAGCCGACGCCGTGCAGGACGACGTCCGCCCGGCGGATAAGCTCGTCGACAGCCCGCAGGTTGGCGTCGTGGGCCAGCAGCACATCGAGGGCTTCGCCGCCCACGCCGTCAGGCAGGTGGAGCAGCCGGTAGCGGCCGCCCAGTTTGCCGGCCATGACGGCGGCAATGGTGTTGGCCTGGTACTCCACCTTCTCCCCCAGGCCGCCGCGGGCCGGCACGATCGTCGCATCCCGCGCCGCCGCGGACGCGGCCTCGGCCACCCAGGCCATCGTCGACCCGCCGCTCACGGCAACGGTCATATTATCCCCCAGATACCCGCCGAGTACTCCGGCGGCGGCCCTCCCCAGCTCGCGGAGCGAGGCGGGGTCAGCGTCAGCGTCGCCGCGGGTGATCACCACCCGCCGCACCCCCAGGCGCTCTGCCAGCTCCTCCTCCAGGGCGGAAAACCCGTGGAGAACCCGCACATACCCGGCCAACTCCTCGAGAACCGCCTGCCCCTCGTCGGTGACCGACATCCCCAGGGGCGTGAAGTCGATCAGGCCGGCGGCCTTGAGAAAATCCACCTGGGCCCGCACCACCCGTTCGCCCATGCCCAGGGCGACAGCGAGCGCCCGCCGTCCGACCGGCTGGGCGAACTGGATCTGGCGGAGGATATTGAACCTGTCTTCGATCACGCCGATCAGCTCGGGGGCGATCCTGCGGTGCAAGGCGACTGCTTTTTCCACTGGCGCTTCCCCTCCGGGATCATATTCGTCCCACTGGTACATTATATGTCCCAGGAAACAAATTATTATCCATTTATTATATTTTTCTTCGCCTTCAATCCTTTTTTTCCTGCTAAAAAAGGATAATTTATCCGGAAACTCAAAAAAATTCCCCGGCCGTTATGGCCGGGGAAATAATAATCAGTTCGAGGCCGTTCAGAAGCCCCCAGATGCAAGGCGGCTCCGCGGGGCGTGCCGCGACGCGTACTAAGGGCGTACGCTAGCAAGCGCCCGGCGGAACAACACCGCAGATGGGGGCTTATCAACGGCCGACTACATCCCGAAGACGAGATTCACGTCCACGCTCACCGTCATCGTCCCCGCCTCGATCGGCGCTCCCGCCCCTTTGAACGACCGCAGCGCATCGGCCTGCACCGGCATGTAGCGGCCGGCTTCCGTAACCGACAGCGGCTGGCCGAGGGCGACGCCGAGAGCGTCGGCCATCACCGCCGCTTTGCGGCGGCCGTCCTGCACCGCTTTGCGCAGCAGCTCGTCGTACAGCCGTCCGTCGTCCTTGACGGCGAAGCGCAGACCCTGAAACTGATTTGCTCCGGCCGCAAAAGCGGCGTCGATCACCGGGCCGATCTTGCCGAGGTCCTCCACCTTCACGGTCACGCTGTTCTGCAGGCGGTAGCCCGTGATAGCCCCGGGCGAGCCGTCCTTGCCGTCGTTTTTATAGATGGGCTGCAGGGAAAACTGCGATGTGGCAATATTGCTCTTGGCGATGCCCTGGGCGGCAAGGGCGTCGATTATCCGCCGCATCGTCCGGTCGTTGTCCTCGCGGGCCGTTGCGGCGTCCGCGCCGGTGGTGATGATGCCGGCGGTCACGAACGCGATGTCGGGGGCCACCGCCGTTTCGGCGTGGCCGGTGACATTGATTGTGCGGGCCCCTTCGGCGGGGGCGGCGAAAGCTGGGCCGGCCAGGCATGCGGCCAGCAGGGACAGCACGGTAAGGATAACAAGGCTGCGTTTCATCATCGGAATCCTCCTCGAATATGTATTGACTACCCGTTCACCTGTATAAACGCCGGCCCGCGGAGAAAGTAACGCCCTCTCAGAGAAAAAAATGGATGAGAGCCAAACCGCCGAGAACGCCCATGCCAAACCGGTGAGCCCGGCGCACCCTCCCGGCCTGCGGCCGGAATTTTAGCAGCCAGCCCGAATTGGCCATGAACACCACCGCCGCCGACACCAGCAGGCCGGAGCCTGTCTTGAGGCCGGGCGGGCGGGTCAGCAGCATGACAAAGACATGGAACGCGGCGGCGAGCGAGATAAGCGAAGACAAATAGGGGTGGGTGGCGCTGGCTACGGCGTCGGCCGTCCGCAGCCAGCCGTTGGCTGCCGGCGAGTCCCGGCGCGCCAGGTATTCGCGCAGCCGGTGGAGGGGATAATACCACGCCGCCGCCGTCAGGAAGCCCAGGGCCGAGTACCCGGCCCACAGAGCCAGCTCATAATCCATGGCAACCCACCCTTTATTTACCCTTTACGGCAAAATTCCCCACCGGCCGCCCAAATCCCTCCTGAAAGTACGTGCTGTATCGGCATTAACAACGGAGAACGCAGGCTTGCTGCGCCGTTGCGGAGGACGAATACGCGCCGTTGGCGCAGCAGGCCGGTAACACGAACGTACGCCCGGCCATGGACGGCCGGGCGAGGAGCCATCAGTCACGGACGACTGTTGGCGACGATACGGCTGTGTCGGCCCAAGCCTTACGGCGCGTTCGGCCGTAGCTCCGGCGCACAGCTTGTCGTTCTCCGCCAAAATTGCTTATCAACGGCCGCTACTTATCCAAAAACAAATCCTGATGGGCGAACAAAGCCGGCCACCCGCCGGTGTGCAGGAACAACACCCTGCTTCCCGCCGGGAACACGCCCCTGCGGGCCAGGTCGATCAGCCCCGCCATCGCCTTGCCGGTGTACGACGGGTCGAGGAGGATGCCCTCCGTCCCGGCGAGCAGCCTGACCGCCGCCACCATCTCCCCGGTCGGCAGCGTATACCCCGGCCCGAGGTATTCGTCGCGCACCACGATCTCCTCGCGTTTTACCGGCAAGGCCGCGCCGAGATAGTCGGCCGTTTTCCCGACCATCTCGTACACCAGATTTTCCTGGACCGCCCGCGGGTTGAGGACACTTATGCCCGTCACCGGGGCGCGGCTGCCCTCGCTCCTCAGCCCGAGCAGCAGCCCGCCCTGGGTGCCGGCGCTGCCGCCCGCCACCACGATATTGTCGAAGGCCGTCCCGGCCTCTGCCATCTGGGCGGCGATCTCCTGCCCGCAGTCGACATAGCCGAGGGCGCCGATGGGATTCGAGCCGCCCAGCGGGATAATATAGGGCCGGCGTCCCTCGTCCGCGGCTTCGGCGGCGGCGGCGGCGAGCGCGGCGGGCAGGTCCGTCCCCCACGGCACGACCGTTATCCGCTCCACGCCGAGCAGATGATAAAGAAAAACATTCCCGCCGGCATCCGGCCGGTAGGCGCCGGGGGTCGCCTCCGCCAGGACCAGGCGGCATTTCAGGCCTTCTTTGACCGCCGCCGCCAGCGTCAGCCGGCAATGGTTCGACTGGACCGCCCCGCAGGTAATGAGGGTATCCGCATCCCTCGCCAGCGCGTCGCCGACCAGAAACTCCAGCTTGCGCGTCTTGTTGCCGCCGCCGGTAAGCCCCAGCAGGTCGTCGCGCTTGACGTATATCTCCGGCCCGCCCACCGCCCGCGAAAAATTGGCCAGGTATTCGATCGGCGTCCGCCCCGCGGTGTAGCGCCGGCGGGGATACTGCGCAAGATTCATCGTTATCCTCCTCTGGTTTTTCGTACCGCCACTTATAATACCCAAAATATTCCAGGATATAAATGTTGATACGCCCCCATTCGCAGGCGACCCGCAGATGGGGGCTAATCGAAGATATGGGGCATGCAGTCATAGACGCACGCCCCATTTTGTCACTGTTTGTCCGGGACGCCGGCCATCTTCCAGTACTTCTCGACGTCCTTCATCAAATTGTTGATATGTTCGACCATTATCTCGCGGGCGCTGTCGGCCCGGCCGTCGGCGATCGCCTCGGCAAGCCGCTTATGGTCGATATAGACGGGGCTCTTGACCCGCCTGCGGATGTACTCGAGCACGGGCGAAAGCTGGGTATCCTGGCGGATGAGGGCGATGGCCGCACCCAGAACGCGGTTGCAGGCCATGCGGGCGACGAGGGCGTGAAAATCGACGTCCTCCTGGGCCGCGCCGCCGCCGGCGTCGAGCGCCTGCCGCTGCCTTTCCAGGATTTCGCGCAGCTGCGCGGCCTCCTCCTCGCTGCGGTTGGCGGCCGCCAGGTAAGCGAGCTCGCTTTCGATGGCCCGCCTGGCCACCAGCACCTCCAGCAGCTGGCTCTTGGTGTGGCTGCGCAGCGAGCTGGCGAACTCGATCCCCCACTCGAGACTCTTCTGTCTGTTCATCAGCTCATCAAGCCGCGCCGTTCCCTGCGCCGACAGCGAACGGCCCTGGAAGCCGGCCTTGTCGGTAAAGCCCTGGTTGTCCAGCTCGCGCAGCAGCCGGCCGACGGTCGCCTCGCTGATGCTGTGTCCCATATTCTGCAGAACCTGGCTGATATGGCCGCAGCCAACCGGCTGGGTGCTGTCGCGGATGATCGTCAGCAGGTCGCGTTCCAGCTTTTCTCGTTTGCTTAGCATCTGTCTGCCCACCTCTCGAACTGCTAGGGGCCATATGCCTTATTCGTCGCCGGAACGCCTTTTCCTGCCGTCAGTCAGCACACCGGCCGGTCGAAAATACCGCTCATGCCGGCCTTCTCAACCCTCGCCTTGATGGCGGCGATATCGGTGGTGTAGAGCTTCTCCTGCTGCATATGCTCGAAGTATACCGACCCGGAGAAGGTATACTTCTTGGTCAGTCCGGCTTTTGTCTGCATCTGGCTGCTGACGAAGGCGATGGCGTCGCCGCAGGCCAGGCTGGCGGGAATCTCGATCGGCGCTAGGCCGCAGGCCGCCCGGGCGGCGTTGTGCCCGGCCAGCGTGCCGGTGATGATCGCCTCGGTGTGGCCGACAAGCAGGCCGGCTTTCTCGCCGCCGCAGAAAACGTTCGTCAGCCCCTCGACCTTGAGGGCGTTGTCGCGCGGCAGCATCCCCAGATAGCGCATCGAGTTGCCGATGCCGCCGGAGTAAGGGTCTTCGAAGCGGGCGTTCTCGAAACCGGGCACCTGGCGGAGGATGTCCAGGGGATAGTAAGAGGTCATCAGCTTGGCATGGCCGGTGTCGAGGAGGATGATATTCTCGGCGAACTCCTTCAGGGCGTACTGCTGGCAGGCCTTCTTGGCCAGCGAGTCGATATCCTTCTGGAGGCTGGCGGGCACGGGAATGATGGCCACGCCGGTCGCGTTGAGCTTATCCTGGATTTCCTTCGAGAGCGAATCCTTGTGGAGCTTGCACGAGCCGCTCATCGCCCCGAGGGTGCCGTCCGCCTTCTCGCCGAGGATCTCCTTCACCCCGGCCTTGGCGGCGATCGAGAAGCGCGGCCCGAAGGTCGGGCAGCGGTAAATGCACATCGCGCAGCCGTTGCCGTACTTCATGCAGTTGCCCTGCGGACCGGCGGTGCCGGCCACATCCACGAAAGCGTCGCCGCTAGCCTCGATGGGCTCGCCGTGGAACACGTCGGCAAAAACCTTGGTGATTGCGCCGTCCTTGGCTTCGATATCGCGCACTCTCGCCTGGAGGTGCACGGTCACGCCGGCGGCGAGGAGAGCCTTGCGGACGGCCGGCTCGATGGTCGAAACGTCATAAAGGTTGGCGTGCTTGTGGCCGGGGAACTCGATATTCTTGTGGCGCGAGTTGGCGTCGGCGATCACGAACAGGTTCCCGCCGCCCATGGCGATGGCTTCCTCGGTGGCGGTGAAGCGTCCGTTGTTGCGCATGATACCGCCCACCAGGCCGGTGCCGAGCAGCATATCGGCCCGCTCGAATAATTCGACCGCACAGCCTGCCTTGCGGGCCGCCAGGGCAGCCGCGCAGCCGGCCCAGCCGCCGCCGACGATGACGACTTTTTTAGCCATAATGAATGTTCCTCCTTAGCTTAGGTCGACAATAAGATCCCATCTGCGGCCCACCACGCGACAGGCAGGCCGCAGATAGACTTTTTAGGCAACCGTTAGATGATGCCCGCGTATTTGGCGACGATCTCGATCAGCTTCACCTGCGCCTGGACGCCGTAGCGCATTACGTCCTTCAGCAGGTTGCCCTTGCTGTCGGTGGTGCCGAGGTCGGGGGAGATGTAGATATTGCCGTCGTAGGCCACCGTCGGGATGACACCCATCTGAGCCATGCCGCTCTGGAAGATGTTGGTGCCCGAATACATATCCTCGATCGAGAAGATCGGCAGGCCGAGCTCGCCGTCCTTCCAGGTGCCCTCGTAGTTCACTTCGACAGCGCGGGAGTTGTAGGATTTGTTGATGATGATCCCCGCTTTCAGTTTCGGGTGAATCTTGGCAAATTCCTCCTTGACGACGTCAAAGAGATCGTCGACCGCCCTGGTGTAAACCTCGGGGTTGTCGCGCAGCACCTTGAGGACCTGGATCTGAGTGGCCAGAGCTTCCTTGCCGGGATCAAACGTCACGTAAGCCGCCTTGCCGTAGGAAGCGCCGGTGCCCCAGCGGTCGCCGTGCATGCCCATCGCCCGGCGGATGGGCACCATGATGTCTTCCTTGCCGATGATCAGTCCGCTGGTGGCCGCGCCGCTCGCCTTATCCATGCTGTAGATGATGGCGTCGGCGCCCGATTTGCGGATGTCGTGGCCGATGCCCGGCACGCCCCAGGCGTTGTCGAGTACGTAGGGGACGTTGTACTCCTTGCACAGCTTAGCATACAGCTTCTGGAGAACCGGCGTGCCGTCCTTGTCCTTGGCGCCGTAGCCGTAACCGGGAGTCTCGTAGGCGAGCGACGTCATGCCGGTGAACATGGCGGCGTGCCGTTCGGCGATTTTCTTCATCTCGACATAGGTCGCCTCGGGGTCGACCTTGGTCAGGAGCGGGACAGGGTGATGCTTGATGCCGTGCACCGGATACTCGGCGCCGGCCACCGGCACGACGATCGTGTCGAGGTTGTTCTGGCGCTTGCCGTAGAAGCCGAGTTCGCCGGGGGTCGATCCGCGGTCGGCGATGAGGTCCTTGTATTTGCCGGGGAAGGGACGCCCGTAGCCGCCCTGGTGGTGGAAGTGCTTCTCGTAGGGAGCGATGTAGCGGGCGCGGTAGTTGTCGCCCCGCCCCATGGCGGGCGGCGTGAACAGGGAATCGAACGCGACCCACAGGCCGGCTTCGCAGGTGCTGGTAGGCGCAGCGTCGTACTCGTCGCCGTAGATATCCTTAACAAGCTCGCGGATCTGGTCGACCATGACCGCCAGCGGCGTTACCGTCTTGGCGGCTTCCTCGCTGGCCTTCATGATATCGTCGCGCAGGGGCGCCGGGCAGCCGGAAATGCCGCCGGTCATGCCGAACTTGCCGCGGATTTCCTGCGGGATGCCGAGCTCGTCGGCGGCCTTCTTGGCGTCGGCGTAAAT
Source organism: Bacillota bacterium (assembly GCA_023415775.1). Taxonomy (GTDB): domain Bacteria; phylum Bacillota; class Negativicutes; order Sporomusales; family UBA7701; genus Anaeroselena. Next base: position 446,711 of record JAEZJM010000019.1, on the reverse strand, counting down.
GGCAGGTATGTTGGCCTGCAGGCTCTTGTACATCTGGAATTTGTACTTGAATTTGCTCATGTCTTTCTCCTCCTAATAATGTAATCTTTATTTACTTAATCTTGACAACCATTTCCACTTCGCACGCCGCATCCAGCGGCAGCTCGCCGACCCCCACCGCCGACCGGGCGTGTTCCCCGGCCGCGCCGAACAGCTTGCCTAAAAGCTCGGACGCGCCGTTGATCACCTTGGGCTGGGCGTTGAATCCGGGGGCGCTGGCCACGAAGCCCGTCACCTTAACCACCCGCTCGATGCGGTCCAGGCTGCCAATCGCCGCCTTGATGACACTCAGGCAGTTGAGGGCGCAAATCTGCGCCGCCGCGTAGCCCTGGGCCTCGTCCAGTTCGCGGCCGACCTTGCCCTTGAAGACAAGCTCGCCGTTCACGAACGGGATCTGACCGGAGGTATACACATAACCGTCGCCGGTCGCTACAGCCGGCACATAAGCCGCTACCGGCTTGGGCGCCTCCGGCAGGCTCAGCCCCATTTCCTTGATTTTTTCTTCCACACTCATTTTGGTCACCTCCCCGGCTTGAGCCGGTTTCTATTTCTCATCCCTGCTGGCGACGGTAAACCGCACCGGCATCCCCAGCTCGGCCCCCTGCTCCACCCCGTCGGCCAGCCGGTCGGTGGTCCGGATGACGATGTTGAGGTGGTTGGGCATGTGGGTCTCGTCAAAGCCGGCCAGGGTACCGACCAGGCGTCCGGCGAGGTAAACCCCGTCGCCGGCGACGATCACGCCGCCGTCCTCGATGGCGGCGAAGCCGAGGTATGCTATGCGGTCCACACGGCTGCCGGGCTTGGCGTCCGGCTCGTCGGTGAGGATAAGTTCGTGTATGTCATGCCGCCTGATGCAGCGGGATATCGGCTTGATAAGCTCCAGGCCGCGGTCTTCCATCTTCCCTCTCAGCACGACCGTCAGCGCGCCGGCGACATCGGTCTTGGCGGCGTAAGGGTTGGAAGAAAACTTGCCGGCGGCGTAGGGGTCTGTCTTCATAAGCGGATCCTCCTCTTCGGATTGCCGGAAATTGTCGCAAAAGCTTCAGATGCAAGGCGCACCGGAGGCTGACACCGGAAGCGTACACGAACGTACGCTGAGGATGGCAGCTGAGGAGCAACGCCGCAGATGAACTTTTGAGGCAGTTTCCCTATTTTTTGACTGAGGTTACAGTGTCTTTGCCGGTGCGCCCTGGATACGCCCCCTCCGCCCGGCTGCCGAGCAGCCCCTCGTGGATGGCAGCCACGAAATCGCCGCTCGCCGCAACCTCGTCCAGCACGCTCTCGATGCCGGCCACCAGTTCGTCGGCGTAGCGGTCGGCCTGGAGGGTAGGGGCGATACCGGCCTGGCCGAAGAAGCGGAACCCTTCCTGAACGGCCCTCAGCGTATCGATCCGCGAGGGGGCGGAAATCGGCCCGCCCGAATAGGCTTCGTCGGTGGAGGCGATCGAGATGGCGTCCACCTCCAGCGAACTGGCCAGGCAGGCGTGGAGGGCGGTGGCCATCGCCGACTGCACCCGGTCCTCGGTGTGGGTGAGGAAGCCGATCGGCGCGCCCGGCCACAGGGGAGCGTCGATGATGCCCCTGAGGGCCTTTATCTTCGCGACATTGAAATCGATGTAGTTGTCTGTCATCAACCCGCCGACCATCACCTCGGGCGAATAGGCGAACAGCGGCTGGAGGATGGGGCGGCCGCCGAGCCGCACCGCCAGGTCGGCGACGATCAGCATGCCGGCGAACGCCTTGTGGGCCGGCACGCCGCACAGCTCCTCGTTTGTCACGATATCGAACGGCAGCTTGTACTTCTTGGCGTAGAGAATGGCGTTGTAGCCGTCCACCACCATGCGGGCCGGATCGGTTCCCGCCCCCAGGGCGCCGTAGCAGAAATTGATCTTCGTCAGGTCGGCGCCCATCTTGCCCGCCAGCACCGCCGTCTCCGGGGTATTGAGGCCGCGGTGGGCTCTCACCTGCCACAGCGTCGAATCCTCGAGGGCGCCCTTGATACGGTTGAAGTTGGCGGGCGTTATCACCGTGCCGTCCTCCTGGTGGGTGAGGAAGCCGTCGAGGAAGCCCTCGGTGCGCGCCCCCCACGAAGGGTCGAAGTGCACGACGCCGTCGGCGCCCCATGCCTCGCTGGCAAGGATATGGCCGATATCCATGAAGGGACAGCCGGTGCCGTACTGGACGAACACGAGCGGCTTTTTGCGGGTGTGCTGGAGCTTGCGGACCGACATGCGGGCCTTGGTGTCGGCCAGGTACTTCTCCAGGCCCTCCACCTCGGCTTTTGTGAAGCGGCGCGTCTTCGGATGCAGTTCGCCGCTGGCGTAATACTTTTTGGGGATATCGCCGCACAGGGCGGAGTAGTGCTGGTAAAGCTCGCCGTCGCCCTGACGGGCCCGCCACTTCTTGACGTCCCACAGCTCATCGCGCAGCCGGGCGCGTTCCACGCCGGGCGACGTCTTGTCCTTGACCCAGTCCATAATCAGCGCGCTGATGCGTTCGAGCTTGCCGGCGATGCCGGCGTGGCGGTAACCGTAGCCGTAGCCGGCGGTCATGTCGGGCTTCACCTTCGCGTACCGCGTGGGATCGGGCTTATACTCCCGCCCCTCAATGAAGCACACGACCTCCTCCACCGTCGTCCCCGGACCGAAGCCGGCGTCGAACCCCAGCTCGGCGGCCAGTTCCTGCCTGATCGCCATGCCGCCGATGCCCAGCTTGACCTTGGCACGGACGCCGGCGGCGTCGGCGAGGTCGACGAAGCGGGCGAGGACCTCGGCCACGCCGTAGCCCAGCGTGCGGCTCAGGAGCAGCGTCCCCGTCCCTTCGCGGAGAGCGCTGTCGATGATCTCCTCCTCCGTCAGGTCGGGAGGGAGGAGGATGGTCTCGTAGCCGGCCTCCTCAAGGCCGCGGGCGATGATCTTCAGGCCAATGTCATGCACCGGATCGAGCGGTGCGAGCAGCACTCTTTTCATTATCAGCCCTCCTGCGGCGCCGCTTCGCGGAGCAGCCAGCGGTATTTGTCGGCCGGCCGGTAAACGTACGCCCGGCCCCTGACCCGGACCCCCGGGCCCTCGTACTGGGCGAATACCACATCGGCGTCGGTAAAACCCCATGACTTGAGCAGGTTTAGCATCAGACTGCGCCCCTCCTCCTCGGTGGCGCAGACGAAGAAAGTCTCCACATCCAAAGCGTCCATTATCTGTTCGGTGATATTAGCCATGCTCTCCACCTCCGGCATATCGGGCGGTTGCTACTCATCATTGATGAGCTATATAATCATTCTTCGCCATCAGTTGCCAATCTCCTTCATGGTTTGGAAAAAAGAATAAATTTTTCCTGTCGGCTGCTCAGGAAGCCCCTCTGTTGCGTACCCGCAAGGGGCAGGCCGCAGTTCTAAACGCTAAAGCGTTAAGAACTACGCACTTGCTCCTCGAACACTTCCTCGGCGTACGCCCGAGTACGCCTGCGTCGTGTTCGCACCCTTGCGGGTATAAGCGATCACATCAACGCTAAAGCGTTGTGTGTCTGCTTATCCGGTGCGCCTTGCAGATGAACTCCCTGAGCGGCCTCGGCTTTATCACTGTTCCGTTTGGAAACAATCCGGGAAGGTTTTGGCGGAAAAACGGAGAATTCAATCGGCAGAGATTCGTTTTTCCGAGGTGGCCTATGGACACCGCCATGCTTTTCGATCTGCTGAGCGACGGGGCGCTCATCGCCATCGTCGCCTACCTCATCGGGCGCAACAGATTCATCAGCGAATGCGTCCAAACCCCCACGCGGGGACGGTGCTTCGTCACCCTTGTCGCCATCTTCGCCCCGCTGTCGATCATGGGGACGTACAACGGCATCCCGGTCGAAGGGGCACTGGCCAACACCCGCCTCGTGGGGACGCTGATGGGCGGCATCATGGGCGGTCCCTGGGTCGGGCTGACCGTCGGCGCCATCAGCGGCCTGCACCGCTATTCGCTCGGCGGCTTCACCGCCGAAGCCTGCGGCCTCTCCGCCCTTATCGGCGGCCTGCTCGCCGGGCTCGTCCGCCAGCGGCTCGGCATCCACCGCCTCAACTGGAAGGTTGGCGCGGCCGTCGCTCTGGCGGGAGAAATCGTCCAGAAAAGCCTGGTGTTCGTCTTCGGTCCGTTCGAAGCTGCCTGGGCCCTGGAACGCGTCATCGCCGTCCCCACCACCCTCGTCAGCATCCTCGGCACCGTCATCTTCATCATCATCATCGAAGACCTCCAGAAAACGCGCGAGACCCACAGCGCCCAGGCCGCCGAGCTCTCGCTCGAAATCGCCAGCCGCACCCTCCCTTTCCTGCGCCAGGGCCTCACCCCGGCGTCGGCGCAGAAGACGGCCGAGATCATCTACGAGCTGACCAAAATGGACGCCGTCTCGATCTCCGACCGCGAAAAAGTGCTCGCCTTCATCGGCCTTGGCAACGACCACCATTTCCCCGGGCTGGCGATCAGCACCGCCTCGACCCGCAAAGTGCTTGAGGAGCAGCGGCTAATCGTCATCGAAACCCCCGAGGACCGCGGCTGCTCCGATCCCGACTGCCCGCTCCGCTCGGGCGTGGCCGCCCCCCTCTTCTCACACGGCGAAGTCGTCGGCACCATCAAGCTGTCGCGGGCGGTGGCGGGCGCCGTCACCGCCATGGACATCCGCCTCGTCGACGGCCTGGCCAACCTGCTGTCCGTCCAGATCCAGCTCGCCGAGGTCGACAACCAGAAAAAGCTGCGCCAGAAAGCCGAACTCAAAGCTCTCCAGGCGCAGATAAACCCCCACTTCCTCTTCAACACCATCGGCACCATCATGTCCTTCTGCCGCACCAAGCCGGAAACCGCCCGCACCCTCCTCGCCCACCTGGCGACCATCATGCAGCACAGTCTCACCGTCCGCGGCGATTTCGTGCCTCTCGGGGATGAAATCGACGGCATCTTCGCCTACCTGGAGATCGCCAAAACGCGCTTCGGCTCCCGGCTGAGCGTCGACATCGACGTCGACGAGGCAGCCCGTGCCGTGCCCGTCCCCGTCCTCTCCCTCCAGCCGCTGGTGGAAAACGCTCTCGAACACGGCCTGTTCCCCAAGCTCAGTCACTGCCGGCTGACCGTCCGGGCCGGGATTGACGGCGAAGACCTGCTGATAACGATAACCGACAACGGCGTCGGCATCCCGTCCGCCCAACTCGCCACCCTGTTCACGAGCGAGGAAGGCATCGGGGTCAAAAACGTCCACAAGCGCCTGGCCAGCATCTACGGCAGCGGCTACGGCCTCACCATCGACAGCGAGCCGGGCGAAGGCACCCGGGCCGCCATCCGCATCCCCCTCGAGAGGAGGAATACGGCATGATCATGACGACCGTAATCGTCGACGACGAACCGCCCATCTGCGAGGAAATCGAATACCTGCTCGGCAGCCACCCGGACGTCAAAGTCGTCGCGCGCTTCGAGCAGCCGCCGGCCGCCCTCGAATACATCGCCGCCAACGCACCCCGGCTGGTCTTCCTTGACATCAGCCTCCCCGGCATGTCAGGCCTCGAGATGGCCGCCCGCCTCAGCGTCCTGCGCGACCCGCCCCTCATCGTCTTTATCACCGCCCACCCCGAATACGCGCTGGCCGCCTTCGAAACCCCGGCCGTCGGCTATGTCACCAAGCCGGTGACCGAAACCAAGATCGCCGCCGCGCTCGGCAAGGTGCGCGCCCTGGCCGCGCGGCCGGCCGCCGTGCTCAAAGAACCGTCCGGCAAAGTTTGCGTGCTGTCCGGGGGCAGAATAGTCCCCCTTAATAAAGAAGACATCGCCCTCGTCCAGGTCCGCGAAAAAGCCGTCTACGTCCTCACAAAGAAGGGCGAGTATGCCGCCACTCTCTCCATGCAGGAAATCGAAAGCCTTCTGACCGCCGGCAGAGCGGACGGGACCGCCTTTGTCCGCGTGCATCGCCAGTACATCGTCAACCTCGATAAAGTCGTCGAAGTCATCCCCTGGTTCAAAGGCACCTACTTCCTGCGGATGGACGACTGCAAGGGCCAGCAAATTCCGGTCAGCCGCCACAAGGTCGGCCAGGTCAAAGCCGCCCTCGGGCTCAGATAGCGACAAAAAAACACGCCGCAAGGCGTGCTTTTTATTCTTAGACTACTTCACCAGTACGTTCATCCACTGCCAATACGTCGCGCTCATCAGCAGTATCGTCAGGTAGGCGATGATGGTCAACGGGATGCCGGTGCGGATAAAGTCCTTGACCTCGAAGGTATCGGTGCCGTAGGCCACCATGTTCTGGGGCGCGTTGACCGGCAGGATGAAGCCGAAGCTCACCACATACTGCAGGATCATCGTCATGCCGACGACATTGATGCCCGGCGTCGTGACGCTCTGCAGGATGGAGATGATGATCGGAATCATCGCCGACGCCAGGGCGGTTGCGCTGGCAAAGCCGAGGTGGATGATTATCAGGAAGGCGGCCAACACCGCGATGATGGTCAGGGCCGGCATGGTCTGCAGGCCGAAGGTGGCGACGACGATCTTGGCTATCCAGGCGGCAGCCTTGGTCGACAGCAACGCCGAACCGAGGCTGATGCCCACACCGAAAAGCACCAGCGTGCCCCAGGGCACCTTCGGCTGGGCTTCCTTCCAGCTCATCACGCCCACGCCGGGCAGCAGCATGAGGGCGATGGCGGCAATGGTCGTCGAGGATGTATCGAAGGGGTGGACGATCTTCTCCGTCGACCAGAAGAACAGCAGCGCCAGCGAAATCGCCAGCATCTTCTTCTCATCGACGGTCATCGGGCCCATATCGGCCAACGCCTTGGCGATAGTGGCCTGCCCGCCCTCGATCTCGTCGGTCTCCGGCGGCATAACTTTCATAAGCACGAAATAAAGCGCCACAGACATGATGATGGCAAACGGGGCGGCGGCTATGAACCAGTCGAGCCAGGTGATGTTGATCCCCAGCTGCTTCTCGATGAAGCCGACGGCGATCATATTCTGGGCAGCGGCCGTCTTGATGCCGACGTTCCAGATGCTGTCGGCCTGGGCGGTGGCGATCATCATCACGCCTGCGAACCTGCTCTTCAGGTTCACGCCGAAAGCCATAATGATGCCCATCACGATCGGCACCAGGCAGGAAACGCGGGCGGTGGTGCTGGGCACGAAGAAGCTGAGGATGAACCCGACGAAGATGACCCCGGCCAGCACCCGGTTGGTCTTGGCGCCAATCTTGGACAGCACGACGAGGGCGATGCGCTTGTCCAGGCCGGTCTTCATCATCGCGGCGGCGATGAACAGCGCGCCGCCCACCAGAGCGAAGGCGGTGTTGGCAAAGCCGCCGAGGGCGATGCCAAGAGCCTTGGAGGTCCCCATGACAACCTTGGGATTGGCCACATCGGGCGAAACGCCGAGCAGGAAAGCCATCAAGGCCATGATAACCGCGGCGCTTACCGGGTAAGAGACTGCGTCGGTCATCCACACGATAACCGAGAACAGCAAGATGCCGATCATCCGGTGGCCGGCGACGGTCAGGCCTTCCGGTGTCGGCAGGAGGATGATGGCCAGCAAAGCGGCAAAACCGATGATAAGTCCGTAGCGCTGGGCAAACGACTGTTGGGGCGCCTGGGCAGCCACCCCGGGTACTGTCTGCATACTATCCCTCCTGATATTTATGGAATCCACTATCATCCTCCATTATTTCGCCCCCTGCCGCCACAAATTTTGCCCCAGCAACGCAAAACCGCCCCCGAAAAGAGATTTTCCCCCTCCCGGCGGCATGGCAAAAAAACGGCACACCCGAAGGCATGCCGCGAAGGAGTGCTATTATACCGTTACGCCATTCTTGAATATCGTCAGATCCCTGAATCCCAGCTTCTCCGCCTTGGTCGTCTGCCCGGACGCCACGTTAAGCACATAGGCGAAGAACTCGCCGGCGAGTTCGTCCCTGGCGACGCCGTCGAGCAGCCGCCCGGCGTCGAAATCCATCCAGTTCTTCTTGCGGCGGAAAAGATCGCTATTTGTGGCGATCTTCACCGTCGGCACAACGGTGCCGAGCGGCGTGCCGCGGCCGGTGGTGAACAGAATCAGCTGGCAGCCGGCGGCGGCGAGCACCGTGGAAGCCACCAGGTCGTTGCCGGGGCCGTTAAGCAGGTTGAGGCCCTGTGTTTTGGCCGCCTCGCCATACTGCAGAACGTCAACCACCGGGGCGGCATAGCCGCCCTTCTGCGTGCAGCCGAGCGATTTGTCCTCCAGCGTGGTTATGCCGCCGTCCTTGTTGCCGGGGGAGGGATTCTCGTACACCGGCTGATTGTGGGCGGTAAAATACGTCTTGAAATCGTTTATCAGGCTGACGATCTTCGCGAACGTCTCCCTGTCCTTGGCCCGGTTCATGAGGATGGTCTCGGCGCCGAACATCTCCGGCACCTCGGTGAGCACCGTCGTGCCGCCGCTCGCCACCAGACGGTCGGAGAACAGGCCGACAAGCGGGTTGGCGGTGATCCCGGAGAAGCCGTCCGAGCCGCCGCACTTCAGGCCGACAACCAGGTCGGACAACGGGCAGGGGGTCCGTTTGAAGCCGCCGGCATACGCCGCCAGCTCCGACACCATCTGCACCCCGACCTCGATCTCGTCATCGACTCCCTGGGTTTCGAGAAACTTCACCCGCTGGGGGGCCACCGGACCGAGGATCTCCTTGAAAGCCCTGATATGGTTGTTCTCGCACCCCAGGCCGAGGACGAGGACGCCGCCGGCGTTGGGATGGCGCACAAGGTTGGCGAGGATCTTCTGGGTGTTGGCGATATCCTCGCCCAGCTGCGAACAGCCGTAGGGGTGGGTGAAAGCATGGACGCCGTCGATATTCTCCTGGCAGAGCAGCTTCCCGGCCACCTCGGCGATCACGCGGGCGTTCTGGTTGACGCAGCCCACCGTGGGGATAATCCAGATCTCGTTGCGCGTCCCCACCTTGCCGTCCGGCCGCCGGAAGCCCATGAAGGACTCGCCCCGGCCGGCGCTCTCCAGCGTGGTCTCCTCAGGTTCGTAAGTATACTCGAGCAGCTCGCCGAGATTGGTCTTGCAATTATGGGTATGGACCCAGTCGCCGGCGGCGATGTCCGCCTGGGCCGTGCCGATCGGAAAACCGTACTTCACGACCTTCTCGCCGGCGGCGATGGGGGAGATGGCGATCTTGTGGCCGGCGGGAATGGGCTGGCGCGTAACCACGGCGGTCGACCCGGCGGCCAGAGCCTGTCCGGGCGCCAGCGGCTTAACCGCCACCGCAACATTGTCCTTGGGGTGAATTCTCATCAGTTCCATGCAATCTCTCCTCTCGTCACAGGCGCTCGCCGCCCGGCACGGCCGCGATCGCCGCCGCCATGCCGTCCCGGCAGACGGTGCGCAGATAACCGGCGGTCGCCTCGGTCAGGCCGGCGACCTTGTTAAGATCCTGGCCCCACAGGGCAGTATTGGCAAGCACCTCGGCCACAGCCGCACGGGCGCCGGCGTCGGTGTCGTCGTATTTAGCCCACGCAGCCGCCATCGCCTCGAGCACGAACAAATCGTCGCGCATCTCGAACGAGCCCTTTTCGCGGCGGGCTTCCATCACCGCGCCGTTAATCTTCCCGCCCCTGTAAACGGCCATCAGGGCCGCCAGGCTGAATACCAGGCGCTGCGGCAGGCGACCGAAGCGTTCCTGGTGGTCGAGGATGGACGGCAGGACGCGGTTCTTGAACTTCGACGCCGAATTGAGTAGAATGCTGATAAGATAATGCCTGATGTAAGGGTTGCGGAACCGTTCGACGACCGCGTCGGCGAACGACTTGAGCATATCCTTGTCAAGCCCGCAAGCGGGGATGATCTCCTCGTAAATCGCCTCGCGAACGAACCGGCCCGTCACCTTATCGTCCATCATCTCGCCCACCGTATCCAGCCCGTAAAGAAACGCGGCCGGCACCGCGGCGGTATGCGCACCGTTCAAAACGCGCACCTTGCGGGTGCGGTAAGGGGTCATGTCGTCCGTCCAGATGACGTTGAGGCCGATGCGGGTGAAGGGCAGCTTCTCGGCCAGGCGGGCCGGCCCTTCGATCACCCACAGGTGGAAGCGTTCTCCCGTGTCCAGCAAGCCGTCCTCGTAGCCGAGACGCTTGGCGAACGCCGCGGCCTCGTCGCGGGGATAGCCGGTCACCACCCGGTCGACGAGAGTATTGAGGAACAGGTTGTTCTTCTCCACCCAGGCGGCAAACTCCGCCGGCAGCTTCCACTCCTCGGCGTAGCGCAGCACCACCTTCCTCAGCACATCGCCGTTGCGGTCGATGAGCTCGCAGGGGATGATGGTCATACCTTTGCCGGCGTCGCCGCCGAAATGGCAAAACCGCCTGTAAAGGTACGCCGTCACCTTGCCGGGGAAAGACACCGGCGGCGCGAGATCGGGCCCGTCCTCGGGATCGTGGCTGATACCGGCCTCGGTCGTGTTGGAAATCAGGTACTCGATGGTGGGGTTCTCGGCGCATTTCAGCACCTCGTCCCACTGGCTATAAGCGCTCAAAGCGCGGCTGATAACGCCGATCACCGACAGATCCTCGGTGGGCTGGCCGTCCTGCAGACCGCGCAGGGCCAGCGTATACAGGCCGTCCTGCCCGTTCAGGCGATCGGCCAGTCCGTCGGCGATCGGCTGCACGACGACCACCCGGCCGCCCCACTGGCCGCTGTTGTTGAGGCGGTGGAACATCCAATCCACGAAGGCGCGCAGGAAATTCCCCTCGCCGAACTGGACAACCCGTTCAGGCAGATTATCGGGGTATGCCGGCAAATCCATCTCCGGCGGGAAGCGGAAACTCCCGTCCAGCAGTTTTTTCGTCAATCGGGGCATAAGGAAAACCTCCCTTGGCTCAACGGACTGTGCGCAGGCCGCTCAGAGCCTTCAGCTGCAAGGCGGACCGGAGGCTGACACCGGAAGCGTACACGAACGTACGCTGAGGATGGCAGCTGAGGACCAACGCCGCAGATGAGGCTATCAACGGCCTGCCCAAGTATCGCTACTTAAACATATTGGGCAGCCACATCGACAGCGCCGGTATATACGTCAACAGCAACAGCACCACCAGCATGGCCAGGAAAAACGGCATCATCGCCCGCGTGCCGGCTTCGACCGACACCTTGCCGATGGCGCAGCCCACGAACAGCACCGTGCCGACCGGCGGGGTCAGGAGGCCCATGCCGGCGTTGAAGATCAGCACGATGCCGAAATGGATGGGGTCCATACCGATCGCCTTGCACACCGGCAGCAGCACCGGGGTGAGGATGAGGATCATCGGCGCCATGTCCATCGGACCGCCGAGGATGAGGAGCAGGATATTGATCATCAACAGGATGACCCACGGGCTGTCGGACACCGACAGGAACCACTCGGTGATGAGGTCGGGCAGGTGCAGGTAAGCCATGACCCAGCCGAAAGCCTGCGAGGCGGCTATCAGGAAAAAGACCATCAGCACGGTGCGGAAGGTGCGGACGAGCACCGGCCACATCTGCTTGATCGAGGCCTCGCGGTAAACCAGGAAGGCCAGCAGGAAGGAGTACACCGCCGCCAGCGCGCCCGACTCGGTAGCTGTGGACCAGCCGGTGATGATGCCGCCGAGGATGATGACCGCCGGCGTGAAGGACAGCAGACCGTGGAAAAGAATGCCGGGAATCTCGCCTTTTTTGATTGGGTCACCCTTGGGATAGCCCTTCTTCACGGCGATGATGTAGCCGGTAATCATCAGGGACGTCAGCAAGATGATGCCAGGGACGATGCCGGCCAGAAAGAGGCCGCTGATCGAGACCCCGCCGGCGGCGATGGCGTACAGCACCAGGTTGTGGCTGGGCGGCACGACGACACCCTGAATGGCGGAGGCAATGGTCACGCCGACCGAATAATCGGCCGCGTAGCCCTTCTTCTTCATGAGAGGTATCATAACCGAGCCGATGGCCGACGCGTCGGCGACAGCCGACCCGGACAGATTACCGAAAAACATGCAGGCCACACTGTTTACCAGGGCAAGACCGCCACGGATGCGGCCGACGAACAGGTTGGCCAGGTTGACGATGCGGTTTGCCAGCCCGCCCTCGCCAAGGATCTGCCCGGTGAGGATAAAGAAGGGGATGGCAAGCAGGGAATAGATCGTAATCCCCTGGATCATCTGCTGGCCGACGACCACCAGCGGGATTTCGAGATACCAGAGCGTAAGGACGGACGAAATCACCAGGGTCAAGGCGACCGGGAAACGCAGGATGAGGAGGATTACGAAGCTGAGCGCCAGTATCCAGATAGCAATCGATTGATCAGGCATCATTTTGCTTGATTTCCTCCTCCACTTCGGTGTAGCGGCGCGTATCCTTGCCGAAGAACTGCAGGGCGGAATAAGCGCATGTCATGACGCCGGTCAGCGGCATAACGACGTACAGCAGGCTGTTGGGCAGCTTGGTGGCCGGCAGCGTCGATTCGTGCATGAGAACGGTAAAATCCCAGCCGGCGATAATCAGATAAAGGCCAAAAGCGAAGGTCGCGATATCGATGACCTTGTCCATGAAATAAATAGTCCGTTTGGAGACGAAATTCTCGATCATATCCATATTCATATGCAGCTTCTCGCGGAAGCCGATGGCGATACCCATGTAGGAAAACCAGGCCAGCAGGAGAAGTGTGATTTCCTCCGACCAGAAAAAGACGAAGTTGAACAGTTTTCGGGTAAACACCTGCATAGTAACGATGAGAATCATCGTCAGCAGGCATATGACGGCGAAGCTTTCCAGCGTCCGGTCCGTCGCGGTAAGTAGTCGCTTGATCGTTTGCACGCGTCGGTCACCCCCTGTACTACTTGCGATTGGCAAGACTGGCGGCCCCCCCGTGGAGCGCCGCCAGTCAAGCCGGTCATCGGATAAGATTCAGTACTATTTGGCAGCTTTGGCGATGGCGTCAAGCACTTCGCCGTATTCGGCGCGGTACTTGTCGAGCATCGGTTTGACGGCATCCTGCCAGGGTTTGAGGTCCTTAACATAGGTGACGGTGGAGCCGGCGGCCTTAACCTTGGCTTCGGCTTCCTTTTCGAACTTGGTCCACAGGTCGCGCTGGGTAGCCACGGAGTCGGCGGCCGCCTGCTTGATGATCTTCTTGTCTTCGTCGGAGAGCTTATCCCAGACGACCTTGCTCATGACGAGCACTTCCGGCACCATCTGGTGCTGGTCGACGAGGTAGTACTTGGCCACCTGGTAGTGGTTGGCGGTCAGGTAGCTGGGGAAGTTGTTCTCGGCGCCGTCGATAACGCCGGTCTGCAGCGAACTGAACACCTGGCCGTACGGCATCGGGGTGGCGCTGGCGCCGATGGCTTGCATTAGATCCATGTTGATCTTGTTCTGCTGAACGCGGATCTTGAGGCCCTTCATATCTTCGAGGGATTTGATCGGCTTGGTGGAGTAGAAGCTGCGGGCGCCGGGATCGTAGTAGCACAGGCCGATGAACTTCGAAGCGGCCAGGCCGTCGAGCATTTTCTGGCCGTCCGGGCCGTTGAGGAATTTCCACATATGATCGTTGCTGTTGAAGATGTAGGGCAGCGAGAAAACGCCCAGCGGTTTGTTGAACTCGGCCATCGGCGCGGAGCTTACGCGGGTGAAGGCGACGGCGCCGAGCTGAACCTGCTCGATAACGGCTTTCTCTTCGCCAAGCTGGGACGAGGGATAAACTTCGACCTTGATGCGGCCCTTGGTGCGCTCGGTTACGAGTTCGGCGAATTTCTTGTCGCCGAGGGTGGTGGGGTAGTCGGGGGGATGGGTTTCGCCCAGTTTCAGCACAAGCTGCTGCTGGGCCGGCTGGGCCGGTTTCTTGTCGCCGCCGCCGCAGCCGGCGAAAATGCCGGTGAGGACGAACAGCACCGCAACCAGAATCGCGATGGTTCTCTTGTTCATAATGACCCTCCCTAGATATATATTTTTATTTAAACGGAGAAGCCTCCGCGGCTTCCGCCCTGTGCCCAAGGGCTATTTCAGCATCGGGGGCACGTTCTGCAGCCAGGCCAGGTTGGGGTCGTCCCGCGGCACAAGCTTACGCCCGTGGGGGCCGGCCATCACCCACAGATAATACAGCTGGCAGCCCGGGGCCGCGCCCACCGGATGGTAGCCCCTCGGCAGGAAAACGGCGTCGCCGTCCTTGAGCATGAAAGCCTCCCGGAGCGACAGGTCGTCGCTGTACATTATCTGCACGCCGAACCCGCCCGCCGGCTTGACCTTGAACAGGTATATCTCCTCGAACAGCCCCTCGTGCGGCGGCTCGTGGACGTCGTGCTTATGGGACGGATAACTCGACCACTGGCCGGGATAAGCGAACGTCTCGCCGACGATGATCCGGTCGACGCGGCCGTCGGCGTTGCCTGTGACGATATCGTGGACATCCCGCTGCCAGTTCAGCGCCCCGCGGTGGGCGACAACCACTTCGTCCGGACGCACGGCGAACGGTGAAAACTTGCGCTCGGCCTTAGCCGACAGCACAGCCACCTCCACGGGCCGGTCGCCGGCGGCGGTCACGCTGTACGCCGTGTTGATCGGCACGTACACCGCCGAGGCCCGCCCGGCGAAAACGTCGCTGCGGCCGCCCACCGTCGTAAACTCGGCCGCACCGACCGCGACATCGCACACGCCGGACAAAACCACCAGCACAACCTCCTCACCGGCGGTCGCCGCCGTGTGAACAGCGCCGGCGGAGAGCCGCAACAGGCCGAGGCCGATATACTCGGGGCCGTCGCCGAGCCGCACTACCTCCCGGTAGCCATCAAATTGTTTTTCGGGGTAAAAGTAAGTGATGATCTTCGCCTCCTTTAAGCAGATCCGACTCCGAAGACTCCATCGTTTCCCTGAGCGCCAGCGCGCAGGCGCCGGCAAAGCCGGCCCTCCCGTCGAGCGACGAAATCCTCAGCTCGGTGGCCGCCGCCACCTCGGGAAAAGCGTGGGAGCGCACCGTCTCTTCGATCACATCCAGGCTGAGGGCGGCCGCGCGGGCCATCCGTCCGCCGAGGAAAACCACCTGGGGATTGAGGATATTGATGACATCGGCCACCGCATAGCCCAGATATCGCGCCACCTGGCGCATCAGGTCGGCGCAGTACGAGCCCTCGACCGACGCGCAATCGATGAAATCCTCGATCGAAACCCTGCCGGCGGCAGCCCGCTCCCGCACCGGATCGTCGGCGGGGATAAACGGCAGCTCGCTCGCCACCTTGCGCTCCAGCGCGGGGATGCCGCAGATCGTCTCCAGGCAGCCGCGGTTGCCGCAGTTGCAAAGCGCGCCGCCTTCCTGGATGACAATATGGCCGATCTCCCCCGCGAACCCCCGGTGGCCCTGGAGGATGCGCTCGTCGGTAAGGACGCCGGCGCTGATGCCCTCGCCCCAGTTGACGTACACCAAATCGCGGCATTCGGCGCAGTCGCCGAACCACCTTTCCGCCAGCGCCGCCGCGTTGGAATTGTTCTCGACGAAAACCTTGACCCCCAAACGCTCTTCCAGCGCCGCCTGGATAGGATAGCCGTTCCAGTCGGGACCGAGGTTGATCGAACGCTTTACCGTGCCGGTCACCGCGTCAAGCAGGCCGGGGAAGGCCACCCCCAGCGCCAGCAGCTGACCCTTCCGCTCCACCATGCGGGCGGCCGAAGTGATCATCTTGATGAAATTATCCACTCCCGGCCGGGGCGCCGACATATCGACGGACCGCCGCTGCAGCAGCACGGGATCGTCCGTGAGGTTGGCCATGCCCATCGAAACCTCGTGCCGGGTAACCTCGACGCCGAAAACATAGCCGGCCTCGGGGTTGAGCTCCAACTGCACCGGCTTGCGCCCCCCCTGGGAGCGGCCCAGCCCCGTCTCCTTGACGAAGCCCATCCGGAGAAGCTCCTTGACGATACCGGTGATCGCCGGGCCTGTCAGGCCGGTGATTACGGCCAGCTCCTGGCGCGACACCGAACCCTGGCGTTTGAGGATGTTAAGGACATTCATCCTGTTCAGTTTCTTAATCCACTTACTGTTAACCGCAATATTAGGCAAAGAAGCGCTCCTCCGTTCACCTGGGACAAGGAAATATCGGCAAAAATACCGATACTTTATTAACTGGGTTATTTATCTATTAATTGCAAATTCGTTGTCAGGGAGGATATTCCTGCTGCCCTCCGTTTCAAATGGTGAAATATAATCTCATCATGTAGCACTTCTTGTCCGAAAACATTTTTTCGATGATCTGGCGGGTTTTCCTGTCAGTTTTTGTTTCAAACAGTGATATTCTCATCATGTGAAATTCACCGACCGGCAGCCGCCCGCATATCATGGATAGCCGACAGACATCGGCGCACAAAGATATCGCGAGGTGATAACCGTGGAATGCGAAGAACTCGCCGCGGAACGCTGCCCGTGCTCCCTTGCGGAAACAGCGGAATGCACCTACTGCACGCAGCTCAGGGGCGAGGCGGTGTGCGGCTGCGACTGGCAGGGGCGGTGCGCTCTCGAACGCTGGCAGTGGCGGGACGACGACGAGCGCCGGGCGGCGGCCGGGACGGTCGTCGCCGCGCACTCCCTGGCGGGCGGCGTCGGGCTGGTGATCAGGGGCGACGACAAATTGGCGGCGGCGCCGGCCGGCACGACGGTAAAAATCCGCCTCCCGCTGCCCGGCGGCCGGGAAATCGGCGCGGTGGCCCTCAGAAACTACCCTTCCGGCCTGGTGTACCTCCTCACCTTCGACCCCTGCCCAGCCGCTCCGCTCCTCGGACGGGCGGTCCAGACGACGCTTGCCGGCAACGCCTTCGCCGGCCACGAAACCCTGGCGGCGGCAACAGGCCGGCAGATCGTAATCATCGCCGCCGCGCCGCTCGCCGCCCTGCTTGCGCCGCTGGCCGAAGGCCTGCGCTGCCGCGGCTGCCGCGTGACGTTCGCCTCCCCCGGGAGCCGCGTCGATGACGACGCCATCCTCTTCGCCGCCGGCGGCGAAAATGAAATAAAGAGGATGGCAACCGGGTTGCCACCCTCTTTCCGTGGTAAGATCGTAACCTGGATTACAGGAGGATAATGGCCACAATCGTTGTGGCGATGAAGCCCAGCACCACCGGCACGAAGTTGCGGCGGGCCAGCTCGATGGGATTGACGCCGGTGATGGCGGCCACCGGGATGAGACCCCAGGGGATGATCGTGCCGCCGCCTGTCCACACGCCGGCGATCTGGCCGAGGGCGGCCAGCGTCGCCTTATCGAGGGCGATGGCCTTGTCGAAGGTCGCGGCCACGCTGCCCACCAGCGGCAGGGGCGAGAAGCCCGAGCCGTCGAGGCCGACGATGATACCCGTCGCCAGAGTCACCAGGGCGACGAACGGCTTGTTGAGCGGCACCGTCTGGGAAAGGGCCACACCGAAGTCCTCCAGGAAACCGGTGGCTGTCTTCAGCTCGAAGATCGCCTTGGCGAGATCGCCCTTGCCCATGAAGAAGAACCCGCCGATAATGACGACCGGGGCGAATATCTTGATACCGAACATGAAACCGTCGCGGATGTAATCGGTGATCTTCTCCAGCCCGTCCATACCGAACTTGAGCAGGCAGCCGACCGCCAGGATGACGAGGGCGGTCGCGCCGAGCAGGGCGGTTGCGTCGCCGCCGCGCAGGTTGAGCGTCAGCATCGCGAACACATCGAGCGCGAACGCCACCGGGGTAACAATCGCCAGGAACCACGACACCCAGTCGATATCGCGCTTGGTTTCGGTGGCGGCCATCATCGCCTCGCGCTCCAGCTTGTGGGCGGCGGCGTTGGCCTTCATATCGCGCTTGATCAGGATAAACGCGGTGATCGTCGTCACCAGGCCCATGGTGATGATGAGGGGCACGCTGGCGGAGATCACCGGGCCGGGATTGGCGAAGCCGGCCGCCTTGGCGGTAATCGTCGGCGCTCCCTGGATGACGAAGTCGGTCGAAAGCGCGATACCGTGGCCGAAGAGGTTCATCGCCATCGCCGCGCCGATCGCCGGCAGGCCGGCTCTTACAGCCACCGGGAAGAGGATGGCGCCCACCAGGGCGGTAGCCGGCGAGGGCCAGAAGAACCAGGACGCGAACATCATCGCGAAGCCGACAACCCAGAAGGCGACGTCGGCGTTAACCATCAACCTGGCGGCCGGGCTCATCACCAGATAATCGGCGCCCGTCTCGCCCAGCAGCTTGGACAAAGCAACAATCAACGAAATAACTACAATAATTCCCCAAAACTCGTTGCCAGCCACGATCAGCGAATTGAAAACGGTGGTGAACGCGCCGACAATGCCGCCTTTGACAAGCCAGCCGACGGAAAGCAACCCCAGGATGCAGGGGATGAGAGGATCTTTGCGGAAGCCCATGACGACGATGACAACCAGTACCCAGAACAAGAACACCCAGTGAGCCGCGGTCAGTGTTACCGTCATATACTAAAACTCCTCCTCAAAATTCGTCCAGACTTCGGGGTTCTCCTTATGCAGTTGCCATGTATCCCGGCAGCGTCACCTCCCGCAATTTATTTACGGTTCAATAGCTCCTCATCATTGATGAGCTATTTTGAAAATTCGCCATTTTCATGTCATATTCCTGCCACTCATCCGGCAGGCGCCATGTATTTTTTCCCGAACAAAAGGGGCGGCAGCGTGAGCTGCCGCCCCTTACGGTTGCCGATAAAGCCCCATCTGCGGCGTACCCGCAGGGGGCAGGCCGCAGTTCTAGGGCGCTGAAGCGCCAAGAACTTGCGCACTTGCTCCTCAGAGCGCTTGCTAGCGTACGCCAGAGTACGCGGCCGAACGCCATGCCCTCCATGGCGCGTTCGGCACTAGGCCCATCCGGGGCCGTCGTCGCGGCGCGCTCGCACCCTTTCGGGTATAAGCGATCACATCAACGCTAAAGCGTTGTGTGTCTGCTTATCCGGTGCACCTTGCAGCTGGGGCTTTCTCAGCAACCTTTAAATTCTACATCAAAATTATGGCCACAATCGTCGTCGCGATGAACCCCAGCACCACCGGCACGAAGTTGCGCCTGGCCAGCTCGATGGGGTTGACGCCAGTGATGGCGGCCACCGGGATGAGGCCCCAGGGGATGATGGTGCCGCCGCCCGTCCACACGCCGGCGATCTGGCCGAGAGCGGCCAGCGTCGCCTTGTCGACGGCGATGGCCTTCTCGAAGGTCGCGGCCACGCTGCCCACCAGCGGCAGAGGCGAGAAGCCCGAGCCGTCGAGGCCGACTATGATGCCCGTCCCAAGAGTCACCAGGGCGACGAACGGCTTGTTGAGGGGTACCGTCTGCGACAGATAGACGCCGAAGTCCTCCAGGAAGCCGGTGGCTGTCTTCAAATCGAAAATCGCCTTCGCGAGGTCGCCCTTGCCCATAAAGAAGAACCCGCCGATAATGACGACCGGGGCGAATATCTTGATGCCGAACATAAACCCGTCGCGGATGTAATCGGTGATCTTCTCCAGCCCTTCCCAGCCGAAATTCAGCAGGCAGCCGACCGCCAGAATGACGAGGGCCGTCGCCCCGAGGAGGGCGGTGGCGTCGCCGCCGCGCAGGTTGAGGGTCAGCATCGCGACCACATCGAGCGCGAAGGCGGCCGGGGTGACGATCGCCAGGAACCACGACACCCAGTCCAGGTCGCGCCGAGACGGCTCGGCGGCCGCCAGCTTCTCGCGCTCCAGCTTGTGGGCGGCGGCGTTGGTGCGCATATCCTTCTTGACGACAAGGTAGGCGGCAATGGTCGTGACCAGGCCCATGGTAATGGCGAGCGGGATGCTGGCCGAAATAACCGGACCGGGGTTCGCGAAGCCGGCCGCCTTGGCGGTGACCGTAGGCGCCCCTTGGATGACGTAGTCGGTCGAAAGACCGATGCCGTGGCCAAAGAGATTCATCGCCATCGCCACACCGATCGCCGGCAGGCCGGCCCGCACCGCCACCGGGAAGAGGATGGCGCCCACCAGGGCGGTGGCCGGCGAGGGCCAGAAGAACCACGAGGCGATCAACATCGCGAAACCGACCACCCAGAAGGCGACGTCGGCATTGACCATCAGCCTGGCGGCCGGGCTCATCACCAGGTAGTCGGCCCCCGTCTCGGCAAGCAGCTTCGACAGGGAAACGATCAGCGAGATGATGACGATGATGCCCCAAAACTCGTTACCGGCCACAATCAGCGAGTTGAAAACCGTCGTGAAGGCGCCGACGACGCTGCCCTTGACCAGCCAGCCGACGGAAAGCAGCCCCAGGATGCAGGGGATGAGCGGGTCTTTCCTCATACCCATAACGACGATAACGACCACCACCCAGAACAGGAACACCCAGTGGGCTGTTGTCAGAGTTACCATATGGTAGAATCCTCCTCGAAAAAAGGTTTTGGCGCTCCCTCGCCGCCTCCCCCGGGCGCTATGCCGCGGGGCGCTATAACGCCACAATAGGTAATTTTCCCACCGGCTGGTTTAATATACACTGGAAGGCCGTTGATAACCCCCCCATCTGCGTTGTTAAGCCTCCGGGGGGCTCTGAACGACATTTTGCCCATCTACACAAACGGAACAAGGCCCGCCTGACGGCGGGCCTTTAATAACACCGGGCCTATTTCTTTTCGATTTCGAACCCGCCGGCCTGGACCTGCGGGAAACCGGTGCTGATCGAGATGAGCTTGAAGCCCTCGGCCTTCAGGGCCGCGGTGGCCATGGCAGCCGTCTGGCCGCTGTAGCAGTACAGCACGACGGTCTTATCTTTGGGGAAAGACTTGGCCTTGTCCTGGAGAGCAGCCAGCGGCGCGCTGACGGCGCCCTTCACGTGGCCTTTGTCGAAATCCTCGGCGGCGCGCAGATCGACAAACACATACTTGTCGGCAGCGCTGTCAACCAGCTTCTTGACATCGGCGCCGCCGATGACGAGCGTCTTGCTGGCCATCTGCTTGGCGATCGCCGTGTAGTTATCCTTGATGCCGGCCAGCGCGGCGGCTTCCTTGGGATCGGCGGCCTGCTTGGCGGCAGCCGGGGTGAACGCGGTCGCGGCGGTATCGATCGCGAACCCGGCCTGCTGCATCGTCGCGAAGCCCTTGGAAACCGAGAGGGCTTTATAGCCGTATGCCTTCAGGGGGACCATGGCCGTGCCGGTATTCTGCCCGGAGTAGCAGTACAGCAGCAGCGTCTTGTCGGCCGGCAGCTTGTCGAGGTTCTCGGCCAGCTGGACGATGGTCAGGTTGACCGCGCCTTTGACATGGCCCTTGGCGTAGTCTTCGGGGGCGCGCATGTCGATGATTAGGTACTTGCTTTCGTTGCCGGTCAGCAGCTCCTTGGCTTTGGCGGCATCGATCGGGAAGGTCTTGCCCTGTACGTCGGCGACGACTTTCTTATAGGCGTCCCAGGCGGCGTCCTTGGTCACCTGGACGGCGTCGAACGCCGCCGGCGCCGAGGCGGGCTTTTCCGGAGCCTTGGCCTGCTGGCCGCCGCAGCCGGCGACGACGAAAGCGACCAGGATGAGCAGGGTGATGACTGTAAGGAACCGGTTGGTCAGAAAACGATTGTTAAACACGTGTTAATCCCCTCTCCTTAGCTTTATTTGCAAAGTTTTATCCTCAAGCGGCTGCCCGCTTTGAGTCCCTAGCCGCGGACCGCGGCCGCCCCGCCCGCTTTGCCGCGGTGCGCTCTCGCGCCGGCGCCGAGATCGAAGACCGTCTCGCTGAAGGCGAACAGCAGCGTCGCCGCTCCCACCGCCCCGCCGGTCAGCGCCCACTCCGTCCACGACGGCGTATAGCCATGCATAAGGATGTGCTGAACGCCTTCCACCACCACCTGGGGCACCATCTGCCCCGCCATGACGAAATCGAGGCGCATGAAGAACACGCCGATCAGCACCATCACCGCGGCCCGGAAGACGCGCTGCCCGTCGCCTGCCTTCGCCAGCAGCGCCAACGGCACCAGCAGGCCGATGAATACCTCCAGCGCCCAGAAGCGCAGGGCGAGCGGACCGCTCACCAACGCCGCCGTCGCCGCCCGCAGGGCCGGGTCGCCGCTCGCCAGGCCGAGGACCGCCTTACCGGCGTTCGCCAGCGCCGTCACGACCAGCGCCGCCAGCATTATCCTGCCTAAAGCCGCCATCACCGCGCCGTCCGCCTCCCGCCCCTGGCGCCTCGCGCTCAGCCACATCGCCGCCGCCAGGGCGGCCGCGCCCGACAGGATCGCGGTCAGCAGGATATATAGCGGGAAATAGAAGCCGTGCCAGAACGGCCGGGTGGCGATCAGGGCGAAGATCGCCCCGAGGTTGCAGACGGCGGCGATTTTATTGACGACCGCCACCGCCGACACGATCTTCAGGTTCTTGTTGGCGGGGTCAACCTGGCTGAAGTAGCACTCCACCATCAGCAGCCCCATGTAGATGCTGTACAGGAAACCCATCCACCAGATGCCCGACTGGAGATTGGGCGAAAAGACTATATAAATGAGGTTTAAGGGGTTGCCCAGCTCGATGCCGATCAGGCCAAAGCCGGCCAGCAGTAGCGACAGGGCCAGAAACAGGCTGGGTTTCTCGATGGCTCCCAGCGCCGGCCGGCCGCTGTAGTGGGCGAACGCGCCGATTAGGCCGGCGCCGGTGGCGGCGGCGGCGAAGAACACATAGCCGGCGATCAGGCTGCCCCAGGGCACGGCGGCCGTCGTCCCCAGCGCGTGTTCGCCGTAGACGAGCTTATTCACGGCGCCCGCCAGCCCGGCCAGCACCAGCGCGCCGGGCAGCGCCATCCAGCGCTCGAATTTCGGCATCACGTCAGCCACCCCCCTTCACGTAGAAAACGCGCGGTTTGGTGCCTTTTTCGGCCGCCAGCTGATAAACCGGCTTTTCCTTCATCTTCTTGCTGATCTCGCTGTTCGGATCGTCGAGGTCGCCGAACACCCGCACGTCGTTCATGCACGTGCTCACGCACGGCGGCTGTTCGCCCTTCTCGATAAACCCTGCGCAAAAGCGGCACTTCTCGGGAATGCCGCGGTCATTCATCTGCCGCACGTCGTACGGGCAGGCCACGACGCAGTATTTGCAGCCGATGCACTTGTCGTGGTCGATGAGGACAAGGCCGTCGGCGCGCTTATAAGTAGCCTTGGTGGGGCAGACGGTCGCACAGGGCGGGTTGTCGCAGTGCATGCACTGCACCGGCACGATCTCCTGGCGGACGTCCGGGTATTTGCCCGCCTCGCGGAACTCCAGGCGGTTGAAAAACACATCCGGGGGCAGCTGCCACTGCATCTGGCAGGCGACCCGGCAGGCGGCGCAGCCGGTGCAGCGCGCCGCATCGATCAGCATCGCGTAATGAGCCACCGCGTCAGCCCCCCTTCCTAACCGTGACGATTACTTCCTGGACCATGCAGCTCCCGGACAGCGGCTCCACCCTGGCCGGCGCGAAATCGTTGTAATTGACCCCCTGCTGGTAGCCCACCTTCTGCCGCGGCGAGAAATTGCCGTAGCCGGAGGGCACCCACACGCACTCGGGGTGCAGCATCTCGGTCACCTTCACGGCCACCTTCTTGCTCACCGTCCGCGCCTCGCCCCCGTGCTCGATCCGCGCCTCCACCGTCACCATGTCGCCGTCGCGGACGCCAAGCTTGTCGGCCCGGCTGCGGTTCATCCACATGCGGCTGCCGTTGTAGCTCTTCGACACCGCCATCAGATAAGGGCTGTTGCTTGTCACCGAATGCGAATGCCACGGCTGCTTGCCGTGGATGAGGCGAAATTCGTTCTCCGCCTTGGGGCTCACCAGCGGCGGCATCCACACAGGCACGCCCATCCGCCCGTGCAGCTTGAAAGCGCCGACGCTGAACTCCACCTTGCCGGTGGTCGTCGTGAGGGCCGGCTTGCCGTCCTTCACCGGGAACTCCGGCTTGACCGCCTCGGCCACCTCCAGGCAGCCGTTCTCCCTCATCGTGTCCGGCGTCGCTCCCAGCGGCTTCAGCATCGCCGCCGCCTCCTCCTCGACGGTGAAGGGGTACAGGTCGTCGATCTTCATCTCCTGGGCGACGCCCTTGAGGATATCGAGCAGGTGCTTGGTGTTGTGCAGCGGCTTGAGGGCCGGGAAGCGCATCACCGCCTGCGGGTAATCGTGGGCGATGTTGCCGCCCGTCGACTTGGGGGCGTCCATACGCTCAAGGTAATAATGCTCAGGCAGGATATAATGGGCGGTATGCACCGACGTCTCGTTCCAGTCCACCGGGATGGACACCACCAGGTCGGCCTTGACCATCTTCTTCTGGTACTCGGGGTCGGGCGCCGTCCGCAGCGGGTTGAAATGGTAGATAAAGAGCGCCTTGACCTTGCCGGCGGCGATCATGTCGGGCATATGCTGAGCGATGCCGCGGCTCGTCTCGACAGTCGGATACTCGCTCGCCACCCCCGCGCCGTCGGCCCGCTCCCCCTTCTCCGGCTGCAGGCGCTTGGGCAGCGTCAGCTTGCCGAACTTGGGGCCGGCCGCCGGCATCAGGCCGCCGTGCTTGTAGAAGTTGCCCAGCAGGGCGTTGACGATCACGTTCGCCTGGGCGATCTGCGTGCTTGCCGCGTAGTGGTTGTGAAGGCCGTGGTAGCCTGGCTCCAGGAAAGCCGCCGGGGCGTTCTTCGCCAGCTCGCGGGCGATGGCGCGGATCTTGGCCGCCGGGATATCGCAAATCTCGGCCGCCTTCTCGGCGGTGAAATGGCGGTTGGCGTTCCAGAACTCCTCGAAACCGAAAACATACTCCTTGACGAACTGCTCGTCATAGAGCTTCTCGCTGATCAGCGTGTGGGCGAGGCCGAGGAAAAAGGCCAGATCGGTGCCGGGGCGGATGGGCAGCCACTCGTCGGCCACCTTCGCCAGCTCGCACAGCCTGGGATCGACGACCACAATCCTCGCCCCGCGATCCTTGGCCCGCATGATCTTGCGCATCGCCCCCGGCATGATGCCGCCGGCGTAGTTGCGGCCGGCGAACAGCATATACCTGGCCCGATTGATGTCCGAAGTCAGCTGGGAGCCGACCATCTTGTCCCAGGCGTTGGTCTTGGAGGTAAAGCAGGTCGAATAATGGGTTATGTAGGTGGCCGCGCCGATCTCGTCCAGCAGCATCTGGGCATACGTTTCCTTGCCGCCGTGGGCCATCCAGACGACGGTGTTGGCGGTGTCCTTGTCGATGATCTTGGTCAGCTTCCCGGCGATCTCCTTGAACGCTTCTTCCCAGGAAATCGGCGAAAACTGGCCTTCGCCCGTCCGCTTCATCGGCTGGGTCACCCGGTCAGGGTTATAGACATCGGCGGCCACGCCGTACGCGCGGGCGCACAGCCTGCCCTCGTTCTTCATCGACTTGGGGTCGCCCTCCAGCTTCCACAGCCGGCCGTTCTTCACGAACACCCACAGCGCGCAGTTCGTCGAACAGCCGTTGCAGGTCGAAGGTATCTTGGTAACCGGCTGCTCGGCCGCCTCGCGCGCGAACGAAGAGAAATCGAAAGCCGCCGGCGCGACG
This sequence comes from Bacillota bacterium, assembly GCA_023415775.1. GTDB lineage: Bacteria > Bacillota > Negativicutes > Sporomusales > UBA7701 > Anaeroselena. The sequence continues at coordinate 421,203 of JAEZJM010000019.1, read as the reverse complement.
CACGCCGCCCCGGCGAGAGCGCCGGCTTTAAGAAATGTTCTTCTGCTGATATTGGGCATTTTTTCACCCTCCGTTATATCCTTGGGGTGGCTAAACCTTTATGCAGCCAAACTGGCTGCGAATTTCCTACCCTCACGTGGCCGCCGCGGACGGGCCGGGCTTCAGGGGGGCGTTCAGCTTCGCGACCGGGTGCTCGCCCACGTTGCAGGCGATGGTCTTGGCGCCGATCACCTTCTCGTCGGCCGTCCACACGCTCATGCCGTCCTTGAGGACGGTGGCGCGGTAGCCGAGCTGGTTCAAAAGTCGCGCCGCCTGGCTGGCCGCGTGGCCGTCGTAGTCCACCAGCACGATCGTCTTGTCGGCCGGCAGCTTGCGGAGGTTCTCCGTCGCCGCCAGGCCGCGGAAGGGGATGTTCACCGCGCCTTCGATGTGGCCGGCTGCGTAATGTTCGCCCTGGCGGAGGTCGGCGACGAAATAGTCGCCCCGCTTGGCGAGGAAATCCTTCGGCTGGATGACCGGCGCCTGCTCGGTCGCCTCGCGGGACCGCGCGGCCAGCAGCTCGGCCAGCGACGCCGCCTTGCCGTCGAGCTTGGGCAGTTCGTGGTCGGCGGCTGCGGTCAAGGCGACCGTCACCGGGTAATTAAGCGCCTCGCAGGCCAGCGGCGAACCGCCGACGATATCCTTATCCTTCGACCAGCCGGCCATGCCGTTCTTCATCGCCGTGGCGTCGAAACCCAGCATGCTCCAGAAAGCCGCCACCTGACTGGCGGTATGGCCCGAATAATCGACGACGACGATCTTCTTATCCCTGGGCAGGAAAGCCGTCTTCTGCTCCCGCCAGGCATCGGCGTACGCGATATGTACGGCGCCGGGGATATGGGCGGCGGCGTAGTGCTCGTCGCTCCTGACATCGACAAGGTAGTAGCCCTGGTCGCCGGCCGTCACAACCTTGGCCAGCACCTCCTGAGGCTCGATGTACAGCGCCCGGTTCTCTTTCAGGTACTTATCCGTCTCCGCCTGCAGCGCGGCGAAGGGATTGCCGATAGCCGCCGCGGCAGGCTTAGGCGTTTCGGCCGCCTTGGGGGCGCCGCCGCAGCCCGCGAGCGCGCCGGCAAGAGCAATGGCGACAACCAGCGCAAGTACCGCCTTTATCTGTTTCATGGCTTGCCTCCTTATCGCAACATATCCGTTCATTTCATTAACCCGCCACCCCCGGACGGGGGTCTCCCCCCGGGGGAGGGGTAGTTAGTTAAATTATACACTAACGGCAAATTTTCCGCCAGCGGTTTTTTGCCGTTTTGCCGCTCAGCATAACAAAAAACCGGGCATAATGCCCGGTTCTGTTCTCCAATCAATATCGCCGCCGTTTGCTCGAACTCTGAATATTAAGCTCCTCGCGGTACTTGGCGACCGTGCGGCGCGACACCGCCACCCCCCGGCCGATGAGGATCTCGGTGATGGCCTGGTCGCTGAGCGGCTGTACGGGGTCCTCGGCGGCGACCAACTCCTTGATCTGCCGCTTGACTGTCGCCGCCGACAGCGCCTCGCCGTCCGCCCCCTGCAGCCCGGCCGAGAAAAAGGCCCGCAGGCTGAACAGTCCGTGGGGGGTGTCGGCGTACTTGTTGGCGATCGCCCGGCTGACGGTCGACTCGTGGATGCCCACCTTGTCGGCCACCTTCTTCATCGTCAGCGGCCGCAGGAACTTGGGTCCGTGGTCAAAGAAATCGCGCTGCAGTTCGATGATCGTCTCGACGACATTGTAGAGCGTGCGCCGGCGCTGCTCGATGCTCCTGATGAGCCACACCGCGGCGTTGATCCGCCCCTCCACGAACTTCTTGGCCTCGCTGTCGGCGTCGCGCACCACGCGGCGGTAGTAAGGGTTGATCGTCAGATGGGGGATATTGTGATCATTGATGATGATGATATAATTGCCTGCCACCCGTTCGATGGTGACATCGGGGATTATATAGCACGGCTGGTCGCCGGCGTCGAACGCCCGCCCCGGCCTGGGATCGAGGGTGCGGATGAAATCGACCGCCCGCTGCACGTCATGGGGGGTGCAGTCCAGCTTGTCGGCGATATTCTTGAAGTGTCCGGCCGCCACCTCGTCGAGGTACTTGTCGATGATCGCCAGCGCCAGCGGCGCGTCGACGCTCCGCTGCTCGGCCTGGATGAGCAGACACTCCCGCAGGTCGCGTGCGCCCACCCCCGTGGGGTCGAAGGTTTGGATAACCCCGAGCACGGTGGTCGCCATTTCCTCGGCGACGCCCAGGTTATGCGCCGCCTCCGCCACAGTGCCGCACAGGTAGCCGTTCTCGTCGATGCAGCCGATGAGGTATTGGCCCACGGCGCGGGCCTTTTCGTCCAACAGGGTCAGATGCAGCTGAAATTCCAGGTGTTCGTGCAAAGTCGACGCCGCCGACACGAAGGTCGTAAACGACGGCTTTTCCTCGCCCGGCGGCGCGTACCCGTGGTCGGTGCCGTCGTCGAAGTAATTGGCCCATTCGAAATACTCGCTGATCCGGTCGTTCGTCTCCTCCACGACAGGCTCGGCGGGCGCCTTCTCCTCCATTTCGAGGACAGGGTTCTCCAACAGCTCCTGCTCGACCATCTCGGAAAGTTCCAGCGAGGAAAGCTGCAGGATAGCGATGGCCTGGCGTAATTGTGGGGTCATCACAAGTTTCTGGGTAAGTTCGAGTTTGAGGCTGTAATCCATGCGCATCTTCAGCTCTCCTCCTCTCGCTAAATATTATGACGGACGTGCTCTGGATATGTTAACAAATCCGCGGCAACTGGTCGCCGATCAGCATATCGAGCAGGCGGACGCCGCCGATCCCCGTCCGCAGGCCGACCTGGCCGGCGGGGGCGGCGGTCACCCGGCCGATGACGCGGGCCTCGCGGCCATAGGGGTGGGCGCGCATAACCGCCATAACCTTTTCACTATAAGTAGATTCGACAAAAATTATGACTTTCCCTTCATTGGCGAGGTACAAAGGGTCGAATCCCAGGATATCACAGACCGCCTGCACCTCAGGACGCACAGGGATGGCGGCCTCATCCACCATTATCCCCACCTTGGCCTGGGCGGCGATCTCGTTAAGCGTCGTCGCCAGCCCGCCGCGGGTCGGGTCGCGCAGTACCGCCACCTGCGGCACCGCGGCCAGCACCGCGCCGATCATCCCGGCCAGGGGCGCGCAGTCGCTCACCACCGTCGCCGGCAGCTTCAGGCCGTGGCGGCCGGCCATCACGGCCACCGCGTGATCGCCCACCGGGCCGCTCAGGATGATATCCTGCCCCGGGCGCGCGTTAAGGGGCGATATATCCGTGCCGGCGATAACCGCGCCGATGCCGGCCGTATTTATATATATGCCGTCGACCGCCCCTTTTTCCACCACCTTGGTGTCGCCGGTGACGATCGAAACCCCGGCCTCCGCGGCAGCCGCCCGCATCGAGGCGACGATCTTCCTCAGCTCGGCTACCGGAAAGCCCTCCTCGATGATGAACCCTGCGCTGAGATAGAGGGGTGTCGCGCCGCTGACCGCCAGATCGTTGACCGTGCCGCACACCGCCAGCTTGCCGATATCGCCGCCGGCGAAAAACAGCGGCTTGACCACATAAGAATCGGTGGTAAAGGCCAGCTTGGCCCCCGCCGCCTCCACCCTGGCGCCGTCGTGCATCAGATCGAGGGCCGGGTTGGCGAACGCGGGCTGCATCACCCGCGCCACCAGGTCGTGGCTGAGCTTGCCGCCGCTGCCGTGGGCGAGGAGAATCAATTCGTCCTTCATGCCTGCCACCTTCCCGCGCCGTATTTGTACCAGGCCGCGCACGTGCCTTCCACCGACACCATGCACGACCCCACCGGCCTCTCCGGCGTGCAGGCCGCCCCGAACAGCGGGCAGTCGGCCGGCCGGGCCACGCCGCGCAGCACCTCGCCGCAGCGGCAGCCGGGATGGTCCTTCGTCTCCTCCACCGTCACCGGCAGGGCGGCGAGGGCGTCGAAGCGGCGGTAGGCGGCCTTCACCGCCAGACCCGAAGCCGGTATGACGCCGATGCCACGCCAGGAAGCGTCCGCTTCGCCGTAAACGCTATCCAGCACGGCAAGGGCGGCGGGGTTGCCCGCCGGCGGCACCACGCGGCGGTACTCGTTGTCGAGCGCCGCCTCACCGGCCGCGATCCTCTTCACCAGCAGATACACCGCGCCGAGGATGTCGAGCGGCTCGAAACCGGTTATGACCGCCGGCACACCGTACTCCTCCGCCAAAAAGCGGTACGGCTCCTCGCCGATGATCGCGCTCACGTGCCCCGGCAGCAGCAGCCCGTCCACCTGGACCTCGCCGGCCGTCAGCAGGGCGCGCAGCGCCGGCGGCACCAGCTTATGGGCCGACAGCACGAAAAAATTCGCCAGCCCGGCCTGCTCGGCGGCCAGCACCGTCGCGGCGGCGGTCGGCGCGGTCGTTTCGAAGCCCACCGCCAGGAAAATCACCTTTTTCGCCGGATTGGCGGCGGCGATCGCCAGGCTGTCGAGCGGCGAATAAACGATACGGATATCGGCCCCCGTCGCCTGCTCGGCCGCCAGGCTCGACGAGGAACCCGGCACCCGCAGCATATCGCCGAAAGTGGTTATAATGGCGCCCTCCTGGCGGCTGTACGCCACCGCGGTATCGAGATACTCGTTGGGAGTAACGCACACCGGGCAGCCCGGCCCGCTGACAAGCTCCACCTCCGGCGGCAGCAGCTGGCGGATGCCGGCCTTGAAAATCGCCACCGTGTGGGTGCCGCACACCTCCATCAGCCTCACCGGCCGGGTGGCCAGCCGGGCGATCTCGCTGCGGAAAAACGCCGCCAGGCGATGCTCTTCCTCCCTGTCCCTACTCTTCATGGGCAGCCATCTCCTTGAATAGCTCCAGCGTCCGTTTCGCTTCCTCCTCGTCCACCGTCTGGATGGCGAACCCGGCGTGGATAAGCACATACTCGCCCACCTTGGCTCCGGGCAGCAGCATCAGGCTCACCTGGCGGGTGACGCCGCTGACCTCCACGGTAGCCATCATATCATTCCTGTCGACAATTTTTGCAGGCACGGCAAGACACATATCATCTGCTCCTTTCGATGGCCACCGCCGCCTGCCCCAGCGCCAGGCCGCCGTCGTTGGCGGGGACGCGGCGGTGAAGCAGCACGGTGAAATCTTTCGCCAGCAGGTCGACGACCTGCCCAAGCAACGTAACATTCTGGAACACGCCGCCGCTCAGCGCCACCTTGCGAACGCCGCTGGCGGCGTCCAGGCGGCGGACTACGGACGCTACGGCGTCGGCCATTGTCGCGTGGAAATCGGCTGCCAGCGCGGCGACCGGCGTCCCCCGGCCGAGAGCGTCCGCCATCGCGGCGAACGCCGGCCGGAAATCGACCGTCGCCGGCTCGCCGGCGGTTATCTCGTACGGCAGCGCCCGGCCGCGCCGGCCGGCGGCGGCCAGCTCCAGCTCCACGGCCGCCTGGCCCTCGTAGTTTATCGCCCCGCGGACCCCCAGGAGAGCGGCGGCCGCGTCGAAAAGCCGTCCCGCCCCGGAAGAAAGCGGGGCGTTCAGCCCCTTGGCGGCGGCGTCGAGCATCAATTCCCAGCCGGTCGGCAGGCGGCGGGTAAAGGGGATATCCTTATTGACAAAGTCTGCGCCGTACAGGTCGTACAGCAGCCAGGCCGCCAGCCGCCACGGCTCGCGGATCGCCTGGGCGCCGCCCGGCAGAGGCAGATAGGCCAGATGAGCAAGGCGGGTGTAATCCTTCAGGTCGGCGAGCAGAAACTCGCCGCCCCACAGACGTCCGTCGTCGCCGTAGCCCGTGCCGTCGAACGCGACGCCGATCACCGGCCCGCTCTCGCCGTGCTCGGCCAGCACCGCCGCGATATGGGCGTGATGGTGCTGCACGCCCACGCGGGGCAGGCCGCAATCCATGGCGTACTTGGTCGCCAGATACTCGGGGTGGAGGTCGTGGGCCACCGCCTCCGGGGTAACGGCGAACAGGCGACGGTAGTGGTCGATGGCGTCCGTATATGCGTTATAGGTGGCCATATTCTCAAGGTCGCCCACATGGGCGCTCATAAAAGCCAGGTCGCCCCTCGTCAGGCAGAAAGCGTTTTTGAGCTCACCGCCGCACGCCAGCACCGCCGGCCCCTGATCCTTCAGCCTGATGGGCGCGGGCGCGAACCCGCGGCTGCGGCGGAGGATATACGGCCGGCCGGCGAATACGCGGGCCACCGAATCGTCGGCCCGGCAGCGGATCAGCCGGTTGTGGACAAGGAAAAAGTCAGCGATGCCGGCCAGCCTGGCGAAGGCGTCGTCGTCCTCGTAGGCGATCGGCTCGTCGCTGGTGTTGCCGCTCGTCATCACCCACACGTCGCCCGGCGCCAGCAGCAGCCAGTGGACGGGAGCGTACGGCAGCAGCATCCCCACATACGGATTGCCGGGAGCCACCGCCGCCGCCAGGTCGTAGCCCGGCCCCTTGGCGAGCAGCACGATCGGCCGCGCCGTCCCGGCGAGCAGCTCCTCCTCGGCGGCGTCCACCAGGCAGCGGGCCCGGATGGCCTCCAGGCTGCCGGCCATAACGGCGAACGGCTTGTCCTCGCGGACCTTGCGGGCCCTGAGGGCGGCAACAGCCTCGACATCCATTGCATTACAGGCCAGATGATAGCCGCCGATGCCCTTGATAGCCGCCACCTTTCCGGCGGCAATCAGCCGGCGGGCCTCGGCCAGCGGGTCGCCCGGCAGCGGGCGGCCTTCCCTGTCCAGCAGGCGGTACGCCGGCCCGCACACCGGGCAGGCGTTGGGCTGGGCGTGGAACCGCCGGTCGGCCGGGTCGTCATACTCGGCCCGGCAGGCGGGGCACATCTCGAAGGACGACATCGTCGTGCGCACCCGGTCGTAGGGCACATCCTCGATGATGGTGTAGCGCGGTCCGCAGTTGGTGCAATTGGTGAACGAGTAGCGGTACCGGCGGTCGGCCGGGTCGGCGATCTCAGCCCGGCAGTCCGGGCAGGTCGCAACATCGGGGGAAATCAGCGCCAGCCGCGCCTCCGCCGGGCCGCTCGCCAGGATGGCGAACCCCTTCCCGCCCTCAGGCGACAGGGCCTCGGCCGTGATCGCGTCGATGACCGCCAGCGGCGGCGCCTCGGCCCGCAGGGCGGCGAAGAAGGCCGCTACGGCCGGGGGATCCCCCTCGGCTTCGATGACGACCCCGCGGCCGTCGTTGGCCACCCAACCGCCGAGACAAAAGCGGTGGGCGAGATTATGAACAAAGGGGCGGAACCCCACCCCCTGCACTATGCCCGTGACAACGATCCGCCGTCTTTCCATAACAACTCCTGACAACGTTTCATAATCCGAGATTATCACGTATTCAGTATTTTCGCAACTTAGGAAAACCCGCGATGGCGGCGCTATTCTCCCTTATCCGCGGCCAGGCTGGCCTGAATCATGATCGCGCACTCCAGCCGTTTCTTCTGCAGCTCGCAGCCCAAAACATAAGGTTCGGCGAGGTCGCCGCCGAACAACTGGGCGTTGGCGTGGCAGCCGCCGCTGCAGTAAAAACGCGCCCAGCACTCGCGGCAGGCCGGTTTGGCCAGCGCGTGGGCCTGGCGGAACTTGCGGACCAGCTCGGGTTTCTTTATGCCGTCAGTAAGATTGCCGATAAGATAATCGTCGCGGCCGACGAACTGATGGCAGGGGTACAGGTCGCCGTCCGGGGTCACCGCGAAGTATTCGTGCCCGGCGCCGCAGCCGGCTAGGCGCTTGGCCACGCACGGCCCGTTGTCGAGATTGAGGTTGAAGTGGAAGAACTCGAACGGCCGCCCGCCCCGGCGGCGCGCCAGATACTCGGCCGCCAGCGCCTCGTACTGAGCGTACAGCGCCGGCAGGTGTTCCTCCCGCAGCGCGTAGCCGGTATCCTTGCCGATCACCGGCTCGACCGACAGCTCGGTGAAGCCCAGATCCGCCATCGCCAGCACATCGGCGGCAAAGTCGAGATTATGGGCGGTGTACGTGCCGCGCAGGTAATAATTCTTGCCGCCGCGCGAATCGGCCGCCAGCTTCGCCCCGGCCAGCGCCTCCTCCCAGCTGCCGTTGCCGGCGGCGTCCGGCCGCATATGGTCGTGCACCTCGCGCCGTCCGTCGAGGCTGAGCACCAGGCTGATATTCTCGGCGTTCAGGTACGCCAGCGTCGCCTCGTCCAGCAGCACCGCGTTGGTCGTCAGCGTCAGCTTGAACACCTTGCCGGTCTCGGCCTCCCGCCGCCGCACATACGCCACCGTGTGACGCACCGTATCCATGTTCAGCAGCGGCTCGCCGCCGAAGAAATCGATCTCGCAATGCTGCCGCCGGCCGCTGCCGGCGATGATGAATTCCACCGCCTTCTCGGCCACCTCCCGCGGCATCAGGCTGCGGTCATGGCCGAAATCGCCGGTGCCGGCAAAGCAGTAGCCGCAGCGCAGGTTGCAGTCGTGGGCGACATGCAGACAAAGCGACTTGACCAGCGGCGCGTCGCCGATAACCGCCGGCACCTCCACGGCCGGCGAAATCAGCAGCCCCGCGTCCACAAGCCCGTGCAGCTCGGCCAGCACCTCGGCCACCGCCGCCGCCCCGTGCTCGCCCGCGAGCGCGGCAACCACCGCCGCGTCGTTGTGCCCGTCGAACACGTCAAGCGCGTCATAAGCTATCTTATCGACGACATGCACCGCCCCGCTGTTAACATCGAGCACGATACGCATACCGTTCAGGAAAAATCTATGTATATCCATGCTAGCCTCCAAAATACCCTCCAAGTAAAAGGCCCCCGCATTAACGGGGGCGCCGCTGTTACTGTTTCTGGCAGACCTGGTTGCCTACCGTGCAAGAAGTCTTGCAGGCCGACTGGCACGACGCCTGGCACTCGCCGCAGCCGCCCGTCTTGACCGTACTTTGCAGCGAGCCTTTATTTACGGTGACGATATGCTTAGCCATCGAAATTCCCTCCTTGCCGATATGTATGCGATTGCTTAGACTATGATACCACACTTTGGCAGGCCGGACAACCGTTCCGCTACCAAAAGGGCTGCCCCCGAAGGCGGGAGCGTCGTCCGGCGGCTTCGCCAAGAGCGTCGGCTAGCCAATAGCCCCCAGTGTTTTCTTGGCCCGGTCAATAATCGCATTCCTGGTTTCTTCGTCCAGCTTGTTCCACTCTTCCTCGGTTGCAGTGATTTCCGGGTGACACGCGACAACCTCGGCTAACACTGACCCGAAGTTGGCCTCGGCGCGAAACGCAGCCTTGTCGATTTCCCGGACGAGCTCTTTTAGAACAGTTTTGCATAATTTAGTGGACATTTTTATCACCTCGGGTACTATTTTACCACAATTACCTGCTCATGGAAAAGCAAAGACGCCGAAATGCGGCGTCTAAAATACATCTTGCTAATTTTCCGGCACAATCAGCAGCTTCACCGGCAGGTTCGACGCCCCCGGAGGGCTGAACGTCAGCCACAGCGACTCGCCGCCGGCGAACGTGCCCACATGGGCGAAATCGGTCAGCTTATTATGGCCGAAAGCCGTGCCCACTTTCGGCGTCGGCAGCGGCGGGGCCACCACATACTTGTACCTGATGCCTAAAGCGCCGGCATAGTCGCCGCCCCGCGGGTTGAGGTAATAAGCCGTCTTGCCCCGGCCGTCGGCCGGCAGGAAGAGCTTGTACACCACGCCGTAATTACCGTAGTTGAGCACCGTCTCCCCGGTGGTTGCGTCAATCCCGACCACATACTGATCGAGGGCGTTGTCGGCCAGCGTCAGCGCCACCGGGCCGTCCACCTGCGGATTATACACCTTCATCGGCACCAGCATCCGGTCCTTGCCCTCGAACGTGCCGCGCAGTTTCTGCGCGTCGGGCGGCAGCACCTTCGCCTGCAGGGCGAACTTCTTTACATCCGCCTCCAGCGGCAGCATCATCACCTTGACCGTCACCGGCCTGTCGGCGATGAAGTCGAAAATGCCGTTCACCAGCATATTGGGCTTGACCGCCGCGGCCTGCAGCGCCGTCGAAAGCGTCGTCGCCCCGCCGGCCGGCACATCCACCAGATAAGTGTCGCCGCCTGCCAGGTATGCCTCCTGGGCCGCTTTGCCCACCGCCATCCAGTCGTAGCCGGGGCCGCCGACGCCGTGCTGATGCACCGTCACCTTCGCCGCCTCCGGGCCGGCGTTCTCTAACAGCACCACAAGCCGCTTGGGCACGGCCGTCGCATTCACGTGGTGGAAAAACAGGCGCACATCGCCCGCCACCCTGTCCTGGTACAGGATGCCGTCGCTGGTCACCATCTCCGGGCTGTCGGACAGCAGCAGCTTGCCGCCGTACGAGGTCGAGGTCACCTGCCATTCCGGCAGCTTCAGAACATCGAGGCCAGCCGGGCCGGCGACCGCGGCCGGGCCCCCGAAAACGAACGCCATGGCGGCCGCCAGCGCGGCTGCCTTCAATCGCTTGGTTATGTATTTCATATGTACCTCCCTATGGCGAATCACTTATCATTATACCAACGTCTTGTTGTTATGTAAATATAACCGTCGCCAGGAAAAAATCCCCTCCGCCCCAAAAAAACGAAAAGGACAGCCGCCACGGACCGCCCTCATCTATATCCCCAACTTCTCGTACACATTTGCCCTTATCAGCCGCAGCCGAAACTCCGCCATCCCCCAGCGGCTGCGGGGGATGTTGATCCGCTTCAGGGCATAGAGGTCGTCGCCGGGATTGTTAAGCCCCAGCCGCGTGCTGGCCGCCGCCCGGTACCCGGCCGCCTTCAGCGCCGCCTGCGTAGCCGCGTCGTAGCTGCCGAACGGGTAAGCGAGGAACCTGACCGGCGCGTCGAGCCGCCATTCCAGCCCATCCCTCGACATCGCCGCATCGCGCAGCCGTTCGGCCGCCGGCAGCTCGGGCAGCGCCCGGTGATGCAGGGTATGCGAGCCGATCTCCGTGCCCGCCGCCCGCAGCGCCTTAAGCTCGTCCCACGTCATATACGGCCGCTCGCCGAGAAAATCGGTAACGACGAACACCGTCGCTCTCATGCCGTACTTCTTCATGATCGGCAGCGCCGTGTAATAATTGTCGGCATAGCCGTCGTCGAACGTTATCACCACCGGCCGCGGCGGCAGCGGCTTCCCGTCCTTCAAGTAAGCGACGAGGTCGGCCATCGTCACCGCCGTGTAGCCCTTGTCGGCCAGAAAGGCCATCTGCCGCTCGAAATCGGCCGGCGCCACGCTGTATGCTTCCTCGGTGTCGCCCACCTTGTGGTAGGCCAGCATCGGCACGCCCGCGGCGGGCCAGGCCGCCCAGAAGGCAGCCAGGACGATAAGCGCGGCGAGGGCCGCGGCGCCTTTCACCAGCAGCTTCATCTATTCCTTCCCTTCCAGGTCGCGGGCGATCTGCTCCAGCTTCCGCAGGCGGTGGTTCATGCCCGACTTGCCCACCTGCCCGTCCGCCAGGTCCACCAGCTCCTGCAGCGTAGCCTCCTGGTGGGCGAGGCGCAGCTCGGCCGCCTCCCTCAGACTGGGCGGCAGCTTATCGAAGCCCAGGCGGGCGGCGATCAGCTTGATGCTCTCCACCTGCCGCACCGCGGCGTTCACCGTCTTCTGCAGGTTGGCTGTCTCGCAGTTCACCAGCCTGTTCACCTGATTGCGCATATCCTTGACCACCCGCACGTTCTCGAACGCGAACAGCGCGCTCACGGCGCCGATGATGCGCAGCAGCGAAGTTATCGCGTCGCCGTCCTTGAGATAGACGACGAAATCCTGCTTGCGGTCGGTCATGCGGGCCGGCAGGCCGAACGACTTCAGGAGCCGCACCAGCGTCTTGGCAAAATCGTGGTTGCCGGTCACCAGCTCGAGATGGTACTCCCCCTCCGGCCTGCTCACCGACCCGCCGCCGAGAAACGCGCCCCGCAGATACGCCCGGCGGCAGCACGCCTTGCGCAGCAGGCCCATGTCCCGGCCGGCGTTGATAACCTCGCCGCGCATGATGCCGAGCTCGGCCAGCAGCTTGGCCACCACCGGCGAAGGCGCCACCTTCACATGATACGAATTGGCCTTTTTCAGCCGGCGGGCGCGCGTCACCACCACCTCGACGGCGAGGCCGAACCCGCGCTTGATGAGCGTCAGCGCCTTGCGGGCCACAGCCGCGTTCTCGGTCGTAAAATTGACGCCGACAGTATTGTTGCCGCTGATAAGCATCGTGCCGCCCATCCTCATGAGGGCGGCAAGTTCGGCGACCTGGCAGCAGCTCTGCCCGTCAGTCACCCTGGCCAGTTCGTTTTTCACATCCGCGGAAAAAGACACCTATATTCACTCGCTTTACTTTACGGTTGACCTTCGCCTTTCGCCGTCAACCGTGTTTACCGTTGTCGCCGTTCTTCAGTTCCTTGATATTATCGGCGATCAGATAATAATCCAGCAGCTTCATCCGCTCCGAACTCGCCTTGAGCCGGAAAACCATCTTCATGATCGTCTGCGACAGCTTGACAGGATCGTGGCGCACCAGCACCGTCTCACTGATGAGGTTGGCCTCCACCACCTTGACGCCCAAAGCCTCCACAGCCTCGGTATCGACCGCCACCGGATACGCGCCCTGCCGGGCGTACGTCTCCTGCAGGCCCAGCGCGACTTCCTGGCCGTTCACCACCACATAATCGATCAGCCCGGGGCCGACATGGTCGACGATCGCCTGCACGTGGCGCGACGCCGTATAGCCGTCCGTCTCCCCCGGCTGGGTCATGACGTTGCAGATATAAATCTTGACAGCCTGGGTGCGGCGCAGCGCATCGGCGATGCCGCCCACCAGCAGGTTGGGGATAACGCTGGTATAAAGGCTGCCGGGGCCTAAGATACAGGCGTCGGCGTTCTCGATCGCCTCGATGGCGCTCGCCACCGGCGGAGCGTTCTCCGGCCTGATGAACACGCGGCGGATGGGTTTGCCGGCGAGTGGAATCTGCGATTCGCCCTCCACCACGCTGCCGTCGGCCATCTCCGCCGCCAGGCGGATGGTCCGGGCCGACGAAGGCAGCACCTGGCCGCGGACCGCCAGAACCTTGCTCGACTCCTTCAGCGCCAGTTCCACATCGCCCAGCACCTCGGTCATCGCCGCGATATACAGATTGCCGAAGCTGTGCCCGGCGAGATCGCCCGCGCCGCCGAAGCGGTGCTGGAACAGCTTCTCCATCAGCGGCTCGGTATCGGCCAGCGCCACCAGGCAGCTGCGGAGATCGCCCGGCGGAATGATGCCCAGATCGTTGCGGATGCGCCCCGACGACCCCCCGTCGTCGGCCACGGTCACGATCGCCGTGATGTTGCTTGTCACGCTCTTGATGCCCCTCAGCAGCACCGACAGGCCGGTGCCGCCCCCGAGGACGGTCACCGCCGGGCCCCGGTTGAGCTTGCGCTTCTGGAAAATGATCTCCACGAGCTTATCCGACCCCTCCGGCAGCAGCACGCTGACGACCGAGCGGATAATCTGGCGCGTCGAAAACGTCATCACCGCCAGGCCGAGGACGAAAATAACCGTGCCGGCGACGGTCGTGGCGGCGTAATAATACTTGCCGGTGGCGCGGTAAAACATCTTGAAGATATTCTCCTCGACCACGCCGATGTATTTATAATTGAAGACAATAGCCAACCCCAGGCTGGCGGCGATGACGCCCAGCGAAAAAAGCAGCAGCCATCTCTTCAGCTTCATGCCCGGGTAAAGCCATTTCAGGTAGTTCACTCCATGCTCCTGGGGAACCGGCGATAAGCTTCGTATCGCTTTGTTGCCTTCGCCGCCGGCATCCTCGGCGTACGTCTGTGTACGCCTCCGGTGCCGTCGGCTCGGCGCCTTGCGCTACTCGCTTCTAGCCGGTTCGTGTATTTCCGGGATAAGTTTTAGGCAAGCGGCTGGGGAGAAACGAGTAGCGCAAGGCGCAACAAGGCTGACACCGGAAGCGTACACGAACGTACGCTGCACCCGTAAAGGGTAGGCCGCAGTTCTAAGCGCTGAAGCGCTAAGAACTTGCGCACACGATGGCAGGCGCAGTTGCAACACCGCGAGGCGACGCTTATCAACAGCCGCAGATGTATCGGAGCTAGACTTCGAGGACGTTATGCTTTATATCCCTGTGCTCCACACCCACCCGATAACCCTTCTTCTTCAGCCCCTCGTGGATCTTCTCGGCCACGAACACCGAACGGTGGAGGCCGCCGGTGCAGCCCACGGCGATTATCAACTGGCCCTTGCCCTCCTTGACATAGTTGGGCACCAGAAAATCGATCAGACTGCCGAGCTTGTCGAGGAACTGGTGGGTGATCGGCCACTTGCCGATATAATCGCTGACGTCCGTCTCCTTGCCGCTCTTGCGCCGCAGCGACTCCACATAGAAGGGATTGGGCAGGAATCGCACATCGAACACCATATCGGCGTCCAGCGGGATACCGTACTTGAACCCGAACGACACCACCGTCACCGTCATCCGGTCGCTGTCGCGCTCGCCGGCGAACATTGCGGTGATCTTCTCCTTGAGCTGCGATGTCGCCAGGTCGGAAGTATCGATAATATGCGTGGCCCGGCCGCGGATATGCTCCAGGCGCTCGCGCTCGCGGCTGATGCCCTCGCTCACCCGGCCGAAGGGGGCCATGGGGTGGCGGCGGCGCGACTCCTTGTAACGGCGGATGAGCGTCTCGTCCGCTGCCTCCAGGAAGAGGATTTCGTACATGAAACCCTGAGTCTCAAGATCTTCAAGCACCTGCACGAGGGTATCGAAAAACTCGCCGCCGCGGATATCCACCACCAGAGCGATCTTGCTCACCCGGCCGGCCGACTGCACGCACAGCTCGGCGAACTTGGGGATAAGCATCGGCGGTAGATTGTCCACGCAGAAATAGCCCAGATCCTCCATCGCCCGGACGACCTGGGTTTTTCCCGCTCCCGACATGCCGGTAACGATTACGAGGCGAAAATTATCCATCCTGATCAGCTCCCGCACACCGCTATTTATAAGCTCAAACAAAGCATCTATTTCTTCGGTCTTTTATCCCTGCGCTCCTCTAAATAGCGCGTGATTGCCGCCACCGACGTATTGAGCACCTTCGCCGGATCGATGCCGTTCCTGGCGACGATCTCGGCGGCCGCGCCGAAGTCGCCCACGGAATAAGCGAAATGGCTGTCTGTGCCGACAAGGAGCCGGCAGCCGTACTCCTTCGCCAGGGAGGCGATATGGTCGCAGTGAGGCAGGCTGCCCTTGCGGGAAACGGTCAGTGAACTGTTGTTGATCTCCAGGGCCACGCCCTCTACCGCCGCGGCCCGGACCACCGCCGCCTCGTCGATGAGATACTCCGGGTTGCCCGGATGGACAATGGCGTCCACCCAGGGATTCCTGATCGTATTGATCATCATCGCCGTGTTCTCGTCCACCGTGCCGTACGGAGCGCAAAAGGTATGCAACCCGGCCAGCACAATCTCCATCTTCGCCAGGCGGCCTTCGTCCAGATCGAGCGTGCCGTCGCGATCCATCACGTTCGCCTCGACCCCCTTCAGCACCCTGACGCCGAAAATGCTCTCCGGCATGCAGAACTGATTGCTGAAGTGGTAGGCATGCGGCCCCCCCGGCATCGCCGGCCCGTGATCGGTAAGGGCGATCAGCGCCAGCCCCCTGTCGGCGGCGGCGCGGGCGACCTCCAGCACCGTGCTGTAAGCATGGCCGCTGGCGACGGTGTGAATGTGCAGATCGGCTTCGAACCGCATGGGATCACTCCTTTATATATAACCAATTATAGGCTAATTCTGTTTAAAAAGCAAAAGCGACCGCTGATAAGCCCCCGTCTGCGGCGTTGCTCCTCAGCCGCTTGCTAGCGTACATCCGAGTACGCGTCGCAGCGCGTCTTGCGGTGCGCCTTGCATCCGGGGACTTCTGAGCGGTCGCTGCTCATTTCACCCTTATAGCATAACCGTGCTAGCCCTTACCCATCCGCTCCAGGCTGTCGGCGGCGATGGCGCCGACAGACCGCCGGCGGTACACCCCGTCGCCCTCGTACACCGCCGCCTCGGCGGCGTCTCCCCGGCAGGCCTCCAGGGCGTCCGCCGCGTCCACGGCCCGCAGCACGCCCAGGCACCACGCGGCATAGCCGCGGATATCCGCCGCGGCGTGGCCGAGGGCGTCCAGCAGGAAGGGAACATACTCGCCCGCCAGCTCGGGGCGGGTGCGGCCCACCGCGCCCACCGACCAGATAAACTCCGGGTAGAGGTTCACATCATCGTGGAACGGGCAGATCATCGACAGGTACCCGCCAAACAGATCGGGACGGGCGGCGATCACCGCGCCGATCGCCCCGGTCGCTCCCCAGGGCGTGCCGCCGCTCTCGTCGTTCAGCGTCCACAGCAGGCGGCGGATGAGATCCCGCGTCTTTTCCGGGTTGTCGGCGGCCGTCCGGCCGCCGCAGCGGCCGATAGCGTCGATCGCCAGCCAGTGCACGTAGTCTTCGGCCTCGTAAAGCAGCCCGAGAAGAATGCGCAGCACGCGCCGGTCGAGCAGCGCCAGCCTGACGATCTCCTCCCACTCGTGCTCGGTGAGCAGTTTCCTTACACCCTCGCGGTTCACCCTTCGGCACCTCCCCAGCGCCGTCCGCCCGTGCGGCGGCCGACTCATCAATAATCTCAATACTATGCGGGGCCGGCAAAATCCTGCCATGCAAACGAAGAGGCCGTCTCCCGACAGCCTCTCAGACTGTCGATAAAGGCCCATCTGCGGCGTTGCTCCTCAGAGCGCTTGCTAGCGTACGTTCGAGTACGCGTCGCGGCGCGCTCTTCCGGTGCGCCTTGCATCTGGACCTTTCTCACCAATCTGACTTTGTCTACAAGCCAAGAGGCCGTCTCCCGACGGCCTCTTGCGCGTATTCATTTATTCAGCACAAACCTCTCGATCGCCGCCGCCACACCGTCGGCGTCGTTGGCCTCCGTAACCGCCTGGGCCGCCGCCTTCACCCGCGGGCTGGCGTTGCCCATCGCCACCCCCCAGCCGGCGTACTCGACCATATCGAGATCGTTGCTCGAATCGCCGATCGCCATCACCTCGCTCCGGTCGATCCCCAGCCGTCCGGCCAGGAAAGCGAGGGCCGCCCCCTTGTTGGCGGCTGGATCGGTCATCTCCAGGTAATTGGCCTTCGAAGCCGCCGTGTACACCCGGTCGCCGCCGACGGCGCGGACGGCCGCCTCGATCGCCGGTATCTCGGCCGGGTCCCCCATCGCCAGCATCTTCGTGGGCGGGCCCGCCGGCGACCACAGTTCGTCCCCCACCGGCACAGACTCCACGCCGGCAATCGTCTCGTAGTAACGGGCGTTGGCGTCGCGCTCCCGCACGTACAGCACATCGTCGAGATACACCTGCACATACCAGCCGCGGTCGCGGAACAGGGCGAGCAGCGCGCGGGCCGTCGCCATATCGAGCGGCAGGTGGCGGAGCGTCTCCCCCGACAGACCGCACTTTATCAGCGCCCCGTTATAAGTTATCAGCGGCACGTCCAGCCCCAGCTGCTGCGCGTACGGCAGCGCCGAGCAAAACATGCGGCCGGTGGCCACCGTCACAGTAACGCCCTTCGCCATAGCCGCGGCGATCGCGGCCCGCGCCCTAGGCGAAATCGTGCGGCTGTGGTCGAGAAGCGTGTCGTCGAGATCGATGGCAATCAATTTGATGGACATGAGTGAACCCTCCTGGACGGTGGTAATAATTTCCGAGCATCATCTTTGGCGATGACTGCATAGTCTAGCTATAGATTCCAGAGAAAGGAGGTGTAACGGAATGAAAAAACTCGCGGTAATCCTCGCGGTGCTGCTTTGCACCTTCATGACGGCGGGCGTAACGACGGCCAGCCCGCTCACCGACTACTCGGCCGGCAAAGTGGCCCTCGACGTCAACTGGACACCGAGCCTCGACATGGAAGTCGACAGCCTCACCGGCGACGGCAAAAGCGGCAACTTCGACTACGGCCTCACCGCCGGCCTCGGCGGCAAATGGGCCATCCAGTATCGCTACTTCAATCCGGTCAGCAAAGACTACGGCGGCTACCATGGCGGCATCCGCAGCCAGGAAGCCAACATCCTCTACAAGCTTGACAATAACCTGTCCGCCTTCGCCGGCTGGCATCAAGCCAGGCTCACCATCAACGCCCCCGGCTTCTCGCTGCCCAGTAAGAGCACCTGGCAGGTCGGCCTTATCGGCACCACCGCGCTCGGCAAGAAAACCACCCTCTACGGCATCGTCGGCGCCGGCAGCAGCCTGCTGAACGCCGAAGCTGGCTTCGCCTACGCCCTCGCCAAAGACCTCGACGTCAACCTCTTCTACCGCTACAAGCGCATCGACGACCTCAGGCTCAACGACAGCGACATCGACACAACCACCAAGGGTTTTGGCCTCGGCCTCACCTACAGGTTCTAAACCTAAAAGGGCGCCTCGACCGAGGCGCCCTTTTTCCTTACCGGTCTTGAATTACCTTGGTAAGCGTATAACTGCACAGCGTCATCAGCAGTATCCCCGCCAGCGGGGCCATGAAGCTCGACACCTGGAACCCCGGCAGCGCCTTGACCACCGCCAGCGGCGCCACAAGGTTGGTGAAAAAGGCGAACGAACCGACCGTCACCGTGTTGAAAGGCATCGACGCCAGCGTTAAGAGCGGCCTGATCGCCGCGTTGGCGACGCCGATGATCGCCGCCCCGAGCAGCGTGCCGCCCAAGGTATCCACAAATATGCCCGGCAGCTCCACCACCACGGCGCAGATAATTATCGCGTTGATGAGGATTCTCAGCAGAAAGCCCGACACTCGCGCGCCCTCCCGGTCTGTTTTGCCAATACAGATATTATATCCCTTGGGACAAATATATGGCAATAATTTTTTTGTTCATCCAGCAGCTTCTGAACGGCCTCGGGCTTTAACCATCTGGGGTCTGTCAGCGGTCCGAATAAGTAACTGCCTCCAAATCCAGCAGCGCCTTCTTCCGGTCCAGCCCGCCGCCGAAGCCGACAAGCCTGCCGTCCGCCCCCACCACGCGGTGGCAGGGCACCACGACCGGCGTGCGGTTGATATGCAGCGCCCCGCCCACGGCGCGGGCCGCCTTGGGGTGGCCGATCGCCGCCGCCACCTGCCCGTAGCCTTCGACGACGCCGTAAGGGATGGCCGCCGTATAGCGCAGCACCGCCGCCTGGAAAGGCGTATAGCCGTCCCAGTCCACCGGCGCCGTGAAATCCAGCCGCTCCCCGGCGAAATACCGTTTCAGCTCGCCCTCCAGGCCGACCGCCCACTCGGGGTACCCCTCCCCGACCCCGGATATACTGACCTTGAGCGAGGTCAGCGCCTCCTGAGTCGACTCACAAGGGAAAGAAATAGCCCACAGGCCGCCCGGCGACCACATCGCCGCCACATAGCCCCAGCCTGTCTCAAAAATGCTATACTTCTTCATTGCGCACACCCTCCATAAGCTCCAGACTATTGGCCGCCTTCCAGCTCTCCTCGCGGATCAGGCCGAGGATCTCCTTCTTGATGCCGAGGAAAACGTCCGACACCTTGATATCGTAGCTGCGCGGCCGCGGCAGCGGCACGGCGATGCGCGCCTTTATCCGCCCCGGCCGGGCCGTCATCACATACACCGTGTCGCCCATGAACACCGCCTCGTCGACATCGTGAGTGACGAACAGGATCGTCTTGTGCGACTCCTCCCACACGCTCAGCAGCAGCTCCTGCATCACCGCCCGCGTCTGAGCGTCCAGCGCCCCGAACGGCTCATCCATCAGCAGCACCTGCGGATCGTTGGCCAGCGCGCGGGCGATCGCCACCCGCTGCTTCATGCCCCCGGAAAGATGGGCCGGATATGCCTTCTCGAACCCTTTCAGGCCGATCTTGGCGATATAATGGGCGGCGATATCCCGGCGCTCCGCCTTCGGGCGTCCGGCCACATCCAGGCCGAACTCGATATTCTCCGCCACCGTAAGCCACGGGAAAAGCGTATAACTCTGGAAAACCATGCCGCGGTCCTTGCCGGGCCCGTTGATCTCCCGGCCGTCCAGCGTCACCCGGCCGCTCGAAGTCTCCTCCAGACCGGCGATGATCTTGAGGATAGTCGACTTGCCGCAGCCCGACGGCCCGAGAATCGTGATAAACTCGCTCTCGGCCACGCTGAAATTGGTATTCTCCAGCGCCGTCACCTCGCGGTCCGGGCCGCCGAACACCTTCGAAACATTCTCCACCAGCAGCTTGGCGCTCATCACGCGGCACCCCCTTTGCCCAAATACGGAAAGAGCCGCGCGTACAGCCACTTGAACAGCACATCAATGATGATACCGATGATGCCGATCACCACGATGCCGACGATGATATTCGATGTCTTCAGGAAGCGCTGCGACTGCATGATCATATACCCCAGCCCCGAGCTGGCGGCCACGATCTCTGCCACCACCAGGTACGTCCACGCCCAGCCGAAGGTTATCCGCAGCGTATCGACGATCCCCGGCAGACTGGCCGGCAGGATGACCCGCCGGAAAACGCCGCGCTGCGACACGCCCAGCGTATAGGCCGTATTGATAAGGTCCATGGACACATTCTTGGTAACGTCCATAACCATCAGTGTCATCTGAAAGAAAGTACCGAAAAAGATCACCGCGATCTTCTCGCTCTCGCCGATCCCCAGCCAGAGAATAAACAGCGGGATGAAGGCCGAAGCCGGCATATAGCGGATAAAGCCCAACAGCGGCTCGAAAAACGCCTCGAACGTCTTCAGGCTGCCCATCAACACCCCCAGCGGCACACCGATGACCGCCGCCAGCAGGAACCCGGCCGTCACGCGCAGCACGCTCGCCCACACATCGCTCATCAGCTCGAACTCGGCGAACAGCGTAATTGCGCTCGTCACGATCGCGTCCGGCGTCGGCAGGAAAAGCGGCGGCACAAACGCGCCGTACGTCAGCACCGACCACACCAGCAGCAGCAGAGCGAAAGCCAGCACGCTGCACAGTGCGTACAGATGGGGCGGGATGGCGGCTTTCGGGACGAAGATTTTACTCCTGGACAAAATTACCACATTTCCTTTCCGGGGAAACTCCATCAATAATTATACCACAGCCTGACCCGTGCAAGCTGCCAAAAAAGAGAGGCTGCCCCAAGGCCCCTGCCTCCGGCGCAACCTCTCCGCTGCAAACATTCCTTACTTCTTGATCTTGAGGACAAAGCTGTTGTCGAGAATCTTGCTCACATCGGGCACTGCCTTGAGGACCTTCTGGTCGACGTAGAACTGGGCGGCCTTCTTGGTCACAGCGTGCATAGGGCCGGGCTTGTCGGCGGTACCGTAGAACTCGAGGTTGCCCTTCAGATCGTAAAACTTCAGCGTCGGGAAGTCGGAAGCCACATCCTCAGGCTTCATCTTCATGCCCTCGGCCACCATTTTGCTGGCCTCGGCCGGGTTCTTGATCAGGAAATCGGTCGCCTCGGCCATCGCCTCGACGATCTTCTGCACCGTCTCCTGGTTAGCCTTCACATAGTCCTCCTTGAACACCAGCACGTCGGCGATCAGGCCGGGGGTATCCTTCGTAGTCGCCATCAGCTTGCCGCCGGCCTTCACGGCCTTGGTCAGGTGCGGCTCCCAGGTAACGGCGGCGTCGACCTTGCCCGCCATGAACGCGGCGGCGGCCTCCGAAGCCTTCATATCCACGGGAACGAGGTCGCTTTCCTTCATATTATTCTTAGCCAGTAGCTCGGTCAGCATCAGGTGGGAAGCCGAACCCTTGTGGTAGGCCACCTGCTTGCCCTTGAGATCGGCGAAGCCCTTGATCTCCGGCTTGGCCAGCAGACCGTCCGCGCCGGCCGAGGAATCGAACGCCCACACATACTTCAGCGGCAGACTTTCGGCAGCCGAGATCGACACATCGATCGACGCGGCCATGCCCTGGATCTTGCCGGCGGCCAGCGCCTGCTTGCGGTCGCCGACGCCTTCGATCGCCTGAACCTCGATATCAAGGCCGCGGGCCTTGAACATACCCTTCGACTGGGCTACGAACAGCGCCGCGTAGCCAGTCCACGGCGTGTAAGCGATGATAATCTTCTGCGGCGCGGCCGGTTTGGCCGGCTGCGCGGGCTGGCTCGAACCGCAGCCGGCCAGCACCGCGGTCAGGGCGAACACTATCGCCAGCGCCAGCGCCAAATACTTTTTGCTCATGAGAAATCCCCTCCCAAACAGAATGAGTATATTATTCTATATGCTGAAGGGATATCCTGCTAATACTTTAAACAATTAAAATATTAGCGCAATACATTGGAACCGTTGATAAACCCCCATCTGCGTTGTCAGGCCTCCGGGCGCTTGCTCGCGTACATCCGAGTACGCGGCGCGTCCTCGCCCTTCCTAGCATCTGGGGGTTTCTGAACGGTTCCGGCATTACATGGGGTACGGGAGGACGCCCCTCCCCCAATACAAAAGCCGCCGGGTTTTAGCCCGGCGGCCTTATCATATCATTCAACCTTACCAGAGGATATCTTCCGGCACCTCGGCCACGTTCGCCGTCCCCGTCAGCACCATCGCGGCGCGCAGCTCGGCGGCCATCTTGTTCAGCACCATCGCCACCCCTTCGGCCCCGGCGCCCACGCCGCCGATCGTCACCGGCCGGCCCACCAGCACCGCATCGGCGCCCAGAGCCAGCATCTTCAGCACATCGGCCCCGCTGCGGATGCCGCCGTCCACCAGAATAGTGATCTTGCCCCTCACCGCCTCGGCGATATACGGCAGCACCTCGGCCGTACCCGGCGTATGATCGAGCACCCGGCCGCCGTGGTTCGAAACCACGATCGCGTCCACCCCGGCCTCCACGCAGGCCCGCGCATCCTCAGGGACCATAATCCCCTTGACGATAAACGGGATTTTCGTATTCTTCTTGATATACGCCAGCTCGGCAGCCGTCTTCGGCCCCACCGGCTGGCCGGCGTTCGTCATATTGATGATCGCCGCCGCGTCGATATCCATCCCGAAGGCCACAGCCCCGGCGGCGGCCGCCTGGTTGGCCTTCTCGATAATCTTATCGTTCTCCCGCGGCTTGATCACCGGGATGCCCCGGCCGCCAACGGCGCCGATAGCCGCCAGCCCGGCCTCGAACACATCGGCAATCGGCCCGTCGCCCGTCATGCCTACAGTGCCCGCCTGGTGGCAGCCGCTCACCACCGCCGCCGCGTACTCCGGCTCGGTCGTCGCCCCGCCCATGTTCAGCTTGCCGCCCGCGATCGCCGCGCCAATGATCGGCATCGACAGATCCATGCCGAAAATCCTGCAGGCCATCACCGGCTCGCTGACATCGTGCACCACCTTCAGATTCAGGCGATAACCGGCCAGCGCCGCCACATTATTCTGAAACGAAGCCCCGGTACCGATCCCGCCCATGCCGGGCATCTCCCCGGCGCAGGCCACGCCGTTGCACGCCGGGCAAACCCGGCACGCCCCGTTGAACTTCTCCCGCGCGGTCTGCTTCAAAGTCTTCCAATCCATCGTATCAACCTCCATACAACTGACAATTTTCCCGGAACAATAATGGGTTTTATCCCAGCCTCTATAGTTTCGCGCCACTGTTACCCGACTCCTCCCCCCAGCGCATGAAAAAGCGCCATAATGCCCATGCTATTAGCGCATCGCCAAAAATTTTTCAGGAGGCAACGCCATGACCATCGCCGAAAAAATTATGGCCCAGGCTGACAACGCCCTCAGCATGATGTTCGACAAAGAGCCCCCCAACTACATCGAAACCGCCGCACTCTACGCCAGCATCATCGCCGGCCGCCAAAACGTCGCCACCCTTGCCATCCTCTACAACCAGGCCCGCGACGCCGACCTCAAGGCGCTCCTCAAGCGCTCCATCGACGAACAAACCGAGTGGCTGACCAACAACGCCGAAAAAACCCTTGCCGCCGCCGGCGCCGACCTGCCCTCCCTCCACTTCATGAAGCGCGACCTCGTCAACAAGCCGCTCGACATCCCCGAAGCAGCCCGCTTCAGCGACCAGGAAATCGCCCTCCTCCTCGCCAACATGGCCAAAACCTCCCAAATGGCCGTTCTCGCCGCCATGCACAACTGCTACCAGCCTTACCTCGCCAAAATGTACCAGGACGTCCTCGACAAAGCCACCGACTACAACTTCAGCCTCATGCAGCTCGTCCTCAACAAGGGCTGGCTGCCCAGTCTTCACAAACTCCAGCACTGAACACGAACCGGGACTAACCTCCCGGTTCTTCCTTTTTCCTGTCGGCCCACGGCCCTTCCACGCCACATCAATTTGACATATATCGACTTTTTTTGCTTGTATACACAGGAATCGTCATAATAATAGCGAATTTTCCCAATAATCACATTCTTGGGGAGGCGAGAATCGAGTGAGCATCAAAAACAAGTTCCTGTCCGTGATGATCGTGGCCATGTTGGCCGTCACCCTTATGGTCAGCGGCCTGCAGCTCTATTCCATCTACTCGGCCGTCGAGCGCGACGCCCTTGCGGCCATGGAAGGGCAGAGCGCCATGCTCGGCCACGAAGTCAACACCTGGTTCATGACCTTCTGGCAAACCGGACAGATCCTCGCCAAGCAGCCCGCCCTTATCTCCGGCGACCAACCGGCCATAATGCAGCAGCTCAGGGTCGCCCAGAGCAACATGCCCGGCATAATGGCCATCAACATCACCGACCGTGCCGGTAAAATCGTCACCGGCTACCCCTTCGACCCCCAAATGCTCGGCACCAGCCTCGCCGACCGGCCCCACTGGAAAGCGGCGACAAGCGGCAGCGGCATCTCCGTCAGCGACGTCGTCGTCAGCCGCACAACCGGCAAACCCACCGTCGTCATCGCCTACCCCCTCCAGGACGGCAAGCTGGACAATGTCGGCGTCATGACCTTAAGCCTCGACCTCACCTTCCTCCAGTTCCTCCTCAACGACCTCAAGTCAGGCTACAGCGGCCTGGCGGCGATAATGACCCCCGACGGGCGCTTCATCGCCCACAACGTCGAGCAACTCGTCAAAGACGGCCAGTCGGCCCCGCCGGAAATGGTGCAGCTTTTCCAGGACAACACCGGCGCGCCGAAGTCCTACATATCCTCCCTCGGCCAGCCCAGCTACATATCCCTCCACCAGGCCAACGGCCCCGGCTGGTATGTGGCCACCTCCCTCCCCAAAGCCGAACTCATGAAAGGCTTCTACGGCGGGATTAAAAGCAGCGCCATCCTCCTCCTCGCCGCTCTTCTCCTCATCACCCTCGCCGTCTGGTGGCTGATCGGCCGCATGTTCCGCCCCCTCACCCTCGTGACCCGCGAAGTTGCCAAGCTCGGCGCCGGCGACCTCACCCTGTCCGTCGACCACCGTTCCCGGGACGAACTCGGCCAGCTCGCCGACGCCGTCAACGGTACCGTCAAAAACCTGCGCTCCATCGTAAGTACCGTCCAGAGCAACGCCGAATCCCTGTCGGCGTCCAGCCAGCAATTGGCCGCCACCACCGACGAAGCCGGCCGGGCCGTCAGCCAGGTAGCCGCGACCGCCGGCGACATCGCCAAAGGAGCCGACGAGACCGGGCGGGCGGTATCGGGGGCCGCCATGCGCACCGCCGAGCTAAACGACCTCGCCGCGACCGTCGCCGGCGAGATGCAGGCGCTGACCGGCAACGCCAAAGCAATCAGCGCCGCCGCCCGCAAAGGCCAGTCCGCCATCGACGAAGCGACCGCCGTCATCCGCGGCATCGCCGACACCACCGCCGCCAACACCCGACTGGCCGGCGAGCTCAACACCAAATCCCAGCAGGTGCGGGAAATCGTCGAAATGATCAACTCGATTGCCGGCCAGACCAACCTGCTGGCCCTCAACGCCGCCATCGAGGCCGCCAGGGCCGGAGAACACGGCCGCGGCTTCGCCGTCGTCGCCGAAGAAGTCCGCAAACTCGCCGAACAGTCCGGGCAAGCCGCCGAACAGATCAGCGCCATCATCGGCGACATGCTAGGCGACATCGACGGCGTCGTTCAGGCCTTCGCCGGCACCAGCTCGGCCGTAGCCGGCGGCGTCGAAACCATCACCCGCGCCAACGCTAGCTTCAGCGAAATCACCGCCACCGTCGACGTCACCGCCGCCAAAGTCGCCGAAGCCGTCGGCATGGCCGACCGCCAGGCGCGGGCCGCGGCCAGCATCAAGGAAGCCATACAGAACGTCGCCTCCGTCGCCGAAGAGTCCGCCGCCGCCACCGAAACCACCGCCGCCAGCGCCGAAGAAGTCAACGCCTCCATCGAGGAAATCTCCGCCAGCGCGCAGGCGCTCTCACAAGTGGCCGACGAGCTCAACCGCTCTGTAATGAGGTTCAAATTATAGGAGGACTGGCTCAAAAGTCCATCTGCTTCGTTGCTCCTCGGCTGCCATCCTCAGCGTACGTTCGTGTACGCTTCCGGTATCAGCCTCCGGTGCGCCTTGCATCTGGAGCTTTTTAGCTCAGTCCCGGCAGTTCAAGATAGTAATTGGGACCGTCTGAAGTCACGGGCTTGGGCGGTTCTATTTTTTGTGTTTCGTCAGGAACAACTGGGTTGGGTTAAAATCCAGGAGGGCAACTTTCTGGGCGCGTCGAATTCTGATAAGCGAAAGAATAATTGTTTATATTCGCGAGGATGGTATTGATGGCAAGATTGCAATGTAAATGTGGAGAAACCCTATCGAATTCTCTCGCCCCAAATGACGTAGAGTTAAGAGTATATACTGACCGTGAATGGGATCATATCATTAACATGGGGCAAATTGACGCGGTAGAGCTTCCTTTTCCTAAACGTGAGGTCTGGCGATGTCCAGAATGTGAACGAATCTACGTATTTGAGGGAAACACCGTAAAGAAAACCTATATTCTGGAGAAGGCGTAGCAGACACCTACTGCAAATACTCCGCCCAAACTTGCTGCCGGGAAACAGCCAGTCATTCATTCTGCTAAATCCAAAGCGTGACTCCGGCACAAAATCTAAGCTTCTCAGTCAGAAATAAGCAACAAAAAGGCCCTCTTCACAGAGGGCCTTTTCATGTATCCTACTGTTTCGTGAACTGGTCCTTGCCTACCCCGCACACCGGGCATACCCAATCGTCGGGGATATCCTCGAACTTCGTCCCGGCAGCGATACCGTGCTCGGGATCGCTCCGCCGCCTCCGGTGCAATCGTCATTGGCAGGATTTTCCGAGATTTATGGGGAAGTATATCGGCAATTGTCGATGACGGGAGGCGTATTTTATGAAAAACCTGCGGATAATCATCGTCGTCACCCTGTTCGTCTGCCTCGTGGCCGGCGGCGGTGCAACCGCCGCGGCCAGTTTTGGCTACGCCTGGCACGTTCCCCAGCCCCTGGCGTCCACCGACGCCGCCATCGCGGCGATCAAAGAACTCAGGCCGTTCCTCACCCGCGACGCAAACTACAACCAAATCCAGGACTTCGCCGTCGACCAGAACATGCTTCAGATCGTCTTCGCCTACGGCGCCAATGCTCAACGCTGGGGAATTGACTTCAGCAAAGTGACGGGCTTCTCGCAGATGGACGATACCGAAGGGAAATACTATTCGATGATGAACATCCACCCTGCGGATACCTTCTTTATCGCCAGTCCGGCCCACGGCCGCCGGCTGATCGACGCCGTCGCCACCCTGGCGATCGCCCAGAACGCGCCGTTGCCTCCGTACTACGACTTCAGCATCGCCACCGGCAGCGCCGGCTACCTGGAAAAGGTTCTCAAACAGGCCAAAGTCGCCGCCGGCGCGGTCGTCCATTCGGGCGCCCCCGGCTCGCCCCTGACGTCGGAGGATGTCATCGTCCAGGCTACATATGCCGGCAAAACCTATCCGATCACCGACAGAGGCTCGTGGAACGCCGCCTGCCGGGAAGCGGTCGTCGGCAAGGCCGAGGAAACGGTCGTCGCCAGGATCGTCCGCAACGGAGCCACATCCGACAAGCAGGTCAAGCTTATTAATTATGCTTTCAACGCCAAAATCAGCCAAGGCGGCCAGAGCAGCGGCCAGGCCGGCCAATCCAAGGGCTTCGGCCTCCAGCTCCGCCTGCTCGACGCCCAGGAGCTCAAAACCTTGACCCTTGACCGCCCGGTGGCCTTCCTCGTCCTGGCGGTCGCCCCTGACAGCTTCGCCGACAAGATGCAGATCAGGGAAAAAGACGTCCTCCTGGCCATCAACGGCGTTGACATCGCCTCGCCGACGCAGCTCATCGAGATGCTTAACAAAGGACCGGTCATGGCGATAAAAGTCTGGCGCGACGGCGCGGCCGTCACGCTCCAGGGCGTGCTGACAATTTAGTCCCGCGCCACCATCAGGTAGCCACAAAAAAGAGACCCTCGCATGAGGGTCTCTTTGCCTTACACTTTCGTGAACTGGTCCTTGCCGACGCCGCACACCGGGCACACCCAGTCGTCCGGGATGTCCTCGAACTTCGTCCCGGCCGCGATGCCATGCTCGGGATCGCCCGCCGCCTCGTCGTACACATAGCCGCACACGCTGCACTCCCACTGCGCCATAGCCAATCCTCCTTCAGCGATGTTGATAATTAGATTGTATCAACAACACCGCCAAAAGGCAAATCGTTCCGACCGTTGATAAAGCCCCATCTGCTGCGTTGTTCCTCAGAGCGCTTGCTAGCGTACACCCGAGTACGCGTCGCGGCGCGCTCGCACCCTTGCGGGTATAAGCGATCACATCAACGCTAAAGCGTTGTGTGTCTGCTTATCCGGTACGCCTTGCATCTGGGGCTTTCTGAACGGCCGGTAAATCTACAGCCTACACCACCTCTTCCTCGGGAACCAACTCCCCTCCGCCGCCGGCTGGGTCGCCAGGCTCACCGCCCACAGCGTCAGCGCGCTGATCGGCAGCGTTAACACCAGCGGATCGA
The DNA here is from genome assembly GCA_023415775.1 of Bacillota bacterium. Taxonomy (GTDB): domain Bacteria; phylum Bacillota; class Negativicutes; order Sporomusales; family UBA7701; genus Anaeroselena. Next base: position 392,275 of record JAEZJM010000019.1, on the reverse strand, counting down.
TATACGTCCACGGGGCCGAAGCCAGCGACTTGACCCCGAACAGGCTCTGGCACACGCCGAAAATCGCCGCCTCCTTCTCATGCACCACCAGCACCAGCACGAGATAAGTCGCGCTGGCCGCCACCATGCTCCAGGCCGCCCCGGCCGGCGTCACCCGCGGCCAGTACAGCGCCGCGGCGTACATCGGCAGGAAGGCCGAAGCGCAGAAACCAAAGAACAGCGCGGTCGCGATCGCGATTATCCCCGGCGGCAACAGCAGCGCCAGCGCCAGCGTCAGCGCGAAGCCCGCCACCGTCCCCGCCCGGTTCAAAAACAGCGTCCGCCTATCGCTCCGCTCCCGGCCGGGGTTGAGATCGTAGGACAGCGAGCTCGAAATCAGGTGGAACTGCCCGCTGAGCGTCGACATCGCCGCCGACAGCAGCGTGAACAGGAACAGATACTTCAGCCATTCCGGCATCGCCTGGGCGATAAACAGCGGGATTATCTTGTCGTCATTGGCCGCCGCGCCGCCGGCGGCCGTCGCCGCCAGAGCAAGCCTGCCGGACGCCTCCACGAAATAGACGTTGGACAGCGCGCCGACCGTGAACGCCACCCCGGTCATGAAGAGGATGAAAACCCCGCCGACCCCCAAAGCCCGGTTAATATCGCGCGAACTGGCCACCGTCATATAGCGCACCGCCAACTGCGGCTGGGCAAGCACGCCGATACCCACCCCCAGGACGAGCGTCGAAACCACGAACCACCAGATCTCCGAGCCTAATGCCGGCATCGACGCCCAGCCCTGGTGCCCCTTCGCCGCCAGCGCCGCCGGCACCAGCGCCCGTAAAGCCTCCAACTTGCCGTGGGCGGCCGTCACCCCGCCAAGCTTCGCATACGTCAGCACGATTAAAACCGCCATACTGACGAACATTATCGTCGATTGCAAAGCATCGTTATAGATCACGCCCCGCAGGCCGCCGAAATAAACGTAACCGAGGACGATGGCGGCGAACACCGTCAGCGCGGCGACGTAATCCATCCCCAGCGCCTCCTCCATATAACGAGCCCCGCCGATCATCACCGCCGCCGCGTACAGCGGCATCGTCAAGCTGAGCACCGCCGCCGCGAACCGCCGGATGAAAGGCGACTGGAAACGGGCGCCGAGGAACTCGGGAAACGTATTGACCTGAAGAGCGTGGGCCATCGCCCGCGTCCTGAGGCCGAACACCACGAACGCCACGAAAATGCCGACAAAAATATTGAACACCGTCAGCCACAGCAGGCTCATCCCGTACACCCCGGCCGCGCCGCCGAAACCGACGATCGCCGACGTCGAAATGAAAGTCGAACCGTATGCCAGAGCCATCAGCACCGGATGAACGTTGCCGCCGGCGATCAGGTAGTCCCGTGAAGACTTCGTATGGCGATATCCCAGGTAGCCCAGCAGGGCCGTGGCCCCGACGAACAGCGCCAGCATCCCGTAAAGCAGGTTATGATTCATAATGATCAATCCTTTCGTATTAATCTTTCTTACCCGCCAAAACCGCCCATCCCGCGCACAGCCCCGCCGCGCCCACGCACAGCAGATAAGCGGCGATTATCCAAGGATCGTTCAACCCCAGCACTTAAGCCTCACCTCCTTTGCCGGACGAAAATACAAAACTCCCGCCCCTTGTGCAAAAAGGGGCGGGAGAATAATATCCCGCGGTACCACCCTCATTGGATAACACGACTCACGCCGCGCCTCCGTCTCATCAGGATACGGGCAGGCCAAACCCACCGATATCCCCTTCCCTGTAACGGCGGAAGACCCGGCGAAGCCTACCAGCCGCCTTCCGGCGGCCTTCAGCCAGCAACTCCGAGGAGAACTTCGGCATCGTCGTCCGCACCGGGCTCACACCTTTCCCCGGTTCTCTGGGCCGAACTCCCAAGCCTACTTTTCCTCTTCATGGTATTTCTGGGCTGCTATTGAGTTAATTGCATTAATTGTAACGTCACCCGCCAGCCAAGTCAATACATTTTTAATATTTGTAATAAGTCGTATTTTATAAATAGCCAAACGTCCTCCGTCAATCCACAATACGCAAAGCAAAAGGCCGTTCAGTACCGTCCAGATGCAAGGCGGCTCCAAGGTCGCGCGGCGACGCGTACTCGGGCCGTACGCTAGCAAGCGGCTGAGGAGCAACACAGCAGATGGGCGGTTATCAACGGCCAAGTATTGAAGACGTGAGGTCGTTCAGAAGACCCCAGATGCTAGGCGGCTCCGCCAAGCGTGCCGCGACGCGTACTCGGGGCGTACGCTAGCAAACGCTTGGCGGAACAACAACGCAGATGGGGCCTTATCAACGACCTCACACACAAACAGGGCAAAGGCCCGCAATGATCTACGCTACAGCCTACCCCGATCACTACATACCTATACGCAACCTTTCGGCTACGCACAAGCATTACACAACCGGAGCAGACCTTTGCTCGACTACCAGGAGTACCTGCCGAACCTGCCGCAGTCTCCCGACAGCGACAGACCCAAGTACAGTTTTCCGGGAAACCTCTCCGGCACCCCTGACAGTCTTAGCTCGACCGCCATACATCCCTTTTGACCACACGACAACAGTTGGGCTGCCGTACAGCCTTACAAGACACATGACGATCTGCCCGCCGACTAACGCCGAACCCCTGTGAGACCCGACGCCAATCTTTGGCCGACTAATACCGAACCCCATGTGAGATCCGGCACCAGTCTTGGCTCGACCATTACGAACCTCTGCGTTACTATTATGACCTAAAAAACCGCCATCATGCATGGAAAAGTTAGACTGCGTAGGAAATCCATCTGCGGCGTACCCGTAAAGGGCAGGCCGCAGTTCTAGGCACTGAAGCGCCAAGAACTTGCGCACTTGCTCCTCAGAGCGCTTGCTAGCGTACATCCGAGTACGCGTCGCGGCGCGCTCGCACCCTTGCGGGTATAAGCGATCACATCAACGCTAAGCGTTGTGTGTCTGCTTATCCGGTGCGCCTTGCATCTGGAGCTTCCTACGCAGTCTAAAAATTACTTACTGCTTTTCAGCGGCGGTAGCCAGGCGGCAAATCTTCCGGACTGTTCATATTCACGAGCATCCGAAGCTCCGGATCGAAGCTCGCCAGCTCATCCTTGCCGACGCGGCGCAGGCTGACCTGGTCGTAAAAGTCGACCACCCTGTTGCGGCCGCTCGCCAGCAGCGCCTCGACCGCCTTAAGGCAGCGGTGATGGTACACGGCGTGCAGCGGATGGAAATGCCCGTCCACATAAGGCGCCGCCGCATCGTAGCCCTCGGCCGCTTTCGCCATATAGGCGACAGCGTCGGCCCGCAGATACGGCATATCGCAGGCAGCCACGAAACTGTAGCCCTCCCCCGCCGCCAGCAGCCCGGCGTGGATGCCGGCCAGCGGCCCGCGGCCCCGGTAGCGGTCGGCCACCACCGCCGCCTCCGCCAGAGAAATGGCCCTCGGCACGTTGCTCACCACTATCAGTCGCCCGCAGACCGGCGCCAGCGCCGCCAGCACCGCATTGAGGAGATCGCCCTCCCCCCACGGCAGACTGGCCTTATCCCGGCCCATGCGGGTACTTTGGCCGCCGGCCAGCACGATCCCGGTCAGCGCCTTAGAAATATCAGCCATCTTTCCCCTCCCGGCGCTGGAAAAAGGCGTACACCGCCTCGGCCGTCGGCCGCGTCATCCCCGGCGCCGCCGCCAGCTCCTCCACCGTCGCCGCCCTGATCTTCGCCAGGCTGCCGAAATGCTCCCACAGCGCCTTGCGGCGCGCCGGGCCGATGCCCGGCACATGGTCGAGCACCGACACGAGATTGCGGCGAGCCCGCAGCTTGCGGTGGTAGGTTATCGCGAAGCGGTGGGCCTCGTCGCGGATGCGCTGCACCAAAAAAAGCGCCTGGGAACTGCGCGGCAGGATGAGCGGCTCGCTCTCCCCCTCGCGAAAGATATGTTCGAACTCCTTCGCCAGCCCCACAACCGGCACAGTGACACCCAGCTCGCGGATAACCGCCAGGGCGGCGCTCAGCTGCCCCTTGCCGCCGTCGATGATCACCAGATCGGGCAGCAGTCCCTCCGCCCCCCGGAAACGCCGCCCCACCACCTCCGCCATCGAGCGGAAATCGTCCGGCTTGCCCTCCACCGTCTTCAGCTTGTAGCGGCGGTACTCGTCCTTGTTGGCCGCGCCGTCCTCGAACACCACCATCGACGCCACCGTCTCCGCCCCCTGGATGTGGGAAATATCGAAACACTCGATCCGCGCCGGCGGGGCCGATAGGCCGAGATACTCCGCCAGCTCCGCCACCGCCCCGGCCGTCCGTCCCGCGTCGGCCGCCAGGCGGGCCGCCTGCTCCGCCAGCACCACCGCCGCGTTGTCGGCGGCCATCGTCACCAGATCGCGCTTCGTGCCGCGCTTGGGCGTCTCCACCCTCACCCGGCCGCCCTTCAGGCCGCTCAGCCACTCGGCCAGCAGCTCCTGCTCGGGCAGCGGCTCCGGCAGCAGCACCTCGCGCGGGATAAACGCCGCCTGGCTGTAATACTGCTTCACAAACGCCGCCAGCGCCGCGGCGTCCTCCTCGTCCTCGCCGCCGGTCAGCAGGAAATGTTCCCGCCCCACCAGCTTGCCGCTGCGGATAAAGAACACCTGGGCGCACGTGCCGGCCGCCGAACGCGCCAGACCGACCGCGTCCTGATCGCCCGCGCCGGTCACGATATTCTGCTTCTCCACCACCTTCTCCACCGCTGCTACCTGGTCGCGCAGGCGGGCGGCCCGCTCGAACTCCAGGTTCGCGGCCGCCTCGGCCATGCGCCGCCTCAGTTCCTTCACCACATCGTCCGAGCGGCCCTCCAGCAGCAGCAGCACCGCCCGGATCATCTCCCCGTACGTCTTCTCGTCCACCTTGCCGGCGCAAGGCGCCAGGCAGCGCTTGATATGGTGCTGCAGGCACGGCCGGGGCGCGTCCAGCTTGCGGCAGGTACGCAGCGGGAACAGGCGGCGCAGCAGGGCGATCGTCGCATGGATCGCCCCGGCGTCGGTATAAGGGCCGAAATAGCGCGCCCCGTCTTTTACCACCCGCCGCGTCACATAAACCTGGGGATACGGCTCGTTCACCGTCACCTTCACATACGGGAAACTCTTGTCGTCCCGCAGGCTGATATTGTACTTCGGGCGGTGCTTCTTTATCAGGTTGCATTCCAGGATCAGCGCCTCGATCTCCGACGCCGTCACGATAAACTCCAGATCGGCGATGCGGGCCACCAGCGCCACCGTCTTCGGCGAATGAGCGCGGCTGGTCTGGAAATAAGAGCGCACCCTGTTCTTCAGGTTGACCGCCTTACCGACATAGATGATCCGGCCGCTCGCATCCTTCATCAGGTAAACGCCCGGCTTATCCGGCAGATGGCTCAGTTTTTCCGTCAGCTCGCTCACCATCGATACCCTCCTGTGCGGAACATCGTACTTGTATTATAGCAAGCCGACCCGCCCCGCGCCAACCCATCCGCCCGCCGCCCGCCCGAAAAGCAAACGGCCGGCTTTTCGCCGGCCGCAACAACACTATCCGATGCCTTCATTCCTGTTCTTCGATATAAACAAACTGCACCTCGCGGCGAAGGAGGCAGGCGATATGCGCCTGTGTCAACCGCCCCCCCTTTTCGAGAAGAACGATTCCCTCGCGGGAAACCACCTCGCGTCCCACTACCAACCCCGGCGTCAACTCATTAACAGTCATCTTCTTCATGGCGCACCTCCTTTCCCATATTCCGCAACTACCGGCCAACACGCCGCCAAACCTTTCCTCGCGGCCTTATCAGCTTTTGAGCTTGCGCAAATCCCTGACCTGAACCTGACCGACCGGGCGCCGGAAAAAACTCTTCGGCTCCGACACCGTCGCAAAAACATACGCGGCCAGCATAACCACGATAATCCCCCCAGCGGCGAGCAAATACGCGAAATCCAAGTCCGGCATCGCTTCTCCCCCTCCGCCGGCCGGTCGCGCCCCGCATCATGGCTGGGCACCCGGCCCATAAAAATAGCGCCAGTCGTACCAAAGACTGCCGCGGATATAACAATTCGCCTCAGCGAATAGGCAACCTGGCAGTCATAGACACCCGTCCTTAGACCCATGGCTTTGCGTCCCTGCCTTTCGGCAGGTTTGCTGCTATAATGTTTTCGACAATATTATTCAAAATTCATACTATTTACTTAATATTAGCGTGTTTTCTTGTAGTTGGCAAGCTTTTTTAGTACTTTAGTCTGAATATACTGGGTCTTTTGTCCTATTTTTCCTTTTTCCCTCCTGCCAGCCTCCCCCGCCTGGGCACGGGGTAATTTGCCCGCCGGAAAAAGGAAATTTCCGCCCGCTGCTTGAATATATCCACAGTGAAAAAAACATCCGGAAGGGGTCTTATAATGGCAACCGTAACGACCAAATACCTTGGCAGCCTGCGCACCGAATCCATCCACGTCCAATCGGGCAACAAACTCATCACCGACGCTCCCGTCGACAACCAAGGCCGCGGCGAAGCCTTCTCCCCCACCGACCTCGTCGCCACCGCCTTCGGCTGCTGCGTCCTCACCATCATGGGCATCGCCGCCCAAACCCACGGCTTCTCCATCGAAGGCGCCGAAGTCCAGACCACCAAAGTCATGGGCACCGACCCGCGCCGCATCGTCGAACTTGTCAGCGAATTCACCATGCCGCACGACAACTACAGCCCCAAACAGAAAAAGATCATCGAACTCACCGCCAAAGAATGCCCGGTATTCAACAGCCTCCACCCCGACATGAAAAAAACCATCACCTTCAAATACCGCACCTGATCCACACACAAACAAGAGACCGCCCCGGTGCCTTCCGCGCCGGACGGTCTCTTTTTCGTCTCTTTGAATTGCCGGGATTGCGCTAAAATGCTCCAATCCCCTTTTACTCGACTCTAGCTCTACAGCGCGTCTCCTTGATCAGCAGCGTCAACGCCAGCCCCACGGCCAGCGCCGCCGCGCACAACCAGAACGCGCTCTGCCAGGCTTCTCCCGGATAAACCTTCACCCCGTTCTCGACCGCCCCCTGCCAGTGCAGATCAAGCACCCAGCCGAAAATCGGCTGCATCAGCGCCGCGCCCACGAACGGTCCCGAATTGGTGAACCCGGCCGCGATACCGGTCATATGCGGCAGATTGACCTCGCGCACGCAGGCCACCGAGATCGTGATCCCCGACACCCCCAGACCGATCGCCAGGGCGATGGGATAAACGGCCCAGACGGGCGGCTTGCCGCCGTTCCACACCGTCAGCGTCAGCCACACCGCCAGGAAAAACGCGGCCGCCACGGTGAACGGCAGCCGCCTGTACCCGAGCCGGTCCGAAAGGAGGCCGACCACCGGCCCGCCGATCATGTTGCCGGCCACTATCAACAGCATCAGGTTTGACGCCTCGACCCGCGACATGCCGTACACCTGCATGAAATACGGCACGCCCCACACGCCGAGGAACGACATGAACACCCCGTACACCGCGACCGCCGCCAAAAAAGGCGGCCAGGTATAGCGATTGCTCAGCACCGCCCGGATGCACGCGGCCACACTGTCCCGGGCGGTAATCGTCGCCACCGGCGCCCCGCTCTCGCGCTCCTCCACCGCCCCGATCGACGGCAGCCCCACGTCGGCCGGGCGGTCGCGGATGGCCAGCCAGCATACCGCCGCCATCACCAGCGAATAAGCGGCGATGACATAAAACGCCGCCCGCCAGTCGAACGCCTCTACCACGAACGCCAGCGGCGTCGCCGCCAATAGCGACCCGGAGTTGCCCACCAACACCGTCCAGCCGCCCATTGTGCCAAACTCCCGCAGCCGGAACCACTCGGCGTGGATCTTGACCAGATTGATGAACAGCAGCCCGACGCCCATGCTCGACAAAAAGCGGCCGGCGTACAGGGCTGTCATACTCTCGCTCGCCCCAAACAGCACCGCCCCGCCCGTCGCGATCACCAGCGCCAGCGTTATCGACCGCCGCGGCCCCCAAAAATCGGCCAGGATACCGGCCGGCACCTGCATCGCCGCGTACGTATAAAAATAAATCGACGACAGGACCCCCAGCTCGGCCGCCCGTTCGATCGCGAAATCGCGCATCAGGCTGTCGGCCACCACGCCGGTCGCCGTCCGGTGGAAATACGCCGCCAAAAAAGCCAGCGCCACCGGCGCCCATACCAGCCACCGCCGCCGCTCCAGCGCACGCACCCGCGCCTGCCAGCAGCCCTGTTCTTTATCTTGTCCCATTTACCGCGCCAGCTCCTAACCCGTATATTGCTGCCATGTTTTCTTTTCTCGGCCGGCGCGGAATGTCCTGCCTAATTGGACGTACTTTAACCCCGGCGGGCGATCATCTCGATCTCCACCCGCGCCCCCAGCGGCAGCGCCGCCACCCCGACCGTCGACCGCGCCGGATAAGGCGCCGCGAACTTCGTAGCGTACACCGCGTTCATCGCCGCAAAATCGCCGATATCGGTCAGGAAAACGTTCACCTTCACAACATCGTCCAGCGTCAGCCCGGCCGCCGCCAGCACATTGGTCAGATTCTCGAAACACTGCGCCGTCTGGGCGCCCACGTCGCCCGTCACCAGCTTGCCCGTCTTGGGATCGAGCGGCGTCTGCCCCGAAAGATAAACAAGCTCGCCGGCCGCCACCGCGTGCGAATACGGCCCCACCGTCGCGGCTCCCGCCGCGCTGAAAGCTATCCTTGTCATATGCATCCTCCTCCTAACGGTTATGGCTGAAATGGCCGCGGTTGGCCAGCGGCTTGATCGTGCTCACCCAGCGGTTCGTGTAGTTGAAGAACCCCGCCACGAACGCCGCCTCCAGGACCTCGTGGTCGTTGAAGCCCACCGCCCGCAGCTTGTCAACCTGATCGGTGTCGATCTCCCGCGGATACGCGGTCACGAAAAACGCGTAATCGCACAGCGCCCGCTGCTTCGGCGTCAGCTTCGCCGACCGGTAATTGTAGCTCAGTGTATCCACCCAGGCCGGGTCGTCCACCATCCCGCGCAGCGCGTCGGTGTGCGTCGTCAGGCAATACGCGCAGTTATTCGTCGCCGACACCACCAGCCCCATCATCTCCTTGTCGGCGTTTGAAAGATAGCACGTCTCCGGCGTAAAAAGCGACGCCTTGAAATCCAGAAAACCCTTGTACTGGAGCGCATTGAGCGGCAGCACCTTGAACAGATTATTGATGAACCCCCAGTTCTTCTCCTGAAAATCGGTAAACTTGTCGAAAACCTCCTGCAACTCAGGCGGCACCTCCGCCGCGTCGGGCTTCTGCAGATAAGAAAGCTGCTCGTCGTACTTGGCCACGTCAAAAACCCCCTCACATCTTTTGCCATCTAATTCGACTAAAAATAGGGATTTCCTTTCTGTCCCCCCGCCCCCGCTCCCGAAAAAAATGCTCCAAATACATCGCGTGACAAATCCGGCATAATAAGATAAAATACCCACATACGTTTGTTGCAAAAACAGAAAGGGGTTTACGATGCTTGTTCACCAACTGATCTCCAGGGGAACGGACGACACCGTAGCATTCTACGGCAAAGAAAACCCTACCTATAAACAGCTCCGCGCCCAAGTCGCGGCATACCGCGCCTTCCTCCACGCCAGCGGCGTCACAGCCGGCGACAATGTCGGCCTCATCTCCCGCAACGCAGTCGAATTCGTCTACAGCTACCTGGCCGTCGTCAGCCTGGGCGCCGTCGTCGTACCGCTCAACTTCCAGCTCACCGCCAGGGAAATCGCCTACATCGTCAACGACGCCCGCATCCGCCACCTCATCACCGCCGAACCCCTCGACCTCGGCGCCGAGCTTGAGCGCTGCGGCTACCAGGGCGACCTCGCCCAATACGTCATCCCCGCCGTCAAGGCCCGGCTGGCCGCCGAAACCTTCCCCCCCGCCCCCGACGCCGACGCCGGCCTTGGGGCCGACAGCCACTGCGCCATCATCTACACCTCCGGCACCACTGGTAACCCCAAAGGCGCCGTCCTCAGCCACGGCAACCTCGTCGGCAACGCCGCCGCCTTCCGCGAAGCGCTGACAGTCACCGCCGCCGACAACGTCCTCTGCGTCCTCCCCATGTACCACTGCTTCGCCTGGACCTGCGCCGTCCTCAACCCTCTTCTCTGCGGCGCCTCCGTCACCGTCCTCGACGGCTTCACCCCCAAGGAAACAATCGCCGCCATCAAAGAATACCGCGTCACCGTCATGTACGGCGTGCCCCCCATGTATAACGTCCTCGCCCGCGCCGGCGAACCCGGCGACCTCGCCGGCGTGCGCATCTTCGTCTCCGGCGGCGCCCCCCTCCCCGAAAAAATCGCCCGGCAGTTCGAGGAAAGGCACGGCGTCCCCATCATCGAAGGCTACGGCCTCTCCGAAGCCTCGCCCGTCGTCACCCTCAACCCGCCGGCCAAAACCAAATATTACTCCATCGGCAAACCCCTGCCCGGCCTCGACGTCAAAGTCGTCGGCCCCAAAGGCGAGCCCCTCGCCCCCGGCGCCGTCGGCGAAATCGTCGTCAAAGGCCCCAGCGTCATGCAAGGCTACTACAACCTGCCGCTCGAAACCTCCCTCGCCCTGCGCGACGGCTGGCTGCACACCGGCGACCTCGCCTACCGCGACACCGAAGGCTACTTCTTCATCGTCGACCGGCTCAAAGACCTCATCATCGCCAACGGCGAAAACGTCTACCCCCGCGAAATCGAAGAACTGCTCTACGCCTACCCCGGCGTCACCGAAGCCGCCGTCATCGGCGTCCCCGACGAACTGCGCGGCCAGGCCGTGCGGGCCTACCTCGTCCTCGCCGAAGGCCACACCCTCGACAAAAAAGCCGTACGCGAATACCTCGCCGCCAACCTCGCCGCCTACAAACTCCCCCGTGACTACATCGTCCTCGACGCCCTCCCCAAAAACCAGACCGGCAAGATATTGAAGCGCGTCCTCCGCGACCGGGTCGCCGGCGCCGCCGAACAAGTCGGTTAGTCAACCATAAACAAAAGCCTGAACCGTCAAAGGTTCAGGCTTTTTTCGTTACAACTCACTTATCGACCGGCCGCGGCACTACCCTGTCCAGCGCCGCCACGAATTCCTCCGCCCGCTGCGTCCCGATCAGGATCCGCTTGCCACCCTCAAGCACGAACTGCACGCCCCGGTCGCCGCTCACATTGTAAGCGTCCCCGCCCCGTCCCGAGCGGATGCCCCAGCCGCCGTACTCGATCAGCGGGCTGTAGGTCCGCGCCTCATATGCGCTGATATACGCCGGCGGCAGCACGCGGTACGCAAAATGGAACGGCGCAAACCGGAAATGCACCCCCGCCGGGCTCACAACCGTCACCAGCCGCAGCAGGCGGAAAAACACCGGCATGCCGATGCCGAACGCCAGCCAGATGACCGTCAGCACCACATCCGAAGCCGGGTTATCGCCGAACGGCCGCCCCATGACCACCTGGCTCGCAAACCCGTACCAGGCTATCCCGGCCGTGGCCAAATTCACCAGCCACAGCCACCGCTGGCGAAACTGCTGCTCCTCGCGGAAAATCTCTCCCGCCGGCTCATTCATCGTCGTATCCCTCTGCCCTATTTAATCGCAATTGATTCGATGATCCGCCTGGCGTCCGGCAAATACCGCTCATAGTTGGCTTCCTCGGCGGTGAAGGTCACCACATAGGCTTTGCCGTTTATCAGCGTCACCGCCTGCAGGATGTGAAGGTCAAATACTCCCTGGCGACCCGTGTACTCGATCATCTTCGCCGGCTGTCCGGACAAAATTAAATCACGGCTATCCTTCGGACTGTACTCAGTAATGAACACCGCCAGCTTGGCCTTGGCCCGTTCTATGTACTTCCCGAGCGTCAGTCCGGGTTGTGCCGACACATCCTCGACGATAATATTCACATTCTCGCTGAACTTGTCTTCCTTCGACTCCAGCGGCGAAGCGAAGATTACGGCGGTCCCCATCAGCCCCTCGACCGCCTTCCACGAAGCAGGATATCGCGCCTCAAGTCCGTAGTCGGCGTTCCGGTACACAAGCGTGGCAGCCTGCGCCGTCTTGCCGTCGGCGCCTGGGGGCGCGGCGGCCGCCGCCGCGGGCATAATAAGCGCCGCCGCGACCAGCAAAGCTGTAAATAACCTTCTCATGTCAAGCCTCCTGTAGGCAAAGTTAACCAACCGCTGCTTCCAGTATACCCGCTTTTGCCCTCCGCCGGCAATACGGCCGTGCCTGCGGCGCGGCACCCTATTTTATCGTCACCGACGCGAGGATTCGCTGCGCCGTCGGCAGATACTTCGCGTAGCTGCCCTCCTCGGCCACATACGTTATCAGGAATGCCTTGCCATCCGCTATCGTCACCGCCTGGAGGAAATGGAGCCGGAAATCCCCCCGCGCGCCCGTGTACTCCAGCAGCCTCGCCGGCCGGCCGGACACGGTATCGCTCTTGTTCCCGACCAGGCGGAAATCGGCCAGCGACGCCGGCAGCTTGCCGATGCCGCTCGCCGCGTAAGCCTCAGCGGTCAGCCACGGCTGAGCGGAAACATCCTCGACGATGACATGGACATTGTCATTATATTTATCCTCGGCCGACTCCAGCGGCGAATGGAAAACGACCGCGACCCCGCGCACATCTTCGAGCGTCTGCCATATGGCCGGATACTCCGCCTTCAGCCCAAGGGCCGCGTTCTCGTACACCGCGAAGCCATCCTTCGCCTCCCCGGCGTCCTTCTTCGACGACGCGGCGAAATAAGCGAAGGCGCTCACCAGCACCACAAACACCAGCAAAACCACGAAAAGCCTTTTAATACTCATTCCCCGTACATTCCCCTGTCAAGCAACATATTTACCGCAGCTTCTAGTATAGCCCGTCTCGGCCCCCGCCGCAAGGGAATACAAAAGACCGGCTCCGCGAGGGAATCGGTCTTGGGCAAGGCCCGCCGTAGTTATTATCATTAACCCAATACGGGGTTTCCTTTTCTCGTCGCGCTAAATTCCGCTAGCCATTTGCACGGCCAGTTTTACCAACCGCGCAATACCTTTTTTAGTTCCGCAGCGATATGTATAAATTACAAAACCGCATTTTTTACACCGCGTAAAATAGCACCTTTTCCCCATCCCTGCAGGAGTAGCATCTACATCCTCAAACGCTTTACTTCCGCACGTGCATCTTCCTTCTTTCAACACATCCTTCATATTATCACCCCATCAACAAAATTAAAACTGCCCGTTTTGTCCCCTTGTCAGGAAGCAACCAGGCAGTCATAAGCTACAAAAAAACCCTTAGACCCACGGCTTTGCGTCCTCACCTTTCGATGAGTTTGCCAAAGAATCTATATATTCGCAAATCATTACTATTAAATTATAGCAACTAATCATCGTATTTTCAAACCAATAATAGACAATTCTAGACCAGAACCGACCAAGAGACCCCCTCAGTCACTTCCCCCGCCGCGCGGCGGCGCAGGATGACGGTCGGCACGCCGGCCGGGTTCGGCCCCGCCTTCTCCACTTCGACGAGCCCGGCGTCCGCGTATAGCTTCCGCGCCACGGCGCCTTCGGGGCACGAATCGTCGAACGCCAGCACCGTCCGCGCGCAATTATCGTTCTCCTGCCAGTAATGCCTCCGCACCTCACCGGCCACCCATTCCCCGATATCCAAACGTCGCTTCCTCCTTACTCTCTCACTCCTGCCGCTTCAGCTTCTTCAAGCCTACGAACCACCAGAAAAACATAAATACCTGCTGAAGAACTTCTAGAACCCCTCCCCCCCCAAAAACACAAAAAAGGCTGCCCGCGCCATTTCCGCACCTGCAGCCCCATCTTAAGAAAACAGTTATTTAGTCGCTGGCGCCGGCATCGGCATCCTGCTGACCAAAACCTCGTCAGTCTTCACGAAAATCTTGTCCATCGCCTTCATCACGGCAGCTTTGGTGCCGACATTTCCGAAAACCGCGCTGTTGTCCGCCTGTTCCGTGAACTTGCCGTTGTATATATACTTGCCGCCTTTGACGTCGACGATTTTAACGGGAATAGTGACGGTGGCCGCGTATCCCTGGTTAAAGAAAGACTCCCACTGCTTCAGTATGGGCGGCTGCACTTCGGCGTAAACCACATAGTCCACGTTCTCCCCTTCGAACGCCTGGAGAATGTCGGTGCGTTCGGCGGTGGTGATATCGGTCACGCCTATTTTATGCAGCTTCTCGACATACTTGTCGCCTTTGCGGATTTCGTACATCAACAGCTTAGCGTTGAAACGCTCGGTCAGTTTGGCGATGATCGCGTCGTCATAAGTGGCCTTGGCGTTGTTGATGTAAATCGTGGCCACCACCGGCTTCGCGGCTGGCCGGCCCTCATCCGGCAGTTTCGTGTCGGCCAGAGCCGGCGCGGGGAAAGATGCGAGCAGCGCAATCGCCAGGCAGGAAATTATGAGCTTTCTCAGCAAACACCTTCAACTCCTTTGGTAATATAGGCATTTTTTTAAAATTCCCCGCTCTATTCCATATTCCTGCATTTATCGACACCAATTTACACACTTATTCCATTGTTTAGCAACCAGCCCGGATTGCTCAATCCGGGCTGGTTTTGGTTTGTTATTTCTTTAACGGCATCCTGTTGGTCAAGACCTCGTCCGTTTTTGCGAGGATTTGGTCCAGCGCGGTCATCACCGCGCCCTTCGTACCGACACCGCCGAATACGGCGCTATTGTCGGCTTGCTCCGCAAACTTGCCGTTGTAAAGATATTTGCCTGCTTTGACGTGCTCAGCCGGAGGACAGACGCCCAAACCTACAGCCCAGCCGCTATCAGCCGTAAACAAAAAGACTACCCGCGTCGTCCACGCCGCCGGCAGCCTTCTGGCCTACGCCGCAGGATAACCGTCCCTAACCCGGCCGGGTTCGGCCCCGCCTTCTCCACTTCGACGAACCCGGCGTCCGCGTATAGCTTCCGCGCCGCGGCGCCTTCGGGGCACGAATCGTCGAACGTCTGCACCGTCACCGGCCGGCCGGGGTCGCACTCTTCCAGGGCAAAGGCCAATAGCTCCCTGCCATAGCCCTTTCCCCTCGCCCGCGCCGCTACGGCCAGCCATTCTATCGCGTTTTCCTCGCCGGAGATCGCGATAACGCCTGCCAGTCCTTCCCCGTCGCGGATGCAGAAAGCCTTCTTGGCCGCGATTATTTCCCTCACGGCCCGACTAAAGCCCTCTTCACCGGCCATCGGCCCGAACAGCGGCTCGACCTCCTCAGCGAGCGCCAGCCACGCGTCGATATCGCCGGCCGTCACAAGCCCGATATCTCTCATCCCTCGCTCCCCCCCTTTATAAGTCCCTTCCCTCGCATAAACCCCACCGCAAACATCACCGCATCCACGCTGCGCGGCTCGCAGGCGTGCAGCGGCACCTCGGGGCCGAAGCCTTCGGGCCGCAGTTCGCGGCAGATCAGGCTGCCGAGCGCGGCGGTGAACCCCGCCGCGAATTCGCGGCACAGGTCGCCGATCTCCTCGTCGCTCAGCCCGCGCTCCGCACCGGCGATGCCGATATACATCAGAGCGCCCTCCACCAGCCCGCACTGCGCCCCGAACCCGCCCGCGCCGTGCAGCCCCGCGGCCGCCGCGACCACCTGCGGGTGGATGTCCTGCCCGCCCAGCTCCGCCAGTATCGCCAGCACCGTCCGGGCACAATTATCATTCTCCTGCCAGTAATGCCTCCGCACCTCACCGGCCACCCACTCCCTGATATCCAATCGTCTCTTCCTCCGTCCGCAACTTGTTTTTATATTCTCTTCCACAATTCCTATTAAAACCCTGCAATTGACACGCCATCATCCCGCCGCGACATCTCTCGTCCCCTAGCAGAACTAAGACACAGGCAGAAGCGCGGACGGGCCGTAGGTGCAGGGCGATTTTGCGGAGGGTGATTACGCTCCGTTGGCTAAGCAAGCCTGGAAGTGCGCCCCTCTTACCGCTTTAGCGGTTAGAGGGGCGGCCTACCCCTTGCGGGTACACAAACTTACGCCCGTCCATGGACGGACGGGCGAGGAGCCATCTGTCACGGACGACAGTTGGCGACGGTACGGCAGTGTCGGCGCAAGCCTACGGCGCGTTCACCCGGAGGATCGGAGCCCAACCTAAGACCCGGCCGCTCCTCTGCTCCCGCCCGAGGCGCATTGGTTCTGTTCGGCCGTGCCATATATTCAGGCATCGTTGCTTAATCTGCTTCGTGAAAAATCGGGTCCTGCAAAAAATAAGCCATGTTTTTCGGGTTATTGTTCAAAGCTGTCACCCATAGCTTCGCATCGGAAGCGCGCTTTTGGAACACATAATTCAGCCATATTTGCCCCTTGTCTCCGAACATTATCCCTCTATAGCTCGACGACATATTCAGCGGAAAACATTTTGCGATAGCCTTAACATAATCGTCATAAAAAATTTTATCGAACAGTTCGACAAACTCTTGCTGCGAACGAACATCGACTAATTGCCCGTCGACAAAAACGTTTATTGGCAAATGGATTTTTTCTGCCACCCGCGATTTGTTTTTATTCAGAATATCGTTCTTCAGTTCTCTGGCGAACCGCTCCACTTCCTCGGTGCTGCGGGCGCCGGCTTCGATATAGAGGTTATCCGGTCGGCCGGGGAAAGTGCTTCTCAATTCCATGCTGAAGTTATACCGGCTGTTATCCTTCTTGCCCTGCCACACTCCGCTGAAAATGTGCCATTTGCCGGCGATCGCGCCGCTGAAGGTGCCGGCCACGTTCCCCTCGTCGTCGTACTCGTAAAGGGTGATATTGTCACCGTCATGAAAGCCCGTTAATTTGATCTTCGTCTCATATGCCTCGTAAAAATAGCTGCCAACGATTTTGTTGTCCTTGGGGAATAACAGCATCCGGATTTTGTACTGGCCGTCTATCGTGCCTTCAAAACCGTTGAACCGGCCCGCGTCCAGCAACTGTCCGGGCATAATTCCCGCCCACGCGGTACCGCTGAACGCCGCCAGGAATAGCACCGCCAAAATACCTGCCAGCACGCTCTTTATTTTGCTCATAGACCGGTTTCCCTTCCCTTCCAAAAACTCCCTCTGTTCTCCCGCCCTCGGCGCATTGGGTTTGCCACACGCTGCGGCGGCGGTCTTACGTAGGCTCGTCGCCGACAGCACCGCGCCACCGACAAACGAACGTCCATGTTCGATTGTCGGTTCTCGCCGCCGTCCATGGCGGCTTGTGCGGTGCCGTTACCGGCTCTCTCTCCAAGTAGCGGCCGCCGCCTCGCTTCCGTGGCTGCACCCAAAACGCCTCAGGCTTAGTTTTTCTCTATTTCGAGCCTTAGTCTTAACTTTACTTTCGACCATCAGCCTAAGTTCGCTCATTAGTAGTCGGGGTAATTACATGTACGTCACCATTTGGTAATTTAATACTTTCGGGACCCCAAAAATCCATTCTAGCTTTTATATTCTCATAACGAAATCCACTGTGAACTTCAGAAAAATCAGGTTCAACCGGATTTAACCACTCGTCATTCATAAAGTCTGGTGGATTAAGATGCTTTCCACCTATCGGGATATGTACCTTCCCATAGTTTTTCGAGTGCCTTTCAGCTTCTTTTGCCTGTTCTGGACGTTTGATAGAGATTTCGCGAAATCTCTTAATATCGGATGACAATTTGTCCTGAATTGCACGAAATACATTAGAGATATGTTCTTTTATCCTCAGAGCTCCACCTAAATCTGCCAGGTGTGATATACATTTATTTGCAATCGTAACAGACGTGGGAATAGTGATGTCCAATCCTTCTGGTTTAATTCCAAAAGATAGTATTCGTGGTTCAATCTGTTCAAAATCGTCATGTGCAATTAATGTATTCCTAATTTCAATAATATGATTATGAATATTTAATGAAAAATCTTTTCTTTTTTTTAGCTGACTAATAGGATAGATAAGAAAACCTGAGCTAGACCTAGCCCTCAAAAAAGGCTTTGCGTATCTAATAACTCCCATATAAAAAAATGATGAAACAAGAATATCATCTTTCGAATTTACCAAAGCACAGAGTCGTTCAAAGGAATATAATGCTGCTCTCACATTTTGGAAGGCTTTAATACTTATAAAACAATCTCGCCGACATAGTAAAAACTCATTCATAAGCGCACCTCCAAAAACTATTAAGATAACGCTTGTGTTATAAATAAACGTTTAGGTGCAATTATTAACCCCTTCTTCCGCATAAACGCCGCCGCAAACATAGCCGCGTCCACGCTACGCGGCTCGCAGGCATGCAGCGGCACGTCGGGGCCAAAGCCTTCGGGGCGCAGCTCGCGGCAGATCAGGCTGCCGAGCGCGGCGGTGAAGCCGGCCGCGAATTCGCGACACAGGTCGCCGATTTCCTCGTCGCTCAGCCCGCGCTCCGCCCCGGCGATGCCGATATACATCAGTCCGCCCTCGACCAAGCCACACTGCGCCCCGAACCCTCCCGCGCCGTGCAGCCCCGTGGCCGCCGCGGCCACCTGCGAATGGATGGTCTGCCCGCCCAGTTCCGCCAGTATCGCCAGCACCGTCCGCGCGCAGTTTATATTGTCCTGCCAGTAATGCCTGTGCACCTCACCGGCCACCCATTCCCTGATATCCAAGCGTCTCTTCCCCCGCCCGTAACCTGTTTTAAACTCTCTTCCACAATTCCCATAAAAACCCTGCAAATCGACATACTATCCTCACGCCTCGCGACTCTTCGTCCCCTAACAAGAACTGAGACATAGGCAGAAGCGCGGTCGGGCCGTAGGTGCAGGGCGACTTTTCGGAGGCTGTTACGCGCCGTTGGCAAAGCGGTGAGAACGCCGCACGAGCGGCCATGGACGGCCGCGAGAGGAGTCTACTGACATGGACGTCAGTTGACGACGGTGCTCGCGGTACGAAACCGCAAGCCATACGGCGCGTTCAGCCGGAGGATTGGAGCCCCGCGCCTGCGGCCCGGCCGCTAGACAAGGCCAATTATGGCCAACCCAACGTGCCACAGACTAAAACCCGCTCACACAAACCAAAAGGCTACCCGCGCCATCCCGGCGCCGGTAGCCTTTGCTTACACAGCCTTGCTTTTCTTCGCGGCCTTCTTCCCCTTCTCCAGCACCGGCCCCAGGAACTTGCCCGTGTATGAGACAGGCGTCGCCGCAATTTCCTCCGGGGTGCCCTGGGCGACCACCATCCCGCCCCGGTCGCCGCCTTCGGGCCCGAGGTCGATGATATGGTCGGCCGTCTTGATGACGTCGAGATTGTGCTCGATGACGACGACGGTGTCGCCGCCGTCGACCAGCCGCTGCAGCACCTCCAGCAGGCGGTGGATGTCGGCGGTATGCAGGCCGGTGGTCGGCTCGTCGAGGATATAGAGCGTCTTGCCGGTCGAGCGCCGGGCCAGCTCGGTCGCCAGCTTGACCCGCTGGGCCTCGCCGCCCGAGAGGGTGGTCGCCGGCTGTCCGAGCTTGATATAGCCCAGGCCGACGTCCTGGAGCACTTCCAGTTTGCGGTGGATTTTGGGGATGTTCTTGAAGAACTCGACCGCCTCGTCCACCACCATGTCCAGCACCTGGGCGATGCTCTTGCCCTTATATTTCACCTCCAGCGTCTCGCGGTTGTAGCGCGCCTCCTTGCAGACCTCGCAAGGCACGTACACATCCGGCAGGAAGTGCATCTCGATCTTGATGATGCCGTCGCCGCGGCAGGCCTCGCAGCGGCCGCCCTTGACGTTGAAGCTGAACCGCCCCGGCTTGTAGCCCCGCACCTTGGCCTCCGGCGTCTGGCTGTAAACCTCGCGAATGGCGTCGAACAGGCTGGTGTAGGTAGCCGGGTTGGACCGCGGCGTGCGGCCGATCGGCGACTGGTCGATATCGATAATCTTGTCGATAAACTCCGCGCCGCGGATGGCGTCGTGCTCGCCCGGCCGCAGGCGGCTGCCGAACAGCCGGCCGGCCAGGCCCTTGTATAGTATCTCGTTGACAAGCGTGCTCTTGCCCGAACCGGACACGCCGGTCACGGCGGTGAACACACCCATCGGAAACCTCACCGTCAGGTTTTTGAGGTTGTTCTCCCGCGCCCCCGTCACCTCCAGCCACTTGCCGTTAGGCTTGCGGCGGGTCTCAGGCACGGGGATGGCCTTCTTGCCGCTCAGGTACTGGCCGGTGACCGACGACGGGTTGCGCTTGATCTCCTCCACCGTGCCCTGGGCGATGATGCGGCCGCCATGCTCGCCGGCGGCGGGGCCGATGTCGATGATGTGGTCGGCGGCGTACATCGTGTCCTCGTCGTGCTCGACGACCAGCATGGTGTTGCCAAGGTCGCGCAGCTTCTTCAGCGTCTCCAGCAGGCGGTTGTTGTCCCGCTGGTGGAGGCCGATGCTCGGCTCGTCGAGGATGTAGAGCACGCCGACGAGGCCGGAGCCGATCTGCGTCGCCAGGCGGATGCGCTGGGCCTCGCCGCCCGAAAGGGTGCCGGCCGCCCGGTCGAGCGTCAGGTAGTCGAGGCCGACATTCAGGAGAAAGCCCAGGCGGGCCTTGATCTCTTTGAGAATCTGGTGGGCGATGGTGCGCTCGCGCTCGGTCAGGTCGAGGCCGGCGAAGAAATCGACGCAGTCGCCCACCGTCAGCTTCGTCACCTCGTAGATGCTCTTCCCCCCCACCTTCACGGCCAGCACCTCGGGCTTGAGGCGCGCCCCCTTGCAGGTCGGGCAGGGTTTGGTGCTCATGAATTCCTCGATGTCCTCGCGCGACCAGTCGGAGCTCGACTCCTTGTAGCGGCGGGCAAGCGTCGGGATGGCGCCCTCGTAGTGGGTGTGGTGGATGCGCCGTTCGCCGCGCAGGTTCTCGTATTCGAAGGTGACCTTCTCTTCCCCCGCCCCCCACAGGATGGTCTGCTGCACATCGGCCGGCAGCTCGTCCCACACGCTGTACAGCGAATGGCCGCGCTTCTCGACCAGCGCCTCCAGCTGGCACATGAACCACGAGTTGGTGTTCTTGGAAAACGCGGCAAGCGCCCCGTCGGCGAGCGACTTGGAGCCGTCCGGCACCACCAGCGCCGGGTCGATCTCCATATTGTTGCCGAGGCCGGTGCAGTCGGGGCAGGCGCCGTAGGGGTTGTTGAACGAGAACATCCGCGGCGCGATCTCCGGCAGGCTGACGCCGCAATCCGCGCAGGCGAAGTTCTGGCTGAAAATCAGCTCCTTAGCGCCGACCACGTCGATGACCACAAGGCCCTCGGCGAGTTTCAGGGCCGTTTCCAGCGAGTCGGCCAGGCGGGGCGCGATGCCGTCGCGGATGGCGATGCGGTCGACGACCACATCGATGTTGTGCTTCTTGTTCTTCTCCAGCTTGATGTCGGCGCCGATCTCCATGACCTCGCCGTCCACCCGCACGCGGGCGTAGCCGTCTTTGCGGATGTCTTCGAGCACCTTCTGGTGTTCGCCCTTCTTGCCGTGAATGATCGGGGCGAGGACGGACAGACGGGTGCCCTCGGGGAGAGTCATGATTTGGTCGACCATCTGCTCGACCGTCTGCTGGCTGATAAGCTTGCCGCACTGCGGACAGTGGGGCCGCCCGGCGCGGGCGAACAGCAGCCGCAGGTAGTCGTAAATTTCCGTCACCGTGCCGACGGTGGAGCGGGGGTTGCGGCTGGTCGTCTTCTGGTCAATCGAAATGGCCGGGGATAAGCCCTCGATGTAGTCGACGTCCGGCTTGTCCATCTGGCCGAGGAACTGGCGGGCGTAGGCGGACAGCGACTCGACGTAGCGGCGCTGCCCCTCGGCGTAGATGGTATCGAAAGCGAGCGAAGATTTCCCCGAGCCGCTCAGGCCGGTGATGACCACCAGCTCGTCGCGCGGGATCTCCACGTCGACATTCTTCAGATTGTGCTGCCTGGCCCCTTTGACGAAGATTTTATCTTTCAATGTAAATAGCCTCCGACGATAATTAAATGCAAAAATATCAATCGCTGGACAAATCCTATTTGCCCCGCGTTTTCTTCTTCTCCTTCATAGCCGGCGGGGCGTTCTGCAAGCCCTGGCGAAGCTCGACGATCATATCGCGGAACTCGGCGGCCCGCTCGAATTCCAGCGCCTTGGACGCCTGGCGCATTTCCTTCTCCAGCTTGGCGATAAGCGCCAGCGTCTCGGAGCGCGACATCGTCTTGATGCGGTCGGTGCGGTACTCGCCCGGCGTCTCGGCCACCTTCGTCGTCTCGATGATCTCCTTGACCCGCTTCTGGATGGTCTGCGGGGTGATGCCGTGTTCGTCGTTATAGGCCTGCTGCACCGCGCGGCGGCGGTCGGTCTCGCCGATGGCCCGCTTCATCGAGTCGGTTACCCTGTCGGCGTACATGATGACCCGGCCGTTGGCGTTGCGGGCGGCGCGGCCGGTCGTCTGAATGAGCGACGTTTCCGAACGGAGGAAGCCCTCCTTGTCGGCGTCGAGGATGGCGACCAGCGACACCTCCGGCAAGTCGAGGCCCTCGCGGAGGAGGTTGATGCCGACAAGCACGTCGAAGGCGCCGGCCCGCAGGTCGCGGATTATCTCCAGCCTTTCGAGGGTGACGATATCCGAATGGAGGTAGCGCACCCGCACCCCCATCTCCTTGAGGTACTCGGTCAGATCCTCGGCCATCTTCTTGGTCAGCGTGGTCACCAGCACGCGCTCGTTGGCGGCGGCGCGGGCCTTGATCTCCCCCAGCAGGTCGTCCATCTGGCCCTTGATCGGCCGCACCTCCACCTCGGGATCAAGGAGGCCGGTCGGGCGGATGATCTGCTCGGCCACCTGGGTGGACGCGCCCAATTCGTAAGGCGCCGGCGTCGCCGACACGTAGATTATCTGGTTGATGCGCTCGACGAACTCGTCGAAGGTCAGCGGCCGGTTGTCGTAGGCCGACGGCAGGCGGAACCCGAACTCGACGAGCGCCTCCTTGCGGGAGCGGTCGCCGTTGTACATCGCCCTTAGCTGGGGGATGGTGACATGCGATTCGTCGACGACGATCAGGAAGTCGTCGGGGAAGTAATCTATGAGGGTGTAGGGCGACTCGCCCGGCTTGCGGCCGGTGATGTGGCGCGAATAGTTCTCGATGCCCGAGCAGTAGCCCATCTCCAGCAGCATCTCCAGGTCGTACCTGGTGCGCTGCCCCAGGCGCTGGGCCTCGAGGAGTTTGTCCTGCGCCTTGAGCTCGGCCAGCCGCTCTGTCAGCTCGGCCTCGATGTCCTGCGTCGCCCGCAGCATATTGTCGCGCGAGGTGACATAGTGGGAGGCGGGGTAGATGGCGATGTGCTTGCGCTCGGCCAGCACCTCGCCGGTCATGGTGTCGATCTCGATGATCCGCTCGACCTCGTCGCCGAACAGCTCGACGCGCACCGCCCGCTCGCCGTAGGCGGCCGGGAATATCTCGATGACGTCGCCGCGCACGCGGAAGGTGCCGCGGGTGAAGTTGATGTCGTTGCGCTCGTACTGGATATCGACCAGCTTGCGGAGGATCTCGTCGCGGTCCTTGGTCTGCCCCTGCCTGAGAGACAGCACCAGGTTGTAGTAGTCCTCCGGCGAACCGAGGCCGTAGATGCAGGAGACACTGGCCACGACGATGACGTCGCGCCGCTCGAACAGCGAACTGGTGGCCGAGTGGCGGAGCTTGTCAATCTCGTCGTTTATCGACGCGTCCTTCTCGATATAGGTATCGGTATGGGCGATATACGCCTCGGGCTGGTAGTAGTCGTAGTAGCTGACGAAGTACTCGACGGCGTTGTGGGGGAAAAACTCCTTGAACTCGCTGGCCAGTTGGGCCGCGAGCGTTTTGTTGTGGGCGATGACGAGCGTCGGCTTCTGCACCGCCTCGATGGTCTTGGCGATGGTGAAGGTCTTGCCGGTGCCGGTCGCGCCCAGCAGCACCTGGGCCCAGTCGCCCTTCCCGATGCCGCCGGCCAGCTTGTCGATGGCGGTGGGCTGGTCGCCTGTCGGGACGAAGGGGGCGACGACCTCGAAGGGCCGGCTAATGCCTTCCTGATAGGTGTTTTTGAGCTTGGGGACGAGTGTCGTCATAACAGCCTCGCAAAGCGCTATTTTAGAACAAATGTTCGTTATTACCATTGTACTACAGTACGTATGTTCGGGCAAGCAGGTCATGTAAAATCTGTCATTTTTCTTACAAATACCCTGGCATTTTCTCTGACATCAGCCCTGACATTTACTCTGGCAAATGCCCGGCAGACGGCGGGAATTTGTACGATTTTTCCTGGGCTGGAAATTAATTTATAAAAATTATCGGTTAGTAATAATTATATCACAGACACGAGAAAATAAGAATGATTTTCAACGTCTGCGGAATTTGTTCTTCAGCCAGTCGAGCAGGCCGAAACGGTTGCCGACAAGTTGAGCGTAGTGCTGTTCGTGGCCTTCGGGGACGATGATGACGCCGAGGCGGCGCTCGCCGCCCGCGAAGCGGGTCTGGCGGCGGGTGACGACGCCGGCGCGGCTGACGGTGATGGCGAATTCGTCGGGGGCGAAGCTGATGGCGCGGGCCAGCTCGAAGCCGTTGTCGACGCCGAGGCCGCCGAGGTCGAGGATGATGTCGCCGGGGCGGAGGCCGGCCTGGCGGGCGGGGGCGGCGGCGACGGTGTCGAGGACCATGACGCCGCGCGCGGGAGGCACGAAGCGGGGTTCGCCCCGCATCTCGCGGCGGTTGTCGAGGCGGACGAGCAGTTCGTGGCCGGCCGGCGACAGGACGGCGGCGAAGAACTGCAGCCAGGCGTACTTGGCGGACAGCACGGCGAGGGCGAGGAGGACGAGGCTGTAGAGGGCGAGGTGGAAGGCCGACCGGCGGCGGCGCTCGGCCGGGGTGCTGGAGACGGCCACGTCGGCGTAGCCGAGGGCGGCGACGACGGGGACCATCATGTAGTGCCACTCGTCGCCGACGGGCGGTTTTTCCGTCATCGGCAGCAACGGCCACCAGTCGGGCATTTTTATCATGCCGTCGATGTTTTCGGGGACGAAGGCCAGCAGCAGGACGAGGGGCAGCGGCCAGAAGTTCTGGAGGGTGAAGGCGCCGACGAGGCGGCCGTCGTCGCGCTTGAGGATCATGGGCACGGCGCCGTAACGGCCGCTGACGAAGATGAGGATGGCCTCGGTGACGTGCAGGGCGGCGACGAGGGCGATGACCTGGGGGACGTTGACCTCCGGCCAGCCGAAGAGGACGCTCGATACGGCGACGAGTCCGCCGGCGTAGGCGAAGCACATGAAGCGGATGTTGATGAGCATGAGGGCGATGACGACCGGCCAGATGTAGGCGAGGCCGAGGTTGTTGAGGGGCACGCCGACGAAGGTCAGCACGAAACTGCCGATGACGCCGCCGGCGGTACCGATGGCCGCGGCGGTCATCACCTGCTGGCGCAGGCTGGGGCCGGGGACGCCGAACATTTTAAGCTGGTCCTTCTGCATCTGCCGGTACTGGAAGGCCACCAGGCCGAGCACCAGCCAGAAGGTCAGGTCGAAGAAGACGAAAAAGACGCGGTAGGCGATGATGCCGAACAGGTCCAACCAGGGATGCACGTCGTCACCTCGTATATCAGGGTGGGAAACGGGCACGAAATCCTCGCGTGCAGGCAAGAAAATATTATCACAAATGGGGTGCGGGTAGCAAACGGCGGGGAAGGCTATGAAAAGAAAGGGGCCTGCCAATAGGGGAAAAAGTATGAGAAGCCAACTGAGGAGCGTGTTCGTGGACGCCCAGGAGCCGGGGGGCGAAAAAAAACGACGTCCGCTGGGGGATGTCGGATGGTTGACCGTCGTTTTGCCGATGCGCCCGCTATTCCGCCGCGTGCTTTGCGGCGGGTGGAAGGTACGGTAATCAGGCGGCGTGCGAGTCGCAGCCGCTTTGTTTACCGCAGGAAGTCGCCAGTTTCCAGCAGAAGCTCACGGTATAGTACCCCCCGGCTATCAAAAGGGCCATTCCCAAGCTAAATAATATTTCCGAGTTCCAGCGCCTCGAAATCGTCCTTGGGGTCAAGCAGCATGCCGACCATATCGATGATGGACGACACCAGTATTGCGAGCAGCAGCAGGTTGAAAACAAGGATACCGCAGCGATTGAGGAAGATGCGCACAAGCGGCTTTCCGCAATGCACGCTTTGCAGGTTTGGACAAGAAAGCTACGGCAAATACTTTTTAACTTTCGCCGGATAAACCAGGAAGCCCTGCCAAAAGAGCAGATAGTTTGTAAGGGGAGGACAAGGATGAAAATAAAGCTGTGCAGTATATTCGTGGACGACCAGGAGAAGGCCCTGAGGTTTTATACCGGGGTGCTGGGGTTCGCGAAGAAAAACGACATCCCTGTGGGGGAGGCCAGGTGGCTGACCGTGGTGTCGCCCGAGGCGCCGGACGGGGCGGAACTCGTCCTCGAACCGAACGGCAACCCGGCGGCCCAGGTTTATCAGAAGGCGCTCCGCTCCCAGGGCATACCGATGACCGCTTTCGCAAGCGGCGATATCGCCAGGGAGTACGACCGCCTGCTCAAGCTCGGCGTGACGTTCACCCTGCCCCCCACCAAGGCCGGCCCGGTGACGATCGCCGTCTTCGACGACACGTGCGGGAATCTGATCCAGATTTACGAGGGGTGAGGGCGGCTGCCGCTGCAGGCCTTGAACACTGTGCCTACTCTGTCCTTGATAGCGAAATATCC
Organism: Bacillota bacterium; assembly: GCA_023415775.1. GTDB lineage: Bacteria > Bacillota > Negativicutes > Sporomusales > UBA7701 > Anaeroselena. The sequence goes on along the minus strand of JAEZJM010000019.1, from coordinate 365,574 downwards.
GAAAGCCATCATCATCGTCGGTTGCGCTTTCAAAGCGTCAGGCACCCCGTTCTCCAGGCATTCTTCGTCCGCGTAGGCGGCGACGATCTCGCCGAGGAACATCGTGAAGTCGAAGATGGGGATGGTCTGGATGACCTTGCAGAGGTAATTGATCGGGCACTCCTTTATCAGCGGCGCGTTGCCCGCCTCGTCGTAGAAGGACTCGAACACCGCCGACTTGTCGACGTCTTTGCCGGAAACGGTGCCGCAGTAATCGGTTTTGGCGATATCCGCCGAGGCCGGGATGTTGACGCTGAAGAAGCCGTTCTCGACCACTCCCGCCGTGGTGTAGTGGGAGTTTTTCAGCGAGATGTACAGCACCGGCCGCTGGCTGACGACCCCATAGGCCCCGAGGGTGGCGTAGTTGGGTCTGCCGTTGACGGTGGCTCCCGCCAGGACGGCGATATACGGCCCGAAGGGGATATTGGCGATCTTCTTTTTCGTCGTGCCCACGCTCCTTTCTGAAGATAGCTTTCGCGGCGGCGCGGGAAAATATCAGGTGTAAACAAAATGAAGCCTCGACCTTCAGGTCGAGGCTTCACCATAAGTGCCATGGCTGCGACTAGGCCAGCAGGTCGCCGGCGAAGACGGTGACGGCGTGGCCGCGGATGCCGACGCGGCCGCCCCTGGCGGCGACCTTGAGGAAGCCGCCGCGCGCCGATGCCTGGTAGGCGGTGAATTCGTCCTTTTTCAGCTTGCCCTGCCAGTAAGGGACGAGGCGGCAATGGGCCGAGCCGGTGACAGGGTCTTCGGCGACGCCTATGGCGGGGGCGAAGAAGCGCGAGACGAAGTCGTATTCGCCGGAGGCGGACAGGGCGGTGAGGATGACGCCGCGGCAGGGCGTTTTGACGAGGCGGGCGAAATCGGGGGCGGCGTCCCTGACTTCTTGCTCGCCCGCCACCTCGACGAGGTAGTCGTCTTCGCCGCGGCCGACGAACACCGGGCGAACGCCTAAAGCCTCGACAAGGCCGGGCGGCGCTTCGCAGGCAACGACCGGCGAGGCGGGGAAGTCGAGCTCGATCATGCCGTCCCGCAGGCCGGCGGTGAGCAGACCGCTGAGGGTGTAGAAATTGATCGGTTTGTCCTGGGGCGCGCCTTTCTCGCGGAACAGGACGTGGGCGGTGGCCAACGTGGCGTGGCCGCACAGCCTGACTTCGCTTTTGGGCGTGAACCAGCGCAGCCGGTAGCCGTCGCCTTCGGGGAAGATGAAGGCGGTCTCGGACAGGTTCATCTCGGCGGCCACGCCCTGCATCCACGCCGCGTCGGCCGCCCTGTCGAGCAGACATACGGCCGCCGGGTTGCCCCTGTACGGCTTGGCGGTGAACGCGTCGACCTGGTAGATGGGGATAGGCATGGCTGATCGCTCCTTTTACTTAGCTCTGTCCTGTTGTGAGGTGCCGCAGGCTGCCGGCTCCGATGCTGCAGAAGCACGCGCCGTTCGCCTGCGGAACCTCACAACTCAGCATTTCTTTCGTAAGTTCTTTGTCTGCCTAACCGAGGGCGACGAGGATGGCACCGAGGGCGATGAGGGCAACGCCCGCGCCGCCGAGGAGGCTGACCTTCTCGCCGAGGAAGAGGACGGCGATGATGGTGGCCATGACGACGCTGAGCTTGTCGACGGGGGCGACCTGGGACACCTTGCCGTACTTGAGGGCAAGGAAGTAGAACAGCCACGACGTCGCCCCAGCCACGCCGCTCAAAGCGATGAAGGTTATCGCCCTGCGGTCGGCGATGATGGCCGGGATGTCCTTCAGCGTGCCCTGGAAAGCGACAACACCGACCAGAAACAAAGCCATGATAACCGCCCGCACGGCAGTCGCCGTATTGGCGTCAATGCCCTGCAAACCAATCTTGCCAAAAATCGCCACCAACGCCGCCGTCGCCGCCGACAGCAACGCAAAAATAAGCCATAGATGCTCCAAAGGTAATCACTCCTATATACTGGTAATATGTAAGTATACGCCGCGATTAGCGCGGTACCTCCCCATGGCATGAAAAAAGAGCGGCGTGAGCCGCTCTTGGGTGGGATATAGAAGAACCATCCCCTTGTATTCGGATTTGCATGGTGAAGGCGAACCGCGACTTTGCAAATCCACCCTGTTGTGTGTCAAAAGAACCGTCCCCGTGGCACATGCCCGGACGGTTTTGTAGTTTCTAAAGAAGGTTTTATGTCAGAAAAAGTCAAACACTCTTAAAGTCGAATGAAACAAGAGGGTGAGTAAGTGAGCAAGAAAAAACCTGAAACTTCTCCTAACGGCAAGGAGTATATAGTAATAACTACAATCCCTGAAAAATACAAGCTATTTGATTTAAGAGTAAATAAACCAATCTGCTATACGCATGCTGATACGACTGAAGAGGGATCAATGGTTCTTCAGGAAATTGACACTATTCAATACTCTGTTAAGGGAATGAAGCACTCTTTTGACTATTTTGCACCAAATAATGTTGGTATTCTATTGTCAGTAGGACATCACGCCTTAATTCGAGCGAAAAAAATCTACGAAAATTATCTAAATTCATCTACTTTCAAGTTCCCCAAAGATAAAAGAGATGAATTCATAGTAAAGTCCAAAATGATATACGATTATATTGAGCAGGTACAAACAAGTATCGTGTTTGGTTATACCGCCCTTGAAGCCTTTTGCAACCTAAGTATTCCAGACGATTTTACATTCAAAAGCGAGGTAAAATCTAGGGGAACAATCGAATTATATGATAAAAAGGCTATCGAACGATGGGTTCCACTCAAAACCAAAATCTGCGAAATCTTAGTCAATATTTATGAAACTAAAAGTATAAAATCAACGAAGGTATGCAGCGAGTTCAACCAGTTTGAAGAACTAAGACATGAGATTATTCATCAAAAATCAATAAACGCCACGGGATTTTATAAAAAGTATTTTAACGAAAAATTCTGTGGCCTGTTAACAACTCCTGAAAACGTCATAAGATTTTTCTTCGACGAGAGGAAAAATAAAACCATGACCGACCCTCTATGGCCTTTTGTAATAAACTCGAAAAATGAATTCCCTATCTCCCACGATTTTAAATCCGAAAACTTTGTTGTGACAGGCAATATCTATGAAGGACGCACCAAATAAGGAACGTAAAGAGGCTAACCCGGCTGGAATCAGATTTATTTGCTTGAGGTCAATTACAACTACAAAACGGGATATAAGTTCTGAAAATACGCATTTGGTGGAGGCCCCCTTCACCAACCGCCCACACAAACAACAAAAAACCCGCGTAATACGCGGGTTTTCGGCTTTTCCGGATTTGGATGGTGGAGGCGAGGCAAGACGTACCCCTGTCCAACCTTTGCGGGGGTGCAAATGAGCGGCGACGTTGCGGAGGGTGCTACGCGCCGTCGGCGAAGCGGTGAGCACGCGGCGCGAGCGGCCATGGACGGCCGCGAGAGGAGTCATCTGTCACGGACGACAGTTGACGACGGCGCCAGTGGGCGAAACCGCGAGCCATACGGCGCGTTAGGCCGGAGGACAGGAGCCGGGCGTTTGCGCCCCCGCAAAGGTATTGGCACAAAGCCAGCGCCTCGCCCTCCCGCGGTTGACGCCTGGGTTCGCCTTGACGCTCGTCGGCGGTCTTACTAGCAGGGCAACGACTCACGCGAAAGTGAACTTTCGGTTCGCTGTTGCCCTGCATAGCGACTCGCACAAACCGCCGTCGTAGCCACTCGGCGTTTTGGCTCGCTGCTAACCTCGTCGCCGACAGCGCCGCGCCACCGCCAAACGAACGTCCATGTTCGATTGTCGGTTCTCGCCGCCGTCCATGGCGGCTCGCGCGGTGCTGTTACCGGCTCTCTCGCTAAGTAGCGGCCGCCTCCTCACTCGCTGTACGCCGGCGAACCCAGACGCCAACCGCTGTTCTGCCCCCCGGAACGTAAGCGGGGGTACCCGCAAGGCAAATGGAATCACAACAGATAAAACCAAAACCCCGCGTGGTATGCGGGGTTTTGGGCTGGTTGGCATTGGTACTAAAATTTAGGCACTTTTAGTTCTGCGGTGTTTCCCTTGACGAATTTTTTGGATACGTTGCCGCTGTAGTCGGGATTATTGGCTAGATCGAGCTTCATGGCCGGGGAGCCTTCTTTTAAATTGAACTCGGAAAAATTCGCCCAGATGATGAAGGGGCTGATTGTGGACTCAAAAAAGTAGTACCCGTTGGTCACGTCGGATACTGTACGCCAGATCGTCGAGGAGGTAAACGGGTTTTTGGGGTCTGCCGATAGCCTGAAAGGCTGGGAGGCATTCCTGGTAACGCTGAGAATCCCTGCTACGGCTTCCCGGTGAGTCTTAGGCTTCGGCAAATACTTCATATAGTAGGCTGCGCGGACAAACCTGTCGGCCGCTTCTCCCGTTCCCGGCAACGGTTTATCGCCCCCGAAGCCCTGATACTGCTTCAGATTTTCCTGCTGTTTTTCAAATGTGGGCGAATTGGTCATGATGGTATAGTTCCTGTCGTGGTAAATCACCGGCTGGCCGTCGATATATTCGATAATGGCCGAATCGCCGGATTTGTCGGCCAGGGATAGGTGAAGGCTGGCCGGTTGCATGATTGTCCCCGCAGGAGTGGTGCGGGGAATAATCTGCTCGACGACCTGAAACGGCGCATTTCTCATGGCTTGCACGGCTTCAGCGACGGTGGCGTAGTTGTCCAGGAAGTATTGGGCCCACATGGCGACGGACAGGCCGGGAAGGCTCTCGTCCCTTTGCCCGTAGTTGCTTTCGGTGAGCCACAGCAGATTGGCCGCCAAGCCTTTTTCGTTGATGCCGTCGGTGACACACCCACTGCCATTATCGTAGGAAGCGGTTACCAGACTGCCATACTTTGCGGTCCAGACCAGCGGATTGTTGCCTGGCAGCCCTTCGCGCTGTATGCCGCGCGGCATTGCCCACAAGGCAATACCGGGCATACTGGGCCAGTCCATATTCCGGCCGACAAGAACAGCCTGCCCGTTGTCGGCGGAAAGCACCCGGCTGCAGGCGGATACCTGCAGACCGGTCGCGAACAAAACAGTACTGGAAAGCAAGCAGGCCAGGCAGAGAATAGCGACTATTTTTCTTGAACAGTACATCAATATTCCTCCTTTTACCATGTGAGCGTATTTTTTAATTATTAGAAGCAGGCCAGCGTTCCTTCGGCCCCGCGGTGGCCGACGGTGGAGGGGGGCATTTATCTAGGGCAGTATGGCAAATACCCGTGCCGGGAACCCGGAGCCGTCTTTGACTTTGGGGAAAGTAACGACGATGAGCGCTCCGTATTCGGGAACTTTGTCAAGATTGGCCATCAATTCGATTTGATAATGGTTTTGCTGCAAGATGTAGGCTTCCAGCGAGTAGTCGCCTTTGCTTGTTGCGATACCGGGGTCCGTGTCGGTGGTTTCGTGCCCCGAGGCCGTGATTTGGCGGTCTTCGTAAAGGTATTTAAGCACAGCCAGGCTCCAGCCGGGATAATGGTCGACGCCGAATTTATCTTTATTGGCGATAGCGGAGGCATCCGGCCAGCGTTTGTGCCAATCGGTGCGCAGAGCGACAAAAGCCCCCGACGGTATTTTGCCGTATTTGTTTTCCCAGGCTTTCACGTCGTCGAGGGTCACCGTATAATCGGGATTTTCCGCAACCGCTTCATGAATATCCAGCACTACGAGGGGCAGAATCATTTCTTTCAGGTCTATCTGGTCGACGGTCCGCTTGCCGGCGAAAAAGTGGGCCGGCGGGTCGACGTGTGTTCCCCATTGCCCCACATGGCTATACAGATGAACCAGAAAGCCGTCTTTTTTATAGGTATACAGTATCTCTCGCTTTTCGTCGGAAAACCCTTTCCAGTGCGGAATCCCAGGGCCAAAGGCGTGTGTGAGGTCAACAAGCTGTTTGGTGCGGATAATTTCCCAGGCCCGCAGCAAATCGGACTCGCGTTGCTCCGCGGCCGAAACCGAGCCCGTAAAGACCATTATGAGAAGCGTCAGCGCAAAGGCTACAGCTTTTTTCATCCAATTACCTCCTTTAACATATTTTGCCTGGACTATATTTTTATCTTCGCGTAAGTCCGCCGGTTATCCTGCGGGCCATTGGCACCCTGCCGTGGCCGGGGGCATTTTTTATGTAGCCGCGCGCCCCGCCGCCGAATAGGATGGTAATAAACGGATTTCGGAGGCGAGGCGCATGGGCTATTATATCAAGGTGGAGCCGGAGGTGCGGCTTTATGTGGAGGATGTTAACCCGGCGGGCCGGGAGACGATCGTTTTTCTGCACGGCTGGCCGGCGAATCATAATATGTTCGAGTATCAGTTCGGCGAGCTTTCCGGCTTGGGGTTCCGCTGCGTGGGCGTCGATTTCCGCGGCTTCGGCAAATCGGACAGACCCGCGGGGGGCTACGATTACGACCGGCAGGCGGACGATGTCCTCGGCGTGGTGCAGGCGCTCGGCCTGGAAGGCTTCACGCTGGCCGGGCACTCGACGGGGGGCGCGATCGCGGTGCGCTACGCGGCCCGCCACGGCTGCGGGCTGGCGAGGCTGGCGCTGTGCGCGGCGGCGGCTCCCAGCCTGATAGAGCGCCCGTATTTCCCTTACGGCCTGAAGCGCGAGGATGTGGAGAAGATCATCGCCGGGACGAACGCGGACCGGCCGGCGATGCTGCGGGAGTTCGGCGATATGTTCTTTTTCCGTTATGTGACCCAGCCGTTTGCGGAGTGGTTTTTCCAGATGGGGCTGGCGGCGGCGGGCTGGTCGACGGCGGCGGTGGCCGAGGCGTGGCTGAACGAAGAGCGGCTCTTTTCCGACCTCGGCGAGATACGCGTGCCGACGCTGATCATGCACGGCATCCACGACCGGGTGTGCCGGTTTCCGCTGGCCGTCGCCCAGCACGAGGCGATCGCTCACTCGCGGCTGGCGCCGTTCAAGTACAGCGGCCACGGCCTGTTTTACGATGAGCGCGAGAAGTTCAACAAGGAGCTGGCGCTGTTCGCCGCGGAGGGTTAGCGCGTGTTCGCGCCGGCGGAGGCAATAAAAAACCGTCCCCGTTCCCGCTTCCGGGATCGGGGACGGTTTATTTTTCTCAGGCGTACCTCAATACGGATTCGCCGGCTTTTCCCTTGCTTTCGATGACGCGGATGGTATTGTCGATGCTGGTGAAGATTTGCCGGGAAAGCTGCTCGGCCTGCGCGTGGAGGCTTTGCGCCCCGGCGGCGTCGCCGGCGCCCACCGCGGCGATCATTTTGTCGCCCATGCCGTGGAGCTCGTTGTGGACGGCGTCGATGGCGGCCCATTCTTTGAGGACGTCGGGCTGGGTGATGGTGATGGCGTGGTAGAAGTGGCCGAAGGCGCACCGCTTGGAGTTGGTCTGGATGGGGTAGGCTTTCATTTCGTCAGCGATCTTTTTGAGGTTGCGCATCCAGTTGGCGTGGGCTTCCTTGGCTTTAAGGAGGCTGGCGACGAGCTCGTCGTTGGAGATGGCGTGGATGCCGCCGTTGAGGGCGGAGACCATGTCGCGGACGATGCCGCTGAGTTCTTCGTCGATCTTGGATATCTGCTTGGCGTTGGTGGCGCTCTGGGTGGCGTCGTCGTGGATGGCCTGGGTCATGTCGTGGAGTTTTTCGGCGTCCTGGGCGGAGAGGGTCATGGCCTGGTTGACCTGTTGGGCGGATTCTTTGATGTTGACCATGAGGGTGGAGATGTCGTCGACGTCTTTGACGGCGGTTTTGAGCATGGCGACGTTTTCCTCTATGGTGCCGGCGATGCCGTCGAGCTTGTCGTTCATGGAGCTGGTGGAGCGGAGGGTGTTGCCGAGGCTCTCCCGCCCTCCCTGGGCGGCCTGCTGGATGTTGTTGACGAAGACGCGCATGTCGTTGAGGTTGGTTTTGGTGCTGTCGGCGAGTTTACGGATTTCCTCGGCGACGACGGCGAAGCCGCGGCCGTGTTCGCCGGCCCGCGCCGCTTCGATGGAGGCGTTGAGGGCGAGGAGGTTTGTCTGCTCGGCGATGGCGGCGACGCCGTCGACGATGTCGTTGATTCGCGTGGTCATTTCGACGAGCTGCCCGATCTGGTCGTGCATGAGGGTGGTGTCGGTGACGACGTTTTCTTTGAGGGCGTTGATTTCGCCGATCTGGACGATGCTCGCGTCGTTTTTGGCGATGAGGTCCTGGGAGGCGGCGGACAGGTGCAGCATTTTCTGCGAGGTCTGGCCGATGGTTTCGTTGACGTCGTTCATGCTGGCGGTGATCTCTTCGACGATGGCGAGGTTGGATTCGCTGAGAGTGGCCATTTGTTGGGCGAAGCTGATGAGGCTGTAGGCGGAGTGGGTCATCCTGACGTCGAATTCACTGAGGGCGGAAACGGTGCCGAGCATGGTTTTGCAGGCGTCGGCCATTTTGGCTTCGCTGGCCAGCAGTTTGTCGAAGTTGCCGAGCACGCGCTGGTGGATGGGGTAGGCGACGTGGACGGGGTCGGCCGGTTTGCCGCTTATTCTGTCCTCGACGTTTTTGAGGATGCATAAGGCTTCTTCGCAAGGCGCGTTTTTCTTGAAGATGTTGAACAATATTTCCGCCTCCTATTTGCCGCTGAAGTATATCGCCGGCACATATATGTGTTATTAATTCATAATTATTATAAATTATTCTAGCTAATCCAAGAAATTCCTGCTAGATTTCGACAATACAGGCTAAAATTCTCCTATTACAAATGACGATGACGCTATCAGCGGCGGCGGGGCGGGGAAGACATGGGGAAAGCCTCAGCCCTGGAGCCAGGGCTGAGGCTTTTCGTTGTTGCCGGTTTATTTCTTTTCTTGGGTGGCGGCCGCTTCGGCGACGGCTTCGTCGTAGGACTTGACCAGGCGTCTGTAGCTGTCGAGCCTTTCGGCGGCGTCTTTGGCCGTTTTGGCGAACAGCTGGTCGGCGACGTCGGGGAATTCCTGCTTGAGGGCGGCGTAGCGCACTTCGCCCATGAGGAATTCGATGAAGTCGGCGGTGGGCGCCTTGGAGTCGAGGCTGAAGGGATTTTTGCCCATTTCTTTGAGGGCGGGGTTGTAGCGGTAGTTGGCCCAGTAGCCGGCATCGACGGCGCGCTTGCATTCGAGCTGGCTGTTGCCCATGCCGAGCTTGAGGCCGTGGTTGATGCAGGGCGAGTAGCCGATGATGAGGGACGGGCCGGGGTAGGCTTCGGCTTCGGCGATGGCTTTGAGGGTCTGGGCGCGGTCGGCGCCCATGCAGACCTGGGCGACGTAGACGTAGCCGTAGCTCATGGCCATCATGCCGAGGTCTTTTTTCTTGGTGCGTTTGCCGCTGGCGGCGAACTGGGCGATGGCCGCGGTGGGCGTGGCTTTGGAGGACTGGCCTCCAGTGTTGGAGTAGACTTCGGTGTCGAAGACGAAGACGTTGACGTCTTCGCCGGAGGCGAGGACGTGGTCGAGGCCGCCGTAGCCGATGTCGTAGGCCCAGCCGTCGCCGCCGAAGATCCACTGGGAGCGCTTGACGAAGGAGTCTTTGTAGCCGAGGATTTCGGCGTAGAGCGGGTTCGCGCCTTTGGCGGCTTCGAGGGCGGCGGCGAGTTTGTCGGCCCGCTCGCGGGTGCCGGCGCCAATGTCTTTTTTGTCGAGCCATTCCTGGAGGGCGGCTTTGAGGTCGCCGGTGGCTGTGGCGATGGCTGCGGCGACTTTGCCGGCCAGGCGCTCGCGGATCTGTTTGACGGCGGTGTACATGCCGAGGCCGTATTCGGCGTTGTCCTCGAAGAGGGAGTTTGCCCAGGCGGGACCGAAGCCGTTTTTGTCGGCGCAGTAGGGCATGGACGGCGCGGACGCGCCCCAGATGGAGGAGCAGCCGGTGGCGTTGGCGATCATCATGCGGTCGCCGAAGAGCTGGGTGACGAGGCGGGCGTAGGCAGTCTCAAGGCAGCCGGCGCAGGCGCCGGAGAACTGGAGGTACGGGGTTTCGAACTGGCTGCCTTTGACGGTTTCTTTGTTCATGGGGTTGGGCTTGGCGGACAGGCTCATGGCGTAGTCCCACAGGTCCTGCTGGGGCAGCTGGGTGTCGAGCGGCTGCATGACGAGGGCTTTTTCTTTGGCCGGGCAGACCTGGACGCAGTTGCCGCAGCCGGTGCAGTCGAGCGGCGAGACGGCCATGCGGAATTGCAGGCCGGCGGCGCCGGTGGCCGGTTTGGCGGTGTAGCCGGCGGGGGCTTTCTTCATTTCGTCGTCGCTCGCGAGGACGGGCCTGATGCAGGCGTGCGGACAGACGAAGGCGCACTGGTTGCACTGGATGCATTTGTCGAGCTGCCATTCGGGGACTTCGACGGCGATGCCGCGTTTTTCGTAGGCGGAGGTGCCGCAGGGGAAGGTGCCGTCGGTCATGCCCATTTCTTTGATGACGCCGACCGAGAGGCTGTCGCCTTCGGTGCGGTTGATGGGGACGACGACTTTGCTGATGAATTCGGGGACGGCTTTGGCGGCGGCGGCGGCGTCCTTGGCGTCTTTCCAGGCGGCGGGGACGTCGATTTTGACCATGGCGCTGGTGCCCTGGTCGATGGCGGCGAAGTTCATGGAGACGATTTTGTCGCCTTTGCTGCCGTATTCGTCGGTGACGGAGTCTTTAAGGTATTTGACGGCGTCTTCGACGGGGATGATGTCAGCGAGTTTGAAGAAGGCGGACTGCATGATCATGTTGATGCGGCCGCCGAGGCCGATTTCGCGGGCGATGCTGACAGCGTTGATTGTGTAGAATTTGATGTTGTTGGCGGCGATGTAGCGCTTCATGGCCGCCGGCAGCTGGGCGTCGAGTTCCTGGGCGTCCCAGATGCAGTTGAGGAGGAAGGTGCCGCCGGGCTTGAGGCCTGCTATGACGTCGTATTTGGCGACATAGGACTGGTTGTGGCAGGCGATGAAGTCGGCTTTGTTGATGAGGTAGGGGGATTTGATGGGCTTTTTGCCAAACCGCAGGTGGGAGACGGTGATGCCGCCTGATTTCTTGGAGTCGTAGGCGAAGTAGCCCTGAGCGAACAGGTCGGTTTTGTCGCCGATGATTTTGATGGCCATTTTGTTGGCGCCGACGGTGCCGTCGGAGCCGAGGCCCCAGAATTTGCAGGCGCGGGTGCCGGCCGGGGTTGTGTCGATGTCGGCGCCGAGCGGCAGCGAGGTGCCGGTGACGTCGTCGACGATGCCGATGGTGAAGCCGTCTTTGGGCTGGGCGGCTTTGAGGTTTTCGTAGACGGCGACGATCTGCGCCGGGACTACGTCCTTGGAGCCGAGGCCGTAGCGGCCGCCGACGATGACGGGCTGCCAGGACTTGCCGTAGAAGGCGTTTTTGACGTCGAGGTAGAGAGGCTCGCCGGCGCTGCCCGGTTCTTTGGTGCGGTCGAGGACGGCGATCTTGTTGACGGTTTTGGGGATGTATTTCAGGAAATGCTCGATGGAGAACGGCCGGTAGAGATGGACGGTGAGCAGGCCGATCTTCTCGCCCTGAGCCAGGAGTTTGTCGATGGTTTCCTCGATGGTTTCGCAGGCCGAGCCCATGGCGACGATCATGCGGTCGGCGTCGGGGGCGCCGTAGTAGTCGAAGAGGTGGTATTCGCGGCCGGTGACTTCTTTGACTTTGGCCATGTATTTTTCGACGATGGCCGGCAGGGCCTGGTAGTATTCGTTGGCGGATTCGCGGCCCTGGAAGTAGATGTCGGGGTTCTGGGCGGTGCCGCGGATGCAGGGACGGCTGGGGTTGAGAGCCCGCTGGCGAAAGCCGGCCAGGGCGTCACGGTCGATGAGTTTGGCGAGGTCGGCGTAGTCCCAGGTCTCGATCTTCTGGATTTCGTGCGAGGTGCGGAACCCGTCGAAGAAGTTGACGAAGGGGACGCGGCCTTCGATGGCGGCGAGGTGGGCGACGGCGGACAGGTCCATGACCTGCTGGACGCTGCTTTCGGCCAGAAGGGCGAAGCCGGTCTGGCGGGTGGCCATGACGTCCTGGTGGTCGCCGAAGATGCTCAGCGACGAGGCGGCGACGGCGCGGGCGCTGACGTGGAGGACGCCCGGCAGGAGTTCGCCGGCCATTTTGTACATGTTGGGGATCATGAGGAGGAGACCCTGGGAGGCGGTGAAGGTGGTGGTGAGGGCTCCGCCCTGCAGCGAGCCGTGGGTGGCGCCGGCCGCGCCGGCTTCGGATTGCATCTCGACGACTTTGACGGTCTGGCCGAAGATGTTTTCGCGGCCTTCCGCAGCCCAGCTGTCGACATACTCGGCCATGGTGGACGAGGGGGTGATGGGATAGATGGTGGCGACTTCGGTGAAGGCGTACGCCACATGCGCTGCCGCGCAGTTTCCGTCCATGGTTTTCATTTTGGCCATAATTTTTCTCATCCTTTCTAACGGTACTATTGCACCTGGGGCGCGGCGCGGCGGAACGGGCTGGACGGGGGCCGGCCGGAATGGTGGCCAGACCAGTCGAACGCAGCAGTCACCTCGCGCGATGGCACCAGGATAACAAGTGTATACACGAATACACCATAGTAAGAATTCACCTTTATGACCTCATAATCCTCCGCGATGGCTTAATAAAAAGAATTTTTTAGCATAGTTTCAGGAATATTTTTTTGCGGGCGGCGAAAGGGTACCCCGGAACCGCGGTTGGAAGGGGTGCGGGGGGATTTGCAGTGTATGGGCGGGGTAAGGGGCTGGCGGGGCGGAAAAAAGAAAAGCCCCGGCCCGTTGGCGGGGCGGAGGCTTTGGGGCGCAAGTGGCGGGGTCAGCCGCGGCTGCTGCGGAAGCGGAGGCAGAGGCAGGCGGCGGCGATGAGGGCGGCGACGGCCAGGGCGGCGGAGAGGGGGCCCAAAAGGGCGCTGCCGAGGCAGGCGAAGGCGACCGCGCCGGGGATGCTGCCGAGGAGCGTGGCCCAGAGGTAAGGCCAGAAGCGCACGCCCGAGAGGCCGGCAAGGAAGCTGACGGCGTCCCACGGCAGGACGGGGGCGAAGCGCAGCAGCAGGATGGCTCTGAAGCCGTGGCGGGCGACTTTGTCGTCGATGCGGGCGAGCGGCAGCCAGGACGGCAAGACCCGCTTGAGCCCGTCGCGGCCGAGGAGACGGGCGGCGGCGAAGCAGAGGGCCGCTCCCCCGACTGTGCCGACGACGAGGTAGACGGCGCCCCACAGCGGGCCGAAGGCCAGGCCGCCGGCGATGCCGAGGACGATGGCGGGGAAAAAGAAGAACGGCCGGACGATGTTGCCGAGGATGTAGAGGCACGGGCCCCAGTATCCCAGGGAGGCCAACGTGTCGCCGATCGTCTCGGGCCTGAACCGTTCGATGCCGTAGCCGTATACGTATAGTATTCCCAGGGCGGCGAAGCCGGCGAGGTATACGCCGGCGGCGGGCCTGATCGCGGTTTGGATGTAGTGTCTCACAAGGTTTAATTATAGGCCAGCGTCCGGGAGGTGTAAAGGAAAATATCGCCGGGCTCTTTTACTGCGGTTTGGCGACGGTTATTTTTTTGATGACGACGTCGGTGGCGGGTTTGTCGTTGGGGCCGGTTTTGACTTTGCCGATGGCGCGGACGACGTCCATGCCTTCGACGACTTTGCCGAAGACGGCGTGCTTGTCGTCGAGCCAGGGGGTGGCCTTGAGGGTGATGAAAAACTGCGAGCCGCCGGTGTTGGGGCCGGCGTTGGCCATCGACAGGACGCCTTCGGAGGCGTGGCGCAGGTCTTTGGCGAATTCGTCGGCGATGGTGTAGCCGGGACCGCCGGTGCCGTTGCCTCTGGGGTCGCCGCCCTGGATCATGAAGCCGTCGATGACGCGGTGGAAGATGAGGCCGTTGAAGAAGCCTTTGTCGGCGAGGGTGATGAAGTTTTTGGCGGTGACGGGCGCTTTGTCTTCGAAGAGTTCGACTTTGAAGACGCCGAGCGAGGTCTCGAAGGTGGCCCGGCTGTTGGCGGGGGAGCCGACGTTGACCGCGGCGGGGGCGGGGGTCGCCTTCTTCTCGGGCTGGGCCGGTTGCTGCGGGGCTTTGGCGGCGCACCCGGGCAGGATGAGCGCCAGGCAGGCGATGATGGTCAGGATGGTCGTCAGGGTTTTGTTCATTGTTCAGTCCTCCAGTAAGATGCATAGATACAGTCAGGTAAAAGTATACCAGAATGGCCGGCGGTTAATCAAAAGTTTCCTTCGCCAGGCACCTTTTTTAGCTTGCCCGCGGCGATGAAAATAATTGGCGCTGCCGCGGATATCCTGCCGGCGGCGCACGCCGGTATTGACCGGATAGGAGGCGCTGTTTTACAATGGTAACGTCCTAATACGCGCAAACGGGGTGTTAACTTGCCGCTCGCAATGCCGGAGCTTTTTTCGTTCGCCGTCGTGATGGTGCTGATGATAATCACGCCCGGCCCCAATCAGGTGCTTGTCCTCCAGTCGGGGATAACGATCGGGCCGCGGGCCGCGGCGCTCAACGTTATTGGCGTAGCCTCGTCGATGCTCATCCACGCGTCGCTGTCCGGTCTGGGAATTTCGCTGCTGATTACGCAGTCTCCCAGCCTGCACGGCGCGGTGAAGCTGATCGGGGCGGGCTATATCGCCTACCTCGGGGTGACGAGCCTGGTGAGCGCCAACCGCCTGCGCCGCGCCGCTTCGGCTGCCGATGCGGCCGCCGCCAGTCGCGAAGCAGCCGGCGAGAACGGCCTGAAGTCGTTCGCCAAGGGCTTCACGACCAATATCCTCAATATCCAGACGTCGTTCATCTTCCTGTCGATCTATCCGCAATACATGAACGGGCACGAAAGCCTTATCGTGCAGTCGCTGCTTTTGACGGCGGTTTTTATCGGCCTGCTGCTGTGCTGGTACGCGCTGCTGATCGCCCTGATTTTCAAGGTGCGCCATTATCTGCTGCGGGCCCGCATCCAGGCGGGCATCAAGGCGGTGACCGGCGCGCTGCTGGTGGCGCTGGGGGTAAAGATGGCTCTCGGCGGCCGGTAAAGCCGGGAAAAAAGCGCCCCTTCCCCCGTTCGCGGGGCGGGGGCGCTTTTTTATGCCTGCGTCGGCGATAAGGAGCGTGTCCTGTAACAGGCGCCGGAAGTATTTATGGCAAAGAAATATGCAATAGCTTATAATTATTGTAGAAATACTACAACTTTTGTCATAATTCAGGATAAATATTGTTTCGTCGGGTGGGGAAGAAGAGTTGTCGGCAATCGGCGGTTCGCTGCGGTCGCTTATTGTAATATCTTTCGTTGCGCTGATGGTGGCGACGTTCGGCATCGTCGGCTATTTCGCGTTCGCCAACTGGCAATCTTCCACCGAGCGGATGGCGGCCGAGATCCAGGCCGGCACGGACAGCGTCATTATCGGCCGTATCGACGGCCTGATCGGCGCTACCCGCCATGTCAACGAGGCCAACCGCAACCTGATCGGCCGGAAGGCGATCACACTGGAGGATAAGCGCGAGCGCGAGCTGTATTTCGCCAGCGTGCTGCAGGCGACCGGCGACGAGGTTTACAGCTTCACGTACGGCGCGGAGAACGGCGAATTCTACGGGGCGCGCCGCAACGCGCAGAACGAGATCGAGGTGTACGAGAACAACGCGCTGACCGGCGGCAGAACCCGCTATTACGCCGTGACATCCGAGCTTGCGGCCGGGAAGCTGGTGCACGAGACCGGGAAATTCGATCCCCGGACAAGGGATTGGTATAAGATCGCCAAGGCGGCGGGAAGACCGGTGTTCTCCCCTATCTACAACCACTTTTTGATCGACGATCTGGCGATTTCGGCGGCCTGGCCGCTATATGACCGGGACGGCGTTCTCATGGGCGTGCTGGGAACGCACATTACGCTGTCGAAGATGAACGGCTACCTGCGCGAGGTGGTGAAGAGCGGGGAGACGATGGCGTATATCGTCGAGAAGGACAGCGGCTATCTGGTGGCGAACTCGCAGGGCTGGCCGAACTTTGCGCCGCAGGACGGCGGCGGCATCAGGAGGATCTCGGTCCGGGAGACCGAGAACGCGGCGATCGCGGATGCCTGGCGGCGGTATCTGGACGCGTCCGGAACCGCAGCGGCGGCGTTGGCGGATAAGAACGGGCTGTTGGTCAAGGTGACCGAGTACAACCGGGACGGCCTCAACTGGCTGATAATCACGGCTATCCCGAAAGGCCCGTTCATGGCCGGGTTCATGGCGAGCCTCCAGTTTTCGCTGCTTTTCGCGGTGCTCGCCATCGCGCTGGCTATTCTGATTTATGTGAAGAGCACGGAGATCGCCTTCAGGCCGGTTTATGACCTGATAAGGACGACGGAGAAGTTTGCGGGCGGCGATTTCGGCGAGCGCGCCCAGGTGGTGCGGCCTGACGAGATCGGCAAGCTGTCGGTCGCCTTCAACAGGATGGCCGACCAGATCGACGCCCTGATCCATACGCTGGAGGAGCGTATCCGCGAGCGGACGATGCGGCTGGAAAAGACGGTGCAGCAGTTAAAGGACAGCGAGGATAACATCCGCCAGTTGCTGGATTCGACCGCCGAGGCAATCTACGGCCTCGATCCGGACGGCAACTGCACGTTCTGCAACGCCAGCTGCCTGCGGATGCTTGGGTACGGCAGGCCGAAGGAGCTGATCGGGGAAAACATGCACCGCAAGCTGCATACCAGGCGCAGCGACGGCAGCGCCATCGCGGAGGAGGACTGCCGGGTCTTGCAGACGCTGCGCGGCGGCGATAGGGTGCATGCCGACGACGAGGTTTTCCGGCGGGCCGACGGCACGTTTTTCCCTGTGGAATATTTCTCTTACCCCCAGTACCGCGACGGCAGGATCGTCGGCGCGGTTGTGACGTTCTTCGATATCTCCGAGCGGAAGAAGACGCAGGCCGAGATCGTGTACCTGAGCAACCACGATCAGCTTACCGGGCTTTATAACCGCCGGTTTTACGAGAGCGAGCTGCTGCGGCTGGATACGCCGGGCAACCTGCCGCTGACGGTGGCGGTGGCCGACGTCAACGGCCTGAAGCTGGTCAACGATTCCCTGGGCCACGCCGTGGGCGACAAGCTGCTGGTGAAGGCGGCCGAAGCGCTGACGGGGGGCTGCCGCGCCAGCGACGTGATCGCCAGGCTGGGCGGCGACGAGTTCGTGATTCTCATGCCGCGCACGGGCGCCGCCGCGGCCGAGCAGATCATCAGGAGCATCAAGGCTATCGCCGCCGGGGAAACGGTGGGTTCGGTCGCGGTGTCGCTTTCCTTCGGGTATTGCACGAAGACCGCAGCCGGGGAGGCGATCGAGGAGGTCGTCAAGAAGGCTGACGATCAGATGTACCGCACAAAGCTGTTCGAGAGCCCGGATATGCTCGGCCAGACGATCACGACGATCGTCGCCGCGCTGTACGAGAAGAACGACATCGAGGAGGCGCACTCGCGCAGGGTCGCCGAGCTGTGCCGGCGGACGGGCGAGGCTCTCGGGCTGCCTGGCGGCGACGTGGACGCGCTCGGCAACGCCGGGCTGCTCCACGATATCGGCAAGATCGCCATAGCGGACGAGATCCTGAATAAGCCGGGCAAGCTTACCGATGTCGAGTGGACGGAGATCAGGCGCCACCCGGAAATCGGCTACCGCATTCTCAGGACGGTCAACCATTTGTCGGAGATGGCGGATTACGTGCTCGCCCACCACGAGCGGTGGGACGGCGGCGGCTATCCCAAGGGGATAAGGGGGGCGGAGATTCCTTTGCCGTCCAGGATCATCCACATCGCCGACGCTTATGACGCCATGACGAGCTACCGCAGTTTTCGCGGCGCGATGACGGACAAGGAGGCGGTTGCGGAGCTGCGGCTGGGCGCGGGCCGCCAGTTCGACCCCGCGCTTGTCGAGATTTTCGTGGAGAAGGTGCTGGGAGAGCCGGCGTAAGGACAAGGCCGGGAAATGATACGCGATAATGCTAGCGTCCCCTCCCCCGTTCGCGGGGGTAGGGACGCTAGGTTTTTGGCCAGGCGGCAGATAATGCCGGCATCGGATTTGGGGAAGATAATGTAGGGCAACAAGGATTTTGGCCAAAAAGATGGAAATATGGGGAATGATGCGGTTTGCGGAGAAAGGATGACGGCTTTGGCGGCGGAGGAAAACGGCAGGATGACGAGGGGGAATATTGTGTCGCTGGCGATGCTGGCGCTGCTGTTCCTTTATATGTACGCGCTCAATTATCTGATGCCGCTGCATCGCGACGACTACGAGTACGCGCTGGTGTGGAACACGCTGGAGCGGCTGGCGTCGTGGCCGGATGTTTTCCGGTCGCTGTATCTTCACTATTTCCAGCACGGAGGCCGGATGGTGGATTTCTTGGTGCTGGACGGCTTTCTGCTGGTCGGCAAGGAATGGTTCAATCCGTTCAACGCTTTGCTGTACGTGGCGCTGATGGCGCTGATATACTGGCATTCGCAGCGGGAGGTCACGCTGCGCTTCAACCCGTACATACTTGGTCTTATTATCGTTTTCTGCTGGTTCGGTTTGCCGGACTGGGCGCTGACGAACGTGTGGATGACGGGGGCGTGTGTGTACCTTTTGACGGCGGTGCTGATTTTCGCGTTCCTGCTGCCGTACCATTTCGATTATATCGGCAAGCCGCTGCTCGCGGACGGCTGGCTGGCCGCCGCGGGGATGTTCCTGGGCGGCGTGGCCGCTAGCTGGACGATCGAAAATACGGCGGCGACGATGATCCTGGCGGCGGCGGGCCTGACCTGGCTCGCCTGGCGGCGGGGCGCGCTGCGGAAGTGGATGGCGCCCGGCCTGGCGGGGTCGCTGCTCGGCTTTGCGCTGCTGGTGGTCGCTCCCGGCAATTTCGTGCGCTACGGCAAGGGGCCGAAGTTCTTTATCCATTTCACCAACCAGCTGGCGGCCGGTCTGGAGATTTTCCTCGGGGTCATCCCGGCGGTGATTTTCCTGGTGCTGGCGTGGCGTATCCTGGTAACCGCGCATGCCCGGCAGAAGGGCCTCACAATGCCGGCGCTCCCGGAGCGGGGCGGCTTCGACGTCTGGGGCGCCGTCCGCATAGCGCTGGCGCTGGTGATGCTGGCTTCGCTGCTTAATGGGCAGTTCGCCGCCAAGTGGGCCGCGAACGGACTTATCAACAATGTTGCTGTGCCGCTGGGGGTGGCGACGGCCCACTTCAAGGCCCAGCTTACCCGCACGCTGTCCGGTCTGGAGGAAGTGGTGCTGTATCTGCTGATTATGACGCAGCTGGCGAAGTTCGCTTTCCGCCGCCTGGCGCTGAGGAAGGCGGATGTGGGCGCGCTGCTGGCGCAGGTGAAGCGGCGCGAAGTGCTGGCCGCCTGCCCGGTGTGCCTGTTCGCGGCGGTGTGCGTGGCGCTGGCGGTGATAAACAATCTGGCGATGCTCCCGGCGCCGACCTTTCCCGGACGGGCGGGCTACGGGTCGGTGGTCTTCCTGATTATCGCCGCGGCGAGCCTGCTGACGCTGCCGGCTGTGAAAGCCGCCGTGCTGGGCGACGGGGCGAAGCGACGGTTCGTGGCGGCGGTGGCGGCGCTGATGTTTTTCCCGATGGCGGCGGCGGCGCTCTACCAGTACTCCGTCATCCACCGCGAGGACGGGGCGCGGATGGCGTACCTGGAGCGGCGGGTCGCCGCGGGGGCGACGTATGTGGAGCTGGAGCCGCTGTCGGTGAAGAACCGGGTGCTGAGGCACGTGTATTTTGTGGAGCTGAACAATTCGGTGTCGAAGGGCGGGCTGATCCGCTACTACGGGCTGAAGGATATAAAGGTGAGGGAATAAACGGAATCCCGGCGCAAGATGCGCCGGGATTTTTTTAGTGGTTCAATACTTTGCTGAGAAATAGTTTTGTGCGTTCGTTTTTCGGGGCGGCGAAGAATTCGGCCGGGGAGGCTTGCTCGACGATCGCTCCTTCGTCCATGAAGATGACGCGGTCGGCGACTTCGCGGGCGAAGCCCATTTCGTGGGTGACGACGATCATCGTCATGCCGTCCTGGACCAGCCCTTTCATGACGTCGAGCACTTCGGCGATCATTTCCGGGTCGAGGGCGGAGGTGGGCTCGTCGAAGAGCATGACTTTGGGCCGCATCGCTAAAGCCCGGGCGATGGCCACGCGCTGCTGCTGCCCGCCGGACAGGCGCGAGGGGTAGGCGTGGGCTTTTTCCGGGAGGCCGACCCTGTTCAGCAGCTTGAGGGCGATGTCCTCGGCCGCGGAGCGCGTCTTGCCCTGAACGTGGATGGGCCCCATGGTGATGTTGTCGAGGACGTTTTTGTGGTTGAAGAGGTTGAACTGCTGGAAGACCATGCCGGTGAGCTGGCGGGCTTTGTGGAGGTTGTCGGGGCTGGCGTGAACGGAGATGCCGTCGACGGTTATCTCCCCTTCCCTGATCGTTTCCAGGCCGTTGATCGTCCGCAGAAGCGTGCTTTTGCCCGAGCCGCTGGGGCCGATGACGACGACGACTTCGCCGGCGGCGACGGTCAGCGAGACGTTTTTGAGGACGGCCAGCGGACCGAAGTTTTTCGATACTCCTTTTAGCTCAATCACTTTCCGCCAGCCTCTTTTCCAGTTTTCTCACCGCGAGCGACAGGCCGAAGGAGAGGATGAAGTAGAAGGCGGCGATCGCCAGCCATACTTCGAACGCTCGGAAGGTGGTGGTGACGATGTTTTTGGCGACATAGGTGAGGTCGGCCACGGCGATGACGGATACGAGGGAGGAGTCCTTGACGAGGGTGATGAACTGTCCGGCCAGGGGCGGCAGTATCCGCTTGACGGCCTGCGGCAGGACGATGAGCCGCATGGCCTGCCACTCGGTCATGCCGATGGACAGGGCGGCTTCGCGCTGGCCGCGGTGGATGGACTGGATGCCGGCGCGGATTATTTCGGTGATGTAGGCGCCGGAGAAGAACGCCAGGGCGAAGACGGACGCCGTGACCGCCGACAAGCTGAAGAAGACGCCGAGGCCGAAATAGATGAAGAGGATCTGGATGAGGAGCGGCGTGTTGCGTATCCACTCGACATAGATGTTGCCGATGGCCTGTATGGCGAAGGAACGGGAGATGCGGCACAGCGCCCCGGCTATCCCCATGATGGTGCCGAAGATGATCGACAGCGCCGATATTTTGATGGTGACAAGTAAGCCGTCCAAAATGGACGGCATATATTCGGCCAGGACGCCGAAATGCAGTTGATACACGGTCTTATTCTCCTAGCTACAGCCTATTTCTTCTGGGGTACCGAATCCCACCATTTCATGTCGACGAACCAGTAGGCGTAGGCTTTTTTGTAATCTTCGCTGGCTTTGTATTTTTTCACGAATTTGTTGACTTCGGCGAGCAGGGCGGCGTTGCCTTTGGGGACGGCGATGCCGAGTTCTTCGGTGGTGAAGGGCTCGAGGACGGCGTAGGTGGCGTCGCTGTTCATCTTGTTGTAGATGGCCACCCACGGCACTTCGTGGATGACGGCGACCGCCTTGCCGTTGAGGACTTCGAGGCCGGCGAGGGCCGAGCCTTCAAATTTCTTGACTTCGGCGTTTTTGAACATTTTGGAGGCCGTCTGGTCGGCAGTGGTGCCCATCGAGACGGCGATCACGTTGCCTTTTTTATCGAGGTCTTCCCATTTCTTGACATTCGGATACTTTTTGCTGACAAGCATGGCCTGACCGGATTTGAAATAGGTCTCGGAGAAGTCGACGACTTCTTTGCGTTTGTCGGTGATCGTCATGCCGGCGATGACCAGGTCGACTTTGTTGGCCTGCAGGGCCGGGATGAGGCCGCTGAAGGCGTAATTCTGGAATTCGATCTCCACGCCTAGTTCCTTGCCGAGCGCTTTGGCGACGTCGATGTCGAAGCCGACCAGTTGGCCGTTTTTGTCGGCCATTTCGAACGGATAGTAACCGGTGGCGGTGCCGACGACCAGTTTGCCCTTCTTCTTGATGGCGTCCTCCGCCGAATCTTTCTTTTCGCCGCCGCCGCAGCCGGCCACCGCCAGCGCCAGGACGCCGACAGCCGCGATTGCCGCAATCTTTTTCACGAAGTTCTTCATATGTACCCCTCCGTTAACCAATCTGTCCTTATTATAGATTCTTCGGTATTTTTATACAAGGTGTTTTTGGCGATAAGGCCAGCTAGGTATACTTGGAATAAAAATCCACCCCGTCTTGCCTGATGAAGCCCCTCCCCTGCCAGAACGACGCGCCGTCGGGATTGTCGGGGTTGACGAACAGGTGGCAGCGTTCGATGCCGGCTTGTTTGAGCCCGGCGATGCTGGCGGCGACGAGGGCGCGGCCGAGGCCGGCCCGCCGGCAGGCGGCGGCGACGGCGAGGTGGTAAAGGCAGCCCCGACGGCCGTCGTGGCCGCACAGGAGGGCGCCGACGATCTCCCGGCCGTGCCGCTCGGCGACGAAGCTGAAGCCTTCGTTGCGGGCGAGGATTTTTTCGATGTTGTCGCGCGAGTCGGCGGCGTTGAGGCTGAGGCCCGCGGTCGCCGCCCACAGGGCGTATACCTGCGGATAGTCGTCGATTGTCATGGCGCGGATGATGATGCCGTTGTCCAAGGTGAGCCCTCCCGGCATAAGAAGTATGTTTTCCGGCAAAGATTGCCTGTATTTATGATACATGATTTGGCCGGCCGGGGAAAGAGCAAGCGCGAGGCTGATGCCCCGCGCTTGGGTTAGAGCTTTATGACCCCGATGGAGCTGAGGAAGATGACGAGGAGCAGGGCCGGGGTGACGTAGCGGAGGATGAAGAAGTAGACGGGCAGCAGACGGGCGACGGCCGGCGGGGCGCCGATGGCGAGCTCGCGCCTGATGTCTTTTTTGTCGGCGACGTAGCTCATGAAGAGGACGATGAGCAGGCCGCCGAGGGGGAGCATGATGTTGGAGGAGAGGTAGTCGAACCAGTCGAAGAAGCCGCGGCCCATGAGGGTATAGCCGCCGAGCAGGCTGCCTTTGTCGACCGACAGGGTGGCGAGGATGCCGACGGCGAAGATGAGGGCGCTGGTAAGGAGGACGGCGGAGGAGCGCGGCATGCCTTTCTCTTCGGCGAGGTAGGCGACCGGCACTTCGACGAGGGAGAGCATGGCGGTGGTGGCGGCGATGGCGGCGAGGAAGAAGAAGGCGACAAGCAGGATTGTGCCGAAGGGCATCTGGGAGAAGACGAGCGGGATGGTCATGAACAGCAGGCCGGGGCCGGCTCCCGGCTCGAGGCCGAAGGAGAAGACGGTCGGGAAGATGGCGAGGCCGGCGAGCAGCGATACGAGGGTGTCGGACAGGGCGACCTTGGCGCCGGTGCCGAAAAGGTTGTTGTCGGCGGTGAAGTAGCTGCCGTAGGTTATCATGGTGCCCATGCCGAGCGAGAGCTTGAAGAATGCCAGCCCCATGGCGGTGAGGACGGCGGCGGCGGAGAGTTTGCTGAAGTCGGCGGCGAACAGGAAGCTGACGCCGTCGGCCGCGCCGGGCAGGGTGAGGGCGCGAATGTCGCAGGCGACGATGAGGACGAAGAGGAGCGGCATGAGCGTTTTGGTGATGCGCTCGATGCCTTTTTTTACGCCCATGATGAGGATGCCGGCGACGACGGCGAGGACGACGAACTGCCAGACGACCGGGGTGACGGGGTTGACGACGAGTGCGCCGAACTGGGCCTTGGCGCTTTCCATGGTGACGGCGGCGAAGTCGCCGCGGAGGGCTTTGAAGAGGTAGAAATATACCCAGCCGGCGACCGAACTGTAAAAGAACATGATGAAGCCGGCGGCGGCGACGCCCATGGTGCCGATGTGTTTCCAGGGGGTGGCGGGGGCGAGCTTTTCGAAGGCGCCGACGGCGTTGCGCCGGGTGCGGCGGCCGATATAGAATTCGCCGAGCATGACGGGCAGGCCGACGAAGACGATGCAGGCGAGGTATACGAGCAGGAAGGCGCCGCCGCCGTACTGGCCGGTGAGGTAGGGGAATTTCCAGATGTTGCCGAGGCCGACGGCCGAGCCGAGGGTGGCAAAAAAGACGGCCAGGCCGGAGGAAAATGTGTCTCTGTTTTTCATGCTGCTTTCCCTTCGTCGAATAGATTGCAATTAGTGCTGCGTTTTTCGGGTACAACGATTATGATACCACGGCGGCGCGCGGCCGGGCAACGGGGAAAAATATGGCCCGGGCCGTCGGGGACGACGGACCGGGCCGGTGCTGCGGGCTTTGGGTTTAGAGGGGCGTTTCCTCGCCTTCGTAGAGCTTGATGGCGGTGGGCGCGGCGAGCAGGTCCTTGACCTTGGCCCGCCATTCGGCGATGTGCGGGGTGGTGAGGTGCTTTTTGAGCGCCTCCTTGCTTGTCCATTCCTCGACGAACACCATCCGTTGCGGGTTGCCGGGGTCGTCGAACAGCGTGTAGCTTACGCAGCCGTCTTCCTGCCTGGTGGCGGCCATCAGGGGCTGGGCCAGTGCGAGCACTTCCTGTTTTTTGCCTTCTTTGACCGTCTGGGCGGCCATGACGATGATCATGTAGATTCCCTCCTGCAGTGATTCATATATACGTGATAGTTCGCTGCATATGGGGCGGGTTCCTAGTACCCGCGGACAATCAGTATGTAAAATGTAAGTTCTCCTAGCAATAAAGCGTGTAAAATGGTAAAATCATACTGAATTTTGCCAAGCCAGACTTTACGCAGAGAGTCAAATACTGAAAGAAAGCTGCTGAAAAGACGGGAAACGGGGTAGCGCGAAATGAAGAGTGTCGGTATTATCGGCCTGGGACATTATGTTCCGGAAAAAACGCTAACAAACGCCGATCTGGAAAAAAGCCTGGGGTTGCCGGCCGAGACTATTCTGCGGCTTTCCGGCATTAACGAGCGCCATATCGCCGCTCCCGAGGAAGCTGCCTCGGACCTGGCTGCCAAGGCCGCCAGGCTGGCCCTGACAAATGCCAAGACGGGGCCGGATGAAATAGATATGATAATTGTCGCTACTTGCTCGCCTGACTGCTACGGCCCCTCGACGGCCGCCGCGGTCCAGGAGCAGCTCCAGGCGCGGAGGGCAGCGGCCTTCGATTTGGCGGCGGCCTGTTCCGGCTTTGTCTATGGCCTGGTGGTGGGCTGCAATTTAATTAAATCAGGGCTATACCGGAAGGTGCTTGTAATCGGCAGCGATGTGTTGTCAAGGATAACCGACTGGCAGGACCCCGATACGGCAATCCTGTTCGGGGATGGCGCCGGCGCGGTGGTGCTGGGGGAAGTGCCGGCCGGCTACGGTCTTTTGGGCACCGATCTCGGCGCGGACGGTTCTGGCTTCGATACAATCAAGGTCCCGGCGGGGGGAAGCAGACTGCCGGCATCGGCGGAGACGGTGGCCCAAAGGCTTCATTATACGAAGATGAATGGCGCCGGCGTTGTCATGTTCGGCATGCGGGTGCTGGGCGACTCGGTAAAACGTTCGCTGGCCGCAGCGGGGTTGGGACAGGACGCTATAGATCTGCTGGTGCCGCATCAGGCCAACCTGCGAATCATCGAGGCAGCCGCCCGCCGGATGGATTTTCCGTTGGAAAAAACGGTGATCAATATCGACCATTGTGGCAATACTTCGTCAGCCTCCGTCCCGATCGCCCTCAGTGAAGCCGCAGCCGCCGGCCGGATACGGCGAGGGGACCACGTGGTCCTCGTCGGCTTCGGTGCGGGTCTTGCCTGGGCCTCCTGTGTGCTGAAATGGCGCTGATGCCGGAGGAGGACGCGCCGTTTTCAATTATGGCTGAATAATAATTTATTTATGGGAGGAAATGTATAATGACAACATTGGAAAAGTTAGGCGAGATTATCCTCAAATTCAAAAAGGGCAAGGTCGCTCCGGAGGCTCTGAAACCGACAGCCGACCTGGTTGCCGACCTCGATCTCGATTCTATCGATCGCACCGAACTGCTGGTGTTGGCCGAGGATGCCTTTAAGCTGAAAATCTCCGACGAGGAAGCGTTCAAGATGAAGACGCTGGGCGATGTAGCCGAGTATATCGACAAGAGACTTTCGGCGTAAGTTGTGCTAAACGGCACACGCAGAATAAAAATCGAAATACTGCGATTGGCGGCGCGTGAGTAAGTATTCGGTCCGCGCGGAATGAACAATGGCGTTATTCGTCCTTTTCACCGGTTCATTACTTTATCGTGGTAAAGTAAAATAGGCAGGGAAGCAATACATACGGGAGTGATGGAAGATGAAAAAGTGGATAGCTCTGGCAATCGTCGCCGTACTGATGATAACGCTGCTCGCCGGCTGCGGCGCGCCCGCGAAGAAGAAGATCGTGGTCGGCCTTGACGATCATTTCCCGCCGATGGGGTTCCGCGACGATAAGAACAATATCGTGGGCTTCGATGTCGATATGGCCAAGGAAGCCGCCAAGCGGCTGGGCATGGAGGTCGAGTTCAAGCCGATCGACTGGAACAGCAAGGAGGCCGAGCTGAACGGCAAGCGCATCGACATGCTGTGGAACGGCCTGACGATCACCGAGAAGCGCAAGGAGAACATTCTGTTCTCGAACGCTTATATGGAGAACAAGCAGATTATCGTGGTGGCCGCCAATTCGCCGCTGAAGACGAAAGCCAGCCTGGCCGGCAAGGTGGTCGGCGTGCAGGACGGCAGCAGCAGCATCGAAGCGGTGGAGAAGGAGGCGGCGGTGGCCAAGTCCTTCAAGGAGCTCAAGAAATACCCGGATAATGTGGCGGCGCTGATGGACCTGAAGGCGGGCCGCATCGACGCCCTGGTGGTTGACGAGATCGTCGGCCGCTACTATATCGCCAAGAAGGCGGGCGATTACGCGGTGCTGAGCGAGAACTTCGGCTCCGAAGAGTACGGCGTGGGGCTGCGCAAGGACGACAAGGACCTGCAGGCGAAGCTGCAGAAGGCTCTCGACGATATGAAGAAGGACGGCACTTCGGCTAAGATCTCGCAGCAGTGGTTCGGGGCGAATATCGTAAAGTAACCAAAATGCAAGAATAGGATGAGATTGCCGACCGGCAGTCTCATCTTTGTGAGGAGCAAGGCATGGATTATATCCTTTCCCTCATCGGGCCGATGATGGACGGCACGGCGGTGACGCTACAGATGTTCTTCGTCACCATCGTGCTGTCGCTGCCGCTGGGGCTGGCGCTGGCGATGGCGCGCATATCGCGTTTTTCGGCGCTGTCGGGCGCGGTGGGCGTGTATATCTGGCTGATGCGCGGCACGCCGCTGATGCTGCAGCTGTTATTCGTTTATTACGGCCTGCCGTTTATCCCGTATATCGGCGTGACGCTGCCCGAGTTCCCGGCGGCGGCCTGCGCTTTCGTGCTGAATTACGCCGCGTATTTCGCGGAGATTTTCCGGGCCGGCATCCAGTCGATCGAGCGCGGGCAGTACGAGGGGGCGAAGGTGCTGGGCATGACTTACCCCCAGACGATGCGGCGGATTATCCTGCCACAGGTGATAAAACGGGTGCTGCCGCCGGTGAGCAACGAGACGATCACGCTGGTGAAGGATACGTCGCTCATCTATGTGCTGGCGATGAACGATCTGCTACGGGTGACGCGCTCGATCGTGCAGCGCGATTTCGACCTGACGCCGTTTATGGTGGCGGCGGTTTTCTACCTGGCGATGACGTTCGTGCTGACCTGGATGTTCGAAAAAATGGAAAAGCGGTATGCAGTGTATGACGAATAACGATGGGCATATGATCGAGATGACCGGCATTCATAAGAGCTTCGGGGCGCTGGAAGTGCTCAAGGGCGTGTCGCTGACGGTAGCGAGAGGCGAGGTGGTGGCGATCATCGGCCCGTCGGGGTCGGGGAAGAGCACGCTGCTGCGCTGCTTGTGCCGGCTGGAGGCGATCGACCGCGGGAGCATCGCGGTGGCGGGCGAGACGCTGGCCGCCGAGGAGCAGGACGGCCGCAGCCGCTATGCGGCCGACGCCGAGGCGCGGCGCATCTGCCGCAAGATGGGGATGGTGTTCCAGCATTTCAACCTTTTCCCCCACCTGACGGTGCTGGATAACCTGCTGGAGGCGCCGCTGACGGTGAAGGGCCTGACGCGGGCCGCTATCCTCCCCGAGGCGGAGGCGCTGCTCCGCAAGGTGGGGCTGTGGGACAAGCGCGACACTTACCCTTCCCGCCTGTCGGGCGGCCAGAAGCAGCGGGTGGCTATCGCCCGTGCTTTAGCGATGAAGCCGGATATCATGCTGTTCGACGAGCCGACGTCGGCCCTCGACCCGGAGCTGACGGGCGAGGTGCTGAAGGCGATGCGCCAGCTGGCCGAGGAGCATATGACGATGGTGGTGGTGACCCACGAGATGGCGTTCGCCCGCGAGGTGGCCCACCGGGTGATCTTTATGGACGAGGGCGAGATCGTCGAGGAGGGCCCGCCGGCGGAGGTCTTCGGCCAGCCGCGGCTGGAACGGACGAGAGCCTTTTTGGGCAGCGTGCTGTAAAGACATTTCTTAGCCGTGAAAAGGCCCCGACCTCTGCGTTGCGCAGGGTTGGGGCCTTTTGTGTTTCGGGCGCAGAGTCTGTTTGCCGCGTTTTGCGTATGGTTAATATTTTTTTCTTTTTTGCCCATTGACTTTGCTTGTGGGTAATATTAAGATAAAAACATAGGTAATTTTGTAATTAATTGTCATTGGAGGGAGAAAAATGAGCGCGGAATCAGCCAAATCGTTTCTGGCGAAAATGAAAACCGACGAAAAGTTCGCCCAAGAGGTTCTTCTGCACAAGGATTTTGACAAACTGGCGGAAGCGGCCAAGGCCGCAGGGTTTAGTTTCACTAAGGAGGAATTCAAAGCAGCCTGCGGCGATCTGGCGGAGGGTGACCTCGATAAGGTGACCGGCGGGGCCAATTCAATCCGTTGCTGCCATTCCGGCTGGTGGTTCGCCAATTGGTAAACCGCGGGCTGCGGTGAGATTACGCCAACTGGCGCCGTTTTGCATGCGGCGCCAGTCTTGTTTTTATTTGCCGGCTTTGTACTGCCGGCATAATTGCGGATTGACGGCCATGAGATCGCCGGTCGCGGTGGCCGCGCTGGCCCGGCAGCCGCCGCCGCAGCGGGGGAATTCGGCGCAGGCGGCGCATTCGGCGTTATGGGCCAGGACATCCTTTTTCCTGATGTCGGTGATAGCCCGCAGAGCCGGTGACGACAATGCCGCCGCGAATGACTGGCGCAGAATGTTCGGCATCCGCTTTTTGTCGATAATGTCGATATACCCGGGGCAGGGTATTATCGTGCCGTCCGGCAGCAGCGTCGGCGTCAGCCGGCAGGACATGCAGTCGTAGCTCTCCGGCCCGTATCCCGCGAAATCTTCGATTTTACCGGTGCAGTCGAACCCGCTTATTTTCAGTTCGAAGGGCCGCCCGTCGGCCGACCAGCGGTCCGCGACGGCCGCATAGGCCGCCAATGCCTCTTCCCAGGCCAGTTCCGTCTCGCTGTCCCGCCAGTTGCCGATTTTTTCCGGCAGGCCGATCAGCCAGGACTGGATGTCCATTTGTTTCAGCATGGCGTAGGTTTCCGGTAGCGAACCGGCGTTGGTCAGGTCGACGACGGTGGCGACGGCGACTGCGAAACCGTGTTCCCGCAGGCGACGGATGGCCCGTACTGCGGCCCGTTCGGCGCCAGGAACGCCGCGCATGGCGTCGTGAGCGCCGCAGCCGTCGAAGCTGATCTGCACATTGGGCAGGAAGCCCAGTTTTTTTATGCCTTGCAGCGCTTCGTCGGTGACGAGCGCGCCGTTGGTGGAAATATGGGTCACGGTGATCTGCCTGGCGGCCAATGCGGCCAGGATGTCCGGCAGGTCCGGGCGCAAGAAGGGCTCGCCGCCCGTCAGATGCACTTGGTGGACGTTGGCTTCGGCCAGTTTGCCGATGATGCGGAGCATGTCAGACAGGGGGAGTTCGCCATAGGTTCCGGCGGGGGATTCCAAATAGCAATGCCGGCATTTGAGGTTGCACAACCCGGTTATCAGCCAGTGGACGGTGCGCAGATAAGGGTTGTCCGCTTTGCGGAATTTCTGATAAGGCAGTATTTCCTCCCCCTGGCCGCATTCTTCGGCCATGCCGGCCGCGATCAGCTTATCCAGGAAAACTTCCCTCTCTATGAAGCCGCCGGCAGCATTGAGGTCGGTCCGCCCGTCGCAGGCCTGGGCGAGGAGAAACATCTGCGCCGACAAGTGGCGGCAGTCACCGGTCTTGGAATTAAGCAGGGCATGGGGCTCGTCCGCCCAGCCTCGCAACAGCCATTCGTTTTTCAGTCTGGCGTAGAGCATGATTCCAGCTCCTTCCGGCGTGTGGAGTTTACGGGCGGAGCAGTCTGAGGGCGGCCCCGACCATTATCTCGGTCATGTAGGCGAGGGCTTTTTCGTCGAAGTCGAATTTGGGGTGGTGGAGGGGATAGACGTCCCGGCCGGCCGGGGCGGCGCCGATGAACATGAACGCGCCGGGCACTTTTTCGAGGTAGTGGGAAAAATCTTCGCTGGCCAGCACGGGGGGCGTCTCCTCCACCCCATCCGCGCCGAGGACTTCGCCGCCGGCCGCCATGACCTGCCCGGCGACGGCGGGGTTGTTGATAAGGGGCGGGTAGCCGATGACTTTTTCGACCGTGACCTCGGCGCCGTTGGCTTCGCCGATGCGCCGACATATATTTTCGATGCGGTCCAAAACGTCGTAACGGAGCTGCCCGTCGAAGCAGCGCAGCGTGCCTTTGATCGAGGCTTTGTCGGGGATGATGTTTTCCGCTTCGCCGCTCTGGAAGGAGCCGACGGAGAGAACTACCGGTTCGAGCGGATCGATGTTGCAGCCGACGATGGCGTTTAAGGCGGCGACGATTTCGACGCCGACGAGGATGGGGCTGACGGCGCGGTGGGGCATCGAGCCGTGGCCGCCCTTGCCGTGGACGGTGATGCGGAAGGCGTTGGCCGAGGCCATCATGCGGCCGCGGGCTATCAGCATTTTGCCCAAGGGCGCTGTCGGCCACAGGTGGGCGCCGAGGATGTGGTCGACGCCGTCGAGCGCTCCGCCCGCGATCATACCGAGCGAGCCGCCGGGCAGCATTTCCTCGCTGGGCTGGAAGAGGAGGCGGACGACGCCGGGAAATCGGTCCCTGAGCCCGGCGAGAACCATGGCCACCCCGAGGAGGGCGGCGGTGTGGCCGTCGTGGCCGCAGGCGTGGGCTACGCCGTCGACGGTGGAGGCGTACGGCTGGCCGCATTCGTCCCTGAGCGGCAGGGCGTCGATGTCGGCGCGGAGGGCGACGGTTTTGCCGCCGGCCGCGCCTTTTATGTCGGCGATTACACCTGTGCCGGACACGCGGGTGGGCTCCAACCCCAATGCCGTCAGGATTTCGACGATTTTATCACGGGTGGCGAATTCCTGGCCGCCGAGTTCGGGGTGGGCCCGGAAGTGACGGCGCAGGGCGACGACGGCGGGGTGGTGTTTGGCGGCAAGGGCGGCGATTGTTTTCCGCATGATGTGTCTCCTTTGATGTGGGGATGTTTTTCAAAGGCGGGCTTGGTCAGCTTTCGTCCGTCAGTTTGACGTATAATTTTACGATCAGATAAACCAAGACGTAAAGCACCAGCCCTGCACGAGCTATCTGGCTTACGCCTATGAGCACGAGAGCCAGGGCCAAGCCAAGGATAACCCAGATGGCTTTGACGATATGGGGCCAACATTTTTTGAAGGCACTTACTGCCCGGCGGCGCAGGGTGAGCGGTTCGCGGGTAATTTCGCAGACGATGTAGTCCACAAACGGCGCAGGGAAAGCTCTGTTTAACCAGGCTTGCTTTTCCTGCCAGTAAAAGTGCCTGTCGAGCAGGCGCCAGACCGGGGAAGGTAGTTTGAACCCGGGGGAAGCGTAGTCGACGGCGAGCAGACTGAGTAGCCGATAGCTCATATTTTGCTTTAGGTCGAGATTCCAGTAGGCTTCGTCTTCGAGCACGGCCTGCCACTGCCGGGCGTCTTTGCGCCGTTTCGCGTCGCCGTAAATGGCGGCGATTCTGTCAACGAACTGCGCGAGCAGGTCCGGTTCTGCCGCCACGACCGAGTCTTCCACCGGTGATCCGCCCCGGTATCCGGCCGAGGTCGGCTGAAGATCGACAGCGTCGTGCACGGGCTCAGGCTCGCCGGAGCTTGCCACGACTTTAGCCCACCACAGTGCGGTCTCGTACGCCTGCCGGACCCGCTGGAAACCTTCGGGGTCGTCCTCGGGGTGATGGCGCTTTAGCTTCGCAGCGTAGGCTTTTCTGATAGCCGCCGTGTCCGGAGTCGGCCCAATGCCCAATACGTCCCAGAAATCCATTTAAAACTCCCGGTGTTTTTCGATTTCGTCGAGGTCGACTTTCAGTGTTTCGGCCGCCTTTTTGATTTCGCGATCGTTTTGACGGTTCAGCGCCTCCTCGAATATTTGCAGAGCGGAGGCGATTTCCTGTCTGACCGGCCCCAGGGACTCTTCGTACAGGCGCTCGCCGCGGGCGACGAGCAAGCGGTTTTCCTGTTTGTCGCGGGGGTGTATCTTTATGTCGGCCAGCCTTGCTAACCGCCGGTCGATTTCTTCTTTCGGCATCGCCCCCGGACCTTCTTCGATTATCAGGCATTTCTGCATGCCGGTGGCTACAGCTTTGGCTTCCACTTCGAGGATGCTGTTAATGTCGTACGTGAAGCGCACATCGACTTCCTGCTCGCCGGCCGGTGCAGGCGGCACGGTAATCTTAAGTTCGCCGAGCTTTATGTTGTTTTTTGTCAGGCGGTTTTCGCCCTGAAATATCTCGATAGTGATGTTCGTCTGGTCGTCGGCGACGGTAGAAAAGCGTTCGACCCGGCTGGCGGGAATAACCGTGTTACGCTCCATGATCGGCGAATAGTGCCCGGCTTCGTAACCGGAGTCCTTCCAGACTGCTACTCCTACACCGAGGGTGTAGGGGCAGACGTCGGTCAGAACGTTCTCTTTGAGCAAAGCGTTTCTTTCCTTCATACCCGCCTGGATGCCCACGCCGAGGGCGACAACTTCATCGGGGTTGAGCGAGCAGGTCGGAAAGCGGCCAAAAAGCCTGCTGACGAGGGTATGTACGAGCGGCATCCTCGTAGCCCCGCCGACGAGAATGATCGCGTCGAGGTCGCTGGTTTTGAGAGCGGCGTCGCTGAGGGCGCGTTCTACGGGTTTCCGCAGTTTTTCGATCAACGGTTTGGAAGCGAGGTTGAAATCGTGTCGGTCTATGTGACAGTCAAGCTCCGAACCGGCGATACGGCAAGCCATGTGCCCCTCTGCTGTTCGACCGAGGGTTTGTTTGCATATTTCGGCCTGGGTGCGGATTGCAGTATACGCCTTGAGGTCAAGGTTTCTTTTGTCGATACGGTGACGTTCCATGAATAAGGCAGCAAGCAGGTCGGTGAAATCTTCGCCGCCGAGGAAATTATCGCCGGCGATGGCTTTGACCTCAATAACGTTTTCGAACAGTTCGACGATGGAAACGTCGAACGTGCCGCCGCCCAGGTCAAAAATAAGATATTTCGTTTCCGACGCCTTGTCGTGAAGCCCGTAGGCGATCGCCGCGGCGGTCGGTTCATTTATCAGCCGTTCGACTTTCAGCCCGGCCAATTCCGCGGCCCTTTGGGTCGCTTTACGTTGTGCGTCGCTGAAATAGGCCGGGACGCTAACGACCGCTTCGTCGACCGTCTGGTTGAGGTAGCTTTCTGCATCCTGCTTGAGCGAGCGGATGACGAACGAGGACAGTTCCTCCGGCAGGAAGTCGTAATTTCCCAGCGGAAAGGTTTTTTTCGTCCCCATGTAACGCTTGAAGGCTGCGACGGTCATGTTCGGGTGAGTGGACAGTCGCTCTTTGGCGACCTGGCCTACGTGAATATCGCCGTCAGCGTCGACTCCCACAACCGAAGGAGTCAGGCTGCTGCCGAGGGCATTGGGGATTAGCACCACTTTATCGTTGTCCCAGAAGGAAATTAGGCTGTTGGTCGTCCCTAGGTCTATACCGACAATCGGCAACATAATCCCTCCACTTTTACACCGTTAGGTAATTATTACCATGAAAAGGCAAAAAAGTCCTGCAACTTTCGGCAGTCAACAGAACTTTTCGCCAGTCGTCATATTTGCGGATAGCTAAGCGTCGTTCCTTTCTGTCAAGGTGAGCCACTCGTCGTATTTGGCGTCGAGGGCTTCCTTGCAGGCGGCGTAGCGGTCGGCGGCGAGGCGGGAGGTTTCGGGGTCGCCGTGGGTGGCGGGGTCGTTGAGGCTGGCTTCGCAGGCGGCGAGCTCGACTTCGAGGCCGGCGATTTCTTCTTCGAGCCTGCGGGCAACTTTGGCGACGTCGGGGGGGCGCTTCTTCGGCGCAGCGGCGGTGACGGGCTTTGTGGCGGCAGCGCGCTGTTTTTCGCCGGCGGCCTGGCGGGCGGCGAGCAGTTTCTGCTGGCGGTAGAAGCTGTAGTTGCCGAGGTATTCGGTGAGGCGGCCGTCGTCGAGCTCGACGACGCGGTCGGCGACGCGGTCGAGGAAGTAGCGGTCGTGGGAGACGGCGACGATGGTGCCGGGGAAGACGGCGAGGGCGGTTTCGACGGCTTCTTTGGCGGCGATGTCAAGGTGGTTGGTGGGTTCGTCGAGAAGGAGGACGTTGGCTCCCGAGAGCATGAGCTTGAGGAGGGCGAGGCGGGCTTTTTCGCCGCCGCTGAGGTCGCCGACCTGCTTGAAGACGTCGTCGCCGCAGAAGAGGAAGTGGCCGAGCAGGCCGCGGGCCCTCTCCTCCCCCATGCCGAAGCCGTGGACGATTTCGTCGAGGAGGGTGCTGTGGCCGCTGAGGGTTTCGTGCTGCTGGGCGAAGTAGCCGATGTGGACGCGGCTGCCTTTCTTGACCCGGCCTTCGCGGGGGTCGAGTTCGCCGGTGAGGAGCTTGAGGAGGGTGGTTTTTCCGGCGCCGTTGGGGCCGACGAGGGCGACGGCCTCGCCTCTTCTGACGAGCAGGGACTGACGCGCGAAGACCGTCCTGTCGCCGTAGCCGGCGGTGACGTCGATGAGTTCGGCTACGCGGTCGGCGCATTCGGCCGGGGCGGGCAGGTCGAATTCGAGCACTTTGTCCTGACGCATGAGTTCGATGCGCTCCAGGCGGCTGAGCTGCGACTGGCGGCCGCGGGCCTGCTTGGATTTGATGCCGGCTTTGTAGCGGCGGATGTATTCCTCGGTTTTGGCGATCTGGCGCTGTTGCTTCTCGTAGGCGCTGAGGAGGGCGGCGTCGTTCATGGCTTTTTGTTCGAGGTAGCGGCTGTAGTTGCCGCTGTAGGCGACGAGCCGCTCGCTCTGGAGGTCGAAGATGCGGCTGACGGTGTTGTCGAGGAAGTAGCGGTCGTGGGAGATGATGAAGACGCTGCCGGCGTAGCTCTGGAGGAATTCCTCGAGCCACTCGACCATGGCGATGTCGAGGTGGTTGGTGGGTTCGTCGAGGAAGAGGAAGTCTGGTTTGCGGCACAGGGCTTTAGCGAGGTTGAGGCGGGTCTGCTGGCCGCCGGAGAGGGTGGCGACCGGGCGGGCCATGTCTTCGTCGGCGAAGCCGAGGCCGAAGGCGACGCGGCGGATGTCGCTGGCGTAGTGGTAGCCGCCGGCGCGCTCGAAGTATTCGACGTCGGCGGCGTAGGCTTTCATGAGGCGGGCGAGTTCGTTTTCGTCTTTTTCGGCCGCCATCCGCCGCTCCACGTCCTGGAAGCGCCGCTGACATTCGAGGACGTCGGCGTAGGCGTCTTCGAGGTAGGCGTAGACGGTTTCACGGCTGGCGGCGGTCTGCTGCCGTACGTAGCCGATTGTGGCGCCGGGGCTGAGGCGGACCTGGCCCTTGTCGAGGGGCTCCAGGCCGAGGAGGCAGCGCATGAGGGTGGTTTTGCCGGCGCCGTTGGCGCCGATGAGGCCGACTTTTTCGCCGCTTTGTATTTCGAAGCCGATGTTGTCGAAGATGGTGTCGATGCCGAACGATTTGCTCAGCTGGTCTGCGTATAGAGAAGCCATGTTGTTGTACTCCGTTGGTCGAGGATTTGCGCCGGCGACGCGAAAAGCCGCGCTGCTAAAATTATATACGATTGGCGGCGATCTGCAAAGCGGGCGGGATGGTTAGCGTGTGCGGAGCATCCCGGCCCGGCAGATGTTTGTACTTCTTGCACTATATATTGCCTGATACATTTGCTTAATTTTTGTGAAAAATATATTCATATCTGTTTATATCTGTAAATATTTCTGATATATTAAGAGCGTTGATTGATTTTCCCTGGCGCTGCGGGGCACTGGCCCTCCGGCGCAGAAGAAGGAGGAACGCAATGTCGAGAACGGTGGGGACCACGGTACGGGGAATACGGACTCCGATCGTGAAAAGGGGCGACGATGTGGTCGGCCTGGTTGTAGATTCCGTGCTGAAGGCGGCCGGGCAGGATAATTTCCAGCTCAGGGACAACGATGTGATCGGCGTGACCGAGTCGCTGGTGGCGCGCTCGCAGGGCAACTATGCTTCGGTGGCCGATATCGCCGCCGATATCAATTTAAAGTTCAAAGGCGATATCGCCGTTCTTTTCCCGATCCTGAGCCGCAACCGTTTTTCGCTGATTCTCAAGGGGGTGGCGATGAGCGGCAAGAAGATCCACCTTTACCTGAGCTACCCAGGCGACGAGGTGGGCAACCACCTGATCGACGTGGACAGGATGGATGAGCTGGGGATCGATCCGTATGTGGATACGCTTTCCGAGGCGAGGTACCGGCAGCTGTTCGGCACCCATGTCCCCCACCCTTTCACGGGCATCGATTATGTCAGTCTTTATAAGAGCCTGGCGCCCGAGGGGCGGATCACGGTCCATCTGACCAATCAGCCCAAGGCGGCGCTCGAGTATACGAAGGAGGTGCTGGTGGCGAGCATCCACGACCGGCACCGCATCAAGGGCATCTTGAGGAAGGCCGGGGCCGAGACGGTTTACGGCCTGGACGATATCCTGAACAAGTCGATGGCCGGCAGCGGCTATCACCCCGAGTTCGGGCTGCTGGGCTCGAATAAGGCTTCGGAGGATACGGTGAAGCTGTTCCCGCGCGACTGCCAGGCGGTGGTCGCCGCTATCCAGGCGAAGCTGCGCCAGGCGACCGGCCGCCATATCGAGGTGATGGTGTACGGGGACGGCGCGTTCAAGGACCCGCAGGGCAAGATCTGGGAGCTGGCCGATCCGGTGGTGTCGCCCGGCTATACCGCCGGCCTGAGCGGGATGCCGAACGAGCTGAAAATCAAGTTCATCGCCGACACCGAGCTGCGCGGCCTGGGAGCAGACGAGGCGACGGCGGCGATGAAGGAGAAGATCAATGCCAAGGATTCGGACCTGCTGGGCAAGGACGCTTCGCTGGGGACGACGCCGCGGCAGCTGACCGACCTGCTGGGCAGCCTGTGCGATCTGACGAGCGGCAGCGGCGACAAGGGGACGCCGGTGGTGCTGATCCAGGGGTATTTCGATAATTTCGCGAGCGAGTGAGAATAAAACCGGCCTGGTACCTAGCGGTACCAGGCCGGTCAGTTTGTAGACAAAGTCAGACTGGTGAGAAAGGTCCAGATGCAAGGCGCACCGGAAGAGCGCGCCGCGCCGCGTACTTTGGGGCCTACGCAAGCAAGCGCTCTGAGGAGCAACGCCGCAGATGGGCCTTTATCGGCAGTGTGACCGGGAGACTACTCTTTGCTGACTCTGTTGAGCCAGTGCTTGCCGACGGGGTGGATGGCGAAGCCTTTGATGTTGGCGCGGGTGGCGCCGAGGACTACGCCGTGGCTGATGTAGACCCAGGGGGCGTCGGCCATGATGATGTTCTGGGCTTTGGCGTAGATTTCGGCCCGCTTGGCGACGTCCATGGTGGCGCGGCCTTCGGCGAGGAGTTTGTCGTATTCGGGGTTGGCGTAGCGGGCGGCGTTGAGGCTGGATTTGATCTGGCCGCTGTCGAGGAGCATGAGGAAGTTGTCGGCGTCGCCGTTGTCGCCGGTCCAGCCGTAGAAGAAGGCGTCGCCTTCGCCCTGCTTGAGGACCTGGCGATATTCGGTCCAGGCGTAGGATTTGATGTTCATTTTGACGCCGATTTTGGCGAGCTCGGCCTGGATGGCGGCGGCGAGTTTCTCACCGTTCACCGGGTTGTAGGGACGGGGGTTGGAGTAGGTGATGGCGTTGAATTCGAAGTTGGCCATGCCTTTGGCGGCGAGGATTTTCTTGGCTTCTTCGGGGTTGTAACCGTAGGGTTTGGCGTCCTTGGAGTAGCCGGGGATGAAGTCGGGCAGCATGGTGTTGGGCAGCTTGGCCAGGCCGAGGTAGAGGTAGTCGACGAGGTTCTGGCGGTTGATGGCCATGCTGATGGCTTTGCGGACTTCGGGATCTTTGAAGGGGCCTTTGTCGCAGTAGAAGCCCATGTAGTTGATGTTCATGCCGGGCTGTTTGATGACGTTGAGGCCGGCGCTTTCGAGCTTTTTGACGTCGTTGGTGTCGACGCCGTCCATGATGTCGGTGGCGCCGCTGATCAGGTCGGAGGCGCGGACGGAGTTTTCTTTGGTGAATTTGTAGACGGCTTTTTTGACTTTGGCTTTGTCGCCCCAGTAGTCGTCAAAGGCCGCGAGTTCTACGAACTGGCCTTTCTCCCATTTGACGAATTTGTACGGGCCGGTGCCGACCGGGTTTTCGTTGAGGATGCCGTTGTGCTTTTTGACGGCGGTCGGGCTGACGATGAAGGCGGCGTGGCTCATGGCCTGGTTGGCCAGGAAGGCGGCCAGCGGTTTGTCGAGGATGAATTTGACGGTGTATTCGTCGACTACCTGGATGGATTTGACGCCTTCATAGACGAATTTGGCGTAGGGCATGTCGTTTTTGCGGTTGGGTTCGAGCTGACGGTCGACGCTGAATTTGACTGCTTCGGCGTTGAAGGGGGTGCCGTCGTGGAATTTTACGCCTTTGCGGAGTTTGAAGGTCCATTCCTTGCCGTCCGCGCTGACGCTCCATTCGGTGGCCAGGGCGGGTTCGACCTCGGTTTTGCCGGGCTTGTAGCGTACGAGGCCTTCGTAGATCTGGAAGGTGATCTTGGAGGATTCGCTGTCGTCGGTGTAAGCGGGGTCAAGGGCGCGCGGGTCGGAGCCCTGTGCGAAGATCAGCGTGTTTTTCGCCGCGTCTTCTTTTTTGGCCCCGCCGCCGCAGCCGCCAAGCAGGATGCTGCTTACGAAGACAAGGATAAGGAGTAATGCCCATGGTTTTTTCGCCATTAGTGTTTTTCCCTCCTGTTGAGTAATAAGGTACAATTATCCGGGATGACAGGAAATCCCTGCTCACCCTGAAAATTGTTTTTGCGGTTTTTGTCTTCCCGTGAAATATTGTTGCGCCGGTCGCTGCGCGGGGCAGGATTTGCCGCTTCATTGGCTAATTATGTTTTGGTTAGTTAGTTGGTTATTGGACGAGAATCTTTCGGAGGGAGTCGGATATGGGCAAATACATCTTCCGGCGGCTGCTGCTGCTGATTCCGGTGCTGTTCGGCGTATCGCTGGCGACGTTCGTGGTAATGCATTCTTTCACAACCGATCCCGCGACGATCATCCTCGGCGAGCACGCCACGACGGAGCGCGTGGAGGCGCTCCGCGAGGAGTTGGGGCTGAATAAGCCGATTTACGTGCAGTTTTACGATTATATGAAGAATACGGTCCGCGGCGACCTGGGCAAGTCGGTGATCACGAAGACGTCGATTTCGGCCGAGCTGATGAAGCGTTTCCCGGCGACGGTGGAGCTGGCGGTGTCGGCGGTGTGCATCGCCGCGGTGCTGGGCCTTGTGCTGGGGGTTATTTCGGCTGTTAAGCA
Source organism: Bacillota bacterium (assembly GCA_023415775.1). GTDB lineage: Bacteria > Bacillota > Negativicutes > Sporomusales > UBA7701 > Anaeroselena. The sequence continues at coordinate 325,772 of JAEZJM010000019.1, read as the reverse complement.
GAATTCGGTGTGGGACTACGGGGCGATGACGGTCGCCCTGCTGGGGGTGAGTATGCCGATTTTCTGGCTGGGCCTGATGATGATTATCCTGTTTTCGGTGACGCTGGGCTGGCTGCCGGCGTCCGGGCGGATTTCGATCGGCCTGACGCCCGACGATGTGACCGGCCTGTATTTGCTTGATTCGCTTTTGACCGGCAATATGGAGTCTTTCTGGGACGCCTTCCGCCATCTTATTATGCCGGCGATCGCTCTCGGCTCGTATTCGACGGCGATCATCGCCAGGATGACGCGGGCGACGATGCTGGAGACCATCCGCCAGGATTATATCCGCACCGCCCGCGCCAAGGGGCTGCGGGAGGGCGTGGTGATCGTGAAGCATGCCCTCAGGAACGCGCTTATTCCGATCGTGACTGTCATCGGCCTCCAGATGGGGGCGCTGCTGGGCGGCGCGGTGCTGACGGAGACGGTGTTTTCCTGGCCGGGGATCGGCTCGTATGTGATCGAGGGGATCATGGTGTCCGATTACCCCCGCGTGCAGGGGGCGGTGCTGCTGGTGGGAACGATTTTCGTGCTGGTGAATCTTGTGGTCGATGTGCTGTATTGCTATCTCGACCCGCGGATCCAGCATTCTTAGGGGGTGAGGCTAGATGACAAACAATAGCGCAGCTTTAGCGGAAGAGACGACGACAGCCCACAGCCCCCTGCGGGAGTTTTTGACCCGCTTTTACGGTTCGAGCTCGGCGATGATCGGCCTGTGCATGCTGGTGGTTCTGGTGCTGTGCGCGGTGTTCGCGCCGGTGCTGGCGCCGTACGACCCGAACAGCAGCAACCTGCCGAACGCCCTGAAACCGCCCGGCGCCGGGCATTTGCTCGGGACGGACGAGCTGGGGCGGGATATTCTGTCGCGTCTTTTATACGGGGCGCGGATTTCGCTGCTGGTGGGCGTGGAGGCGGTGGCGCTGGCGCTGGTGTGCGGCGTCATTCTCGGCTCGGTGGCCGGTTTCTACGGCCGCAAGATTGATACGGCGATCATGAGTGTGATGGATATTATGCTGTCGTTCCCCAGCATCCTGCTGGCGATCGCTTTTATGACGGTGCTGGGCCGCGGCCTGGATAAGGCGGTAATCGCGATCGGCATCGTTTCGATCCCCCATTACGCGCGGATCGTGCGCGGCAGCGTGCTGTCGGTGAAGGAGAATGTGTATGTGATGGCCGCCCGCTCGATCGGCAACGGCGACGGCCGCCTGATTTTCGTCCATATTCTGCCGAATGTGCTGGCGCCGATCATCGTCCGGGCGACGATCGGGGTGTCGGTGGCGATCCTGGAGGCGGCGGCGCTCGGCTTCCTCGGCCTGGGAGTGGAGCCGCCGACCGCGGAGTGGGGCACGATGCTGGGCTCGGGGCGGCAGACGATTTTCAACGCGCCCCATATCGTCACTTTCCCGGGGGTGGCGATCACAATTACGGTTATGGCCTTCAATCTTTTGGGCGACGGGCTCCGGGACGTGCTCGACCCGCGGCTTAAGTAGGAGGCGAGCGATTTGAACGACAAGGCATTGCTGACGATAGAGAATCTCGAGACCCATTTCCATGTGGGCAAACGGGTGGTTAAGGCGGTCGACGGCGTGAGCTTCGCGGTGCAGGCCGGGGAGACGCTGGCGCTTGTGGGCGAGTCAGGCTGCGGCAAGAGCGTGACGGCGATGTCGATCCTGCGCCTGGTGCCCGAGCCTCCCGCCCGCATCCGCGGCCGCATCGTTTTCGACGGCCGCGACCTGCTGGCGATGACGCCGGCCGAGATGCGCGCTGTGCGCGGCAAGGAAGTTTCGATGATTTTCCAGGAGCCGATGACGTCCCTGAATCCCGCGTATACGGTGGGCGACCAGATCGCCGAGGCGGTGCAGGCGCACGGCAAGGTGCAGAAGAAGGAAGCCTGGGCCCGGGCGGTGGAGATGCTGGGGCTGGTGGGGATACCGTCGCCCGCCCAGCGCGCGACCGAGTACCCCCACCAGATGAGCGGCGGGATGCGCCAGCGGGTGATGATCGCGATGGCGCTGGCCTGCAATCCCAAGCTGCTGCTGGCCGACGAGCCGACGACGGCGCTGGATGTGACCATCCAGGCGCAGATCCTCGATCTTATCCGCAAGCTGGTGCGGGAGCTGAATACGTCGCTGATTTTGATAACCCACGATCTGGGGGTTGTGGCCGAGATGGCGCAGCGCATGGCGGTGATGTACGCCGGGCGGATCGTGGAGCTGGGCACGGTGGAGGAAGTGTTCGCGGCGCCGCGCCATCCTTATACGCAGGGGCTGATGGATTCCATCCCCAGCCTGGACGGACAGCGCAAACAGCAGCTGCACGCGATCGAGGGCGTGGTGCCCGATCTTGCCCATCTGCCGCCGGGCTGCACATTCGCCGGCCGCTGCGAGCACGCGCGGGACCTATGCCGGGCCGAGCGCCCGCCGCTGACCGCCCTGCCGGGCGGACGGCTGACGGCCTGCCATTATCCGTTGGGAGGGGTGCCGCTATGAGCGACGAGGATAAGGGCACGCTGTTATCGGTGCGCGGGCTGTGCAAGTATTTCCCGATCAGGGGCGGGCTGCTCGGCCGGCCTGTGGGCCAGGTGCGGGCGGTGGACGGGGTATCGTTCGATGTGCGCCGCGGCGAGACGCTCGGCCTGGTAGGCGAGTCGGGCTGCGGCAAGTCCACGACCGGCCTGGCGGTGCTGCGGCTGATCGAGCCGACGGCCGGCGAGGTGCTGTTCGAGGGGCGGGACGTGACGGCGTTTTCGAAGCAGGAACTCAGGCAGTTTCGCCGCCACGCGCAGATCGTTTTCCAGGATCCTTACGCTTCGCTGAACCCCCGCATGTCGGTGGGCGATATCATCGCCGAGCCGATGATGCTGCACGATATCGCGAGCGGCGCCGAGCGGACGAAGCGGGTGGAGAAGCTGCTGAGGGTGGTGGGGCTGGATCCCCAGCACGCGCGGCGCTATCCGCACGAGTTTTCGGGGGGCCAGCGCCAGCGCATCGGCATCGCCCGCGCCCTGGCGGTGGAGCCGAAGCTGGTGGTGTGCGACGAGCCGGTGTCGGCGCTGGATGTGTCGATTCAGTCGCAGATCCTCAACCTGCTGGTCGAGCTGCAGCAGGAGCTGGGGCTGACGTATCTGTTCATCGCCCACGGCCTGAACGTTATCAAGCATATCTCCGACCGGGTCGGGGTTATGTACCTGGGCAAGATCGTGGAGATGGCGGACGGCAACGAGCTGATAGAGCGGCCGCTCCACCCTTATACGAAGACGCTGCTGTCGGCCATTCCTGTGCCGAAGCCGAACGCCAAGAAGGCGCGCATTATCCTGGAGGGCGATGTGCCGAGCCCGGCGAATCCGCCGTCCGGCTGCCGCTTCCACACCCGCTGCCCGGAGAGGCTGCCGGTGTGCAGTGAGCAGGAACCGGCGTTCCGCCAGATCGGCGACCGCTGCGTGGCCTGCCACCGGGTGGAAGGATAACGCTGGAGATTATGAAACCCCCGCCAAACGGCGGGGGTTTTTGTGTTATTTAATCCTGGCTTTGAGGATTTCGACGGCTTTGTCGAGCTGGGGGTCTTTGCCGCTGGTGTCTTTGTCGGACGGGGGCTCGATCTTGACGTCGGGCTCGATGCCGATGCCGTTGATGGAACGGTCTTTGGGGGTGTAGTATTTGGCGATGGTGAGTTTGACGGCGGTGCTGTCGCCGAGACCCATGACGGTCTGGACGGAGCCTTTGCCGAAGGTTTTGACGCCGACGAGGGTGCCTGCGCCGGTGTCCTGGACGGCGCCGGCGACGATTTCGGAAGCGCTGGCGCTGCCGCCGTTGACGAGGACGACGAGCGGGTATTTGACGGCGGGAAGCTGGGAGGAGTGGGTGTCACGCTTGCCGCTGCGCTCGACGACGGAGACGACGGGGCCTTTGGGGACGAGCTTGCCGGCGACTTTGACGCTTTCGCCGAGGAGGCCGCCGGGGTTGTCTCTGAGGTCGAGGACGATGGCTTTCATGCCTTCCTGCTCGAGTTCCTGGTATTTGCGGGCGAAGTCGGCGCCGGTCTGTTCGTTGAACATCGACAGGCGGATGTAGGCTATTTTGCCTTCAAGCATTTTGCCGGTGACGGTTTTAAGCTGGATGTTGGAGCGGGTGAGGGCGTAGTCTTTGATGTCCTGGCCGCGGCGGATGGTGAGGGTGACTTTTGTGCCTTCGGGGCCGCGGATTTTGCCGACCGCTTCGTCGAGGGCGAGGTCTTTGGTGTCGTTTCCGTCGATTTTGATTATCTGGTCGCCGCTTTTGATGCCGGCTTTTTCGCCGGGGGTGCCTTCGATGGGGGATACGACGGTGAGGACCTTGTCCTTGACGCCGATGACGATACCGACGCCGCTGAAGGAGCCTTCGGTTTCGATGAGGAATTCGCGGTACATGCGTTTGTCGAGGTAGACGGAGTGGGGGTCGCCGAGGGCGCCGACAGCGCCTTTGATGGCGCCGTTCATGAGCGTCTCGACGGGAATGTCTTCAACATAGCGGGCTTTGACCTGCTGGATGACCCGGAAGAGCTTGACGGCGCCGATGGCGTCGCCGGTCCAGGACTGGAGCAGGTAGTAGAATAGCCCCGCGGTCAGCGTGAAGGTGGCCGCGACCAGGACGACGGCTCCCACGAGCAAGCGCCGGTTGAACAATATTTACACCTCGATTCGGGTTTGCCCGATTCTATGGCGGCGCGCCATTTACGACGCAAGCGCTCGGCCGCGTACCCTAAGGGGTACGCCGGCAAGCGCCCGCGGTGACGTGTGCGCCGGATAGTCTTTGAGACTATCCCGGTTAACTATATGTAGAATCTGACTCGCCTATTCACCTCTTAGGGCAAATATCCGAGCGGGTTGACGGGTGAGCCGTTCTGGCGGACTTCGAAGTGGAGATGGGGGCCGGTGGAGTAGCCGGTGGAGCCGATGCGGGCTACGACCTGGCCTTTGTAGACACGCGCGCCTTCGCCGACCAAAAGTTCGGAGGAGTGGGCGTAGAGGGTGGAGACGCCGCCGCCGTGGTCGATGATGACGGCTTTGCCGTAGCCGCCCATCCAGTCGGCGTAGATGACGACGCCGCCGTCGGCCGCGCGGATGGGTTCGCCGTAGTCGGCGCCGATGTCGATGCCGCTGTGGTAGCGCTGGGTGCCGAAGATGGGATGGGTGCGCCAGCCGTAGGGGGAGGTGATGGGGCCGGACGCCGGCCAGATGAGGACGCCGGTGGCGCCGGTGGCGTCGCGGTTGCCGGACTGGATGTTGCGGATCATCTGCTCGATGCGGCGCGAGGTATCCTGGAGTTCCTGGTAGGCCCGCTCGGCGGTGTCGCGCTCGTAGACGGCGGAGTTTAAGACCTGCTCGCGTTCGTTACGGCGGCTTTCGATGACGTTTTTCTTGGCCGCGGCCACTTTTTCGAGCTCGAGGATGGCGAGGCGGTCGCGTTCGAGTTCGGCTTTTTTCTGGGTGACGAGCTCGCGCTCGAGTTTCACTTTGGTGATGAGGGTGGCGTCCTGGGCGAGGACGCGCTTGAGGAGGTCGGCGCGGGTGGTGAAGTCGCCGAAGTCGGTGGCGCCGAGGAGGACGTCGAGGTAGCTAACCTGGCCGTTTTCGTAGATGTCGCGGATGCGTTTGTTGAGTATTTTGGTACGCTCGGCAAGGCTCTTTTCGGCCTTGGCGAGGATATCTTTATTGAGAGCGATCTGCTGCTCGGTGTAGGCCCGCCGTGACTGGATGGCGTTGTAGTCGCCGAGGGCGGCGTCAAGGTCGGTCTGAATGAGCCGGAGCTGTTCGGAGACACTGGTGACCTTTTGCTGGGCCTGGGCGGCTTTTTGCTGATGCTGCTGCATCTGCTGCTGGATGTCCTGGAGCTGTCGCTGGTGGTCTTCGATTTCGTTGGCAAGGGCGGGCAACGCGGCGGCCGCTGTGAGCAGCAGAGCCAACGCCATTGCTGTGATGCGCCTTTTTTCCATCGAATACCTCCTTTATCCTTTATACTTTTATCCTTATACTTTCATGAACCTTTTGAGGGATATGGTGCTGCCGAGGGCGCCGATGACGGTGCCGGCGACGATCAGCAGGATGCTGACGTAGGTAAGGAAGGGGTATTTGGGGATGAGGGGCAGGAAGACGAGTTTCTGGTAAATCTGCCCGGTGAGGAGGGTGTAGGCTTCGATGAGGAGGAAGACGGCGATGAGGGCGCCGCTGAAGCCGAGGAGCATGCCTTCGATGAGGAAGGGCCAGCGGATGAAGGAGTCGGTGGCGCCGACGTATTTCATTATGCCGATTTCCTTGCGGCGGGCAAAGACGGTGATGCGGATGGTGTTGGAGATGATGAAGAGGGCGGCTAAAGCCAGGAAGACGATGAGGGCGAGGCCGATGAGACGAACCATTTTGGTAAGGGTGAAGAGCTGTTCGATGACTTCCTGGCCGAAGCGGGCGTTTTCGACGCCTTTGAGCTGGGCGACGGCCTGGGCGACGGGTTTGACTCTCTCGGGCTTGTCCACTTTGACTTCGAAGGCGTTGGGCAGGGGGTTGGTGTCGCCGAGGACGGCGAGGAGGCCCTGCTGTTCGCCGAGGCGCTGTTTGAAACGGGTCAGGGCCTGGTCTTTGTCGACGAAGGTGACCTGGACGACGCCGGGGAGCTTGGTGATGCGGGTGCCGACTTCGCGGATTTCCTGGTCTTTGAGGGTGTCCTGCAGATAGACGGATATCTGGACCTGGGATTCGAGGGTGGAAGCCATGTGGTTGAGGTTGAGGACCATGATGAGGAACATGCCGAGGATGAGGAGCGACAGGGCGACGGTGCTGACGGAGGCGATGCTCATCAGGCCGTTGTGGCGCAGCGAGGAGAAGGCTTCGCGGATGAAGTATTCGATGGTCCTAACTTTCATAGCCGTATTGCCCACCTTCCTGATCGCGGGCGATGCGGCCCTGCTCGATGGCGATGACGCGTCTTTTCATGCCGTCGACGACCATTTTGTCATGGGTGGCCATGACCATGGTGGTGCCGGCTTTGTTGATGCGTTCGAAGATTTTCATGATTTCCCACGAGGTGTCGGGGTCGAGGTTGCCGGTGGGCTCGTCAGCGATGACGACGGTGGGGTTGTTGACGATGGCGCGGGCGATGGCGACGCGTTGCTGCTCGCCGCCGGAGAGGTGCCCGGGGTAGTTGCGGGCTTTGTGGCGGAGACCGACAAGGTCAAGGACGTGGTGGACCCGCTTTTGGATTTCGCGCCGCGGCGATTCTATGACTTCCATGGCGAAGGCGACATTTTCGTAAACAGTTTTATTGGGGAGCAGCCGGAAGTCCTGGAAAACGATGCCCAGGCCGCGCCTGAGGTAGGGGACTTCGGCCGCCTCGAGTTCGGCGACGTTGCGGCCGTTGACGTAGAGTTCGCCGCTAGTGGGCAGTTCTTCGCGGAAGAGCAGCTTGATGAAGGTGGATTTGCCGGCGCCGCTGGGGCCGACGATGAATACGAAGTCGCCTTTATCGATGTCGACGCTGATGTCGGAGAGGGCAACAGAACCGTTGCTGTAAATCTTCGAGACTCCAGCCATATGAATCACGGATACCATTCCCCCTTTGTGTGAGCCGTGCTGCGGTTAATGCTTGGAGTATTAAGTCATGTCCACCAACTAATTATTTTTCGACTTTTTTAGCGAAAAACCTTCTTTCTTGCGCGAAATTGTCCGCTTGGTCGCTTTTTGTCGGGAGAGATTTATAGGAAAGTTTAATCGGTTCCCTGGAATGCGCCACGGCCGTTCAGAAGCCCCCAGATGCTAGGCGGCTCCGAGGACGCGCAGCGACGCGTACTCGGTACGTACGCTAGCAAGCGCCCGCAGGAACAACAACGCAGATGGGGGCTTATCAACGGCCGCCCCGTATTAGCGTAGCAATTCGACAAGGTATACAGTAGCCACTCCTAAAACCCCTAGCAGGCCGAAATACCAGAGGGCGACCTTTATCCTCTGGCCGAGGCTAAGGTGGTAGTAGCGGGCGCCGGGGTCCACCCCCTCCCCTCTCCACAGCTGGGCGAGAGAGAAGGCGAAGATGAAGAGGATAAAGAGGTTGCGGGTGTAAAAAAACAGCGCCCCGGCGGCGAAGCTGCCGAGCCACCACATGCGGGGCGAGATGGCGGCGGCGATTTTGCCGCCGTCGAGAGGGGCGCAGGGGATGAGGTTGAAGAGGTTGAGGAGGCAGGCGGTATAGGCAAGGACAAGCATGAGGGCGCTGTCGGTCCAGAGGTAGAAGACGAGGCAGATTAGGGCGCTGAGGGTGCCGGCGGCGGGGCCGCCGACGGCGATGTTGGCTTCCATTTTGGCGTTGGCGGGCGGCTGGCGCAGCCTGATGACGGCGCCGATGAAGGGGACGAATACGGGGTGGGACGAGCGCAGGCCGACGACGCGGGCGGCGGCGAGGTGGCCGAGTTCGTGGGCGAGGAGGAGGACGGTGAAGCCGACGGCGAATTTCCAGCCAAAGGCGAGGGCGTAGACGGCCAGGGAGATGAGCATGGTGGCGGCCATGGCGGCGGCTTCGCCGAGGCCCAGCGCGGCGGCGGCCATGACGAGGCAGATGCCGGCGCGGCGGAGGATGCGGTTGCCGAGGTGGACGACTTTCCACAGAGCCATGGCGGTACCTCCCTGCGGTCTGCTTGCTACATCGGGCTGAGGGACCGCAGACTCCGGCTCCGTAGCTACGGTGGAACGCGCCGTAGACTTGCGCCGACTCCGCCACGCCACCGCCACACGGACGTCCATGTCCGAGTGTCGGTTCTCGCCGCCGTCCCTGGCGGCTCGCGCGGTGTCGTTCGCGGCGTGCTGCGTCAACGTCGCGTAACCACCTTCGCAAGGTCGCCTTCCGTTTGCAGTCCCCAGCCCTTAGCCTTTCAATGATATGCCGCTACGGCCGAGAAATGCACAGATGCAAGGCGCACCGGAGGTTGACACCGGAAGCGTACACGGGACGTACGCTGAGGATGGCAACCGAGGAGCAAGTGCGGAGTTCTTGGTGCTTTAGCACCTAGAACGACGGCCTGCCCCCTGCGGGTACGCCGCAGATGGGCGTTTATCGGCCGCAGCATTGAATATAAAAAGGCTCGCTTAAAATTATATGTCTTAAGCGAGCCTTTTTATATGTTGTCCGAAGATTAGCTTTTGCGTTCGACGACACGCTTGGCGGCGCGTACAATGTCGGCGGCGGTGAGATTGTATTTGGCGAGGAGGGCGTCGGGGGTGCCGGATTCGCCGAAGGTGTCGAGGATGCCGACCCGTTCCATGGGGACGGGGGCGTTTTCGCCGAGGACTTCGGCGACGGCGCTGCCGAGGCCGCCGATGACGGTGTGCTCTTCGCAGGTGACGACGGCGCCGGTGTCGCGGGCGGCTTTGATGATGGCGGCGCTGTCGATGGGCTTGATGGTGGGCATGTTGAGGACGCGGGCGGTGAGGCCGGCCTGGGTGAGTTCGTCGGCGGCCCGCCGGGCGGGGGCGACCATGACGCCGCAGGCGATGATGGTGAGGTCGGCGCCTTCGGCGAGGAGGGCGGCTTTGCCAGGGGCGAAGGTATAGCTTTCGCCGAAGACGTCGGGGACGGCCATGCGACCGAGGCGGATGTAGACGGGCCCTTTGTATTCGGCCGCCCAGGCTACGGCCTGGTGGGTTTCGGTGGCGTCGGCGGGGACGATGACGGTCATGCCGGGGATGGCCCGCATGAGGCCGATGTCTTCGATGGCCTGGTGGGTGGCGCCGTCTTCGCCGACGGTGAGGCCGGCGTGGGTGGCGCATATTTTGACATTGAGGTGGGGGTAGCCAACGGAGTTGCGTACCTGTTCGTAGGCCCGGCCGGTGGCGAACATGGCGAAGGTGGAGACGAAGGGGATTTTGCCGGCGGCGGCGAGGCCGGCGGCGGTGCCGATGAGGTTCTGTTCGGCGATGCCGACGTTGAAGAACCGGTCGGGGTAGGCTTTGGCGAAGACGTTGGTTTTGGTGGATTTGGAGAGGTCGGCGTCGAGGACGATGATGTCTTTATATCGCCCGCCGAGTTCTTTTAACGCCTCTCCATATGCTTCACGGGTTGCTTTTCCCATGTATGTATACACCTCAATTCAAAAACGTATCCTGGATTGCCGGTCTGGTGGTAAAATGCCCAGATGCAAGGCGCACCGCAGGTTGACACCGGAAGCGTACACGACCGTACGCTGAGGATGGCAACCGAGGAGCAACACAGCAGATGGGCGTTTTACGGCCTGACCCCTGCTAGCCGCAAAGTTCTGCGAGGAACTTTGCGCACTCTTCCGAGCTTGGGGCTTTGCCGTGCCAATCGGCTATCCCTTCCATGCTGCACACGCCTTTGCCTTTGACGGTAGCGGCGACGATCATGGTGGGCTTGCCTTTGACGGTTTTGGCGGTTTCGACGGCATTATAGATGGCGCTGTAGTCGTGGCCGTCGATTTCGATGACGTGCCAGCCGAAGGCGCGCCATTTTTCGGGGATGGGCAGGGGCGACATTACTTCGCTTACCGGGCCGTCGATCTGGAGGCCGTTGTAGTCGACGAAGGCGGTGAGGTTGTCGAGTTTGTAGTGGGCGGCGAACATGGCGGCTTCCCATATCTGGCCTTCTTCGAGTTCGCCGTCGCCGAGGAGGGCGTATACGCGCCAGTCTTTGCCGTCGACGCAGCCTGCGAGGGCCATGCCGTTGGCGGCGCTGAGACCCTGTCCGAGTGAGCCGGTGGACATGTCGACGCCGGGGACGCCTTTCATGTCGGGGTGGCCCTGGAGGCGGCTGTCGACCTGGCGGAGAGTGGTGAGTTCGCTGTGGGGCAGGAAGCCGCGCTCGGCCAGGGTGGCGTAGAGGACGGGGGCGGCGTGCCCTTTGCTGAGGACGAAGCGGTCGCGCTCCGGGTCGGCCGGAGCGTGGGGGTCGACGCGCATGACGGCGAAGTAGAGGGTGACGAGGATGTCGGCGGCTGATAGCGAGCCGCCGGGGTGGCCGGATTTGGCGGCGGTGACCATTTCGAGGATGTTTTTGCGCACCGCGGTGGCCCGGCTGGCCAGTTCGGCGGTCTTTTCGGGGGTGAGCTGCGTGGACATAGGTACCTCCTTCTGGAACGATACTTCTATATTGTGTCTGAGTAATATGCTTATCGCTTTTCGCCGGCTTTCGTTTCCGGCTGAGGTCGGCCACACGCTGCGTCGGCGGTCTTACTAGGCTCGTCGCCGACGGCTGGCCGTACGCCGCTAACTGTCTCCTGACAGATAGCGGCTCGCTCGCCGTCCATGGCTCGCGCCGGTCGCCGTTACCGGCTCTCTCGCCAAGTAGCGGCCGCCTTACTCGCTAACGTGTCCGCCCCCAGCCGGAAACCGCCGGCCGACTTAGTAAAGCGAAAACCGTCACTATGGAATGCCGGGAGGTCGTTTAAGCGTCCAGATGCAAGGCGCACCGGAGGAGCGAGCCGCGCCGCGTACTCGGATGTACGCAAGCAATCGCTCCGAGGAGCAACGCCGCAGATGGGCGTTTAAACGGCCTCCCCCTATAACTCGCGACGAGTAAAGCCTTCGCCCATAACTTCGTGGGCGTCTGCTACGATGACAAACGCGGCCGGGTCGACGCTGGTGACGATTTCTTTGAGGCGGACGACTTCGCTGGCGGTGACGACGCAGAAGAGGACGTCGCGCGCCTGGCGGGTGTAGCCGCCTTTGCCCTGGAGGAAGGTGACGCCGCGGTCCATTTCGGCCATTATTTTGTCGGCGACGGTTTCAGCGGCGGCGCTGATGATGAGGAAGGCCTTGGCGGTGCTGGGGCCTTCCTGGACGAGGTCGATGATGTAGCTGGTGAGCCACAGGGAGATGAGGGCGTAGAGGGAGAGTTCGGCGCTGGTGAAGGCTACGCCGGCGGAGGCGATGACGAAGAAGTCTACGCCAAGGAGGGCCTGGCCGACGCTGATGCGGGTGAGTTTGTTGATGATGGCGGCGGCGAGGTCGGTGCCGGCGGTGGTGCCGCCGAAGCGGAAGACGATGCCCATGCCGATGCCGGAGAGGACGCCGCCGTAGAGGGAGCTTAAAAGGAGGTCGTGGGTGAGGACGGGGGTGAAGGGGGCGGAGAGGTCGATGGCGGCGGAGAGGATGGCGGCGCCGTAGAGGGTCCTGACGCCGAATTTGGCGCCGAGGATTTTGATGCTGGCGAGGAAGAGGGGGATGTTGAGGGCGAGCATGGTGACGCCGACGGGGGCGCCGACGAGGTAATGAAGAACGGTGGCCATGCCGCTTACGCCGCCGGCGGCCACCTTGTTGGGGATTAGGAACATATTGAGCGCTACGGCGGTGAGGAGCGCGCCGAGCGTTATGCCGGCGTAGGTACGGAATCCTTTCGTCATGCCTAACCCCGCTTCCGGTTCTCGATCAGGGCCACGGCCAGTTCGGCGTTACGGAACGCCTTTTGCCTGAGTTCGCCGATCCGTTCGGCCCGTTCCTTGCTGGGACGCCTGATTTCCGGCAACAGGTCGCGGGCTTTGGCGAGCAGGGCGTCGGCGGTGAGGGTCTGGAGGGTGCCGACCGGAGTGTCGCCGACGGTTTCGAGGAAGCGGTCGATCTTCGGGTCGTAGGAGATGCCGATGACCGGCACTTGCATCACGGCGGCGAAGATGAGAGCGTGGAGCCTGATACCGATAAGCATGTCCAGGTTGCCGACAAGTGATAACAGTTCGCTGGTGGTATATTCTTCCTCGAGGACGGCGGCCGGCTGTTTCATCCGGCCGGCGATCCGGCGGGCGATGTTCATGTCGTCGGGCCATTGCATGGGCAGGAAGACGAGCCTGGCACCGCATTCGGCGACCAGTCTGTCGCATGCTGCGGCGAGGGTGGTTTTGTAGTAGGTCCAGTCTTTCCATTCGCGGACGGAGATGCCGATGAGGGGGGCGTTGCCTTCGAGGCCGCGCTGTTTGAGGACGGCCCGGCCGATGCCTTTGTCGACCTGGTGGAGGGCGAGGACGGGGTCGGCGGTGACGTGGATGGGCGGGGCGCCGACACCGAGGGATTTGAGCTCGAGGCGGGAGCCTTCGTCACGGACGGTGATGAGGTCGACCATGTTGCCGATGTGGCGCATGGCGCCTTTGGCTAAAGAGCCGCGCACGGGGCCGATGCCCTGGGCGTAGAGCATGACGGGCTTGCCGAGTTTTTTGGCGAGCATCATGATGCTGAGGTAGTAGTAGAGGCTGCGGTCGCTGGTGACGTCCTGGAGGAGGCTGCCGCCGCCGCTGATGAGGAGGTCGCTTTTTCTCAATATGCGGATGATTTCGGGGTAGTTGAGCCGGAATACGGAGGCTACGCCGTGGCGGCGGCGGGTGTCGGCCGGGCAGCCGGAGATGACGGTGATCCTGACCGCGGGGTTGACGTCGGTCAGGGCTTCGATCATGGCTGTCAGCATGGCTTCGTCGCCGGCGTTGCCGAATCCGTAGTATCCGGAGATGACAATCTCACTCATGAGGGGTTAGTCTCCTTCCCAGCAAGAACGAGAGATAGTGCAGGAGCTGCACGGCAACGACGGCGAGGATGCCGAGGATGGCTCCTAACAAAAGGCCGTCCAGGCCCCTGACGAAGGACATGAAGATGGGGGTGCGCAGGTGGGCGAAGGTTTCGACCATCGAGCCCTGCCCAACGGTGGCGGCGACGATGAGGACGTAGTGGAAGAGGCGCGGCCACTGGCGGTAGAGGGCCATGACGGCGAGGAGGAAGGCGGGGTGGCCGATGAGGAATTCTTTCTCGCGCGGCCGGGCGTACATGGTTTGTTCGAGGAAGGCCCGGAGCTTGATTTCGAAGGCGGGGACGGGCACGCCGGCGGTATGGCCGGAGCGGCCGATGAATACCCAGGCTACCCCGGCGCCGGCGGCGAAGAGGAGCAGGGTTTTTAGGTATACGGGGTAGTCGAGGATGCGTTTGATCTGGGCGACGACGGCCTGCGGGCTGTCGATGTGTTCGCCTTCCCACGGGTTGTAGCGCACGATGTAGATGAGGGTGATGAGGAGGAGCGGCGCGAGGAGGGTGAGTTTGACGCCGCGGAAGATTTCGATTTCAAGCAGGAAGCGGATGTCGCCGAGGACGGCGCCGAGGAAGAGGCCGCCGGCGAGGGACATGGCGGTGGCGACGATGAGGCCGCCGACGCCGTCGCCGAGGATGCGCCTGAGCGAGGAGCCTTCGTGGGGGGGGCGGCTCCGCCAGCGGTCAAGCTGCCAGGTCATGGCGAGGGTGGGGAAGATTATGGCCGCGGCGAGGGCGGTGGCCTGGCGGACCAGGGCGCCGCCGCCGATGAGGACGGGGATGATGAGGGGCAGGGCTATGAGGATAAGGAGGAGGTACTGCCAGCGGGGAGCGAACGGCCAGACGAGGGTGAGGAAGAGGACGCCGGCCGCGGTGGCGCCGAGGATGACGAGGGCGAGCAGCCAGGGGGCGGGGAAGTATGGCTGGTAGACGCCGGCCCGGCCGAGGGTGAAGCCTTTGGCTTCGACGGCTTTTTTGATGCCGCCGATGTAGCGGAGGTTTGTTTCGGTGAGGTTCAGGCCGGGGTCGGTGCGTTCGAATTTGCGCAGCAGGTTGACTCTGATGTTGCGTTCCCGGTCGGAGAGCGCCCAGCGGTTGATGGCGGTGTCGACGGCGATCCTGGGCTGTTCGTCTTTGGGGATGACGTAGACGCGGGCGGCCCGGTAGCCGGCGGCCGCGGCGATGGCGGTGAGGCCTTCCTGTTTGATGAACTGGAGCTGGACGGGGTGTTCGATCATGTAGAGGGTGTAGCCGCTGTCGGCGATGAGCCGGGCGGTGAGCGGCAGGAGGTCGGGGAAGCCGAGGGCTTCTTCGCCGACGAACATCAGGCCGCTGATGTGAGCGGCGAAGGGGTTGAGGCGGGCGAAGACGGCGCCCACGTCGTCGGGTTTGACTTTGGTGTAGTTGCTGGGGCGGGCTACGATGGCGAAGCCGTTGTCGGCGGCGTCTTTCATTTCGTGGCTGGGCAGGCCGAGGTTCCATTTGAGGGTTTTGTCGAAGCTGGTGTCGACGGCGACGGCCATGCGGTTGTCGAGGGGGGTGAGGGGGTGGACGCGGTTTGCGCCGAGACGGCGGGCGAGGTCGGCGGTGAGTTCTTCGAAGAAGCTTTGGTCGCCGGGGTTCTGCCTGTCGGCGAATATGTATACCTGGGCGGGGTCGATGCGGCCGCCGTTTTCCTTGAAGAGTGGTTTGACGGTTTCGCCGGAGCGGTAATGGGCGAGCAGTTCGGCGCCGGGGACGACGGTGAGTTTGCCGCTTTTCTGGAGTTTTTCGAGGGTCATTTCATAGATGGCGACAGAGGTGAGGCCCGTTTCTTTGAGCATGCGCATCATTTCGGGCACAGGTACGCCTTCCATTTGGGCGAGTTCGACGACCTCCTCGTAGTCCATGACCATTTCGACCCGGGAGTTGTTGATTTCTACGGTATGCCGCTGCCAGGCGATCGCCAGGGCGGCTAACAGGCCGACTATGATGAGGGCGACCAGAACCCGGTTGTATCTGAAATATGTCAAAGTTCTCCCACCTTGTTTGTGATTGGTGTGTGGCTGCGGCAGGCATCGCGGCACTATATTTTTCCTGATTTAACCAGAGTTTATGCAGGAGTTGGCAAAGATGCGAAACATTACATTATTCTGCCATGATGTAAGAATGTCCTGCATCAAGTCGGTCGTAAATAATGGAAAACCCGGCGGGGTTGCCGGGCTGGCATTTACGGGGTTTTGTTGTCGGCGGCGATGGTTATCCGGCCCGCGTCCGTGACGACGCTCCTGGCCTTGACGCCGAAAGGCAGTTTTCTGAGGTCGACGAGGGGTATTTCGGTGAGGACGGCGCCGCCGATGTTGCCGACGGCGTTGTTGTTGAGCAGGAAGCGCTCGGTGACGAATTTGATGCGGTGGCCGTCGCCGACAACTTTGCCTTCCAGGGCGATGGCGATGCTGGCGATCTGGCCGAGGAGGAAGCTGGCGCTCACGTTGACTTTGCCGCTTTCGATGGTGACTTTGGCGTTTTTGACGCCTTTGACGCTCTGGTTGAGGAAGCGGCTGAGCTCTTCCTGGGTGATGACGGCGGTAAGGTCGATGTCGCGGACGCCTTTAACGGCGACTTTGCGCTGGGATATCAGTGTCGGCATGTCGAGGGCGACGTCTTTGAGGGTGGCGTCGAGTTCGGCGAAGACGATTTTGTCGACTTTGGAGTCGTAGGCGTGGATGCGGACGCTGTCGAAGCGGCCGTCGAACATGAGCAGGGCCGGTCGTTTGGCGACTTCGGCGGTGACCCGGTCGCTGCCGGTGGCGCCGCTCATGCCGCGGGCGATGAGGACGCCGACGAGCGAGGGCATGGCGATCTCGCCGACGACGATGAGGGCGATGAGGGCAAGTATGATTATTTTCATCCTGTTCATGGAGTGAGCGCCTCCTATTCTGCGGCGCTTTTACCGCCACTTTTGAGGTAGGCTTCAATGAAGGCGTCTATTTCGCCGTCCATGACGGCCTGGACGTTGCCGGTTTCGGCGGCGGTGCGGTGGTCTTTGACGAGGCTGTAGGGGTGGAATACGTAGGAGCGGATCTGGCTGCCCCATTCGATGGCCTGGTAGTCGCCGCCGATTTCTTCTTTCTTTTCTTCGCGTTTTTGGCGCTCCAGTTCGAAGAGTTTGGCGCGCAGGAGGCGCATGCACTGTTCGCGGTTCTGGATCTGGGAGCGCTCGCTCTGGCACTGGGCGACGATGCCGGTGGGGATGTGGGTCATGCGGACGGCGGAGTCGGTTTTGTTGATGTGCTGGCCGCCGGCGCCGCCGGCCCGGAAGGTGTCAATTCTGAGGTCGACGGGGTTGATGCTGATTTCGATGGTGTCGTCGACTTCGGGCATGACGTCGACGGCGGCGAAGGAGGTGTGCCGCCGCCCGGAGGCGTCGAAGGGCGAGATGCGGACGAGGCGGTGGACGCCTTTTTCAGACCGCAGGTAGCCGTAGGCGTTGGGGCCTGATATAAGCAAGGTGGCGCTTTTGACGCCGGCTTCGTCGCCGGCGAGGAAGTCGAGGGTTTCGATTTTGTAGTTGTTTTTTTCGGCCCAACGGACGAACATCCTGAGGAGCATCTGGACCCAGTCCTGGGCTTCGGTGCCGCCGGCGCCGGCGTGGAGGGTGACGATGGCGTTCGAGGCGTCGTATTCGCCGGAGAGCATGAGGGTGAGGTCGAGGTGGTCGAGTTCTTTGCGGATGGCGGCAAGGGCTTCGACGACTTCGGGGTAGACGCTTTCGTCGTTTTCGTCCATGCCAAGCTGCCACAAGGTGGCGGTGTCGCTGTAGCGGCTCGTCAGGTCGGCGTACTGGCCGACGCTGTCCTTGAGGCGGGTGAGTTCTTGCATTGTTTTCTGGGCGGCGGCCGGGTCGTCCCAGAAGTCGGGGGCGGCGATTTTATATTCGAAGGCGGCTATCTGACTCTCTTTGCCGGCAACGTCAAAGAGAAGCCCTCATTTCGTCCAGCCTCACGGCCAGTTGGTCCAGTTCCCGTCGCAGGTCTTCAAGCAGCAATTTTATCTCTCCCAATATGTTTATTGTTCTATTAAGCGGAATAGTCCAAGGTTTATTTTCCTACTCCACAACACTTTTTGTACTTTTTCCCGGATCCGCACGGGCACGGGTCGTTCCTGCCGATCTGGTCCTTGTTGTGGACAGGCTGACGGGTGGCGGCTTCTTCGTCGCCGTGGGCGGCGTGGGCCTGCTGCAGTCTGTCTTCGGGCTGGGTGACGATGCTGACGCGGAACATGTAGCGGACGATGTCTTCCTGGATGGCGTCGATCATGGCCTGGAACATGTCGAAGGCTTCGATTTTGTATTCGATGAGGGGGTTTTTCTGGCCGTAGGCTCTGAGGCCGATGCCTTCCCTGAGCATGTCCATGGCGTCGAGGTGGTCCATCCATTTGTTGTCGACGACTTTGAGCATGACGACTTTTTCGAGTTCGCGCATGTTGTCGGCGCCGAAGAGGGCTTCGCGCGCTTCGTAGCCGGTGTCGGCGGCGTCCATGAGGGCTTCTTTGAGTTCGTCGCGGCTGAGTTTTTCCAGTGCGTCTTTTTTGAGGTGGCCTACGGGGGTGAAGAGGTTGTCGCAGTATTCGATTAGGCCGGCGTAGTCCCATTCTTCGGGATGGGTCTTTTCGTTGGCGTAGAGTTCCATGCCGCGGTCGGCGAGTTTATCGATCATGTGGAAGATGTTTTCTTTGAGGTTTTCGCCCATGAGGATCTGGCGGCGCTGGCCGTAGATGATTTCGCGCTGCTGGTTCATTACGTCGTCGTATTCGAGGACGTGTTTGCGGATTTCGAAGTTGCGGGCTTCGACTTTTTTCTGGGCGGTTTCGATGGAGCGGGTGATGAGGGCGTGTTCGATGGGTTCGTCTTCTTCCATGCCGAGTTTGTCCATGATGGAGGAGATGTTTTCCGAGCCGAAGAGGCGCATGAGGTCGTCTTCGAGGGAGAGGTAGAAGCGCGAGGAGCCGGGGTCGCCCTGACGGCCGCTGCGGCCGCGGAGCTGGTTGTCGATGCGGCGGCTTTCGTGCCGTTCGGTGCCGATGATGTGGAGGCCGCCGAGCCCGGGGACGCCTTCGCCGAGGACGATGTCGGTGCCGCGGCCGGCCATGTTGGTGGCGATGGTGACGGCGCCGCGCTGCCCGGCCTGGGCGATTATCTGGGCTTCCATTTCGTGGTATTTGGCGTTGAGGACGTTGTGCTCGACGCCCTGCCGTTTGAGGAGGTCGCTGAGTGCTTCGGACTGGGCGATGGAGGTGGTGCCGACGAGGGCGGGCTGGCCCTGGGCGTGGCATTTGACGATGTCGTCGATGACGGCTTTGTATTTAGCCCGTTTGGTTTTGTAGATGACGTCGGGCAGGTCTTCGCGGACCATCGGCCGGTGGGTGGGGATGACGATGACGTCGAGGCCGTATATTTTGCGGAATTCGTCTTCTTCGGTTTTGGCGGTGCCGGTCATGCCGGCGAGTTTTTTGTACATGCGGAAGTAGTTCTGGAAGGTGATGGAGGCGAGGGTCTGGCTTTCGCGCTCGATTTTGACGCCTTCTTTGGCTTCGATGGCCTGGTGGAGGCCGTCGGAATAGCGGCGGCCGAACATGAGGCGGCCGGTGAATTCGTCGACGATGATGACTTCGCCGTCTTTGACGACGTAGTCGCGGTCGCGTTTCATGAGGGCGTGGGCTTTGAGGGCCTGGTTGAAGTGGTGGGAGAGCTGCATGTTTTCGTTTTCATAGAGGTTTTTGACGCCGAGGGCTTTTTCGACTTTGGCGATGCCGCTTTCGCCCGGGGCGACGGCGTGGGCTTTTTCGTCGATGGTGTAGTCTTCGCCTTCTTTGAGGCGGGGAACGACTTTGGCGAGGACGTAGTAGAGGTCGGTGGATTTTTCGCCCGGCCCGGAGATGATGAGCGGGGTGCGGGCTTCGTCGACGAGGATGGAGTCTACTTCGTCGACGATGGCGTAGTTGAGCGGCCGCTGGACCATCTGGTCGTGGTGGACGACCATGTTGTCGCGGAGGTAGTCGAAGCCGAATTCGTTGTTGGTGCCGTAGGTGATGTCGGCGGCGTAGGCGGCGCGGCGCTCGGCGAAGTCGAGGCCGTGGACGACGAGGCCGACGGTCATGCCGAGGAAGCGATATACTTTGCCCATCCATTCGCTGTCGCGGTGGGCGAGATAGTCGTTGACGGTGACGACGTGGACGCCCTGACCGGCGAGGGCGTTGAGGTAGACGGGCAGGGTGGCGACGAGGGTTTTGCCTTCGCCGGTGCGCATTTCGGCGATGTTGCCGGCGTGGAGGACCATGCCGCCGAGGAGTTGCTCGTCGAAGTGGCGCATGCCGGTGGCCCGCCGCGAGGCTTCGCGGACGACGGCGAAGGCTTCGGGCAGGAGGGCGTCGAGGGTTTCGCCGGCGGCGAGGCGGCTTTTGAACTGAGCGGTCCTGCCGGCCAGCGAGGTGTCGCTGAGGCGCTCTAACTCGGGCTCGAAGGCGTTGATCTGATCGACGTATTTCATCAAGCGCTTTATTTCCCGCTCGTTGTCGTCGCCGAGAAGGCTCTTGAGGAATTTAAGCACGTGGTCTCATCTCCTTTATTACCTATTTTAAAATTTTATCAGAATATCCATGTTTAGTCAAAACTCCGCGGCCGGAACGGGCAAGGGGGCTACCATGAGGGGTCCGGGAGGTTCGGAAGCCACGTCGCTGCTAGTATATGCGGCTTGGCCGGTTAGTAAGCATAAACAAGGCGGCCCGGATGGCCGGGCCGCCTTGTTGTCTGTTCGCACGTGCCGGATGTGAGCTTATTTGTCGAGGAAGATTTTGTCGTTGCCGCCGGCCTGAGGGGGGGCGAAGATGCTGTAAACCTGCATGTCTTCGCCGGTGACGCGGGTGGCGTGGTAGACGCCGCGCGGGTTGATGTGGAGGTCGCCGCCTTTGACGGGAATCCATTCGCCGCCGATGTACATTTCGCCCTGGCCTTTGTGGACATAGACGATTTCATCGGCGGAGGAGTGGTAGTGCCTGCCGATGAGCGGGCCGTGGTTGGTGACGAGGACGATTTCGGCGCGGGCCGATTTGAAGACCTGGTCGCCGCGGGTGGCTTCGCCCTTTTTCAAGGGATGGTCAGCGTAGAATTGGTCGAGGCTGATGACGAAGTTCTTTTTGAACTGGGTGTCGAGGAGGGTGGGGGCGCCGACGCCGGCGCCTTCATATTTGCGCGGGCTGGGGATGAAGGCTTTGTCGTTGCCGCTGGCCTGCGGGGCGGTGAAGTAGCAGACGACGTGCATGTCTTCGTCGCCGGTCACCCGGGTGGCGTGGACTACGCCGCGGGGATTGACGTGGAGGTCGCCGGCTTTTACGGGCACCCATTGGCCGTCGATGTACATTTCGCCCTGGCCTTTGTAGACGAAGACGGTCTCTTCGCAGGTGGCGTGGTAGTGGAGGTCGATGAGGGGTCCGCGGTTGGTGACGAGGGCGATCTCGACCCGCGGCGATTTGAAGACGGTGTCGCCGCGGGTGGCTTCACCTGCTTTGAGGGGATGTTCGGTAAAGAAGGTGTCAAGATTTATAACGATGCCTTTGTCGAAAGAGGTGTCGAGGAGTTTGGCGTCGCCTACCACCGGGCCGGGGGCGGCGAAGGCGGACCCGGCGATGATGAGCAGACACGCCAGGGTAAGAAGGAGACTCTTTTTCATTACAATCCTCCTGTTTATTATTTTCCGTGCGAACAGCGTGCGCGTCGACACCGGAATACGGTGCTTTCGCTGGTTAAATTTGTTCCCTGGAAATGGAAGAATGCCTTCCGGGCGCCGTTTCATACGATGAGTTTTTCACATGCCGCAACACGGCCGGCAGGAGCAAAAATGCGGCAAGCGGCGCAGGTTTTCGCATATGTATAGAGTGTGCCTGTTTGGGGCATGAATTTGGGGAGAGAAGTTCGTGCCCGGGGAGGTTTGCCGATGAGTCTGAGTGTGCTTGAGATCGCCGGCCATATCGCCGATTTGAAGGATACCGATTACCGCAATACGCTGGCGGTGGCGGTGCTTGTGGAGCTTTTGATCGATAAGGGCGTGTTCACGCGCGAGGAGTTCGCGCTGAAGGCGCGCGAGCTGGAGCGGGCAAGCCTGGCGGAGATTGTCGCCAGCCGGCGGATGAAGGTTGTGAGGACGAAGTAAACGAAAAAGCCCGCGGCGGGAGCCGCGGGTTTTTGATGTGATGGCGGGAAGCGCGCATGTGACGTTCCTAGAAAGCGATGAATTGCCGCGGTCGTTCAGAAGCCCCCAGATGCAAGGCGCACCGGAAGAGCGCGCCGCGACGCGTACTCGGATGTACGCTAGCAAGCGCTCTGAGGAGCAACGCCGCAGATGGGGGCTTATCAACGACTGCCTCTTTTACGGATAGACGGCTTGGGGTTCGGGCCAGATGAAGTCCTTTGGCACGTCGTAGATTTCGGCGATGACGGCGAGGTCCCGCGGGGTGGTGAGGTATGTGTAGGTGAAGCCGTGCCAGGTGCCGCCCTGGAGGATTTCGTGGCCCTGGCCGCGGAAGAAGGCCATGGCGTTGTCGTAGTTTTCGACGCCGAAGGCGACGTGGTGCAGTCCTTCGCCGTGGTCTTTGAGGAACTGGGCGTAGATGCTTTTGTCGTCCTTGGGTTCGATGAGTTCGAACTGGACGCCGCCGATGTCGGCGAGGGCGAGCCGCATGGCGTAGTCTTGGCGCTGGCCGTGCAGGATCATGTCCTGGACGGTGTCGGGGTTGAAGTCGTAGATTTTCCACGGGCCGATGCCGTATTGGTCGGCGTAGGTTCTGACGGCGGCGTCGCAGTCGCTGACGACGACGGCGACTTGGAGGACTCCGGTGAATATGGGTTTGTCAGGCATTTTCGTCACTCTCCCGCTTGTTTTTCGCCTGCCGGTTTAGCCTTTCCGGCAGGTTTTCCTACAAGCAGATTATTCGGCCAAGCTTTGGTTTAGTACAATTATCGGGCGGCAAAGTGAAAAGCACCCTGGGGCGGGTGCTTTGGTTGCCCAGCTTATTTTTTTGTGTTTCTGAGGAACCATACGGCGCTGCCGATAACGATGGCGATGAGCATGACGAAGCCGGTGAGCATGGTTTTGGAGATGACCGGCTGCTGGATTGTGAGCATTTCGTATATCTGGAAGCCGCCGAAGAGGATCAGGAATATGAGAAATATGCGGAAGTATTTGCGGTTGACGGTCACGGTTCTCCTCTCCCCTCCCCTTTCTCTTTTTGCGCGGGATAAAGCCGACACCCAGAGCGAACCCTGGGTGTCGGCGCCCCTGGTTTAGAATTCCGGCTCGATGAGGCCGTAGCCGCCGTCTTTACGGCGGTAGATGACGTTGACCTCTTCGGTGTCGGCGTTGGTGAAGACGTAGAAGTCGTGATTGATGAGGTTCATCTGCATGATGGCCTCTTCGGTTGTCATGGGTTTGACGGCAAAGCGTTTGGTCCTGACGACCTGGAATTCGTCGTCGCCGAGGTCGCGCACGGCCGCGCCGGGGTCGCCCTTGAAGGTGCCTGTTTTGAGTTTGCGGGCGAGCTTGGTTTTGTATTTTTCAATCTGTCTTTCCAGCTTTTCAATGACAAGGTCGATCGAGGTGTACATGTCGGTGGTGGATTCTTCGCCCCGAAGCAGCATGCCGTTCAAAGGCACGGTCACTTCGACGATGTGACGGCCTTTGGCGACGGTGAGGACTACGGTAATCTCGCCAAGGGTTTCGAAGTATTTGGCGATCTTGCCTACGCGTTTTTCGACGTAGTCCTTCAGTGGTGGTGTGATGTCGATGTTTTTGCCTCGTACAGTTATTGCCACAGACCCCATCTCCCTTCCGGAAATCTTACTAATATTATTCCCTAGAAAGCCAAAAATTCCTGTCTAATATTTGCCGCATCTGAAATTGTCCTTGGTTACCGGATGCGACATAACGCCCACAAACCAAAAACCCGGCCGCCAGGGCCGGGTCGGACAGGCATTTACAGTTTTAGTACATTCGAGGCTTGCGGGCCGCGTGCGCCGTCGACGATATCAAACTCTACCTTTTCGCCTTCGTTGAGGGTTTTGAAGCCTTCGGTCTGGATGGCGGAGAAGTGGACGAATACGTCGCCGCCGTCTTCCCTCTCAAGGAAGCCGTAGCCTTTTTCCGCGCTGAACCATTTGACTTTGCCGATCATGTTGCTGAATTCCTCCTAACAGTTGTTACCGGACCAAATAATGGCCACAGCCACTACTATAGCACACCTGGTTAGATGTGTCAACGCGCCTTGAGCCCATGTATCACGCGCGTTTATGGCCTTGTCGACATATGTTTATCACCTTTAGAGAATCTTCGAGAGGAAGGCTTTGGTGCGTTCTTCGCGGCCGCCGGCGAAGAATTCTTCGGGTTTGCCCTGCTCTATTATGCGGCCTTCGTCCATGAATATGACGCGGTCGCCGACTTCGCGGGCGAAGCCCATTTCGTGGGTGACGACGACCATGGTCATGCCTTCGCGGGCAAGGGTTTTCATGACGTCGAGGACTTCTTTGATCATTTCGGGGTCGAGGGCGGAGGTGGGTTCGTCGAAGAGCATTATTTTCGGGTGCATGGCGAGCGCCCGGGCGATGGCGACGCGCTGCTGCTGGCCGCCGGAGAGCTGTTCGGGGTAGGCGGCGGCTTTGTCGGCGAGACCGACTTTGGCGAGGAGGTCACGTGCGGTCTTTTCGGCTTGGTCGCGGGCGGTTTTGCGGACGACGGAGGGGGCGAGGGTGATATTTTCGAGGACGGTCATGTGGGGGAAGAGGTTGAAGCGCTGGAAGACCATGCCGACTTCGGCGCGGATTTTGTTGATGTTGGCCTGGCCGCTCAGGGGGATGCCGTCGACGGTGATATGGCCGGCGCTTGGTTCTTCGAGGTAGTTGATGCAGCGGAGGAGGGTGCTTTTGCCCGAGCCGCTGGGGCCGATGATGACGACGACTTCGCCCTCGGCGACGTGGGCGTCGATGCCGCGGAGGACGTGGAGTTTGCCAAAGTGTTTATGGAGGTTTTCAATGTTTATCATCGATTTTGTACCTCCTTTCGAGGTAGGCGACGAGGCGGGAGATGGCGAAGGTCATGATGAGGTAGATGAAGGCGACGGTCAGCCAGATTTCGAAGGAGCCGTAGGTGCGGGCGATGATGAGCTGGCCGCGCCGGGTGAGTTCTTCGAAGCCGATGACGGAGACGAGCGAGGAGTCTTTGAGCATGGCGATGAATTCGTTGCCGAGGGGCGGGATGATGCGTTTGAAGGCCTGAGGCATGATGATGTGGCGCATGGTCTGGGACCAGGTCATGCCGAGGGAGCGGCCGGCTTCCATCTGGCCTTTGTCGATGGACTGGATGCCGGCGCGGAAGATTTCGGCGACATAGGCGCCGCTGTTGATGGAGCAGGCGGTGATGGCGGCGATGAAGGGGTCGATGCGCGCGCCGAGGAGGATGGGCAGGGCGAAGTAGATGAGGAAGATCTGGACGAGGAGCGGGGTGCCGCGGATGAAGTCGACGTAGACGGCGGCGGCGGCCCGGACGGGCAGGAGCTTGGAGATGCGGGCGATGCCGACGAACATGCCGATGAGGAGGCCGAAGCCGACGCTGAGGGCGGTGATCTGGACGGTGACGGCGGCGCCTGCAAGGAGGAGCGGGAAGGAGCGGACGATGAGTTCGACATCGAAATTCATGATTTCACCCTTTTTATGACAGTTAATGACTAAAGCCGCCAAGAAAACGCCCCCGCACCAGGGGTGCCTTCCGAGCGGCTTATGTATATTAATGCACTATTTTAGGTTATAGCATACGGGCTAAGTCGTTTCGACCGGCGGTGGGGGGATTTTTTACAAGAGGCAGCGCAGGGTGAGGTTGCCGCGGTAGCCGCGCTCGTCGCCGAGGAGTTTGGTGATTTCGCCGCGGACGCTGAGGCGGCGGCCAATCTCCCGGTCGCCGCCGAGGGTGAGGAGGACGGTGTTGCGGCCGCCGCCGTTCACGGCGATGTCGCCGGCGGCGTCGATGCTGTTTTTGCCGCAGAATTCGCGCTGGAAGCTTACCTGGGCCCAGAAGCCGGCCTGCTGACCGGCCTTGTCTTCGATTGTCCGGCGGGCGAGCACGCCCAGGCGGCCGACGACGGATCGGCCGCTCCTGACGGTTACGGTGGCGCCGAGGTCGTCGGCGAAGTCGTTTTGCATGATGCGGGTGTAGGTGAGCGCAAGCTGCGGTTCGACGATCCAGCCGCCTGCGCGCCGGAAGGTGAGGCCGTTTTCGAGGGCGGCGGCGAGGATGTGGCCTCCGTAGCTCTGGTTGAGGCCGTAGCCGAGTTCGCCGGGGACGTGGTTGGCGGTTCTGAGGCGGCCGTACATGAGGGTGGCTGCGCCGTACCACGAGCGGGGCCTGTCGGGCTGTGACCGGTAGTGGGAGTAGATGCCGGCGTAGGTGTTGGTGATGTCGTTTTTGACGCCGCTGGCGACTTCGCTTTGGTTTAGCGTTCCCTGACCGAGGAAGGCGCCGATGTGCCAGCGATCGCGTTCGCCGGGCGCGCCGCCTTTGATGAGGTTTTCCCAGCCGGTGTGCAGGCCGCGGGCCTTTTGGCCGAATTCGCCGTCGACGCCGTCCTGCCGGGTGTAGCCGCCGTAGAATCTGAGCCACGGGCCGCTCTCGCCGGCGGCCGTGGTTTGGGCGGTGCGGCGCAGGTCGCCGAGGTGGGCGGCGAGGTCTTCGAGGCCGCTCCGCCCGAGTTTTTGGGCGCCGGTGACGGCGGCGGCGTAGCTTTTGAGGTAGTCGGGGGCGTAGAGGGCGTAGACGAGCCAGCTGGTGGGGGCGCCCCGGTAGTAGTACTGGTAGGCGCCGCCGGCCCGGTATTCGCCGTTTTTTTCCATGGGGGCGGCCAGGCCGCCGACGAGGGTGGTGCCGGCGGGGACGCTGATGACGTAGATGCGGTTGAGGTCGCTGCCCCAGGCGGCGAGGATGGCTTGCTGGTCGCGGGAGGCCTGGATGCCCCGGTATTGTCCGCCCCACCAGCTGCCGAGGTAGGTCTGCGTTTCCGGGGCGCTGCCTTTGCCGCGCCGGTAGAGGCGCATGGCGGCGGTGGTGGTGACGATGTCGATTTTGGTGTCGGTGAAGCCGTAGGCGCCGGTGAAGGAGTAGAAGTTGCCGTAGCTGCCGAGAGAGGCGAATTTGGTGACGCCGGCGGCGGTGAGGATGGTTCTTTTGCGTTCGAGGCGGGCGTCGGTTACGCCGGCGTAGACGTTGTAGGCGTCCTGCCCGGCGACGCGGCCGAGGGTTTTATCTGCCTGGATTTCGGCGTCGATTTGGGCGAGCGTTTCGGCGCCCGCCGGGCAGGGCGGGGCCAGAGCGGCGAGGAGGACCGCCAGGCAGAGCGCGAGGGCGATGATTTTGGGGGTGGAACGCGATTGGTTTGCATTCATAATAATGCAAGTGTTCTTTATGAAGTCCCCCCTTCCTGCTTTTTCGGCTAAAGGGGCGGGGTTATCCTGCGGCTGGAGAGGGCGGCGGAAAAAACGGGGCGCGAAGGTGGTCCGCGCCCCGGGTCGGTTCTTTATTGGGCGGGTTTCCGGCCGAACCATTTCTCGTAGATTTTATCGTATTCGCCGCTTTTTTTGATTTCGTCGAGGGCTTTGTCGATTTTCTGGGCGAGTTCGGTGTTTTTCTTGGCGGTGGCGATGCCGTAGTCTTCGGAGTTGAGGGGTTTGCCGACGATTTTGGCGTCTTTGCTGCCGGATTTGGCGATGTAGTATTCGTTGACAGGCAGGTCGTTGATGACGGCGTCGACGCCGCCGGCTTTGAGTTCGAGGAAGGCTTCGGGGGCGGTGTTGAATTCGCGTACTTTGGCGTCTTTGATTTTTTTGGCGAAGTCGGCGCCGGTGGTGCCTATCTGGACGGCGAGGCGCTTGCCTTCGAGGTCTTTGAATTCTTTGAGGGCGGCGTTGTCCTGTTTGACGACGAGGGAGAGGCCGGAGGTGTAGTAGGGTTTGGAGAAGTTGACTTTTTTCTTGCGCTCGTCGGTGATGGTCATGCCGGATACGGCGGCATCGATCTGGCCGGCTTCAAGGGCGGGGATGAGTCCGTCGAAGCCCATGCCTTGCACTTTGACTTCCAGGCCCATTTGTTTGCCGATGGCTTTGATGAGATCGATGTCGAAGCCTACGTATTCTTTGCTTTTTTCGTCCTGGAACTCGAAGGGCGCGAAGGCGGCGTCGGTGCCGATTTTGAGGACTTTGCCCTGTTGGGGGGCCTGCCCGCCGCAGCCGGCAAGGAGCAAGGAGATGGAGAAGGCGATCAGTAGTGCGATGGCGAGCGGTTTCTTGAACATGGTATTCCCTCCTGGTGTTGTGGTGTGGCACGTACATAATTATACGCAAATACGCATAATTAATCAATAGATTACCGGGTCATAGGTTAGACATTTTTCCACAGAATTCATCATTCCGCTCCTGTGGATAATGTGGATAATTGTGTTGATAACCTTGTCTGCCACGGTTTTGGCTGGGGATAAACCTGTGCGGACCGAAAAAATCCCCGCTGTCGGGAACAGGCATAAAAAAAGCCCGGATAGAATCCGGGCTTTGGCGTGCTGTTTCGTTAGCTTTGTTTTTTGGCGGCAAAACATTCGCGGCAGTATATGGGGCGGTCGTTACGCGGTTTGAAGGGTACCTGGGTGGTGACGCCGCACTCGGCACAGACGGTTTCGTGCATTTCCCGCGGGGCTCTGGCGTCGCCGCCTTCCCGGCCGCGCCGGCGTGCATCGCGGCAATCGCGGCAACGGGCAGGTTCGTTTTCAAAGCCCTTTTCGGCGTAGAATTCCTGCTCTCCGGCCGTAAAGATGAAGTCTCCCCCGCAGTCTTTGCACTTTAAGGTCTTGTCCTCGAAAGCCATTCCTCGAAATCCCCTCACCTTCAAATTAAAAAACCATTGCTTAGCCGACCTGGTCTTTTCCCCCACACCCGCCTGCTGGAAGGTTCGCTACTAGGAATTCAATCCCCTCACTACTGCTTCTCTCGGCCGCTGCGCCTAAGCGCCCGCCGGCAGGGCTTACTTCTAAGCCGCACCATGCTCAAAGCCTCTTTGGGCCCCTTACGTGGATCGTTTCGCCTGCGACTGGCATCGATTTTCAACCACAGACCTAAGCAAAAGGTTCTTTACCCCAAATTATAAGGACGGAGGCAAAAAAAAGCAAGTAAAAAAATCCGGTAATTACTTTATGCTAAGCCAGGAGGTCGAGCAGCAGTCCCCGGCTGTAGGCGCCGTAGTAGGCGCTGGCGTTCCCGCCGCCGAGCAGCTTGGTGTAGTCGGCGGCTTGGGCGGTGGGAGCGGCGAGGTATTCGCTTACCGGTTCTTTTACGGCGGCGCTGACGGTCTTGCCTACGGACGCGGCGAGGCCGGAGCTGCCGGCGAGCGTTTCCTGCACTTTGCCGTAGTCGCTTTCGACGGCTTTTTTGAGCTTTGCTTCGTCGACGGTGAGTTCGCCGCTGTCGCTGTCGTAGGCGATGCCGATTTGTTTGAGCTCGTTTTCGCGGACTGAGGCGGCGGCTTTAAGGGTTTTGAGAAGCCCCCGGCCCTCGGCGGTGAGGTTGTCGGCCTCGCTGAGGGTGTTGGCGAGGTTGTTGAAGTTTTTGGCAAATTCTTTGACTGCGGATATCTTCTGGCTTGCGCCGGCGGTGTCGGCAAGGCCGCGGAGACTGCCGGCGCTGCCGGCAAGGCTTTTGATTTCGGCGGCGTATTCTTTGACCTGGGTTTGGTAGGCGGCCCGCTGGGAGGCGACCTGGCCGCCGGTGTAGTTGGCTATGAGTTTGAGGTTGCTGAAAAGAGCGTCGAGCTGCTGGAACTTGCTGCCGTAACCGCCGGTTGAGCCGGATGCGCTTCTGCCGGTGTTGCGATTGTAGAGGATGTTGTATGTTCCGTAGGGGTTAAGGCCCGAGATGCCGGCCATGGTGTCCACCGCCTTCAAAACATCGTTCGGGATGTTATCAGACTATTCAGTATAAGTATTTTACCATATTCGTCCATAATGTAAATAGGGTCGGAGGCTCATTTTCTGCCATAGGTTAAGACCCGGCTGGATGCCCGGTCTTTCTTAAGACGTACTATGGGGGGGTTATCAACGGCCGTTTTATACTGCCAGGTCGATTTGCTGTATTGTCCCTGCCCTGCCGTCTTCGTGCAGGAATACGCCGCTGCGCTGGAGCTGGCCCTGGAGCTGGTTGGCGGTGTCTTTGTAGCTGAAGGCGGCGCCGACGTTGCCGAGGTAGATGGCGCCGACGCCGGTCTGGCCGAGGGCGAGGAGACGATCGTTGCCGTTTTCGTCTTTGGTCCAGATGCTCAGTTGGGAGTAGATGGCGTCGTTTTCGTCGATCCAGTTGTTGCCGTCGGCGTCGTAGGCGGCGAGGTCGTCGAAGCCGTTGCCGCTCTCCGGGCCGAAGAGTTCGCTGCCGTTGTTGACGACGCCGTCGCCGTTTTTGTCGAGGGCGAGGAAGCCGCTGCCCTGGCCGACGAAGGAGATTTGTTCCTTGTCGCCGTCGCTGTCGAGGTCGAAGGCGTATTTGCCGGCGGTGAGGCTGGCGGTGGGGACGGCAAAGTTGATGACGAGCGGGTCGACGAGGGCGTCGCCGGCTTTGATGCTGATGTCGGTCCGGGAGCTGTATTCGCGGCTCATGGCGTAGGCGATGTCGAATTTGATCTCGCGGCCGTCGGCGGTTTTGACTACGCCCGAGGAGGCGACGGCGGTCTGTTCTTTTTCGTAGTGGCTCGCGTGGTATTCGTAGTTCAGGCCCCAGCCTACACGCTGCCGGGCGGCGGCTTCGCCGAGGTTGACGGTGAGTTTGCCGGCCCCGGTCTGGAGGGAGAGTTGGTCGTGGCTGAGGCGGAATTTTTTCGGGATGGCGAATTTGATCCGCTTGCCGGAGATGGCGTAGATGAGGTCTTCGATGAGCCGGATTTTTTGCTTGTCTTTGTCGGACAGTTCGAGGAGGTAGTCGTCTTCCGCGGGGGCGAGGGCGTCGGCCTGTCCGGCGGCGAGCTGCTTGGCGAGGTCGGAGATGGTGACGTTGACGGCGGGACTGCCCGTGTCCCCCGAGTCGTCGGCCCACATGCGCAGCGATTCGTATTTCTGGTCGCTGACTACGCTGCTGTGGCTGCTGGCCATGGCAATTTCGGAGCTGGCAATTTTCATTTTTTACCCTCCTTGGTAATAAGAACGGCGATAATCCTTTATCGCCGTTTGTTCCTTTTAGCGGGAGCTGTCCATC
Source organism: Bacillota bacterium (assembly GCA_023415775.1). GTDB lineage: Bacteria > Bacillota > Negativicutes > Sporomusales > UBA7701 > Anaeroselena. The sequence continues at coordinate 294,912 of JAEZJM010000019.1, read as the reverse complement.
CGGCTGCCGAGTTTCGCGGCAGCGCCGTAGAGGTCGTAGGCCTGGGCCACGGTGCGGTCCTGCCTGGCTCTGTTGATGAGGAGCAGGAGTTTGTCATGCATGGCTTTGTCTTGTTTACGGACCACGGCGGCTATTTCCTGCCCGCGGGGGGTGCGAAGGTAGTCGCGCGCCGCCATTTCTTCGATGATGGTCTGGAGCTTTTCCCGCTGGTCGGCGAGTTCCGTGAACATGGCAAAGTCTTGACTGGCAAGGAATTTGTCCATTTCGCGGGTGAGGAAGAGGTAGTCTTCCCAGGCCTGGGCGGGGGTTGCGGCGGCGGCCATGGCTAGCGCCCTACGGCGCGGGCCAGTTGGGTCTGTTTCATGGCGCCGATCCAGGTGTCGCGCAGCTCGACCAGGAGGTCGCGGGCTTCGGTGAGCTGGGCGGCGTCTTTGTGGATGTTGGCCTGGATGAGGCGGTAGTCGATGTATTCGTAGAGGGCGAAGAGGTTTTTAGAGATTTCGTACTGCATGTCGAGGGTGGACATGAATTCGCGGACGATGTCCTGAACCCGCTGGCTGGCGGTGTTGGCCTGCTCTATGTTGCCTTTCTCCAGGGCCTTGATGCTTTCGTTGGCGAATCTTACGGCGCCGTTGTAGAGCATCAGGGTGAGTTCTTCGGGAGAAGCGGTGAGGATTTGTTGGTTTTTGTAGGTGTTCGCAGTAAGTGCAGCGTTCATGCGCCTGCCTCCATTCGGTTTCCGTATTTTATGAGCCGCTTAGCTGCGAGGTGAGCCAGGAGCTTTGTTGGTTGAGTTTGCTGAGGGCTACTTCCATTGCGTTGAATTGCGCGTAGTAGCGGTCTTCTTCCATCTCAAGCCGGTCGTTGAGGTCGGTCATGCGCTTAGCGTAGGCGTTGATCTGTTTGCCGAGGAGGCTGGTGGTGTCGTAGAGGGCCGAGGCGCTGACGCCGGCCTGCTGGCTGAGGCGCTCGGAGATGACTTTGAGGTTGTCGTAGAGGCGGACGGCGATACCGTCTGCGCCGGCGGTGGCCCCGTCGGTCCCGAACAGGTTTTTGAGGGCGTCGGGGTCTTCTTCGAGGGCTTTGCGCAGTTTGCTTTCGTCGAAGTAAAGCTTGCCGTTCTCGAGGTAGCTGCCGGTGGTTATACCGATGGAGGCAGCGCTGGTGTATTTGCCGTTGAGGCCGGAGACGGGCGTGGAGATGTCGGCGCGCATTTTGTAGACGGCGTCGCGCAGGATGCTGTCGTTGCGAAGGATGCCGCTTTTGGCCAGTTTTTCATATTCGGCGACTTCGCTGTCTTTGAGGGCCGCTTTTTCTTCGCTGGTCAGCGGGAGGTAGCTCTTGTATTTGGGTTCTTCCAGTTCGCCGTAGAGCTGGGAGAGGATTTTGTTGTAGGAGTCGACGAAGGATTTGACGGTTTCGACCGTTTTGTCGATGTCGCTGGTGACGTTGACGGTGGTGGCGCCGGCGGATTTGAGGGTGTAGGTGACGCCGGAGACGGTGAAGGTGTTGGCGGACTGGACAAGGTCGACGCCGTCGAGGGTGAATTGGGCGTCCTTGCCTTTTTCGGACAGGTTGAGTTTAGTGGCGAAGAAGTCGAAGGCGGCGGCGTCGCTGCCGGTGAGGTCGAGGGCGCCGCTGGTGGCGGTAAGGGAGAATTTATCGGTCATGACGTTATAGAAGGCGCTGGCGTTGACGCCGGCGGCGTTGAGTTTGCCGATGACGGTGTTGAGGGTGTCGACGTTGGTGTCGATGGCGATGTCGGCGGTGCTGGCGCCGTTGGCGATGCGGATGTTGAAGGTGCCGCCCATGCCGAATTCGCTGGCGAGGGTGGCGCCGGGGTCGCCGACGCCGACGGCGGTGTTGCTGGTGAGGCCGGTGGTGCCGGCGTGAGCGACGGCGGGGAGCTTGAGGCTGCCGATGAGGAATTCCCTGCCTTCGAGGGAGCTGCCGGCGAAGTCGATTTCGGCGGTGGAGCCGCTGTTGGTGGTGTTGATGAAGAAGCGGTCGAGGGTGGCGTCGTAGTTGGCGCGCACTTTTATGCCCGCGTTGTTGATCTGGCCGACGAGGTCGTAGATGGTGCTGTCGGTGTTGACGGTGATGGTTTTGGTGAGGTCGCCGTTGGCGATGGTAATGCCGAAGCTGGCGCCGGCGGCGAGACCGAACTGGCTGGCGATGGTGTCTTTGTTGGCGCCGGTGGTGATGGCTCCGGTGCTGGTCATTTTGACGCCGTCGGCCAGCTGGCTGACGACAAGGCTGTGGGTCATGTCGGCGGCGTCGGCGTTGGCTTTGGCGGTAAGGACGGTTTCGCTGCTGCTTGCGGCCTTTTTGGCCTGCAGGGTGCTGTCGAGGGTGTAGTTGAAGACGGTCTGGCTGCGGAAGGTGTTGATGCTGTTATAGACGGTGACGTAGTCACTTTTCTTCCATTCCATTTGGGTCTTTGTTTTGTAAAGGCTGTCGTACTGGCTGCGCCGCGCCTTCATCAGGTCTTTGACGAGCTGGTCGATATCCATACCGGAGCCGCTAAGGCCATAGGTACGCATAACCATGGTTATCCCTCCTTAACGGGCATCAAACTTTTTTGTCGACGAGCGCGCCTACGTATTCGCTGATGCGCGCAACCATGTCGAGGAATTCGTGCTGGGGGAATTCCTTGATGACTTGCTGGCTTTTCGGGTCGACAAGCTGCACCATGAGCGACTTCGTCTTCTCATGGAGGGCGAACTGGAGGTCGGCGTTCATCGAGGTCATGAATTTGTTGAGGGCTTCGGTGAGTTCGCGCACTTCTTCGTTGGTGAGGGCCATGTTCTCGCCGTTGGGGTTTTCGGACTGTTTGGCGATGTCAGCCTGTTTGGCTTTGGCCGCTTCTGCCGGAGTTACTCTGGGTTTTTCGGCGGCGACCCCGGATATTCCGTAATCCGAGTTTGCTGTCACCTTTTTCAGGGCATTCACATCCATGTGAATCACCATCCTTGCAAAAATTAACCTGGTATATTATTTATCGAGATTTTTGCGGGGAAGTTTAAGAGGTTTTTGGGTTTTGGGTTCTTTATTTGCCGTTTTTTTCTTCTTCAGGGTCCAGATCCGCGATGGCATCATCGAGTACTTTGATGAATTCTTCGCAGGCGAAGCCGATCACCCAGCACATCTCGGCCTGCAGATCGCGGTTCTGGGCGATAATGTCATTTTCAATGCGCTGGGGCAGGGCGTTGACTTTCTGGGCGATGTGAATGATGTTGGAGTGGATGAGCTGATTCATGATGTAATCCCTGATGGTCAGGTTCAGCAGTTCGTCGGTTTTCCTGAGTTCATGCCAAATGCGCTGCAGGTTCTTTGGGGTGGTATGTGTAGTGATTTTCAGGGATTTGAGTTTCTTTTCCCGTTTGCGGGCGCGGTCAAGGAGTTTCTCGATTTCGTCCTTCTCTTCGCGCAGCTTTGCGGCGAAAGCCCGCAGATCGACATGGTTTTGGGGCGCGGCGGCAAACTCGCGGGCAAAGTTTATGGGCGGCAGGGCGGAAAATTCTTCAGCAACTTCACCGAGGGGCCGCTGCTCGGTGCCGTGGATTTTCGCGCCGCCTTCGGTGGCGTTGATGACTTTGAGCCCGTTCTCACGGATCTGGTTCTCGAACCAAATCCTGACGTCCTGCCACCACAGGCTGGTGACGACTTTGCCGCCGTAGTAGCCTTCAATCTCGGCGGACGGACGGCTGTAGGCATCCTCTTCGCCGCATTTGTCGACATCTTCGTAGATGGTGTCGCCGGAGTGGCTGACGAGAGCGCCGTCCTTGTCGCCGAAAGCGAGGTCCTGGCCGGTGAGGATGATGGGCGAGCAGCCGGCGTGGGCGGCGATGGCAAGGCCGAGGTGGGCGACGGAGGCGCCCATTTCGATGTAGGCGTCGCCGGTTACCCCGGTGGTGGCGGCAAGCCATTTATAGACAGGCAGCGGTCCCCGGTAGGGGATGATGCGCGCGCCTTTGTGTTCTGCGAAGATGACGGGCTTGAGGACAGACGGGGCGACGAGGGCTATGCTCGCCGGAATGTCCTTGCCCTTATAGAAGTAATCATAGACCTCGTCGATGCGTTCGATGGAACAGACGACATCGGGGACGATGTTGTTCTTGAGAAGCTTGGCGAGGATGGTGTCGACGGCGATGATGAGGGCTTTGCCGGCGAGCTTGGGGAGGTGGTGCATGTTTTTCTCGAGCGACGGGCCGGCGGAGACGACGACGGCCGGGCGGCCGTGGAAGCGGCCCTTGAGTTTGTCGACGTCGACGGCGCCGTTAAGGTGCCTGACGTTGGCGAGGTCGTGGGTGATGCCCCAGATGGCGTCGGTGAAGTCGTTGCCGAGGTGGCGCATCTGGTAGATGACTCGCTCGGAGATGGTTTGAGCGATGGTGAGGGCTGCGGCCGATTCGTGGGTGCGGTAGTAGTGGGTGCTGTAGATGCGGATGTTGCGCAGGTAAAGGATGAGCGATGTTGTCATCAGTTTGCTGATAGCCTGGCCGATGCCGTCGGGCCGCTTGGCGACGATTATTACTTCTTTGTTCAGGAAAGCCCGCATGTCCCAGGTGGCGAGGGCATGCTGGAAGAAGGCGAGGTTGGGCTCGACAATGATGAAGGTGGAGCCGGGGTTGGCGGCGTCGAGGAGGGCGGCCATCTCCGCCGGGGTGCCGAAGCCGATGACGAAGATGAGTTCTTCCTTGAGTCTGTCGGGCAGGTTGGCCTTGTCGGTCTCGCCGCGGACGATGAAGACTTCCTCCCCAGGCTGGCGGAGGAAGAATTCGGCGCCATTTTCGGCGGCCAGAAAGCTGATGTTCATGTCCTCCTCGCCGAGAGGGTCGATGTGATGAAGTTGGCCGCGGGAAAGCACCTGCAGGTTCTGTTCGAAGTTGTCCACACGCTCACCTTTTCGTTTGTTATTGTCGCCGGGAATAGCCGTGCCGGCGAGGCGCCAGTTTTCCGGCGCCTCGCCGGTGAGGTCTTCTGGCGTTATTTGAGGAGTTGCAGCACGCCCTGGGGCTGCTGGTTGGCCTGGGCGAGCATGGCGGTGCCGGCCTGGGTGAGGATGTTGAGCTTGGTGAAGTTCATCATTTCTTTGGCCATGTCGACGTCGCGGATGCGGCTTTCGGCGGCGCTGAGGTTTTCGCTGGACGCGCTGAGGTTGTTGATGGTGTGCTCCAGACGGTTCTGGCCGGCGCCGAGCTTGGAGCGTTCGGTGGCCACGGTCTGGATGGCGGTGTCGAGGACGGAGATGGCGACGTTGGCCGCGCCCTGGGTGTCGACTTTGAGGCCGCTGACGCCGAGCGAGGCGGCTTTCATGGTCTCGATGTCGATGGTGAGGCTTTGGCCGGTGTTGGCGCCGATGAGGATGGTGGCCTGGCCGTCGGCGCGGGCGTCTTTGGCCGCGCTTGTCTGCTGGAAGGAGGAAAGCAGGTTGGTCGGGGTGGCTTTGATGTTGCCGGTCGCGTCTTTGACGGTGATGGTAAGTCCGTAGATGGCGTTGGCGGTGCCTGTGCCGGCAGCAACAGCGTCGAGAACTCCGGCGGTCATCGAGAAGGTGAAGTCCGCGTTGTCAAGGCCATCAACAGCAGTGGCGGTCGTTACGGTTATGTTGTTGGTAACCAGGGCGCCGTTCTTCATGTAACTGACGTTCACGGTGTCGCCTTCGACGACGCCGAGGGTGTTGCCGGCTTTGTCGGTCAGCGCGGTGAGTACCGTAGCCGTGGTGATGCCGCTGTTGATCGCCGAGTTGGCGAGGACGTTGGCGGTGGCGGCGCTCACGAGGGTGCCCATGGAGCCGTCGAGGACTTTTTTGGTGTTAAATTCGGTGGAGGTGGCGATACGGTCTATTTCTTTGACCAGTTGGTCGATTTCTTTCTGGATGTTGCTGCGGTCTTGGCTGGTGTTGGTGTCGGACGCCGACTGCACGGCGAGTTCGCGCATGCGCTGCAGGATGCTGTGGGTTTCGTTGAGGGCGCCTTCAGCGGTCTGGATGAGGCTGATGCCGTCCTGGGAGTTGCGGACCGCCTGGTCGAGGCCGCGGATCTGTCCGCGCATTTTTTCGGAGATGGCGAGACCGGCGGCGTCGTCGCCGGCGCGATTGATCCTGAGGCCGGACGAGAGTTTTTCGAGGGATTTGCCGGTGCTGGCGTTGTTGGCGGCCAGACGGCCGTAAGTGTTGAGAGCCGCGATGTTGTGGTTGATGATCATTCGGTTGTTCCTCCCGGAATTCTTTTCGCGGGCCTCCGTGCCCCTCTTTGCCGCTTCTCCGCCGCCGTGACCGGCGCAAGGGGGAAAAACGAACATCCTTCACTGTATATATCGGGTCGATTTGCCAAGAAATAAAACCTTTTTGAAGCTAATTTCGGGTGTTTATGGAGCTATTTTTCTTTATATGGCATTTAATCTCATTATATCGCCGTTTTTCGAAAATGGGCCAAGTTTAGCGAAGCATTTGGGGACCCAAAGACGAAAAAGGGATTGCCTGTCGACGACAGGCAATCCCTTTCTGTTACAAGACGGTTTAGCGGAGGAGCTGCAGCACGCCCTGGGGCTGCTGGTTGGCCTGGGCCAGCATGGCGGTGGCGGCCTGGTTGAGGATGTTGAGCTTGGTGAAGCTCATCATTTCCTTGGCCATGTCGACGTCGCGGACGCGGCTTTCGGCAGCAGTCAGGTTTTCGCTGGACGTGCTGAGGTTGTTGATGGTGTGCTCCAGACGGTTCTGGTTGGCACCGAGCTTGGAGCGCTCGGCCGACACGGTCTGGATGGCGGTGTCGAGGACGGAGATGGCGACGTTGGCCGCGCCCTGAGTGTCGACCTTGAGGCCGCTGACGCCGAGCGAGCTGGCTTTCATGGTCTCGATGTCGACGTTGAGGCTCTGGCCGGTGTTGGCGCCGATGAGGATGGTGGCCTGGCCGTCGTTGCGGGCGTCCTTGGCGGCGGTTGTCTGCTGGAAGGACGACAGCAGATTGGTCGGGGTGGCCTTGACGTTGCCAGACCCATCCTTGACGGTGATCGTCAGGCCGTAGACAGCACCGGCGGTGCCGACGGTATTGGCGGTTTCCTGGAGGACACCTGAGGCTACCGACAGGCTGAAGTCTGCATTGGACAGCATGGACAGCGAGGTTTGCGAGGTCACCGTGGTCGCGCTGGTTACCAGGGCGCCGTTTTTCATGTAGCTGACGGTGACGGTGTCGCCGCTGACGATGCCGAGGGTGTTGCCGGCCTTATCGGTCAGGGCGGTGAGCAGGTCGGCGACGGCGGTGCTGGTGTTGACCGCGCTGTTGCCGAGGACGTTGGCGGTGGCGGCGCTCACGAGGGTGCCCATGGAGCCGTCAAGCAGTTTCTTGGTGTTGAACTCGGTGGTGGTGGCGATCCGGTCGATCTCTTTCACCAGCTGGTCGATTTCTTTCTGGATGTTGCTGCGGTCTTGGCTGGTGTTGGTGTCGGACGCCGACTGCACGGCGAGTTCGCGCATACGCTGCAGGATGCTGTGGGTTTCGTTGAGGGCGCCTTCAGCGGTCTGGATGAGGCTGATGCCGTCCTGGGAGTTGCGGACCGCCTGGTCGAGGCCGCGGATCTGGCCGCGCATTTTTTCGGAGATGGCAAGACCGGCGGCGTCGTCGCCGGCGCGGTTGATCCTGAGGCCGGACGACAGTTTTTCGAGGGATTTGCCGGTGGCCGCGTTGTTGGCGGACAGACGGCCGTAAGTGTTGAGAGCCGCGATGTTGTGGTTGATAATCATTTTGTTATTCCTCCCTGAATTCATTTACACGGGCATCCTTGCCCGCTTTTTTACGGCGCCCCGTTGCCGTCGGCCACCGGGACTACGGGGCGGATTGGGGATTAAGCCGCGGGAAAGCGGGAAAAGGCCCGTTACCGGGGGGCCTCCCCCGCGTTCAGCGGATACTACCGGAGGAGCTGCAGCACGCCCTGGGGCTGCTGATTGGCCTGAGCCAGCATGGCGGTGGCGGCCTGGTTGAGGATGTTGAGCTTGGTGAAGCTCATCATTTCCTTGGCCATGTCGACGTCGCGGACGCGGCTTTCGGCGGCGGTCAGGTTTTCGCTGGATGTGCTGAGGTTGTTGATGGTGTGCTCCAGACGGTTCTGGTTGGCACCGAGCTTGGAGCGCTCGGCCGATACGGTCTGGATGGCGGTGTCAAGGACGGAGATGGCGACGTTGGCCGCGCCTTGGGTGTCGACCTTGAGGCCGCTGACGCCGAGCGAGCCGGCTTTCATGGTCTCGATGTCGACGCTGAGGCTCTGGCCGGTGTTGGCGCCGATAAGGATAGTTGCCTGCCCGTCGTTGCGGGCGTCCTTGGCGGCGGTTGTCTGCTGGTAGGACGACAGCAGGTTGGTCGGGGTGGCCTTGACGTTGCCGGACGAATCCTTGACGGTGATCGTCAGGCCGTAAACGGCGTTGGCGGTGCCGGTGCCGGCGGCGGTAGCCTGCAGAGCGCCGGAAGCCATGGCGAGGGTGAAGTCGGCGGCGTCGAGGTCGTCCAGCGCAGTCGCGGCCGATACCGTGACGTTGCGGGTTACCAGGGCGCCGTTCTTCATGTAGCTGACGGTGACGGTGTCGCCGGTCACGATGCCGAGGGTGTTGCCGGCTTTGTCGGTCAAGGCGGTGAGTTGGGTGGCCACGGCGGTGGTCGTGTAGACCGCGCTGTTGGCGAGGACGTTGGCGGTGGCGGCGCTCACGAGGGTGCCCATGGAGCCGTCGAGCAGTTTCTTGGTGTTGAACTCGGTGGTGGTGGCGATCCGGTCGATCTCTTTCACCAGCTGGTCGATTTCCTTCTGGATGTTGCTGCGGTCCTGGCTGGTGTTGGTGTCGGACGCCGACTGCACGGCGAGTTCGCGCATACGCTGCAGGATGCTGTGGGTTTCGTTGAGGGCGCCTTCAGCGGTCTGGATGAGGCTGATGCCGTCCTGGGAGTTACGGACCGCCTGGTCGAGGCCGCGGATCTGGCCGCGCATTTTTTCGGAGATGGCGAGACCGGCGGCGTCGTCGCCGGCGCGGTTGATCCTGAGGCCGGACGACAGTTTTTCGAGGGATTTGCCGGTGGCCGCGTTGTTGGCGGACAGACGGCCGTAAGTGTTGAGGGCCGCGATGTTGTGGTTGATAATCATTTTGTTATTCCTCCCTGAATTCTTTTACACGGGCGTCCTTGCCCGCTTCCTGAGTGCCTTCTCCCCCGCCGCCGTTGGCCGTCGGAGGCGGGGGAGAAGGACATCTTCACTTTATATATCGGGAAGATTTGTCGGGATATAAAATCCGTCCACAGGCGATTAACGTGATTTACGGACGCCAACATCATTGTTTCGCCACTATGCTCCCGATATCGCCATTTATTGAAAATAAACCGATTTTGGCGAATTATTCTCCGCGGCGCCAATAGAAAGAGGATTGCCGGCTGTGACGGGCAATCCCCTGGTTTGGCGTTGGTTTATTTGTGGATGTCTTTGAGGAGGTCGAGGCCGGCGGCGGGCGGTGCGGCGGCCTGTTTGTTTTCGGCGGCGATGGCTTCGTAGAGTTCGCCGCGGAAGATTTTGATTTCCCGGGGGGCCTGGATGGCGAGTCTGACGCTGTCGCCTTTGATATCGACGACGGTGATGACGATGTTGTCGCCGATGATGATTTTTTCGCCGCATTTACGGGTGAGGGCCAGCATGGTTATTTGCCCTCCTTGGGTTTTGGGGGGAAGCCGGCGGGAAAGAGCCGGTGCCTGGTGGTGTAGCCTTTGTTGTCAAGCACGGTCTGGACGCCGCGGCGCTCTTTCCAGTTGACGACGATGGGCGCGAGGAGGTTGGCGGTCAGTTCTTCAAGGTTCTCCGGCACGGTGACGATGCAGAAGACCTGAAAGGGACTGTCGGCGGCCATGCCGATTTCTTTGGCAAGGTCGTCGCCAAGTTCGAATTCGTAGTCGGTGAAGAACGGGAAGGGCTCGACGAGAAAAAAGGTGAGGGCGGGCTCGGCGACCGACTGGAGGAAGGCGAAGGGGCTGTCGGGGCCGTAGGGCAGGAAGGCGAAGGCTTTTTCGTCGTCAAAACCGGGCAGGCCCTGGGGGAAACGGATGATGTCCTGGTCGTCTACTTCGAGGGAACCGAAGCGGGTGGATTCTATAACCATATTCTCACCTCTCCAAAAGTATGGACTGCGCCGTTTAGATGACGACGTCGATGCCGGTGGCTTCGGTCAAGCCGAAGACCGGCCGTTCGACGGGGACGACAATGACTTCGGGGGTGGGTTCGCTGAGGTATAGCTCAGCGGCGAGGTCGGCAATGCCGTTGCCCGCCGCGATGGTGGCCAGGCGGTTGCCGCGAGCTACATAGTTGTCGGTGGCTTCGCGGGCAACGCCGCGATGGGTGGCGGCGAGGTCGCGGCGGAGGGCGTCCGGGCCCAGGAGGCCGTAAGACGCCCGACAGGGCGTCTGGTCGATGGTGAGGATGAGGCGGCTCATGCTTTTTTTCCTTCCTATCTGAGGAAGTCGACGAGCGACTGGGGCATGATTTTCGCCCCGACCGCCAGGGCTGCGTTGTAGATGTTTTCGCTGTTTTTGAAGTCAATGGTGACCTTGGCGATGTCGATGGCGTCGTTGGCGGCGACGTTTTCGCTGATGGTGACGTAGTTTTTCTTCATCAGGTTCTGGGCCATCTCGTAGGTTGCCATGCGGGCGCCGATATTGGTCTGGGCGAGCAGCACCCGGTCGGTGGCCGTATCGATGTTGGCGAGGCCGGTGGTTGACAGGGTGGTCATGTTGGGGGCGCCGGTCGCGAGGTCTTCTTTGATGGCCAGCAGGTTGCGGAAGGTGGTGGATACCTGGTAGGTCTGGCCGGTCGCGCCGTCGACGACGGTGGTCATGGGGCCGAAGATGTCCTCGCCGGTGACGTTGATGCTGTCCTGGTTGGGGTTGGCCGCCCCGGGCTGGATGCGCATGGATATTTTGTTGTCGTCGCCTTTGTAGACGACTTGCTCGACGCCGTTGATGATTTTGCGCTCGAAGGGGCCGCCGGCGACTTTGTCCTGCTGACCGGCGAAGACGTAGCGGTCGCCGATTTGGGTGTTGCCCTGGGAGATGGCCTGGTTGATGAGGCCGTCAAGCTCGGTGGCCGCGGTGGTGTAGGCGACGGCAGGGCTGGGGCTGACGGAGTCGATGACGAGTTCCCTGGCTCTTTCCAGGACGCTGACGACGCCGTCGATGGAGGAGTCGGTCTGGTTGAGCCACGATTGGGCGTCTTTGGCGTTCTGGGTGTATTGTTCGTTTGTCATGAGGTCGGTGTTGAGGCGCAGGCTGCGGATGGCGCGCACGGGGTCGTCGGAGGGCCGGTGGACGAGTTTTCCGTCCGACAGCTGCTCCTGGTAGCCGTTCATCCGCTGCTGGGATTTGTTGAGACTGGAGAGGAAGTTGTATATTATCGTGCTGTTTGCTACGCGCACCGCGTCCTACCTCCTATCGACCGACGACGCCGGTCCCGTTGATGAGCTTGTCGAGCATTTCGTCTATGGATGTCATGATCCGCGCGGCGGCGTTGTAGCCTTTCTGGAAGCGGATCATGTTGGTCATTTCTTCGTCGATGTTGACGCCGGCGGTGGCCTGGCGCCAGTTTTCGATCTGATCGACGAGTGTCTGCTGGTTTTCTTCCAGCCGTTTGCTGTTCTGGGCCTTGACACCCAGTTCGCCGATGATGGAGTTGTAGTAGCCGTCGAGGGAGGAGCCGCGAAGCACCGAGCTTGCCGGCGTGGGGTTCTTGAGTTTGTTGCCGAGGAGGGTGGCGTTGTCGCCGGAGGCGTTGCCCTGGGGGACGCTGAAGGTGTATATGTCGGCCACCGGGGGGACGGGAACAGGGTCGTAGGCCCGGTTGTCGATGTCGGTATTGATGGTGAGGCTGAGCCCGTTGGGCAGGTTGTTGAGGACGGTGTAGTTGGCGTTGGTGGTGTCGGTATCGCCGGCCGCGACCGCGATCCAGGTGGTGCCGCCGTCGATGGAGTAGCTGGCGGTCTGTACCTGGCCGGCGGCGTTGACGGTGTTTATTCTGACCTGATAGGCGACGGTGGCGGTGGAGGTGTACGTGCCGCCGACCGAGGCATGGCCGCCGGAGGCGTTGCTCTGGGTGACGGGGTTGCTGATGAGGGTTTTGGCGGCGATTTTGGACAGGCCGCCGTCGTTGTATAGGTCGCTGTTGACGGACAGGGCGTCGAGCCAGCCGTTTTTGCCGAGGGTTTGGGTGGCGTAGTTGACGGACGGACTGCCAAAGAAGTTGTTGCCGGTGGAGTTGTCGGTGCCGAAACCGGAGCGGTGGACGGCGTTGAATTCCTGCAGCAGGAACTTGCTCATGGTGGAGAGTTTGTCGAGGTAGTTTTTGGGGACGGTGGAGTTTGCTTCCTGCAAAGCTTTCATTTCGCCGTTGGTTATGTTGACTCTTTGGTTTCGGCCGTCGGCGACGACGAGGTATCTGACCTCGAAGCCGTACTCGGGGTCCATGGAGGTGGAGGGGTCGTTGAGGGCGAGGGGCGTGTAACCGCCGCCGTCGGCGATGACGACGTCCGATACCTGGACGACGTAGTTATGGTTGGCGTCTTCGAAGACGCGGACATTCATCATTTTGGAAAGTTTATCGGTGAGGAGGTCGCGCCGGTCGCGCAGGTCGTTGGCGTTTTCCATGCCGCCGACTTCGATGTTGGAGATTTGTTTGTTGAGGGAGTATATTTCGGACGATATTTCGTTGATTTCCGCTACTTTGGCGGATAGGGAGTCGTTTACGTTGGTGATCATGTCTTCGAGCTGGTCACGGGCGTGGGTGATGGCGTCGACGAGCTCGGCGCCCCGCTCCCGTACGGCGGTGCGGGCGCTGTCGTTGGAGGCGTTGGTGGCCAGCGTCTGCCAGGACTGCCAGAAGTTGTTGAGGACGGTTTGGATGCCGGCGTCGGGCAGTTCGTCGTGGAAGATGCCTTCGACCTGGCTGTAGGTGCTGACCGAGGTCGACGCATAGCCGAGGGTGGAGGATTCTTTCCAGAATTGCCTGTCCATGAAGATGTCGCGGGCGCGGGTAACTGACTGAATGGCAACGCCGGTGCCGACCTGTAGCGCCCCCGCTCCGCCGTAAACGACCTCCGGGCGGGTGGTGGACAGGTTGACACGCTGGCGGGAATATCCTTCGGTATTGGCGTTGGAGATGTTATGGCCGACGGTGTCGAGCGACAGCTGGTTGGCGTAGATGCCGCGGACGGCCGCGTTGAGACCGCTGAAGGTCGAGCGCATATTGCTTACCCCGTGTTGCTTAAACTTTCTTGTCTACCAGTTTCCTGACCTGGGTTTCCTGGGTGTTTTTCCCCTGCGGGGCATAGGTAGGTCCTGTCGCGCTTTGCGTCAGGAGGTTGATGTTGTAGTTGATGAAGCCGAGAGCCCGCTGGATAAGTTCGGCGTTGAGCTTGTTGACCGGGGCGAGTTCCGCCATGATGCGTTCGAATTCGGCCGCAATTTTGTCGAGGCGGGCGCCCGCTTCCGGACCGGCCAGTTCTTTCATTTTGGCCAGGGTGATGTCCTGGACGGCTACGCCGTCTGCTGCCGCAAGCTGCTGCAGGAGTTTGCCGCGGGCCGCTTCCAGTTTCCCGGCCTGCAGGATGAGGAGCTCTTCCTGCTTGGTTACCGTTTCGAGGTCCTGCGGTTTGACGGCGATAAGGATGTCTTGCTTCTGGCGGCTGAGTTCGAGGATGGCCCCATAGAGACTGACCATTTCGTCGAGCAGGATGACTAGTTTGTCCCAGTTGGCCACGGTTTCCTCCTTTAGCGAATGCGGTCGGCCATCAGGCGGCCGAGCATTTTTTCCGCCACTTCCTTCGCGTCGACGCTGTAGTTGCCCTGGGCGATTTTGTCGGACAGTTCTCTTACTTTGTCTTCGCGCACCTCGGGCAGGGCTTTGATGGCCTGGTAAATTTGGCCGAATTCCTGGGCCTGGGTGGAGAGGATCACTTCGTCTTTTTTCGAGGTCGGAGCGACGTCGCCGGGTTTGGAGCTTTTCGCGACCTTGTTCTGATCGGTATAGACTTTCATGATGCTCTGGATCTGTTTGCCGGAAATGATCATGGGTGACACCTCACTTACGTAGCAGTCTCCTGATATAGTATCGTCAAAAGTGGCGGGGTTTTTAACCCCCGCCACTAGCTGTTTAGGTAGCTTATTGACTTCTACATCCGTTTTTCGGCCGTTTTTCTCGTCCTAGAGGCTGTATCCGTTGTTATTTTCGCTGGATGATGTCTTTTGTGTACATCTTCTCGTCTTTGCGCGTCGATTCTGGCCGTTTCTCGGGCTTCCATTCCTCGTGCTTTACCTGACCGACGATATTTTTACTGCAGCTGGTGCATACACGGCCTTCGTTGATGGGCGCGCCGCAGGTTTCGCACGGGTAGCTGATGATGGCGTCACTGAAGATTCGGCCGCGTTTGAGCATCCGAAGGATTACTTTGTGTTTTACGCCGGTGGCCTTGTGGATGTCGTCGAGGGTTGCCTTGTTGGTGTTACGCAGGTATTCGGCCACTTTGTCCTCGGCCTCTTCCTCGGCGCGGATACAGTTGTTGCAAAGCTTGGAGGGATTCTCGACACAAAGGCCGCCGCATTCGATACAGTTAGTAAGGTTCATGGGTCGCGCCCCCTTTCTATGCAAATTATAACATATTCGACAAAAAGTGCTAGGTCTTTAGCCCTAATTTGCTTTGCCGCCGGGTTTTTTTTCTGCGCGCGGCAGGATAATCTTCATTTGTAGCTAAATTTAAATATACTTGACTTGGCTTATAATTGACTTGGCTTGACTCTGAAGCGGGAAGGTCGTTCCTCCGTGTATATGCTTACCCTTATGCAGGCTGTGGAAAACGGCGCCAAAGCCGCCGAGACGCTTCAGGAGATCGTTCCTATCCTGATGCGGCTGATAGAATTAAAGAACCCCAAGCTCTACCTGCACAGCCAGCAAGTGGCGAACTATGCCGTCAGCATAGCCGCCAAGATGCGTTTGCCGCGGGATGAGATCGAGCGTATCAGGGTCGCCGCCATCCTTCACGATGTCGGTCATTTGACTGTGCCCAACGCAGTGCTGGCGAAGCTGCCGTATCTGTCGACGCGGGAGCTGAGCGTGTATAAGAACCATTGCAACGCCGGCAGCGCGATGCTGGAGAATATCCCCGCCTGCCAGGAGATCATTCCTTATATAAGGTACCATCACGAGCGCTGGGACGGCCAGGGGTATCCGAAACGCCTCAAGGGGGTCAATATCCCCCTCGGCGCCCGCATCATCGCGGTGGCCAACCATTACGACCGGTTCATCAATCCTTGCACCCAGCACTGGGTGAAGACGAAGAAGGAAGCGGTCCGCGAGCTGAACGACCATTCCGGGACGGCGTTCGACCACGATGTGGTCCGCGCGTTCGTCGATTCGCTGGGATAAGAAGGACTATATAAAGCCACGGGTGCCGGCAATGCACCCGTGGCTTTATTGCGAAATAGGGGGTGAGCGACGGACGGGGCTCTCAGCTATGGCTGCCGCGCTTTCCGGCCTCATCCAGGGATCTCCACCGGGCAAGGATGGCATTGCACCGAAAGATGGTGGCCGCTATCCAGCCCACTGTTAACGCTAGGTATAGCACCGCTACGTCGAAGCTCAACCGCAACACCTCTTTTCATGTTATTCCCGGCAGGCGCGGGCGGGATGGCGCCGCCAGAGCGGGCTAAACGCCTATGCCGCTGCCGCAGTCGATAATAATCGTCGACCCCATCTGCTCGGAAAGCTCTTTGAGGATGCGCTCGTTATGCTCGCTGTGCTCGCCGGCGCCTATTTTGCCGCCTGCCGAAAAGGCGATGATGTCCGCCCCCCATTTTGCCAGCAGTCTGGCGCCGTCTATTATTTTTTTTCCCGGATAGCCGTTACAGGTCACGCAGCCTACAAGTTCCACCGGGCCCAGTTCTTTGAAGACGCCTTTCGCTTCTTGCGCCGCTTTTGCAAGATCGTAAACTTCCCCGTTTATATCAGCGAGTTTGGAGTACCCCAGTATCCCCAGCCTAACCACCGTTATTTCTCTCCTTTGCCATCATTTTATGCTTTATTGTATTCGCCCGTATTTGAAAGGCGACGGTATTTTCATGCCGCACGGCTTTTTCTTTTTTTCGGGCAATTTTCCTTGCGGGGAGTGGCGGACGGCAATTCGCGGCATTGCAAACCGCCAGATATCGTCATAAAAAAGATATGCGGCAGTGTTGTCGGTTTTACACTGCCGCATATCTCAAATGCTCCCCGTTTTGGTTGTTTGTCCGGGTTTGGGAAAATAGGCGTCGATTATTTTTTCCGCCAGCCGTTTTGATGCGCCGGCCTGGGCGACCAACATCAACACGACTAAAAACATTTTGGCTTTTTTTTGATGGGGGGTTTCGATTTCCGCCAATTTGTTTTCAATATATTTGGCCTTTTCCGCGAATATTTCCTGAAAGTCGCTGAATTGCTCGCGTTGTAGGTCCAAGAAGATCGTATAGATTTTTGCCAGCGGGATTACATCGTCGTCCGGGGTGGTGATGTCGTTAAGTATCGGCGAGAAGAGCGTTTTTATATCTTCGATTGAAAGAATGCTTTTCAACTGGCATATAAGGATCAGGAGCATTATGTGGTGTTTTCCGTATTTGCGGTTTTTCGGCGGTATGAGCAGTTGAGCCTTGGTATAGTTGTTTATCATCATTTTCGTTAAGCCTTTGTCTAGTTCTTCTCTCTTGAGCCAGTCCAATCTGGCGTTGAGAAATTCCAGCACCTGGTCCATGTATAGTTCCAATTCGGGGATTTCGTTCGGCGGTATTTCTTCTGAAAGTCCGAGACCGTCGATGATTTCCTGGATTTCTCCGAATTCCATGCGCCACCTCCATGCTATCGGATGTGGATTAAAGCGCGCAGGCTGATAGGCGCCTTCTAAGCAATATATAGCTGTCGCGTCGAAAATATGATTGCGGCTGCGCCGCAGATGGCGGCTTATCAGCGGCCGTAATCGCCACCCGCCAGGGCGAGGGCGTGCACTTTAGCGGCCCCTCCCCTTCTCAGCACCTTGGCGCATTCGTTCATGGTGGCGCCGGTGGTGACGATGTCGTCGACGAGGAGGATTATTTTGCCGCGGATGGCTTCGGGGCGCGTGAGGGCGAAGGCGCCTCTGACGTTGCGGCGGCGTTCGGCGGGCGGAAGCTCCCACTGGGGCGCGGTGAGGCGGGTGCGGGCGAGGGCGTCGAGCCATGGCCAGCCTTGGCGTTCGCTCCAGCGGCGGAAGATGCGCTCGGTCTGGTTGTAGCCGCGCTCGGCGAGGCGTGCGGGGTGAAGGGGCACGGGGACGACGGCCTGGATGCCGCCCTGGCGGAGGTCGTTCGGGCGGGCGGTGAGCAGCCAGGCGAGCGAAGCGGCGGCGCGGGGGCTGCCGCGGAATTTGAGCTGGTGGAGGAGGGTTTTGACGCCGGCGGTGTAGTCGCACAGTACCTGGCAGGAGGCGAGGGCGGCGAGGCGGCGGCCGCGAGATTGAGCTCGTGGCCGGCGAGGACGGGGGCCAGGCAGGCGGGGCACCAGGCGCCGTGGACGGCTACCGGCCGCCGGCAGACGGGGCAGCGGGGCGGGTAGATTATGTCGAGGATGGCCGCCCACCAGTCGTTCAGCACAGGTCCTCACCCCTGAGGCGCTCGGCGAGCAGCGAGTAGCGCCGCCGGGTGCGGTCGTTGGCGAGGGCGGTGTTGAGGGCGGCTTTGGCGCCGAGGAGAATGACGCGCTGTTTGGCGCGGGTGACGGCGGTGTAGAGGAGGTTGCGCTGGAGCATGACGTAGTGGCCGGCGACGAGCGGCATGACGACGGCCGGGTATTCGCTGCCCTGGCTTTTGTGGACGCTCATGGCGTAGGCGAGGACGAGTTCGTCGATTTCGGCTTTTTCGTAGAGGACGTCGCCGTCGGGGTAGCGGACGACGGCGATGCCGCTGTCGGCGCCGACGATGTAGCCGATGTCGCCGTTGAAGACGCCTTTGCCGTAGTTGTTGCGGGTCTGCATGACTTTGTCGCCGAGGCGGAGGGCGCCGGCGCCGACCGGGGGCCGGACGGGCGACGGGGGGTTGAGGGCGGCCTGGAGGAGGCGGTTGAGGTTTTCGACGCCGCACGGCTGGCGGTGCATGGGCGATAGGACCTGGATGTCGGCGAGGGGGTCGAGGCCGTCGGCCGGCAGTTCTTCGCCGCAGAGCTTTACGATGGCGGCGGCGACGGCCGCTTCGTCGGCGACTTCGCGGAACTGGAAGTCGGCGCTGGAGCGGATGTCGGGGAAGAGGCCGCGGTTGATGCGGTGGGCGTTGACGACGATGACGCTTTCGCCGGCCTGGCGGAAGACTTCGCTGAGGCGCATGACGGGGACGGTGCCTGAGCGGATGATGTCTTTGAGGACGTTGCCGGGGCCGACGGCGGGCAGCTGGTCGACGTCGCCGACGAGGACGAAGCGGCAGCCTTCGGGTACGGCCCTGAGGAGGTAGTACATGAGGGTGATGTCGATCATGGAGGCTTCGTCGATTATTACGACGTCGGCGTCGAGGGGATTGCGCTCGTCGCGCATGAATAAGGGCGCGCCTTCGCGGCCGCCGGTGGCTTCGAGCAGACGATGGATGGTGGCGGCTTCGCGGCCGCAGGCTTCGCTGAGGCGTTTGGCGGCCCGGCCGGTGGGCGCGCCGAGGAGGATTTTGAACCCCTGCTCGGCGAGGACGGCGAGGATGCCTTTAACTGTGACGGTTTTGCCGGTGCCGGGCCCGCCGGTGAGGACGAGGACGCCGTGGCGGAGGGAGGCGGCGACTGCTTCGCGCTGGGCGGCGGCGAGGGTGACCCCTTCGCTTTCTTCCCAGGCTGCCACCGCCTGTTCGGCGTCGCCGCTCCTGGCGGGGACAGCCCGCTCCTGCAGTTTCTTAAGGCGGGCGGCGACCTGGGTTTCGGCGTGGTAGAGGAGGCCGGGGTAGATGAGGGTGGCGCCCTGGAAGTCTTCGGTGTGGAGCAGGTTGTCGCGCACGAGGCCGGCGAGGCAGACGGCGATGTCGAGGGCGGGCGCACCGAGGAGTTTGGCGCTTTCCTGGACGAGGGTGTCTTCCGGCAGGCAGCAGTGGCCGGTCTGGGCTGTCTGGAGGAGGGCGTATTCGATGCCGGCGGTCAGCCGGGCGGGGTCGTTCATGTCGCGGCCGAGGGCGACGGCGATGTGGTCGGCGGTGCGGAAGCCGATGCCGTCAACGTCGGCGGCCAGTTGGTAGGGGTTATCCCTGAGGACGGCGAGGGCGGCCCCGCCGTAGTGCTTGTATATCCTGCCGGCGTACGCCCCGGTGACGCCGTGGGTTTCAAGGAAGAGCATGATTTCGCGGAGGTCTGAGTGCTCGGCGAAGGAGGCACGGATGACGGCGGCTTTTTTGGCGCCGATGCCTTCGACTTCGGTGAGGCGGTGGGGGTAGTTCTCAAGCATTTCCAGGGTGCGGTCGCCGAAGCGGGCGACCATGCGGGCGGCGGTGGCCGGACCGATGCCTTTGATGGCGCCGGAGGCGAGGAAGCGTTCGATGCCTTTGACGGTGGAGGGAGCCATGCGGCGGCAGGAGACGGCTTTGAACTGCCGCCCGAAGCGGCTGTGCTCGACCCAGTCGCCGGTGAGCTCTAGCTCTTCGCCGACGAGGGGCACGGGGAAGTTGCCGACGACGCTGACAGGGGCGTTTTCCCGCGCCGGCACGAGCCGGAAGACGGTGAAGTCGCCGTCGTCGCTGCGGTATACTATGCTGTCGACCGTGCCTGTCAGTGCCTGCATGTCATTTTCTCCGTCCGTGCGTACTTTTATCGTGGCGGTATTCGCCGGTTTTGCCGTCAATCCCTTTTATTTGCGGCGATTTTGCCGCAAAAGCGAGCTGATGGCGGCGATAGTTGACATATAATATTAACTGTCGTGTTTTTTACGCGCAGCAGGCAGGGGAATCGGCTCATTCTGACGAAGTATTTGGCAACAAATTCGGACAATTATCTTCGCCGTTCGCCTAATGTTTACCGATTTTCGCTACGATATAAATTGTGTGATCAAATTCAGAGGTGGTTACAGAATGTTTAATGGCAAATCGATTCTAATCACCGGCGGTACGGGCTCTTTCGGCCGGCATTGCGTCAGATCGATCCTGGCGAAATATTTCCCCAAGCGCCTGATTGTTTTTTCGCGCGACGAGCTGAAGCAGTTCGAGATGCAGCAGGAGTATAACGCCAAGCCGATGCGCTACTTCATCGGCGACGTCCGCGACGTGGAACGCCTCAAGCAGGCGATGAGCGGCGTCGATTTCGTCATCCACGCCGCGGCGCTGAAGCAGGTGCCGGCGGCCGAGTATAACCCGATGGAGTGCATCAAGACTAATATCAACGGGGCGGAGAATGTCATCAAGGCCGCCATCGACAGCGGGGTCGGGAAGGTTGTGGCGCTGTCGACCGACAAGGCGGCGACCCCCATCAATCTGTACGGGGCGACCAAGCTGGTGTCGGACAAGCTGTTTGTGGCCGCCAACAATATCGCCGGCGGGAACAACACCCGCTTTGCGGTCGTCCGCTACGGCAACGTCATCGGGTCGCGCGGCTCGGTGATCCCGTTTTTCAAGGCGCTGATGAGCCGCGGCGAGAAGTCGCTGCCGATAACCGACCCGCGTATGACGCGGTTCTGGATCACCCTCGACCAGGGGGTGGCGTTCGTGCTGAAGGCTTTTGCCCGTATGCAGGGCGGGGAGATCTTCGTGCCCAAGATCCCGTCGATGTTGATCACCGATCTGGCGGAGGGGATCGCTCCGGGGATGCCCACGCAGATCGTCGGCATCCGTCCCGGCGAGAAGCTGCACGAGACGATGTGCCCGGCCGACGACTCCCACCTGACGGTGGAGTTCGCCGACCACTACGTGATCAAGCCGACGATTACGTTCGCGGAGGCGGTGGATTATTCGGCTAACGCCATCGGCGAGAAGGGCGCCCCGGTCGAGCCGGGGTTCGAGTATAATTCCGGCACAAACCCCACGTTCCTGACTGTTGACGAACTGAGGGGGCTGCTGAAATAATGAAGCCTATTCCCTATGCCCGACAATACATTGATGCCGCCGACGTGGCGGCGGTGACGGAAGCGCTCAATTCGGACTGGCTGACTCAGGGGCCGGCGGTGGAGCGGTTCGAGCAGGCGGTGGCCGCGTATTGCGGCGCCAAATACGCCGTGGCGGTGAACAGCGCGACTTCGGCGCTGCATATTGCCTGCCTGGCGGCCGGCGTCGGCCGCGGCGATGCGGTGTGGACGACGCCCAATACGTTCGTGGCGTCGGCGAATTGCGCCCTTTACTGCGGGGCTGACGTGGATTTCGTCGATATCGACGCAACGACTTACAACATGAACGAGGCCGAGCTGGCGGACAAGCTGGCCCGCGCCCGCGAGGGCGGCCGGCTGCCCAAGGCCGTCGTGCCTGTAGATTTTTCCGGTCAGTCTTGCGCCATGGAGCGGATCGCCGCCCTTGCGCAAGATTTTGGTTTTACGGTTATCGAGGACGCCTCGCACGCCATCGGCGCGACTTACCGGGGCGACAAGATCGGGGCGGGCCGCTATGCCGACATGACGGTGTTCAGTTTCCACGCCGTGAAGATCATCACATCCGGCGAGGGCGGCATGATCACGACAAATAACCGCGAGCTGTACGAGCGGCTGGTGCTGCTGCGCAGCCACGGCATAACCCGCGACGCCGCCAAGATGGCCGTCGACAGTCATGGGCCGTGGTACTACCAGCAGATCGGCCTGGGCTACAATTACCGCATGACCGATATCCAGGCGGCGCTGGGAGCCAGCCAACTGGCGAGGATCGACGAATTCGTGGCCCGCCGGCGGGCGCTGGCGGCGCGCTACGACGCGCTGCTCTGCGGCCTGCCGCTGACGCTGCCGTGGCAGCGGGAGAAGGACGCCTCGGCCTGGCACCTGTATGTGGTGCGGCTTAAGCTCGATAAAATCGCCAAGAGCCACCGCCAGGTGTTCGAGGAGCTCCGCGCCGCGGGCATCGGCGTGAATCTTCATTATATCCCCGTGCATACGCAGCCGTATTATCAGGGCCTCGGCTTCAAGGAAGGCGATTTCCCGGCCGCTGAGCGATACTACGCCGAGGCTGTCAGCCTGCCGATGTACTTCGGCCTGAGCGACGAACAGCAGGACTATGTGGCGGCGACGCTCGCGAAGGTGCTGGCATGAAGACGGCGATTATCGTCCAGGCCCGCATGACTTCGACCCGCCTGCCGGGCAAGATTTTGAAGGAGGTCCTCGGCAAACCGCTGCTGGCATACCAGCTCGAGCGGCTGGCGAGGGTGCGGCGGGCGGATGCGGTCGTGATCGCCACGACGGTCAACGCGACGGATGAGCCGGTGGCGGCACTGTGCGCCCATCTGGGCGTGCCCTGCTTCCGGGGCTCGGAGAACGATGTGCTGTCCCGCTATTATTTCGCCGCCGCCGAGCACGGCGCCGATACGGTCGTGCGGGTGACGTCGGATTGCCCGCTGATCGACCCGGCGGTAATCGACCAGGTCATCGCCCTGTATGAGGATAATTACCCCCGCTACGCCTACGCCTCGAACATCGGCGCGCGGACATATCCGCGGGGGATGGATACCGAGGTTTTTCCTTTTTCCGCCCTGGCGGCCGCCCACGCCGAGGCCGTCCTTCCGGGCGACCGCGAACATGTCACCCCATTTATCCGCAGGGAGAACGGCCGCTTCCCGGCCGCCAACCTCAGCTACGGCCGCGACGCCAGCTGTCACCGCTGGACGGTCGACACCCCTGAGGATTTTATGCTGATCGAGAAGATGCTGACCGCGCTTTATCCGCGCAACCCCGCCTTTACCCTGGAGGACTGCCTGGACCTGCTGGCCGCCAATCCGGGGTGGAGCGCGATCAATGAGCATATCAGGCAGAAAGAAGGCTGAATGTGACCAGCAAGCAGGCGGTCTTCCGCGCCGATTCGTCGACCGCTCTCGGCAGCGGCCATATTATGCGGTGCCTGACGCTGGCCGACGCCCTCGCCGGGCGCGGCTACGCCGTTTCGTTCGTCTGCCGCGACCTGCCGGGCAACATTATCGCCGCCGTGACCGGCCGGAACTACGCGGTGCATACCCTCCTCCCCCACCCGGTCGCCGACGATGCGGACGAGTACGAACGCCTGCTGGGCGCGCCGCGGGAGACGGACGCCGCCGAGACGGCCGCGATATTGGCGGCCATCGGACCGGTCGAGCTGCTGGTGGTCGACCACTACGCGCTTGACGAGCGCTGGGAAAAGAAAATGAACCCTCTGGCCGGAAGGCTTCTGGCGATCGACGATCTCGGCAACCGCCGCCACGACTGCGATTTCCTGCTAGACCAAAACCTTGCCGGCGATCCGCCGCGCGAATACCGGGCACTGACGCCCGCCGCATGTACGCTGCTGCTCGGCACCGATTACACGCTCCTCCGCCCCGAGTTCGCCGCCCTCCGCAGCGGGCTGGGGCGGCGCGACGGCGCTGTCCGCCGCCTGCTGGTGTTTTTCGGCGGCGGCGACGAGGGTAACGAGACCGGCAAGGCGCTGACGGCAATCGCGCTGACATGCGCCGACTTGAATGTGGATGTGGTGCTGGGGGCCGGCAACCCGCACGGCGAGGCGATTGAAAAGCTGTGCGCCAAACTGCCGGGGGCGACTGTCCACCGTCAGACGACGGCGATGGCCGCGCTGATGGCCGGGGCCGACCTGGCGATCGGCGGCTGCGGGACAGCCACCTGGGAGCGCTGCGCGCTGGGCCTGCCCGCCATCTGCACCTCCCTCGCCGCCAACCAGGAGCCGATCGCAGCCGCCGCGGCGGACGCGGGCGCGCTGCTTTACCTGGGGAAGGCGGAAGACGTAAGCGCCGGCGATATCGCGGCCGCGCTCAGCAAGCTGCTCGCCGCCCCGGCGGCGGTAAGGAGCATGTCCGCCCAAGCCGCCAAGCTAGTCGACGGCTACGGCACGGAAAGGGTGGTAAGAGCTTTGGGCTTTGCCAAGTATAAAATTACAATCGTTACAGACGCCAAATACTGGATGAACGACCGCATCCCGGCGCTGGCCGCCGCTTTTGAGGCGCGGGGCCACACTGTCGGCTGGGTCCACAAGGTGAAGGACATCCCCGCCGGCGACTGGGTCTTCCTGCTCGGCTGCGGGGAGATCGCTCCGCCGGCCGTCCTGGCGAAAAACCGCCACAATATCGTCGTCCACGCCAGCGCCTTGCCAAAGGGACGGGGCTGGTCGCCGTTCAACTGGCAGATCGCCGCCGGGGTCAACAGCATCCCGGTGACGATGTTCGAGGCGGCGCCAGAGCTGGACCGCGGCGACATCTATGCCGCCGAGACGCTCGAATTCACCGGCTGCGAGCTTATGGCCGAAATGAAGCCCGCCCTGGCGGCGGCGACAATCAGGCTGTGCCTGCGGTTCGCCGACGAATATCCCGATATCGTCGCCGGGCGTACCCCCCAGGAGGGCGAGCCCAGCTTCTACCGCAAGCGGACGCCGGCCGACAGCAAACTTGACGTTTCTAAGCCATTGGCCGCGCAGTTCAATCTGCTGCGGGCGGTCGACAACGAGGCCTATCCGGCCTGGTTCGAGCACAATGGCTGCAAATACATCGTGAAGATATATCGCGACAGGGAGTGACGAGATGAACGACGTTACCATCGCCGGCCGGAAGATCGGCGCGGGCCACAAGCCTTTCATCGTGGCCGAGATGTCCGGCAACCACAACCAGTCGCTGGACCGGGCCCTGGAGATAGTGCGCGCCGCCGCCCGGGCGGGGGCGGACGGCCTGAAGATCCAGACATATACCGCCGATACCATGACCCTCGACGTGACCGACCGGGACGATTTCGTCATCCGCGACAGCAACAGCCTGTGGAAGGGCAACAGCCTGTACAGCCTTTATCAGCAGGCTTATACGCCGTGGGAGTGGCACAAGCCCATCCTCGACCTGTGCCGCGAGCTGGGGATGGTCGGGTTCAGCACGCCGTTCGACGCGTCGTCGGTCGATTTCCTCGAGGAGCTGGATGTACCCTGCTATAAGATCGCTTCGTTCGAGAATAGCGACATCCCTCTGCTCCGCAAGGTGGGCTCGCTCGGCAAGCCGGTGATAGTGTCGACCGGCATGGCGTCGCTCGCTGAGCTGGACGAGGCTGTGCGGACGCTGCGCGACGCCGGCAGCGGCGATATCATTCTCCTCAAGTGCACAAGCAGTTACCCGGCGACCCCCGAGAATTCGAACATCCTGACAATTCCCCATATGCGCGACCTGTTCGGCTGCCAGACGGGGCTGTCCGACCACACGATGGGGATCGGCGCGGCCGTCGCTTCGGTGGCCCTGGGAGCGACGGTGATCGAGAAGCATTTTACCCTCAGCCGCGCCGACGGCGGCGTCGATTCGGCCTTTTCCCTCGAGCCGGCCGAGTTGGCGGCCCTGGCCGTCGAGACGGAGCGGGCCTGGCTGAGCCTGGGGCAGGTGAGCTACGGCCTGTCGGCGAGCGAGGAGAGCTCGCGCCGCTTCCGGCGGTCGCTGTATGTGGCCCGCGATATCAAGGCCGGCGAGATGCTGACCGCCGACAATATCCGCTGCATCCGGCCCGGTTACGGGCTGGCGCCGAAGTATTACGATCTGGTTATCGGCCGCCAGGCCGGCCGCGACCTGGCAAAGGGCACGCCGCTGACCTGGGACTGCCTCCGCTGACGGGGCCGCGGCTGCGCGATATTTTTTCTAAAAGGGGTGCGCCATGAAGATTGTCGCAACGATTGAGGCCCGCATGACTTCGTCCCGCCTGCCGGGGAAGGTGCTGCTGGAGGCTGACGGCCTGCCGATGCTCGGACACCTTATCGGACGCCTGAAGAAGGCGCCGTCCCTGGACGCTATCGTGGTGGCGACGACGGTCAACACCCAGGACGACGTGCTGGCCGCTTACGCCGCGGCCCAAGGAGTGGCCTGTTTCCGCGGCAGCGAGGAGGACGTGATGGCGCGGGTGATCGGCGCGGCGGAATCGGTGGACGCCGATATCGTTGTCGAGATAACCGGCGACTGTCCGATCATCGATCCGCAGGTCGTCGAGCAGACGGTCAGGCTGTTTCTGAACAACCCGTGCGCATACGCCAGCAACGTCCAGGTGCGCTCCTATCCTGTGGGCATGGATACCCAGGTCTTCCGCCTGGATACGCTGAAGAAGTCGTTCGCCATGACCGAGGAGCCGCTCGACCGCGAACACGTCAGCCGCCACATGCGCCTCAACCCCGATATTTTCCCCCAGCTCCACCTGGTCGCCTCCCCCGATATGGACTGGCCCGAGCTAGGCCTGACCCTCGACGAGCGGGCCGACTACGAGCTGTTGAAGAAGATCATCGAATATTTCGCCCCCGACCGGCTGTTCGGCTGCCGCGAGGTCATCCGCCTGCTGGAGGATGTACATCCCGAATGGGTGGAGCTCAACCGGGCGGTAAGGCGGAAGGGCCTCCATGAATAGGTACAAGGCGGCGGTCGTGGGCCTGGGCGGCATCGGCCTGGGGTACGACTACGACGCCGCCGATGATTCGCGCGTTCTGACCCATGCCGCCGGGTTCCATTGCCACCCCGGCTTCGAGCTGGCGGCGGGGGTGGACGACAGCGCGGCGGCCCGCGAGCGCTTCACGGCCAAGTATGGCCGCCCGGCCTTCGCGACGGTCGGCGAGCTGATGGCCGCCTGCCGGCCGGAGGTGGTGTCAGTGGCGGTGCCGACCGCCCGCCACCGCGAGGTTTTCGAGGAAGTTATGGCTTATGGGCCGCGGGCGGTGCTGGCCGAGAAGCCGCTGGGCGGCACGCTGCGGGATGCGGCGGCGATTACGGCTCTGGCGAAGGATAAGGGCACGCTGCTGCTGGTCAATTATATCCGGCGGTTCGAGCCGGGCGTGCTGGCCCTGAAGGCGGCGCTCGCCGCCGGCTGCTGCGGGGAGATATACAAGGGCACGGTGTGGTATTCCAAGGGCCTCGCCAACAACGGATCGCATTTCATCGATCTGCTGATTTTCCTCCTCGGGCCGGTCACGGCTGTCAGGCTGCTGAGCCCGGGAACCGAGCCGGGCCCCGACCCGGAGCCGGATTTCCGGCTGTCTTTCGGGGCTGTCGATGTCTATTTTCTGGCCGGCCGCGAGGCGTGCTTCTCGGTGAAGGAGATCGCGCTGCTGGGCACCGGCGGGTGCGTCAATTATGAGAATGGCGGGGCGCGGATCAGCGTCCGCACCACCGTCCCCCACCCCACTTTCCCCGGCTATACGGTGCTGGCGGAGCGCGGGACGGAGATCGCGACCGACTTTTACCGCTACCAGGCCCACGTGACCGAAGCCCTTTACCGGGCGCTCGACGGCGGCGCGCCGCTCGCCTCCACGGGTGAAACGGCGCTGGCGACGCTGGCGGCGGTGGAGGCTGTCAGGGAACTTTGCAGGGAGGCGAGATAAGTGAGCGATAAACTTGCTCTATTGGGCGGTCCGAAGACGATCGCCCGCGAATTCAAGCGCTACAACCCGTACGGGCCGGAGGAGCCCGCGGCCGCCAAGGCGGTGGTCGAGAGCGGGGTGTTGTCGAAGTTCATCGGCGCTTGGTCGGAGGATTTTTACGGCGGCGTCAAGGTGAAGGAGTTCGAGGCGGCCTGGGCGGATTATTTCGGCGTCAGCCACGCCGTGTCGGTCAACTCGGCGACGTCCGGGCTGATGGCGGCCCTGGGGGCGATCGGCATCGAACCGGGCGACGAGGTGATCGTCAGCCCCTGGACGATGTCGGCGTCGGCGACCGCCATCCTCGTCTGGAACGCGGTGCCGGTGTTCGCCGATATCGACGCCGACACCTTCAACCTCGACCCTGCCAGCATTGAAAAGAACATCACGCCGCTGACGAAGGCGATCGTGGTGCCCGATATTTTCGGCCAGGCGGCCGACCTGGACGCGATCATGGCGATCGCTCGCAAATACAGGCTCAAGGTGGTCGAGGACGCCGCCCAGGCGCCGGGCGCCTTTTACCGCGGCCGCTACGTCGGCACGGTCGCCGACATCGGCGTGTTCAGCTTCAACTACCACAAGCATATCCACACCGGCGAGGGCGGCATGTGCGTGACGAACGACCCGGCGCTGGCAGAAAGGATGCAGCTCATCCGCAATCACGCCGAGGCGGTGGCCGCCGGCAAAGAGCTCGACAACCTGACCAACCTGGTGGGCTTCAACTTCCGCATGGGCGAGATCGAGGCCGCCATCGGCCTGGAGCAACTGAAGAAGCTCAAGCGCCTGGCGGCGTCCAAGAGCGCGGTCGGCCAGCGACTGACCGAGGAGCTGGCCGGGCTGGCCGGCCTGAAGACGCCGGTGGTCCAAAAGGACTGCACTCATGTTTATTACGTATACGCGCTGACGGTCGACGAGGCTGTGCTCGGCGTGCCCCGCGACCGGCTGATCGAGGCTCTTAGGGCTGAAGGGGTGCCGGGGGTGATGCGCGGCTATACCAATATCCACCTCCTCCCCATTTACCAGCGCAAGATCGCTTACGGCGCCAAGGGCTTCCCCTGGGTGCCGGAGATCTATAAGGGGAACGTGTCCTACGAGAAGGGCATCTGCCCGGTAGCGGAGCGGCTGCACGGGTCGGCGATGATCGGCCTGCAGCCCTGCCTGCACGAGTATGCGGACGAGGAGACAGACCTGGTTATCAGCGCTTTCCGCAAGGTGTGGCGCGGCATGGAGGGACTGCGATGACGGCGGCCGACAATTGCTTTATCTACTGGACGGACCGGCTGGGCGTGCGCGCCCTGGAACGGGCCGACCTGGAGGGAGGCTACCCCCGCTGGTTCCGCGACGCCGAGGTCTGCCGCTATAATTCCCACGGCACTTTCCCGAAGCGGCTGCCGGAGCTGACGGCCTATATCGACTCGCTGGCCGGCGACCGCTCGAAGGTGGTGTGGGCGGTGGTCGACCTGGCGAGTGGCCGCCATATCGGCAACATGAGCCTCCAAGCCATCGATTATATCAACCGCAGCGCCGAGTTCGCGGTGCTGATGGGCGAGAAGGAGTTCTGGGGCAGGGGCTACGCCCGCGAGGCGGGCGAGCTGCTGCTGCGCCACGGGTTTATGAAGCTCAATCTGCACCGCGTGTACTGCGGGACGGCGGCCGGCAACACCGGCATGCAGAAGCTGGCCGAAGCCCTCGGCATGGTGCGGGAGGGCGTACGCCGCCAGGCGCTTTATCTTAACGGCGAGTACGCCGATGTGTGGGAATACGGGGTGCTGAAGGATGAGTTTTTGGCCGGACGGTAGGCTGCTGGTCGCCGCCCATGACGCCGGCGGCGCCGAAGTTGTCGCCGCCTGGCTGCGGCAGGCCGCCGGGGGCGACTACTCCCGGGTGGTGTTCGCGTTGGCCGGGCCGGCGGTGAAGGTATTCCGGGCGAAGCTGGGCGATATCGCCCTGGCGGCCCCGGAAGAGGCTCTGGCCGCCGTGGCGGGCTATGACCGCGTGTTGACCGGCACTGGCTGGGGGTCGGACCTGGAGCGGCGGGCAATCGCGGCGGCGAAGGCGGCCGGGGTGAGGGTGGCCGCGTATCTCGACCACTGGACGAATTACCGCGAGCGGTTCGTGCTGGACGGCGCCACGGTGCTGCCCGACGAGCTGTGGGCGGGCGACGAGCACGCGTACCGCCTGGCGCGGGATACCTTCCCAAGTATGACAGTAATCCTGGAGCCAAACCGCTATTTCGTGGACGCGGTCGCGGCCGTGAGGGAGGCCGTTGTGCCGCCCCGGCGCGGCGACGGCAAGCGCGTCCTTTATATCTGCGAGCCGCGGACGATGCAATATGGCCGGGCCGATTACTGGGGCTACACCGAGTACGAGGCGCTGGCTGGGTATCTGGCGTATCTCGTCCGCGCGGCTGTGTCGGTGGAAGAGGTCCGCGTCCGCCTTCATCCGGCGGAGAGCGCCGGCAAGTACGCGGCGGTGACCGCGAAATTTGCAGACGCCTTGCCGCTTACGGAGAGCGCCGGCGCGCCGCTGGCCGCCGACTGCGCCTGGGCGGACTGGGTAACGGGCTGCGACAGCATGGCGATGGTGATCGCGCTGCTGGCCGGCAGGACGGTCTTCTCATGTATTCCGCCGGGCGGCAGAAAACTGACCCTGCCCTATCCGGAAATTATTCGGCTGTTCGACAGTTGATGAGCGCTATCAGACAAGGAAGGAGCCGCGACAATGACGACAGGCAAAACTGAGCCCAGGTTCGGCCACCTGCAATACTGCGTCAGGTGCTGTATGCCGGAGACGCAGGAGGGACTTATTTTCGACGACCTGGGTATCTGCCAGGCGTGCCAGTCTTCCGAGCAGAAGATCCATATCAACTGGGTCGAGCGGGAGAAGGAGCTGAAGCGCCTGCTGGAGGACGCCAAGGCCAAGGCGGGCAACAATTACGACTGCATCATCCCCATCAGCGGCGGCAAGGACAGCACCTTCCAGCTCCATGTGCTGACAAAGGTCTACGGCATGAAGCCGCTGGCCGTGACTTTCAGCCACAACTGGTACAGCGAGATCGGCTGGTATAACCTGGTGAATTCGCTCGAACAGTTTAATGTCGACCATATGATGTTTACCCCCAACCGCGATCTGGTGAACCGGATGGCGCGCCGGTCGCTGTCGGGGATCGGCGATTCCTGCTGGCACTGCCACGCCGGGGTGGGCGCCTTTCCGCTGCATATCGCGGTGAAGTTCAACATCCCGCTGCTCATCTGGGGCGAGTCGATCGCCGAGTCCTCGGGACGGGCTTCGTATTTCAATCCGGTGAAGAAGTTCGACCGCGAGTATTTTACGAAGGTGTCCGCCAAGCTGAAGCCGTCGGAGATGGTGTGCAGCTATCTCTCCGAGCGGGATCTGTATCCCTTCAATATCCCCACCCTGGAGGAGTGCGAGCGGGTCGGCCTGCACGGCATCCATCTCGGCGACTATATTTTCTGGGACGACGAGCGGCAGACGGAGTTCGTCCGCGATAACTACGGCTGGAAAGAGGTCGATATCGAGGGGACGTATAAGCGCTACAAGAGCGCGGAGTGCATGATGCCGGGCGTCCACGACTTCACCTGTTATCTCAAGCGCGGCTACGGCCGGGCGACCTTCCACGCCAGTGTGGATGTGCGCACCGGGCTGGTGACCCGCGAGGAAGGCTTCGCGCTGGCGAACAAGCATGATGCGGAGCGCCCGGACGCCCTCGACTATTACCTGGAAACGACCGGCATGCCTGAGGAGGAGTTTTACGCGACGATGCGTCAGCTGAAGGTGCCGAAGATGAAGGATACCGATATCCCCGTGGAGCCGAAGGAGCCTGCGCGGCGGCGGACGATGAGGCCGTTCGTGCAACAGTTTATCGCGGATGTCAGGCGCAAGACGGACGGCGGCGCGGGCCGGGAGGGGGAATGACGGTGCAGGACATGGCTACTTTGGGACTTAGCGTGCGGGAGATCGTCGACGGGTACCGGCAGCGCCGGTTCAGCCCGGTGGAGATCGCCCGCCTGTATATCGCCCAGGTGGAGAAGGCCGAGCCGGCCTGTAAGGCGTGGGTCTGCTACGACGCCGAGAAGTACCTGGCCGCCGCCCGCGAGACGGAGAAACGGCTGATGGCCGGCGCGACGGCGCGGGCTCTCGAAGGGACGCCGGTCGGCGTCAAGGATATCATCAACACGGCCGAGTTTCCGACCCAGATGGGCAGCCCGCTGTGGGAGGGCTTCACGCCCGGCAACGACGCGCGGGTGGTGTTCCACGCCAAGCGCGCCGGAGCGCTCGTGCCCGGCAAGACGGTCACTGCCGAGTTCGCCGTCCATACGCTGGGGAAGACCGAGAACCCCCACGACCGCCTGCGCAACCCCGGTACGTCGTCGAGCGGTTCGGCGGCGGCGGTGGCGGCCGGGATGGCGCCGCTTGCCCTGGGGACGCAGACCGCCGGCTCGATCGTGCGGCCGGCGAGTTATTGCGGCGTATACGGCATGAAGCCGTCGTTCGGACTCATCCCCCGCACGGGGATGCTGAAAACGACCGACAGTCTCGATACCGTCGGTTTCTTCGTCGGCTGCCTGGAGGACGCGGCGCGGGTTTTCGACGCCCTTAGGGTCCACGGCCGCGATTATCCGCTGAGCGACGCGGCGCTGACCGACCCCGCCCGGCAGGACAAGCCGGCGGGCCGCCCCTGGCGGGTGGCGCTGGTAAAGACTCATACCTGGCCGGAGGCCAAGGATTACGCCAAGGAAGCTTTCCTGGAGTGGGCGAAGAAGCTGGCCGGCGCGGCCGGGATCGAGGTAACCGAGGCCGACCTGCCTGCGGGCATCGAACGCGTCCACGAGGTCCACGCCACCGTCTACGACCGGGCGCTGGCCTATTATTTCCAGGAGGAGTTCAAGAACGCTTCCCTCGTCTCGCCGATCATGAACGACCTCATCAGACACGGCAACGCGATCGCCCGCGAGGAATACTGGCAGGCGATGACCGACCAACTGGCTATGGCCCGGTCGATGGACGCGTTCTTCACCGACAACGGTTACGATATCCTGGTTTCGCTGAGTACGGCCGGGCACGCGCCGCTGAGGGACGAGCCGGAGCCGCGTGACCCTGCCCTGATCTGGACGACCACCCATCTGCCGGTTATCAGCGCCCCTGCACTGGTGTCGCCCGCCGGCCTGCCTTTCGGCGTGCAGCTCGCGTCCAGGCGCTACAACGATCCGCTGCTGCTGAGGTTCGCGAACGCGCTGGCGGCGGACGGCCTGCTGCCCAAAGGCGCCAACCCTCTCTTTACAGCACAATAATCGACAAGAAGATCTGCGAATTATTTTTATTTCCGGCAGGAATCCTGAGATTAGCGTGGAAATTTTACAGCAAATTACATCAGAGGTGAAGGCTGCTTGAAAGAGGATATGTACAGCTATCACTACTACAAGCGTCGTTCGGTTATGACGCCGGCCAGGACTTCGGATTATCTCGTCCAGGCCGCCCTCTTCTGCGGGCTGGCTTATGCGGTCGTTACTATTGTTGTGATGTTCCGGTAGCTGCCGGAACTGGAAAAACAGCCCTGACAACTGTCAGGGCTGTTTTTTATTTGGCTGTTTTTATTTGGTGTATTCGATATTTAGCTTGCGCAGGTGTTTCAGGCTGGCCTTGACTTTAAACGCCGGGCTGCGGCCGCCGGGGAATTCCAGCGCGTATAGGCCCTTGTACCCCGTTTGTTCCAGCTTGTCGACGACAGCTGCAAAGTCCATGTCGCCGCCGCCGGGGTAGGCGGGCACGAAGCCGTCCGGCCGGTTGACCATGTCTTTGAGGTGGACGTAGCCGATGTGACCGGCAAGGATTTCGGCGGCCCGCAGGGGATCCCAGCCGGCGGGCAGCCAGTTGCCGGTGTCGAAGGTGACTTTGAGCCACGGTGAGGCGAACGGGGCGACGAGGTCGCGGAGAAGTTCGGCGTCGCCGGTGGTGGGGTTGGGGGCGTTCTCGACGGCGAGGACGATGCCTTTGGCGGCTGCGGCGTCGATGAGCTGGCTGATCGCCCGCCGCCACCAGCCGGCTTCGAGCATCGCCCGGTCTACGGGCCCTACGGCTAAGAGGAGCCGGAATACCTTGGCGCCAAGCCGCTCGGCTTTGGCAAGGCTTTTTTCCACCGCCAGGAGCGCCTGGCGGGCGCCTTCGTCGGTGGCGGCCAGCAGGCAGTCGTTGGTGGCGTAGGTGCATTCGAGCTGGTATTCGTCCAGGAAGTCCTTGATTTCGTAAAGTTCTTCGATGGAGCTGCGCCAGTAGGGGCGAAATTCGATGCCGGCGCAGCCGTACTTGTCCGCCACCGGCACGAGTTCCAGCTGACACATCCCCGAGCGCAGGTATTGGTCCCAGGTGACGGCGCTGATTATAAGCCGCATCGCCCCCCTCCTCTCTCCTTGCTAGCGGTCGTTGATAACCGCCATCTGCGTTGTCCGTGGCGGCTCTGTACGGCCTTGTATTTCATACAAATTCACTCGCGCCCAAGACCGGTTATTTCGGGGCGGTGGCGACTCTCTCGCCGCCGGCGGTATGGTCCTCGGCGAATTTCTGCCGTTGGACGGCGTCGATTCTGGCGATGAGATGGGTTATTTCGGCGACGTGTTCTTTTTCGTCGTCGCGGATGTGGGCGAGGAGTTTTTTGATTTCCTGGTCGTCGATGTTGTCGATGTGGGCCTGATATTGGTTGATGGCCTGCAGTTCGCCCATAAGGTCTTCCCTTAGCCAGATGATGAGCTGCTCCAGGGGCGATGCCTTGAGGCCGCTGCCGGCTTCCGGCTGGCCGTACGCCATGGTTGATACCTCCCTGTGTGATGGCTGCCGCTTTTGGTGTATGTTACCTATTCGCTTTGGGGGGGCTATTTCCCTCCCTCAGTATTCCTCGTTGCTGAAATCGACCAACCGGCAGCTTGTCTCTTCACAGAGCATGCTGCAAAACGGGCAGCGCACCACGGCGGCGGCGTGGCTGGCGAACATGCCCCCGCAGCGGCTGCATTTGTATCCGGTTTCGGCGTTGTCTGCTGGTTTGTCCATGTTTTCGCACCCCCTTGTCGCTTGCTATGCAGTATTTCCTCCGCTGGCATAATTATGCGGCGCGCCGCTTAGCGCCGGACGAGCCTGCGGATGGCCGCGTCCCAGTCGGCGTCGCCCACGCGGTTTTCCAGGTCGATTATTTCGAGGACTTCGCCCTGGCAGAAGGCGACGGCGTCGGCGACCGGCCTGGCAGCGGCCGGCAGGTGGATGATTTTGAGGAGCGGGTAGCAGGCGGCCAGCCGGTCGAGGATGGCGGGGGTCAGGTCGTCGGAGGCGTGGTCGACGACGATTATTTCCTGCCACGCCGGCTCGAGGGCGGTTTCGTACAGCAGACGGCGCAGGTTGTCTTCGACGCTGTCTTCGGCGTTGCGGACGATGACGAGCAGGCTGGCGCTGAGGGTCCTGCCCGGCCCGCCGCCGGACCACAGGCCCAGGAGGTCGCGGAAGACGTGCCATAGCCCGTAGAGGGCTAAAGAAACGATGATGACGGTGAGCCAGTAGGGAAAAAGCAAAATATCCTACCCCCTTTTCCGGGATAGGATATTATATGTGCCGGCGAAGCGAGCGTGACTGCCCGCTCAGTCGAGGACGACGATCTTGTTTTTGATGGCGTAGAGGACCGCCTGTGTGCGGTCGGCGACGTCGATTTTGCGGAAGATGTTGGTGAGGTGGTTTTTGACGGTTTTTTCGCTGAGAAAGAGTTTATGGGCAATTTCCTGGTTGCTGAGGCCTTTGGCGATGAGCTGCAGGACTTCGAGTTCGCGCAGGGTGAGGCGCTCGTCGCGGCCGTGCTGGAGGAGGCTGGCCGGGCCATGCCGCCGTTCTTCCTCCAGGCGGGTGATTTCGCCGAACAGTTTTTTGGCGAGGGTGGGATAGATGAAGGATTCTCCTTCGTATACCGTCCGGATTGCTTTTATGAGCATGCCGGGCTCGACGTCCTTGAGAAGGTAGCCCGCGGCGCCCGCTTTGACGACTTCGACGACATAGCTTTCGTCGTCGTGGATGGTAAGGATGATGACTTTGACGCTCGGCAGGGCGGCGCGGATGCGTTTGGTAACCTCCAGACCGTTGAGACGCGGCATGTTGATGTCCAGGAGGGCTATGTCGGGAAGCGCTTCGCCGGCTTTGCGCACCGCTTCCTCGCCATCGCCGGCTTCGGCGACGATGGCAAAATCGCTTTCGAGCTCAAGCACGTTTTTGATGCCTTGCCTAAGCAGGGCATGGTCGTCGGCGATCAGAATCCGGATCGGCATCGATCCTCACATCCCTTCGCTATTTGACTATCCGGGCGGTTAGAAAGATCATGACTTCGGTTTCCGATTTGGATTTGGAGTTGCTTTCGAACAGTTTGCCGAGGATGGGCAGGTCGGCCAGCCCCGGAATGCGGCTCTTGCCGCCAGATTCCTCGGTGTTGATCAGGCCGCCGATGACCATGGTTTCGCCGTCTTTCATGCGGACGTTGGTTTCGGCTTCACGGGTGCTGATGCGGTAGGCTTTCATCTCGGGAACGAGGGTGGGGGTGCTGACTTCGGTGTGGACGACGGCGGTTATCAGGCCGTCGGCGTTGATGCGGGGGGTGTATTTGAGCCTGATGCCGGCTTCGACATAGCTGATGGTGTTGGTGGTTTTGCCGTTTTCGGTTTTTTCTACGAGGACGGGGATGCGATCGCCGATGAGGATGTTGGCTTCTTTGCCGTCGATGGTGGTGATGTTGGGCTTGGCGAGGATTTTGGCGTCGCCTTTCGTTATGAGGGCGTTTAGTGTGGCCTGGAAGGTGAATTCGTACGGCCGGCCCTCGGGGGTGCGGCCGAAGGATATGGCGCCCGGGTATTCGCGGGTGACAGTGGTCTTGCCAGTCGAGCCGGAGGATGAGGATGTATCGTATTCGGTTTTGGCGGGCAGGCCCGACCATTTCCAGTCGATGCCGAGGTTCCTGCCGGCGGTCCTGTTGATGGAGACTACCTGGGCTTCGAGGGAGATCTGCCGGTAGGGGATGTCGAGCTCTTCGAGGGTGCTGCGGATGGAGTCCGCTTCGGACAGTGACCCGCTGAAGACGATGGAGTTGGTGGCTTCGTCGACCTTCAGGCGGTCTTCGGGGATGATGAGGGCGAGGGTCTTTTTGATTTCGGAGGCTTTGGCGTAGTTGATCTTGATGATCTGGACGTTGCCGAAGCCTTTGCTGAGCTTTTCGGGGGTGGCGACGACGATGACGTGACCCATCCGCTGGTAGACGAGCCCTTTCGTCTTGGTGACGAGGTCGAGGGCGGTTTCGAAGGGGACGTTGGCCAGGTGGATGGTTATTTTGCCGGCGGCCGAGTCGTCGGCGACGATGCTGACGCCGCCGACGCTGGCCAGGGCGGTGAGCACGTCGCGTACTTCGGTGTTGACGACGTTCATGTTTACGAGCGGCGCGGCGGTCGCCCGGCCGGCGAACAGGATCAAGAGCAGGCTGAGCAGTGCTATGTATTTTTTAGTTCCCCTCATGTGTTCACCTTCCCAGGCCGAGCGTCAGCCGGCCTCCCGGGCCATGCAGCGTGACGTAGCTGTTGCTGATGGCGACGATCTGGTAGGGGCCGACGTAGTCGCCCCTGCGGTAGGAACGGCTGTCTGCGCCGTATTGGATGATGGCCGAACCGACGTTGCCGGCCATGATGATTCCGGAGAGGACGGGCATTATTTCCGTCTGGCGGATCTGCCGCTCGCCGTTCGCCTGCTTGGTCTGGGCTGCGCCAGGGAAAAGCTGCTGCTGCTTGGCCAGGAATTCCGCCGGCGCGGCGAAGGGGTCGCGCACGGCCAGATCGGGCTGGTAGCCCTTGGGCATGACCGGCTTGCCGGGCTGGGACGGCATGGTGATCTGCGGCAAGACGCCGCCGGCCGGTACGAGGGGCAGCTGCGGCAGGCTGCGGTAATACATCGTGGCGGTTAGGGCGGCAACGACGGCCAGGACCGTGAGCAGGCGCCAGCGGGAAGCGAAAGCCGCAATAATCGGCGACATCTTTTTGGACACTCCACTCTACGTTATTTTCTTCGACGGCCGGACGGTGAAAATTAAACACTATATTCGACATAATATTCGACGCCTTATGAAGAAATCCTGTATGGAATAGGCATTTCTAAGCATCATAAGGCGTCGAAAAGAAAAATTTATCACTTATTTAAAAAATCCTGTGAAGACTCACAGGATTTTTTGCCGTCCGCCAATTTAAAGAAGGTTGTCTACGGTCGGCGTGTGCCCCGCCGCCCGCCAAGATGCCCTGCCGCACAGGCAGCGGTAGGCGGGCTTGGCTGTCAGGCGGCCGCAGTATATTTTGGCGCCGCAGTGGCCGCAGATCCAGACCCGCGAGAGGTCTTCGGCCTGGGCGCCCCAGAGCTGGATGGGTTTTCGGCTGGTGAACATGGTACCTCCTGAGGGAGCTTAGGTGCGTTGTTTGTTTAGCGGGGGCCGGTGGTGCGGCGCATGTCGCCACCGCCGCCCCGGCGGGCTTTTATGGCGAAATAGGCGTATTTCTCAAGGGCTTCGATGAGCTGTCGCCGCTTTTCGGCGTCGACTTCTTCGGGGAGGGCGACGCCGAGGACTTCCTTTATCATGGCGTCGACCTGAAAACCGTGGTAACCCAGGTGGAGGAGCTGGAGTTTCAGTTCGTAGATGCGCGCGAGTTGGCTATCCATATCACCCTCCCGTAAACTTTGTTGTTGCTTATATCATACTTGTAAAAATTTACCAAATCAAGTAAATTGTTCCGACTTTTTTCGCGGCGGGCGCAATCGGAGGCCCAAAGCCTTGCCGGCTGGGGCGATCGCGGCGCGGCTGCCCCCTAAACAACGAGGCGCGAAGATGGCGGACGGGCGAAAGCGTGGGGGCATGCCGCCTGGCCGCCCGCCTTTTTTGTTGTCGGGCAGACCATTTTGTCGGTTTTTTTGTCCGCCCTTGAGACTAAATTAGACATTCTTCTTTGGGAAATTATGGAAAAATAGTAACTAAATGGGGTTTGTTTGCGGGCGGTATTTTTTTCTTGCACCATGCATATTTTTTCCTTGTTTACGCATTACTACCACCGGAAACTTCACCCGTTTGCTTTCCCGATAGCGGCGCAGACGCCTCGACACCTACCGGCGCAGATCTTGTCGGGTGTCGGCGGAGGCTCCCGCCAGGGCGAGCTTTTTTCAGGATCGAGGTGGTGGAATGCAGGCAGGCTTATAAGGTACCGGGAGTTATGCTAGAAATTCAGAGATGAGGTGAATTTGACAAGATGCGGAAAAAACTGTTGGTATTGGCGTTGTGTTTAATTCTCCAGGCGGCTATGGCAGTACCGTGCTCGGCTGCTCCGCCGCCGCCGAATCATGATGAGGTCGTTAATGGCAATTTAACTGTCAAAGGCGATTTAACTGTCAACGACGATGTGACAGTCGGTGACGATTTGACAGTCGGTGGAAACCAGGAAATCACCGGCAACCAAACCGTCAAAGGCAACTCGACTGTCAACGGCACATTAACCGCCGATAAGGTCAAAGCCGATAAGGTTGATGCCAAGTACATCGACGCCAAGGACATCGACGCCGGCAAAGTATCCGCCGGCAAAGTCGATGCGTATAAGGTCGATGCCAAGTACATCGACGCCAATGATATCGACGCCGGCAAAGTATCGGCCGGCAAAGTCGATGCGTATAAGGTCGATGCCAAGTACATCGACGCCAATGATATCGACGCCGGCAAAGTATCGGCCGGTACGGTCAACGCCGGCAAGGTCAATGCGTATAAAGTCGATGCCCATAAGGTCGATGCCGATTATATCGACGCCAAGGACATCGACGCCGGCAAAGTATCGGCCGGTACGGTCAACGCCGGCAAGGTCAATGCGTATAAAGTCGATGCCCATAAGGTCGATGCCGACTACATCGACGCCAAGGACATCGACGCCGGCAAAGTATCGGCCGGTACGGTCAACGCCGGCAAGGTCAATGCGTATAAAGTCGATGCTCATAAAGTCGATGCCGATTACATCGACGCTTATGATATCGACGCGGCCAGAATCACCGCCGGCACGGTCAGCGCGGTGCAAGCCAACGCTATTCAGATGAACGCTTTCCAGGTTAATGCCGGGCAGGTCAACGCCGGCAAGGTTAACGCCGGGTTTATCGATGCTTATGGCATCGATGCGGCCAGGATCACCGCCGGTGCGGTCAACGCTTGCACGGTCAACGCGTTTAAGGTTAACGCCGGGTTCATCGACGCGTATGACATCGACGCCGCGAAAGTCAAT
This sequence comes from Bacillota bacterium, assembly GCA_023415775.1. GTDB lineage: Bacteria > Bacillota > Negativicutes > Sporomusales > UBA7701 > Anaeroselena. The sequence goes on along the minus strand of JAEZJM010000019.1, from coordinate 255,038 downwards.
GCCGGTACGCTGAAGGTTCGCAACGACGCCCATATTGGCGGCGACTTATATGTCGGCGGCGAAGCGACGGTTAACGGTCAGATTCATGGCGTGCAGGACGGTATTGCCCCGACCGATGCCGTCAACATGCGTCAATTCAAGAGGTCCATCGGCGACCTCGCTTCGCGCGTAGACCGCGTGGGCGCCCTGTCGGCGGCTATGTCGGGCCTGGCGCCGCTGGACTACGATCCCGAGCAGCCTACCCAGGTCGCGATCGGCGTCGGCACTTACGCCGGCCAGCAGGCCGTGGCGGTAGGTCTCTACCACTATGGCGGCGGCAAGGACGTTCTCCTCAATCTGGGCTTCGCGATGGCCAGCAGCGAGAAGATGGCCCGCGCGGGCATGACTTGGCGGATCGGCGGCAAGCGCACGGACAAGGCGGCCGTGACGAGCGCTGAGGCTGTGCCGGCTTCGGCTCAGCCGGCTCCCGGCTCGCGTCTCCTGAAGGTTATCCAGGACGCGAAGGCTGCGGAGGCCAAAGAGGAATAAGCTGGAACACAAAAATGGGGAACGCGAGTTCCCCATTTTTGTGCACCGTTTATCAGCCAGGGACTGGAGGATACCGATGTGAACGAGGATTATCAGGCTCTGTTCCCCGACAACCGCGCAATGGGCGATACGAATTTGCGCCAGGCGCAGCTGGTGATGTTGCGTATGCTGCGTATCGTGGACCATATCTGCCGCAAGCACGGCATCGAGTACTGGCTGGAATCGGGCACGCTGCTGGGGGCGGTGCGCCACGGAGGCTTTATCCCCTGGGACGACGATCTGGATATCGCTATGCGGCGGGCGGACTACGAGCGTTTTCGAGCTTTAGCGCTTCTGGAACTGCCTGAAGACCTGGTTTTCCAGACGGCGGAGACCGACGTAAATTACCGCGATGTGCTGCCGCGGATCAGGGACACGAGAAGCAAATTCTTTGAAAAGGATAAGGGCTATACTCCTCGCCACCAGGGAATATATCTGGATATCTTCCCGTTCGATTCTTACCCCAACCGGCTTGTCATGGCGGCGCTGACGCTCCGCCACCGCCTGCAGCAGTATAGGAGGAGGTTTCCCGAAGACTCCCCCGGCAGGGGCGCGTATTTATGCGGTCTTTATACCCTCGGCCTGCCGCTCGTCTTGGCGCTATACGCGGCGGAATGGACCGCCTGGCGATTCCGCGATATTTTCTTCAACAAACCCGGCCAGAAATGTCTGTCGCGCGGGGTGGAGGTCTCCAGCAAACCGCCTCACGACCGGCGGGATATCTTTCCTTTGCGGGAGATTTCTTTCGAAGGATACAAGTTTTTCGCGCCGCACCGGCCCGACACCTATCTGCGGAAGAAGTACGGCGATTTCTGGAAGATGCCGCCGGAAGACCAGCGCAAGACCCACGCGCGCGAGATCATCGTCAACGTGCCCCAGGGGATGTGAATAAAAAACAGGGAACGCGCTGCGTTCCCTGTTTTTGTTAGGCTTATCTATTGTCGCGGGCGTTCAGAAGCCTCCAGATACAAGGCGCACCGCAAGACGCGCTGCGACGCGTACTCGGCACGTACGCTAGCAAGCGTCTGAGGAGCAAGTGCGCCACTCTTAGCGCTTCAGTGGTTAGAGTGGCGGCCTACCCCTTGCGGGTGCGCAGTAGATGGGGGCTTATCAACGTCCGCCCTGTTTTAGGGCTGCCAGCTTTGGAGCCATTATTCTTTTATATGCTTCTACCCCGGGCTGGTCGAAGGCGTCGACGTCGGCGAGTTCGCCTTCGTAGGCCACGGACAGGGCGAGCAGGTAGAGGAGCTCGCCGAGGTGGAAGGCGTCGAGGCGCGGGAGGTGGATGACGGCGCTGAAGCGTCCGTCGCTGTGGAGGGCTTCGGCGTTGGCGGCGAGGGCGGTGTCGAGGGCCTGACTCATGCGCAGGGAGGAAATTTTCGATAGCTCGCGGGCGGCGGGAAAGGCGTCGGGGATGACGGGATCCTGGTCCCATGCCGCTATGCGGACGAACTGGACGACTTTGTCGCGGGCGCCGTCCTGGTGCTGCTGGGTTTGGGCGTGCATGTCGGTGGTGCCGACGGCAACGATGGGGGTGCGGCCGTAGAAGACTTCCCTCCCCTGCCGGTCGGTGCGCTTGCCGAGAGATTCGGCCAAGAGTTGGATGTACCATTCGGCGACGGCTTTGAGCCGGTCGGAATAGGGCATGAAGATTTCGATGTTGCGGCCGTGGTTGGCGGCGGCGAGGTATTTGAGGGCAGCGTTCAAAAGGGCGGGGTTGGTTTTTATGTCGCCCTGCTGGCAGACCTGATCCATGGCCCGCGCGCCGGCGAGGAAGGCGTCGATGTCGAAGCCGATGCAGGCGGCGGTGACGAGGCCGACTTCGGAGAAGACGCTGAAGCGCCCGCCGACACCGTCGGGGACGGCGAAGGTGGGCCAGCCGTTTTCCTGGGCGAGTTTTTTGAGGAGGGTGGCTTTTTCGCCCTCGGCCGGGTCGGTGACGGCGACTACGGAGAGCGCGAGCCCGGGGGCCTGCCGCAAGGCGTCGTAGACGACCATGAAGGTGCCCATGGTGTCGAGGGTGGCGCCCGATTTGGAGACGACGACGAGCAGAAGGCGGTAGGGCGATTTCTTGGCGGCGGCGGCGAGAATGTGGTCGATGAGGTCGCGGGTGCGCTGGGGATCGAGGTTGTTGCCGCTGAAGTAGAGCTCGGGATAGCCGTCGCGCGCCTCGGGGGAGCGGCTGTTCCAGAATTCGCCGCAGTGGGCGTCGAAGAGGACGCGGTTGCCGAGGTAGGAGCCGCCGATGCCGAAGTGGATGACGGCGTCGGTGCGGTGGCGGAGGCTGACGCCGAAGTCTTTGAGCCTGCTGATTGATTCGGGATTGTTGAGGTGGCCGGCGGCGACGTAGGGCAGCTGGCTGAAGAGCACTTTTTCGGGGGCGCCGTCTTTGGAGAGGTGGCCGCGCACTTCGCCGGTGGCCCGCATGCGGCAGACGGCGGCGTGGGCGGCGGCTACGCGGCCGGCGATGCCGGCGAGGTCGGCGTCGGTGACTTTGCCGTCGCCGTAGAGGTTGGCGGGGTCGAACGCGAATCCCGAGGGGAGCTTGAGCATGTCAGGCGCCTCCTTCGTTTAGAGCGCCAGGCTGCGTTACCCGGCGAGGAGCTTGGTGAGGATGGGGTCGGCGGCGAGTTTGACGGCCAGGTCGCGGCAGGTGTTTTCGTTCGATTGGACGGTCCAGCTGGCGACTTTTGTGCCGCAGACGACAGCTTCCTTTAGCGGCAGGCCGCGCATGAGGCCCATGACGGTGCCGGAGAAGAAGGCGTCGCCCGCGCCGGAGGTGTCGATGACGGTAACGGGGAAGATGGGCTGGTGGCCGGCCGTACCCCGGACTGCGTCGTAATAGACGCAGCCGGCGCTGCCGAGGGTGATTACCATGCCGCCTAGCCCTTTGGCGGCGACGAAGCGGGCGAGTTCCCACTCGATGCCGGCGATGTTGTCAGCCGGCAGGGGGACGCCGAAAAGCCGCTCGGCTTCGACGTTGTTGCAGATGAAGCAGTCGAGCTGGCCGAGGATATCGGGGTGGCTCATTATGACGGAGAGGTTGCCAGGGATGCCGTAGACGGGACGACCCTGTTCGCGGGCCAGGCTGAGCACTTTTTTGGTGATGTGTTCGTTGAGGTCGAGTTCGAGGACGACGTGTTCGGCGTGGCGGACGATTTCGGCGCCGTTTTTACCGATGTGGTTTTCGAGGTGGTAGAGGTCGGGCATTTGGGAGATGGAGCCTGCCAGGTCGCCGGTATCGTCCATGACGGCCAGCCACAGGCCCATGCCGCGGGTTTCGGTTTCGAGTATGTATTCGGTGCCGACCCCGGCTTTGGCGAGGCGGGCGGTGATCTCCCGGCCGATGCCGCTGCGGTCGACGCTGGCGACGAAGCTGGTGCCGATGCCGAGGTTGGCGAGGTTTTCGGCGACGTTGCGGCCGACGCCGCCGTGGACGAATTTGACGCTGCCGAGGTTGCGGCCGGCGGGGCTGTATTTCTGCTTGGCGAAGCCTTTGCAGTCCATAAAGATGGTGCCGATTACGGCGGCTTTCGGTGTCATGAGGCGCCTCCAGGTAAAATGATTTATCAACGGTCGTGCTGCAGGGAACCGGCGAAGCCGGCAGGATGTGCTTTGTGCCAACGCCAGGCGGAGGCGATGATGGTGTCAAGGTCGCTGAGGCGCGGCTGCCAGCCTAGCTCGGCGGCGATACGGCGCGAGGAGGCGACCAGGACGGCGGGATCGCCGGACCTGCGGACTTCTTCGCGGACGGGGAAGTTGACGCCGGTGACCGCTTTGGCGCGGTTGATGACCTGGCGGACGCTGAAGCCGGTCTCGGAGCCGAGGTTGTATATTCTCGGTCCGCCGCCGGCGGCGAGGTGGTGCAGCGCTTTGACGTGGGCGTCGGCAAGGTCGGTGACGTGGATGTAGTCGCGGATGCAGGTGCCGTCGTCGGTGGGGTAGTCGGCGCCGTAGATGGCGACAGCCTCGCGCTGGCCGAGCGCCGCCTGGAGGATAATGGGGATGAGGTGGGTTTCGGGGCTGTGGTCTTCGCCGATGGTCCCGTCTTCGGCCGCGCCGGCGGCGTTGAAGTAGCGGAGGGAAACATAGGCCAGTCCGTAGGCGGCGGCGAAGTCGGCCAGCATCTGCTCGATGGCCAGCTTGGTGCGGCCGTAGACGTTGGTGGGCTGGGTGGGCATGTCCTCAACAATCGGCCAGGCGGCCGGTTCACCGTAGACGGCGGCGGTGGACGAGAAGACGATTTTTTTGACGCCGCCGGCCAGCATGGCGTCGAGCAGGGCGAGGGTGCCGGCGACATTGTTGTTGTAGTAGATGCTGGGCTCTTTCATCGATTCGCCGACCAGGCTGGAGGCGGCGAAATGGACGACCGCGCCGATGTTATGGCCGGCGATGGTCCGGGCGAGTTTGTCTTGGTCGCGGATGTCGCCGTCGACGATCTCGACGCCGGCCGGGACGGCCTGCTTATGGCCTTTGGTGAGGTTGTCGTAGACGACGACCCCCTGCCCCGCCCGCAGGAGTTCGCGGACGGTGTGGGAGCCGATGTAGCCGGCGCCGCCGGTGACTAGTATATTCATGGTTCTCCCCTATTCCCCGCCTTTGTCCGGCCGGGGGCGGCAGGCGGCCGCAGCTTCCTGGCCGACCAGGAGGGGTTTGACGGTTTTTATGAGGTATTGGAGGAACTGGTCGCGGAGGTCGGGACGCTTGAGGGCAAATTCGATGGTGGCCTCAAGGTAGCCCTGTTTGTCGCCGACGTCGTAGCGGCGGCCGTCGAAGTGGTAGGCGTACACCGGGCGGGTGGCGGCCAGGACGCGGAGAGCGTCAGTTAGCTGGATTTCGCCGCCGCGGCCGGGAGGGGTGGTTTCGAGGATTTCGAAGACTTCGGGCTCGATGATGTAACGGCCGAGGACGGCGAGGCGCGAGGGGGCCTCTGCCTGGGTCGGTTTTTCGACGAGGTCGGCGGCTTTCCAGAGGTTTTCGCCGACCGGGACGGGTTTTACTATGCCGTAGCTCGATACTTTGTCCTGCGGCACTTCCTGGACGCCGAGGATGGTGCCGGGGTTGGCTTCGTAGACGTCGAGTAGTTGCTTGAGGCAGGGGACGGCGGCGTCGATGATGTCGTCGCCCAGGAGGACGGCGAACGGCTCGGGGCCGACGAACTGTTTGGCGCAGAGGACGGCGTGGCCTAGGCCGCGCGGCTCTTTCTGGCGGACGTAGTGGATGGTGACGTTGGAGATTTCCTCGACAAGGCCGAGGAGGTCGTATTTGCCCTGGGCTTTGAGGGTTAGCTCCAGTTCGACGGCGCGGTCGAAGTGGTCTTCGATGGCCCGTTTGTTGCGGCCGGTGATAATGAGGATTTCTTCGATGCCCGACTGGATGGCTTCTTCGATTATGTACTGGATGGCGGGCTTGTCGACGATGGGCAGCATTTCCTTGGGCTGGGCCTTGGTGGCCGGCAGGAAGCGCGTGCCGAGCCCGGCCGCGGGGATGACGGCTTTTCTGATCTTACGCATTTCTGGCATAGTTCACCGCCTCGGATAGGATGGTTTTCAGCCGCTCGGGGCTGCCGGCCTCGGCGTAGACTCTGACGATGGGCTCGGTGCCGGAGGCGCGGAACATGAGCCAGCCGCCGTCGACGTAAAGCTTGCAGCCGTCGGTGCAGTCGGACTTGAGCGTCTTGAGGCCGCCCAAAGCGACGGGCGGCACGGGGATGAGGACGCCCATGAGGCGGTTTTTGCGTTCGTCGTCGAGGTGGAGGTCTTCGCGCCCGTAGTAGAAGTGGCCGAGCTCAAGCATCATTTCGTCGAGGAGCTGGCCGAGGGTTTTGCCGTAGGCGGCGACGACTTCGATGAGCAGGAAGCCGAGGAGGACGCCGTCGCGCTCGGGGATGTAGTTTTTGATGCCGATGCCGCCGGATTCTTCGCCGCCGATGAGGATGTCCTCGGCGAGCATGAGGTTGGCGATGTATTTGAAGCCGACGGGGGTTTCGTAGAGCTTGAGGCCGTATTTGGCGGCGACCCGCTTGACGAGTTCGGAGACGGTGAGCGTCTGGGCGACGCCGCCTGACCAGCCCCGTTTCTCGAAGAGATATTTGGCGAGCAGGGCGATGATCTGGTGGGCGTTGATGAAGCGGCCGTCGGCGTCGATGGCGCCGATGCGGTCGCCGTCGCCGTCGGTGGCGAGGCCGACCGCGGCTTTGTGCTCAGCCATGGCAACGCGGAGGGCGGCGAGGTTCTTATCGATGGGCTCGGGGTTTACGCCGCCAAAGGAGGGGTTGTATTCGCTCCTGATCTCGACGAGGTCGAGGCCGTGGCGGGCGGCGAGCCTGGTGGGATAACCGCTGGCCGAACCGTGCATGACGTCGAAGAGGATTTTGCCTTTGCTGGCGGCGAGGATATTGGGGTCGAGGACGGCGTCGATGTGATCGAGGTAGGGGTCGTGGGGCGAGAAGGCGGCGGCGCCGGCCGGCATGGGGATTTTGGGGTATTCGCCGCCTTCGCTTTCGCGGCGGCGGACGTAGGTTTCGATGTCGGCGATGATCTCGGGCGAGGCCGAGCCGCCGTAGGAGGCTTTGAATTTGAGGCCGTTGTATTCGCCGGGATTGTGGCTGGCGGTGATCATGATGCCGCCGGCGGCCTGACGGTCTTTGACCTGCCAGGTGAGGGCCGGGGTGGGCAGGATGGCGTCGGACAGCCAGGCGGTGACGCCGCGCGACGCCAGGGCGGCGGCGCAGTCTTCGGCGTACCGCCGCGAAAGAAAGCGGGCGTCGTAGCCGACGACGACGCCTTTGGCCGCTTCGCCGCGGCCGAGGACGTAGTCGGCGATGGCGTGAGCCACCAGCCGCACATTGTTGAAGGTGTAGTCTTCGCTGATTATGCCGCGCCAGCCGTCGGTACCGAATATTATCATACCCTTCGCCTCCTATATGGTCTGCTGTTATATCCGGATTAGTTGGTAGATATTTCGTTTTACGGCGGGTATTGTCCTGCCGGGAATAGCGGATGCAACGCTTCCGTTGGAATTTTTTTACATGCATCAAGGCCGTTCAGAAAGCCCCAGATGCTAGGCGGCTCCAAGGACGCGAGCGAAGACAGTACTGCGTGACGTACGGCGAGCGAGCGCCCGCAGGAACAACAACGCAGATGGGGCTTTATCAACGGCCTCTCCGTATCGAATCAAGCCCTACCGTAGATGTCGTCGAAGCGGACGATATCATCCTCCCCCAAATACTTGCCGTTCTGGACTTCGATCATTTCCAGGGGAGTATCGCCCGGATTCTCCAGACGGTGTTTGGTGGCTATGGGCACGAAGGCGCTTTCGTTGGCGAGGATGATTTGCTCCTGCTCGCCAATGGTGACTTTGGCCGTACCGCCGATGACTATCCAATGCTCGCTGCGGTGGTGGTGGAGCTGCAGGCTGAGCCGCTGGCCGGGGGTGACGACGATTTTCTTGAGTTTGTAGCCCTGGCCTTCGCCGAGGACGGTGTAGCGGCCCCACGGGCGGTAGACGGTGGTGTGCTCGGCGGCTTCGCGCCGGCCGCGGGCCTTGAGTTCGCCGACGATGTCCTTGACTTTCTGGGATTCGCCTTTTTTGGCGACAAGGATAACGTCGTCGGTTTCGACAACGAGGACGTCTTCGAGGCCGATGCCGGCGATGAGGCGGCTGTGGCCGAGGATGAGCGAGTCGCGGCAGTCGACCGGCAGGCAGTCGCCCTGGATGGCGTTGCCGGCGGCGTCTTTGGGCAGGACGTCGTAGATGGCGTCCCAGGAGCCGATGTCGCTCCAGTCGGCGGCAAGGGGGATGGTAACGATGCGGTCGGATTTTTCGGCGATGGCGTAATCGAGCGATATGTCGGGCAGGGCGGCAAAGTCCTGCAGCATGGCGGCGAAGGGTTTTTCCATGTGGGCATGGATAGCCGGCGCGTGGCGGGTGAGCTCGCCGCGGAGCGTGCCGATGGTGAAGGCGAACAGGCCGGAGTTCCAGTAGTAGTTGCCGGCCTTGAGGTATTGTTCGGCTGTTTGGGCGTCAGGTTTTTCCTTAAAGGATGCGACTACGAGGCCGGCGCCGCTCGCAGCCCCTGCCTGGATGTAGCCGTAGCCGGTTTCGGGTTTGTCGGGCCGGATGCCGAAGGTGACGATGCGGCCGCCGGCGGCCATTGGGGCTGCTTGGCGAATGGCCTCAGTAAAGGCCCCGGGTTTGCCGACTAGGTGGTCGGAGGGGGTGACAAGGAGGGTTTCACCGTCATCCGCGCCGAGTTTGTCGAGGCAGTAGCGGGCGGCGAGGGCGACGGCGGGGGCGGTGTTGCGGCCGACGGGTTCGAGAATGATATGGGCGTCGCCGGCGCCGCAGACTTCTAGTTCGGCCCGGACGTGGTGGAGATGCTCGTGGTTGGTGACGATGACGATATCGTGGGCGGCCGCCAGCGGTAGGAAGCGGGTCACCGTCTGCGCCAGGAGGGACTGCGGGCCGCCGATTTTGAGGAACTGCTTGGGGTAGTTGGCCCGCGACAGAGGGAACAGCCTTGTGCCGCCGCCGCCGGCGAGGATGATGATTTTCATGGGGGCCAATCTCCTTCGCGTTTTTGAACTCTATTAGTTATATGATTTACTTCGTGGCTTTAAACTCTTATCCTGCCGGAAGATGGATAAACTGAGGGCCATGCGGCGTAACCGCATGGCCCTCAGTGCCATTAGCGTTTTATAGTTCTTCCCATGCCTGGCTGATTGTCCGGGCGATGGTTTCGGCCGACAGGCCGTATACGCCGCGCAGGTACTCCTGGTCGCCAACGACACTGGAGAAGCCGGCTTCGAGGCCGATAATTTTGAGGGCGGCCTTTGCACCGGGCATCTGGGCGAGGGCTTCGGCGACGGCGCCGCCCAGGCCGCCGACGACGCTGTGTTCTTCGACGGTGACGATGAGTTTGGCGGTGCGGGCCGCTTCGACGATAGCCTCGCGGTCGAGCGGCTTGACGGTGTGCATGCTGTAGAGGGCGACGTCGAAGCCGGCGGTTTTGAGTGCTTCGCGAGCGTCGGCGGCCGGTTTGAGGATGCCGCCGGTGGCGATGATGGCGATGTCGCTGCCGGCGAACAGGCGGATGGCTTTGCCGATGGCGAATTCGATCTCGCCTTGGTGGACGCGGGGTTCGCCGCCCCTCCCCAGGCGGAGGTAGCAGGTGCCGGGGAGAGTCGCAATGGCACGGGTGGCGGCGGCGACTTCGACGGGGTCGCCCGGGGCGACAACAGTGATGTCGGGCAGGGCCCGCATGATGGCGATGTCTTCGGTGGCGTGGTGGGTGATACCGAGGGAGCCGTAGGCGAACCCGCCGCCGATGGCGACCACTTTGACAGCCGCGCCGTGGTAACAGGCGTCGTTTCTGATCTGCTCCAGGCAGCGGAGGGTGGGGAAATTGGCGATGGAGTAGGTGAAGACGGTTTTGCCTTCGAGAGCCATGCCGGCGGCGAGACCGGTCATGTTCTGCTCGGCGACGCCGGCGTTGACGAACTGGGCCGGCAGCTCCGTCCAGAATTTCGTGAGCACGCCGAAGCCGAGGTCGCCGGTGATGAGCATGACGTTGCGGTCGTTTTTGGCAATGTCGGTAAGGGTGCGGATGAATTCGTCACGCATCGGCCGGTCCTCCTAGCTCCGCCATGGCCCGCTCGTATTCCTCGCCCTGGGGAGTGCGGTAGTGCCAGAGGACGCTGTTTTCCATGAATGATACGCCTTTGCCCTTTGTCGTATGGGCGATGACGCAGGTAGGGGCGTCCAATGATGCCGACGGGGCGGCGAGGGCGGCGGCGAGGGCTTCATGGTCATGGCCGTCGGCTTCGACGACCCGCCAGCCGAAGGCCCGCCATTTATCGGCGAAGGGCTCGAGGCGTAGCGTTTCTTCGACCGGCGCCAGGCTCTGGATTTTATTGTAGTCGATGATGGCGACGAGGTTGACGAGACGGTGGTGGGCCGCGAACAGGATGGCCTCCCAGTTCGAACCTTCATCGCATTCGCCGTCGCTCATGAGGACGAAGACGCGGTGCTTGCGGCCGTCGAGGCGGGCGGCGTAGGCCATGCCGGTGCCTACGGACAGGCCGTGGCCTAAAGAGCCGGTGGACAGTTCGACCCCGGGGATGCCTTTGTGGGATACGTGGCCGGAGAGCTTGCTGCCGTTGGCGTAATGGAGCTTGAGCTGATCGGCTGGGAAGAAGCCGCGCTCGGCAAGGGCGGCGTAGATTCCCGCGCCGGCGTGGCCTTTGCTGAGGATGAAGCGGTCGCGGTCCGGCCATCGGGGCTCGTCCGGTTTTACCGCCAGCACGCGGCCGTAGAGGACGGCGACGATGTCGGCCATCGACAGCACTGCGCCGACATGGGAGCTTTTGCCGAGGTGGGTCATGGTGACGGCGTGGCGGCGGATTTTCAGGGCTAATTCACGTGTGTCCAATGAGCTATCCCCTTGCTAGAATTTCCCCAGGTTGGCGGCGACGGCGTGGAGGGTCTCCCATTTTTTGCAGTAGCAGAAGCGAACCTGGTTGATGCCTTTGCTGCGGTCGGAGTAGAAGGACGACCCCGGCACGGTGGCGACGCCGGCTACTTCGATGAGTTTGCGGCTGAAGGCGAAGTCGTCTTCGGCGCCGAGTTTTTTCTTGAGATCCTGGATGCCGGAAAGGATGTAGTAGGCGCCTTTGGGGGGCGAGCATTCGAAGCCGGCTTTGACGAGGACGTCGTAGAGGTACTGGCGGGCTTCGGCGTAATGGCTCTGGAGGCCAGCGTAGTATTCGGGCGGAAAAGCAAGTGCCTCAGCGGCGGCGTGCTGGAACGGGGTGGGCGCGCCGACGGTGAGGAAGTCGTGGACTTTGCGGATGCGTTTGGTGATCGTCTTTTCGGCAATCGCCCAGCCTACTCGCCAACCGGTGACAGAGTAGGTTTTGGAGATGGAGTTGATGGTGATGGTGCGGTCGGCCATGCCGGGCAGCGAGGCGAGCGAGATATGTTCTGCGCCGTCGTAGAGGATGTGCTCGTAGATTTCATCGGTGACGGCGTAGCTGTCCCACTTGAGGCAGAGGTCGGCGATCTCCTGGAGCTCGGCGCGGGTGAAGACTTTGCCGGTGGGGTTGTTGGGGGTGTTAATGACAATGGCCTTGGTTTTGTCATTGAAGGCGGCGGCCAGTTCCTCCGGCCGGTAGATCCACTCCGGCGGGTAGAGGGTGACGTAACGCGGGGTGGCTCCAGAGAGGATGCCGTCCGGCCCGTAGTTTTCGTAGAAGGGTTCGAAGACGATGATTTCGTCACCGGGATTGATGATCGCCTTGAGGGTGGCGATCATGGCTTCGGTGGCGCCGCAGGTGACGGTGATGTCGGTGACAGGGTCGCATTTTATGCCGTTGTAGGCGAGGACCTTTTTACTGATGGCTTCGCGCAGTTCGGGCTCGCCGAAGGTGACGGGGTATTGGTTAAGGCCGCCGTTGATGGCGGCGATGGCGGCGTCTTTGATGGCCTGAGGGCTTTCGAAGTCGGGGAAGCCCTGCGAGAGGTTATAGCCGCCGGCGGCGTCGCAAATCCTGGTCATTTCCCGGATGACGGATTCTGAGAAGGTTTCGGTTATTCTCGACAGTTGTTTCATGGTTCCTCCTTAAGCCGCCTATTTACCGTAGAAGGAGCGGACGGCCTTGATGACGTAGTCAATCTCCTCGTCGGTTATCTCGACGTTCATGGGCAGCGAGCAGACTTCGCGGCTAAGCGCTTCGGTCTCGGGGAAGCCGCGGTCGACGAGTTTGAGGGCTTCGTGCTTGTAGTAGGGTTTGCGGAATTGGGTGAGCACTTCGATGCCGTTTTTCTTGAGGTATTCGGAGAAGTCGTTGCCCTGTTTGGAGCGGAGGGTGTAGTTCTGATAGATGTGGTCGAAGCCGGGGCGGTCGTAGTGGGGCAGCAGCAGCTCGGGCAGGTCGCTGAGCGCTTCTTTGTAGCGCGCGGCGATTTGTTTGCGGCGGACGATCCAGGCCGGCAGGTGGCGAAGCTTGACGTCGAGGAAGGCGGCCTGGAGGTTGTCCAGGAGGCAGGTGAAGCCATGGCCGCAGTATTCGCCGGTGGTGCGGTCTTCGCCGTTATAACGCATGCGGCGGGCGAAGATGGCGACCTGTTCGTCGTCGGTGGTGATGGCGCCGCCGTCGCCGTAGCCGCCAAGGATTTTGAAGGGGTAGAAGCTCCAGCAGCCGGTCAGACCCCAGGAGCCAGCGCCCTTGCCGTTTATGCTGGACCCGAGGCTCTGGCAGGCGTCTTCGATGACTATGAGATTATGTTTGGCGGCGATATCCATTACCCGCGGCATGTCGGCCATCCAGCCGCTGAGGTGGACAGGCATGATGCCTTTGGTTTTTTCGGTGATGACTTCTTCAATTTTGTCGCAATCGATGTTGAAATCCTTGGTGACGTCGACGAGCACGGGAGTGGCGCCGACGTTGACGATGGCCGAGCAGGAGGCGACGAACGTGTGGGCGGGAACGATGACTTCGTCGCCCTGGCCGATGCCGGCGGCCCGCATGGACATGTGGAGGGCGTCGTAGCCGCTGTTTAGGCCGACGGCGTATTTAGTGCCGACGAATTTAGCGAGGTTTTCTTCGAATTGTTTGAGGTGGGTGCGGTCGATGTATTCGCCTTTTTCCATGACATCATGGTAGGCGGCGTCGATCTCGTCCTTGATCATGTGGTAGTTGCGGACCGCGTTTACGAAGCGTACTTTGTTGCTCATTGATTAACTCCTTCACAATGATGTAGAAGTGCTATGCTTTGATTAGGCTGTTCCCGTCGGCGGGCGGCAGTTCGGGGACGCCGATGACGCCGCCTCCCGTGCGCGTGGATATGAGGGTGAGGATAGTGCAGATGATGATTTTGATGTCGATCCAGAGATTGTGCTCGCGCAGGTATTTCAGTTGCAAGCGGAGCTTGGTGGGCCTGATAAGCTTGGCGTAGGCTTCGTCGGCGTCGGCGATGCCTGAAGCTTCGATGATTTCGCCTTCGTTGTGGAATTTGATCGACGACCAGTCGGTGATTCCTGGCCGGAGGGTGAGGATGCCTTTCTCCTCTTCGGTGTACATGTCGACGAATTTCTGCACTTCAGGACGAGGCCCTACAAGGCTCATGTCGCCGATGAGGACGTTGATGAGCTGGGAGAATTCGTCGAGCTTGAATTTTCGGATGATGTGGCCGGTTCTTGTAACGCGCATGTCGGTAGCGCTGGTCGAGGCGGCGCCGATTTTTTCAGCGTTCTGGACCATGCTGCGAAATTTGAAGATGCGAAACGGTTTGCCGTACCGGCCGACGCGGACGCCACGGTAGAAGATGGGGCCGGGTGAATCGAGCTTGATGGCGACGGCCAGGGTGATCAGGAAGGGGCTGACGACGATAAGGCCGATAAATGAAAATATGATGTCGAAGAGGCGCTTGAGCACGCGATTTTCCTCCGGCGGTTATTTTTGCAGCGTCGCGGCGCAGTAGATGACTTTGTGTTCCTTGTCCGGGATACCGGGCGCGAGCCGTAGCGGCTCGTCGTACGGAAACATGCCTGCGGTAACCTCGGCCGGCATTTTGACGAGGCCGCCGAAGACCAGTCTTTTGAGCAGTTTTTTGCCTTGGGTGGTTTTGGGGATAAGACCGAGGGTGACGGCGAGTTTTTTGACCGGCCGCAGCACCCGCTGGCGCAGCGATACTTCGCCGACCGGCATATACCCGAAGCATTCGACGGCAAATCCTTCTGCACCGAATAGCTTCTCAAGCTCGGCGACGCCGTGGTATTCGTAGGTGAACGGGCTGCGGTTGAAATCGTACAGGTCCTTGTTGGCGGTGGCGACGAGCACCTTGCCGCCCGGGCGGAGCACCCGGCGGCATTCGGCCGCGAATTTGGCGGCCGAGGGTATGTAGTAGAGAGCTTCAAAGATGATGATGACGTCTTTGGAGTTGTCGGCGAAAGGCATATCCTGGGCGTCGAATCTTTGCATCGCGATACGGTCGCCGTAGTGGGCTTTGGCGATGCTGAGGATTTTGGCGTCGTAATCTCCGGCTGCGAGGCTTTTGGCCGTCTGGGTGAGGTACCCGAGCCCCTGTCCGCTGCCACAGGCGACTTCCAGCACATCCTTGCCGGCGCAATAGCTGCCGGCCCAGTGGTAACGGTGGCAGATTCTTTCGACCTGTTCTTGAGATACATCGTCACCAGCCAGTTCGGTAACGGTGGAAAAGTCGGGCATTGTGTCACTCTCCTGCTCTGTGATGATGAACGATGTCTTCAAGGTGGGCGGCCAGCTTGCCATAAACCTTTTCGGCAGAAAACCTGTCTTCGTATAGGCTGCGGGCATTTTTCGACATCGTTGCCTGATTTTGAGGCTGGCTTTGTAAATTCCCTAATATATTTGCTAGTTCGTGCGGATTTCCCTGCCTGTAGGTCACACCGCAGGCGTGTTGGAAAAACATTTCAGCGACAGTGCCTTGAAGGCTGGAGACAATAGGCAGGCCCGCCGACAGGTATTCTATTACTTTGTTGGGGATCGACATCTCGAAATCAGGAGTGCTGTTGTAAGGCGCCAGGCCTACTTTCGCGCGCCGCATCAGGCTCCAGATCTCAGCCGCCCCGACCCAGCCGGGAAAGATGATGTTGCGGCAGGAGCCGGCCAGTTGTTTATATTTTTCAAGGTTATCGCCGGTGCCGCACAGGACGATGCGGATGTCCGTGTTTTGTTCTTGAAGTAGCCGGGCGGCTTTGATAACGGTCTCGATGTCGAATTGGCGCCCGAGTGTGCCGAAGAAGCAGGAGGTGAAGCTGTCCCCGTCGCGGCTGACTCCCTGTTGCTCCCAAAACATTTCGGCGGCCTCAAGCGCTTCATTTGTCGGGTGTACGTCCGGGTACCCGAGGGGGAAGTCTATATCCAATCGGGTGGCCGGTCTGGCAGCATAGCCAAGCCCCCAGTCAACGATTTTCGGGGTTATGCCGATGATGGCCGTTGCCTGACGAAAGATTGCGGCCGCCAAGCGGAAATAGGGGTCTAGCACCATTCGCCAGATTGGTCTTAGCAAGTGGGGAGAGAGTTCGAGAAAGATATCGGGCCAGAGGTCGCGGATATCGACTACTACAGGCACATTATGGTGCTTGCCATATTGGATAGCTGCTATAGCGAGTTCGAGAGTGGGTAGAGATGTCACGATAATGTCGGGTTGGGGTTCGCGGGGCGCGAGGGCGGAGAAGCGGCGGGCGATGCCGATGTGGTTGAGAATGCGTCTGAAAGAGATATTGGCGTTGTAGGCGAGCGAATGCAGCAATATCAAACGATACCGTTCGCCTATGTCGACGACGGTATCGCGTGGAAAGCGCTGTTTTTTTGCCATGTGGTCGAACGTGGAGGACCACCAGACAACTTCGTGGCCTTGCCTGCTGAGAAGGTCGGCCAGCGTGCCTGTACGGTAGAGCCGGACATTGTCCCCGTCGTTTGGTAGAGGCTCCCCCACGGTGATTAGCCAAATACGCATCGCAAAAACCTTCCGCGTGTTATTTTCGTAAAAAACTATCGGCAATACTCAGTCAGCAGTCGGACGATTTTTTCGCCGGCATGACCGTCGCCGTAAAGGGTAGTCGTCTGGCCTATTGTTGTTTTCATATGATTCTCCGCTTTGAGTATTTCGGCGACATTTGCCCCGGTTAGGGTATTGTATCCCCCTGCAACAAGCTCCGTCCACTCCGTTTCGTCGCGAAGGGTAACACACGGTTTAGCAAAGTAATACGCTTCTTTCTGCAGGCCGCCGCTGTCGGTAAAGACACCCTTGCAGTTTTTCAGTAGCCAGATTACTTCGAAGTAGCCCACAGGGTCAATGATCTTAATTCGCGCGGGTTGTATTTTGTTGGCTTGCAGCAATTTTCGCGTGCGCGGATGCAGGGGGAGTACTGTCGGAACCCGAGCGCTTATTTCGTCAAGGGCGCTAATAATGTCTGCCAATCGTTGAGGGTCATCGGTGTTTTCCGCACGGTGAACGGTGGCAAGATAAAATCCAGGGCCAGGTTCACGGGAAAATTCTCCTAGAGCTTTCGGGGGTTCAGCTTGAGCTTCATAATACCGTGCTGCATCGTACATGACATCGCCTACGTTGGCGACGATCGGGGCGTTATTGTTTCTTATGGAAACTGCAAAACCTTCGTTTGCCAGGTTGTCCACCGCCGTCTGGGTCGGGCAGAAGAGCCAGTGCGATATTCTATCAGTGACGATGCGGTTGATTTCCTCGGGCATCCGCATGTTGAACGAGCGAAGACCGGCTTCGACGTGTGCGACGGGGATGTGTAGCTTGACGGCCGCGAGCGCGCCGGCCAGAGTCGTGTTTGTGTCGCCATAAACCAGTACTATTTCGGGCTTCTCCGCCATAATGATTTCTTCGACCCCTGTGAGTATCTCACCCGTCATCGCCCCGTGGGTTGCTTTGGTAAGATCCAGACGGTGGTTGGGTTTGGGAATACCCATTTCGTGGAAAAAGATATCAGACATGTTGATGTCGTAATGCTGACCGGAATGGATGATAACTTCCTGGATGCTCTGCCGGGATTCGGATGACTGGTTATGGTTGGCGATTGCCCGCGAGACGACGGCGGCTTTGATGAATTGCGGCCTGGCGCCGACGATTGTAAGGATTTTGGTCATAATTTTCACCTCTAACCAGATTGATGTTCGATAAAGCTTGCTGCGCTCCATGCCGCGGCAGTTGTCAAAATAGTTTCCCTTTCACCTTGCGCATAACGAGGTTTTTGAACCAAAGAAATTCTTCGGACTTGAGACAGGCTAAGGTACCCAGATATGCGCATAAGCTAACAGAAATCGTTACAAAAAGGATAATTATTCCCGCCGCTTTTCCGGACGCAAGGTCGGGGTAAACCGCGCTCTCCGAAATTCGGATTATTATTTCGGCAATTAACACCATTGTTCCTGTAGCAACAGTAACCTGTCTTATTGCTCGCATGATCGCTTCCTTGGCATGAAGACTGAAGCGGCGGGACCAGAAATACAGCAAAAGGCCGCAACTGAGAATATTGGCACTGGAAGTTGCCAGGGCCAACCCATCCACAGCCATCTTTTCCATCAAGATAACGCTGATGAAGAGCTTAGTACCAATCATCGAAGCTGCAACAATAGTTAAGGTTCTTTTGTCCTGGAGAGCACAGAACGGTTGCCCCAGTATCGCCATCCCGGCGGCGCCGATCATGCCGAATGACAGAAAAAACAGGGCTGACCCGGTGATAAGGGCGGCGCTTTCATCAAAAGCGCCGCGCAGGAAAAGCAAGCCGACAAATTGATGGGAAAAAAGTAAAAATACCGTTGTGGCCGGAATAATTGCAAAAATAAGCATTCTTATGCTTATACTTACGTTAATGTTCATATTCACATAGTCGCGTCGGGCCACGCAGGCCGTAATGACAGGGTATGAGGCGACAGCGACGGATGCTGCGATCAGCGATATTATAATTGAATTGACCCTATATGCATAATTCAGCGCGGCAATGCTTCCGGGAGGAAAAAATGACGCCAAAAGGCGATCAATAACAAATGCCGAGTCGTTTAGCAAAGTTATCAACAGGGCGGGGACCAGGAATGGCGTTAACTCTCTAGGTACTTTCAGCTGTGACAGGCGAACCAGTTTGAAATTCAGCTGTAGTTTCTTCAGACCAGACCATTGGACCGCCAGTTGCAAGAAGGTGCCCAAGGTTGTAGAATAACCAAGCGCCATAATATTGTGCGTCTTTCCGAAAAAGAAAATCCCCAGAATAATCGTCAAGTTGAAGACAATTGGCCCTAGATAGGGAAAAACGAAACGGCTGTTTGCCTGCTGAAGTCCGTTAGCTACTGCTAATAATTGTGAAAATACGAAGCAGGGTAGCATTATCCACGTTAACCTGATTGCCTCGCTGCGGATCTCCTCCGGCCATCTCGTCATGATTAAGGTTATGAAAGATGGCGCGCCGAATAGGGCTGCGATAATAAATATTCCCGATATTAGTAAAATCCAAGTAATCAGTTGTTTTTCGAAGGCATTCCTTTCCTTGATTCCGTTACTTCCCGCCGAATATATGTTAAAAACCGGTATGAGGGCGGCTACTAAGCTTGTAGCAAGAATGGTACCTATGGTACATGGCACAAGCTGCGCTATGAGAAATGCGTCCATGCCGGCAGAAATGCCGAAATTGGCAGCAAAAATCATTTCCCGGACAAATCCGAGTATTCGGCTACCAATCGATAGACCGGAGACAATTAGCGTTGATAATACGATAAGACGCACCGACATAGCCTCTACTCCATGTTGCTTTTATAAATTTCTTTGGATTTCTTCGGCATTAGTCCTTCAGTCAATCTACCGTACAATGCTAGCAACTTCTTTTCCTCGACTGACCAGTTAAATTTCTTCTCTACAGCTAACCGCCCTCTTTCCCCCATCCGTTTGGCTTCGTCCGGATGGTTGACCATCCACTGGATGGCTGCGGCCAATTCATCGGGGATTAGCGGATCGACACACAATCCGCATTCAAGGCCTTCGATTATTTCGCGCCAATAAGGAAAGTTTGAGGCAATAACCGGAAGACCTGCCGCCATATACTCGTACATTTTTGTTGGCTGCGAATTAACATGATTCGGCTCCGGATAAAATATTACCAGGCCAGCAAGGCAATCGGCGAGAAATCCCGGAACTTCCTTGTGGGGAATATAGCCTTTTAGTATAACGTTTTCCCAACCCGCCGTTTTTTCTAGTTCATCTAGCATTGGCCCTGGGCCAAGTTCGCCGACAAGCGCTAGCTGGCAATCTGTTTTTACGATAGCTTGTACCATCTCTCTAATCCCACGCTGAAAAGCGATTGCGCCTGCGTAGCATACTTTCAAGGGCTTGCTTTTAGCGCAAGCTATTACCATGCCTTGTTTGGGCGGATAATTATTGATATTGATAACATTAACGCCTAGTGCCTCAAACCGTTGACTGATCAAGGGGGTTGCACCGACAACTTCATCAAAGGCGCGAACAGCTATATTCTCAGCAAATTCGGTGACATATGCGAGTGGTACTCTGAGCCAGACAGGCAGCCATTCCCTTGACAAGTTCTGCCGGGGAACGTCTTCATGAACATCGTAGACAATTTTTTTGCCTTGCAGTTTGAGGAGCAGGGCAACGGGTATAAGTTCGGGGTCATGAATATGGTAAATGTCCGCTTGCTCTTCGACGGCCCGTAGATAGACGGCCAGAACCGTTCTTGTAAACCGTGAAAAGCGTGAGTGAAATTTAGGGACAGCGCGTATTTTTATGCCATCCACGATTTCATCGCACTCGCAAGGAGCGACAAACGTAACATCATAGCCTGCCGCTGCCAACGCTTTGCATTCTTTTTGAAATATTCGAATGTCAAACAGTGGGTGAACTGAGGTAAGATGACATACCTTGACCTTGCACATGCGGCTCTCCTTGATAGGCCTGATTTAGTTTGAAGCGCATCCAAGCATACGGTGTTGGCGGCCGGATTACTTCGCTAGCCTGTCTCTCAATTGCAAATTTCGGTAAATATCCAATAGTGTTCTTTCTTGGTCCTCCCATTGAAAATGGGGGACCATTTTGAGAGTATTTTCCCTATACCGGGGATAATCCGGACCAAATAAGCGGTTGACGGCCGCGATGATCTCTTCAGGCCCGGCACTCTTCAGAATTATCCCGCAGTCAAATTGCCGGATGAGTCTCCCTACTTCATACAGGTCATTGGCGATTACGGGTAATCCAGCCATTATGTATTCAAAGAATTTATTCGGCAGGCAATAGTAGTTGTTGAGACAGGTGTTTGGGTAAAGCAGCAGGCCGGCTTCCGCCGAGGCTGTATAATTCAACAGTTCGTCCGGTGACACCGCTTCATGAAAAAAAATATTATCACTTTGTTCAGCAATTGTTATAATTTCCTCTTTCAATGGGCCCGAACCCATTACAATGAGAGCAAATTTGCGGTCGGCGATTTTCCTGAAGGCCGCCAGCATTATTTCCAGCCCTCTTGCTTCTGCCAAGCCGCCTTGATATAAAACAATTTTCGTATCATCTGCCAAACCGAATTTTCTCCGGAAAATGTCGGTTTTCGCTATTTCCGGCGCAAAGGGCGTGTTGTAAACGACTGCCGGTTTATCGATTCCGTAGCGATTGGCGTATTGATCAGCTATCCCGTCACTCACCGTTATCGCCGCGTCGACAAACTTGATGCAAAAATGCTCAATCCGTACCATTAGCCAATGAAGCACTTTATTGGGTGACGCCGTCTGCTCGGTCTCGAATTCGTGCGCATCATAAACAACCCTCAACCTGCCGCCTGATAAAGCTTTGGCAATAACGCAGACCGGCAGCGGATCCAGATCGTTACAGTGGACAATATCCGTCCTATGGAGCATAGGCAGGAGTTTAGCCGTAACTTCGGCATATTTAATGATTTTGGCGATTTTGCCCTTCCACTTTCGCGAGAAAATCTTCAGGCGGATTACCTGGATTCCTTGAACATTATCGTTAATAGCAAGACCTTCTGAATGCAAAGCAGCCACCTTTACGGAATATCCTGCTCTCGTAAGGGTGATGCCTTCCTTTAGGATCCGGGAATCGTTGATAAATGGATTGAAAACAATGGAAAGAACTTTCATGGAATACTCCCCATAATGAAAACTTTACTGCAGATTGAACCGTCTTAGCCAGAAAACAACTGACAAAAGTCGCCATAGGGTGAAATCGCGCTGCCAAGCAGCAGGATCGCTAAGCCAGCTTCGCAGGGCGTCCCGATTCACCCATTCGAACAACAAGGAATCCGCTAACAGAATCCCGCTTATTGTTGCGTAATTGCGCTTATACCAGTCTGTTTCCGGGGTAACAAACCCTTTTTTATCGACCCTGTATTGAACTTTCCTTGGCAGTAGGCCATTCATTGATTTTCTCAGGAATGGTTTGGTCCAGCCTTCTTGATATTTTAGAATCCCCGGCATGGCAAGAAACAGTTCCACCAGGCGGTAATCCAGGAAGGGCGTCCTCGCTTCGATCGAGAAGGCCATCGAGTTGCGGTCTTCGTAACGCAAAAGCTTCTGCAGCGAACCAAAAATATCGTTGCTTACAGCCTTCTGGAATGAGGCCGGTTGCTGCGGTATGGCTATGCTTTGGTATTCTTTGTCTAAAATTGTTTTTATCCTTTTGTGCCTGTCTATCAGGGACCCTGCGTTTGATAAAAAATATACTGTCTTTTTGAATAGGCTTCCTAAATTATCGGTAGCCGACAAAACGCCTGTTCGTGACATGCTGACAAGTGCGTCTATGAATGCGGGGATGTTGCCTGTTTTGATTAGTGATGCGAAAAAAAGAGGAAAGTAACTGTGATATCCCGCCATTACCTCATCGGCGCCTTGCCCATCGAGCAGAACCTTGATTCCTTTTTGGTTCGCCATGCGCATTACATTCCACTGTGCATAAATGGATGTCGATAGGAAGGGCTCTTCCTGGTGCCAGCAAAGAGCATCTATTTCATCAAACAGGTTGTCCATTGCCGGAAATACTTGATTGGAATTTGCCCCCGCCGCTTGCGCGACCAGTTTGGCGTAATCCCATTCGTCGTACCGGCTGTCGGTGAAACAAGATGTAAAAACTTGCTGCCCATTTTCTATGTTCGCCTTGGTCAACAATTGTTTAGCCGTGACGACAATCGAGGAGGAGTCGAGGCCGCCGCTCAGGCATGAGCCGACAACGACATCACTGCGCAGCCTTATGCGCACAGCCTCCTCAAATAAATCGTTAAACGTCGCTTGGAGCTCTTCCGTATTTGAATTTGCCGCCCCTGTCGAAAAATTGATAGCGGGAGTATAGTAGCGGTATTTGTTTACGGCGTCAAGGCCGTCGTCAATTTTCCATTCCAGGCTATAGCCGGGCTCGAGCTGAAAAATATCTTCAAACATTGTCGCCGCGCCGATGTTCACATCGCCGTCAATAATGAATCTGGCCGTTCGCTCACGGTTTGCCCGCCCTGAACCAAACCCCGCTTTGCGTAATTGTTTTATTTCCGATCCGACCGCTAATCTTTCTTTGGTTTTGTCGACAGAGTAATAGAACGGCTTGACCCCGAAGCGGTCACGTGAGGCAAATACTTGTCGATTGGCGACATCGACGAGGACGAAGGCCCACATGCCGTTGAACCGGCTGACACAATCTG
The DNA here is from genome assembly GCA_023415775.1 of Bacillota bacterium. Lineage (GTDB taxonomy): Bacteria > Bacillota > Negativicutes > Sporomusales > UBA7701 > Anaeroselena. Next base: position 232,264 of record JAEZJM010000019.1, on the reverse strand, counting down.
CCCCCCACTCGGCATAGGCCGCCAGGATTACTTCCGTGTCGCTGCCGGAGACAAACCGGTGCCCGTGGCAAGCTAACTGCTGGCGCAATTCGATGTAATTGTATATTTCGCCATTATAGCTGATCCAGAACCTCTCGCCCTGATAGCTCATCGGCTGCGCTCCCGCATCAGACAAATCGATAATTGCCAACCGGCGATGGCCCAACCACAGCGTATTCCCAAAAAGGCCTTTCATTCCTTCGCCATCGGGGCCGCGGTGGCTGATAATATCAATCATGGCTTTGATTGTATCTTCTTCCCTTACCGGCTGCTTGCTGTAAAACATTGCTATGCCACACATGCCAAACTCCTATTAGATGTCCTTTTTACATATTTCAGCATCATTGGGAAGTTTGTCTGTCAATAAATTTTTTAAACCATAATTCCAAACAAAGCGCACCCCAGATTACCCTGCCGAAATCCGATTCTCTGTCAATGGCTCGCTCGATTTCCAATGTATTGAAGATCCCGCGATTGCGGGCGGCGTCATCGAGCAGAATTTCCTTGACATATGACTTGAGATTGCGCTTATACCAAAGATGAAGCGGTACCGGGAAGCCCATTTTGTCTTTACGGTTGAAGACATCTTCGGGAATCAGGCTTTTTATCGCTTTCTTAAAAATATACTTGGGCTGGCCGTTTCTAAACTTTATCATCGGCGGAACGCTGGCGATAAATTCCACAATACGATGGTCGAGGAGCGGTACGCGCGACTCAAGGCCCCACGCCATACTAGTACGGTCTTCGACATGCAATAATGCCGGCAAATGAACTTTAAGGTCGAAATAGAGCATGCGGTTGACGAGAGACTTGGCATCTGATCCGTAAAATATGTTTTGGAATTCAGAGAATAAAGCATCATTACCGGAGTTGAGATTATCTGAATAAATATGGCCAGAACCAGCTAATCTGTTCATAAGGCGGAAATAGCGATGATCTTGCGGCTCGAAAAGGCCTTCCGACCAGAACTGGCGCAGCATCGGCACATATTGCTTGAGAAGGGGAAGACTTGGTATGAGCGAGGTAAGGGTTGCGATGTGGCGGGTGGCGTCCCCGGTTTCTTCGATGGCCCCCCTTAGGTTCTCTTCCAGATAACAAACCAGGTATCTGGCATAGCCGGCAAAAATCTCATCCCCGCCCTGGCCGCCAAGCACAACCTTGACATGTTTGGCCGCTAATTGCGAAACCATGTATTGCGGGAAAACGCCCGGCCCGGCGGCCGGCTCGTCCATATAATAGATGATCTTTTCTAATGATTGGATAAAGTCCTGTTCCGTGGGATATATCTCCAGGCAGTCTGCGCCCGCATGCTCGGCAGCAAGGCGGGCGTATTTGGTTTCATCAAATTTATCCCCTTCCGCGAAGGCCCCTGTAAAGGTTTTCAGCCGGCTATCGCCGGTATTCAGGGCGCTGGCCAGACAAACAACCGTACTCGAATCAAGGCCTCCGGACAAATGGGCGCCGAGCGGCACATCCGAACGCAGGCGGATTTTTACCGAATCCTCCAATAGCAGCTTTAATTTGTCGACAAAATATTCTTCGGGGTGCCCTTCGTCGATATTGAATTTTAAATCCCAGTAACGCTTATTTTTGATAACCCGCCCCTGGGCATCGGCAACAAGGTAATAGCCTGGCAGGAGTTTATTTATGCCCGCGAATAAAGTTTGGTCAGTTAGCGTTGTTTGGAAAACCAGATATTCCTGTAATGCCTGGGGGTTTGCTTTTCGCTCGATATCCTCGATCGCCAGAATCGCCTTTATTTCCGACGCAAAGACGAAGCTACCGGAGTTTGCGTAATAATAGAATGGTTTGACGCCCATTCTATCCCGTGCGCAAAAGAGCGTTTTTTTATTTCCATCCCAAATCGCGAAGGCAAACATGCCGATGAAATAGTTGACGCAATTCTCCCCATATTCTTCGTACGCATGGACAATTACTTCCGTGTCGCAATACGTCTTGAACTTGTGGCCTTTTTGCCGCAAGGTTTGGGCCAGTTCCAAATAGTTATAGATACAGCCGTTGAATGCTATCCAGATAGTGTTGTCTTCGTTGGCCAACGGTTGTTTCCCGCCTTCAGGATCAATTATGGCGAGACGGCGATGACCAAGCCAGACAGCCGCGTTATCCGACTGCCAGGAGTCGTAGCCGTCGGGTCCGCGATGGGCCATTATGTTGAGCGCCCGCTGGCGTTGTTCGCCGCTAATGTAGCCTATTTTTCCGACTATTCCGCACATGGGGGGCCTCCTTAGTTATTTACAGAATGGACAAGCCGATTGTAGACGCGCAGCAGTTTCTTTCCTTCTTGTTCCCAGTTCAGTTGCTGGGCTGCCTCCAGACAATTTGCCTTCATTTGCCGGAGCAACTCTGAGTCGGAAATCAGTTGACATACCGTTCGGCCAAAAGCTTCCGCCGACTCCATGTTCGTGGTTTGCACTACACTATATTCTTCTTTCATTGTCGTAAAGAAGGACAGTTCGTGTGAAATAATCGGAACACCGGCGATCACAAACTCGAAAAATTTATTCGGCGAACAATACCGGTGATTATCGTCAATTGGCAGGTAAGGAATGACCCCTAAATTCGCTCCGGTCGAATAATGGACCATTTCATCGCTCGGCACCTGGCCAATGAACCGAACTTTGCCTTCTATTTCTGCCTGACTGGCGATCTCCCGCAGTTTGGCCTCATGTTGCCCATAACCGATAATAACAAGATAAGTATTCTCCGGGAACCACTTTACTCCTTGGATAATGGTGTCGATATTTCTCTCCGCGGACAGCCAGCCTTGATAAAGAACTATCTTGGCGTTATCGGGAAGGTCCGCCTTCTCGCGAAGGAGGGAATTACCGTATTGGAAATCGGGAGGCAATTCCGTGCAATTCATGATGATTTCAGGAATAGGAATGCCGTAACGCTCGGCCATTAGTTTGCCGATAAACGGATTCACCGTGATCACTGCTTGCGGATATTTGATATACGCTTTTTCCAGTTCAAAATAACGCTTTTGCAACTTGGGAGGCAAGACATCTTGCGCATAGTACAATTCGTGGGCGTCGTAAACCAAAGGTACTTTACGGGCTTTGGCGGCATGCCAGCCAGCCTTTAGGCAGGGCAAGTCGTGGACATGATAGACATCGGCTTCATGTTCCAGGGCGCGGGCGATCATGAAGCGTTCAAACGGCGATATGGCGGAATACCGTCTAGCCAGATACATATAAACTCTGTTGACAAACATCCGGATTTTATCGTTGGCCGGCAGCATTTCCCTGATTACTTTGAGAAGTTCATCATCCCAGTCATATTGGTAACGGTCGATAAACACGCCTTTTTCTACGTAATGTTCTTCCTTGGGACACTCAAAGCCCGCCAGTATGCGCACTTTATGCCCCTGTTTCACCAGAGTCTGCGCCTCAAGCAAAATACGTCTGTCAATCATATAGCAATCAGGCGTCAGCATGACAATATTCACAATAAGTCCATCCTTTGTCTTCTATTGCTGGGTCGTCTCAAGGCGGACCCAGATTTTAATTCATTAGCGGTCATCCGAAATGTGGAACAACGAAAGGAAGCATTCGCTTTAGTAAAGATGTCGGAATATGCTTGTACACCTTCCGTATAAGCTGGTAGCTTTCGTGGTAATCCACCGCCGCAAGTTTTGAAGCGGCAGGATAATAGTAATGATAGGCTGGACTAAATTTGCAGCCCCAGCGCCGTTTGAACTCTAGTAATTCCGAGTCATAAGGAGAGCTAGTGCCAAAATCAAACGTTCGGGCGCCGGCGGTTATTGCGCCGCAGATAGCTTTGTCAATTAACGCCATTGAAACCCCCTGTTGCAAAAACTCCGGCTGGGTGGCTCCCCAACAATAATGCCATACGCTATCGTCCGGTATGATAACAACTCCGCCAACCACCTGTCTTTCGCATCTTGCTAGATAATATTTCGCAACATCAGTCTGGAAAAGCTTCCGATAGAGTTTAGGGGGATGACATGGCATCTGGTGCCGGTCACGGTATACCTTAAGCAATAGATCAAAAAACATATCTACATCGACGCTTGACTCTGCCTGTTCGATACAAATGCCTTCTTTGGCAATCTTGTTCCGGATTCTACGAATATTCTTTATCAGGTTTTTGCTGCACGCGGCGTAAGTCTCTTCAACATCGGACAATAAGTCAAACTGGCTGAGAATAAACGGCTGACCGACGCTCCATCCCAGATTTTCGACCAGACTATCTGCGATTAATGGCTGCAACAGCTTTATTTCAGCCTGGGTTCCCGGGGCAGTACGGCAATAATCAGTAAAACGGCATATAGTTGCCCTGGCCTCTTCAGCGCTGATATCAGGGTAAAAATTGAAAGGCATGTTGGTAACTTTCCTCTGTATATAGGCCCTCCTTACAATAAAAGCAGTAACGTCATCAAGCCGGGAAATCTCATAGCCATAGATGTCCATTATAATTTCCCGCCATTGCGCCGTTTGGAAAATAGTGGCCATATGCTACACCTGCTTTTTATCCTTTTTTACAACAACGGTTAATTCCCGGGCCAGGAAAGAGGATTCGCCAATGCCGTTATAAACTACGGCGAAGCAGTCCCGAGGCAAGTGAAAGTGTGATTGCAATTCCTGAAAAGTATATCTGCGAGCCACTAAATTGCCTCCGATAACCAGGCCAGAAAAATAGTCGCGGCGCATAATAGCCCAAGCTAACCGGAATTGCGTCGGCCGGAAAATCGAAACAGCTAAAATTAACAACAATTCGGCCAGCGAAAATTGACGAAGCGTGTTAATGATAATATACCCGCCTTCACGGGTAACACGGAGCAACTCATCGGCCACCTTCTGGGAATACTCCAAATGCTGAAACAGCCCAACTGCCAGAGTACAGTCAAAGGTTCCCGCGGGGAAAGGCAGATTGTCGGCGGAACATTCCACAAAACAGTCCTCTTTGCCTACTGCGACAAGTCCAGACGAAAAGTCACAGCCGATATACTCACCGGACCGCAGCATATCGCTATAGCGGGCGTCACCACAGCCAACATCGAGAATCTTACAGTTCTCGCCGCATCGCTCATGATATAACTTGCTAACTTGACTGTCGCGCTTGGCAACGGTAGCCTCGTCATGCCAGTGAAGTCTCTTCATTACTGGCTTGTCTGACTGACCAGCAAGCGTAGAAAATGACTCCAGCCAATTATTTTCGACACTAATTGTTTTGTGGACGTATCGTTCATAGTTCTTTTTTGCTTTGATGTATTCTATTATTCCGGGAAACGGATAGTAGACGCTTGCGAGGTGCTGAACCGTAGTCGGAATCAATTCCTCTTGCTCCTTATCGACTCGGATGCCTTGCAACAGCAATTCTGTTATAAATTCCGCGCCGATTTGAAAGGCCGCGCTGTCTATCTCGGCAAAAGGCACTGCAAGCCGCCTAAAATCAATGAGGCGGACGGCAATTCGCCTTCCGGTGTCAATCCCTGCGTCAACAGCGTGAACTGTAACTCCTGCATACTCGGGATTGTTCTCATAGAACGCCCAGAAGTTCCCTGCCCCTCTGTAGCGGGGATTAACACCGCAATGCAAATTGATAATCGGACATTCGATTGCAGCCAGCAAAGGCGGCTTCAGTATCGAGCAAGCATTGCAGATTACCATGCTTGGCTTCAGCGATCGAACCAAGGCAATTGTTTCTGGGCTATTTATATCTTCCACTGACAGTCCCACAGTATACCGTTTTGGCGGCGGTCCTGACCTAGTAGTTAACATAGTTGAGATTCGTAAAATCAATGAAGAAATTACCGAGAAGAAGCCTTGCTTTGCATATCTTCTTCGTATAAACGACCAGAGTTTTGAAAACGAAAAAATGCTCTCCTCGATTACGGTAATATCGTATTCCTGCTCCAGGAAGTCCTGGTAGATGTTTGCAGCTAGGACAGCCGGTGTGCCAGCCCCGGATAAGATAATTAGCTTCTTCTTCACCTACTGCACCCTCCTGCTCCTAGCCTGTTGGTAATATTTGTGCAGCACGCTGCTGACCTTTTCCCAATCTTTTTGATGATTACTCCATACCGGCAAGTTTATTGCGGTTCTGGACGCATCCGAAGCGACCGGATAGCTAAACCGGTTGCCTGCCCGGCCAGCGTAAGCGGGCATTTCCGGGATGCAATACTCGATGAGCTGGCCAAGTTGAACGCCTTGCCGCAAAGCGTAGCTGAGGATTTCGGAACGCTGGGTAACTTTGGGAACATAGTGGGAATAGGTGGCACCGGGAACGAGTGGCGGCAATTGGATGCTATGCGCCAGGTCAGCCAAAGACTCGTTGTAAAAATTGGCCGCCCGGCGGCGGCCGGCAATAATCTGATGATATTTTGCGACCTGAATCTTGCCGACCTCGGCCTCGGCTGAGGTGAGCCCGATCAAGTAATCTTGCGGCATGTCGATAATCGCTTCTTGGTAATATTCGGTCAGAGCCTTCAATACCCCGGCCCTTTCCAAATAGTTGACAAAAGAGTAGCCAATACTGCTAAAGGCCGGGTAAACGGCGGTCAGATAAAGCTTGCGTAATAATGCCTTCTTCCAACTGGGCTGCATAAGCAAATCCGCCCGCAATCTGCGAAGGCTACCGGCAAGAGAAGGGTTGTCGGTTGTCACCATTCCGCCGTAAATTGATGTCATTAATTTACTAATATTCAGACCAAAAATAGCCGCTTCACCGCTTCGCTGGACCGGCTCATCACCCCACTGGGCGGCAAACGAGTGGGCGCAGTCCTGGATGATAACAATGTGGGGATATCGGTCTTCCAGAAGCCTTAATTTGTCCAGATCCACCGGATAACCAAAAACCGAGGTGGCGATGATTGCGGCTGTCTTTTCATTGACTGCTTGTTCCACCAAATCCAGGTTCATGTTATAATCCCCCGGTTGGCTATCGACAAATACCGGTTCGTTGCCGCTAGTTACTATCGCGTGCGGCACAACAACACAAGTGTACGCCGGGCAAATAATTTCCCGCCCTTGGAAACCAAGAGCCCGCAGCAACACGAAAAGTCCGGTTCGGCCATAAGGGAATACCACAGCCTGTTTTACGCCCATGAGAGCCGCAAAAGCTTCCTCAAACTCCACCACCGAAGTAGAATGCGGAGACAACCAGGCTGCCGCCAACTCCCGCCATGAAAGCTGGGGCTTTAGTCTCGGCAGCATATTGAATTCGCCTCCCTCCCGACCGAATCGGCTAAATGCCGCTATTTTTTCTGAAGTATCAGCTGTATGACCAAATTCAAATCAATGCTAGGCACTTTAAGCGGCCAGTATTTTGTCAGGACAGGAACGAAATACTGTTCGCAGCATCCGAGGATGGTTTCGGCGTAATTGGGGTGCTCCCAGCAAATTATCTTATCCGGGTTAACACCAATCTTGCTTCGGATATAACGCCGGGAGGTTAGAAACCTTCCCATTCCCCAGGCTAATCCACCTTCGCAGGGTATCGCGCCCACAAGGAGCCCCCCCGGCCGCAGAACTCGCCTGAATTCTGCCAGGTATGGCCCCAAAGGGTATAAGTGCTCCAGGCTGAAGAAGCTGATAACGATATCCACCGAATTGTCCGCTAAAGGATACCGCTCCGAATCCGCGAGATATGCCTCGGCCAAAACGCCATGGTCGGCGAGTATCTGGCCCGACTGGCCTAATGCCTCTTGGCGGATGTCAATAATGACATACTTGCCCGGTTTACCCCGCCAAAACTGGAGATGTGGTATGAACCCGGGACCGACCTCCATAATCGTTTTGCCTTCGAGGTTAACTTTTTCAAGTACCCTATAACCAGTCTCATTAACATATTTTCCGGCGCCGCTTTGCTGGGTGTCCCGGTAAAATTGAAAACAATAGTCATTCCACTTGCGCCATTCCGGGTCATCGGGCTGAATCGACAGCCCGTATTTGCTTCGTTCGCCGAAAAGTCTTGTTGAGATAAACCCCGGCATACGAAAGCCCAGTGTCCATGGTTTCATCATTATCTCCTTTGTCCAGCGAGGGTAAATCAACGTTTGGGTTAAGGACTGCCAAGTAACCGGAGGTCCCGTAAAAGCAGACGTGGTTGTCCGGCCGTTTTAAGCACTTCCATACGAACATACCGGACCTGGGCCACCGATATATCGTGCCAAACGAAGCTTCGCCGATTTCCCTGAACGGCAAGCAAGTTTCGCCAGGCGTCCTCGATTCTTTCTTTTCCGTATAGCCGGTAATCAATAGCATAATTATCAGCATTATACCAGCTAATTGATACGGAATCGATCATCCGAACGCCGCCAAAGTCGAATTCCAGCCAGTGAGGGAGGGGTACCTCCAGCAAGCCGGCCGAATATGCTCCCTTACCGGACCCCAGGAAGCCCAGGGCGTCATTTGGCGGAGGAAAAAAGCCGCTGCCGCCGATAAACCTGACATCGCCGTTATTGTTCAGCCGGTTGACTTTGAACGGAGCTCTCAAATCATAAATTGCATAGTAATCATTGTAGTACAGCGGCTGTATGTCATAGCGCCGCGTTAAGGGAGTCAAAGCATATCGCGCAGGGGTATTGGCCGTCAGCCAGGCAAAATCCTCAGGCGAAAGACGGTCGAGAATCTCGGCCCTCTTCAGAGCAGGGTACTTGCTCGTAAAATGGTCGCGAAGCGGATCTACGGCTTTGATGTACCGTAGGTCGGCAGTGTAGACGGGAGTGATAAAGTCATCGAATATCTGCATTTTGCCCCGGTGGGCATAGGTTCGCCAGCCATCGTATCCGTATTCGCTATAGTCGGTAAGCATGATAAATGATGTATTGGCAGACGTATTTTGCGAGGCCCAAGCCGCTGCTTCGAACCATCCATGCCGCGGATCGGAAGCTTTGACTCTATTCATGCTGTCCATGGATTGGTAGAAGCTGATTACGCCTGCAAAAAGCATGGTTCCTATCAGCAACAGGCCCTGGATCCTCTCGGTTCGCTGCGGGAGGCGCCGTACCACCCATACAATGGCCGGTATTGTAAAGGCTATCGGCAAGTACGGTACGCCAGTAAGTTTGAGTTTAAAAATTAGGATGGCAAAACCGAGGTGCCAACCGGCAAAAATCAGCAGGCTGTTCGGAACGCCCCGCCAGGCGTTTGCCGTCAAGATAAGGATAACGCCGGCGATATAAACGGAAACGATAGCGCCACTAACTTTCAGTGCCAGCAAAAGAGATAGCATAACAGCGCTGAATGCTGCTGACGGTAATAGTTGGTATGCGCGACTTAGGTACTTTAATTTGGCGCTGTTGCCGATAAGCAAAAGGGGTAAAATACCCAAAACCGTTTTATATCTTAACTTTTCCAACAAAATTATACCAAGGCTGATACCCCAGATGATATTGCTAACCGCCGGGTGGTTTGCGCCAAAATCAACGCTTTTGTAATCAAAAAGCATCATCGCCAGAAGCATCAAGAAACAAGTTGTATAAGACTTGCTTCTGGCGGCCCACGTGGTGATAAAACATATTCCAAGGATATAGAAAAGTATCAGCAAGAACACGGACGCCCTAGTGAACAGCAATTGATGGAAAGGAATAACAAACTTGAGGAGAGGGGAATTTATCAGACTGTCACAGGCAACTTTGGCAACAATACCGGCGACTACCAGGAAAATTGCCCCTAGGATAATGACCTTAACAACTTTCCTGTGTTCGGGAAATTCAAAGTCCGTGGAATACCAGGCCAGCATCCCCAGGCCTGCCAACCGCAGGAAACCTTGCAGTCTCAGCCACCAGCCGCCCGGCTCCCATTCCCATAAACCACCGTGGGTCGAGTTTAGCGCTTCGAGAATCATCTTCGCGCTACCCAGCTCGGAGGCAGGGATGGAGTTGAGCACAATCCGTGATGGAATAATCCCGGCCACGGCGATGACGCCGGCAATAACCGCTAGTGACGCTTTCTGACGGCGTTCGAGTGCTGGGTCGTATAGCACAACCAGCCCGATAAAAAAAAGGGTATACAAGCCTATCGAGGGATGAATCCACATAATCAGGGCGGCTAGGCCGAGTGCCGGGTAAAACCGCCTTCGCAACAATAAAATAAAGGTGAAGACCGTCAGGGGATAGACGATATCGCTTTGATACGGGGCATTATAGCAGTAAGCAAACATTCCTAGATTCCAAAATACCGCATACCCGCTTATAGTTCCCACGGCTGAAAAAAGCGCAGCCCTGACATTTCGCGTCATTTCCCATGTGAAGAAATATAAGGCAAAAGCCAGCAGCCATAACTTGCCGCCGGTTATCCAAAGCGACACTTTCACCGGCAATATATGGAGATACTTGTAAAGCATGGCAGGGATAAGGAACGCCCCGCTCATAAATACGTACTCTTTTTGCAAGGTATTGTGCCACAGATCACCGGCGTATTCGCCTCCATCGACATAACGCTCAGCATAATAGGCCAGGTTGTCATCGCCCCATGCGGACAAAATATCGTCATAATTTTGCAATGTCAGGTAATTGGCGCCTATTAAAAAAATCGCTATTATTAAGCCGGCGACTATATGTTTCCAGGCCTTATTGTCCCTGACACCAATAAAGTTAGCACGTAGCACTGATTTACTCCTCCCGCATAAAGGGCAGTTATAGGCCTATTCTTCCGGGTCCGGTGTCGGGTTTGGTCCAGCTTCGGGTCCATAGGGGGGAGAACTAAGGGCTCCGCCTTTTTGCCAGTACCAGCTGCTGGCCATATGGAAGACCTTGTAGGTAAAATTTCCTTTTTGCAAAGTCAAGCCGCTCACCTTCGAATCGGCCAGACAATCGTCAATCATAACTTCGCCTTGGTTATCCCAGACGATTCGCCGCTCAACTTTGGCGACAGGCTTTTTCTTGGTCTTGATCAAATAGCGGACAAGCAGTTTTTTAACCCATTCGCGCAGCGCGCCGTTTCTCATTACTGTTATATTGGCCAGCCTTAGGAGTATAAACCTGAAAGCATCAGGCAGCTTGTGTTCAACAGGGTATAGACCGGCTTGCACGACAACAGCCGGCTTATCCGTATCAACGCTGCTTTGCTCGCTGTCCGCCTGGGCGCTGTAGTAGCGTCCCTCGGCATCGGTGGCTACCGCGCCGCAGTTCCATAGCGCCGTGTGTTTCTCTTTATCAAAATGAGCCACTACCCCTCCTTTTTTGGCGGCGACCACGGTGTAGCGCTCCCGGTCATTATAGATCAACAGCCCGGCCTGGGGGAAATGCTTCACGAACCGCGCCGCCAGAAGACAGGGAAGCCCGCCCTGTTCCCCTTCGGGTTTATAACCTCCGGCCGCCCAAACGTAAGAGTTGAATAAGGGGATAAGGTTCTGGTTGTCGATGGCCGAGAGAACGACAGTATTCTTCCTGGCAATGGAACTGGCCATGAACTGAGTCAGGCTGCGTGCTGCCGGCGAATACTGGCCGCAAAAGGCGATACCGCCCGGATAATAAACACGAGTGTTACGGCTGCCGTAGAAACCGCCAAACGAACCGTCCGGGTGAGCAAAATATTGCAGGAATTCCATAGATGTCAGAAGCGCCTGTTTTAGCGCCGGCAACTTGGTCATCCGGTACAGGTCGGCCAGATAATGGACGCATAGTGTTTGGTACCCGGGATCAGCTCCGCCATATTCGCTAAACCAGCCTTCCGGCGACTGGAAACTCAGTATTCGCCCGAGAAGTTGATCGAACTTTATGTTGTCATTTTCGCCGGTCAGATAGTTCCATTTAAAGAGCGCAGCGGTAGCTGTCGCCAGGTGATTGGTTATTTCCGCGTGGGACTCGTCAGAACGCTTTAAAAAGCCGATGGCGGGACGTATCAGCTCTAAGTGAGCGTGGAGCGCCTGCGGGGCAAGCTTGTCCCGCAGCAGTTCGATGGCGGTAAGAATATCGTAGGCTACAAGCGCGGTGACGCAGTAGGAGCCTTCGTAAGGAAAAGCCTCTTCCAGGCTTCCGTCACCCCTCATGGCGCGTTTGGTGCCGCGGATGATCCGGTCTATATAAAACAGTGCTTCTTCTTCACTTATATAGTCAGGCAAAGCACGGCCAGTAACCAGTCTGGCCAAGCCGTTTACTCCACCCTGAAAAGTTCCGTTGGCAAAATCGATGAGCTTCCACGACCAATGAAAGCGGTCGCCAAGTCCCAGCGTCGGGCTGAAAGGGTCGATGTCGTACTGACTGAGAAACCGCGGTAGCGTTCTCTCGACTTCCAGCCACAACGGGCTGCAATTTACTGACAACATTCCAGCAACTCCCTGTACCCTTCTATCCAGCCATAATCCGAATTCATAACCTGTTGATGCCAGATGACGCTTGCCGTCCCGCCGACAAATCGCACCTCATCAATAATATCCTTAATCGTTGCTTGTCTTTGCTCTGATGACAGCTCCCGGTAGTCGTATAAATGCGAATCCATGAGAATCATAGGGATGCTAATGATGGAAAACCCGGTCAAAGTGTGAAGATCGAACGGTTCAACAGCCAGCGCGGCTGAATTTCTAAACCCTGGCCTGTCGTTAAAACCCAGTGTTAAATCGGTTTTCAGTTCGGCGCGGGCCTGCATCCGCCACGTTTGGCCAAAACTAAACCGCAGCCAATGTTGCCGGCATACTTCGACAGCCCGACCTATTTCAAATTCCAAAGCCGTCTTTTCCCTGGCAATGATTTGCCAGTTGTTCCATGACTGGAAAGAGGGATGCAGCCCAATTCGCCAGCCGTTAGTCAGCAGGAAGCCGAAGACCTCGGTAAGCCGCGGATCATTTAAAGTGTAGCCGGGATCAAACAACCTGGCTTTTAAGCCGCTTGGATTGCCCCCGCCATAAAACAGAAAAGTACTTCTAAGACCCCATCGTTCTTCCAGAGCCAGGATAAGATCGAAGTTCCAGTAATTACAGGAACTAAACAAAAAACTCAGCGCCTGACTGGCTTTTTTGCCTGCTTTGAAAAAATGGCCTTTCACAGCATTCCTGCTGGCATTGTAGCCGCAAAACAGGCCTTGCTTGAAGCGGATGGCCCCGGTTTTTTCTATTGCGTCAACATCATGGGTCAGCATTATTTCAGCTTGGGGCCTTCCCCCGAATAACCTATCTTCATCCGCTCCGCTCATGGCAGCAGCCCATCGGCGCAGGAAGAGAAAGATTCTGTTTACCCATGCCTTGCCGAACCTTCTCTCATCCGATCCCTTCAATTTATAGGAATAGGAATGGATAGGGCCATGGGCCAGTTCGTGTTGTTGTTCCTCGACCGACAGCATCAAAGCCAAGGCGGTGGCGAGCCAGTTTGTCCGCAGATATTCCGGGCCATCACCAGGCTGGATATGTTCCTTGTACACCAATAGCCCGGAAGCGGGGCCAACCCCAAGATCGGCCGCCCAATTGGGCAGCGGCACAAAAGTCATCTTCGGTTCGGTTAGACTTAGACCGGCTTCGACCGGATAAGACCAGACCGGCAGCCGAAATATCAGGTTTTGAGCGCCGGCTGTACCCCAATACCGCCTTGCACGCTCCGCTATATAGCGGCGAACGATTTGTTCCCGGTCGTTCACTGTACTTCCTCGCTCGCCTCGCTACGGTCGGTGACCCGAGGGCTGGCGTCTTTCAGGTAAGAATTCACCCGGCAGTGAAGCCGGTAGTTATCCTCATAGATGACCTGGAGGTAGCGGGCTATTATTCCCAGTATAACCAGCAAGAATCCCAATAAGATCGAAAAGGCGCTGAGCAGAATCGTCGGAAAGTTGGTTTCGAAGGACTTTATCACGGCGTCGACTATGCTTTGCTTGGTAAGCCCGCCTCCCCAATAGCCAAAAAATATCCAAAGGCTGCGTAGGGAGCCGAGAATGCCCACTATAATAAAAAATACCGCCGGATATGACATCATTAAACTTGGCCGGAAGAAAGTGCCAATGCGAAAATAACTTTTAATCGTATTGACCAGGCGCATTTTCGATACCCTCGCCGGCTTTGCCTCAGCAGTCTTTTCCTTCCGCCAAATTAGCCGGCCCGGTATTTCAGTCATTTTGAAATTGGCAATCCTGGCATAATTCAAGACTTCCAGATTGATTTCCATGCCTTCGGAAAAAAGCTCCAAGGTTTCAATGACCTTACGTTTATATAACCTTACGACGCAGCTCATGACATGAATATCTTGTCCGTACATAAAACACAGGAACCTGTTGCCCCACCGGCTCAAAAACCGCCGAAGCGGCGGGACATTCTCCACCACCCCACCGTCCATATAAGCGGAAACGAGGTAGATATCGGCATTAACCCTTTCCGTCGCTGCCAGCAGCTCGGTAATGTGATTTACATCATAGGACAAGTCGGCATCCATGGTGATAATATATTCTCCTTGGCTTTTGGCAAAGGCGTTTCGCAATCCCCTTCCCTGCCCATAATTAGTAGGGTGATGGATAACCGACACAACGGCAAACCGCTTGGCCAAATCGTCCAGAATCTGCCCTGTCCCGTCCTTACTCCCGTCATTTACACAGATTATTTCCCATCGATAATCACTGTGCCGGGATATCAAATCGATAATCTGCCTGACATTTTTCTCGATTACTTTCTCTTCGTTATAACACGGGATTATTATTGAAACAAGCTTAGTCCCCGTCATTAGGCTTTCTCCTTTTATTAATTTCTTCCTGGACTTCCCGGATTAAGTCGGAGTTTAGCCTTACACCGAATTGCTTATAAAATAACAAAATGACTCCTCCCAACAGGCCCATTATCATATTCAATATCAAAACTATCGTAGAGATAACAACCGCTGTTTCATTACTCAAAATTGCGCCGAAAAATAATATATAGAGGAAATCGCGCACACCGATGCCATTAATTGAAGGTACAGCGGCGGAAATGGTCGCTATAAGGGAGAGCGTGAAAATCGTCAAGAAACTTTGTGGAATGCCTACCGACAGCACGCCGTAATATAGCGAACAGCCGGCAACCAGCATGGTGACCGTAGAAATCGAAATTGCATAAACCGCCAGTCGAATAGTTGAAACTGCGCCCGAAGGATAAAACAGAACTGTTCCTAAAACAAAAGGCGCTGAAAACAATGCCAGTTTGGTGACATCACCGTCGCTTAACAGTATGCCGATAAAGCAAATAATAAGTCCGGCAAATCCATAAATTCGATCCAGGATGGAGATCTTAAATATGGCGTAGGCTTGCTTTATTTCGCGAATAAGTAGCGAAATCCTAACAAGATCGGAAATAACCCCGCCTGGGAAAAAGGAGTAAAAAAAACTTTGTACCAGACCAAATTTAAATATTAGCCAGTTTGAGTAAAATAGCCCTTGTTTAGCAAGCAAGCCGCGCAATCTGACTGCATTAAGGTAATTTGCCACAAAAAATACCACAATGCTGAAAATGGCCAATGGATAATCGACAATTCGGAACTGCCGAAGAATCTTCAATAAATTTAGGTCATAGGCGGAAAATATATAGTATACAGTAATTAAACTGACAATAATTGAAGCTAGCGTCTTGTAAATATGTATCACGCCCACCAATCTTTACCTGATCTCGGGAAAAACAGCGCGAACACATGAGTCATTTATAACTTTCGGACCACACGCGCCGGTACACCATAGGACAAGGTCGCTTCCGGCACATCCCGGGTAACGACAGAGCCTGCGCCCACAATGGCCCGCGAACCGATATTCACTTCCGGTAACACCGTCGCCCCTGAGCCAATAAAGGAGAATTCCCCAAGGCGCACTCCTCCTGCTAGGGTAACGCCGGGAGAAACGTAACTATGAGCGCCGATCCGGCAGTCATGTTCGATAACCGAACCGGACCAGAGCAAAACGTTCTCCCCAACTACCGCATCGGGATTAACAACCGTGTTTGCGCCAGCAACAAAACCTGCACCTATGCTTGCGCCCCGCGCAATGCTGGCGGACGGGTGAACGAAGCGTTCCATTATAAATCCTTTATCCTGACATGCTTCAAAATATCGAGCGCGCACATCCATATGGTTGTGTCCTATGCATATGACGGCCGTATTAATATCGTAGTCGGCGGCAATACTGTCAATCTCATTGAACGCCCCCAGCACAGGAAGCCCACAAAAAAGTGTTCCATGTAATGCCTGGCTATCATCTATAAAACCCTTAAACGAAAACTCATAATTATTTAGGCATAACTTGGCGATGTCAATAACAATTTTGGCAATCGTTGTTCGACCGATTAAGAGAATTCGGCGCACGCGAAGGCCTTCTTTCTTATTTGGCGTTATCCCATAGATGGAACGGAGCGACAAAGAAACCCCGATATGCCGCGCGGATATCTTCCAGGGGTACTCTTGTCAGATTCTCGATCTTTCCAGTAACCTTGGTGAGATAATAGTGCTCGTTTTCCAGCGCCCCCCACCGCTGCTTGTAGGCGAATACACCGCCCTTGCCGGGGCTGGACTGCCAGTTAAACAACCTGTACCCCTGCGCCATAAATTCGTGAAACATGGCATCCAGCACAAATGTGTTGGGGTAAAGGTGCATATACGAAGTTTTATAGGCCGAGGCAAAATAATCAACGATACCCCGCCCTAGTAAAAACAGGGTCCCGCCGATCAACTCATCCTCGAGGTAGGCTCCCACCAATAAAACCTTGCCCTTATGATCCACATCAGTAAGCATGCTCTTAAAAAACCGCGGCGGATAAGGAGTAGCCCCAATCTCGGCGTATCTGTCGCCGTAAATTACCAGCCATTCGTCAATATCTACATCCGCGCAAATCGTTTTTAGCAAAACCCGCGCTTGCTCTGACTTGCGGATTTCATTCTTGAACGCCGACCGACGCTTACCGGACAACTTTTCCAGCGGATGAACGTCCAACAGGCTATATTGAAAGAAGTTGGCAAAATAGTAGTCTGGATGCAAATAGTCGCGATAAGCTGCGAGACCTGCCTCTGTCATGAAGGGTGGCGTCGAAACGGTCATTGTGATACAGCCAAGTTTTCTGGCGTAGCGAACCATTTCCTCCACCAGTATTTGGGTAACATCACCCTCTGTGGATACCGGTCCCCCGTAAGCGATGTATGGCAAAGAGTTTATGATAGGTCCAAACTTGCCCTCATAAACTACAAAAGGGAGAAATCCCCGGACCTCTTCATGCTGATGCGCAACCATGGCATCGTACCGGCAGTCGGGAAGGGTTGAGTAAAGAGGCGAAAAATCGGTTGCAAACTGCGGGTGCAACACCGTGAATTCGCTGCAAAACCTCGAGAGACCCGTATGCAAGGAAGGGTTTTCGGACAGCAAATTCAAACGCATCCCAGTCCCGCCCTCCATCAGCTATTTCCCAGGATCTCCGCAAGAACTGCGGAAATTTTCGCCAATTCACCATCAGTTAGACCCGGATATAACGGCAAGGCCAGCCCCTGCTTATACAAAATTTCGGCGTTGTTTCCTGCCGCCCCTTGGCACTGCTCCGGGTAAACCGACTGATAATAGTCTAGACAATGCAGGGCATGCGCTCCCAGATTGGTCTCAATCCCTTTGTTCTTGAGTTCCTTAATCACATTATCGCGGTTGACCGCAGAAGGCAGCAGGATCATATAAGTCTGCCAAATGTGTCCCTTATTGCCGGCGGGTAAGGTAACCGGCAGTGTAGCCAACAGCTGGTCGTACTTATTTTTTAATTCAAGACGTTCCTGCAGCATTGCCGGGTATTTCGCAAACTGAACCGAACCGATAGCCGCCTGAAAATCAGTCAGCCGATAGTTTAGGCCGACATGGGGGAAGCCGACTTTGCCTTCATGGTACACAATGCCATGATTGCGCAGAGTACGGAGCCGCTCCGCCAGCGCGCCGTCATTGGTCGAAATTGCACCACCCTCGCCGGTGGTCAAGGCTTTGCGGGGATGGAAGGAAAAACAGCCGGCACTGCCAAATGTGCCGATTTTTTTGCCGTTATGCTCCGAACCAAGCGCGCATGCGGCGTCCTCGATTACTAGCAGGTTGTGTTCACGGGCGATGGCCCCGATTTCATCCATATCCGCCGGATAGCCGAATTCGTGCACCGGCATTATTGCCTTCAGCTTTTCCGGGCCATTCCATTCCCTGACTGCCTTCCTCAATGTCCGCCCGGAAATACAGTATGAGTCCTTTTCCACGTCTACGAGCACGGTCTTCGCACCTGCGAGTTCGACGACATTGGCGGTGGCCGGGAAGGTAAAATCAGGCACCAGCACTGCGTCCCCCTGCCGGATGTCAAGTGCAAGCAGGGCCATGTGCAAAGCGGCGGTACCGGATGATACAACAACTACATGCCCCACATCCAGATATCCGGCGAGCTTTGTTTCCAAAGCCAAACACTCTGCACCTTGGATTAGTTGACCGCTTTTTAAGACTCTTGCCACCGCAGCGCACTCTTCCTCGCCGAGTTGCGGAACACACAAGCGTATCATTTTGATTTTCCTCCGGTGAAGATCTCGGGAAGGGCCGCCAGTTTGTCGGTATTTTTCATCATCCATTCCGCGGTTTTCATAATACCGTCGTCCAAGTCCACCTTCGCTTCAAAACCGATCAAGTCCCTGGCTTTATCGACACTGGGAATCCTGAGTTCTATATCGGCGGAAAGCGCTTCACGGAACACGATTTTCGATTTCGAATTTAACACCCGGCAGACGGTCTGCGCCAGGCCATATATTGTCGTAACCGCACGGGGATTGCCGATATTGAAAGAATTCCCTACTGCGTTCGGGCTGGTAAGGGACAGTAGCAGAGCGTCAATCATATCGTCGACATAGCACCAGGCCCGGATCTGATTGCCGTCGCCAAATATTTTTATATCCTCGTTGGCGAGGGCCTGACGGATGAAAATGTGGATGGCGCCTTCACCGACTTGTCCGGGACCATATACGTTAAAAGGCCTTACCGTGACAGCCGGAAGACCGTATTGACGGTGATAGGCATGGGCCAGATGTTCACCCGCCAGTTTACTGACCGCATATGTCCAGCGCGCCTCGCCGACAGCACCGGTTACCGTCTGGGAGGTCTCTTCGACCTTGAACGCGTAGGACCCGAATACTTCCGATGTCGAGAAATCCAGTACCCGCTCAATAGCGCCATTAGCGTTGATCTGCTGCGCGGCCTCCAGAACATTGGCGGTTCCCAGCATGTTCACACGCATGGTGGTGACCGGATTTCGGACGGTCTGATCGATGCCGGCGATCGCTGCGGCATGAACAATAATTTGCGAGCCCTCCATTGCGGCGAATAACGAATTTTTGTCCAGAACATCCCCTCTGATAATTTTCAAATTGGGGTGGTCGGCGTACCCCTGGGATTTTAGCGCGTCTCTGGTAAAGTTATCGAAGATGGTTATTTGGTTATTGTCCATGAACTTTCCGATCAGTGTCGATCCGATGAATCCGGCGCCGCCGGTGATGAATATGCGCTTACCCTTAATCATGGTGTCAGCCTCCTAAAATTTCTGTTTCATCAACAATTACTGTATTCTATCCGCCAATCTTCGATGAAAAGGCGAAGGAAATCCCGAACCTGCGGCGAAAGAGCAGCGTTATGCCTCCAAGAGCGCCTGTAATCACTGTGAGAAAATAAACAACGAGCGCTAAGGCCAGCGCCTTTTCCACAGGCATGATCCCTTTAAGCATGAAGACAAAGATGGTTTCCCGCACCCCAATGCCGTTTACCGAGGGCATAATTACCGATATCGCGGCCACAGGGACTAAAAAGAGTAAGAAGGTGTATTCGACAGGCGCGTGCAGGGCTTGGGCGGCATACCAGCAAGACAGCGCCAGCAAACCGATGGTCATGAAGGTAAGCAGCAAGCTCACAAAGAGTGCTTTGACCGATGTCGCCAAAGTCAGAACCGCGTCAATTAATGCTGCAATTTTCGGCATTCTTGCGAAGATGCCCCTTATCATGTTTCTGACCGCTTCGCTCCTAAGGATAGCCATCCCGGCTATCCCCGACATGAACACGAAAGGGATGCTCCAGACAACGGCGCCCTGGCGCATGTCGGCGAATTGAGGCGCCAGGAAGATCGCCATATATCCCATTAAAACCATTCCTGCCAGTCCGATAAGCCGGTCGGCGAACGAGGCAACAACCGATTGAGTCATTTTGTCGGAACCGCCGGGCGCTGCACAATAGGCCTTGGTCAAATCTCCCCCGATACAGGTCGGTATCACATTATTGACAAAGATACCGATCAGGGTGTAGAGAAAAAACATGAAAACCGTGTTGCTGATTTCGAAAACCTTGTAGATGACCTTGAGCCGGAAGGCGATTACATACTCGGCCGCCAGATAGGCCAGGAGAGCCAATAAGGCCAGCGGCATATTCATTACTCTCAGTGTTTTTAACAGTTCGCCATAATCAAACCGAAAGTAGGACACCAAAGCATATATAAATATAGCGCTGATTATAAAGGGAACCAATTTATGCAGCCGTGGCATTAAAAGCACTCCCACTGATTTGTTTTATTTGCGTTCAATAATGTAGAGCAGACTGTCTTGATATTCCCGTTTTACCGCCAAACCTTGCTGAACCCAACGCTCCAGCCCCACTAACAGAGACTGCGGTTTGCGATCCGGCATTTTTAGTTTCAAGTAGTCCTGGGGTTTTACATCCTTGATTGAAGGTGTTTCCTTCTTGACTAAAATGTACTTAACATTTAGTCTTTCAAGTTCCCTGAGCGCCTCTTCATCCGTGCCTTTACCCGCCAGGGATAATGTCACTGGTCCCGCAGCCAACCGGAACAGCCGCTGATCTCCCAAGGTTTCCACCATTAAATAATAAGGTCCCGGAATAGTTCTAAAATCAGCGTAGGCCACTAAATTCGTATCAAGCAGCACTCTATCCGTAAAAGGCTGCTCGCTGTACAGTCTGTTCAAAGCAAAGATACCCTGGACAGGCGGCGAAACCGTCTTCCCGGCGTGTATCGGAAAGACCCTCTCCAAATAATGCTGGTGGTTCTCCCGCCCGAGAATATTGTTCCATGCGTTCACGGAGGGAAGCATTTCATGGGCGATGGTTGGGACGGCAATCACAACCAGCAATACGGGAAGCAGCTTTTTATGCCGTTGACTGAAGCCTTTGCTCAGCGGAGCGCAAGCAAAAACAATCAGTATCGACAGCCACGGCCAGGCAAACCTGGTTAACGGGCTGATCATCCACCACAGAACCAAAAGCATGGCAACAACCAAATAGAGCGGCCAATACCGATAATTATCCTTCTCGGTCATCAATAGGATAGCTCCGACAACAAAGGCCGGACCAGGCGATAATGGATCGACAAACCCTTTTTTGACCCAATACACCGGCCATAACCACAGTTGCCTCGCTTCCAGGCCGGTATTCCAGTTTGCCGCCGTCATCCATGCCTGAACGAAAGTAGTGGTCAAATCCCGGTTGGGGAAAAACGTGCTAAATGGATATAGCGGATTGTAATACAGCAAGTAATTCTTGAAATACATCGGTGCCGCCACTAGAAAAGACAGAATACCGACCGCCGCAAAGACCTGCGTGCCCCGTTTCCAGCCATCGCGCCTTCCCACGAAGACGGCAAGAGCGACCGCGAGAACTACAGCTATCGAGGGGCCGTTAACCTTGCACACCGCCGCAAAGCCGCTGGAAACAGCCATTAGGCCGATAAGTCTCCATTGTGTTTTAGTCCAGTCATTGTCTTCGTCTTTTATAATAATACTAAAACATAATAATGCGACACCCGCGAAAAAAGCGAAACCGAAATCAACCAGGCTGAGGCCGAAGGAAAATAGTACACCCTCGATTCCCAAGCATAAAACTACCGCTCCGATGCCTGTCGCCTTCCCAAAGAATTCCCGGCCGAGGCAGTACACAGAAGCAAGCCAGCCTGCCCCGAGGATGGCGCTTACCAACTGCGCGACCCGGAAAAAAGGGTCATTGAAGATCGCTTGCCCCAGCGCAAAGAGATTGGATACCAGATGAGGATAAGCCCACGGTATATGGTAGGGGTGATAGTGGAACCCCCCTTCGGCAAGCAGCCACTTGGCAATAGCCAGATGATAAATCTGCGGGTCTATTCCGACGGCTGGAGCCAGCGCCGGTAAAGTGGCAATGCCGATGACGGCCGATATCAGTAAAACAACAGCTTTAACCCGAAAACTATGAAGTAAAAATGCATTAATGCACTGATGAACCAGGGTAAAAGCACTTCGGCCCCCAAGCACTATTCCGGCAATAAGCAAAGAATACACCACCGGACGGACAAACCAGCCAAGGATACCGAGCATGCTGGTAAGCGTACCCAAAAAGCCCAAGCCTAGCGCCATACCTAATACCAGCCGGAGAAAGCCTTCCTCCCGCCACCCGGGTAATAACCTGCGCAGTAAAAGCGCCCCCCAGGAAATCGCCGAGAGGAGTAAGCCAGCCGCGGCAAAAACAATCAGCGGAAGCTGCCGCCAATCGTTTGCAACCACTGACGGCGGCACGAGGGTGATACGATCCACGAGAACATATGGCTGCCCTATTTGTACCGGAGTGAGCCGGATATACGGCTCTGCTGACGACTCATCAATCGTTACCGTGGTTGAAATCGGCAGAACCTGTTCGCTCAACTTGGCGTCCCAAGTAATGGTGCTGCTTTTTCCGGCCGACTTTAAAACAACCGTGTTACTGCCGTTGTTATAAGACCATACATACACTATCGCGGTATATTCCCCTTTGGGGATATCCTTTATCGGCGCCAGCAGTTCGGAATCGCTTTTTGCCGTATAAATGGCTTTGCTGCCGGAATAGTGTCCGGTTTGGACCAGACCCCACTGACCGCCGGTGGCCTTCATGTCCTCGGCTTCAATGTTGATAATGCCCTCGCCGCTAAACCCTTTGGCACTGGCCATTATTGAATTAATTGCTTTAATACCAGGAAAAAGGTGCTGGTGATACCTATCCTGCCCATTATAATAATTGACGGCAACCAGCAAGACCACTATCCAAATCATCGTCCATTTCACTGCTCGCAAATTCATCGCCTGGTATAACACCTCTTCCGATAAGCCTCGAATTCAGCTGTAAGATGCTTGGCTACCGTCTTCCAGGAGTATCGGCTTTCGATAAAAGAGGCCGCATTTTTCCCGATATCCTGCCGCGACCGATCGTTCTGCAAAAAGTAGTTAACTTTCTCGGCGATATCTGCGGGATTTTTCTCCTGCACTCTTCCATAATGGTAACCTTCTTTAAAGAGATCTTCCCCATAGCAGTTCTCGTCACAAGAGGCCAAGCAGCAAACCCCTGAGGCCATTACCTCCAATGTGGCTATGCCAAAGGTCGATGCGTCGAAATACCAATGGGCTTCAAGGTCGGCGATGTCCAAAAACGGCCGTATTTCACTCCTGGAACGCTTTCCGAGAAAGTATACGTTGTATTCCAGCCCCAGTTCGCGGGCTTTGTTCAGGGGATACGTAACCTGGGTATCACCAATCACGACAAGCCCGATATTGGGATAAGTCCCTTTTAGAAGGCCAAGAGCCTCGATCAGGTCAACCCGATCCCGGCAATTGGTGACATGACCAAGACTGACGATGATCGGGCTATGCCTTTTTTTAATTTCTTCCGCCTCACGAAGAACATCAGGATTGTCACAGTGTTGAAAAGGCGACACCCCGTATGTCACATTGGCGACCGGCATTCCGGCAAACCGCTCGGTACAGTATTCCAAAGTAAAGGCGTCCGGGCAAATCCACAGATCGTCCGGCTTAAGGTAAAGGTTCTTTAGCCAAATCTTCTCGCCCCACCGCAGAAAAAAGTTAAATAGTTTATTAGGATGGGCAATATTGGTGTGATGGGCTACCGCCCGCGGAATGCCCAGTCGCTGAGCAGCCAGGCGAGTGTATATCGCGGTATCGAAAGCATGCGACTGCTGGTAGATAAACTCCACTTCATGGCGAGCAAGGAAATCAACAACCCTGCCCAGAGTACCTGGCCGTATCACCGAGCGTAGTTGACTAAAGCCCATGATCAGAGGGTTGCTGGGTATTTTCCAGGCGGGAAGCGCCAGAACGTGACTTGGATCGCTGATCCCAGCATCGGAAAAGTCCGTCCTGCCCGGCAACTCCGGCGCAATAAGGAAAACCTCATGTCCATAATTGGACAACGCTTTGCAAATATCGTAAGAATAACTCGCTGTACCGGAGATTACCGGCGGAAACAAATTCGTGCTTATCGCAATTTTCAAAGTAGCAACATCCTTTTAGAGTTTCTATTCCTTGCTGATTCCTAAGGTTCAAAGCCAACCTCGATATAGCGGTCAAAAAGCTGCGTTTTCAATTTGCCCCGCCCAATTTTGGCCGTTCCGTCCGCCGGGTTAAATCCGCTGTAATACACGAAGTCGTCGCTAAAATCATAGCCATAACTCACAGCATCCCATACATTTAGCCAATCCGGGTCAACGATGACGGGATTTCTCAGGTTGGCCTTAAGCCGCCCGTCGGGCCCTTCTCGGAATAATAAAATGTCATGGCGTTTGGAATCGCTGATTGTCGTTTCCAGCAATAGGTATGTCGCTTCATCACGCACTAGGATCGAAAGGCCGTCAAGCTTCCTGTACTTGTCGACATTTTGATAAATGGTGCCTGCCGACGTCCAGTTTACCCCGTCTGCAGACAGAGCCTTGCGGATAGCGCCATCGGGGGTAATGGAAAACAGTGCCAGCTTCCCGTCGTTCAATTTCACTGCCCGGGTGCAAAAGGCGGGGGACGCATTGATAATTCCGCCTATATTCCACTTCTCGCCATCCGGAGAGGATGCCCAGCCGATCCGTCCAACCTTGTCCTGATCGCCGGCGTAGACAGTCATATACATCATGTAGCGCTTCCCGCTATCAGCCGGTTCTTTGAGTTTTATTACACTGGGACGGGAAATGCCTCCCCGCCAGCCTTCCGGCAGAGCTTGCAGGTCAAAGATGTCGCGTCGCTGCCAACTTATTCCGTCCTGACTGGTAGCCACGGCAATATTCCTGCGTTCGTTCCCCGAAGAATAGCTATAGAACAGATGAATCTGATCATTAATAGCGACGGCCGCCGGATACTCAACCCGCAGAAAACCATCGGCCGCGTTGGCTGCTGGTAGGGGCTGCCGGGAAGCCTTCTCGATCAGTGATTCAGGGACATTATTATACCACTGGGAGGGCACCGCATCGACCGTCTGTTTCCACTTTTCGACGTATTTACTGAGTGTTTTACTGCCGGAAAGCCTTGCGATTACCGCCAACGCGTTATAATTATCATCAATATACCGCTCGTCCACTTTTGATTTGCTGGAAGACTTTTCTCTCCAGGCATTGATAAATTTCGCGGAAAAGGAAAAGCGGTCGGTATGCGTTCTTCCTGTGGCGTCATTGCCAATTATTATCTGCCCGACCGGCCAGTACTGCTCGAAATCGTCATACGCGTGAAGGTGGATGACGCCAGGCTCTATAGGAGTATAGACCATTTCAAGCTCATATTGGTTATAGCCGTCAGGCAGCACTACCTTAAATGGGGAATGGTTGTACTGGCCGTTGCGACCAAGGACTTCCCTCCCCGGCATGCCGCCGACATTCTTCCGTTCCCCCCAGTTCATATACTGGGGATCATCCCATATGTAGGCGTAGCTCATTACATCGCCGTCGCTGTCGCTACCGACATCGGCAACAGACAGCTCCTTGCTTTGCCCCGCGCTATGTCCGAATACCCGGATTTTATGCAGAATCATGTTGCCTGTGCCGACAAAGCGGCACAACACTTCCGGGCGGGTGGGAGCGAGGCTGTAGGTAGTGACCATCCGACCGGAAATCTGAGAAGAGGTTTCATATTTAGGCAATAAGCTTTCCAGTCGCTGCACGCTTTGGCGGAACATCCTTAGGGCTTCAGGATTATCCGTGATAACGGCGTAATCATAAATGGCAAGCATCGCCGCTTCGGCGCCGTTTAACACGCGAATAGGCGTCTGCGTTGGGTATTCCTCGAAAAAAACTCCCTTCGCTTCAAACCTTGTAAAGCCACCCTTCTCGATTGGGACCTTAAACGAATTAAAGACTTTATTGGCAATATCGAGGTAGCGCGGATCCTTGGTATCGTTGTATATGTATGAATAGAGCCCCAGAGCGAGTCCCTGTGTGAAGGCCGATGTCCACGGCGCTTTCAGATCATACGGCCAGTAAGGGGAGAAGTCAAAATCAAACGGAAAAAACAAGGCGTTATCTTTGGTAACACCATGCTGGAGCAATATTTCCGCATGCTCAATCGCTTCCTCGGTTCTTCCGTTCATAACCAGACGAAGGCCGTCCAATGCCAGGTTCGAGGGGTGAAATACTTTGTCCCCCTTCGTTTTCCAACCCATTTGGGGTTCAACAAACGGATTTGGCTTGACTCGAATAGTTTTAATTAATTGACTGGCAAAAATATCCTGACCGTAAATTTTATTTAGACCCAGGATAGGTTTTCCGTCTGAGCCCAAGGGAATTGGTTTTTCCGAGCCGGCAAGAAGCCAAAAGTAGCCTACACCTACAACTATGCCAATTATCAGGATAAACAATATTGGCTTGAATGTTTTTTTCATTCATTGTGCTCCTTAAAAGCTTAACATTGACACAGCTCAAATAATGAAGCCTATTTCCGTCGGCCTAATCGCCTCGGGGTTCAGCCGTTTTCCCGGCTAACTCACGATAAATTGCAGCAATCCTATCTGCTAAACCAGAATAGCAATAATTCTCGATGGCGTATTGGCGGATTTCCGCCGTTTGGCATATGGTGAGCCGATTTGAAACCTCGGCGATGACGCTTGCTAACATATCCGGATTATCGTTCGCGCACAGTGCCCCCAAGTATGGTTCGGTGACAACACTTTCCGGGCCGCCGCAGCGCGTACTCACGACCGGTTTGCCGCTGGCCAGCGCTTCAATCACTACAACTCCGAAGGTTTCCGCCCGGCTTGTTAAAACAAATATATCGCACTCTTCACGCATCAACCGGGCTATTTCCTGGCGCGATTGCCCCCCCAGCAATTTAATCTGGCGTTCAAGACCTCGCGCATTCAACCAGTCTTCCATCTGTCCGCGCAAGGGACCATCCCCGGCTATCTTAACCTGAATTTCGCGGCCCTCATGTATAAGTTTTTCGGCGGCCTGCAGGAGGAGAAAAGGGTTCTTTATGTCCTCAAGCGAAATAACGCTTAGTAATTTCAGGGGCTCGTCGCCACGCTCGTCCTTACAGGCGGTCGCGGGAAAAAAGAGATTTTTATCGACTCCGTTTGGTAAAACAATCATCTTGCCATCCATGGGAGATGGCAGCCATTTTTGCATCTCCTCAGCAAGGGCCGGGCTGACAGCGAGAATTTTATCGGCGTTCGACAACGCTTCCAGGGTGCGCCGCCTGACAACCGAGTTCTTCATCAGTACAGTAAACGGTCCCGTGTGCTCTGTTATAAGATATGGGATGTTATACGTGCGGGCCAGATATTGTCCGGCCCCACCATCAAGATAGCCGGTATGGGCGTGAACAATATCGAAGGGGAATTTCCGGCGGATTTTTGCTTTTGCGAGACGGATAGACATTGTGTAGGTATACCCATGATACATATAAGGAAAAAACGGTTTACCGACAAGATAGGGGAGATAAAGTATGGGAACCCCGTTATGTTCTGTCCATCTGGAAGCACGCAGCTTCCGATAATATTCCGTCAGGCTTGCAACTACACTAAAAGGGTCTAGTCTGCTACACCAGTAGGGATAACAAGCGACGACCCTTGCGTCAATATTTTGCCTTTCGCGTAAAGCCCTTACCTGCTCCGAAACAAAGCAGCCCAAGTTAGGCTGGTGGCTATTAGGGAAAAGATGCGAAAGAACCAAAACATTAGGCTTATGCGCCGCGGACCGAAAGGTCATTTTCCCTCACCCTTCTGTTCCGCATAATATGCGTATTTTCAAAGCAATCTGCCTCTCTACAATGATTCAAATTTATCAAGCCTTCGCCAACATAGCGAGAGTCCACGCAAATTTAACCGTGCCCGCCGCCAGAGTCTTCATAGACTGTCTCGGGACTGTCCACCCGAATTATTTACGGCTCTGAGGCTCAGTCTTTAAATAACTCTTAATCGGATGAACACATAATCCATAATCCGTCATATCCAGGCTGTCTTCGCCGATGATTTGGAAGTGAACGGCTCGGTCCAAAACATGATAAGCCGGCGGTTCTCCGCCTGACCGCGGATGATGTTCATAAATGCCGATGGTTGCGACATACTTGCCTTTGCCAAGAAGTAACTTTTCGGCTTCAATGGATAATTTACCGCCGGTATTTACTAGATCAACCCCAATTTCTTTAGTTTCAACAACCCACTGGCTGGCGGTAATCCCCAGCGGTAAGGCGTAGGCGCAAAAGGTAAATACCGGATTTTTTAACGGTTCGTCTACGGTAAAGGTAATTTCTATTCGAAAAGGCTGCCCGCTGATAAGTGTCTTCGTTTCGGTGTTTGTCGCGTTAAATAGTTTCACTTCTTTTATCATGGCTGCTCTAGAACCATATTCTTCTGAAGGATGGCATTGCTTGACGAGCAATGCCGAATTCGCCAGCTCAGTTTTTTCATCGTTGCCAATATTTTTACTAAAGAGTTCTGGTAACTCATATGTTTGTAGAGGCTTGTCGCTTAGCACAGAAATCCGCTTATATTCATTTCTTTGCGGGTCAAAAAATCCCAAGGCTACCGTATCTTGTACGAAATCACCTTCTATTTTAATTTGCCCGCAATTTTGCCCTGTCAATAGTCCCTTAGGAACGGCAAATTCAAACGGCGCATGAAAATATTTGCCTTTAAAATCTGCAAAAAGGCGGTAAAACCCTTTTCCGTCCCTCTCCGAAGGACCCCAATTCATATAACCGGGAGTATCCATTATGTAGCATTTTTCATCCAAATTGTTGTCCGTAGGAGCACCAACGGCAATTGCCCCAATCTCATTATCGTTGATACATAGAGTTATTTTCCTGATCTTCGATGAGGATATCGGTCGGCTATATCCATGAATATCAATTAAATGGAATAATAGCTTTTCATATATCTCATCCATACTTTCTAAAAGCACGGCTTGTTTTTTCGAGATTTTTAAATCTCTGGCCAACAAGCGTATTTCCTCATCTTGTCGAACTACTGCGGTGTATTGCTTTATGATATCGAGCGGGTCACCATCCATTCTTAATATTCCGCGATCAAGCCAAATAGCCCTATTGCAGAGCGCCTGGACTGAGCTTAGGTCGTGACTAACGAAAAGAACTGTGGCCCCAGAGGCTTCAGTCAGTTTACGCATCCTTTCAACGCACTTTCCGGCAAAATAGGCATCCCCCGCTCCCAGGACCTCATCGATGATCAAAATTTCCGGCTCGATTACGGTGGCAACAGAAAAGGCCAAGCGGGCATACATGCCGGCTGAATATGTTTTTATCGGCTGATCGATAAATTCTTCCAGCTCGGAAAAATCGATGATATCTTCTTCCAGGGAGGGAATTTTCTTGCCTGTTATTCCCTGATACGCCAATGCGGCATAGATGTTTTGTCGTCCGGTGAATTCCGGGTGAAAACCGGTACCTAGTTCCATTAGTGCCTGGATGCGACCATTAACGATGACACTGCCTTCGGTAGGAGCTACATTCTTAGATATGATCTTGAGGAGCGTGCTTTTTCCGGCTCCGTTACGCCCAATAATACCCAAACGCTCCCCGCGCTTCACCTCGATATTGATGTCTTTCAAGGCCCAAAAATCCCGCGGTTTTTCCGCTCGCCAAAATTTGTCTATTCCGAACGCGTTAAGCAGTTTTTGACTTGGCGAACGGAATAATTTATACATTTTGCCTAAACCGTTTATTTCAATAGCACAATCAGACATTATCCGAGAACACCGCCTTCATTTTCATGAAAAAACTGTGACCGACATAAAAAGTAATAAGGGAAAAACCCGCCAAGATCCATAATATAATAGCTTGCGGCAAATGCCCCAGCATTAAGATGTCCTGGTAGGAAGTAATCAGGTAATACAGCGGGTTAAGACTAAGGAACGGACGTAAGTTGGCCGGGACCATCTCCGTCGGGTAGGCGATCGGGCTTATCATCATCAGTATCAGGATTACTAATGAGATAATATTTTGTAAGTCGCGCACAAAAACATTCAGGCTGGATAGTATCCAAACTACCCCCATACTGAAAATTAATTGCAATATCCATATTAATATGATGAAGGGCGTCCATATTGATACTTTACCCAGAATAATCGTTACCATAATTAATAGGGCCATACCGACCAACTGCGTGCATTGCGATATTAACACCGCTTTAACCGGTACTAATTCAATGGGAAATAATGTGTTTTTTATCAAGTTGGCGTTGCTAACAACCGATCCCACCCCAAGGCTCAAAGCTTCAGAGAAGCCCAGAAAAGGAATTAACCCGCAGAATATTATGGCAACATATTCGTTGGAATCAAACAGTTGAAAGCGGATTTTAAAAATATACAAATATACGATCGCGTAAGCGCCGAGGAACAATAGCGGATAAATTACCAACCATAATAACCCGAGGGTCGAACCGGCAAACCGAGAGCGGATATCCGTCCGCGTCGTTTGCCATAAAATCGACCGATATTTATATAGTAAGGCGAAAGGAGCCACCAATCTTGCCAAACCATCCTTGCCAGTCATTTAGTATCTCTCCTATTAGTTAGTCTGCCTTATCTTAAGGCATTGGAACGATAGCCGATTATAGTCATGCCCGCCTTCGGAAGCGTGAGTAAATAGCTGCGCAATAACTTCACAGCACTCCTTATTTATTGTCAGCTGCCTGGTAAATTTCAAATATCATCTGACCCTGCGTTAACTTGGTAAAAAGATGCTTAAAATCATCTTCACTAAGGCACAGGCAGCGTATCTTACGGTTACCGATGAGCGGCTCGGTCTTTTGCACCAGACTGTCCAAGAACTGCCGGTCAATCTGGCCGACCAGCACCAAGTCTATTATGCCGCTGTCTATCCCCCTGGCATAGTCGCCGGTAATAAAGGCAAGCCGCAAATCACCCAGCCGGTCGACGATGTTATTGATCACTTTGTCGATACCGAGCGTCTTTTTAACAATACTTTGTATATCGCCAAATAACGGATGATTCTGGTTCGCCTTGTAGCTTTTAATACGCCCTTGGGGACTTGATTCAATCAGCTTGGCTTTTTCCAGGCGGTTCAGCTCAATACGAATGGCATTTGATGATTCGCTAAGCTCTGCTGCAAGTTCACGTAAATATGAAGTACGGTTTGGGTTGAGAAAAAAGCGCAGCAACATCTGTATTCTTGTCTTTGAGGTCACAATAGATTCAAGCATTGTATTTTCTCCATATGAACACAAAGTGCATAGTATTGAGTAATTTTTTTACTCAATACTATGCACTTTGACATTACTCTCAGTTTTCCTGCTGGATAAAATCAATTTTTGTCAAAAATTATCAAAATACTTGTTTCAGTGCATCTACAATCGTGTCCATATCACCTTCGGTGAGGTATGGGCTCATCGGCAGGCTCATAACTCTCTTGGCTGCGGCTTCGGCGGCCGGGAAGGCCCCATCGCCCAGCCCGAGGTATGCAAAAGCCGGCTGTTTGTGCAGCGGGATTGGGTAGTGCACGGCAGTGGGTATTCTCGCCGCTTTCAGCTTGTCCTGCACTTCCTCGCGTTTGTCGACCAGGACGGTGTACTGGGCGTAGACGCTGGTATTGAACTTCTCGATATACGGGGTCACGGCGATATCTTTCATCAGCTCTGAATAGCGGGCCGCGATACGCTCGCGGGCAGCGACTTCATCTTCGAAAACGGTTAGTTTGGCGAGCAGGATGGCCGCCTGGAGTGTGTCGATTCGGCCGTTGAGACCGATGATGGGGTGATGGTAGCGCCTGTCCTGGCCGTGGAGGCGGATTTGGCTCATTTTGGCGGCCAGCGCGTCGTCGCTGGTGAAACACGCTCCGCCGTCGCCATAACAGCCTAGCGGTTTGGAGGGGAAAAAGCTGGTGCAGCCGATGGTGGAAAGGTTGCAGGATTTGCGGCCCTTGTAGGTGGCGCCGAAGCTTTGGGCGGCGTCTTCGATGACGGCGAGGCCATGCTTTTCGGCGATGACGTTGATGGCGTCCATATCGGCGCATTGGCCGTAGAGGCTCACCGGCATTATCGCCTTGGTGCGGGGGGTGATCGCCGCCTCGATCAGGTTGGGGTCGATGTTGTATGTCCGGGGATCGATATCGACGAATACAGGTTTTGCACCGAGAAAGGCGATCATTTCCGCCGTGGCGATGAAGGTGAACGGAGTGGTGATTACTTCATCCCCGGACTTGATGTCGAGGGCCATCATGGCTATCAGCAGAGCGTCGGTGCCGTTCGCCACCGAAATGCAGTGTTTAGCGCCAGTGTATTCGGCCAGTTTTTTCTCCAGTTCGTAGACTTCGGGCCCCATTATGTACTGGCCGTGCTCGAGAACGGCGGCGATTCTTGCGTCCAGCTCGGCTTTGATGCGCTCTTGCTGGGTTTTGAGGTCGATGAAGGGGATTTCCCGTGCGGAGTTCATTTCTTGTCCTCCTGGTTTTCCAGCAGTTCGCAGTCAGGTACGGACCGCGCTTCTTTGCCCGGCAGGCCAATTACCACTTTGCGCTCCGCCGTGTCTTTGGTGACCAGCGCGCCGGCGGCGACGAAGGTTTCTTCGCCGATTACCACGCCCGGGAGGATTATCGAGCCGCCGCCGACGCGGGCGCCGCGCTTGACAGTGGCTCCCTTGATGAATTTGAACCGTTCTTTCGTCCGGCCCATGAAGTTGTCGTTGGTGAAGGTGACCATCGGGGCGATGAAGACATGATCTTCGATATCCATATAGGCGGTGATGTAAGCGCCCGTCTGGATTTTGGTGTAATCGCCGATGGTTGTCTTGTTTTCTACGGCAACGCCGCGTCCGACAACGACGAAGTTGCCGATTTTGCAGTTTTCCCTCACCGAGGCGAGGTCGGCGATCAGGGCGTTCTCACCGATGGTGGCGCCGGCGTAGATAACGGCGTTGGCGCCGATCGTCGTATTTGCGCCGATAACAAGCGGTGGCAGAGCGTCTTCGTATTTTACGGTGCTTGTTTTGCTCGGCTTTGGCTGTTTGCCGATGACGCTGCCGTCGCCGATCTGGACGTTGGCGCCGATGACTGTGCCTTCCCAGATGGTGACGTTGTTGCCGATGGTGACATTTTCGCCCACTTGGGCGTTTTTGCCGATAACCGAGAAGTGGCCGACTGCCACTCCCTGGCCGAGCCGGGCCGATGGGTCTATATGGTTGATCATAAGCCCACTCCTATCGTGAACTTTTCCGCCAGCGGCAGTTTAACTTCTTCCCGGTATTTGACCGAGTGGTAGATAGCTAGGATGATTTCGAGGGCCTTGCAGCCTTCCGGGCCGGGCACAGACGGCTGGCGGCCGCTGTCAACCGCGTCGATGAAGTCTTTAATAATGTCGTAATGGCCGAAGCCGTAAACGTTGGGCGGTTCCTTGTCCTGGTCGGCGAGCACGGCGGCTTCTTCTACGCCTTCGAACCGCCATGCTTCGATTTTGTTGACGGCGACGCCGCCGACGCCGGCCGTGCCGGTTGTGCCGAAGATGTGCAACGTCTCTTCGAGGTTGCGGGGGTAAACGGTGGTCGACGCTTCGATGGTGGCGAACGCGCCGTTCTTGAACTTCAGCACCGCTACCGCGACATCCTCGCCCTCTATTTCGCGGGCATTGGTGGCGGTGTAGGCGAATACCGACTCTACCGAACCTAGCATCCACTGCAGTAGGTCGATGTTGTGGATCGACTGGTTCATCAGGCAGCCGCCGTCCTGGGCCCAGGTGCCCCGCCAGGGAGCCTGGTCGTAGTAGTTTTTGTCGCGGTGCCACCGGACGGTCAGCGCTCCGTGGGTCAGTTTGCCGAACCGACCTTCCTCTAAGGCATGCCGTAGCTTGACGATCGCTTTGTTGAACCGGTTTTGATGCACGACACCGAGCTGAACGCGGTTTTTCTCAGCAGCCGCGATCATCGCGCCTGCTTCTTGAAGCGACATGGCCATCGGCTTTTCCACCAGCACGTGTTTGCCGGCGTTCATGGCGTCGATCGCCATTCTCGCGTGCAGGCCGCTGGGGGTGCAGATGTTTACTATCTTAATGTCCGGATTTGTAAGCATCTCGCGGTAGTCG
This sequence comes from Bacillota bacterium, assembly GCA_023415775.1. Classification (GTDB taxonomy): domain Bacteria; phylum Bacillota; class Negativicutes; order Sporomusales; family UBA7701; genus Anaeroselena. The sequence goes on along the minus strand of JAEZJM010000019.1, from coordinate 198,002 downwards.
ACGTAGGTTCGGCAGCCGTATTGTTCCTTCGCTTCCGTGAGCCGGGCGTCGTCAATATCGCATACCGCTATCAATTGCGCGTTGTCGAGGGAAGCGATCGCTTTTAGATGGTTTTTGGCGATGCGACCGCAGCCGATTAATCCGAAACCGTATTCTTTCATGATAGCGCTCCTAAATTTTGGTGATTTTTGACCGGTACTCCGCCTTGACTTTCTTGCAGGCATTGCGGGTGTCTACGATCAGTTGGGCGTGCTCGGCTATATAGTCGTAGTCGATGGTGGTGTGGTCTGTCGTGACAACGACGCAGTCTGCCTGGGCAAGGACCTCCGGCGTCAAATCCGTGCTGCGGAAGCTCCAGGTGTATGGCTCGTGGGCTTCGACTTCCGGCACGTACGGGTCGTGGTACTGGACTGAGGCCTGCCGCCGCAGCAGGAGGTCGATTATTTTAAGCGCCGGCGATTCGCGATAATCCTCGATGTCCTTTTTGTAGGCTACGCCAAGGAGGAGGACTTTCGCGCCTGTCAGCGATTTGCGGTTGTCGCTGAGCACCCGGATGATCTTGTCGATAACGTAATAAGAGGCCTGAATATTGATTTCCCCGGCCAGTTCGATAAATCTGGTCGGAAAGTCGTATTCCCTTGCTTTCCAGGTGAGGTAGAACGGGTCGATCGGGATGCAGTGCCCGCCCACCCCCGGGCCGGGGTAGAAGGTCTGGATGCCGAACGGTTTGGTGCCTGCCGCCTCGACGACCTCCCAGATGTCGATGCCCATTCGGTCGCACAGCAGCATAAGTTCGTTGACAAGGGCGATGTTCACCGCCCGGTATGTATTCTCGAATACTTTCGTCATTTCCGCCACTTCGGTAGAGGAAACGGGTACAACTTGAGCGATTGTCTGGCGGTAGAAGGTGGCGGCAACGTCGAGGCACTCAGGGGTGATGCCGCCTACCACCTTTGAGGTGTTCTGGGTGGTGTAGCGCTTATTGCCCGGGTCGACTCGCTCGGGCGAGAAGGCCAGGAAAAAGTCCTTGCCGACTTCTTTGCCGCCAGCGGTCAGCTCGGGCAAAATGACTTCCGACGTCGTGCCGGGATAGGTGGTGCTTTCGAGGGTGACTAACTGCCCTTTTTGCAGGTGTTTGGCGATGGCGTTAGTTACGTTGACAATAAAAGATATGTCCGGGTCGCGGGTAATGGTTAGCGGGGTGGGAACGCATATTACGATGACGTCGACTTCTTTTAGCCTGGCGAAGTCGTCTGTCGCTACTAATTTTTTGCCGGCAACCAGCGCTTTGAGGTCTTCGTCCTTGACATCTTTGATGTAGTTGTCGCCGGCGTTGACCTGGGCAACCCGTTTTGTGCTGCGGTCGAAGCCGATCACATCAAAACCAACCTTGCCTTTTTCGACAGCTAACGGCAGACCAACGTAACCAAGGCCGATGACGCCCACTTTTGCAGTTTTGTTGACGATTTTTTCTTTGAGTCTTGCAGCCGCATCACTGGACTGCTGATTTGCTTGTTTCACCGTATTCCTTCTCCCTTTGTTCGTCTTTGACGGCCTTGCCGCCATGATACCTTCGCGCCTCCCGATAATAGGGTACAAGTTCTTCTAATACTGCGACAATGTCTTCCGGCGCCGCAAGTGTCTTCAGCTTTTGCAGACCGCGGCCGAGCTTGTCTTTATTGATGGGCCTCAGATTGGCAACAAAGATTTTTTCGTGTTTGCTCGCCATAGTGCCTTCTTCGGCGGTCAGCAACTCCTCGAACAGTTTTTCCCCCGGCCTGATACCGGTAAAGACTATTGAGATTTCCGTTTCCGGGGTGAACCCGGACAGTTCGATGAGATCGTGGGCGAGATCGACTATTTTGACCGGCTCGCCCATGTCGAGGACGAATACCGCCCCGCCTTGAGCGATCGCGCCCGCCTGCAGCACCAGTTGCGACGCCTCCGGGATAGTCATGAAGTATCGCGTCATCTCCGGATGGGTCACTGTTACCGGGCCGCCGACCGCTATTTGCTGTCTGAACAGCGGAATGACGCTGCCCCGGCTGCCGAGAACGTTGCCGAATCGTACCGCAATAAACTTGGTCTTGCTTGTTTTGCCCATACTCTGGATGATAAGTTCCGCCAGTCGCTTGCTTGCCCCCATTACGCTCGTCGGATTGACCGCTTTGTCGGTGGAAATCATCACGAAAGTCGCCGCGCCGTGCCGTTCGGCCGCCTCGGCGACGACCTTGGTGCCGAAAACGTTGTTGCTGACCGCTTCTTCCGGCTGTTCTTCCATAAGTGGGACATGCTTGTGAGCCGCGGCGTGGAAAACGACTTCCGGTTTGTATGTATTAAACACGTTATTAATGCGGTTTGCGTCTCTTACATCGGCTATTACCGGTATTATGGACAGTGCGGGGTACTTTCCCTTCAGCTCGCGGTCGATCTCGTAGATACTGTTTTCGCCTTTTCCCAGCAGCACCAGGTTCGCCGGTCCTATTCTGGCAATCTGGCGGCAGAGCTCCGATCCCACTGAGCCGCCCGCCCCTGTTACCAACGCTCTCTTCCCGGCGAGATAGTTGGCGATCTCGTCGAGGTCGAGCCGCACTGGCTCGCGGCGCAGCAAGTCTTCGAGGTCGACATTTCTCAGTTGGTCCACCGAAGCTTTGCCGTCGATGAGTTCATAGAGCCCTGGAACGACCTTGATCGCGCAGTTGGTCTTTTTGCATTCCTTCATGATTTGCCGTAGCAACCGACCGCCGATTGACGGCATCGCGATGATGATCTCTTGCACCTGGCAGGTCGCCACGATCGGGACGATGTCGTCCCGCGTACCCAAGACCTTCGCTCCGTACAGCATCTGATTATGCTTTCCGACATCGTCGTCGATGAAGCCGATGACCTTTTTGTCGTCATAGACCCGCTGTTGGATTTCCCGGGCGATCATAGCCCCCGCGTCGCCTGCGCCGACGATCAGTACGTTCAAGCTGCGGCTGGCCTGGCGCTGGCGTATGTGATAAAGGATTCGCACCCCCAGCCGGCTGCCGCCGATCAGGGCAATGTCGAGCATCCATGCCAGAAGGTAAGTCGTCCTGGGTATGCCAGACTGCATCCATAACATGGCGGACGCTATGACCGCCGAACTTGCGGTAACAGCCATTATTATCGAGATAAGTTCGTTGATGCTCGCATACCGCCACAGGCGGTTATAAAGACCGAAAAAGTAAAAAGACGTCAGGCGGACGACGACGACAAGCGGCAGGAAATTGAGCATCGTCAGCAAATACTGGGATTCGACGTTGCCCTCAAATCTTATATATAGCGCTATTAAAGGCGTGGCCATTACGATCATGGCGTCGAGAGCCATGAGGAATGCCGACTTCGCAATCCGGCTCACTGTTTAACCACCCGTTTTGTCATTTTGTATCCGATTGTGTTGAAATTCTGCAAGAAACAGAAAAAACCTGCCATTGTCGCCAGGAAAAAGGAGGCGGGGTTCAAAGAAAAAACAAATTTATTGTGTTTCCGTAGAGAAATTGACGTAAGCCAGCCCGATAATGAACCAATAGCTGTACATAATCGTCGGGATGCCTAGAATATAGTCGAACATCCCGTGAAGCAGGAAGTCGGTCGTGCACAGGAAGGCGATTAGCGCCCAGCTCCGCGTCGCCACTTGTCGCATCTTAACAGCCGCGTTTTTCAGGATCGTAAAAAACAGGAAAAAGTAGGCAAGTCCGCCGATAATCCCGCTCTCTGCGGCTAATTGCAGCACATTGTTGTGTACATGCCCATACGGTTTATACTTGCGTTTCTCCTCTTCCGCCGGCGACATCGCCAGCGCCGGCAATGTTGCCGGGCCAACCCCCAGTAGCGAGTGATCCTTGAACACATTAACCGCGTACTGCCACATCACTATTCTCTCGCGATTTGATCTAAAATTGGTATCTGTTATCGTGTGCAGGCGGGCATTAAGGCTGGGAATGTATGCGAAAGCAAGCGTGATTGTCAGTAACATTGCGCATACAATTGACGTCGCTTTGATACTTTTTTTGCCGTTAATAATCAGACTTATTATTACATACAACACACATGTGACAATCACCGTCACCCATACCGCCCGGGTGCCGTTGAACATCATCGCCGCCATCGCCGCCACCGCCGCTGTGAGGAAAAGCAAGCGCTTCGGGCTGGCGGTAGTTTCATCAAGACCCTTGACCAACAGCACCGGCACCAGCAGACCGACGATGCCGGCAAAATCCATTACTCCCAGCAGGCCCTTTATCCGCCCCGGGTCGTGCAGGCCCTGCCAGATGACGATCGCCGCGCCGCCAAACATTGAGCCCGCCATCAGAACTACCGCCTGCTCGCAAAGCTTCCGTTCCCTGACAAATGCCACGACAATAACCAGCGGCAAAATTTTTACGGCGGTTAAACCTATATACTTTAGACTGGCTGCTTTGTCGCCGGAAAATGCCGCCGCCAGCAGAAGCGCGGCGAAGAAGACCAGCACCGCTCTCCGGAGGTTTTTATCCGGCACTATGGGGAAAGGACGCCAAAAATAGCGGATAGCCGCAGCCACGAACAACAGCCAGACAACAGTATGAATGCCGCCGCGGGTAAAGCCCATCACGGCGGCGAAGGCAAGCACCAGATATTTGATAATGGTATCCACCCGGTCGATTGCTGGCATTTCCCTCTCCCAATACACAAACAATTACTTGTTTTTCTCGATAGTTTCTAAGGTCGCTTCAAAAATTTTGTCAACGCTGATGCCTGTCATGCAGTGGAGGGTGTCGCAGTGGTGCTCGTAGCACGGATGGCAGTCGGCGTCAGATTTGATGACGACGCTTTTGTCATTGTAAGGCGAGAAGCCCGTCACCGGCGAAGCGCCGAATATCGATACCAGCGGCACGTCCATCGCCACGGCGATATGCATGGGGCCCGAGTCGTTGGTGACGAGGGCGGCGCATTTTTTAAGCAGCGCCGCGAGCACCAGCAGGTTGACCCGGCCGGTAAAGACGGTCAGCTTAGGATGGCCGGCATTGCTCATCAGCGCCACCGTTTCCCGGACAAGCTCGACGTCCATCGTCCCGCCAAAGAACGCAACCCCGTAGCCCGCCCTGAGCAGCCTGTCGGCAAGTTCTGCGAAATATTCCTTCGGCCACCGCTTGGTCGGCCAGCTCGCTCCGCTGTTCAGGCCTACTACCGGCGTCCCGTCTGTCCCGAATTCCTCCGTCCACAGCCGCGCGGCCTCGGCTTCGGCGGGCTCGTCCAGCCACATCTCGATGCCCCGGTCGTCAATCGCCGTGATTCCCAAAGCCTCCCGCAGCACGTCGAAATGGGCCTCGACCTGATGCTTTGTTCTTTTGCGATTTTCCATCACCGTGTCGAACAGGACGTGCGGTCCGATGGTCGAGTAGCCGACGATCTTGTCCGCCCCGCTGAGACCTGCCAGGAAAGAAGCCCGCTCGTTGCGGTGCAGGTTGATGACCAGATCGAACTTTTCCCGTCTGATTTCCCGGATTAGTTTTATGTAATTCCACAGTCTGTCGTGATATCCTTTTTTGTCAATGGCGATCAGTTGGTCGATGTTCTTGTTATATTTCACAAGGTCGGCGATTTTGGCGTCGGCGAGCAGGGCGATGTGGGCCGCCGGGAAATTGCTCCGCAGTGTCCGCAGCACCGGTGTGACGAGCAGCAGGTCGCCGATATGCATGAGGTTGATGACGAGAATCTTTTTGTACAAAAGCTTTTCACCCTACTCCCGGATGGCGTTGGTTGCTTGCAGGAATTCGGCCAGATTGCCGGCGGCAAACTTGTAACCCTTGATCCCCGCTGCCGCGGCTGCTGCGATATCCGAATCCTTGTCCCCGATCAGGAAGGACTTCTCCCGGTCGATGGCCCATTCGGCAAACGCGGCCAGGATGAGTCCCGGCAAGGGCTTACGGCACTCGCAGGTCGTGACGTATTTGAGGGCCGTGCCCTCGGTATAGTGGGGGCAATAATAAAACTTGTCGATACGGGCGCCATGCCTGGCGAGCTCGTCATCCATCCAGTTGTGCAGGCGGATGACGTCTTCCTCGCCGTAATAGCCGCGGGCGACCCCGCTCTGGTTTGTAACCACAAACACCAGATAGCCGTGATCGTTAAGTTGTTTTACAGCTTCAATGGCCCCTGGTATCCATTCGAATTCTTCGCTGCGGAACAGGTAGCCTTTGTCGACGTTGAGTACGCCGTCGCGGTCGAGGAAAGCAGCCGGCCGGCCGGCTTCGGCCCCCGTCACCGGCTCAGGTAGCCGCCGGTTTCGAGGTACCGGTAGTAGTCGGCTACCGCTGCGTCGAGGTCGGTGAAGGGCTTATCGTACCCGGCCGCTTTCAACTGCGTAAGATCGGCTTCGGTGAAGTTCTGGTATTTTCCTTTGAGCGTCTCGGGGAAATCGATGTATTCGATCTTCCCGCCGCCCAGCGCCTTGATCGCTGCGTTGGCGACCGCGTTGAAAGTGTTGGCCCGGCCGGCGCCGCAGTTGAAGATGCCGCTTTTGGTTGGGTTGTCGTAGAAGAACAGGTTGACGTCGACGACGTCTTTGACATAGACGAAGTCCCGCCGCTGCTCGCCGTCGCCGTAGCCCTCGGTGCCCTTGAACAGCCTGACTACGCCATCTTTTTTGAGCTGGTGGAAGAAGTGGTAGGCTACCGAGGCCATGCGCCCCTTGTGGTTCTCCTGCGGTCCGTAGACGTTGAAGTACCTGAGGCCGACGATCTGCGCCGTCGCGTCCGGCAGTGCGCGCCGCACATAACGGTCGAACTGGAGCTTGGAGAAAGCGTATACGTTCAGCGCCCATTCGCATGCGGGCTTTTCGCTGAAGCCGTTTTCGCCGCCGCCGTATACCGACGCCGACGAGGCGTAGATGAAGGGGATGCGTCGCAGTTGGCAGAAATGCAGCAGTTCTTTGCTGTAGACGTAGTTGGTGTCCATCATGTATTTGCCGTTGTATTCCATCGTATCGGAGCAGGCGCCGTCGTGGAAGACGGCCTCGACGGGCTCGCTGTCGTATTTCCCGGCCATGAGCGCCGCCAGAAAGTCGTCTTTGTCGATATAGTCCCTGATTTCGAGCGCCAGCAGATTTTTGAACTTCTCTCCCTGGCTGAGGTCGTCGATCACCAGAATGTCTTTAAGCCCGCGTGCGTTAAGCCCCTTTACGAGGTTGCTGCCGATGAAGCCCGCGCCGCCTGTTACTACGATCATTGTTCCGCCTCCTTCCGCTGGCGCCCGCCTTCGCGTCCGACGGCGGCCAGCAGTTCGTCCCGCTTGACGGCATAGGTGCCGAGTTTGCCGACAACGATGCCTGCCGCCAGGTTGGCCAGATGCGCCGCGTCGATAAGTTCTATTTCGGCGGCCAGGGCCGCGCCCAGCACCGCCGCCACCGTATCGCCGGCGCCCGAGACGTCGAACACTTCCTGGGCTGTGGTGGATATATGGACGGCATGTTCGTCGCTGAGCACGCTCAGCCCCTTTTCCGACCGGGTGACGATGACGTTGGCGATATTATACCGTTTTCTTACCTTGTCGGCCAGAGCTTTAACCGCTCGGTCGTTGTTGGCCGGTTCGGCGCCGGCCGCTTCGCCGAGTTCCTTGAGGTTGGGGGTTATGTACATCGCTCCGGCGTACTTGCGCCAGTTGAGGCCCTTGGGGTCCACGACGAGCGGCACGCCGCCGCCGGCGCATTCTCTGACGATATGCTGGCAGAGCCGCTGGGTGCACAATCCCTTGGCGTAGTCTGATACGATCACCGCCTGGACCTGTCCGGAGCTGACCGCCCTGCTAATAAAGCCCTTCAGGCCGGTTTCCGCTTTGCCGCCGACCGGGCGGCTGTCTTCGAAGTCCAGTCTCAGCATCTGCTGGTGACCGCCCAGTACCCTTAGCTTGGTCGTGGTCGGCCGCCCGTCGGTCAGCAGGCCGCTGCCGTCGATGCCGGCGTCCGTCAGCAGTCCGTCCAGGCGCCGGCGGGCTTCGTCTTCGCCCGCTAGGCCGGCCAACAGCACTTTGCAGCCCAGCCTGGCGAGGTTGTTGGCCACGTTGCCCGCCCCGCCCAGGGTGGCGTGTTCGTGGGTAACGCGGGTGACGGGCACGGGAGCTTCGGGCGAGATGCGCTTGACTTCGCCGAAATAGTAACGGTCGAGCATCACGTCACCGACGACGAGGACGGCGATATCGCCGATGCCGTTATTGAGGAGATCGAGAATCTTCCCGTTGTCGTTAAACACCGCCGGCCTCCTCGTCGACAAGCTGGCAGGCGATATGGCCGATGAGGGCGTGGGCTTCCTGGACCCGCGCGGTGACGTCGGCCGGCACTTTGATGCACAGGTCGCAGATCGCCGCCATTTTGCCGCCGCTGCGCCCGGTGAGGCCGACGGCGACCGCTCCGGCCTCTTTGGCCGCTTGCAGCGCTTTGATGACATTGGGACTGTTGCCGGAGGTGGACAGGCCGACGACAACGTCGCCTGCCTGGGCCAGCGCTGCCACCTGGCGGGCGAACACGGCGTCGAAGCCGTAGTCGTTGCCGACCGCCGTAAGGATGGAGGTGTCGGTGGTCAGGGCGACGGCCGCCAGGCCGCGGCGCTCTTTCTGGAAGCGGCCCACGAATTCGGCCGCCAGGTGCTGGCTGTCGGCGGCGCTGCCGCCGTTGCCCATGAAGAAGATGCAGTTGCCGTTTTTGACCGCCCGCGCGAGCAGCGTCCCCAGTCGTACGATATCGTCGAGCAGTTGGCCGCGGGTTGCCGCGATCGCCTGTTCATGTTCGTCGAAAACGGCTTCGGCAACTTTTTTCATCGCATTTTCATCCACTATGCTCACCTCTGGTTGCTCTTCGCTATTTTGATCAGGTCTTCGGCCATCTTTCCCGGGCCGTAGTCGGCGTTGATGCGCTCAAGCTCCTGACGGTAAACCGGGTATTTGTCGTCGTAGGTTGTAACGAATTTTTTCAGAGCCGCCAGCAGCGAGGCGTTGTCCCCGGTGGCGAACTGTACGCCGATATCGTAGCGGTCGAAAACGCCGGGGGACATGTTGTCGGCGACTACCACCGGCTTGTGGAAGCCGATGGCGGTGTACAGCATCGCCGACGGCTGGTAGCGGAACCGCTCGGCGGCATAAGGCAGGATCAGAGCGTCAACCCCCAGGATCGCCTCCTGCCACTCCCGGCCTATCAGAGCTTTGTGTAAAAAGACAATCTGCTTGTTGTCACGGTATTTGGCGATGATCCGGTCGAAGTCCGCTGTGTCAGACGGTTCGACGGTCGCTCCCTGCACGAACAGTTCAACGTTGGGCGGAAAATTGGCGGCCACAAACATTTCCAGGAATGCGTCGAGGTTTTTCTCCCGCCGGTACTGGCCGAAGAAGCCCAGCCTTAGCTTGTCGCCGCTCTGGTCTTTTCGCCGCTCCGGCACATCGCGCGGGATGTAGACCGGCGGTTTGACGCAGTAAACATTGTCGGGCAGCCGTCCGAAGATGTTATCCTCGGGGGTGAGTACGGCGATTTTCACCGCCGGGTATTCAATCAGGCTTTCCGCATATTTGAAAAAGTTCTCTTCGTCCCGAGGCATGATGCCGTGTAGGATAAGGATGACGTTGAGCGGCGCATTTTTCAGCCTTGTTTTGGTCAGCGACCTCAGGAACCGGAAGCTGGCCGTCGGCACGATAACAGCGTCAAAGGCCTTTTGCCCGGCAAGGTCATAGAGGGCGTTGTACCAGCGGAGGCGGTTGATCTCGCGCTTAGCCGCGTACCATATCTTGGCGAGCCGTCCGACGCCGGCGTAGGTCACGCCTTCACCCGGGAGGTAGTGAACAGGCACGCCGTATTCATACTGGAATTTGTGTTTTTGGGGAACATAGAACGCGACTTCATGCCCCATGGCGCGGATTTCTTCGACACAGATGCGGTCGAATTCTATTTCGTGGCCGCCGGGGGTCATGATCGATTCGAAAAGCGCTATTCTCATATGCTTTTACCCTGCGCTTTCTTTATATAGTACAGCTTGACGTATTTGGTCATTGTGTAAAAGAAATGGCACATGGCCAATATGAAGCCCAGCCTGCCGTCCCGCCAGCCCAACTGGAAGATATAGACCCGCAGGAAGGCCCACCACGGCCGGAAAACGATGTGGAGCATACCGCCCCGCTTGCCCTGCTCGTGCATTTTCCGGGCCATGAGGGTGGTGTAGCTGTTGAATTTGACGAAGTAGCGGTCCCAGTCGGTGTATGTATGGTGGTTCATCACGCCGCGCAGTTTGCGCTTGGGGAGGGTGACGGTGGCCTGTTCGTGCACCACCCCTTCCCATGAGACGGCGGAACGGGGGTAGAAGCGCAGGGAGTAGTCCGGCCGGTAGCCGCCGTGAAGGACGCGCTGGCCGAAGGCGTAATTGTGGCGCAGGATCTCGTATGCCGCCGGTTCGCCGCCGTCCGCCGTCCGGCGCAGTTCAGCCGCCAGGGCGGGCGTTATCCGTTCGTCGGCGTCGAGGTACATCACCCATTCGGCGTCGGTCTGCGTGAGGGCGAAGTTGCGCTGCGGGCCGAAACCGTCGAATTTCCGGGTGACGACTTTAGCGCCCAACTGGCGGGCCAGTTCGACCGTCCTGTCGGTGCTGCCGCTGTCGACGACGACGATTTCGTCGGCGAAGACGGCGCTTTCGATGCAGGGGACGATGTTTTCCTCTTCATTGAAGGTTAGGATTAGGACAGCCAGTTTCGCCACAATGAACCTCTCCCAACAGTGCCTGTGCCGCCGTAATGACCCGGTCGGCGCTCAGCGCATTGATACATCTGTTATCGCCGCAGGCGGCCCTGCCCCAGCAGGGCGAGCAGTCCGTGGGCGCCTGAAGGACTATATCGCGCGGGCCGCGCGGGCCCCAGACGCGCGGGTCGGTTGGTCCGAACAGGGCGACGACCGGCGTACCTACGGCCTGGGCGATATGCAGCGGCGCGGTGTCGACGGTGACTACCAGATCGGCCTCTTTGGTCAGGGCGGCCAGTTCCCCCAGTGTAAGGGTGCCGGGAAATACCTGCGCTGCCTCGCCGGCTTCCTGATTAATTCTCGCCAGCAGCGGCCCCTCGGCCTTGCCGCCGACAAGACAGCAGTCCGCTTCGGGCGTGAGCGCCTGTATAAGTGCGGCGTAGCCTTGGATCGTCCAGCTCTTATGCGGATAACTGCCGGCCGGACAGATTAGAACTAGCTTCTTGCCCGGTCGGCGGCTGATCTTGCCGCTAAGGGCGGCCGTGTCCCGCGGATCGATGTCGAGCGCGAGACTGGTGTCGGCGGTGGTTACGCCGAGCGGTTTGAGAACGTCGAGGTAGTTTTCGGCCTCATGCCTTATCACCGGTCTTTTTGCACTGGCAATGTGGGTGAGGAACAAGCCGGCGTGCTGGGCATCATAGCCGACCCTGGCCGGGATACCGGCCGCCCAGGCCAGCATTGCTCCGCGGGGAGCGAAGTTGGTCGTCACCGCCAGATCGTAGCGTCGGGCTCGCACCTGGCCGACAAGTTTCAACAGTTCGCCGATTTTCTTATGCTGCCCGCGCTTATCGTATTCGATTACGTCGTTTATGTATGGATTGCGGCGTGCCAACGGCGCGGTCAGGGGGATGACCATCATGTCGATAGCCGCGCCGGGGAAAGCCTCGCTGAGGGCGCGGGCCACCGGCGTCGAGAGCAGCACGTCGCCGATGAAGGCCAGGTTGATTATGAGAATGCGGTTGACGGTCTGCGGGTCAACGGCCATTGAGCAGACCTCCCACCGCGTCGTAGACCGCCTCGACGGTTATGCCTGCAAGGCAGTCGAGGCCTTGGGGACAGGCCCGCCGCCAGCAGCCGGCGCACTCGTGTGCTGTCACCAGGGCTTTATGGCCGTTGCCGTACGGGCCGTTGCGGATGGTGTCGGTGGGGCCGTGGAGGGCGACCACGGGCGTGGCCAGGGCCGCGGCCAGGTGCATCGGCCCGGTGTCGCCGCCGACCAGGACGCGGGCGTTTTTGATGATGTGGGCAAGCTGCTTGAGAGATGTTTTGCCGGTCAGGTCGACCGGCGGCATCGCGGCAGCGGCGGCTATTTCCGCCGCCAGGGCGGCGTCGCCCGGACCGCCGCTGACTACGGGGACGAGGCCGTCCCGCCGCAGCTTGTCCGCGAGGGCGGCGAAGAGGGGCGGCGGCCAGCGTTTGTTGGGCCAGTTGGCTCCCGGTGAGAGGACGACATAGGGCTGGGCGATGTCGAGGCCGGCTTTCCTGGCCACCGCCGCCGCCGCCAGTTCTTCCTCGGCGGTGATATTTATCGGGAATACCACCTGTTTAACGTCACAGCCCACCGCCCGTGCGACATCAAGGTAGCGTTCGACGATATGCCCCTGCTGGTTGGGGCCGCAGACCCGCCGGCTGAGACGGTCGCTGAGTTCGCGGGTGTTGCAGTATACGTAGCGTTCGGCCGCGCCGCTCAGGAAGGCGATGGCGCCGCTCTTGAAGAGCGCTTGCAGGTCAAGGGCCAGGTCGAAGCGCCGCGACCTCAGCAGTCGGACGAAGGAGGGGGCGTAGTCCCTGAAGCCGGACAGTCTTTTGAGCCGCGGCTTGTCGAAGATGATTATTTCGTCGATGCAGGGGTTGTTGGCGAGCAGGTCGAAGGAGGGCTTCTCCACTACCCAGGTTATGCGGGCAGCGGGAAAGCACTGCTTCAATGCGTAAGCCACCGGCAGGGCGTGAACCACGTCGCCGATGGCGCTGAGCTTTACAATGAGAATATTCTTATAGGCGCGGTCAGCTTTGGGAGCCAAGAGAAGCCGTCTCCTTTATCTTGCCGATGATATTGCTCGACGACCTCCCCGGCACTTCGGGGACGAGCACGGTACGGCCGCCGTAGGACGATACGATTCTAGCCTCGGGTAGATCCTCGATGCGATAGTCGCCACCCTTGACGTAAATGTCGGGTTTGATCTCGTCTACAAGTCCCTCGGCCGTGCGGTCGTCGAAGATGACGACATGGTCGACCGCCGCCAGGGCGGCCAGCACTTCGGCCCGGTCGTCCTGGCAGTTTATCGGCCGGTCGGCGCCTTTGAAGCTTTTAACCGAGCGGTCGCTGTTGAGGCCGACGATCAGCCGGTCGCCCAACGCCTTGGCCGCAGCCAGGTAGCGGACGTGTCCGGCATGGAGGATATCGAAGCAGCCGTTGGTGAAGACGACTGCGCGGCCGGCGGCTTTGAGGCCGGCGACGATATTTTTCGCTTCGTCCCTAGCGATGATTTTCATGGTATGCCCCCACCGCCTCGCGCAATTCCTCCGTGGTCGTCGTCGCCGTGCCCGGCTTCTTCACGACGATGCCGGCCGCGAAGTTGGCCAACCTGGCCGCTTCGACATACGAAGCGCCCGCCGCCAGGGCAAGCGCGGCCGTAACGACGGCCGTGTCGCCCGCGCCGGTGACGTCGAAGACTTCGCTCACGTTCGAGACCGGGATATGGGTAACTTTGCCGCCGGCCTCGAACAGGCTCATACCGTCCGGCCCGCGGGTGAGGAGAATCGCCTTGGCCTCCATCGCCGCCAGCATCCGTTTGCCCGCCTCTTCGAGGGCACCTGCGGCGTCAAGCGTCTTGTACCCTAGCGCGGCCGCTACTTCGGCCTCGTTTTGTTTCACTATCGTCGCCCCTTTGAAGGCGAGGATGTTGTAGCGCGAGTCGATGATGCAGGGGATATCCCGGCGGCGGCAGGCGTCGATGACCAGGTCGCGCACCGCGGGCGAAAGCGTGATGCTGCCGTAGTCGCTCATCACCACCGCTGCCATATCGCCGATATTGGTCTTAATATACTCGAGGAGGCGCGCTTCGCTGGCGCTGTTCAGGGCATGCTTAGACTCGCGGTCGATGCGCACGATCTGCTGCCTCACCGTGGCCAGGCCGCCGGCCATCACCCGCGTTTTGGTGATCGTCGGCCGGGTGGGATCGATGAGGAGGCCGGCTGTGTGAACGCTCTTGCCGGCCAGGATGGCGGCAAGCTCCCGTCCGGCCGCGTCGTCGCCGACCACGCCGACGGCGAAGACGTCGCCGCCGAGGGTGGCGGCGTTGTGGACGGCGTTGGCTGCTCCGCCCGGCACCACTGTCTCGCCGCCGTGTTCGAGGACCAATACCGGAGCTTCCCGCGAGATGCGGGAGATTTTGCCCTCAAGGTATACATCGGCCACCATGTCGCCAATGATCATGATCCTGTGGCCGGACAGGTTGCCGGTCAGGGTAAGGTCATCTGCTTCCAACGAATCCGCTCTCCTTATGCTAGAACTTCGTCAGGTTTACCATCCATATCAATTCGCTGCGCTTGATCCGGTAGGTTATCGTCGTCTGCCAGCAATGGAGGTTGCGGTACCAGGTGACATCCTGGTCGTAGACGCTGTTGTTTCTCACATCATAGGTTTGCACAAAAGAAATTGTATTCAGGCGGTCGAACGTATAGCTAAAGCCGAGATCGAACTGGCGCCCCAACGCGTTGCTGCCGTAATCGAACAACGAGTAGTTGTTCCTTATATAGTGGTATGCTTCCCAGGTGGTCAGCTTGGGGGACCAGAATTGGTACAGCGTCGCGTCGTATCTCTGGATATTTGAAGTGCTGCTGTTGTAGCTTTCATTGACCCGCTCAAGACCAGTCCCGAGGATAAGTTGGTGTTTTTTGCTGAACTTGATGGGATCGCCGGTGAAATACAGGTAGTAATCCTGATGCCAACTGGTCTTGCTGGAATCGGTCCACTTGCCGTAGATAGCGTAAAAATTGTAGCTAATCGGCAAGTTGCCGATCTTGCGTGAATAATAATCGAAGCGGAACTCCGGCTCTTTCTTGATCAAATAACTGTTGCCGTCCCGGAATTCGCCCTGAATCACGGATAAAGCATATCGGGGCTCGCGGTCGAAGACGCCGAATGTTGGCTTAAAGCCGCGCTTGCTGTAATAGGCTAAGTCTACGAATGCACCCACGCTGCTGGTATCGGAGTTGTATATCGGGTACTCCAGGTTCTGGGCGATCCAGAAGCCGTCCTTGCTGGAGTAACCTATCCGCGGGAACTCGCTTTTATCGTCTTTGAGCGATTTCTGATACTTGGGGGTGGAATATATCAGCGTGTTTTTAATCCAGAATTTGGCGTTATAGGCGACCATTTTATCGCCAGGCCATATCTCTACCTTGGTGGCGCTGACGTGGTAATCCGGCACTTTGGCGGGGCACATGGTCATCGTGCCATTTGTGATGATGTATTCTCCCGGGAGAAATTCCACCGTTTCGCCCACGACAAAATCGCGGCCGATTTTTCCGGTGGTCTTTTGCATCGTCCCTGTCTGTTTCCCGTAATTGTAGTTTATCTGCGAACCGTCGAGCTTAACCCCCGGTTCGTTGTAATTGGCCTTGTCGTCGATCCATATCTGGTTTTGCTTGGCGTTGCCGCGGATCAAGTCGCCCTTTAGGTTCGTCTTGTCCTGGGTGATGGTTACCGCACCCTTGGCGAACATGGCGCCCGTCAGGTCGCTGAAGTATATTTCCTCCGCCTCGATAACGATTGGGCCATTTTCCTTTTTTTTCGCAACCTTGGCTTCCGGTTCCTTGTTGGCGGTTGCCAGAATATCGCTGTTGGGCAGGTATTGATACTGATTTCCGGCAGTCTCGGCGGCGGCGGCCGTCAGCGGCGGAACAATAATCAGCGCCGCTAGGAGAACGCCGCCTAGGAATTTTTTCATTTTTGGCATATTTTTCTCCTATATTCCAAATGTTGTCTATATTATCTCCAATCTTAAAGATTATTCTACAAATGTCCTCTATCTCCTGCCCATCGGGGCCAGGCAATACCAGGCAGAAACGGGAAAAGGCCGCGCTGCGGCCTTTTCCATACATGCTTCCTTATTTTGCCTTTATACCGTAAACTTCGGCGTCGGCTTTGGTCTGGATGTAGAGCATCGTCCCGGCCGGTATCGTGATGTCCTGGCCCTGGACAAAGGCGCCGCCCACGATGCCGATCGGACCGAGAACCACGAGGCCGGCGACCGTCGCCCCGGCGGCTTTGGCCATCGATTTGGTCTCTTCCTTGGCCTTCTCGCCCAGCAGTGTTTCGAGGTTAGTGCCGTCAAGCGCCACGACGCTGTCGAACGCGATCTCCAGCTTGGCGTCGCGGCCGAAGTTCTTCGCCGGCTCGACCTTGGTCACCTTGCCGATTCCGGGAGCGCCCTTGCCGATCACCAAAACTCCGCCTACATAGACGTCTTCGGCCGCCTGGAAGGCGACCGCGTCACCCGTGCGGCTGATCTTGGTGTCGAGCGGCGTGGCAAGCTTGATCTTCACCAGGCTGTCCTTGACAAGGCTGGCATGTTCAACCTCGACCTGGCCGGCGGGAAACGCCAACTGGACCAGTTTTGTCAGCCTGCCGTCAAACGAGCCTTGAGCAACGCTGCCGAACATCACCCGCTCCAGATTTTCGAGCCGGGCTTTGGCGGGCTGGCTGGTGATATCATGGGACAGCATCCATTCCACGGCGTTAAGCTTGATGGTAAAAGACGGCATCACCGCCGAGTTCTCCTTTATGTACCCGTAGACGCGGTCCATCTTGGTAATCAGGGCGTCGTTGGTCTCCCGGCCGTACATATCTCTCTCGATCTTTGCCGCCCGCTCGACGAGCGAGCCGGTCTGCTCCGCCCCGTAGAGGAGCTTCTCCACCGCAGCCGCCTTGTCGAGCACCGTCAGTTCGGCGCCGCTTTGGGCGGAAACAAGGCCGGAGAGGGCCAGCATAATGATTAGGGTGCAGATCAATATCTTGCGCATCAGTCTTCCTCCTCACTTGTACTGCCACAATATTTCGTGGCGGAAAAGGAAATATCCTGCCGCATGGCGACAGGATATGGATTTTTTAGATGCGTACGTCGATCATCGCCGACACGCCGACCCCTTGCACCCGTGAAAAGTTGAGCGGATTTTTGCTGTCGATGGGGATGAGGGCCTTGACGCGGAGCTGGCTGTTGAAGTCGGCCTCGACCTGAACGGCGGCCTGGGTTTTATCCACTAGATCCTGCGGGCCGGTTATCTGAGCGGCCCCGACATAGCCGCCGCTGCCGAGGGTGATGATGGGCACCACCTTGGTGGCGTAGTTGCTGTTGGCGTTGTGCTTGGCGGTCAGGGTGTTGATGAAGTTGTTGAGCGGGCCGGCGAAGCGGTCGACGATGAAGGCGACGCCGCCGACCTTGAGGATGTCGCCGAGGTTGAGCGCGTGGGTGACGGGGACGGCCGCGACCGACATGAGACAGAACACGAGCAGGCTGATTATAATACGTTTTTTCATTTTTGTCACACACCTTCCCTGTTTTGTTATGTATTTATTCGCCGTTGGCTGTCCTGTTCCTGCCAAAAAGGTTAAAAATGTCGCGATTCCGCCAGTGAAGCAAAAAAAATAGACCGTGCCTTGCGGCACGGTCTATCAGGGTAATTAGAAGATGTAGTTGAACTGGATGCGGGTACGGCTGGAGCCCTCGTTGTTGAAGTATTTTTGGCCGTTGAGAGCATTCTTCATATCCCACTGGTAGATGGCTTCCATGGTGACGTTCTTGGCCAGGGTGTAGTAGTAGGAAACGTCATAGGATTTAACGTTGGTGATAACGAGGTAGCCGCCGGTGAAAGCGACGTCGTTAGCGCCATTTTCCATCTTGGTGTACTCGATGTGAGCCTGCCAGGTGCCGGGAACAGCCGGTTTCAGAGCGCCGTACTGCAGACGATAGACTACGCCTTTCGGAGCAGAGCCGTTGTTCATAGCTTTGGCCTGAGCAGCGGTGTTCTTCCAGTAGTCGGCTACGAAGGCCCAGTCTTTGCCGAGGTTAACGGTGGTGCCCACGCCGAAGACGTTGACCCAGTCGTTAGCGCCGTTTTGATTGTCTTGGTTTTTCATGAACCAAGTCTGGGCTTTAACCTGGTTGTCGAATTTGTAGGCCAGGTTGGCGTACATGACGTTGCCAGGGCCGGTGCCGATGGCCCAGGTGTTGAACTGGGAGTAGTAGTTGGTGGCGTTGACGTCAGCATAGCCGAAATTGAAAGCGGCTTTGCCTTGCTTCCAGGTCAGCTCGACGCCGTCGAAGCCGCCGGTGGTGCCGGCGAAGTACATGGTTTCGCCAAGGTTCAGGCTGTAGCGGCCGGCTTTGAGGTCAAAGTTCGGCATGAAGCCTTTCATGGTCAGGTTGGCGTCGGTGACGGCGTTGCTGTTAGACACGGTGTAGGTGCCCATGGTGTTGTGGTTGAGGACCATCCAACGGCCATAGAAGCTGGTGGTGTCGTTGACGTCAGCAGTGGCAACCAGGCGGAAACGCTGGGCGAAGGTCGGGTTGGAAGCGCCTTTGTCAACATGGATGTAACGCAGGCGAGCGTCGCCGCTCATCTTGATGGTGGAAGCGTTTTTCTCGAGTTTCGCAACGCGGACGCCGAGGTTGTTCAGTTCGGCGGCGAACTCGACGGCCAGTTTGTCGATGAGGGCCTTGGTCTCAGCGTCGGCCTTCTCGGACTTGGCCATAGCCTTGGCAACTACCTGAGCCATTTCGTAGCGGGTCATGGTGCGGTCGCCGCGGAAGGTGCCGTCGCCATAGCCGTCAACTACGCCGGCTTTCGCCAGCTTGGCAACTGCGCCGTAAGCCCAGTGCTTAGCAGGTACGTCAACGAAGGGGTTCGCCGGAGCGGCGAACGCGGTGCCGGCGATGCCGAGCACGAAAACGAGGGCGAGAAGAGTAACGAGAGTTTTCTTCATTTGTTTTCCTCCTTAGGTTTTTTGTTTTTTTGATGAGCCCTAAGGATGGGAAACTTGAGTATCCTTGTTGCCTCAATATTCCCTTGTCAGAGAGCTCATATCCTACGCCTACTTCAAAAACCGCTCCCGGGAACCTAAGGTACACCCCCTTTCTTCCCCGTCGGCTCTCTTCGGCGAGAGGACCAAATGGATGATCGGCCCATAGTATGTGCCAATCGTTGGTTGACTATGCATGATATTCTATATCAAGCACCATATTCCTGCCTAGTTTACGGAAATTACAGAAATTATTTTCCCGAATTGTCAAAAATCACTGGCGGAAGTACCTTTCGGCGATGATGACGGCGACATAATCGTCCACCGGCGCTGGCGGTACCCTCAAGGTGACCGGCACCAGCCTGGCCAGACCCCGCGGCGGATTATCGCGCCAATAGCGGGCGCGGGCCTCATCGGTGGAGCGGTGCTCGTCGACCAGCCTGACGGTCAGTTCGCGGCCGCCGGGACGGAGCGCGGCCATAGCGGCCATGGCGTCCTTACGCCCGGTGCGGTCGCCGAGAACGACGGTGCCGATAGCGTGCTGCGCGGCAAGATTGCCGACGACTGCGGCCATCTCGCCCGCCGGCACGACGCTTTTCCACTGCACGCCCTCCAGGCGGCTGACGACGGCGACGCCGCATTTGTCGCGGCCTGGGTCGACGGCGATGACGGCATCGGTCATGGTACAACCTCCTATGCTTGTATGATATTTCTCTTTAAGTAAGTTTATTCCTGCAAAAGGCGTCCTTTGAAAATTATGGGACGAGGACAAAGCATGAGGCCGTTTAGAAAGCCCCAGATGCAAGGCGCACCGGATAAGCAGACACACAACGCTTTAGCGTTAATGTGGTCGCTTATACCCGAAGGGTGCGAGCGCTTGCTTGCGTACTCGAACGTACGCAAGCAAGCGCTCTGAGGAGCAACGCCGCAGATGGGGCTTTATCAACGGCCGAGAATATAAAGAAGCCGCAGGGGATAATCCCCTGCGGCTTAGACTAGTCAGGACCGATTCAATTAGAATTTGACGTTGACGGTGGCGCGGACGTTCTTGCCGGCGTTCTTGATGTCCTGGTAGAGAACGTTGAAGTTGGTGTTCTTGGCCAGGTCGGCGTTGTATTCGTATTCCATGCCGGTTGCCTTGCCGGTGGCGTTTGCCACGCTGCGGAAGTCGCTCAGGATGCCGCCGGTCGATTTGAGGTTGAGGGCCGATTCGAACGGTACGGCGTTGGCTTCGACGCTCTTGTAAGCGGCGCTCAGGCCGGTTTTGCCGAGGGTGGCCTTAACCTGGTAAGCCTGGGCGTTGGCGGATTCGTTCTTGGCGAATTCGCCGGCCACTTTCAGGCCGGAGAAGAGGTTGAAGCTGGTGCCGGCTGCGTAGTAGTCGTTGTCGTCCTGGTTCAGGTAGGATACGGAGAACGGCAGGGTGGCGAGGTTGAAGGAGTATTGGCCGCCGTAGGTTTTAACCAGCGCGGTGCCGTTGTCTTCTTTGCCGCCGAAGGCCATGAAGCCTCCTTCGCGCACGCTTACGCCGTTGAGGATGGCGGTGGAGCCGCCGCCAGCCAGCATGCCCTGGCCGAGGTCGTAGTCCTGACGGCCGATCTTGGTGCCGATGCCGAGCAGCTTGGTGCTCACATAAGCGTTGTCGATCGAGGCGCTGGCGTTGCCGGCGCCGAAGGAAGCAGAACCGCTGGTGAAGCGGGCGTGGAGGCTGGTGACGTCGTTGACCTTGGCGGTGGCGCCGAGGCGGACACGGTATTCGGTAGCGTCTTTGTCGGTGGTGTTGTCGGTGTTGTCGGCGTTGTAGTAACGTACACGGGCGTCACCGGAGAATTTGACCATGTTGTCGACCTGGTTCTGCAGGCCTTCGACTTTTACGCCGAGGTTGTTGAGCTCGACGGCGTATTCCTTGGCCAGTTTGTCGACGATGGCTTTCTGGTCGGAGTTGAGGTCCTTGTTCATAGCTTTGGCGACGATCTGAGCCATTTCGTAACGGGTGATGGTCTTGTCGCCGCGGAAGGTGCCGTCGCCGTAGCCGTCGACGATGCCCGCCTGGGCGAGTTTGTTCACCGCGCCGTAAGCCCAGTGCTTAGCGGGAACGTCGGTGAAAGGATTGGCGAAAGCAGGAGCGGCGAAAGCCACGGTGAGAGCGGTAGCGATAGCCACTTTAAGAAGTCTCTTCTGCACTTGAAATCCCCCTTGCGATGATTGTTTTGCGCAGGTGGCGAACCACCGGCCGGCTCGGCGCATTTGGCAAGGAGGGTGTCATGAGTGACCGTGTTTCCTCATAACCCTTTTCCCACCGCGTCCGCGTGAGCGAGCCACTGCCGCTTTCGGCAGTCTTTAGTTTACATAATTCGATGTTTCTTTTTGTAATCCTGCCTGGCACCAGGTTGTAATTGTTGGCATAACCAGGTTTCCAGGCATTGACTACTCAGTCACATCTGGCCAAAAAAATTATGTTATTAACATAATCAATTTGGTTATGAGTAATGTTTCGCCACAAACGAAAGGAATCCTGCCTAATTGGCAGGATTCCCGGTCGGTATATTATGTCAATTGGTTGCTTCCCGCACCCTTATTTCGATCTGCAACGGCCCGGAGGTGTGGATGTCCGCCTTGGTGACGGCCGACAGCTCCACGCGGCCGCCGACCCGCTTGACCTTGTTGACGGTATCGAAGAGCTGCGAGCCGCTTATGACCCCTACCGTCCCCTGCAGCGGGTCGGGCAGGATGCCTTTGACGATCGCCTGGGCGTTGACCTTCTGCAAGAAGAGGAGGACGACGTCTTCAGCCTGTTTGCCGTTGTCGCCGGCATCCGCCGTTTCGGCGAAGACCGTCTGCCCGGCCGTGTAGACCAGTCTGTTGGGGAAAAGCTCGATGCGGCCGATGACCGGCTCGCCGTAGATGGTGTTGCCCATGGCGAGAATGCGGACGATGACGTCTTCCGGAGTCGAGGCGACAAGCTGCACCGCCTGGTCGAAGTCGGCCTTGGCGATCCACAGTACTTCGATATTCTTGTCCTGTACGCCCAGCCGGTTCAGAACGGCCCGGTTGGTGGAGTTGATGATACCCCCGAGAATCTCCTCGGTTTCCTTGACCGGTTGGCCGCCCTTGGTAACGGCGGTTGTCAGCACCTCGCTGGCGCGGAAGACGACCACGCCTTCGCGGACGGTCTGGATGCCTTGACGGAGGTTGGCGGTGAGTTCGTTCAGCCGGTCGACGTCGCTCTGAAGCGCGGTCTTGGCTTCGTTGAGCGACGCCACACGGGCGTCGAGTTCGGTTTTGGTCGCCTGCAGGGCGTCGATTTCCTGCTGGGCCTTTGTCAGGTCGCCCTTGGCCAGGGAGTAATCCCGCTGCACATTTTCCAGGGCTGCCGCCGTGCGGTCGCGCTCGGCGTTGACGGTGGCGAGCTGTTCGGTGACGCTGGCAAGATTGGCCATCGTTTCGTTGATTTTGACGGTAAGGGTCGAGTATTCCTTGGTCTTCGCCTCCAGGGCGGAGCGGCTGGCGTCAAGCTCGACGCTTTTGGCGGCAACCTCGCGGGAAAGGCCGGTCAGTTCTGCCTTGAGCGCCTCCATGCCGAACAGGGCGGTCCGTACGTCACGGGAAGAAACGCTCAGCACGCCCAGTGTCATACCCGCGATGATGATACCGGTCACTATCGTGAAAAGAATCGATGTGTGTTTGGGTCTCAGGCCGAAAACGGTAAGCTTGCGTTTGCCCACTTTGCTGCCGAGCCAATCGCCGATATAGGCGATAATTCCGCCCATGATGGCGAGGACGGCGATGAGGGTGAGACCGAACATAGGCTGAACCTCCTCTCCCGGATACTCAGATTGTAGCCGCTTACTGCGAGGCTTTGCGCACCAGGTAAAGACCGGCAAAGATGCCGACTATATTCGGGAACCACGCGCCCAGGACCGGCGGGATGGCGCCCCCCTGGCCGAGCGCGGTCGTTATCGTCATGATGGTGTAGTAGATGAAGATGATGATTATGCTCAGCCCCAGGCCGATGGAGGAGCTGGAACGATGAGGCTGGAGGCCGAGGGGCGTGCCGATGAGCGCGAAGACTAAACAGGCCATGGGAATCGCCAGCCGTTGGTGGAGTTCTGTTTCATAGACGCTGGTTTTGACGAATTCGCGTTTGAGGGTGCTGATATGAATCTTGAGTTCCTTGATGGACATTTCCTCGGGTTTTTTCTGTTCGCGGGCGATGGCCCCCGGAGTTTTTTCCACCGGCATGAGTTGCTGGACGAAGTGCATCGACCGTTCGAGGCGACCTTCGGGGGTAAGGTCGTGGACGATCCCGTTGTACATCATCCACTGGTTTTTTTCCCAGATCGCTCTTTCGGCGTTCTCGACCCGCACCAGCCTGTCATTTTCGAATTCCTGCACGGTGACGGCGTTCATGGTGCTGTGCTCTTCGTCGAATTTGCGGGCGTAGGTGAGCCGCTCGATGGTGCCGCCTTTGACGTCTTTGATGACGATGTGCTCCTGGGAGCGGGGCCGGGTATTTTTTTCGATCTCATAACGCACGATATGGTTGTATGCCTCGTTAGACGCCGGCACGACCAGTTCGCTGAACGCCACCGAAAAAATGCTGACAAAGAAGGCCACTATGAATACCGGCGTAGTCAGGCGGTAGAAGCTCAGTCCGCCCGACTTCATGGCCGTGATTTCGCTTGAGCCTGACAGCCGGCCGAAGGACAGCAGCGAGGCCAGCAGCATCGACATCGGGAATGTCAGCACGATGATGCTGGGCAGACTGTAGATGAACAGCCTGACGACCGGGCTGAACCCGGCGCCGAATTTAGTTATATATTGGGCGATCCTAAAGAGGGTACTGGTGCCGATAAAGACGCTGGAGAAGGCGCAAACGCCGAAGATAAAGGGGCCCAGCAGTTCTTTGAGGATGTACTTGTCCAATATGCGCATGTGACGCTCCTAGCAGGCCGCGGAAAAAGCGTTGGCGGCCGAAAGTATATGCAATTATAAGCTGAATTTGTCGCCGAGGTAGAACTTCCGCGCTATCTCGCTGGCCGCGATGGTGGCGCTGTCTCCGCAGATGAGGGTCTGGCCGTCGTTGAGGATATAGGCGTAGTCGACGATGCTAAGCGTTTCGCGGACATTGTGGTCGGTGATGAGCACCCCGATGCCCCGGTCGCGCAGGAAGCCGATGATTTCCTGTATATCGGCTACGGCGATCGGGTCAACGCCGGCGAAGGGCTCGTCCAGCAAGATGAAGGCCGGCTCGGTAGCCAGCGACCGGGCGATTTCCACGCGCCGCCGTTCGCCGCCGGAGAGCTGCGAGCCCAGCCGGTCGCGCACGGCGAGGACGCCAAGTTCTTCCATCAGCGCTGCCGCCTTGTCCTTACGCTCGGCCAAGGTTAGGTCTTCCTTGAGTTCCAGGATTGCGAGCAGGTTCTCCTCGACCGTAAGTTTGCGGAAGACCGACGGTTCCTGGGGCAGGTAGCCCAGTCCGAACATCGAGCGGCGATACATCGGCAGGCTGGTTACGTCTTCGCCGTTGATGAAAATCCGCCCGCTATTAGGCCGCTCCAAGCCTACTATCATATAGAAGGTAGTGGTCTTGCCGGCGCCGTTCGGGCCGAGCAGGCCAACAACTCTGCCCTGGTCGACCCTCAGGCTTACGCCGTCGACGACGTTGCGCCCTTTGTACGTCTTGACGAGGTCTTCGGTTTCAATATATTTTGCAAATAAATTGTACATCGCGTGCGGGCCCCGTTATTGGGGCTTGACGACAAGCTTGGAGCGTCCCTGGGAGTCCATGGCTTTGTCGTCGAGATAGATGGTAAGCGTTTTGCCGGTCAGGATGTTGCCCTCCTGGACGGCGCGGGCGTTGCCGCTCATTACCACCTTGCCCTGCTCGGTCTTGGAGCCGTAGTAGACCGCCTTGTCGGAGGTGGCGTCCAGGCTGCGCTTGTCGCTGACGATATGGACGTCGCCGTCGGCTACCGCCCGGTCTTCGGTGTGGAAGGCTTCGACGCGGTTTGCGGTCATCCAGCCGTCAGGCATGGTCAGGCGGGCTGCGGTCGGGACCAGCGAGTACTGGCGGTCCACCCAGTGTTCGATTTTCGGTCCGGCCAGAGTATTTTCCCCTTTGGTCAGCAAGGCATTGCCAGTAGCCACGAGATAGTTATCGTCAAAGGACCGCACTTCGTTGGCGGTCAGGGTGGTGTCTTCCCGCACTACTTTCACGTTGCCGAAGACGTAGGCTTCTTTGCTCTTTGTGTTATACTGGGCGTTCGCGCCGGTGAGCACCGCTTTGTCGCGGGTAAGCTTTACCGCGCCTTGGGCGTTCATGACGCCGGATTTGGCATCGTATTCGATGGTGTCGGCGATGAGTTCGACAGGTTTATCGGCCGGGGCGGATACGGCTGTGGTCGCGGCGATCAGCACCACTATCAGTGCTGTCAGCGTAGCGGCGGCGAATTTTCGTTTCATTGGGGAGTTCCTCCTTTTACAGCACGGGCATTGCCGAATACTTTCACTTTCTCGAGCTGCTCGTCGCCTTCGACGCGGTCGCCGGTTACGACGGTGTCCCCTCTTGTCATGGTTATGCCGCCGCCGCCGAAAAACTTGCGCTCCTTGGCGGCCCAGCGCGCGGTGGCGGAGGTGAATACCGCACCGTCGCTGTTGGTGGCTTTTATGTCGCCCGACATGTGGATATCTCTGGTTTTGGTATCAAGTTCCGCCTGCCGGCCGACAAGGTGAAGCTTGCTGCCGTCAGCGCGGTAGAGCGTCGCTTGGAAATTAATCAGTTGAGCCCTGTTCGTACCGGGGTTCATCTGCACCGACTCGGCTTCGACCTCCCACTGTTTCTTGCCGTCCTGCTGTTCGACGATCTTGCTGCCGAAGAAGGTGATGTTGGCA
This sequence comes from Bacillota bacterium, assembly GCA_023415775.1. Classification (GTDB taxonomy): domain Bacteria; phylum Bacillota; class Negativicutes; order Sporomusales; family UBA7701; genus Anaeroselena. The sequence goes on along the minus strand of JAEZJM010000019.1, from coordinate 172,314 downwards.
GACCCGTCGTCGGCTTTCGCCTCCTGGACCACGGGAGGGGGCGGAAGCTCTGTCTTGTTGAAATAATAAAGCCCGCCAGCGATTATCAGCAGTGTGCAGGCTATCGCCCGGTATGCGCTTTTACTAAGTTTCAAGCCTCTTCACCTGCCCATTTCGTATTCCACCGTTTCTGAAACCAGAGCCACTCGTCCGGATATTGCCTGATCATGTCTTCGATTAATCTCGTGGCCTGGACGGTGAAGTTATAGTCGTCGGCCGCGTCGTCGCCGCTGAATGTGAAGCAGAGCGGCGGTTTGACGATGATACGGTGCCCGCCCTCGGCGCGGCGGACGATGAACGCCGGCACGACCGGCACAGCCAGCCGCCGGGCGAAGACGGCCAGTCCGACGGGGGTGGAGGCCATTTTGCCGAGGAACTCAATGAAAACGCCGTTTTTGCCGGCATCCTGATCGGAGAAAAAACCCAGCACCCGGCCGTTCTTGAGAGCCTTGGCGGCGGCGACCAGGTCGGAGGTGCCGCGCGTAAACATTTCGATGCCGACAAGCTGGCGGTATTCGTTGATGATGCGGTTGTGCTGGTCGTTTGGCTGGTTTTTTACGATGCTGGCCACCGGGAAGCCGTACATGGACAGCCCGGCCCCCAGCCACTCCCAGTTGCCCATGTGGGCGGACAGCACGGCCACGCCCTTGCCCTTGGCGAGGGCTTCGTCGAGATAATGACGGTTTTCGATCGTAATATACCGGTTGATTGTCGCCGGGTTGAAAACCGGCAGGTACATCACTTCCAGGAAGGTCTGGCCGAGCTTGACGAACAGGCTGCGGATGATCAGCTCGGCGGCGGGCCGGGTAAGCCCCAAGCCCCGTTTTATCTGATCGATGGCCCGCTCGCGCTGGCGCGCGGCGATGCGGTAATAAAGGCGGCCCAGCAGCCGGCCCAGCGCCAGAAGCCAGGGATACGGCAGCAGGCAGATTATGCGGCTGATTGTTTTAAGCAGGTAATACTGCCAAGCATTCGTCACTGTTTTCCTCCCGGTGACGCCGATAAACGTTCGTTGCGGGGTTTCTCAGCTACGCTTCACTGGCAGGGCTTACCCCCGCCGGGACGGCGGTAGCTTTCGACGATCGCGGTCCACTTCCCCTGGGCTTTAAGGACGAGTTCGACGATCTCCCGCACCGCTCCGTCCCCTCCGGCGCGGCCGGTGACGTAATGAGCGGCGGCCTTGACTTCCGGCGCGGCATTGGCTACCGCAAAAGCCAGACCGGCCCGCCCCATGACGGCGAGATCGTTGAGGTCGTCGCCGGTGTAGGCGACCTCGTCGGCCGTCAGGTGGTGCTTGGCGAGCAGTTGCTCGAGGCGGGCTATTTTGTCCTGCGCACCCTGGCAGATATCGGTTATCGACAGTTCGGTTCCCCGCCGTCGCACCATTTCGCTTTCCCGGCCGGTTATCAATGCGGTTTTGAGCCCGGCCCGGTGGGCGGCGTTGATGCCGAGGCCGTCCTGGGCGTGAAAAATCTTCATGGCCTCGCCGTCGGGACCGAAGAGCAGTTGGCCCGAAGTCAGCACCCCGTCCACGTCGAAAACCAGGAGTTTGACCCGGCGGGCGCGGACCTCAGTATCCATTATACCACTCCTTGACGCAATAAGTCAGTAAGGTGAATCATACCAATTGCCCGCTGGTCGCCGTCGACGACCGGCAGCACCGTGATGGGGCGCGGCTTGTTCTTTTCCATCCTGTTGAGCGCCTGGGCGGCCAACCTGTCGGCGGTTATCGTCCGCGGCGAGCGGGTCATTATTTCCTCCACCCGCTTGTTGAGGAAGTCTAAGCCCTTTTCGAGGCTGCGACGAATGTCGCCGTCGGTGATTATTCCCTGCAGGCGTCCATCGCCGTCGATGATCGAGGTGACGCCAAGGCCCTTGGCGGTGATGACGAACAGCGCTTCTTTGACGGTGCTGCCGAGCGGCGTGACCGGGTTGTCTTCGCCGCTGTGCATAACCTGCCCGACGGTGAGGAGCAGGCGCCGCCCGAGCGAGCCGCCCGGGTGGAAGAGGGCGAAGTCTTCGGGGGTGAAGCGGCGGGCGGTGAGAAGCGCGACCGCCAGGGCGTCGCCCATGGCGAGGGATGCTGTGGTGCTGGCGGTGGGCGCCAGGCCCAGCGGGCAGGCTTCCCTTTCGACAGCCACGTCGAGAAAGCCGTCGGCGTTGCTGACGAGGGTCGAGTTTTCCCGGCCGCTCATGGCGATCACCTTGGCGCCGATACGCCGGATTATGGGCAGGATGCTTAGCACTTCGCCCGTCTCGCCGCTATGGGACAAGGCGAGGACGACGTCTTCGCCCGTGACCATGCCGAGGTCGCCGTGGATGGCTTCGGCCGGATGCAGAAAAAAGGCCGGTGTGCCGGTACTGGCAAGGGTGGCGGCGATCTTCCTGCCGACGAGGCCCGATTTGCCCATACCGGTGACGATTACCCGGCCGCTACAATCGAGGATGATGTTTACCGCTGCCGTAAACTGGCCGTCGATGCGGGGAATGAGAGCCTGGATGGCCGCCGCTTCAACTGCCAGCACTTCTTTTGCCTGCTCGATGATCATCGGCCTGTCCCTCCCTATTTATGTTTGCGCACAACCGCGTCGATAGCCAGTAGGTCTTCGAGAAGCGGCGCGAGTTGATCGATGTACAGCATGTTGGGGCCGTCCGACAGGGCTTCGGCCGGGTTGTCGTGCACTTCCATGAACAGCGCGTCGACTCCTGCCGCCACCGCCGCCCGCGCCAGGTAGGCGACGTATTCCCGCTGGCCGCCGGATGTGGCGCCTGCTCCGCCGGGGAGCTGGACGCTGTGGGTGGCGTCGAAGACGACCGGGTAGCCCAGCGAGCGCATGATAGGCAGCGAGCGCATGTCGACGACGAGGTTGTTGTAGCCGAAGGTCGCGCCCCGCTCGGTGAGGAGGATGTTTTCGTTGCCTGCTTCGAGGATTTTGTGGACGACGTTTTTCATGTCGCCGGGGGCCAGGAACTGGCCCTTTTTTACGTTGACGGCCTTGCCGGTGGCGGCCGCCGCGTAGACGAGGTCAGTCTGGCGGCAGAGGAAGGCGGGTATCTGCAGGATGTCGAGGACGGCGGCCGCGGGGTCGACCTGGGTGGTGCAGTGGATGTCGCTCAATACCGGCACCTTGAGATCGGCTTTGATGGCGGCCAGTGCGGCCAGCCCTTCCGTAAGCCCCGGGCCGCGGAAGGAGTTGTAGGCCGAACGGTTGGCTTTGTCGTACGACGCTTTGAAGATATAGGGGATGCCGAGTCGGTCGGCGATGGCCTTGACCTCGCGGCCAATCATCCGCGCCCGGTCTGTGCTTTCGAGGACACACGGCCCGGCGATGAGGGCGAGGGGGTTTTTGCCGCCGATGGCGATGGAGCCTATTTGCACTGTTTTCATTTTGCTGAGCCTCCTTGTGCGGCGATAATGGCGTTCACTCTTTCCAGATCCTCCGGCGTGTCCACGCCAACGGAGGTGAAGCCGGTGCTGAGGACTTTGATGCGGTAGCCGTGCTCGAGCGCCCGGAGCTGTTCGAGCGATTCGGCTTTTTCCAGCGGCGTGGGCGGCAGGGCGGCGAATTTGAGTAGAAAGTCGCGGCGGTAGGCGTAGATGCCGATGTGTTTGTAGTATGTCAAGCCGTTGGCCGGGTTTCGGGGGTAGGGGATGAGGGAGCGGGAGAAATACAGGGCGTACCCCGCCAGGTCGGTTACGACTTTGACGACGCTCGGGGCGTTGTAGTCAGCCTCGGCGAGCGGCGCGGCGAGGGTGGCCATCATCAGGCCGGGGGCCTGGTGGAATTCTCCCGCCAGTTGGTCGATGACCGCGGGCTCGATGAGCGGTTCGTCCCCCTGGACGTTGATGATGACGTCGGCGTCTTCATGGCGGGCGGCCACTTCGGCCAGCCGGTCGGTACCGGTGGGATGCAGCGGCGAGGTCATCATTACTTCCCCGCCGAAGGCTTTTACCGCGCCGAAGACCTGTTCGTGGTCGGTGGCGACGAGCACCCGGCAGGGCAGCTTGGCTTGGCTGGCCCGCTCGTAGACGTGCTGGATCATCGGCTTGCCGGCGATCAGGGCCAGCGGTTTGCCCGGCAGGCGGGTGGACGAGTAGCGAGCCGGGATGACGCAGATTATTCTCATTGCTTGCCTCCCCGCTCGGCCACCGCTTTGATCAGGTTCATCAGTTCCTGGTAGCCGTTGTCGACGAATCGTACTTCAATGCCTAGAACGTATAGGGGCAGCGGCCGGTCGGAGTGAATAAACTCGGACGGAATTTTGACCGCGTCTTTTTCGGTGGTTACGAGGGCGAAAACGCCACTGTCGACTGCCCGCTGCATTACATGCTGCATTTCGGCCATTGTGTAGTCGTGGTGGTCGGGGTAGCGGACGGCATCGACGATTATGGCCCCGATATCGTTGATCGACTGCTCGAAGGAGGTCGGGTTGCCGAGGGCGGAAAATGCCAGGACGTTTTTCTTGTGGATGGTTTCGAGCGCGACCGTTTCCGGCCTGATGCCTTTGTACCAGTCTTCAATTTCGATGAAGCAGCGCGGGCTGTGGACGCTTTCGACGACCAGCGCCTGGTCGTTGTAGCGGGCGAGGGTCTCGCGGATTATGTCGCGGGCATTGTCGGTGCCCTGGTCTACTTTTGTGAGGAGGAAGACGTTGGCGCGGTTTAGGTGGGTCAGGGGTTCGCGGAGCGTGCCCCGCGGCAGGAGAAAGTTGTTGCCGAAGACATTGATGCTGTCGATGAGGACGATGTCAAGGTCGCGGGCCAGCTGCCAGTGTTGGTAGCCGTCGTCGAGGATGATGAAGTCGGCTTTGAGGTTGGCGACGGCGTAATCGCCGGTGACGTTGCGGTTTTTGCCGATGACGACCGCCACGCCCGGCAGGTTTTTCGCCAGCAGGTAAGCCTCGTCGCCGGCCTCGTTGACCGACATGTAGATACGTCGGCCGTCGGAGACCAGCCCTACCTGGCCGCGCCAGTTGGCCCGGTAACCGCGGTTGAGGATGACGACCCGGTAGCCCATGTCGCGGATGATGGCCGCAAGGCGCTGGGCGGTGGGGGTTTTGCCGGTGCCGCCGACGGTGATGTTGCCGAGGCTGATGACCCGGCAGGCCAGTTTATGCTGTTTCAGTATTCCGGCTTTATAGAGGCCGAGCTTGATGTCGACGCCCAGGCCGTAGACAAACGACATGAACCGGAGCACGCCGAGAAGAACGGCGGCCACCGGGCCCCGCTTATGACCATGCACCAACTGGTAAAGATAGACTTGGACACGTTCATGTCGGATCATACAATATCCCTCACGATCGCTGGGGGAGTGTCGCCAGTACTTCGCTGATATGCTGAACGCTGCGGATGGCAGCTCCCTGGTTTTCCCGGACGATGGCCAGCGCTTTTTCGCCCATCTCCGCCCTGGCCGCGGCGTCGCTGAGCAGACTGACGAATTTGTCGCCGAGGTCGGCGCTGTCGTAGACGGTGTCGCAGGCGCCCCGCCCGCTGAATAGGGCGTAGCTGTCCTTGAAGTTGAACATGTTGGGGCCTACGAGGATGGGCTTGCCGTGAGCCGCCGGCTCGAGGATGTTGTGACCGCCTGTTGCCACCAGGCTGCCGCCGACGAACACGACGTCGCCGATACTGTATATTTTGCCGAGTTCGCCGATTGTGTCGAGCACGATGACGTCATGGCCGCCGTCCGCCTTGTGGAGGTCGGTGCGGCGCACGGCGTTCAGACCGTATTTCTCCGCCAGGGAGGCGACCTCGCTGCCTCGCAGATTATCGCGCGGCGCGAGGATAAGGCGGGCGCCGGGGATGTTTTCTCTTACTTTGTTAAAGGCGACAAGGACAAATTCCTCCTCGCCCCGGTGGGTGCTGCCAGCGACTATGACCGGCCCTTGCCCCGACAGTTTTAGGAGGCTGGCGAGTTGCTCCCGTTCGTCGGCGCTGACTTCGGTGTGCGTCTGATCGTACTTGGTGTTGCCGGTGACGAATACCCGGCGGGGCTTGGCCCCCAGGCGGATGATGTACTGGGCGTCGATGGTGGACTGCATGCAGAAACGGTTGACGGTTTCGAGCATCCGGTCGAGGATGGTGAACAGGTAACGGTAGTTGCCGACGCTCTTGTCGCTTATCCGCCCGTTGACCATCATAACCGGGATGGCGAGATCCCGGCAGGAGAGCAGGAAGTTCGGCCACAGTTCGGTCTCGACAAGGACGAACAGGGTGGGTTTTATGCGGGTTATCACCCGCCGGCTCAATAGCGGTAGGTCGAGCGGGAAGAAGATGATGCTGTCCGCTTCGGGGATGATGCGTTTGGCCATTTCGTACCCGTTGGCCGTGACGACCGAGATCAGCAACGGCACGCCGGGAAGCTGGCGGCGTATTTCTCTGACGATCGGGCTGGTGGCGACTATTTCGCCGACCGAGGCGGCGTGCAGCCACAGGCAGTTCTTGCCGGCCACCGGCGCCAAGGACTCGGACGGCAAGAAGCCGAAGCTCTGCCTGAGCCGCTCGTCGAAGCCTTTTTCGCGGATAAGGCGGAAAATGAACACCGGTATGGCCGAAAGCACCAGGATGATCGTCAGAATATCGTAAAGGAATTTCATCGGTTATACCTCTTTGGACGGAGCCTCCGTCCGCGATTCGAATTGGACCTGGTAAAGCTTGCTGTATAGGCCGCCGGTGTTTATGAGGGTCGCGTGGGAGCCCTGTTCGATTATCCGGCCCCGTTCCATGACGAGGATGACGTCGGCCCGCTGCACGGTGGAAAGGCGATGGGCGATGACGAACGACGTTCGCCCGACCATCAGCTTGTCCAGCGCTTCCTGGACGAGGGCTTCGCTTTCGGTGTCAAGCGCCGAGGTTGCTTCGTCGAGGATGAGGACGCGAGGGTTTTTCAGGATGGCGCGGGCGATGGCGATGCGCTGGCGCTGGCCGCCGGATAGCTTGGCGCCGCGCTCGCCGATCTGCGTATCGTAGCCCTGGGGCATCTCCATGATGAAGTTGTCGGCGTTGGCAGCCTTAGCGGCGGCGATGACCGCCTCCCGCGGGGCGTCCAGGTCGCCGTAGAGGATGTTTTCGTACACCGTGCCGTTGAAGAGCATGGTTTCCTGGGGTACGATACCGATCTGGCGACGCAGGGAGGCGAGGGTGACTGCCTTTATGTCGATGCCGTCGATGGCGATGTAGCCGGCGGACGGATCGTAAAAGCGGGGGATAAGATTGGCGATGGTCGTCTTGCCGGCGCCGCTGGGGCCGACGATGGCAACAACCTGCCCCGGCCTGGCGGTGAGCGATACCTCTACCAGGGCCGGTTCCCCGGGTTTGTATTCGAAGCTGACATTATGGAAGGCGACTTCGCCGTTGATGGACGGCAGATCGGCGGCGTCGGGCTTGTCCTGGATGTCGGGCTCGGTGTCGAGGACTTCGAAGACCCGCTCGGCCGCAGCCAGCGCCTTCTGGATGTTGCCGTATACGCGGCTTAGGCGCTTGATGGGGTTGGACAGGTTGACGACATAGATGAGGAAGGCCATGAGCGCCCCGGTCGTCAGGTTGCCGCCGATGACCTCGTGGCCGCCGTACCAGATGATTACGGTTACGCCGATGGCGGCGAGGAATTCGATGAGGGGGGTGAGGGTGGCCATTAGCTGGGCGCTCTTCATCTGGGCCCGGAAGTTGTGGTAGTTTTCGCGGCCGAAGCGTTCGATCTCGTAATCTTCGCGAACGAACGACTTGATTACCCGCACGGCGAGGACCGTCTCCTGGAGCACCGAGGTTATGTCGGCGGCGCGCTCCTGCATGACCGCCCCGGCCCGCCGCAGTTTTTTGCCGAAGACGTTGATGGCCTGGAAGACGAGCGGCAGGGTAATGAAGGTCAGGAGAGACAGCTTCCAGTGGATGAAGAACATGGCGGCCATCGAGCCGACCAGGACGACGCTTTCGGTCAGCATCTCGATGACGCTCTCGACCAGAGCGGCCTGGAGGGCGGCCACATCGTTGGTGATGTAGCTCATGATGGCGCCGGTGCGCCGGGTCTCGAAGTAGGAGAGCGACAGGCGCTGCAGATGACGGTAAAGGGCTTCGCGGATGTCGATGATGACCCGCTGGCCGACGAACGCCATCAGGTAGGTCTGGCCGTAGAAAAAGATGCCGCGCAACAAGAACACCGCGATGATGCCGCCGGCGATGATGTTGAGCATCGCCATGTCCTTGGCGGTCAGGACGTCGTCGATGACGTCCTTTATGATCCAGGGCACGTAGAGGTTGGCCGCGGCGGCCATTATAATGCAGATAACGGCGACCACAACGCGGAACATATATGGCCGGACGTATTTCAGCAGGCGCAGGTATAGATTCATGCCGCTCCTCCGTGGCCTCGCGCGGCCACTTCAAGTATGACTTGGGCTACTCGCCCCACTGCGCCGCTTTCGCCCAGCTTCTGCCTGACGTCGGCCAGGTCGGCGGCCATGCGGCCGTGCACGGCCGGGTCAGTGACGATTGGCAGGGCTTCGCGGGCGATGTTGGCGGCGGTGGCCTCGCCCTGCAGGAGTTCGGGTACGATACGGCGGCCGGCGACGATATTGGGCAGACCGATGTGGGGGATCTTGACAAGCATCTTGCCCAGCAGGTAAGTAAGGGCCGCGACCTTGTAAACGATGACCGTCGGCAGGCCCATGATGGCTGCTTCGAGGGTGGCGGTGCCGGAGGCGGCGATCGCCACGGTGGCGATATTCATAAGGTCGTAGTTGTTGCCGGCGGTGAGGCGCACCTCTAATTTGTAGCCATCTATTATATTTTGCAATATTTCCCGGGAAATTGTCGAGGCTACCGGCAAAAATATTTGGCAATCCGGCACACTTTCGGCGACTTTTTCCATCGCCGCCAGCATGACGGGCAGAAGTTTGTCGATTTCCTGGCGCCGGCTGCCCGGCATAAGCAGCACCACCGGCCGCGCCGGGTCGGCGCCGAACAGGCGGTATGCTTCATCCTTGGGCAGCGAGGGCTTGACGATGTCGAGCAGGGGATGGCCGACGAAAACTACGTCGGCGCCCGCTTGGCGGTAGACGTCGGCTTCAAAGGGAAAGATGGCGGCAACTTTGGTCACCGTTTCCGCGACCTCTTTGGCCCGGCCGCGCCCCCATGCCCACGCCGAGGGGCTGATGTAGGAGATTACCGGGATACCCAGCCGCTTGGCGACTTTGGCCAGACGAGTGTTGAACCCGGGGTAGTCGATAACCACCAGAACGTCGGGGCGCTCCCGCGCCAGCCAGTCGGCGAGGAAGTCCCGCAGCCGGAAGAGCTTGGGCAGGCTTTTGGCAATCTCGACGATCCCCATCACGCCTAGGTCGGCGATGTCATAAACGATCTCCACCCCGGCGGCACGCATCATATCGCCGCCCATACCGGAGAGCCGGATATCGGGCCGAATATTCCTCAGGGCGGCGGCGACGCTGGCGCCGTTGAGGTCGCCGGACGCCTCGCCGGCGGAGATAAATATCTTGTACATGGAAATCCCCTCGGATAATACTAGTTTATCCCAAATAGGCGCTGTTGTCCAAGATTACCCGCGCTAAAACACGAGCCACAGGACGACAGAGACCCGGAGATAGTTTCCCTCTTCTCACAGTGTCTCTATGCCTCTGTGGCAAAAATCAGCGGGCGATAATGGCGATGTTGTTCTCGTCGGCCAGCGCAGCGACCTTGTTGCGGTCCACCAGCAGCGTCCGGCCAGCTTCGATCACCAGGGCGCTTGCGCCCGCTTCGATCATGACCCGGATGGTGTCGGCGCCTACGGTCGGTACGTCGAAGCGGGCATCCTGGCCGGGTTTGGCGACTTTGGCGACAACCGCCCCGCCCCGCCCGAGCTGCCCGCCGCGGCGGATGCAGGCGTCAGTGCCTTCAATGGCCTCGACGGCAAGCACCGCCCGGTTTTTGACGACGACCGTCTGCCCGATGTCGAGAGCACCGATCTCCTTGGCCATGCGGAAGCCGAATTCCATGTCGGCCTCCTCGGCGGCTGTCGGCGGCCGGCTGGTTATAAGGCCCGGCGGCGGCATCAAGGCGCGGATCATGGCGGTCTGGTCAAGCACGCCGAGCCCCTCGAGCGCCAGTTCGCGGACCAGGGCGAGCATGATGGTGTCGTCGCTGTTGTCGGCCAGCCCGGCGAACAATTTCCGGGCTCGGTCGTCGAGTTTCACCGCGCCGGTAAACAGCAGTTCTTTGGTAACCTTGCCGATCATGGTGACTTCACGCACGCCCGAATCCTTAAGGGTAGCGATGATGCGGCCCAGTTCGCCGGCGCCGATTTCGTGGTATTCGCGCGCCACGGCGGCCAGCTCGGGGTCGACCCCCGGGACAACGCCGACGGCAATCACGGTAAAGCCCATGCCGGAGGCGGCACGGGCAAATTCTACCGGCAGTCTGCCAACGCCGGCCAGTAATCCTATTGTCTTCATCCTGATACTCCTTACGCGGCCGCCCGGTAGGTTCTCCGGCGGCCTGCCGGTTCTATTCCTCTTCGTCCCTGCGGCCGCGGCAAATACCGCGCTCGGCGTTGCGGAGGAAGCGGAGGAAGTGTTCTACTTCCTCGCAGGAGTCAAGCTCCTGCTCCATAACGGCGATCGCCTGGGGAAGGGTGAGATTGGAACGGTACAAAATCTTGTAAGCCTTCTTGAGGTTGCGGCGGGCCAGTTCGCTGATGCCGGCGCGGGCCATGCCCACGCTGTTGAGGCCGCAGACTTTGGCCGGGTGGCCGTCGACAATAACGAACGGGGGCACATCCTGGACAACCTTGGAGGCACCGCCGACAAAGGCGTTGCGGCCGATCTTGACGAACTGATGCACCCCGGTCAGCCCGCTGATGATTGCCCGGTCTTCGACGATTACGTGGCCGGCCAGCGTGGCGCAGTTGGACATGATGACATGGTTGCCGAGAATGCAGTTGTGGGCGACGTGGGTGTAGGCCTGCAACAGGCAGTGGGACCCGATGCGGGTTTCCTCGCCTTCGCCTGTTGCCCGGTTGACGGTGGCGAATTCGCGGATCTGGGTTTCGTCACCTATGAAAACGTAGCTTTTTTCGCCGCGGAATTTGAGGTCTTGAGGTTCGGTGCCGATGGAAGCGCTGGGATAAATGATGCAGTTCTTGCCGATACTGGTCCAGCCGTCGATTACGGCATGAGCGCCGATCTTGGTGCCGTCGCCGATCAGGACGTTCTCGCCGATGACCGCGTACGGACCGATCTCCACCTCTTTGCCGATGCGGGCGCCCGGATGTATGACAGCTGTTTCATGTATTTTACGTATCGGTATTACGACAGTTTCCGGCTTCATCAGCTCATCTCCTTACTGTTGTAGCGGCCGCAGCCCGTGACCAACCTTGTTATTTATAATCCGACTAACCAGTCGAATGGTGGCAAGAGCTATTGCCGCGAATAATGGCAAAAAATATAACTATTGCTGTTTAGGACGATCTTACACACAAACTATGCCATTTATATCCTTATTGCTTCTCTTTTCAGGTGAGGGCAAACAGGAATTCTCCCTCGGCTACCAGTTCACCGTCGACATATGCTTCGGCCCATATTTTGCCCATGGTTCCGCGCATCTTTATGATCTCGGCCACCATCCGCACTTGGTCGCCCGGCACAACCGGCTTGCGGAATTTCACCCGGTCGATGCCGGCAAAAACCGCCAGCTTGCCGGAGAATTCCTCGCCGTAGAGCATCGCCACGCCGCCGACCTGGGCCATTGCTTCAAGGAGCAGGACGCCGGGCATGATGGGCTTGCCGGGGAAATGGCCCTGGAAGAACTGTTCGTTGGCGGTTACATTTTTAATGCCCACGGCTCTTTTCATGGGCTCGATTTCGATGATGCGGTCGACCAACAGGAACGGGTAGCGATGCGGAATGATTGCCTGAATCTGAGGCACGGTCAACATGGTAGCAGTCCTCCTCGTCACTTTTGCGCACTTGCCGCAATTTGCTTAGCCAGCGCGGTGTTGAGCGCGTGGCTGGATTTCACCGCGATCACGTGGCCGCGGATCCGTCCGACCAGCGCCAGATCGCCGAGTACATCGAGAATCTTGTGTCTGACCAGTTCATCGGGAAAACGTAGAGGGGTCAGTATTCTATCGTCGTCGTATACTACCGCGTTTTCGAGACTGCCGCCGAGCGCCAGGCCCTGCGCCTGCAGGGCCTCGACCTCGTGCATGAAGCCGATGGTCCTCGCCGGGGCGATTTCGCGGATGAATGTGTCTGCGGTGATTTCGAAGTCGCCGTACTGGACGCCGATCAAAGGGTGCGGATTAACGGACGTGAAGCTGATCCGCAGGCCGTCGTACGGCAGGATGACGATGAATTTATCGGGGCAGCGGGTTGCCTGCGCCGCCGACAACGGGATGTAACGGCTCGGCGCCGACAGCTCAGCGATGCCGGCTTCTTCCACCAGTTTTACGAAGGGAAGGGCGCTGCCGTCGCCTACGGGCGGCTCGGCGGCGGTTATCCCGATAAGGCAGTTGTCGATCCCCATGGCGAGGAAGACGGCCAGAAGATGCTCCACGGTAAAGACCTTGGCGGCCCCGTCCTCGAGCGTCGTAGCCCGCATGGTGGAGGTCACGTTGGCTGCGGTCGCCTTCACCCGCGGCGCGCCCGGGAGGTCGGTGCGGACGAAGACGATGCCGGTGTCCGCCGCGGCGGGCTGAAGGGTGATGGTTACATCCTTGCCGGAGTGGAGACCTATTCCCGTATATGCGATGCTTTTGGCGAGAGTGGTCTGATGAGACATGGGCAACCTCCCGATAAACAGCTATCACTTATTCTACAAAAGTTTTACTTTTCCTGCAAGTGCCAAATGAGAGGAATCAGGCGATGCGCTTGCCGGCAAGGGTAAGGGCGCTGGTATTCATCTGGTATTCGATGAGTTCCTTATAGCGCTGCCCTACCTCGGAGGCAGGGGTGACAAAGACTCTGTCCGGGACGCCTTCTTCGACGACGCGCCCTTTATCCATAAGCACGATCCGGTCGGCGACGTGGAGGGCGAAGGGCAGTTCGTGGGTGACGACCACCATGGTGTTGGCCCGGTACTTGGCGAGTTCCTCCATAACTACGAGCACTTCCCTGACCAGAATGGGATCAAGGGAGGCGGTGGGTTCGTCCCAGAGCATAAGCTCGGGCTCGAAGGCCAGCGCGCGGGCGATGCCCACCCGCTGCTGCTGGCCGCCTGACAGTTCCCCGGGCTTCTGGCCGCGGCAGTTATCGAGGCCTACCTTGGCAAGCGCGGCCACGGCTTTATCGCTGGCCAACTCACGCGGCATCCCGCCCATGACCAGGCCCAGCATTACGTTCTCCTCGGCCGTCAGACGACTGATGAGGTTGAACTGCTGGAAGACGAAGCCGATGCGTTTGCGCACCGCCCGCATTTCTTCGGAGGCGATAGCGGTGATGTCGCGGCCGGCGAAGACGATCTTGCCTCCGTCCGGCTCGACGAGACGGTTGATGGTACGGATGGTGGTGGACTTGCCGCACCCCGAGGGGCCCATGAGCACGACCGTCTCGCCTTTCTTCACTTCCAGGCTGACGTCGGCTACGGCTGTCACCTTGCCGAACCGCTTGTGAAGATTATTTATGGTGAGCATAGTATCACCTCATTAACGGAATTTTACCTTGCGATTGTTCAATTTCTGCAATAGTCCCGGCCGGGCGGAAGGGATGACGATCTCGCGCATGACTTCGTCGTAGGACAGCCCGAGCGCTTCGCCGGCCATGATTTCGTCGGCGGCCACCGGACTGATCTTTTCGGCGTAACCGGCTACCAGGAGGCCGAGCGCGGCGCCGAGCAGCGGGACGCCGATCCAGGGGAGGTAGGGGATGCCGCCGCCGGCGATGATGAACATAGCGGTGAGCATTACCCCGCCGCACGCCATGCCGTATACCCGTTCGGCGGCGCTAAAGGCGGCGAATCTCGCCACCACCGCCCGCCAGCCGTTAGGTTTGGTGCGGTTGGCCAGGCGACGGCGGCGGATGACCGCCATGACCGCGGTGTGGTCGAACACCAGGAAGAGGATGGTGGCCACCATGGCGGTGATGCCGGCCAGGATGGCTTTGACCTCGTGCAGTACCTGATATAGCTGGCCGCGGGCGTCCGGCTCGATGATGCCCATGTCGGTCGAGTAAAGCGCGGCGTTGCTGTGGCCGGCCTGACGCGCGACGATGGGCGCCACGGCGTCGGCGCTGACGCTGCTGGTCGTGAGGATCTGGATGCGCTCGCCGGGGATAACCTGGCCGGCGATGAACTTATCGATGATCGCCAGGGTGTGACTGATGTCCTCGTCCTTCAGGTTGGGCGCGCTGGCCGCCATATACTGGAGCTGGGCGGTGACCAGCGGCACGTTGATCTCCTGCACCTTGTCGAGGCGGCCGGTCATGTCGCGCAGACTGGTCTTGGCACCGGTCGCGTCGAAGGCTTTCAGCGTGGCGAGGGTATTTCTGCTGCCGCTGACGACGCTGTCGATAGCCGTCGTCGCCTGGCGGGCGTTGGCCGCCACGTTGTCGAGGGCGCCGAGGGTGCTGCTGAGGCTGGCGAGGCTGCTCTGGGTGCCGGCGAGACTGTCGATGCTGCTGCCGGCGTCCGCTTGCACCAGCTTCAATACTTTGAGGGTATTGATAAGGCCGCCAAGGCCTTTGGACGAGGTGTCGAGCTGGGCGCGGAGCGAGCTGGTGTCGATGTTGGCCAGGCCGCTGGTCGCCGCCTGGATGGTGGCGCTGGCCGACTGGACCCCGCTGAGGGTCTGCTCGACAGCGGCGATGCCGCTGTCGTAGTTGTCGAGGGCGCCCATCGCGATGGCGCTCATGCTGCGGGCATCCTGGGCAAAGCCGGGTATCTGGCCGACAAGCTTGGCTGTTTCGTTGAGCGCGCCCGCCAGCTCTTGGCGCGGGTTTTTGTAGCTGGCCGCGGCTACGGCCGCACCGACAAGGTTTTTGTCCAGCTTGTAGCCCTGCGGGTTGACGAGGCCGCCGGCGTCGCCCTGAACGACCATGCCTTCGGCTACGCCGTTGCCTTTGATAGCGGTGACCTGCACCAGGATGTTGCTCTTGTCGGGCGGGCTGCCGGCCGCAGGCGCAGCGGGCGCAGCGCCCTGGAATACGAGGGTGTCGCCTTTGGCGAGCTTGGCGCCGCTGAGCGGGGTGAGGGTGACCTGCGAGGCGTAGGCGGTGAGAAATCTCCTCATTTCCATCATCGTGCTGACGGCATAGGTCATGTCGTCGTTCTTGCCGTCGACCGATACGTTTTGAGCATACTGGGCCTTGAGGTCTTGCCTGATGTCGCCGGCGATCGCCTCGCCGAGGCGGATGGGGTTGGCAGGTTCGCTGCCGACCGGGAAGCTGATTTCGATGACCTGGTACTGTTTTAGGAGAGCGTTGATCTGCTTCTCGACCGGGGCGCTCTTGTCCAGCGACAGCAAAACCACGCCGATCGATCCGCCGTCGCGGAACGCGAAGCGAACGCCGTCCATCTGCATTATCCGCTCCATCAGCATGTTCTTCGCACCTTCCGGCACGCCGCGGATGGTCAGGCGCGGGTCAGTCATTACGCCCACGCCGGCGCCGCCGGGGATACTGCCGAAGGTCTTGCCGAGGTCTTCGTAGACCTGCTTGGTCTGGTACTGTTCGGGGAGGGTGATGAAGAAGCTGGTCTTGCCGGTGAGGGTCGGCCCTTCTTTTAAAACCGCCCCCGGAAAGACATCGCTGATTATCTTGTCAATCTGCTGGGCGGCGTCGGTTTTCATTTCCTCCCGCACATTGATGATGAGGTCGAATTCTCCGTAATCGCCTACGAAGCTGGCGAGGGTTTTGGAGAAATAAGTGTTTGCTCCCAACGATACGACGCTGGCCAGCATCGACCCCACCAGAACACTTACTATAACCAGGATGAGAATGTCGCGCTGAAAGGAATCCCGTAAAATATTCTTGGCGAAAGCCATGCATAACCACCTCTTTTCAGGGCTTTATTATAGCACGTATATCATTTTCGTGTCCATAAGTATATACGTTTATTGTCTATTTGTATATATTGGCAGGGATGAAAATACCCGCCCCCTTGCGGGGACGGGCGCTTGTCGCCGTTTATGAGCGGGGGGCCGCTTTTTCGTCCGGGGGCTTGGTTTTCCAGCGGTTGTGGAGCCAGAACCATTCGTGGGGATGGGCGCGGATGTGGTCTTCGAGGATGGCGTTGAGCTTCCGGGTGATGGCGAGGAAGTCGCGGTCGCGGTCGTCAGTCTTTTCCGTCGCCAGCGGCGGATGGAAGATGACGGTGTGGGTGCCGTCGGCGTTGGCGGTTATGAAGGTGGGCACGATCATCGAGCCTTTCATCCGGCTCAGCGCGGCCGGTCCTTGGGGCGTGGAGGCGCTGCGTCCGAAAAACTCGGCGAACACGCCCTGTTCTCGGGCGTCCTGATCCATTATCAGGCCGATGGCCTTCCCTTCGCTGAGGAAGGCGATCATTTCGCGGACGCCGCTTTTATAGGTGATGTGCATGCCGGTAGAGGTGCGGATTTCGTTGATCAGCTTGTCCATGGCGGCGTTGGTCTGCCGCTGGGCGACGCCGACGAGCGGGTAGCCGTACAGGGCCAGAGCCGGGCCGATGAGTTCCCAGTTGCCGCTGTGGGCGGCGGCGATGATGACGCCCTTGCCGTGAGCGAAAGACTGGTCGAAGTATTCCCGGCCGCGAAGAATAACGAAGCTGCCGATGTTTTCCTTGGTCAGCTTGGGGACAGCCAGTATTTCCATGAACATGCGGCCGAAACGGACGGAGCTGCTCTTTACGATGGCAAGGGCGGTCTGAGCGTCCATACCCAGGCTGGCCATGACGTTGTCGACGGCCATTTTGCGTCGCTTGCCGGGCACTAGCGGCCACAGGGCCTCGCCGATGAGGTCGCCTATTCTGTTGCGCGCCCCGGCGGGCAGCAGGCATAGCAGCCGGCATATCAGCTTGACGATGTGGTACTGCATGGCGGGCTAACCTCCATCAGGGAAAGGCTGCCTGAAGCGGTCCGCGGCGTTCGCCGGGCGCTTCTTTGGCAGCCTCGCGGGTTTGCTGGGTTTCTAGTTGGTGAAGCTTATGCCGAAGTAGGCTGACCGGTCTCGCCAGCCGGCATCGACTTTAAGCCCCGGAACGATCGACAGCCTGGCGCCGTAGTTCATGCGGCGGCCGTCGAATTCGGCGATGAGGGTAGTGGCGGGGAAGGTGTTGTTGCCGGTAAGCACGCTGACAGGGTTGATGGTTTTTTCGAGGGCGGCGAAGGTACCGTCGAAACGGCCGTTGCCGACGCCGGCGTGGAGGCGGAAGCCAAGCGGCAGTGCTTTCGATGCTACGGCGTAGTAGGACCGTTCGCGCTCGCCGGCTATGTCTTCGACGCCGACCGCCACCCCTGGCGTGAGGATGGTTTCGGGCAGCAGGCCGAGTTTGGCGTTGACGTGCGTCTTGTTGAAGCTGCTGTCGTCGTAGCGGAAGCCGGCTACACCCATTTCGAGGTTGGGCAGCAGGCTGATGTTGAATACGCCGACTCCGCCGTCTTTGAGATGGTAGTACCCCGCCGCGAATTGGCCTTCGCGGAGAACGTCGGCCGACGGGTTGTTGATCTGGCCGGTGGAGCCGTTGACCGAAGGCGCCGCTAAGGCGGCGGAGGTGGAAAGGATAAGGGCGCACAGGACGCCGAATACTATTTTCCTCATATGTCCTCCTAAGTTTGAATAGAGTGGGGGAAGAACATCGAGTAAAGTATTCTGCGCCCGGAGCGTCAATCCTGCCCTTTTGCCGCAGGTAATATCTGTTCCCGGCAATTATTTTCCTTGTTTTTCCAGCTCGGCGAGGCGCTTCTCCAGCGCCTGCACTTGCTTCGTCAGCTCCGGCAGCCTGCGCACGGCCGCTTCGGCCCGCAGCCATTCCTTGTGGGGCCTGGCGGGGAAGCCGGCGTAGAAGGAGTTGGGCGGGACGTCGCCGGCGGCCCCTGACTTGCCGGCAAAAATGCAGTTGTCGCCGATGGTGATATGCCCGACAGCGCCGCTCTGACCGGCGAAAATAACGTTGTTGCCGACCTTGGTGCTGCCGGCGATGCCGGTAAACGCCACCAGGAAGCAGTTTTCGCCGATGACGACGTTATGCGCCAGATGGACGAGGTTGTCGATTTTGGTGCCGCGCTTTACAACCGTTGAGCCGGTCGTGGCCCGGTCGATGGTTACGTTGGCGCCGATCTCGACGTCATCTTCGATGATAACGTTGCCGACCTGCGGCACTTTGTGGTGGCGGCCTTCGATGGTGACAAAGCCGAAACCGTCGGAGCCGATTACCGTGCCGCTGTGAACGATCGCTCGCTCTCCCAGGCAGCAGCCGGCGTAGACGGTCACCCCCGGGTAGAGGATGCTGTCGCCGCCGATTCTGGCGGCCTCGCCTACATATGTGTGGGGATAGAGGACGGTGTTGTCGCCGATGACGGCGCCATCGGCGACAACGGCCTGGGCCATGACGGCGACGTTGGCCCCGAGCTGTACGCCCCGTCCGACGACGGCGCTGGGGTGAACGCCCCGCGGCACTACCGTAGGCGGAGTAAAAAGTTCCAATACCTTAGTAAAGGCTACCCGGGGGTTCGCCACCCGGATAGCCGGCTTGGGATAAGTTGTTGTGTCGCCCGGCACTATGACCGCTGCCGCCTTGGAGGCTGCGGCCTTGTCCATATGGGGCGGTACGGCGAAGGTGATGTCGTGGGGTCCGGCGTCCTCGATGTTGGTGACGCCGGTGATTTCGGGATCGGATTCCCCTATCACCATCCCCGCTACCATGGCGGCGATTTCACTCAGCCTTTTAGCCAACGGAAACACTCCCACTCAATATTAGAGGTTAAGCCAAAGGCTTTACCCTTTGGCTTAATCGATTATTGCATCCGTTTGATTACTTCGTCGGTGATGTCGGTGCCGCCCTGCGCGACGCTGTTTTTGTACAGAATGACCCCCAGCTTCTTCTCCTTGGCTACCGCATCGACGGACTGCTTGATGCTGGCGTCTACCTGGCCTTCGAGATCCTGTTTGATCTTCAGGAAGTCACCGTAGGCGGCTTCTTGCTTTTTCTGGAACTCATCGGCGCTGAGGCTGGCTTTGTCTTTCTCCAACTGGTCGCTGAGCTCCTTGGCTTTGGTGTTGAGTTGTTCCTGGAATTGTTTGACCTTGGGGCTGTCGCTCATAACCTTGTTGACGTCGAGGATGCCGACGGCGCTTTGTCCGCCGGCGCAGCCGCCAAGCAGCAGGGCCGCTGCGAAGACTACTGCGACCGCCAAAAGCAGGCTTTTTCTATTTCGCATATGAATCCCCCCGTTATCGATACTTGCCCGAGTCTATTATGCACCGGGCATTTACTTCTTAAACTCGACAATCACCGCATCGGTAATATCGGTGGCGCTGACGTTGACCTTGACTTCGGCGAGCACCGTATCGAGGCCCGACTGAACGGCGACTTTGGCCGCCTTGTCACGGATGTCGAGGATTATCGCCTCCTGGAGAGCAGCGATTTCGCGGTCGGTCGCGGCCAGTTTCTCGACCGCCGCCGTCCCGCCGGTCGTTCCGGGCGGGGCGATGCGGTTCGCCATCTCTACTTGCCGGCCTGCGAATTTGCCGGCCAGCTCGCTGTTAAGGCTCTGGGCGTAAGCGTTCAGTTCTTGCTCAGCCTCGCTTTGTTTGCCCCTCATGACAGCGTCAGTCTTGGCGAAAAGCTCCTGCTGACGGACGGAAATTTTGGCCGCCCGTTCCTTCTGGAGCCTGTCCATTTCAGCCTGAAGCGGCATCGCCTCTTCTTTCGAGAGCTGGACGGTCTTCAGTTTGAGCTGGAGAGAAAATATCTGCGGCTGGTATTCTTGATCGAGTTCGCGGGCGTAGGCGTCAAGTTCGGCCGCCATGCCGCGGCTGACCTGATCGGCGGCCGCCTGCAGGCGTGTCTTGACCTCGGCTTCCTTGGCCGTCATGCGAGCTTCAAACTCCTTGGCGGCTGCCTGTTCGAGGCCGGTCTGGCTTCCCGCCGCCGGCAGCCCCGCACCTGCCGCAAGGCCCTGGGCCTGCTCGGCGTCGATTCGGGCCGCGAGGGCGGCGTAGTCTTTCTGGAGGCGCTGGACGTCCGCGTATTTGGGGTGGGCCTTAATCGCCTTCTCCATGACAATCAGGCCGATTTTGGACTGAGCGGGCGGGGTAGTTTTCGCCTGCTGCGGACCGCAGCCTGCTATGACCAGAGAGGCGGTAACCGCGGCGACAAGAAGGAGTCTGGCGCAAATTCCCGGCACAAAACCACCTCCCTTTCGGAATAAAGAACCGAGCACAGTAAGACCGGCTCGGAAATAAACAAGTATTGGTTATTTGCCGCCGAGCTTTTTCTTGACGTCGTCGGTGATGTCCTGGCCGCCGTAGACCACCATGCCGACCGGCATAACGACCGCGAGTCCCCTTGTGTCGGCCACTTCTTTGATGGTGGCCATAACCTTGTCTTCAATCGGTTTCAGGAGTTCGGCCTGTTTCATGCCCAGGCGCTGCTGGAGCTGCACGAAGTATTCTTGTCTTTCTTTGTCGTTGGCCATCGAGGGCGCTTTGGCGTCGAAATCTTTTTGGGCAAGGTCTTGTTCGGATTTCATGGTTTCGGCGAATTTGACGAAGTCGGGATGGGATCTTACGAGATCATCGTAATTTACCTTGCCAACGTTGGAGGCTGCAGCAGCCTGAGTGGTGCCGGTCTGGGACACCGCTATGCCAACGACACTAAGCATAAACACCGCTGCAATAGCTACGGAGATGATCTTAACCTGTTTCTTTTCGATTTTGAGCACTTTCTTACCCCTCTTTCCGCTTCTTGGCAGAATTTATACTCCTTCATTATAGCAGGGACGAGGGCGGCATTCAAGGACAAAAATTCTACAGATTCCCCACCAGCCGCAGCCAGCGGTTATTGGTGGTGACGATATATTCGGCGCTCAGGAATTCATGCAGTTTGAGGCGCAGCCCCGCCTCGTAAATCCCCGTCACCGGGGTGCGCTCAAGGCGCAGCGACCATCGATCGTCGAGGTTCTGCTTTAGCCAAAAAAGACCCTGCTTGCTGCTGAGGTTATATTTGACGCCGGCTTCGGTCGTGGGCCCCAGACGGTGCCCCCACCCAGGCACAAATTCCCATGTAACCGAAGCGGGGATGAAGGTCACTTCCATGAAGAGCTCGTCCTGCCGGCCGAGGTATTGTCCCACATGAAGGCGGGCGGACGTGTCGTTCTCCTTGCGGCCCATATCTAGGTATCCTTCGAGCGACACGTTGTACTTGGTCGTTTCCGCGCTAATCTCCATATCTGTCGCCACACCCGGCCGCAGCGTCGACGTCAGGTTGAGACCGTAACGTCTTGTTACCGGCTGGGCTGTTGCAATCTTTGTAAGCATGTCTTTGAAGTAGCCGTTGTGCCGCTCGACAAAAGCTACCGGCAGGCCGCGTATGGGGTTGGCCGCGTCTTCGACCACCGGACGCGCTTCGAGAAGGAGGAAGTTGGGGATGGTCTTCGAGCGCAGGGTGACCCGCACGTCTTTGACCAGCGGCCCCGCCGGCGCGAGTGAGAGCTTGACTGTTGTTGTCTGTCCGGCGATTATCTCCATGTTGACCCGAAATTCCGGCAGCTGGGCGGCAAGGTATTCGCGGATGACCGACTTGGAAACGCTGCTCGCCCAATCCACCGAGTCTACCGGCATCCCGATAAGCACCTGGCCGATCTTGTCCTCAATGTTGCCGAGATCGCGCCGGAAGAGGTCTGTCAATTGCGGCGACATGCCGCCGAGATCGGTCTCCAGCACGACTCGGCGCACTATGTCGCCCCACGGCAGGATGCGCACGGCGATATGCGCGGTCGGGCCGGGAGCGATGTTGACCTCCTGCACCGAGTAGCCGACAAGTACACGGTCGAAAATCTCTTTGATAAGTTTTTCGTAGGATGCCCTGCCGCCCTCGACATCGGTCACTTTGCGCCCGGTCAGGACGTGATCGCCCACAGTGGCGATGCTTTGTTCCATGCGTTTGATGACGCGGCTGGGCGGCGGGGCGTCGCCGGCCAGCACGCTGACCGTGACTGCTTCGACGGCCGCGTTCTCGGCTGCGGCGACACCGCTCCAGCCCGCCATGATTATTGACGCCGCCACCGTTATGGCAAGGAAATATCGCACCGTTATTGCCGCCACCTTCCTGGACAGAGGTTCCCCTGATGATGCTCCGTTGCCGGGGTGGATACGCCGGGTTAAAGCAAGAGCCAGGTGCTAGACCTGACTCTTGTCTTCTTTAGAATTGGCCGCCGAAGCTGAAGTGCGCCTTGCCGCCATCCTTGCCCCGGGCATAATCGAGCCTGATCGGGCCGAGAGGGGTAGTGACGCGGACGCCGACGCCGATGCTGGTCTTCAGGTCGTCGAGCTTATAGCCTTCGCCGTCCCAGGCGTTGCCGAGATCGCCGAAGACTACGCCTTCAACTTTCTTGACAACCGGGAAACGGTATTCGGCCGTCGCCGCCAGCATTTTATTGCCTTTGAACTGCTCGTCGTTGTAGCCGCGAAGGGTGTCGGAACCGCCGACATAGAATTTGCCGCTGTCGGGCATCCGGCCGTCGGCGTAGCCTGCCATCAGACGGACGGCGATGACCTGCTCACGGCCGACCTTGAAGTAGTTGCGGTCTTCGACGGTGTATTTGTTGAAGCTGAAATCGCCGCCGAGACCCTTGCCGGCGAACTCGGCCATCACCAGGAACCTCGTCCCTTCGGTGGGGTTGAAGACGTTGTCGCGGGAGTCGAGGACGCGCGACAGCGTCACGCTGCGGGTCAGGCCGAAGTTGTCCTTGAGATACTGAGCATTGTAGTTGGCGTCATAGTTGGATCCGCCAACTGCCGTCTTGTAGTCGACCGGGCCGGAGACGAATTTTACGTAATCGTCGCGGCGGTTTCTCAGGGTGATATAGTTCGTCACATACTCGCCCTGCGGCCGCCCCAGCGTGATGTCGAAGCCCTTGCGCTTGCGGTCGTAGGTCGACCGGACTTGATTGTAGTTGTATCCTGTGCCACCGTAATCGCTGTACTCGTTGGTCATGTTGTACAGGGAGATGCCGGCCGATGTCTGTTTGCTGTCCAGCCAGGGACGGGTGTAGGACAGCTCGTAGTTCCTGCCGTCATTGCCGCTGCCGCCGAACTCCCAGTGAATCTTGGCCTTGTCGCCGGTGCCGCGGAAGTTGTTGTCGCCGAGCTCGATGATGCCGACAAGTCCGTCGCTCTGGCTGTAGCCGCCGCCGATGGAAAACACGCCGGTTTTCTGCTCGACGACGTTTGTTTCGAGGATGACAGAGTTAGGCTGCTTGCCGGGGTTGAGCTTCATGTTGACGTCCTCGAAATAGCCGAGGTTGTACACTTTCTGCATACTCCGGCGGGCGTCTTTGACGTTGAAGGTGTCGCCGGGCTTGACCTTCATCTCGCGGGTGATGACGTGGGTTTTGGTCTTTTCATTGCCTTTGACCGTTATCCCTTCGAGCATCCCTTCGTTGATGGTGATGGTCAGCACCCCGCCCGGGCTCATGGCGACATCGCTTACCCGCGCCAGCACGTAGCCCTGATCGTGGTAGTAGGTCTCGATAATACGGGCATTTTCGTTCAAGGCCTTGGTGTTGAGCACCTTGCCCGTGTTTACCGTCAGCATACTCTTGATCTTGTCGGTAGATACCTTGGAATTGCCCTTGACGACGATGTCTTTAAGGGCAGGGTTTTCCATTACCGTATAGACCACTTTTACGCCTTCCGGTACTTCGGTGAAGTTGGATACTACGTCAAAAAAGTTGCCAAGCTCGTAAATCGCCCGCAAATCCTGCTGGACCTTGTCGGCACTGAGCGTGTCGCCGGGTTTAAGCTTGACCACCGCCATGATATCGCCATCCGGCACACTGGTGTTGCCGGAGACGCTTACGGCGGTGACCCGTTTCCCGGTAAGGTCGGCAGCATGGCTTGGGGCGGCGGAGCCGAGCACGATTCCTAGCGCAATGACAGCTGAAAGTAACAGGTGCCCGAAGTGCCTCCTCGCTTTCATGCATAACCTCCTTTATTTAGTTTATTGGCCGCGCAGCGATTTGCCGGCAGCCCGGATGACATTTTTCATCTCATCCGGGGAAAGCAGGTTCTCCTTTTCTGTCGGCTGTGTCCGCCCGATGCTTTCCGGGCGGTCGGCCGGCAAACTGATTACCGGTGGAGTATTGCTTGTCGCCTTGGATATCGCCGGCCGCTGCTCATCAACCCGGTGCGGGGCTGATGTATCGCTGGCTTTTGGGACCACCGGCGTTATCTTGGCTTCTTGCGCGGCGAGTGGAATTGGCACGGCGGCGTGGCGTTCGCTAAACCCCCAGTATGCCCCAACCCCGGCGGCAACTATGGCGGCCGCGAGTACGAAAGGCGCCGCCTGGCGCAAGAGCAAGGAATGATGCCGCTCTTGCCGGAAGAGGCTTGCCTCCTTCGCGTGCTGAAGCTCGGCCTGAGCTAAGAAAAGGTCGAGTTCGCCGCGAATTTTGCTGTTATTGTCGAATGACTCTTCCGCCCGCGTCAGCCAAACTTTGGCGGAACGCAGGTGCCGGAACATATGCCGTTTGAAATCCGCCATTTCCACCACTCCTATTATAGCTACAATATATAGTCATGGGAAGAGGCCAGATTCTGGTCGCTCTTACGCGGGTAAATTAGGGCATTTTGCGGAAACAGAAGGATTTATCTCTCTTTTTCTCCCTCTTTCAGCCATTTTGCTCTACAATGAATTCTTCATGTCCTGCATAAGTCGGGATAACAGGCCGCGGGCCCTGCGGATGCCTTGCTTATGAAGCCTGTAGACATGCGAAAGGCTCATGTCGAGGGCTTCGGCCAATTGCCTGGGCTCGCGCTCTTCCAGGTACATGCCCGACAGCACCAGCTGTTCGTTGACCGGCAAGCGCCCAAGAGCGCCGCGGACCTGCTCGACGAGGAAATTGCGTTCGGCCTGAACAGCCACCGCTGGCGCACCGTCCACCAGCGCATCCCCCAGAGTCAGGTTTCCTTCTTCCTCCAGGGGGCTGTCGATGTACAGACAGTTGGCCTTGCCCTCGCGGGTGACAAAGTTGACAATGCGGCCGCGAATGCGGTGGAAGGCGTACAAGCTGAACGCCACCCCCCGGGTGTGATCGTAGCTTTCCACAGCCTCGATAAGCCCGACGGTGCCTTCTTGGATGATGTCCATGATCGCCGCGTCATCGGCTTTCCAGCGGAGGGCGGCCTTGAAGACCAGCGGCTGGTAATGCTCGATGAGACGCCGGCGGCTGTCGAGGTCGCCGGTTCCCTTATAAGCCTCCCACAGCTGCCTTTCTTCGGCGGCGTCGAGCAGACGTATTTTTCTCAGTTCGGCCAGATACTGGCTCAACAATTTGATCATCCCCGCTTAGAAAGTAAACCGGGCCTCCACGCCCACCCGCCGGCGGTGATATTCGTCCACCGCTCCGGTAACGCTGAACCGGCGGCTAAGGTCGTAACGGATGAAAGCGCTTGTTTCTTTATGGTCAACACCCAGCGTGTAGCTTATATACAAACGGTCGGTGACGTACTTGCCGAGTTCGATGTTGTATACCTCCCGGTCGTTGGCCGAGGTCGACGCGCCGGTCATGGAGCCTGATATTTTGCCGTTTGTGGTCGAGGTCTCACTGGGCAGGGTGCTGCGGACGAGGCGGAAGTCGTCGAGACCGAAGGAATTGCGGAAGGCGGTCTCGGCTTCGGCCACGAAGGCTACGTGCAGTCCCGCGTCGAGGAGCCCCATCAGTTCTTCCCGGCCCAGCCCCGAGTCCCGGCTGCCACCGACTGTATTCTGCCGATCCGAATAACGGTTGCGCAGTGTGAGGAGCGACAGTATCTGCTGCTGGTTCATCGCCGGTTCGGAACTCAGATGAAATTCCAACGTGTCGAGCGGGCCACTCACCGCCAGCTTGACTCTCGTGTACTCCAGTTTGGTCTCGGCCGTAAGCTTGATAACCGGCAGCAGTGACCCAAACCGGGTAAAGTCGGCGCGGCCGTTGTCCACCCTGAACTGGGTGCGCAGGTAGTTTACCGTTCCGCGCACCGTTTCGAAGTGTCCGGAGGCCGCGGGTTCGGTGGTCGAGCCAGTGAACTTGGCTTTTCCTTCCACCTGCAGGTCATAGAAATAAGGGTTATACAGCCTGACCTTCTTGGCGGCGACAATTTCGAGGTCGAGTCCTATGTCGATCCCGGAAGGCGAGAACTCCGGTACGATGGGTACGTTGATTGTCGTATTTTCAAAAATCAGCTGGCCGCCCAGAACAGGCTTCCCGCCGTTGGAATTGAGGGTAAGGGTACCTTCCAGCGGCCCTTTGAAATATTTGTGGTTGACACCCAGCTTGTCCAGCACGAGGAGAACGCGGTAATCCGCGAGGGCGAGGCCGTTGATCGCGGCCGACCCGGTCAGGCGGTACGCACCCGTGCCCAGACTGCCGTCGAAGGTTATTATATTAATTTTATCACCTTCGAATTGAATATCAACCCCCACTTTTTGAATCGGGTCGGCCAACGACTTCAGTTTCACGGCTCCATCCCTGACGACGATGCTGCCGGCAAGGAGCGGCTGGGCCAGAGTGCCGCCGATCGTCACCTCGCCCTTGGTTTCGCCGGTGGCCCAGGCAACTTCTTTGCTCAGAAGCGGCAGGATGCTAAGATTGGCCTGCTCCAGGCGCACTTTGAGGTCCATCTGGTCAGCGACGGTAGCTTGGGCCCGCCCCTGAGGATTCAGGGCGGCCAGGGGGATGGTTCCGTACGCGCTCGCCCGGTAATCTCCCTTGGTGAACATCAGCTGGTTGACATAGATACTTCCTTTGTCGAGTACGAACAAGCCGTACAAGGCGTCGAAGGTGGCGTTGGCAACGCCGCCGCCGTTTATCTCCAGCGAAACGGCCGCGTGGGGGCTATAGGAGGTTCCCGTTATCTGGGCGGTAAAGGTGAGTTTGCCGCGGGTGTCTACCGTCGAGTCCAGCCAGGCGGTCAGGAGGCCAGCGTCGAGAGAGCGGCCGCCGATCTCAAGGTTGAGCGGTCCGCCCAGCGCGGCTGTGCCGCGTGCCGCCAGCACGCCGTCGCCTTGCTTGGCGAAAAAGTGATTGATAGTCACCACATTGTTCCTTAGGGCGATGTCGGCTTCGATACTATCGAGCGAGTAGTTCTTGATCTTCCCTTTGGTGAGCGTGCCTGTCAGCCACATGTCGGGCTTGGCTACCGTGCCGCCGAGGGTCACACGGCCATCAAGACGGCCGTCGATATCTTTCGTTGGGATGTTGAAAATGGCCAGCAGCCCGGCGACTCCGCCATTGCTAGCGCTAAGGTCGCCGTAAATATTCCCGGCTGCAAAGCCTATCCCGCCGGAAAAAGCGAATTTGCCTTCACCCTGGGAAAAACCGAAGCTCGGCACGGCAAGCTGTTCGCTGTCGACGCTGATTTCGCCGGCGATGTCGGCCAGTTCCTGGCCGTTCAGCTTCAGACTAGAAGCGGTTATCCCGCCGCTGAAAACCGGCGCGGCCGGGGTGCCGGTCAGCCGGCCGGCGAAGTGGGCCTGCCCGGCGACCGGATAGGGAAATTTGACATGGACGGCGGCAAGGTCGATGTCTTTCGCCGTCACGTCGAGATTAAGGCTGTTGCCGGCGCCGATCGTACCGGCGAAACGGACCTCGGCGCCCAGCGAATTCACGACAAAATCGCGCAGTTCGATGACGCCGCCCTGCCGGCGGTAATGACCCTCGGCCCGCGCGATGAGCTGGTCGCGGAAACTCCCTTCGGTCAGCTTGACGTGTCCGGCGGCGGACAATGACGCCCTGGGGCCGGTTATCGTCAGCTCGTTGTCGACGTTGCCGGTCAATCTCTCCCCAGGCATGATGAGTTTGACGAGGTTTTCCGCCCTTGCCTGGCGGGTGGCAACGGTAATATTCATCTCCTGTCCGCCGGTTAGGCCGACGCTGCCGTTGACCACGTGCCGGGTGACGCCGCTTTGCGCCACCACTTCTTCGAGAGTGATAGCATTGCGGGTCAGGGTCAGGCCGCCTTGGGCGAGCGCGAAGGGCTGGTAAAGCGCCCGGCCGTTGTAGGCGGTGAAACGGGCCGTTGCCCGGGGCGATTCGATCGTGCCTTCCACCTTGCCTTCGGCGTCGGCCGTGCCGGCCAGATCAATGCCGCCAGCCTGCTCGCCAAAGAGGGAAAGCGGTACGCCCTGGCCGAAAAAGGTCAAGGCCAACCGGCCGTTGTCGACCGTACCTTGGGCGGTCAACACTCCGGTGCCTGGGAAACCGATGGTTATGTAGTCGACCGCCATGCTGTCGCCTGCTTTGAAAAAGCCTGCAGACAGGTTGGCAAAGGGTATGCCGTCAAGACTGCCGCTTATCGCCTGGGCCGAGCCGGCCATCTTGGCTGATGCCAGGGTGTTCGTCCCTTCCAGGCGCAGGTCGATATCACCCCGCCCGGATATATTCACTCCGAGGCTGGGAAGGGCAGCCAGATCCAGTCCGCGGCCGCTGACCGCCAGGTTGTAATCTTGTTTGTCAAGCAGGATGGTTCCTGCTCCGCTTATCCGGCCCCCGAACATGTCGGCGTCCAGTTTATTGACCGTCAGGGCCGATTCGACCAACGCGAATTTAGCAACCGCGCCGTTGACCGCCCAGCCGCTTACCTCTCCCTTGTCCAGGCGGACCTCGCCGCTGACAACCGGCCTGGTCGGCGCGCCGCCGATAACAGCCGTGAACGACAGCGGACCCTTGAGAGGGATGTCCCGGCCCATGGCGGCGGGGTCAAAACTACGGGCGCTCACCGTCAGGCCGAGCACCGGTTCGGCGGCGTCGGTCGCTATTTTGCCCCTAAGTTCGATATCTTGCCCGTAAACCTTGGCGGCAATCGGAAACAGAAAAACCTGCTTGTCGCTGAACGCTACACTGCCACGCGCGTCGCTCACCGTCAGGCCGGCGACGCCGACGTTGACGCCGTCGAGTTTTGCCTCGCCGGCATAGGTTATTTCGCCTTTGTCGCGCCGCAGGATGATTTGCGCCTGGGCGAGGCGGCCGCCGGCCGGCTTTACCGCCATACCGGCCGGAACTAAGGCTTCCAGCCCACTCAGATCAAGATTGGTAGCGCCGGCAGCCACCATGCTGGCGCCGTTCCGGCTCACGCGCCCCGCCACCTCCAGCGGCGCCCCGTTATAGGTCGCGGTGAGCTGGAGAGCTACGTCCGGTTTACCGGCAAAGTCGAATTTAGCCCCGATGTCGCTCAGCCGCCAGCGGCCTTCCGGCATGGTGACCGTCACCGTGCCCTTTATTATGGCGATTTTTCCGTTGAACGGCGAGTCGCCCGAACTGGTCTTGTCAAGCAGGTCGTCGATATTCCATTTGCCGTCCGCACGTCGGTCGAGGTAGATTTGCGGCTCGTCCAAAGACAGTTCGCTGACCGCTTCCACGGCGGCGATGCCGCGCAAAAGAGCGAGCGGGTCGTATACCACCGTCACCTTTGCCGCTTCGGCTATAAGTTGGCCGCGGTCGTCGCGGACGGCTACGTCGCTGAGCAACACCTTGTTGAGCCAGGAAATCTCCAGGCTCTTAACCGAAACGGGGCCGCCCAGCGCTTTGGTCAGCTCCGTCTCCAGTTTGCCGCTCATCCCGGCCATTACGGTTTGGCTTTTGTTGATTATAAAAGCGCCGGCCACACTGACAACAACCAAAGCCACTACAGCCAGTACTATGGCTTTTTGCCGCATATGCGCCTCCCGCATCATAGTCTCGATCTTTGTATATTTTCGACGCGGGCGAAAGCCTTCCTTTTAAATAGACGCTGGTAATAAAATTCAGGCAACGCTGCCTCCTAGTTTCTCCGGAAATTTGTGGATTATTCGCCAGAAATTTATACCTGACCAAGGCCGTAAAAGGCCGGAGCTGTCGCCCCGGCCTCGTGTTCATTGTTTGACGGCTATGCCCATGGCCTTGTCGAGCTTGGCCTTGCTGGTGTTGTAGTCGTACATCGCCTGGATATAGTTTGTTTTGGCCTGGGCCAGCGCCAGTTGGGCGTCGATGACGTCGAGGTTTGTGCCTACGCCGGCGTTATAGCGGACCTGTGCGATCTTGAAGTCCTCATCAGCCTTGGCCACCGCAACCTGGCTGGTTTCGATGCGTTTTTCGGCTTCCTTCATGCTGAGATAAGCCTGGCGCACCTCGAGAGAAACGCTGTCCTTGGTCTGGCGGAACTGCTCGTTGGCCTTGACCACGCCGGCTTCCGCTTCCTTGACCTTGGAAAGTGTGAGATTGGTATCGAACAGCGTCAGCGAGGTCGAGAGATATACCGACCAATTGCTGTTTTTGCTGCCGGGGAATTTTTCGTCAGACCAGTTGTTTGACCCGCTGAGCGTTACGGAGGGGAGAAATCCGCTGCGGGCCACCTTGACGCTTTCCTTGGCGCCCTGCAGGGTATAGTCGGCCTGGAGAACGTCCGGCCGGTACTGCATCGCAAATTTGACACCGTCGTCGAGGGTCAGTTTCGCCTGCTCGTATTTTAGCTCTTCCTTGAGTTTGATCTCGGTGTCGAGGGGCAATCCGACGACGTTGTTGAGACTGGCCATTGCCAGGTCGTAGTCGTTCTGGGCAATGATGAGGTTTTGCTGGGCGTTGGCCAGTTCGACTTCGGACCGCAGCACATCCGACTTGGCGACCGTACCTACGTCGTACTGGGCCTGGACGTTCTTCAAGTGGGCGGTCAGGTTGTCCACCGATTCCTGCCTGACCTGCAGCATATTTCGGGACTGTAGTACCTTGAAGTAGGCGTTGGTCGCGTCCAGCTTCAGCTGCTGCGTGGTCTTGGCCAGGCCGAGGTCGGCCACCTTGAAGTCGTATTTAGCCTTGCCGATAGTGCCGTCGATCTTCCCGCCGCTGTATAGCGACACCGACAGGCTGACGGTGTTGTCAAAATCGTTGGCAGGCGTTGGGTTCGGCGTGAGGGTCGACGGCGCCGACCTGTAGCGCGCATCTTTATGATTGTAGGTGATGGTGGGGCCCTGTCCGGCCTGGGCTTCCCTTACCACCCACGAAGCCCTTTCTCTGTCTGATTCGGCGATTTTTATCGTCGGATTGTTTTTGAGCGCCAGAGCGATGCTCTCCTCGAGCGTAAGCTCGGTAGGCGCTGCGAACGCGACGGCGTTAACCAGCATATAACCGCACGCCACCGCCAGCGCCAAAGTTTTCTTTCCTATTTGCTGATTCCTCATGGTAATTCCTCCTGAACCGTATGTAGCTGCGGACGCTGCCGCAGGCCGGTTTCCTTTTTTTAGGCAATTGACTGGTTAGTCAGTTCCAATTTTCATTATAGTGTTTTAAACAGGGGGCTGTCAATACAAAATCTAGAAGGAATGGCGCACGCCAAAATATGTGTTCTGGTTCGACTGCTTGTTGAGGCTGTCAGTCTGGCCGACGATAAAGGTATGGGGCGCTATTTCGTACTGGGTACGCAGTTTGACCCGTACGTCGTTGGGGTCGTAGACATCGAGCGAGAGGCGCAGCTGTTTGCCCAGCATGGTGTCTGCCCCGATGCCCGCTTTGCCTTCGACGACGCCTGCCCGGCCGGCGAAGTGCGCGTTGCCCTTGCCGATCTGGAAGTTGGTCTTCTGGTTGTCACCGATCCCGCTCACGCCGATGACGGCAAAATCGCGCGGTGAGGTGTTGATGCGGACGTCGGCGTTGCTTCTGTATTTGTCGGTATGACTGTTATACATCACTTCGAAGCCGGTTTCGACGCTGACGTTCTCTATCTTGGTCAGCATCTTGTTGGCTTTCTCGCTGACCGAGCGGGCGTTGCGGAGTGTTTCTTTGATGTTTTTAGTCGTCTCCGGGTCGGTCGCGATGTCTTCCACCGACGCGGCGATCTTCTCCACCCGCACACTGGTGTTTTTCAGGTTCTGGATTGTTTCCTTGAGATCCTTGGCCGTCTGGCCGTTGTTGTCGACGGCGGCCACCATTTTGTCGACCCTGGCGGCTACGTCTTTAAGGTTGGCGGACATATCGCGCAGGTTGCCGACCAGGGCGTTTACGTCATGCTCGTTATTGTTGGCCATCCGAGCCAGGGAGGCGCTGAACTCGTTGAGACGTTCGGTTATATCGCGGGCGTTGAGGGCGGTGGCCTTCATGGCGGCCTTGACCTTGTCGTCGCCGAGCACTTCGTTTAGTGATTGGATGAGCTTCTGGACGTCGGCAAGCGTTTTGTCGGCCGAGTTCACCAGATGGTCGATTCCGCGGGGATCCTCGCCAGCCACGGTGGCGCCCGGCTGCAGGTAGCCGGAACTCTGCCGCGGCGGCACTATATTTATGAATTTTTCGCCCAACAGTCCGTCGGTGCCGATGGTGAATTTGGCCCCTTCGGGGATTTTGATGCCCGGATTAATCCTGAGCTGCACTTCTACCCCTTTGTCGCCGGCATGCACCCCTGCCACCCGGCCGACGTCGACGCCGGCGTAGCGGACGACATTGCCCTCTTTGAGGCCGCCGACCTCGCTGAAAACCACCTGGACCGGGTATCCCTTATCGCCAAAGGAGATGCCGCCGAGATAAACGATCATATACCCTAGCAGCAACAGACCGATCAGCGATATCGCGCCCACCTTTGCTTCGGTGCTAAGATTCACTTTTTCTCGACCTCCTTTTGACAAACTCGCCGGGTTTTGCCCAGCCGTGAATGAACTGCTGTACGATGGGATTGGACGACTTCTTGATCTCGCTTACCGTCCCGATTTCGATTATCTGCCCATCGTAGATCATGGCGATCCGGTCGGCGATGTTGAAGGCGCTCGACATATGGTGGGTGACGACGACCGAGGTCACGTTGAGGATGCGGCGGGTGCTGCAGATGAGCCGGTCGATGGTCGTCGACATTATCGGATCGAGCCCGGCTGTGGGCTCGTCATACAGTACGATCTGCGGATTGATAGCGATCGCTCGGGCGAGGCTGACGCGTTTTTTCATGCCCCCCGACAGTTCGCTGGGCATCACGTCCTCCTGACCGGCGAGGCCGACCATTCTCAGCCGTCGTCGCACCGTCCGGCCGATTTCCTCTTCGGACAGCGCCGTGTGCTGCCGCAGGCCGAAAGCCACATTTTCACCCACCGTCATCGAGTCGAACAGGGCGGAATATTGGAATACCATCCCCATCTTGCGGCGGATGACGTTGAGTTCTTCCTCGCTGGCGCCGGAGATCTCCTGTCCGTTGATCCATATCTCGCCGGCCGAAGGTCTCAGCAGGCCGATCATCAGGCGCAGGATTGTGCTCTTGCCCGAACCGCTGGGGCCGATTATTACCATAATTTCGCCTTGGGCAATGTCCAGGCTGATGTTGTCCAGCACCCGTCTGTTGCGGAACGCCATGCTTACGTTGTCGAGCTTTATCATGGCTCCACCCCTAGCGGTACAGTATCAGTGACAGGAAATAATTGCTGATAAAAATCAGGATCATCGAGGTGACTACCGAGCCTGTGGTGGCCTTGCCTACTCCTTCGGCCCCTTCGGCGGTCGTCAGCCCTTTATAGCAGCCGATGATGGCGATGATAGCGCCGAAAAACATGCTCTTGATAAGCCCGCCGGTTACATCGTTCACCACCGCGAACACTTTAATCGAATTAAGAAAGGTAAAGGAATTAATGTCAGCATACAGGATCGCGACCAGATAGCCGCCGACCGTGCCGATCATGTCGGCGAAGATAACCAGAATTGGCAGCATCAGCACGCAGGCGATCAGCCGGGGAACAATCAGGTAGGCGACGGGGTTGGTCGCCATCACCCGCAGGGCGTCTATCTGCTCGGTCACCTTCATCGAACCGATTTCGGCCGTGATGGCCGCGCCCACCCGGCCAGCCGCCACCACACCCGTAAGCACCGGGGAGAGTTCCCGTCCGACCGCGATCGCCACCACCCCGCCCACCGAGGCCTGCGCGCCGTACTTGATAAACTCGTGGGCGATCTGCATTGTCATTACCATACCGGTGAACAGCATGGTGAGGGAGACAATCGGCAAGGAATCGACCCCCAGGTGGGCCATCTGCCGCAAGGCGTGGCCTGGGTTCGGTGAACGCCTCAGGCTCACGAGCGTCTGGCCGACCAGCATCACAACCTGGCCGGTATGCTCAAGAAAATCGATCATTTGGCGGCCTATCCGTTCCAGCAGGGATATAAACATTTGGTCGCCCTCACATCGCCGCGGCCCCGTGGCTACAAGCCGGCGCAAATTAGTCGAAACACATTTGGTACATTGTACGTGCATCCAGGAACTTTAATACCATTTTTTGGCTATCGCCAATCGTTCCGGTTAACGTAATTTTTACCGATATTCTGAGTATATTCAATGCTTAGCGGCTTTTTCCCTGCTTATTGCCCGCTCACGCCAGCGGGTATTTACTGGTTACCGACACGATTCGCCAAAATGTCTGCCCCCCGCCCGAAGCCTTCTTTTGAGTAAACTGTAATTACTGTAATTACACTATTTACAATAAATACAAAGGCAGGTCAGTTCGTTATTATGGCCGCCGTCAGGCGCGGCCCCATACGCCCCCCCCCCCCTTTCAAGCCCCACGCCTGGCTTTCCCGCGGCGGGCAACAACGCAAAGGAACACCGACGAAACGCGCAGGAGGGTCAAAAATAGTCCGCCGTGCGCCTAAAGCTCTACGCGCCCCCAGGACAAGAAAATCCCCCGGACAATACAAATCTGCCCGGAGGATTGTTTGCGGAGCCCTACAGCGGCTGTTCGTGGTCGTCGCTTTTAACAACTTTCCATTCGTACAGCACGGCCTTGCCGGCGGGTATGTCGCTCTTTTCCACGTTGATGAGCACCTGGGTGTCACTGTCAATGATGTACTCGGTGCTGACGGTGCTCTTGGCATTCGGTTTCTTAAGTCCTTCCGCACCCTTCCCCGACAACAGAGTCTTTTGGTTCTGGCCGTCCGCGGCGTTGGGCTTGGGAACGGGGTCGAGTTTCGTGGACGGTGCTTTCGCCGCCCCCATGCCGCCGAGCAGTTCGCCGGCCTCGCCGCTGAGAACTTCGACGACGATGTCGTTATTGCGGTCGCGCTCGGCCATTTCCTTGATCATGTCGTCGAAGGTCTTGGTCTTGAGCTTTCCGAAGGTTTGCAGCAGTTCTTCGTCGCCCTTCTGCCGTTTGGCCAGCAGCTCGAGGAGCGGCACCATGCCCCCGCCGCGGACTTCGAGGGTCAGCGGGCCGGGTTGCTGGTCCCGGGGGATGGTAAAGGGAACCTTGACGGTTATCGTCTCGCCCCGGAAAGGTTTGAGACTTACAGCTATCTCGATCTTATCCCCCGGCTTGGCCGAAGCGACGTTGGGGCGGGCTTCCATTATGATGGCGGTGCGCCGCTCAGGGTCAACGGTCGCATCCACCTGCACGTCGATGACGTCGACCGCCTGGAACTGATTAGCGGCCAGGAGAGCCATGAGTTCATACAGTTCGCTGATGGCCATTTCGCCGATATTGGCGGCGCTGTAGAACATGTTTTCCCGTTTGAACACATCGCCCGGCATGTTGCGGGCGGAAATCTCAAAGGTTATCTTGGCGGTGCCGGCGCCGATCCGGTCGGCTGTTTTCTCGAGAACGCTGAGGACCGAAGCGGCCGTTAGCACGGGGAAAAGCTGTTCGTCCTGCACCACCTGGATGGTGGCGTCGCGGGAGGTGCCGAGCGCGCGGTCGGTGACGTTGATCCTCAGCGGGACGACGCTCGGAAAAACGCCCAACTGGCCGGCAACGCCGGCTCCCCGGTCCTGGTCGATTGTCCCCAATGCGGGGCCGATGGCGCCGACCTTGAAGGAATTCTCCATCCCTTTCACGGTCGTGAATACATAGGCGTTCGTCAGGAAATACCCGGCGCTGCCCTTTTTAAGGAAGGGATGGCCAAAAGCCAGCACTTTGTTGCCTTCCGTGTAGGTAACCGTACCCATGGCGCCCAGGCTGACGTCGCCGCGGACCAGTTGCACGCCTACAGCGCTGCCGGGTTGAAGCGGCCCGAATTCGGCGCCGTCAGGAGTATCGCCGACGGCATACGGCATAAGCTTGAAGGGCCGCAGCTTTTCCGTGAGAAGTGCGAGGGCGCGCTCGCCGAACCCGGCGGCCATTAGCGGCGTTGACGCATCTTCCAGGCCTTGCCCATCCTTTTTCACGCCGTCTTTGGCCGGCGGTTTGCCGTCGTCAGGCCGTTTGTCGCCTGGCTTTCCGTCGGTCTTGGTTTCCGATTCTTCAAGCTTAATCGCTTCTTCTTCGGGCACGCGGACCTTGGGAGCGGGAAGTTCCCAGAGTTTAAGCATGTCGGCGATGGGTGTGACCATGCCAATCTTGTGGTCGGTAAACGTCCATCCGTAGGCGACGGCGCCGACCAGGCGACCGCCAATATATACCGGACTGCCGCTCATTCCCTGGGCGATGCCGCCGGTGCGGTCGATAAGGTCGCCATATGTGCGGATAAGAATCAGGTCGCCGGAGGGCCCCTTATTCTTCATAATCCCTAGTACTTCAATGCCGAATTCTTCGATCTCGGTGCCGGACACCACCGTCTTGGCGATGCCCTGCATGCCGGCGCGTACTTCCTCTAACGGCATGGTCTCGGGCTCAGCCCAGGCCACCGCCGCCGGGAGCGACAGCAGTACCGACAGCAGCACCACCCGGCATAACCTGAACACTAATGCCATTCAATCAATCCTTTCCCTATTTGCGAGGCTCGATCCTGACCAGCACATCGCCGGTACGGATCGTGTCGCCGGGTTTAACCAGCACTTCCCGTACTTGCCCGTCGACATTCGCCCTGACGGCGATCGCCGGGCCGGTGAGGCCCTCGACCCGCACCAGGACGTTGCCTTCGCGAACGCCTGCGCCGGGCACGGCCAAGCCGTCGGCCATCACTCGGCCTGACAGCACGCTTTTCTGGTCGACAAGCGGCCCGGCCGCCATCGCCCAGGCTACCGCCGCCAGTACCAACACAACGGTTAAAACGGCTACACTCTTGGGTCGGAACATTTCTCCCCACCTCCGTTTCTTACTACTCATTATACATTATCGCGGCTATTTGGCAAGGCTGCCGGCGACGACCGCCAGGGCATCCGCGACCTTGCGCTCGCGTCCGTCCGAGGGGCGGTTGACGATCTTGTCGTTGATGACCATCTCGCTTGAACCGCCGCCGTCCAGGTTCATAGCTTCCACCGCGCCAAGCTCCTGCATGAACAGAGCAAGCTCCAAAAGGGTCAGGCCGACGCTCGCAGCCTGGCGGCCGTCGACCACCACCAGGAGGATCTGTCCTGCTTTGGTCAAGCCGAGAGCAGTGCGGGGAGCGCGGCCGCCGGCGACGTCATTGCCGAATTCCTCCGTTTTGGTCGTCAGGTAGATGGTGCCTTCCTTAACAAGCATCGGACCGGCGCCGAGGGCATGAACGGTGGCGTCCCAATCCGGGCCGAGGCTTTGGCGGGCGGTGACAGTGTCACCCACCTTGAGGCCGGCCAGTTTTTTGGCCGAGGCCCCGTGAGCCGACAGCACCACGCTGCCGACGCCGATCGGCATATTTCCCTGGCCCACGGCGCTTACCCGTCCGTCCGGGCCGATGACATATTCGGCGCCGTAGGAGTTGGTGCCGGTGGCTGGACCGTAGTTGCCTGTGTACAAGATGAGCTCGTCGTCGCCGCGGGAGCGGTTGACGCCGCTGAGGTCGGCCCGCCCGCCCGGCAGTTCGGCATAGCCTTGCCAGTTTACCTGGTCGAATACTATCCGGCCGTCGGGGAATATCCCCACAGCCGTCCGCGCGATATTGGGCGAGCAGATAATCTCGCCGTTAATTTTTAGCAGACCGATAATCTCGCCGTTCAGCGCGAAGTACGAGGCGTTGACGGCCGCCGCCGCCCGTGCGCCCGCGCTCATCGCGGACAGCGTCTCCAGTCCCTGCACCGCCCCGTTGGACAGCACCGGCTGCAGCGTGAATCCGGCCTTAGGGTCAACGAGGAGTATATGGGCCCTGACCGGCCCGAATGGCTGGCTCCGCTGCCAGAATGTATAATTTATACCCGGCTTCACCTGCTGCTCGGTCTTCTGTTCGTAGACCTTTGACAGATCCACCACCAGGCGTTCGGGTTTGGCAAGCTTGAAAACCTTGTGGCTCACATTCATGTTGAGGTTGATGGCTACCCTGACCTGTCCGGGGCCGGCATCCTGGATTTCCACCGCAGCCACGAAGGGATCGTTGAGCGCGAATTGGCGGGGTACACCCTTGGCGGCGGTCGCAGGCATGTCAATAAGGAGGCGGAGCGGGTCCTGCTCAAGCGTGACGTTGAAATCCGGCACGGCGCTCATATCAAAGACCAGCCGCACCTTCTCCGCCGTCTGATGGAAACGGACCTTCTGAACGGCGGAGGGCGCCGCCTGGACCAGAGCCAGGGCCGCGACGATCCATACCGCCAGCAGAAGGCTTATGCTGCGTCGAAACTTGGCCAAAACAGTCACTCCCTTTGATGGTAAAAAGCCAAGCACTAACGGGGTGCCTGGCCTTTGTTGTCGGTCGCTGCGTCGTGGGCGCTGAGCTGGCGGTAAAGCATCTCGGCCAGGCCAACTCCTCCGGATTGCGCCATATTTTTGGTCATCTCGGTGTCGAGGAGCGAGCGCATGATGTCTTCCTGTGAGCTGTTGCCGACGAGGCCGCCTTTCGGCACCGCTTTGCGCATCTCCTTCATCAGGAGGTTGAGGAAGACTGCTTCCATTTCGGTACAGGCCGCCTTGAGTTTGGCGTCCTCCGTGGCGTCCCTGCCGGCGGCGGCTTTTGTGCCCACGGTCTCGACGGCGGCGGACGGTCCTTTAATCTGCATGGTCTTCACCGCCTATATTAGCTGCAGCTCGGCGTGAAGAGCGCCGGCCGCCTTAATGGCCTGGAGGATGGATATCACTTCGCGGGGCGTTGCGCCGACCGCGTTGAGGGCGCTGACAAGGTCGCTGACGCTGGCCGTGGCCGGAAGAACGACGAGCGGCGCCGGCTGATCCTTTACGTCTACAGAGGTTGTCGGGGTGACCACCGTCGACCCGCCCGACAGAGGCGGCGGCTGCGACACCTCGTTCGATTTGGCGATCTTCACCGTCAGGCCGCCTTGGGCAACGGCCACCGTGTCGATGGTGACATGGCCGCCCATGACGACGGTGCCGGTCCGTTCGTTAACGACGACCTTGGCGGCGTTGTCCGGGGTGACTGGCAGTTCTTCCAGGGCGGCTACGAAGCCGACCAGGTTGCCGGTGTATTCAAGCGGCACGAATATTGCCACCGAGCCGGCGTCACGGGCCTTGGAGATGGGGCCGAAGCGGCGGTCGACTGCTTCGGAGATGCGGCTGGCGGTGGTGAAATCCGGTTTGTTGAGAACGAAGACGACGCTGCCGCTGGCCTCGAACTGGGTGGGGACGTCGCGTTCGACGATGGCGCCGCTGGGAATCGTACCGACGGTCGGGAAATTTTTCTGCTGGCTGGCGCCGCCGCCGCCGGCGGAGAATCCGCCGATCGAAAGCGGCCCCTGGCCAACCGCGTAGATAGCTCCGTTAGCCGCTTTAAGCGGCGTCTGCAGCAGCGTGCCGCCCTGAAGGCTCTTGGCGTCACCCATGGACGAAACGGTTATATCGATGGTATCGCCCGGTTTGACAAACGGCGGCAACTGCGCCGTCACCATCACCGCCCCCACGTTCTTGGGCTTGAGCTGAGCGGTGGAGATAGTGATACCAAAGGTTTTCAGCATATTGACGATCGACTGGATGGTAAAGGTGCTCTTGTCGGAGTCGCCCGTTCCGGCCAGGCCGACGACAAGCCCGTAACCGACAAGCTGGTTGCTGCGCACCCCCTGAAGCTTGGCGACATCCTTGATGCGGGGGCCGTAGGCCAAAGCCGGACCGGCGCTCGCGGCCAGCAGGATCGTTATCAGGATAGAGGCTATCAGTTTGCGCATCACATTGTCCCTTTCCGGCTAGAACAGGAGATTGAATATCTGGGTGAGTATTCCCTGCCGCTGCTTGTTCGCGATCGGGCCTTTGCCGTCGATCTTGATCTGGGCGTTGGCGACGTTGGACGACAGGACGGCGTTGTCGGCGCTGATATCCTCGGGGCGAACCTCGCCGGTTATTGTTATTTTCTGTTCCTCGCCGTTCTGATTGATGCTCTGCGTCCCGGAGACTAGGAGGTTGCCGTTCGGCTTGGCCCCCGTCACTTGAACAGTGATCCGGCCGGTTACGGCATTGGTGTTGGTTATTTTGCCATCGGCCTTAAAGTTGTCTTTGCCGCTTGCCTCGGCAGCGGCGAGCCACTTGAAAACGCCGGTGCCGGCTGCCATGCTGTTGCTGGCCGATTTTGAGTTGTTAGCAGAGCCGGAGCGGCTGGCGGTCGATGACTCGCTGATGACGATCG
The DNA here is from genome assembly GCA_023415775.1 of Bacillota bacterium. GTDB lineage: Bacteria > Bacillota > Negativicutes > Sporomusales > UBA7701 > Anaeroselena. Next base: position 131,773 of record JAEZJM010000019.1, on the reverse strand, counting down.
TCAGGCTGTCGCCTACGGCGCGGGCTTTACGGTCGCCGAACATGCTGGTCTGGTCGCTCCACAGCGACGCGGCCTCGGCCTGATGCTGCAGCGGAACGAGCAGCATGACCGTCAAGATTATCGACAGGATTGTTGCTTTTATGTAAATATTCGACACCATGATTGCTTCACCTTCCACCGTAAATTATTACCTGGACGGTATTCGTATCGACGACCCGGGCGCTGACGATGCGCTTGGAGGTAACGTTTTGCACCCGGATGAGTTCCCCTTCGCGGCCGTCCTGCATCGTCTGGCCGCCGGCGGCTATGATCATCCCGCCTGCCTTCACCAGGATGGTCACCGCCGTTCCCCGTTTGATCATTAGCGGTTTGTCGACAGATGACTCGGTGAGCGGCGTACCGGCGGTAATCGGGCGACGGGCGGCAAGGCCCATGACTTTGCCGGTATCGGTGATATAACCGGCTATCTTGCCGATCTCGCGCCGCTCGGTGCGCACGCTGTCGGCCGTTATCGCCTCGCGGGCGGCGATGTTGCGCGCCGCGACCACGACCTGCTGGTAAGCTTTGACGTTGAAGCGGAGGCTCACGGTCGTAAACGGCCGCCCGTCGGCGCTGATGGCGACGACTGCGGCGGTGGGTGCGTTGTAGCGGATGCCGGCCGGGAATTCGGCTTTGATGTCGACGCTGCCGAGAGGGGCCATAACGTCGGGCGCTGCGCCGAGCGGCGTTACTGACAGTTCGGTGTCGCCGGCGGCCGAGAGCTGGGATTGAAGGGCTTCGGAGGCCGCGGCCTGCAGACGTTCGCCGCTGATCGTCTGGGCGGCGGTGGTTACGATAATCGTCGGCGGCACCAGCCAGTTTATTTCCCCCAGATCCGCGCCTGAAGCTGCCAGCCGCGTGCCAAGCGTATCGCTGGTCAAGGACAGGCGATGTCCGGGCGAGGGCGCATTGCCAAGTTTGGTGGCGGCCAGCGCTTTAATTCTTTCTTTGTCCTCGCCGGTGATAGTCGCCAGCTCGCCGAGGGTAATAATCGGGCCGACGACGGTGCCCTCGGCGTTCACCGCAACCGTCACCGGCGCGGCCGACGACGGTGCGGCGCAAAGGCACAGAAGCGTCAGCATCACCAGTATCCTAGCCATGGCCTTCACCTATCGTTTGAGGTTGGCGGCAATTTCGAGCATAGAGTCGCTGGTCGTGATCGCCTTGGAGTTCATCTGATACGCCCGCTCAGCGACGATCATGTTGACCATCTCTTCCACGACCTGGACGTTGGACATCTCGATGTATTTCTGCACCAGCGTGCCGGCGCCGTCCGAGCCTGGATTGCTATCGACCGGCGCCCCGGAAGCCGCCGTCTCCTTGAGCAGGTTGCGGCCGACGCTCTCCAGGCCTGCCGGGTTGGTAAAACGGGCCAACTGAATCTGTCCGAGTTCTTGCGGATTGGTCTGGGTGGGGATGGTGGCCGTCACGCGGCCGTCGGAAGAAATCGTAATCTCGGTGGTACCCTCGGGGATGGTGATCAGCGGCTCGAGCGGATAACCTTCGGACGTGACTATCCGTCCGGCGCTGTCCTTTTTGAAGGCGCCGTCTCGGGTGTAGTTGAGCGTCCCGTCAGGCATTGTTATTCTAAAGAAGCCGTCGCCCTCGATGGCAATGTCGAGCTGATTACCGGTGCTCTGAAGGTTGCCCATGGTGTAAATTTTCTGCGTCGCCACCTGGCGAACGCCGTGGCCGATCTGGATGCCTGTGGGCAATTGCGTGTCGGGGCCGGTCGTCGCCCCCGCCTGGCGAACGGTCTGGTACATCAGGTCCTGGAAATCGGCGCGGCTTTTCTTGAAGCCGGTGGTGTTGACGTTCGCAAGGTTGTGCGAAATAACGTCAATATTGGCCTGCTGGGCTACCATCCCCGTGCCGGCCGACCATAACGCGCGCATCATATTGAGTTTACCTCCCGGTTTTCCGATTTCAGGCCGCCTCAGTCGGTCGGCGACCCCCGGGGCCTCTTAAAAAAGTCCAGCCCCAAAAACTAATTTTATACCCTGCCTACATCGTTTACTGCCTTATCTAGCAGCGAATCATGGGCCTGCACGGCTTTGCTGTTGATCTCGTAGGCTCTGTAGCCGGTGATGAGGTTGACCATCTCGGCCACCACATTGACGTTGGAGAGTTCGAGGTGGCGATCGCGTACCAGAATACCCTCAGCCGGTTCCTCCTGCTGGCCAGGTCCGGCGGCGAACAACGTGGCGCCCTCTTTGACAAGCCGCTTTTCGTCGGCGAAGACCACTATCCGCAGTGTGTCGGCGTCCGCGTCATCCACCATAATACGGCCGTCTTCGACGATGTCGACCTTGCTTTCAGGTTCGCCCAGCTGGATGGCCCCGCCCTGGCCGAGCACCCGGTATCCGTCCTGGGTAACCAGTTCGCCCTGGGCGCTGCGGGTGAAGCTGCCGTTGCGGGTGTAGCGGACTCCGGCCGGCGTTTCCACCGCGAAAAAGCCGGGGCCTTCGATGGCCAGATCGTACTTGTTGCCGGTCTGCCGCATGCCTCCCTGGGTGTGGATGGTGGCGACCTCGTCGATAACCGAGCCAACCCCCATGCTGCCGATGGCCGGGCGGTTCGTACCGTCGTTGATCCGCTGGATAAGCATGTTGCGGAAGTCCTTGCCGACGGCGATATCTTTGCGATAGCCCGCAGTGCTCGCGTTGGCGAGGTTGTTGGCGATGACGTCGGTCCTCGTCGCCTCGGTCATCATTCCCGACCCGGCGACATAAATTCCCCTTATCATCCATTCACCTCCTATTCTATTTATCGGTGAAAACGGCTATTTCTTAAGCTTTTCCGCCCAGGAAAGTTGTGGAAATAAGCAGAAATTAAGCGGCCGTCCGAGTTCCTATCCTCAGACGGCCGAGCTTTTACGCTATGCTGCCTTTTTTTATTGTCGTCAACGAATCCTGGATAGTCTCGAGCGACTCCAGCGCCTTGCCGGTGCCCAGCGCCACGCAGGACAGCGGGTCGTCGGCCAGATAGGTGGGTATGCCGGTTTCCTGGCTGATGAGCCTATCCAGCCCGTGGAGGAGTGAGCCGCCGCCGGTCATGACGATGCCGCGGTCGACGATGTCGGCTGCCAGTTCGGGCGGGGTTTTTTCCAGCACCGTCTTGACGCACTCGATTATGAGGGAAATCGGTTCCGCCAAAGCCTCGCGCGTTTCCGTGGAGCCTATCCGCATTGTTTTCGGCAGGCCGGACACCAAGTCGCGGCCGCGAATCTCCATCGATTCGTTGCGGCCGGACGGGAACGCGGTGCCGACATTAACCTTGATTTCCTCTGCAGTGCGTTCGCCGATCATGATATTGTATTCCTTCTTGATGTAGCGCACCAGCGCTTCGTCGAACTTGTCGCCGCCGACCCTGAGCGACTCGCTTACGACGATGCCGCCGAGGCTCAGCACTGCAACGTCGGTGGTGCCGCCGCCGATATCGACGACCATCGAGCCGCAGGGCTCGGATATTACCAGGCCGGCGCCGAGGGCGGCCGCCAGCGGTTCTTCGATAAGGTATGTCTTGCGGGCGCCGGCCTGCATGGCCGCCTCCAGCACCGCCCGTTTTTCCACGGTCGTGACACCGGACGGCACGCACACCATGATGCGCGGCTTGAAAAACATACTCCTGCCGGCCACCTTCTCGATGAAATGGCGGAGCATGCTTTCCGTCGTGTCGTAGTCGGCGATAACGCCTTCACGCAAAGGACGGATGGCCACGATGTTGCCCGGCGTCCTCCCTAGCATCCTGCGGGCTTCCTCACCAATCGCGATGATGCGGTTGGTGTCGCGGTCGATAGCCACGACCGAAGGCTCACGCAGAACGATCCCCTTACCTTTTATATATACCAGTACGGTAGCTGTTCCCAAGTCCACCCCGATATCCATAGACATTCCGAACATTCCGAAACTCCTTTCCCCTACTGCAATCTCTAAAGCTTGTCCCTTTGAGGCCAAAAAAAAGAGCTAACTCGAACAGTGTCACTCTTTGCAATAAATAATACTATTAATTCTATCTTATGACAGCAATTCCTTTTATTTCTCACTATTTTCTTTGCCGTCTTTATACTTCTTCCTGGTTGCCTCGCCGCCGCGGATGTGGCGTTCAGCCTTGTTGATCTCCAGGATATGACGCACCTTGTTTGCCAGCCGTTTGTTGATGGTGGGAAGTCGCTCGATCATATCTTTATGTACGGTACTTTTGCTTACCCCGAAAACGGTTGCCGTCTGTCTTACCGTATGCTTGCTTTCGAGTATGTGGTTACAGATGTCCAGCACCCGCTTGCGGATATAGTCCTTCATATCCCAATTTCCCCCTCGCCCTCCGTTTGCTACCATGTATATGCGGACAAAACAAAAAAATGCGTGACATGTCACGCATTTTCGGCCGCCGTCGGGACGAGGGGCGGGAAGCCGCTATTCGCTCTTCGCCAGCAGTTCCTGCGGGTCGACATAGTTGTCGCCGTTTTTGACTGCCAGGTGGAGATGGGGGTACCGTTCGCCGGGCGCCTCCCCGGCGGCGCCGACGGTAGCGCCGGCCGGAAGGTGCTGGTCTTTGGCCACGACAACGGCTGCCAGCGAACCGTAGTGTACGGTGTAGCCGCCTCCGGCCACCGCCACCGTCAGCCCGTACTGCCTGTCATCGTATATTTCCATCACCCGTCCGCCCCACATCGCCTTCACTACGGCGCCCGCAGGAACACCGACATCGACGCCGGGGTGATAGCGCCAGTCGCCGTAAAGCGGATGCGGCTGCCAGCCGAACGCCACTGAGACTGTCCCGGCAACCGGCCGGCGTGGCCTATCGCCCGCCTTTCCTGCACCTGCGGCCTGTTGTGCGGCCGCGGCGGTCAGGGGCTTGTCCGCCGCCTGCACGTCCGCCATGCTTACAGGCGGCGTATCGGAACGGTTTACCTTGACAGACGGCGCTTCCAGGCGCGCCTGGGGAGCGATAGGCACCGGTACGGCCGGCTGTCGGATACCGCTGACTATGACCAGCATAATGGTAGCCGCCATGACGACCAGCCCAGTGGCTACGTATACCGGCCGGGACTCCGTCCACGTCTGCCGTGTCCTAAGGCGCTTCAACTCTTGCAACAGGTTGTTCGTCCAGGGCATAATGATCACCTCTTATGACCATTATTCCCCAAAAAGAGGCCGCTGATAACACCCGCCCGGGGGTGTCGCAGCGACTCTACGATTCGTGGATGTTGGTGATCTTGATACCGGTGTAGTAATAGGACAGGATGGCGCGAAAGTCTTTGCCCTCTTTGGCCATGCCGTTCGCGCCGTACTGGCACATGCCCACCCCGTGCCCGTAGCCGGTAGTCTTGAACACCACCTTGCCGCCTTTGGTTTCCAGAGCGAAGTTAGCTGAGCGCAGTTCCAGCTTCTGGCGTAGGTCGAACCCGGTAAACGTTTTGCTGCCTACCCTGGCCTTGGCCACCCGGCCGGATTCGGTCCTATCGATGACTTGAGCCACCGCGCCGCCTCCCTGGGCGACCGCTACCACCCCGGCCTCGGCCCCCAGGCGCTGCTCCAGCTCGGCGAAGCTGTACTCCCGGCTGTCGCTGTAGCGGGGCGAGTTTTTGTCCCAGGTACAGACAACACTCTGCAGGTAGGGGTAGTCGAATCCCCATACCTCCTTGGCGGCGGCCGTGCGCTCGCCGCTGGTGGAGTGGAAAACGGCGTTGATGGTTTCGCCGTTATGGGTGGCGACCAGCCCGCGCGTCTCTTCGACCGCTCGGCTTATCTTGGCCCAATAACGGTCGAAGGCGTACGGCCCCCAACGATCCCTGAGTTGGAGGACGCTCAGCCACGCCTGGCTCTTGGCCGGATCTGAGCTGATATCGGCTCCCGGCCTGTCAGCCAGGCCGCCGCCGCCGAAAAGGGCCATCTGTTTGACCGCGTATGTCCGTCCTGCCACCGCCTGTGCCTTGAGGGCTTCAAGCTCGAACTCGGCCGGCATTTCGGCCGCTACCATGCCTTTTACGTACTCTTCCAGGCTCATTTCCACAATGCGGCCCTGATCGTGGAGATAGACCCTGATCGGGATGTCTTCGCCTTTCCTCAAGGCTGTCGGCCGCGTTCCCGCAGGCCCTCCCAGGCTGTAGAGCACTACAGTGGGAACAGCGATGACAACGGCGATGACAAGCACAATGGTCAGCGCCAACACCTTTTTCACGCCCGCCCCTCCCGCGCTTATGTACCCAATCATATGCGAGGGGGCGAGGATATATGACAAGCATTGTCTTTATATAAGACCCAGGTTGACAAGAAAGTCCCAGATGCAAGGCGCACCGGAAGATGGCCCACGACGACGTACTTGGTTGCGTACGTCGAGTGGGCCATCCGAGGAGCAACGCCGCAGATGGGGCTTTCTTGTCAACCTGACAGGAGCGGCCCGTATGGGCCGCTCCTGTTCTCGCTTATCTATCCGACCCGGACGATCTCCGCGCCCAGGCTTGCCAGTTTACCGACGATATCTTCATACCCGCGATCAATATGATGAATGCAGCTAATTTCGGTTTTGCCCTCAGCCACCAATCCCGCCAGCACCATCGCCGCGCCGGCCCGGAGGTCGGTGGCCTTGACCGGGCAGCCGGTCAGGTTGGGCACCCCTTCCACGATGGCGCTGCGGCCTTCGATTTTGATGCTCGCCCCCATGCGCTTGAGCTCGTCCACGTGCATGAAGCGGTTCTCGAATACCGTTTCGGTGACGACGCTCGTGCCGTTGGCCACCGTCATCAGCGCCATGAACTGCGACTGCATGTCGGTGGGGAATCCGGGATAGGGCAGCGTTTTGATATCCACCGCCTTGACCGCTCCCGTGCCGCGGACCCTCACCCCGTCGATCTTCTCTTCGATCGCCACGCCCGCTTCCTTGAGTTTGGCGGTGACTGGCTTAAGATGTTCAGACAGGGCGTTCTCCAGCCAGACGTCGCCGCCGGTGATCGCCGCCGCCACCATGTATGTGCCGGCTTCGATCCTGTCGGGTATTACGGCGTGAGTGGTGCCTTTGAGCTCTTTGACCCCCTCGATGCGGATGACGTTGGTCCCTGCGCCGCGGATCCTCGCCCCCATGGCGTTTAGGTAGTTGGCCAGATCGACGATTTCCGGCTCTTCGGCGGGATTTTCGAGGATAGTCTGGCCTTCGGCTAAAGACGCGGCCATCATGATATTCTCGGTAGCGCCAACGCTGGGAAAGTCGAGGTATATACGCGCGCCTTTAAGCCTTTGCTTTGTCCGTGCCTCGATATAGCCGTGGCCGAGGACAATTTCCGCCCCCAAGGCCTCAAAGCCTTTGAGGTGGAGATCGATCGGCCTTGTGCCGATCGCGCAGCCGCCGGGCAGGGAGATGCGCGCCTGTCCGGCTCTGGCGAGGAGCGGCCCCATGACGAGGAAGGAGGCCCGCATCTTGCGGACAAGCTCATAGGGGGCCTCGCAGCAGGAGAGGTCGGCGCTGTTGACGACCAGCGTGCCCGCCTCTTCTTGTGAGACTGTTACACCGAGGTAGCCAAGCACTTCGCTTATGGTGCCGACGTCCTCGAGGGCGGGAATCTCCTCCAGCCGGCTAGTCGTCGTCCCCAGGAGCGAGGCCGCGATAATCGGCAATACGGCGTTTTTCGCGCCGCTGATCTTAATGCTGCCAGACAGTCTTTTCCCCCCGCTGACAATCAGTCTTTCCACGTACTTTCCTCCCACCGCTTGCTGCTAATATTCGCCTGTTATCACCGGCGAGGCGATGACTACATAGGTGCGGTTGTCGTGCGGGCTGTAGCGGATGGCCAGGTTGATGTTGATCCGCTTGTCCCCGATGACGATGCCCTCCGGCAGTTGCGGGGAAAACCCCGTCATGCCGGCGTAACCAGGCTGGACAGTCAGCTCGGCGTCAGTGGCGCCTAGGGCTTGTCCGGCCATTTGCAGCTTTTCTGGCCACATTTCTTTATCTAGTTTACCATCAAGCCTACCCACCAGGCAAGTAGATATACGCGCGCTGCCGCCGCCGCAGTCGGCAGCCTCCGCCACCCGCCTGCGGAGCAGCGCAATATCGGCCGCCGTCGCCTGCGTTTCGGTGTTTACCACCAGGAACGCCTCGGCGCTTCTTTTGTCCCAGACGGGATAGACTACCTGAACCATGACGACGGCCTGGCAGCCGTCGCCGCCCGCTTCCGCTCTGACGAGGCGGTGCCGCTCGCTGCGGGTAAGCTTGAGGTCGTATTGGTCCTGCTGATAGCCAAGTCTGGCCATCGCCGCCTGGGCAACGCGTTTGAGCCTGTCGTCGGTCAGTTCGGCATCAGGCAACTTTGTCCACGCGTTGAAAGCAACCGTCTCCGTCACCGCTCCGACGGCCTCCATGGCCTCACCCAGCATTTCGACCCGCGCCGCTCCGGCGCCGTCTTTAGCCTGGCCCCAGGCAAGCAGCGACAAAAAAAGGAGGCCGGCCATCAACGCATAGCAAATACTTCTGCGCATACTACTCCCCATCCTTCTCTGAGCTTATTCTTGCCAGTTTTTAGGGGAGCTATGCAAGCAATTTTTGCCGGTGCGGCGGGCGCAGAAATAGTTAAAAGGCCGGGAGTCTCTCCCGGCCTTTTCGCAAATCAAATATCTCTTGCCCTGCCTTCGGCCACCCGCAGGCGGATAATCGCCCGTTGCAGGGCGGCTTCGGCCCGGGCCATGTCAATATCGGGGCCGGCGTCCTTGAGGCGTCGCTCGGCTCTCTCGCGCGCCGCCTCGGCCCGTTTGACGTCGATCTCGTCGGGCAGTTCGGCGCAGGAGGCAAGGATGGTAACCTTGTCGGGTCGCACCTCTATGAACCCGCCGCACACGGAAATCTGGCGCTCGCCTTCGTCCTTGAGCACCCTGAGCGGCCATACATCCATACCGGCCACCAGCGGGGCGTGTCCGGGAAGAATGCCGAGGTCGCCGTCAGTGGCCCGGGCGATGACCATGTTAACGCTGTCGGAGTAGACGATGCGTTCAGGGGTGACAATGTCAAGCCTGATGGTATTGGCCACAGCTTATTCCCCCTTGATCTGGCGCGCCTTTTCCACCGCTTCCTCGATTGTGCCGACCATGAAGAAGGCTTGCTCGGGCAGGTCGTCGTGCTTGCCGGCAAGTATCTCCTTGAAGCCGCGGATCGTTTCCTTGAGGGGCACGTATTTGCCCGGCGTGCCGGTGAACGCCTCGGCCACGAAGAAGGGCTGGCTCAGGAAACGCTGAATCTTGCGGGCCCGAGACACGGTGAGCTTGTCGTCGTCGGACAGCTCTTCCATGCCGAGGATGGCGATAATATCCTGCAGTTCTTTATAACGCTGCAGCACTTCCTGCACGCCGCGGGCCACTTCGTAGTGCTCCTGGCCGATGACGTGGGGGTCGAGAATTCTCGAGGTGGAGTCGAGCGGATCAACAGCCGGATAGATACCCAGCTCGGCGATCTGCCGCGAAAGAACGGTGGTGGCGTCGAGGTGAGCGAAGGTTGCCGCCGGCGCCGGGTCGGTCAGGTCGTCGGCCGGCACGTAAACAGCCTGCACCGAGGTAATCGAACCCTTCTTTGTCGAGGTAATGCGCTCCTGCAGGGCGCCGACGTCGGTACCCAGTGTGGGCTGATAACCGACCGCGGACGGCATGCGGCCGAGAAGGGCGGAAACCTCGGACCCGGCCTGGATGAAACGGAATATGTTGTCGATGAACAGCAGCACGTCTTGGCCGCCCTTGTCGCGGAAGTATTCGGCCATCGTCAATCCTGTGAGGCCTACTCGCATCCTCGCTCCCGGCGGTTCGTTCATCTGGCCGTACACCAGGGCGGTTTTGTCAATAACGCCGGACTCTTTCATTTCCGTCCACAGGTCATTGCCTTCGCGGGTGCGCTCGCCGACGCCGGAGAAGACCGAAAACCCGCCGTGCTCGGTGGCGATATTACGGATGAGCTCCATGATTATAACGGTTTTGCCTACGCCTGCGCCGCCGAACAGACCGATTTTGCCGCCCTTGGAATAGGGAGCGATGAGGTCGACGACCTTGATGCCTGTCTCGAGGATAGTGGTCGACGTCTCCTGGTCTTCGAAGGATGGCGCCGGACGGTGGATAGGCCAAAAATCTTCGGCTTCGACCGGCCGCGCGTCGTTGTCGACCGTCTCGCCCAGAACGTTGAAAACCCGGCCCAGTGTTGCCTTGCCAACCGGTACTTTGATCGGCGAGCCGATGTCCACAGCCTTCATGCCGCGGGTCAGACCGTCGGTGGACGACATGGCTACGCAGCGGACGACATTGTCGCCGAGGTGCTGCATCACTTCCGCCGTCAGTTTGACGCGGATCTCGCCGCTTTGCTCGTCTATCACCACGGCATTATAGATCGGTGGCAACTGTTCCGGGGGGAATTCGACGTCAACGACAGGACCGATAACCTGAATTACTCTACCAGTGTTCACTCTTTCCCCTCCTCACTATTTGAGGGCCTCGGCGCCGCCCACGATCTCGGAAATCTCGCGGGTGATATTCGCCTGGCGTACCTTGTTGTAGTTTAAAACCAGCTTGGAAATAAGCTCCTGGGCGTTGTCGGTGGCCGAACCCATGGCTGTCATCCTGGCGCCCAGTTCGCTGGCCGCCGATTGGAGGAGGGCGCCGTAAACGACCGTTTCCAGATACTTCGGCAGCAAAAGCCCCAGCACATCTTCCGCCGACGGCTCAAAGATGTATTCCCGTGGCTGCTCTTCTCCTTGGGCCGTATCGGTGTCGACCGGCAGCAGTTTGACGGTGGTGGGCTTGTGATTGATGGGCGAGAAGAAGCGGGTATAAACCAGATACACCTCGTCGTACTCGCCGCGGGCGTAAGCCGAGGCCACGTCTCGCGACATCTTGACGGCTTGGTCGTAGGTCGGCTTCTCCGAAAACCCGGTGTATTGCTGATCGATGGTATAGTCCCGCCGCCGGAAGTAATCCCTGACCTTGCGGCCGACGGTCAGCAGGTGGATATTGTCTTTGCCTTTCACCCGAGGCAGTACCTCGCGCAGGAGGTTGGAGGTATAAGCCCCCGCCAGCCCCTTGTCGGCCCCCAGGATGAGGTAAGCCGTGCGGTTGACCTCCCGGACCGCCAGGAGCGGATGCCCGGAGTCCTTGGCTCCGGCCGCCACACCCGCCAGTATCTCGCGAATCTTGTCGGTGTAGGGGTGGCTGGAGTTGGCCCGTTCCTGAGCCCGGCGCAGTCTGGCCGCGGCCACCATCTTCATGGCCTTGGTGATCTGCTGGATGTTCTTGACGCTCTTAATGCGGCGCCGTATATCCCGCGTACTGGCCATTAGTCATCACCCCGCTTGCGCGCCGGTCTTGTCGTAAGCCGCGAAAGTGTCCTTGAACTCTTTGATGGCTTCCTTGAGCGCAGCTTCGGTTTCTTTGTCGATGACCTTTTTCTCGCGGATGGTCTTACTGATTTCGGCGTAGTTGGCTTTCATGAACTTGATGAAATCCTGCTCGAAATGGACGACCTCGTTGGCCGGAATGTTATCGAGATAGCCGTTGACGCCGGCGTAGATGGTTAGTATCTGTTCTTCGACCGGCACCGGCTCGTACTGCGGCTGCTTGAGGATCTCGGTCATGCGCTGGCCGCGGTCGAGGAGCGCCTTGGTCGCCTTATCGAGGTCGGAGCCGAATTGGGCGAACGCCGCCATTTCGCGATACTGGGCGAGGTCGAGCCGCAGCCGGCCGGCAACCTGCTTCATGGCCTTGATCTGGGCGGAGCCGCCGACGCGGGAGACGGAGATGCCGGCGTTGATGGCCGGACGGGTGCCGGAGTAGAAGAGCTCGCTCTCCAGGAATATCTGCCCGTCGGTGATCGAGATGACGTTGGTGGGAATATAGGCGGAAACGTCGCCGGCCAGCGTCTCGATGACAGGCAGCGCGGTTATCGAACCGCCGCCCAGTTCGTCGGACAGCTTGGCGGCCCGCTCCAGCAGGCGAGAGTGTAGGTAGAAGACGTCGCCGGGATAAGCCTCGCGGCCCGGCGGCCGGCGGAGCAGCAACGACATGGCGCGGTAAGCGGTGGCGTGCTTGGAGAGGTCGTCGTATACGCACAGCACGGCTCCGCCCTTGTACATAAAGTACTCGCCCATCGTAACCCCGGCGTAGGGCGCGAGGTACTGCAGGGGAGCGCTGTCGGAAGCGGTGGCGGCCACGACGATGGTGTATTCCATCGCCCCGGCTTCTTCGAGGGTATGCACGACGCGGGCGACGGTCGAAGATTTCTGGCCGATGGCCACATAGATGCAGGTGACGCCCTGGCCCTTCTGGTTGATGATCGTGTCGATAGCGATGGCCGTCTTGCCGGTGCCGCGGTCGCCGATGATGAGCTCGCGCTGGCCGCGACCGATCGGGATCATGGCGTCGATGGCCTTGATACCGGTCTGGAGCGGCTCTTTGACCGACTGGCGATCGGCGATGCCGGGGGCGCGATACTCGACCGGACGGAACTCGGTCGTATTGATGGGCCCCTTGCCGTCGACCGGCTGGCCGATGGCGTTGACAACCCGGCCGACCATGGCTTCGCCGACCGGCACCTGCATGATGCGGCCGGTGCGGCGGACGGTGTCGCCTTCTTTTATCAGCAGCTCGCCGCCCAGAAGAACGGCGCCGACGTTGTCTTCCTCAAGGTTGAGAACCATGCCGTACACGCCGCCGGGGAACTCCAGCAGTTCGCCGGCCATGGCCTTCTCCAGGCCGTGGATGCGGGCGATGCCGTCGCCGACCTCGATGACTGTGCCGACATCGTCCACGTTGAGGTCGACCTGATAGCTCTCTATCTGTTGCTTGATGATTGCCGTGATTTCTTCAGGCCTCAGTTTCATACTCAGTAAGTCACCCCAATCTTACTCACTTCGGTCTTGAGCAACGCCGCCTTCAGCGTTTCGAGCTGACGGACCACGCTGCCGTCGATCAGTTTGTCGCCGATTTTCACAACCACGCCGCCGACGATCCTTTCGTCCACGCGGGTATTAAGCACGACCGTCTTGCCGGTGACGGCGCTAAGCTTGGCTGCCAGGGCTTGCTTGTCGCCTTCGGCCAGCGGCATGGCGGTCGTAACCTCGGCCTCGGCTATATTGCGGGCCTTGTTGGCCAGCTGCCTGTACTCCCTGATAATCGCCGGGAGAGCCGTTTCGCGGCGCTTGTCGACGAGCAGGAGCAGGAAGTTGCGGACATAGTCGGCAACCTGCGGTCCGAAGACCCTCACGACCGTTTCCTTTTTGGCCGCAAGCGGCACCTGCGGATGGTACAGAAGCGTGGCCAGCTCGCCGAATTCGGCGAGCGTCTCTTCCACGATGCCCAGTTCTTTCTCCACGCCGTCGAGCGCCTCTTTCTCGGCCGCGATCTCGTACAGGGCCTCGGCGTACCTCAGGGCGAGTTGGCTGGCAATCATTGGACACCACCTATTTTCTGTCCGTCGAGATTATTGATGAAGTCGCTGACCAGTTTGGCGTTGGCGTTGGCATCCAGGTTCTGCCCGATGATCTTGCCGGCGGCGGCGATGGACAGGGACACGACCTCATTTCTGAGCTCGGCCACGGCCCGCTCGCGCTCGCGGACGATCTCCTCCTGAGCTTCCTTCAGCAGACGGGCGTGTTCGGCCCGCGCTTCCTTGAGAATGTCATCCTTCGCCTGTTCGGCGAGTTTGGTGGCCTTCTCGACAATCACCTGGGCCTGGGTCCTGGCCTGAGCCAGCTGTTCCTGATATTCGCGCTTCAGTTCCTCCGCCGCCGCCCGTTCGCGGTCGGCCGATTCCAGGTTGCCGACGATGCGGGCCTGACGGTCGCTCATCGCCTGGAGGACCTTGCCGAAGACGAATTTCTTCAGGATATAGGCCAAAAGAAGAAAATTTATGATTTGCGCTATCAGCGTAGCATTCAACTCAACCAAATCGTTGCCCCTCCTCTGCAAGGCTTAAGGAGGCGACGGGAAAAAATCCCGTCGCCCGGCAAAATCAATTACTTGATGAACGGATTGGCAAACACCAGCACCAGGGCGATAACCGCCGCGATAATGGGGATGGACTCGATCAGACCGACGGAGATGAACATGTTGACCAGAATTGTGCCCTTGGCTTCCGGCTGCCTGGCCATCCCTTCGATTGCTTTGGCGGTCACCTGTCCGTCGCCCATGGCGGCGCCGAAAGCGGCCAGTCCGATTGCCAGCGCAGCGGCGATAACCGATGCGGCTACGATGATTGCGTGTTCCACAGTGGTTTCCTCCTTATATTTAGGCTAATTTTGGGGGTTTTCTACTCTTAGTGGTGCTCCTCTTTGAGCGAGTTGCTCAGATAAGACGTCGACAGCATGGTGAAGATGAAGGCCTGAATCAGACCGACGATCACGCTGAAGCCCAACCAGAGAACGCCGACCAGCGGCTCGCCGTACCAGAGCGGCAGCGCCGCGATCAGGATTATCAGAATCTCGCCGGCCATGATGTTGCCGAATAGACGGAAGGACAGCGTTATCGGCCGGGCGATTTCTTCGATAATGTTGATCGGCAAAAACAGGGGGTGCGGCTGAATAAAATGCTTGAAATGGCTCAACCCGTGATGGCCTACTCCCAGTACATGGACGAAGCCAATGATCATCAGCGCCAAACCGAGAGTAGTGTTAAGGTCGTTGGTCGGGGAAGTGAAGCCCGGCACCAGACCCAGCCAGTTGGAAGTCAGCAGAAAGACAAACAGTGTAATCAAAAGCGGCGCAACCTTCTTGCTGTTAGGCCCGATGGTCGCTTCTACCTGGCCGCCGATGGCTTCGATCGCCATTTCGAAGATGTTCTGCATGCCCCGCGGCACCGTCTCCAGGCGCCGAACCGCGAGCATTGAAAGAACGATGACGATGGCCATGACCAGCCAGGTCATGTACAGCGTGTCCATGTTAAAGGTATAGCCGAAGAAGTGGGCTATTTTATGCGAGCCGATTTCATGTCCCCCATGTCCCATATGTTTCACCCCTTTCTTCGTGTAATTACTTGGTAACGGAATGCCTGACAACCAAATAGAAACCGTTGAGGCAAATTATTATCTGCAAGGACAGCAGGCCCGCAACCACGGCGCCGAAGTGAAGCGACGGCACCTTAAGCGACCAGGCCAGCGCCAAGACGATAAACGATAGACGTATCAGCCAGCCTGTCCGCATGTAGGCCACCGCTTTTTGCGGCGGCAGCGACGCGCTTCGCCGCACCCGATAGCAGACGAGCAACCCGTAAACGGCGCTGATGGCTGTGCCTGTCAAAAAACCGGCGATCTTGTCGCCATGGCCGACGAAGTAAAGGACGGCGACGATAACCGCGGTCCACGCCGCCAATTGCAGCAAAAGTATTTTGGCCACACCCGTCAAATCCTGCCGGGAATCGGCAAAACCGGCGCTACTCATCACGGGCGACCCTTTTATAAGCGGACCACAGACCGGCAATCAGGCCGAGCAGTGTACCGACAACCGTCCCCCAGGGACTGGAGTCAAGCCAGTTATCGATAAAGCGGCCGCCGAACAAGCCCACGGCTGCCGCCGCGACCATGCCGATGCCGACATTGCCCACCATACCCAGCGCTGCCAGAAGCTGGCGCTTGTCATCCTGTTTCACCAGCCCCACCCCCGCTTCCTACGCAGATATTATCCCCGGCGAGACCGCGCTAAATGCGAGCAAAAGATACAGGCCCGGCGCCATAAACAACTTTTATGTCTGTTCCGCAAACAACCGATAAAATCCTGCTTCAGTGGGGAAATTTAGGATGAAAAATTGAAATTCGTGCAAAAAGCGGTTAATTTTCGTAATTTTCTTTATTATTCTTTCGTTTTCCCCTGGGGGCAGTCGTTAGCAGGTTTTATAATGTTCTAATTATTATAATGCATAAATCATGCCAACTGACACCCGGCGATTCTGGCGGTTTTGCGGGCGTCAGAACCGCCAGAATTGTCTAGCAATAGGGACATTAGCAAAAACAGCGTCGCTGTTCGCGGTCATCCGCGGGTGTAATACGGTTCCGGCCGTTCGGCGAGGCCGTGTTTCCAGAGAATGAACGACACGATGCGGCTGGCCGCCTGACCGTCGCCGTAAGGGTTGCAGGCGCTGGCCATCCGTCGGTACTCGTCCTTGTCGACAAGCAGCCTGCGGGTTTCGGCGAACACCGTCGCCCGGTCGGTGCCGACCAGTTTGACCGTCCCGGCGCCAATCGCTTCCGGCCGTTCGGTCGTGTCTCGGAGCACAAGCACAGGCTTGCCGAGCGACGGAGCTTCTTCCTGGATGCCGCCCGAATCGGTGAGCACCAGATAGGAACGGGCGATAAGGTTGGCAAACGGCTGATAGTCGAGCGGATCGATGAGGTGGACCCTCTCCAGTCCGCCCAATTCAGCCTGGACAACCTCCCGCACGCGCGGATTTTTATGTACGGGGAAAACGACTTCGACGTCGGCGAACTCGCCGGCGATGTCGCGCAACGCCTGATAGACGTTGCGGAGCGGTTCGCCGAGGTTCTCGCGGCGATGGGTCGTCACCAGAATAACCCGCCGGGAGCGGTAGTCGATACCGGCAAGCAGCGGCTCGGTGAATTCGTACCCGCCGTCGACGGTGGCAAGCAGGGCGTCGATAACGGTGTTGCCGGTGACGAACACGGCCGCCGGCCCGACCGCTTCGGCGAGCAGGTTGTCGCGGGCGGTGGCGGTGGGCGCGAAGTGCAGATCGGTCAGCGCGCCGGTGAGCTTGCGGTTCATCTCTTCGGGAAAGGGCGAAAACTTGTTCCTCGTCCTGAGACCGGCCTCGACATGGCCGACGGCAATCTGGTGGTAGAAGGCGGCCAGGGAGCCGGCAAAAGTCGTCGTTGTATCGCCGTGGACGAGGACGATGTCGGGCCTTTCCCGCGCGAGCACATCGTTCAGTCCCTGCAGCGAGCGGCAGGTGATATCGAACAGCGTCTGCCCCTGGGACATGATATCGAGGTCGTGGTCGGGCACGATGCGAAAAAGCTGCAGCACTTGATCCAGCATCTCACGGTGCTGGGCGGTGACGGCAACCACCGGTGTGATGAGCGTCGGGTATTTCGCCAGCTCCAGGACCACCGGCGCCATTTTGATTGCCTCGGGACGCGTGCCGAACACGGTCATGACTTTGATGGGAGCCGCCATGCAATAATCCTCCTGATGGTCGGTTTATAAAAATTATAAAGCAACCTAAGAATAATCAGAGGGCAGGCCCTCCGGCCTGCCCATATCCCCTTAGTTGCTTTCCACCGAACCGGTGTCCTTGAGAACGCCGACCTTCCTGGCCCCGAAGAAAGCTAGTCCCAGCAAAAGTAAAATTATCAGCGCCCCATAGCCTTTGTTGACCTCAGTCAGAGCGATGGCGCTCAGGCCCAGGCAGCCGCTGATCACGTACATCAGCAGCACCGCCTGTTTCTGGGTCAGGCCCATCTCCAGCAGCCGGTGATGGAGGTGCCCCTTGTCGGGCTTAAAGATCGGCCGGCCGTTGGTGTAACGGCGGATAATCGCGAAAGCGGTGTCCATGATCGGCAGACCGAGGGCCACGATTGGCACCACGAGGGCGATGGTTGCCGCGCTTTTTACCGTGCCGAGGATGGAAACGGCGGCAAGCATATAGCCCAAGAACATGCTGCCGGTGTCGCCCATAAATATCTTCGCCGGATTGAAGTTATGCTGCAAAAAACCGAGTGCGCTGCCGGCCAGGGCCGCGGTAAGAATGGCCACCGTCCAGAAGTTTTGCTGCAGAGCCACAAGCAGGATAGTGATGGAGGCGATGGTGGAAACCCCTGCCGCCAGGCCGTCGAGCCCGTCTATAAGATTGACGGTATTGGTAAGGCCCACAACCCACAGTACGGTAAGGGGGATGGAGAGGTAGTTGAGATAGATCATTTCCCCGAACGGGTTGGTGAGCCATTCTATACGAACGTTGAACATTACCAGCACAAGCGCAGCGGCTATCTGGCCGAGCAGTTTGGTTTTGGCCGAAAGATGCTTGAGATCGTCGATTATGCCGACGATCAGGATTACCGTGCCGCCGACGAGCAGCCCGGCGATCTCGTGATTGATATGGAGACTGGCCAGCACCGCCAGGACGAAACCGAAGTAAATAGCCAAACCACCCATCCGGGGGATGGGGCTGGTGTGGACCTTGCGGGCGTCGGGCGCGTCCAGCGCTCCTGCTTTTATCGCGAAATCCTTGACGTGCGGCGTGAGGAAATAAGCCACAATCAAGGCTACAGTGAAGGCAAAAACATATACTTGCACGCTAAGATCACCTCATTTCCGCGGGAGACGTTTTATTAGCGGGAGACGTTTTATTAATTGATATCAATACGCAAACGTCACTAGCTATTTTATCTCAGCAGACAAAACTTGTCAAACGTGATAAACGGCCAAAACCAGTGCTATCTTTAGTATTTTCCACATCACACAGGATATGCACGGATTACAACAATATGTCAAGCTCACGCGAGCCCTCCGGCATACAAGCCCTTGCGGCGGAGCTAGTCATATGCCCGCCCGCCGGCGTCCTTATATCCGCCGCGCGCCGCCTTGCCAGGCTGTCCCAAGCAAATGGCGGGTTGCCAGTATTATATATCATTCGCCCCGCCCGGTCAATTTCCTTTTATGTCTACCAAAAATCTCTGCCGGTGGTTGTTGCCGAAAACTTCCGGTAGTGCGCAGTCAATCGCCACAAGAAAACCGGCCGGCGCTGCCACGCCGGCCGGTATCGAATCAACCGCTATTGTCCGTACTTTTCTTTTATCATCGGTTTAATCCCGCCGCTGGCCAGAATGTCCATCACATACCCCGAGAGTGGCTGGGCCCGGGAAGTCGCACCGGTCGACCCGTTGGTCACCTCGCCGGTCGCCAGGTCGACGCTCAGCATGTCGCCGCGCTTTACCATGCCGGCGATGCCGGGGCAGACCAATAAGGGCACGCCGAGATTGATGGCATTGCGGTAAAAGATCCTTCCGAATGAATCGGCCAGGATGGCCCCAACCCCCACCGTCTTAAGGGTTACGGCCGCGTGCTCGCGGCTTGAGCCGCAGCCGAAATTGGCGGCGGCAACGATAATGTCGCCCGGCTTTACTTCCTTGACGAATGAGGGGTCGGCCCCTTCCATGGCGTGCTCAGCCACCTTGTCGGGGTCGGTGAGGTCGAGGAACCGTCCGGGGTAAATCTGGTCGGTGTCGATGTTGGCCCCGTAGACGAAGCACTTGCCGCTGATGACGTTTTTCATTGCTCTCCCCCCTAATCCAGGTAGTCTGCCGGATTGACGATTTTGCCCGCCAGGGCGGCGGCGGCGACGGCGGCCGGCGAGCCGACGAAGATCTCCGCCTTGTTGTGGCCCATGCGGCCGGGGAAGTTGCGGCTCGACGCCGTAATACACGTCTCGCCGGAGGCCAGCATCCCCTGATGGGTGCCGAGGCAGGCGGCGCAGCCCGGCGTCACGAAGGTCGCCCCGGCTTCGACGAGGGTCTGAATATACCCCCTGTCCATCGCCTCGAGAAAGACCCCTTTCGACGCCGGCACTACCAGGAAACGTGTTTTAGGGTTTATGCGCTTACCTTTGAGGATACCGGCGGCCACCGCCAGATCTTCGACCCGGCCGCCGGTGCAGGTGCCAAGAAAAGCCTGGTTGACGGGCTTGCCGATATACTCGGTGATGTCGAAGACGTTGTCGACGCTGTGAGGGGCGGCCACCTGCGGCTTGAGGCCCGAGACGTCAAAGGTATGCTGGGCAGCGTATTTGTAGCCGGGGTCGGTGGTAAATATCTCGTAATCCTGTTTGGCTTTGCCCTTGAGGAAAGCCAGGGTAATCTCGTCCGGCTGGATGTAGGCTGTCTTGGCGCCCATCTCGGTGGTCATATTGCACAGTGCCATGCGCTCAGACACGCTGAACTCCTTCAGCACCGGCCCGGTGAATTCCACCGCCCGGTAAACGCCATAGTCGGCGCCTAGACTGCCGATGACCTTGAGGATGACGTCCTTGGCAAACACTCCCTTGGGCAGCTTGCCTTCGAGGTTGATGCGGATAACTTCCGGCACCCGGAACCACAGCTGGCCGGTCATCATAATGATCGCCAGGTCGGTCGCGCCAACGCCGGTGCCGAACGCGCCGAACGCGCCGTGGGTGGTGGTGTGGGAGTCGGTGACCACCAGCACCATACCGGGATATACAAGGCCGTTGTCGGCCAGCACCTGGTGACAGACGCCGGTGTCGACGTCCATCAAGAGGTCGATGCCCTGGTCCCAGCAGAACTCGCGGAACTGTTTCTGGTTGTCGGCCTGGGTGATTGTCGAGGCAGGGGCGTAGTGATCGAGGAATACGACCACCTTTTTCGGGTCGTGGACCCTCTTGCCGCCCATCTCGTAAAAAGAACGGATGGTCTGAAGGTAGAGGTCGTTGATGCCGGCAAGGTCCACCTTGCAGTTGATAATCTCCCCGGTCGCCACCGCGGCTTTGCCGGCCGCTTTGGCGAGAATTTTTTCTATTGCGTGCATGGCGCGCTCCCCTCTTACTTGTTGATCGGCACTGTAATACTGCCCTGCGGCATAAGAATTATCCGCGGCTGCGGCCCCAGCTTGTCGAACGCCATCTTAAGAGCTGCGTCGATATCGGCCGCCGGTGTAAAGAGCAGCGTCTTGGCGAGCTCCGGCTTGAGGCAGGAGACGAGGATGAACTCGGCTTTCTTCATCAGTCTGGTAACGGCGTACGCCTTGTGAGCGCCAATCTCAAAGTTGGCCCTCAGCTCGGCCTCCACCTCTTCGGGCGTCGTGAACTTGCACATCGTTTCCTCGTATACCGCCGAGCCCGAGCCTTCGACGCACTCGCCGAGGATGACGACGATCCCGCCCTGGCGCACCGCCCCCCAGGCGTTATCCATCGTCTTCTGGAGCTGGTAAACGTTGATGTCCTTGGGATACCCGCCGCAGGTCGCGATTACGAGGTCGGCCGGTTCGGATACGGGCGTGCCGTACACGCTGTCGACGAACTCGCACGCGTCCAGGTGAGCCTTGACGTAGTCGCCGGCGAACACACCCAGGAACTCGAACTTTTCGTTGAGGACGACGTTGATGAGAAAATCCGGCCGGCACATCTCCGCCCCTTCGACCTGGTCGTGGTAGACGGGGTTGCCCTCCAATTTGCCGATGACGGCGTTGGGATCAAACATCATGCTGTGGTTCTTGCGGATGGTTTCATGCTTGGCCACCCCGGGCAGTATCGCCTTGCGGCCGCCGCCGAAGCCGGAGAAGAAATGATGGACGACGCTGCCGGTGCAGACTATGCGGTCGGCATCGGCGACCAGCTTGTTGAACGAAACCGGCGTGCCGCGGGAGGTGGTGCCGAAGAAGACAAATTCGTCCTTCTTGGCGTTGCTGTTGTACATCCGCACCCGTTTGGCCACTTCCGGGCCAACGGCCTCCGCCATTTCCTCGGCGGTCATGTCGCGGTGGGTGCCGAGAGCAAAGACGATAAACATGTCCTTGTCAGGCACGCCGGCGGAGTTAAGCTCGTCGAGCAGGATGGGCATGAAGACGTCGCTGTTGGCGACGCGGGTGGGGTCGTTGACGATGAAGCACACCGTTTCGCCGGGCTTGGCAATCTCATGAAGAGGCGGAGAGGCGATGGGGTTACGGATGGCCTTGCGTATCGCGGCCGCGGGGTCTGGCAGGACAGGGGCTTCCCTGATTTTTAGTTCACCTGCGACCAGCGACGGGTCGAGGGAAAACTTCACATATCCTTTGCCATACTTCAAACCGTACTCTTTGCTTGCCATACCGGAATATCACTCCTCATTCAAACGTTTGTTACCAGAGGCCGGCGATTTTCCACCACATGCTGCCGAAGCCGATGAAGATAATGAGGTCGATGACCGACACGATGAACCCGATCTTCCACCAGTCGCCCTGGGAAACATAGCCCGCACCGAAGAAGATCGGCGCCGGGCCGGTGGCGTAGTGGGTCAGGCCGCCGAACAGAGCGGAGATGACGCCCAGGCTCATGGCCGCCAGGAAAGGCGGCGCTCCGGCGGCGACGGCCACGGCCAGGAAGGCGGCGTACATCGCGGTAACGTGGGCCGACAGGCTGGCGAAGGCGTAGTGGGAGTACATATAGACGAGCAGCAGGATACCGAGAGCCGCTTCCCAGGAGAAGCCGGCCAGCGAGCCGCCGATCAGCTTGGCAAACCAGCCGATGAAGCCGACTTTGTCGAGAGCGCCGGCCAGGCTGATCAGGCCGCCCATCCACACGAGGGTGTCCCAGGCGCCTTTTTCTTCGAGGACGTCCTTCCATTCGATCGCTTGGCCGAGCAGCATTATGCCGACACAGACAATCGCCGAGACGGTGGCGTCGATCTTCGTGAAGGACGAGGTGCTCCAGAGCAGGAGGGCGAGGATGAAGGTCCCGGCAACCACCTTTTCACCCCAGGTCGTCGGGCCCATTTTCTCCAGTTCCTGGTTGGCGATGACTTTGGCTTCCGGTGTCTTGGTTATTTCCGGCGGGTAGAGCTTGTAGATGACATAGGGGGCGATGGCGAGCGCGATCAGGCCGGGGAGCACGCCGGCGAGCGCCCATGTGCCCCAGCTGATCGATACCTTCGAAGTCTGCAGGGCGAGCGCCGCGACCAGCGAGTTGGGGGCGACCGAGGTCAGGAACATAGCCGAGGTGATGGTATTGCACTGGAAGGTGCTCTTCATCAGATAAGCGCCGACCTTGCGGGAGGTTGCCCCCGGCTCCGAGCCGAAAGCCGAGGACAGGCTGCGGACTATGGGATAGAGGATGCCGCCGCCGCGGGCGGTGTTCGAAGGCGTGGCCGGCGAAACGACGAGGTCGCTGAGCGCCATGGCGTAGGCCAGCTTCAGCGAGCTGTCGCCGATGGCGGCCATGATCTTATAGGCGATGCGCCGGCCGAGACCGGTCTTGACGAACCCCTTGGCGAACAGGAACGCAGAGACGATCAACCACATGGTGGTGTTGCCGAAGCCGGTAAGGATTTCGGCTGGCTTCAGTACGCCGAGCAGGCCGGCGAGGCCGAGGCTTATGAAGGCGACGGCGCCGATCGGCAGGGGCTGGAGAATGAAACCGATGATAGTGGCGACAAAGATGGCGAACAGATGCCAGGCCGGCAGTTTTAGGCCGGCTGGGACGGGCAGAAACCAGATAATCGCCCCGACGGCTACCGCGATCAATCCGTTGCGTAGGTTCTTGTTCATCATGTCCCTCCTCATTATTTCTATATTATTAGGTTAATGACACTATACAATGCAAGTGTCGTGCCAGGGGCGGGCAGGCCCAGTTAAAGGCTCGGCACGAACAAACGTTGCAAGCAGCGCGACAATGTCTTAATATTGTTTTATAACGTCTTATATTGTTGCAAGGAAGTGACGTCTTGAAAATCGCCTTTCTCGCTCCTGACGAAAGCATGCTCACCACCGCCCGGACGGTTCTCGCCCCCGACCACGGCGACGTTGCCGTCCGCCTCGGCCTGCTGAGCGCCGGTGTTACCGTCGCCACGGAACTGATCGCCGATGGCGCAGAAATCATCGTCACCCGCGGCGGCACCGCGGCGGCTATCCGCAACGCCGGCCTCGCGGTGAGCGTCGTCGAGGTGCCGATAACCGGTTTCGACCTCATCCGCGCCGTCGAGAAAGCCCGCGCCTACGGCGGCAGGATCGCCGTCGTCGCCTTCCCTTCCATGGTCATCGGCATCGGCTGCCTAGGGCCCATCCTCGGTGTCGACCTCCGCGACTATATCATCAACAGCGAATTTGAGGCCGAGGCTAACGTGCAACGCGCCTTCGCCGACGGCGCCGATGTCGTTGTCGGCGGCGTCATCACCGCAAAAATCGCTGCCTATCACGGCCTCCCGGCCGTTTTCATCGAAAGCGGCGCCGAGGGGATAATCCAGGCCGCCCAGGAAGCCAAGCGCCTTGCTCACGCCCGCAAACTCGAAAAGGTCAAGGCCGGCCTGTTCAAGACGGTGCTCGACAACGCCTACGAGGGCGTCATCTCGGTCGACCATGACGGCCGCGTGACTGTCTTCAATCCGGTCGCCCAGCGCACTACCGGCATCGACGAATCAAGGGCCGTCGGCCGTCTCATCGCCGAGATCTGGCCGCAGCTCAGGCTCGCCGACGTCCTCAGGACCGGCCGCGACGACCTCGGCCAGCTGCTACGCGTCAAGGACAAGCGCATCCTTTGCAACAAAATCCCCATTATGGTCAGCGGTCAGGTTGCCGGGGCGGTGGCCAACTTCCAGGATGTCAGCAAAATCCAACAGATGGAAGAGCGCATCCGCCGCGAAATATACGCCTCCGGGCACGTTGCCGCCTTCACCTTCGACGATGTCCTCGGAAATACGCCCGCAATCGAAAACACGGTACGCATGGCCAAGGATTTTGCCGCCACCCAGTCCGCCGTCCTCATCCTCGGCGAAACCGGCACCGGCAAAGAAGTCTTTGCCCAGAGCATCCACAATTACAGTCCGCGGGCCGGCGGGCCCTTCGTGGCTGTAAACTGCGCCGCCATCCCCAGCCAAATACTGGAGAGCGAGCTGTTCGGCTATGTCGGCGGCGCCTTCACCGGCGCCGTCAAAGGAGGCCGCCCCGGGTTGTTCGAGGTCGCCCACCGCGGCACCATCTTCCTCGACGAAATCGCCGAGATGGACATTGCCACCCAGGGCAAGCTGCTGCGCGTCCTTCAGGAGAAAAAGGTGATGCGGCTGGGCAGCGACAAGGTCATCCCCGTGGATGTGCGCGTCATCGCCGCCACTAACCGCACCCTCAAGCAGATGGTTGCCGAGAATGACTTCCGCGCCGATCTCTACTACCGCCTCAATGTCCTCCGCCTGCGCATCCCGCCGTTGCGCGAGCGGGTTGCCGACATCCCCGTGTTCGCCAGCCATTTCCTGGCCCGCTATGCCGCGGTCGCCGGCCGCAGTCTTGCCTTCGCCGACGACGCGTTGGCCCTCCTGGCCGGCTACCCATGGCCCGGCAACATCCGCGAACTGGAGAACACTGTCGAACGCGTCGCCGTCGTCTGCCGCGGGGGCAAGGTCACGGCCGG
This sequence comes from Bacillota bacterium, assembly GCA_023415775.1. Taxonomy (GTDB): domain Bacteria; phylum Bacillota; class Negativicutes; order Sporomusales; family UBA7701; genus Anaeroselena. The sequence continues at coordinate 106,667 of JAEZJM010000019.1, read as the reverse complement.
CGCGGTGGCCGAAATGCTCGCCGACGAACAGGAATCAGGCATTCAGATTTTCGTGCAGGAAAGCGAGCACGAGGAGATAAAAAAAGCCCTCGCCGCCACCCGCGGAAAATATGGTGAAGCGGCTAAGATACTGGGGATGAGCCGGTCGACACTGTGGCGCAAGCTCAAAAAACTGAGTAGTAAGTAAGGAGGGATGGCCTAGAAAGTCCATCTGCCGCGTTGCTCCTCAGAGTGCTTGCTTGCGTACGTCTTAAAGTACGCGGCGCGGCGCGCTCTTCCGGCGCGCCTTGCATCCGGAGCTTTCTATACCATCCCGGCAAATCGTCTAGCGACAAAAATAGTCCTTCCCGCCTATGGACTGACCAGTCAGCGTCGGTTATAATTTAACCAAACCCGCGAACAAGAGGTGGTAGGATTGCTCAGAAAAGTCGCCCTTCTCCTTGCCGCTCTCCTCTTTGTTACCGCCGTCGCCTCGGCAAATTCCTACAAGGAAATCGTCGGCGACGCCAAGAAATTCGACGGCCGGGTAGGCGTTTACGCCAAGAATCTCAAAACCGGCAAGGCTCTCTCCTATAACCAGGACGCTGTTTTCCCCGCCGCCTCGACCGCCAAACTGGTTGTCGCAATGGCGCTCTATAAGTACATTTACCCCGCCGCCAGTCCGGCAAAGAAAGAACTGTACGACGAGAACGTCGATGACATGATCGTCGTCAGCGGCAACGACTCATACCGCGCGATGCTCGACGAGATCGACGCCCTCCGCCCCGACGCCCTCAGGAAAGTGACGCGGGACCTCCGTCTGCGCCAGACGCAGGTGCACAGCGAGGACGCCTATAAACGCTACAAGTACCACAGCGTCACCACCCCGTACGAGATGGCGCTGGTATTCGAGAACATTTACCGCGACCGCTACCTCGGCAGACAGAAGTCGGCCGAACTGAAATACAAGCTCGCCAACACCATCTTCCGCGACGAGATCCCCCGTTTCATGGAAACCCCGGTGATGCACAAGGTCGGCGCCCTCGACAACCTCCTCTGCGACGTCGGCATCGTCGACGACGGCCGCGACCAAATCCTCATCAGTGTCTACACCCTGACCGACCGCCCCGAAGCTTATGCCAGCGATTATATCGCCAGGACGGCGGCAAAGGCTTATAACGCATTGCGGCGCAAATAGGGAAAAAATAAAGGGTGCTGCCCGCAGGCAGCACCCTTTTCACTTATCATCCTTAAAACAAATACACTCTATATCCGTTCCGGCCAGCAGCTCCATCGCCAGCTCGTCCGGGTATGGCAACAGGTAAACGATCCGTCTGATCCCGGCGTTGATGATCATCTTGGTGCAACCCGAGCACGGCTGGTGGGTGCAGTAGAGCGTCGCCCCCTCGATGGCTACGCCGTAGAGGGCGGCCTGGACGATGGCGTTCTGCTCGGCGTGGGTGCCGCGGCACAACTCGTGGCGCTCGCCGGATGGTATCGCCTTGGCGGTCCGCAGGCATCCCGCCTCGCTGCAGTGCGCCAGCCCCTGGGGCGCGCCGTTGTAGCCGCTCGTCAGCAGGCGCTTGCCCTTGACGATCACCGCCCCCACCTGGCGCCTAAGGCAGGTGGATCTGGTCGCCACCACCCTGGTGATATCCATGAAATACTCGTCCCACATCGGCCGCGTCATCCGCACACCCCCATCTTATCGCTTATTGTCAATACTTCCACGCGTCAGCCGATAATCCTTTCCCGCAGCGCCGCCAGAACCCCGGCGGCCTTGTCGCGGAACACCCACTCCGCCCGGCTGTCGAGATGGGTGGCCTCCTGGTTGATGATGACCAGCCGCGCCCCGCTCGCCAGCGCGAACTCGGGACACAGATTGGCCGGCCCCACCGCCAGCGACGAGCCGACGACCACGTAGAAATCGGCCGCCCGACTGGCGTTTGCCGCCTCTTCCCAGGCTGCCTCGGGCAGGGATTCGCCGAACAGCACGACATCGGGCCGCAGGCCGCCGCCGCAGACGGTGCAGCTGCATTCCCCGCCCGGACGGTACCTCCCGGCCCGGTAGTCTTCCTCCCAGCCCGGCGCCGCCGGCAGCAGCGCCCGACTGTCGTACTCTGCCCCGCACCGCAGGCAGCTGACCGTCCGCAGCGTGCCGTGCAGTTCCACCGCTTCGCTGCCGGCCCGTTGATGGAGGCCGTCGACGTTCTGGGTTATCAGCCGTTTTACGAAACCCGCGGCCGCCAGTGCGGCCAGCGCCTCGTGGCCGGCATTGGGCGACGCCTCCCACAGGCGGGCGACGCGCCACTGATAGAAGAAATAAAACTCGTCCGGTTCGCGACTGAGCGCCGCCATCGTCGCCAGATTCTCCGGCCGTTGCTTCCACAGCCCCTTGGCGGAGCGGAAATCAGGCAGCCCCGATTCGGTGTTCATCCCCGCCCCCGTAAAAACCACCGGGTAATTTGCGTTCCGCCACGCCGCCGCGACCTCGTCCAGCCACCCCGTCATCGTGCTCGCCTCCGTCCGCGTCGATACTTATATATTATGCCGCCGAGCCGGCATCCCCTTCCCAGGCGACGAAAAAAGCGCCGGGTAACCACCCGACGCTTTTGGCTTTGCTACTTGAGCGCGTCCAGCTTGACCTTCACGACCACCTTACGCACCGGGCCGGGGACGCCGGCCGCGCAGCCGGGTCGATGGACGTCCCACGGAAAGAAGATGGCGTACATGCCTTCCGTCAGCTTCAGGTCAGTCTCGTTCGGAACAGCTTCGTAAAAAATAACGTCTTTCTCGGCCAGCTTGTCTTCCTTGACCGCCAGGGCGTCCGTCAGGACGTCGAACCCGATGTTCTCAGCGCCGCTGACGATGTATTGGATGTCGATATACTTGACATGGGCCTCAAGTTTCTTGTTTTCCTTAAGGTCGGTGGTGTACTCCGACACCGACGCGTAAATGTCGCTGCCGGCAATCTCGTACTTGCCGGCCGCCACTTTACTGAAATCGGTCGCGGCCAGGTACTCCAGGCCCTTCCGCAGGGCCGCCGTGAACAAATCCTTTTCCTGTTCCAGTTTGCTGATATGCCCGAGAATCATACGCTCTCCTCCTCTGATATTTTTCTTCAGGATAATTATACAATAACCGCGCCGGCGGTTAAACCCGCCCGTCGACACTATTCATATGATGGAACAAGCTATGGACGCCGACAAAGCATTAGCTAAAAAAACGGCCTCTCGGGGGTTCTTCCCGATAAGAAACATTAGCGAAAATAATCCCCCGCGGGTATTGCGCGGACGGGCAAAGTGGGGTATAATGTCTTTCTGTATAGTCCGATTGTATTTACACAGAGGATGGTGCCAATCATGAAACGTCTGTCCGACCTCACTGCCGGCCTCGTCGGCCAACCGATGCTCGAAATCCTTGAGATTGCCAACGCGCTTGCCGCCACCGGTCGAACTATTCACCGCTTCGAAGTGGGCGACTCTGATTTCGACGCCTACCCCCACGTCATCGAAGCGACCAAGCATGCCCTCGACCAGGGCCATACAAAATATGTCGCCTCCAGCGGCATCGAGCCGCTGCGTCAGGCCATCCGCGAGTACACCGCCGGCAAGCTTGGCTTCGCTCCCGATCTCAACCAGATCGTGACCATGCCGGCCAACAGCATTATCGACTTCGTCATCCGCTGCGTCGCCAACCCCGGCGACGAGATCATAACCCCCGATCCTTATTTCCCGACCTACGAGGCCGTCACCAGCTACACTGGCGTCAAGCAGGTGACCGTGCCGCTCCGCGAGGGCTTCCGCCTCGACGCCGGCGATCTCGAGGCCCACATAACCCCCAAAACCCGCCTGATAATCATCAATACCCCCGGCAACCCGACCGGCGCCGTCATGAGCGAGGAAGAGATCCGCGGCGTGGCCGCTGTGGCCGCCAAACACGATCTCTATCTCCTGAGCGACGAGATTTACGCCGAAAACATCTACGAAGGCCGCCACTTCTCTCCGAGCTTCGCCGACCACTGCCGCGAGCGGACCATAATCCTTAGCGGCTTCTCCAAAGGCCACTCCATGTCGGGCTGGCGACTGGGCTACGCGATCGGCCCGGCCGAACTGATCGCCAAGATGGGCCTGATGTTCAACACCGTCTACACCTGCCTGCCGCCCTTCATCCAGCACGCCGGCATCGCCGCCCTCGCCACCGAGCGCCGCCTCATGGACGAAAGGCAGGCCTACTACCGCTCCCTGCGCGACCTGATGGTCGGCAAGCTGAACGACATCCCCGGCGTTGCCTGCGCCACCCCCGCCGGCGCCATCTACGCCTTCCCCGATATCAGCGGCACCGGTATGACCAGCAAAGAATTCGCCCGCTTCGTGCTCGAGAGGGCCGGCGTCGCTCTTACCCCCGGCGCTTTCTTCGGCAAACGGGGCGAAAACCACGTCCGCCTGTGCTACCTGCGCAGCGAGGAGACGATCGCCGCCGCCTGCGATGCGATGAAAAAGGCGCTGGGCGGCAACAAGCGCGCCGTCAAATTCGCCTAGCAAACCGATACGATTAAGGCCCCGGAGCGCAGTTCAAACTGTCCGGGGCCTTTTCATATCCTTATTTCGTTCCGAAAATCCGGTCGCCGGCGTCGCCGAGGCCGGGCACGATATAGCCGTGGTCGTTAAGTCTCTCGTCCACCGACGCAGTGTATATCTCCACGTCCGGGTGCTGCTCATTCACATGCAGTACACCCTCGGGAGCCGCCACCAGACACATCAGCTTGATGCTCCGGGCGCCCCGCTTCTTGATCATGTCGATGGCCGCCGCCGCAGAACCGCCGGTCGCCAGCATCGGGTCGATGACGACGATCTCCCGGTCTTCCACGTCGGTAGGCAGCTTGCAGTAGTATTCCACCGGCTTGAGGGTCGCGGGGTCGCGGTAGACGCCGATATGGCCGACCTTCGCCGCCGGGATGAGGCGGACGACGCCGCTCACCATGCCGAGCCCTGCCCGCAGTATGGGCACGACGCCGAGCTTCTTGCCGCACAGCACCTTGCAGCGACACTGCGCCACCGGCGTTTCGATGAGCGTTTCCTCCAGCGGCAGGTTACGGGTGATTTCGTAGGCCATCAGCATGGCGATTTCCTCGAGCAGCTCGCGGAACTCCTTCGGGCCGGTCTTTATGTCACGGATCAGCGTTAGTTTGTGCTGAATAAGGGGATGATCGATGATTCGAACCTGCATGTCCACACTCTCCCGTCGTTGTATTTCCTCCCGGGCCTTGCCTCCTAACCCAGGTCGGCGTACAAGGGATATTTTTTGGTCAGCTTGGCGACCAGTCCGGCCGCCCTGGTTTTCACCATCGAGTCTTCCGGATTATTCAGAACCATGGCGATAATCTCGCCGATGACAAGCATGGCGTCCTCCTGCATGCCGCGCGACGTCACCGCCGGCGTGCCGATACGAATGCCGCTCGTAACGAACGGACTTTCGGGATCGAAGGGGATGGCGTTCTTGTTCACCGTCACCCCGATCTCGTCGAGCAGTTTTTCGGCCACCTTGCCGGTTAGACGCTGGTTTCTCACATCGACGAGCATCAGGTGGTTGTCAGTCCCGCCCGACACAATGGTGAAGCCTTCAGCCATCAGTTTTTCAGCCAACACCTTGGCATTCTTGATAATCTGGGCCTGGTAAGCCTGAAACTCCTCACCCATCGCCTCTTTAAGCGCCACCGCCTTGGCGGCGATAACATGCATCAGCGGTCCGCCCTGGATGCCGGGGAATACGGCCTTGTCGATCGCCTTGGCGTATTCGGCCTTGCAGAGAATGAGGCCGCCCCGCGGCCCGCGTAGCGTTTTGTGGGTAGTCGTCGTGACGATGTCGGCGTGGGGAACGGGGGTGGGGTGCAGTCCGGCCGCGACCAGGCCGGCGATATGGGCCATATCGACCATGAATATCGCCCCGCACTCGCGGGCGATGGCTCCCATGCGCTCGAAATCAATGATCCGCGAATAGGCGCTCGCGCCGGCCACCAGCATCTTCGGCCGGTGCTCCATCGCCAGGCGCCGCACCTCGTCGTAATTGATGCGGTGACTGACTTCGTCTACCCCGTAGGGGACGATCTTGAAATACTTGCCGGAAATATTGACCGGGCTGCCGTGGGTCAGATGCCCGCCGTGGGCCAGGTTCATGCCCAGGATGGTGTCGCCGGGCTGCAGGAAAGCGAAATACACCGCCGTATTGGCCTGAGCGCCGGAATGCGGCTGGACGTTGGCGTGCTCCGCCCCGAAAAGCGCCTTGGCCCGTTCGATGGCGAGATTCTCGGCGATATCCACGAACTCGCACCCGCCGTAATAGCGGTGTCCCGGGTACCCCTCGGCGTACTTGTTGGTCAGCACCGAGCCCTGAGCCTGCAGCACTGCTTTGGAAACGAAGTTCTCCGAGGCGATCAGCTCGATTTTGCTCTGTTGGCGCTTACGCTCAAGGTCGATGGCCCGCGCCAATTCCGGATCGATTCTGGCAAGAATATTCATGGGTTCCCTCCTAAAAATACTATCATTAATGCTGCGAAAAGCAGGTCATCCTCAGTAACAGGGCGGTAACTCGTAAACCGCCCGCACGCCGCCGATGAGCTTGGGCCGGTAGCGGGCCGCCGTCACGGTCGCCTGGCCGATAACCTTCTGCTCCAGGCGAACCGGGACAGCCACCCTTTTGATGTGCATGCCGATCAGCGTTGCACCGATATCGAGTCCGGCGTGAGCCTCGATGGTTTCCACAACCACCGGCGCGGTAAACTCGCGTATCGCCCTGGCAGCCAGCGCCCCGCCCGCTTTAGGCACAGGCACGACGCCGACCTCCTCCAGGCCATAGCGTTCGGCCACCGGCCGTTCGACGACTAGCGCCCGGTTGAGATGCTCGCAGCACTGGATGGCAAGATACACGTCCTTGGCCCGGCAGCTCCCCCGGAGAGCGGCAAGGATAACCGCCGCCACCTCCTCGGAACCCGACGAGCCGATCCTCGCGCCCCGCACCTCGCTGGTGCTGCAGCCGACCACCAGTATCTGGCCTGGCCTTAGCGCCGCCGCGCTCAGCAGTTCGTCGGCCGCTGCCGCCGTCTGCCGCTTGATTTCGGCGTTGTCGCAAAACATCCCAGAACCCCCTGAAAAAGGACTAACAAGCCCTAACGTTGCGTAGCGATTGAGGAAAGGGCCTAGGCGGACCGAGAACGCGCCGCGACGCGTACACAGACGTACGCTAGCAAGCGCCCGCAGGGCCAAGAACGCAGATGGGCCCTTAGCCTCAATCGCCGTATTTTTGTCTCTAGACTTCGAGGTCGGCGATCTTGCACACCCGCTGGGCATGCCGTCCGCCGGCGAACTCGGTCGCCAGCCACTTCTCGACGATCGCCCGGGCCAGGCCGTTGCCGATGACCCGCTCGCCCATCGTCAGGATGTTGGCGTTGTTATGCTCGCGCGACATCTGGGCCGAATATGTATCGTGGCACAACGCCGCCCTGATGCCCTTCACCTTGTTGGCGGCGATGCATACGCCGATGCCTGTCCCACATATAATAATGCCCCGGTCACACTTCGCGCCGGCCACCGCTTCGGCCACCGCGCGGGAAATGTCGGGGTAATCGACGGAATCGGTGGAGTGGGTGCCGAAATCGCGGAACTCAATCCCCTTCTCCGTCAGATATTGCTTGATATCTTCCTTCAGGCGAAAACCGCCGTGATCACTGCCGATACCAACAAGCACCTTATCCCCTCCTCGCATTTCGGGAAGTTTTCTACATTTAATCGCTTTTTCCTGCTAATTGCGCAATCCTTTGCCATATTTTCTCGATAAGGCGCTCCATCTCGGCCGCGCACACTTCATAGATTTCCCCGCTGCCGCCGAAGGGATCGGCCACATCCCCCTCCTCCCCGGCGTATTCCGCCAGAGTATGCACCTTGCCGGCCGCATCGGGAGCGGCGGCGGCGATCGTTCGCTTATGGGCCGCCGTCATCGTCAGGATGATGTCGGCCGCCTTGACGAGCTCGGGCTGAAGCTGACGCGAGCGGTGGTCCGACAGGTCAAGCCCGCGTCGGTCCATGGCGGCGACCGCATGGGGCGAAGGCGGGAATTCGCCGGCAGCCGCCAGCCCCGCCGACAGCACCAAAACCTTATCCTCGAAGCCGCCGGCCCGGACCCTGCCCCGCAGCATCTCCTCGGCCATCGGGCTGCGACAGGTATTGCCGGTACAAACGAGCAAAACACGCACCATTGACGGTTCCAGCCTCCTCTTATTATATCCGTGCATGGCACTATTTTACCATAAATGCGGCGGCAGATAAAATCGGCTGCGGCAATAAATAAACGGGCATCTCGGCGACCGGCTCGTCTCCGGCAGGAATCGGCGGAAACGAGGCAAATAATAACAGCAACAATTCTTGCGGAGGTTGCCATGAACATCTTCAATATCCCCCAGCCCTTGCCGTCCGACGAGCTTACCGAGGCTTGCCACGAGGGTGGCGGCATTCTCATCGAACGGATAGTCTCCTGCGGGCAAGCCTCGCCACCCGGATTCTGGTACGACCAGGATCGGGACGAATGGGTTGTCCTCCTCCAGGGTCACGCGGAAATCTCTTTCGCGGACGGACGGCGGGTCGCGCTCGCGCAAGGCGATGCACTGTTCCTGGCGGCCCACGAAAAACACCGCGTCGACTTCACCTCGTCCGCGCCGCCCTGCATCTGGCTGGCTGTCCACGGCAAACTCAGATAAGCGCCGGGCGGACAGATGCCCGACCTTGGATTAATCTGCAAGGTATCGCCCAGGCGGCTTTTACAGACAATAACGCCAGATTCTCGGACAGCTAGACGTGATGCGGGCTTAGTCCTTCGTGCCCTCGACCCCTCGGCTGCCGCAATGAGCAGAAATGTGAGGTGATATCATGGGTGGCAGGACATTCGACCAGTTCACCAGCCTCCGGCGGGCCAGAGCCAAAGACGTGCGCGGTTTAAAAGACACGACGCCCGAAAGGCCGGAGAGCGAGCAGGAGAAACTGCCCAGCCGGCAACCCGTTGCAACCAAAAAATGATGTCGACCCGAAAAAGGACTTGGCGCAGGCCAAGTCCTTTTTCTTAGTTCATCACCGCGGTCCAGAAGACATGGACGCCGAGCAGCATAAGCACCAGCCCTCCCACCAGTTCGGCCCGCCCGCCGATAATGCGCCCCAGGCGCCTGCCCAACCCCAGGCCGACGATCCCCACCGCGAATATAACCACCCCGAGGATAATGCTCAGCTTTACCAGATCAACGTCCATCATCCCCAGGCTGAACCCCGCAGCCAACGCATCCAGGCTGACGCTTACCGCCAGCCCCACCAACGACAGCCCCTGGAGCGGGTGCTCCGTCGCCGGATGGCCGGTACCGGCGGCATTTTCCCGGATCATGTGCACGCCGAGGCCGGCCAACACAAGTGCGCCGATGGCGCTGGCCCAGTCCTGCACCGCCGCTGCCGGCCAGTCGATGTGGTACGTGCCCACGTGTTCGACCATCGCGCCCAGCCAGTGGCCGGCATAGTAGCCGGCGAGAATCATCCCGATGTGGAAGAGGGCAAATACCGCCGCCGACCAGAATATGACCCGCAGCCTCACTCTGTTCATGCCGATGGGAATCGCCACCGAAAACAAATCCGTGCCCAGCGCTGTACTGAGCACGAACAATTCGAGTACACTCAATCCGCTCACCTCCGCCTGCTAATGTATATGAAGCGGCGGCGGTGCTTAGGAGAATAATTTCCGCTTAACGGCCGGCCAGCCAGCCAGCCAGATCTGCGACCGCGCCGGCAGAGTCGTGGGCCAGGGCCTCCAGCGGCGTCATGTTGGCGGTTACGGACGCGTAGGAGTTGATATATATGACATTGTCGGCCGTATCGTACACCGTATGCTGCAAGGTAACGAAATACTGGTTGCGCTCGTTTTTCAGCTTCAGGCCGCTGATTTCGGCTACAACGTAGTATCTGGCGCCGGCCGCAGTTGCTCCCTTGGCGGGGTCAACCCCCGCCTCGCCCAGCACATATCCCGGCAGCAAGCGGCGGTACTGGTCGGCGAGAGCCTGTTCCATGTAACGGTATTCGGACTTCAGGTCGTCCGGCAGGTATTCATTCGGCGGGGCTACATAAATTCGCGGCCCGGCTTCCGACGTGCCGGCCTGCGGCAGAGTATGAAAACCCGCCTTCACCGCCGCCGTCCGCCGGTCGTAATAGTTCTTCATCGCCAGGTCGAGATATTCCGCCATGGCGTGGGGGCCTTTTTCAAACAGCGCCGACCGCTGCCACACCAACTCGCGACCGAACTGGCGGTACCCGCCCACCATCTTCTGAAGGATGCCGGTAACGGGATCGCCGGCAATAACCACCCTTGTCAGGTCGAGCTTCGGCGCAAACTGGCGGCTGAACGCCTCATTGCCCACCGCCGGCGCGCCAAAAGTGATTACGCCTATCTGCTCCGGCCTGACCCCCATCGACAACAGCCTCGCCCCTGCGATGGTAGCGGCCGCGCCGCCCAGGCTATGGCCGACAATCAGCATCTCGCCAGTCGGATCGGTCAGCAACTCTCGCACCAGCCGATCGTTGGCCTGGCCCTCACCGGCGGTCCTGGCCGTGAGCGCGACCTGCACATATTCGTGAAAGCCGCGGTGAACCTTAGGCTCCGTGTCTACTACTCCCTGTATCTTCGCACTTTCCGCAAACTCATCCGGCGTGCGGCCGGCGAAATAAACCTTGTCTGTCCGCAGATCGACCTTGAAGTCCTTGAAGGTTTCCGTGCCGACCACCGCCAACACGTAGCGGCTCCGCCCCGTCTGCGTCAGGTTTCTCGCCAGCAGGAAGCGGGCATCGGCTTCCTCCGCGCTCTTCCTGAAGGGGATTATCTCCCAGCCGTCCTGGCGGAGGTAATCGCGCGCCAGCAGCCCCATCCGATCACTGTACGCCGCCAGGCAGGCCGCCGCCGCCAGACGAAGCTCGTACGCGTCCTCGAAGTCCTCGGCGGCGCCGGCATGGGCCACCGGCGCAAGGCCAGCCGTCATTATCGCGATTATTAGCAGCAGTATCAATCTTTTCATCTGTGATCTCCCTGCAAATAATATCAACATATGTATATTCGCCGCAATCGCCACCGTCCCTCCCGCGCCGGCGGGACGCGGCCCGCGGTCGTCCCGGCGCGCGGAAAAGCCGCCGCCCCTTGCGGGAGCGGCGGCTCATGCGTTTCAGGACTGGTTGCCGGTGTTTTTTTGCTTGTCCTGGTAAGTTTTGCGTATAGCGTCCTTGGTCAGGTGGCCGGTGGGCTCGAAGGTAGCCTTCGGCCTTGTTCCGTCCGCCTTATCCAGCGTCGTCTCGTGCCGGCAGCTGGTTTTATCGACGCAAATCTCGTGAACGGGTTTGCCGTAGTTGTCCTTCACGATATCACCTCCGGCAGTAGTGTGGCCGGAATGCAGGACAATTACTCCCCAAGTTCCCGGACAGCCTGTTTGCGGTGTTCCTCCACTTCGGCATCCACGCGGTAGTCTTTCTTTGCCAGCAAGTCCATGTATTCCCGTAGCCGCCCCGCCAGGCGGCTATCGCCGCCGGAGGCCGCCGCGGCATAGGCCGCCCTGGCCTCAGCGTTCATGGTCAGGCTGTCGTAGGCGAACAGGGGCGTGTTGTTGGCGCCGTAGAAAATAAAACCGAGGTAGTGGCCATAGAGGTTTCTGACGTCCCTCGCCCGGGGCGAATCCTCGTAGGTCCCGAGAAAGTTTTCCTGAGCAAACGCCCGGCGGACGATTTCGTCCCAGCCGATGACCAGGGCTGCGTCCTTGGCGGGCGCACGGTCAGACTCGACAGCCATCAACTCGATATAGGCCGCCAGATCGGCGGTGACGATTTCCCGGTATTGGCGATAGCGACCATAGTCGATCACCGGGAAGTACATGCCTTCGGCCGTTTCGAGCCGGTAGCCGCCGTCCCGCACCGCCAACATGGCTGCGCGCAGCTCGGCGTCACCGATTTCCCCGGCCTTTCCAAGGTCAATACCGGTTCGGTACAATCCGTCGAGCTTCCTCTGCAGCCCGTCGGGTGAAAGCATTTCCTCCAGGCGTGGCAGGTTGCGTTTCTGCGCGGCCTCGGCCGCGACGACCATCGCCGTCGCCTCGTTGAGAGACACGGAACGGATGCTGCCATCCAGCGCAGCAAGAAGTTCGGCGGCCCTTACCCCCTTCTTGCCTGCCAACACATTGAACGCGGCCATCGCCGCCGCTCCTTTGCCGTCCTCCGCCAGCGCAGCAGGCGGAGGCGGCGGAGAGGTTGCCTGCCCTGCCGGCGTGCCCGAACAGCCGGCCATCGCCAGAGTGAGCAGCCCGATGACCAGCACGGCGGAAACTTGTTTTTTACCCATCTTTTTGCGTCTCCTTCCGGGCGCCCTCTTTGGCGTTACCATATTATTAAACGCCGCCGCGCCCGGAAAAGTAACGGCTTTCTTACATGAAACGCTTCGGGTCAATCACCCGCCGTCCGGAAAGAAGCGGTCCTTGTCAGGCTCGAACTTCGGCCCGCTGGCGAACAGTATTAGGCACGGCTCGTCGCCGGTATTCTCAAAGCCGTGAACCTTGCCCTTGGGAATGGCAATGACATCCCCCTCCTTCAGATCGCGCTTTTCCCCGTCAACGGTGATCGCCCCTTGCCCGCGCAGGACGTAGTAAATCTCGTCGCTCACCTTCTGATAATGCGGCCGGATACTCTTTTCCACCACCGCCAGCCCGATGCTCACCCCCGGCTCGGCCACCCCGGAAACGACCGCGATGCCCACAGCCGGGTCGACAGGCGTCTTTGCCATCTCCGCCAGCATATTGACGACAACCATTATTATCACTCCTTAAAAAATCCTCAGCACCTTAGTTGCCCACTATCTCCTTCACTCGGCCGACGACGCCCCCTTGCAGCCGCACTTTTATGCCGTGCGGATGGACGGCGCTGTTCGTCAGGATATCCCGGACAAAGCCCTCGGTCAGTTCGCCGCTGCGCTGGTGCTGTTTCTGCACCACCTTCACCAGCAACCCCGGCCTGATGTTCTTACGCTCAGTGCCGTTCATCTTGCCGCCCCCTTCTCAAGCCACGCTCCCCAAACCTCGGGACGGTAACCTACCGTGGCCTTCGGACCTTCCCGCACGACCGGCGTTCTAAGCAGAAGCGGCGTAGCCAGCAGCGCCTCCTCGACATCGTGGACAATGTATTTGAGGTTTCGCCGGGCGTATTCCTTGCCTTCCCGGTCGATGAGGTTGTCGAGCCCCACCGCCGCTTTGACCCTGTCGAGCTCCCCCTTGCTGAGTCCGCGGACCGTCAGGTCGACGAACTGGTACGGTATGCCCCGTTCTTTAAAGTAGCGCTCGGCTTTGCGAGTATCCTGGCACTTCTTCGTGCCGAAAATCTGTACGCCCATCTCGTCCTCCTTCCCCGTATGGCTGCATCGGGGGATGTGTGGTTATATTATCACTGTTTCGCCGTTTTCCCTATTCACCCTGCTTGTGTCGTCGGAAGATACAGTTTCGCGCTTCCAAGGGACTGCATGTTCCTTTTAGTAACGGATCTCATGCGTTCAGGCACTATTTTATGAAAGTCGGACACCAAATTCTTCCTTTGTCGGAATATTTAAAGTATAATGAATAATGGTGAAACCAGCTTAGGTACCCACAAAACACCGGAAGGGGAGAAACAAGTGAAGAAACAATCCATCTTCGTTCTGTCCGGTCTCGTGATCCTGGCGCTCATCATAGCCGGGTGCGGCGGCGGCAGCGGCGGCGCCCAAAAGGTCCAGAACATCAACATCGCGACCGCAACTACCGGCGGCGTCTACTATCCGATGGGCAACGCCATGGCCCAGATGTTCAGTAAACAGATCCCCAACGTCAAAGCCTCGGCCCAAGCCACGGCCGGCACTCCGCAGAATGTCCTCCTGATGCAGAAGAAAGAGGCCGAGATTGCCTTCGCCCAAAACGGCGTAGCTTTTTATGCCTACCAGGGCAAGGCAATGTTCGACGCCAAACCCGTCAAGATGCTGCGCGGCATCACCCACCTCTACCCCAACGTCATGCACATCGTCGTCAAAGCCGACTCTGACATCAAATCGGTTAAAGACTTTGCCGGCAAGAGATTCGTTCCCGGCGCCGTCGGCAGCGCCACCGAAATCAACTCCAAGGAAATCCTCGGCCTCTTCGGTCTCGACTACAAAGACAAGAAAAATGTAAAGGCCGACTACCTCGGCTACTCGGAAGCGGCCGAAGCCCTCAAGGACGGCCGGGTCGACGGCATCCTCATTGCCGGCGGCCTGCCCACAGCTGCCGTGCTTGACGCCGCCTCGTCGGTCAAAATCCGCATTTTGTCCATCGAGCCCGACATGATGACGAAGCTCGTCAAGGAAATGCCCTGGTACTATGAGATCAAGATTCCCAAAGGCACCTACATAGGCCAGACCGAAGACATCACCACCGTAGCGGTCGCCAACATCCTCATCTGCCGCGAAGATCTTTCCACCGATCTTGTCTACAACATCACCAAAACCCTCTATGACGGGCAGAAGGACCTTGTAGCGGCTCACTCCGCGGCCAAGGACATGAAGTTGCCCGACGCCACCAAAGGTATGACCGTGCCTCTCCATCCGGGGGCCGAAAAGTACTATAAAGAAAAGGGCATAATCAAGTAACCCTCCCGGTAAACGGAAATCGCAGACAGTCCGCCTGTCTGCGATTTCCATAAACCCCTCCATTGGCCAGAGAAGTATTAGACATTTAGGGGGAAACCGCGTTGGAGCAAGACAACAAACCGGTCATCGATAAAAAACAGATCGATGCGTTCATCAACGAAGAAACGTCAGAAGCTACCGACGAGGTAGTACGCAAATACGAAGCCGAGGCCCGGTTCCGCAAATTTACCGGCACCCTCGCCAAAATCGTCGCCGTCATCGCCATCGCCATGTCGCTGTTCCATCTTTACACCGCCGGCCTCGGCGTGTTGGAAGCTATCAAGCAGCGCAGCATCCACCTCACCTTCGTCCTGGTGCTGGTTTTCCTGCTTTATCCGGCCGGTAAGAAAAGCCCGAAAAACAAGGTGACGCCTGTCGATGTCATGTTGGCTGCGCTGTCGTTATTCGTCGGCGTGTATCTCATCAGCATCTACGACGATCTGGCCAACGCCGGCGGCGTTTACACCCGCATGGACATCTGGGTCGGTGCCCTCCTGTGCCTGCTGGTGCTCGAAGCGGCCCGCCGGGCGACCGGCAAGGAACTGCCGATAATGGCGCTAATCTTTGTCGGCTACGCTCTTTTCGGCGACTGGATTCCCGGGCAGTTCGGCCACCGCGGCTACAGCCTCGACCGCGTCATCGAGCATATGTTCCTGACCACTGAGGGCATTTACGGCGTCGCCCTGGGTGTCTCGTCCACGTACATCTTCCTGTTCATCCTGTTCGGTTCGTTCCTAACCGAAACGGGTATGGCCAAATTCTTCAACGCTCTAGCGATGTCGGTCGCCGGCGGCTCGCCGGGCGGCCCGGCCAAGGTCGCCATCTTCGCGAGCGGCTTGCTCGGCACCATCAACGGCAGCGCCGTCGCCAACGTCGCCACCACCGGCGCCTTCACCATTCCGCTGATGAAAAGCATCGGCTACCGGCCCCAGTTCGCCGGCGCCGTCGAAGCCGTCGCCTCCACCGGCGGCCAGATCATGCCTCCCGTCATGGGCGCGGCCGCCTTCGTCATGGCTGAATTCCTCGGCATGTCCTACACCCAGATTATGATCGCCGCCATCTTCCCCGCCTTCCTGTACTACCTGGCCTGCTGGGCCATGATCCACCTCGAGGCGGTGAAGCTTGGCCTGGCGGGCCTGCCCAAGGACCAACTCCCCAAAGCCGGCAATGTACTGCGCCAATCGGGACATCTCACTATCCCCGTAATCGCTATCGTCGCCCTCCTTCTCTACGGCCTTACCCCCCTCTACGCCGCTTTCTTCACCATTCTCATCACCGTGGCCGTAAGCTACATCAAGAAAGACACCGCCATCGGCATCAACGGCATCCTCAAGGCGCTTGAAGGTGGCGCCCGTTCGGCCGTCGGCGTGGCTATGGCCTGCGCCGTCGTCGGCTTTGTCGTCGGCGTCTGCTCGCTCACCAGCCTCGGTCTTACCTTCGGCGCCAACATCCTCGATTTTTCCGGCAACAACCTTGTGCTGATGCTGATTCTGACCGCCATCACCGCCCTCATCCTCGGCATGGGGCTGCCCACCACAGCCTGTTACATCGTCGCCGCCACCATCGCCGCGCCGGCGATGATCAAGATCGGCGTCCCGCCCCTTGTCGCCCATTTCTTCGTCTTCTACTTCGCCTGCCTGTCCAACCTCACCCCGCCAGTCTGCCTGGCCGCTTTTACCGCCGCCGGCATCGCCGGCGCCAGCCCCTACAAGGTCGGCTGGACCTCCACCCGCCTGGGCGTGGCCGGCTTCCTCGTCCCTTTCCTCACCGTCTACTCGCCCATGTTACTTTTCCAGGGCAATTTTGCCATGCCGGAGCTTACCGAAGCCATCATAACCGCCACCGTCGGCATTGTCGCCCTCAGCGCCGCCCTGGAGAACTGGCTGCTGCGCGCCTGCACCCCGCTGGAGCGGATCGTGCTGTTCTTAGGCGCCATGGGCCTCATCATCCCCGGCTTTTGGACCGACCTCATGGGCCTCGGCGCCGTCGCCGCCGTCTATCTCTGGCAGAAGCGGTCGCTATTCAAGCCGCCTTCTGTGGGCGTCGCCGACAACTAATAAACAGCACCTTGGCAGCCCGGAATTCGCCAGGCTGCCTTTCTTTCCCGATGCTTGCATCACCGGCCATGGCTTATGAAACGATATGCCCGCCGCGCAGGAAAACGACCAATCCGTCGACCGCGTGCTGAAGAGAGCGGACAAAGCCCTCTGCACCGCCAAACATAACGGCCGCAACCGGGCGCAGGCGGCCTGAACCGACCGGGTTATAAGCTTCCCCACAAACGCAAACAGCCTGACTAGCATAGTCAGGCTGTTCTTTTTCTCTTTATTACCGGCCGGCGAGCGCCTTGTCGCCGCGGAAGAACGCCGCCGCCATGTCATCCGCCGCCTGCGCTGCCGCGGCGTCGAAGCGGGGCGACCGGCGGTCGGCAAAGCCGTGCCGTCCCGGCAGTACGCGGACCAGCACCCCGCCCTTGGCGGCCAGCATAGCCGCCAGGGCAGGGACCGAAAAAGCTTCCTCACGATGGGGAAATAACAGTAGCACCGGACAGGCCGGCGCAAGGTCGGGAAAGTCGCGGATACGCGACCCGTAGTAGCCGATCGCGGCGGCGAACCCGTCCCGGCCGCTCAGCAGCCAGGCCACCGTCGCCCCGGCACTGTACCCCACCAGAAATATCCTGCGGTGGCTGCCGCCTATCCGCCCGGCGAGCGCTGTCGCCTCCCCGGCAGCCGCGGCGAAACCCACCCGCATATAGTGCTCATAGGCCGCCGCCTCCTGGTCGTAGCCGTACACCGTCCCGAGGAGATCGGGGCAGTAGACGGCAAAGCCCTGCGCCGCCAGCCAGAAGGCCGCGTCGCACATATGGCCGTTGACCCCGTAAATCTCGTGCAACAGGATAACCGCATCCTCCGACCCGCTGCCGACTTGGTAGACGCCGTCCGTCTTTTCCCAAGCTACAGGCCCAGGGCCGCCGCTCATTCGGCCTCCCGGACAACCGCCAGTTCGCCCAGGCGCAACTGTCCGAGGCGGATCTCCGGCACCCCCAGGCGGCGGGCCGGAACAAAGCCGCCGTGACAGTCCGAGCCGCCGGTGATCAAGAGATCGTGGCGGTTGCACCATTCGACCGCCCGCCGGGTGGTGGCCGCGTCGTGGCAAAGATGGAAACACTCCACTCCCTCGATGGCCTCAGCGGCGAACATGTCGAGCGTCTCCTCAATGGCCGGGCCGTGGAAATCGCTGCCCGGGTGGGCCAACACCGGCACGCCCCCTGCCTCCTTGATGGCGGCGATAGCCTCTGCCGGGTGCGGGAAGTCGGGAAAGACGATACCCCGCTTGGCGTTGAACAACTCGGCGAAAAAATCGCCCACCCCGGTGCACAGACCCTTGTCGATGAGATAACTCAGCGACTTCCAGCCGCCGCGCCTTGGCTCGTGATCATAGGCGCAGAACTCGTCGTAGTCGACGGGGAACCCGGCGGCGACAAGCTTCCTGATGCTGTCGTGGTCGACCTCCTCCATCAGGGCGGTGTTGGCGGCGAGAATGCGCCCCAGAGCCGTCCCTTCCGGGTCGATGCCATAGCCGAGGATGTGGAAAAGATGGCCCCCCAACGTCACCGATATCTCCACCCCCGGCAAAAACCCCAGCCCCGCCTCCGCGGCCAGCCTACCAGTCAGGGCTACGCTCGCGGCAGTATCGTGGTCGGTGACGGCGAACAGGCCTACGCCTGCCGCGCGCACCGCCGCGATCGTCTCGGTCGGCGTCCATGTCCCGTCCGAGGCGATGGTGTGGATATGCAGATCAACTTTGATGCTGTCGTCCATCCGTCATTGTCTCCGTTCCCGAGGCGTATTCTGTCATCTCAGCAGTCCAATATTGCCGGTCAGGCTGTTGACTTTTTTCTGCGGACCGTAAAGACAGATGCCCAGATAGGCGAGCGCGTCGCCGCCCGCATTAGCCAGCACGCTCCCGTAGTCGCCGTAATCGAGCGACCGCTGGGCGATATTGTTGAAGTCGACCGTCGCCACGGCGGCGAACTCTTCGCCGTACAGCCGGGCACGGAGGGCCCTGATCTGTTCCTTCGTCCCTCCGAGGATGGGGATGTTCTGGGTCGTTATCCCTAGATGGACATTGCCATCGGCATCGCGCAGGTCACCGCCCACCAGGCCCTCGACCATGCTCCCCAGGCTTGCCCCGAGCACCGCAGCCGTGTTGGCGATTAGGCCCACCGGCAGTTCCTTGTCGATAATCATCACAACTTTCATACATTCGCCTCCCGCCGTTTTCCTCCATGATAGCGGCGCACGGGCTCAGGCGTATTGTAAAAAGTTGTCCTCAGCTACGAATGGGCCTTCTGGTATACCTCCGGCGTCACGCCCACATGGCTGCGGAAGGTCTTGGTGAAATGGCTCTGGTCATAAAAGCCGGCATCCTGGGCGACCGCAGCCAGGTCCCGTCGCCGGCGGAGTTCCTTCTCGGCGAAGTTGACCCGCAGCATCGTCTGGTACACGTGGGGCGGCACGCCGTATTCCTTTTTGAACAGCTTCACGATGTAGTATTTGCTCAGGCCGGACACCGCCTCCAGCGCCGGCAGCGTGACCCGGTCGAGGAAATGGGCCTGGAGGTACTCTCTCACCTGCCGCAGCCCGGCGCGCTCCCCGCAGCCTTCGACCGGCCGCCGGCTCTTGGCGCCTGTGCCATACAGGGCCGCGAACAACTCCAGCACACTGCTCTCCTTGGCCAGCGGCGAAGCGGCGCCCATAAGGCAGCGGGCCGTCTTGGCCATCAGCGCATCGTACGTACGTCCGTGAAGGCACTGCACACCCTGCCGCCAGGCCGGGGGCCGCTCGCCGGGCAAGACGCCTGCGATCCACTCCGGGGAAACAAACAGCATCTTAAACCGCCACTGAGCCCTGTCGCAGGGGTTGCAGGCATGAAAGACGCCGGGCGGAATGACTACGAGGCTGTCGGGAAGGATCTCAACCTGCCGGCCCTCGTGCCAGAACCTGCTGGCCCCTTTCTCCACCAGTCCCACGGAAAAATCCTCGTGATAATGCTTTTTGTACGAAAGATGGTCAGTACTGCCGGCCTTCAGCTCGAAAAACGGCACATCGGCGTCGCGGTAATAAGTTATTCCTGACACTAGACATTCCCCCGAATGGTCTGAATCAGCAGTGTACAATCCGATACCCAGCAGCCTTGCGCAGCCGGTTCATCACCGCCAGCCCCAGCCCCGTCTCCTCCACCCCTTCGGCGAGGATGACGTCCACCGGCTCGGCGTCGAACAGCCTGAGCGCGCTGTACAGCCCGGCAGCGGCCGAGTCCAGGTCGCCCCGCGCCCCGTAAACCGCCGCCACCGCCGCAGCCGGCAACAGCTCGGCCGTCTCCGCCGACACGACCGCCCCGATCCGTTTGCCGGCCGCCGCCTGGCGGCCCGCCTCGCCGGCGATGGCGGCCGAAACCGCTGCGGCTTCGCCTTCGTATAGGGTCATCGGCGCCGCCGGCGCATAGTGGGTATACTTCATCCCCGGCGCCCGCGGCACGATATCGTCACCGCCCAGAGCCGGGTCAACCTCGACCTCGCCCAGCGTCTCGATCAGCATCTCCAGCGTCACGCCCCCCGGTCTAAGCAGCGTCGGCACCGGGGTGGTGCAGTCCACCACCGTCGATTCCACGCCGATACCGCACGGGCCGGCGTCGATGACCAGCTCGATGCGGCCGGCCAGGTCTGCAAGCACGTCACCGGCGGTCGTCGGGCTGGGCCGCCCCGAAGTATTGGCGCTGGGCGCCGCCACCGGCACACCTGCCAGGCGGATGAGTTCCCGCGCCACCGTCGAGTCCGGCAGGCGGACCGCCACGGTATCGAGCCCGCCCGTAACGGCGTCCGGCACAAGGCGGGTTCTTGCCAGCACCACCGTCAGCGGCCCCGGCCAGTACTTCGCCATCAATGCGGCGGCGTTGGCCGGCACCCGCGCAGCCAGTTTGTTAACCTCGTGCGAGTCGGCGATATGTAAGATAAGCGGGTTGTCCGCCGGCCGCCCCTTGGCGGTAAAAATCCTCGCCACCGCCCGCGGATCGAGGCCGTTGGCCCCCAGCCCGTAGACTGTCTCGGTCGGGAAGGCCACCAATCCGCCCTGGCGAAGGACTGCCGCCGCTTGGTCGAGGATGCGGAAATCCGGCTTATCCCTGTCGACAACATAGTGTCTGGTATCCATCATTGCCTCCGTTCCAGCACGACTACCCGCTCGACGCCGGCGTAATCCTTAATTATTTCCGCCGCGGTAAGGCCCGTGGCCCCGGTCGCCAGCGCGGCCACCTGCCGCGCCTGCCCGGCCCCCACCTCGACAGCCAGGAAGCCCCCCGGCCTTAAAAGCGCCGCAGCGCCGGCTGTAAGGCGGCGGTAGAAGTCCAGCCCATCCGCGCCGCCGGCCAGAGCGCCCCGCGGCTCGTACCCCAGCTCGGGCTCCAGGGCAGCCATATCTTTGGCCGATATATAGGGCGGGTTGCTGACAATCGCGTCAAAGGCCCGTCCCGCCGCCGGGATCAGAAGATCGCCGCGGCAAAGCTCCAGGCGGTCATCCACGCCCATTTTGGCGGCGTTGCCGGCCGCGACTTCCAGCGCCTCGGTGGAGATATCGATCGCCACGCCACGCGCCGTCGTCAGCTTGCAGAGCAGGCTGACGATAATCGCCCCGCTGCCGGTGCCGACATCCAGCACTACCGGGCTGTCCATATCCCGCAGACGGCTCAGCGTCGCTTCCACCAGCACCTCGGTGTCCGGACGCGGGATGAGCACCGCCGGCGTTACCGCGAACGGCAGGCCAAAGAACTCCCTGCGGCCGGTGATGTAGGCCACCGGCACCCGCATGGCGCGCTTTTTCACCGCCTCGCGGAAAACGGCCAGTTCTCCGGGCTCCAGCGGCTGCTCGAAGTTCACGTACAGGTACATCCGGTCCTTGCCCAGAACGTGGGAAAGCAGTACTTCGGCGTCAAGGCGCGGACTGGCCACGCCCTTATCGGCAAAGTACTGCTTGGTCCACGTTAAAATCGAACCTATTGTCCACTTCGGTTCGCCCATCGTTCAATCGACCCGTTTCAGGCGCTCGCTCTGGTCGGCGGTGATTAGAGCGTCGACCAGCTCGTCGAGATCGCCGTTCAAAATAAAATCGAGCTTATGAAGCGTAAGGCCGATGCGGTGATCAGTCACCCGCCCCTGGGGGAAGTTGTAGGTGCGGATCCGTTCGCTGCGATCCCCCGTACCCACCTGGCTCTTGCGCGTCTCGGCCACCTCGGCCCGCTGCGATTCCTGGGCAAGCTCGAGCAGCTTGGCCCTGAGCACCCGCATCGCCTTGTCGCGGTTTTTGAGCTGGGATTTCTCGTCCTGGCACTGCACCACGACGCCGGAGGGCAGGTGGGTAATCCGCACCGCCGACTCGGTCTTGTTGACGTGCTGGCCGCCGGCGCCGCTGGCGCAATAGGTGTCGATGCGCAGGTCGTTCTGGTTGACCTCGACGTCGACATCCTCCGCCTCGGGCAGCACCGCCACCGTCACCGTCGAGGTGTGGATGCGGCCGCTGGCCTCGGTGTCGGGCACCCGTTGCACGCGGTGCACGCCGCTCTCGAATTTGAAACGCGAATACGCACCGTCGCCGGAAACGGCAAAAACGACTTCCTTGAAGCCGCCGAGATCGGTGGGGTTCGCGTCAAGCACCTCGGTCTTCCAGCCCCGCCCCTCGGCGTAGCGGCTGTACATGCGGAACAGGTCGCCGGCGAACAGCGCCGCCTCGTCGCCCCCCGCCCCGCCGCGGATCTCGATGATGACATTCTTGTCGTCGTTGGGGTCGCGGGGCAGCAGCATGACCCGCAGCTCCTCGGCCAGCTTCTCCGCTTTGCCGGTCAGCTCGGCCAGCTCAAGTTCCACCATTTCGCGGAAATCGTCGTCGAGCTTGTCTTTGAGCATCACCCGGGCGTCGCCGGCCCCTTTGAGGGCCTCCTTATACTCGCGAAACCTGGTCACGAGCGCGGTCAGCTTGGCGTGGGCCTTGGTATGTTTCTGCCATGTGGCCATATCGGCCATCACGGCCGGGTCGCTGATCAGTTGTTCAAGTTCGTCGTATCTATCTTCGATCGCCTGCAGTTTATCAAGCATTCGCTTTCACCTCGCCGTCGGGCTTTACCGCCTCGAGAGCGCAGATTGCCACCTCGATCATATCGTCGCTCGGCTCACGGGTCGTGAGCTTCTGCAGCCACAGCCCCGGGGTTATCGCCACCGCCACCCAGCGTTTGTCGCTGCGGCCGGCGTAGCGGATTATCTCGTAACCTATGCCGGCGATGAGCGGCAGCAGCGCCACGCGCGACGCGATACGCAGCCACAGGTCGGGCCAGCCGAGGAACGCAAACACAAGTACGCTCACCAGCATTACGATGAGCAGGAAGTTGGTCCCGCAGCGGGGATGAAGCGTGCTGAAAGGACGCACGTGTTCGACGTCGAGGGGCACCCCGGCCTCGTAGGCGTGGATGGCTTTATGCTCGGCGCCGTGATACATAAACACCCGCCTGATATCCTTCATCACCGAAATTGCCACAACATAGGCGAAAAAGATCACCAGTCGCAGCACTCCCTCAAACAGGTTGAGGATCATCGGGTCGTCAGAAAGGGTATGAATGAACTTGGCGGCCCAGGTAGGGATAATGACGAACAACACCACCGCCAGGACAAAAGCGAACGCCATCGTCAGGAGTAGCTCCTTCGTCGTCAGCTGTTCCTCCTCCTCGCCGGAAGCCTGGGCGGAGAAAGACAGCGCCTTGAGACCGTACACCAGCGCTTCGGCCAGGGCGACCACGCCGCGCAGCATCGGTTTCTTCAGAATCGGATATCGCTCGGTAATCGAAACAAGCGGCTCCTTCTTGATCGTGATGTTGCCGGAGGGCTCCCGCACCGCCGTAGCGATGTGTCCCGGCCCGCGCATCATCACGCCCTCGATAACCGCCTGCCCGCCGATACTCGTCTTGGCTTGCACGGTTTTTCTCCTCTCTAAAGTAACCAGCTTATATTTCTGTAACTAGGCTGCCAGAAGGCAATAAACGACCGGTCAAGGCCGCGCAGCGCCGCGTACTCAAATGTACGCAAGCAAGCGCCCGCAGGGCTAACACAGCAGATGGCGCTTTCCCGCGCCATTGGGCGCGGATAGCTCAACTAAGGCTCGGGCAGTCGCCCGCGCCAAGTTTCGCTTATCAACGGCCAAATTTGCAAAGAAGGCAGAGCATCTTCCGCTCTGCCCACACTTTAGCCTTCTTGTCCGTAACGCTTGTTGAACTTCTCGATGCGTCCACGGGCGGCCAGAGAACGCTGCTGACCGGTGAAGAACGGGTGGCACTTGGAGCACACGTCAACTTTCAGTTCCTTCTTCACGGAGCCGGTGTTGAAGGTGTTGCCGCAGGCGCAAACCACGGTGGATTCGCCGTATTTGGGGTGGATCTTCTCTTTCATGTATCTTGCACCTCACTTTACTACAGTCGTTGTTACGCTAAATTATTATAGCACAACCGCCCCGGTGGCGCAAATCTTTCCTAAAAAATGTCCTGCCAAAGGCTGACGCCGCTAATATCAATGCCTCTAGCGTTTTTCCCCGTCGAGATATCTGCTGAAGCTGCCGATCCGCACCGCCGGGAACCGCACCGCCAGCCGTACGAGGAACTTCTTCACTCCCATGGGCTCGCCGCCCTGGGACGGCAGCACAGGCCACACCGCCTCCGGGTCGATGTTGAGGTTGCGCAGTTGGATCATGTCGATTCCGGTCGCAGCCACGAACTCCTCCCAGGCCGCGGCCTCCTCCGGCCGGTCGTTGAAGCCGGGCAGCAGCAGCATGTTGAGAGAAACGTGCACCCCGCGGGCCTTGGCAGCCGCTATCGAGGCGCGCACGTCGTCCAGCGAGTAGCCGCTGCGGTAGTAGGCCTTGTGCCCCTCGGGCCGGGCGCTGATAACGCTGACCCGCATGCTGTCGAGGCCGGCGGCGGCAATCTTTTCAATACCGGCCGTGAAACCGGCGTTGGTGTTGATGTTCACCATCCCCCGCGCCGTCTTCGCCCGCATGCCCTTAACGGCGGCGGCGATCGTGTCCGCCTCCAGCGACGGCTCGCCCTCGCACCCCTGGCCGAAGCTGACAATCGCCTCCGGCGCTTTGCACAGGTGGTATACACCCACCGCCGCCACCTCGTCCACTTCCGGCACGAAGCCGATGCGGCTCTGCGGCGCCGGGCAGCATTCCGCCGGCTGGCGGGATATGCACCCTAGACAGTCGGCGTTGCAGACCGGGGAGACCGGGATGCCCGCCTCCCAGCGGCGGTAAAAGAGGTTTTGGGCAGTGCAGCAGTGCCACTCCAGCGAACAGCGGGCCAGATGCTCCACCAGGCGGTTGCCCGGCAGCTCCCGCCTCACTGCGTCGATGCGGCCGGCGAGATCGAAAGTGTTGAAGCGGCGAGGGTCCCACTTGGCATTGTCGTCGTTCTTCACCGCGGTCGCGTAAAAACGGCCCCGCCGCATGGCCACCGCCGTATAACCGTAGAGCGGCAGCGGCGGGGCGTCCTCCCGGACGAAGTAGGCCGGCAGGTGAGTGCGGGTATAGCCGGCCGGAAGCATCGCCGCCACCGCCGCCAGCGGGGCGGCGATCGGCGCGATAGCCCCGTCGCGGGCGGCCAGCGCGCTGCGGCCGGGCAGAAACATCAGGTCGGCCCCCGGCGGCAAAGGAACAAGGTCGCCGTCGGCCAGCACCGTGTCGTGCCGCCCGCTGCGGCCGACCGCCGCATACCCCGGCGCGTCGTAGATGTTACCCTTCTCATCGGCGTATACTGCTGAAAACATAGCGTCCACCCTAACCTGGAGGTTCTACTTGTTGTATTCGTTGGCCGCCTTCGCCAGGCCGTCCTTGAGCACCGCCTCGACCGCTGCCGCAGCCCGTTTCACGGCTTCCGCCATCAACGGCTGCTCCTCGGCCGAGAAGCGCCCCAGAACGTAATCGGCCGTCTCCATGTATTCCGGCGGCCGGCCGACGCCGATACGGACGCGGGCAAACGTGTCCTTGCCCAAATGGGCCAGCAACGACTCGATGCCGCGGTGGCCGCCGGCGCCGCCGGCCGGGCGAAGCCGCAGCCGTCCGGGTGGCAGGTCGATGTCGTCGTAGACCACAACGATATCGGCCGCGTCCAGCTTGTGCCAGCGGACAAGGGCCGATACTGCCTGACCGCTCAGATTCATGTACGTCTGCGGCTTCACCAGCAGGACGGTTTCTTCGCCGCGGTGCTCGGCGACAAGGGCGCCGAATTTCTCCCGCCAGTTCGCCGCGCCCCAGCGCGCGGCCAGCTCGTCCACCGCCATAAAGCCCACGTTGTGGCGGGTGGCGCCGTACTCCCGCCCGGGGTTGCCCAGGCCGACAACGATTTTCACGTCATTCCTCCGTCTTGAGAATCTCGTCCACGGTAACGAATTTGAAGCCCCGCGCCTTGAGGTCGCGGATGATCTGCCGCGCCGCTTCTACCGTCTGGGCGCGGGGGGCTGTCGCCGCCACGCCGTCGCCGTCGTGGAGGAGAATAACCGCGCCGCTCTTCACCTTGTCGAGCGTCCGCTGGGCGATCGTCGCCACGCCGGGGTTGGTCCAGTCGCGGCTCAGCACCGACCACTCGACTACCTTGAGACCGCGCTCGGCCATCACCTCCAGCACCACCGCGTCGCGGAAGCCGTGAGGGGGGCGGACGACCTTGGCCGGAGCGCCGGTTATCGCCGCGATTGCCCTGTTCGTGCGGTCGACCTCGTCGGCGATCGTCGCCCGGTCGGCCTTTAAGAGGTCGACATGGTTGTAAGTATGGTTGCCCACCTGGTGCCCCTCGGCGACCATGCGCCGTACCATGTCAGGGTATTTCTCGGCGTTCCTGCCGATAACGAAAAAGGTGGCCGGCACCCCTTCCTCACGGAGGATGTCGAGCACCTGGCCGGTGTAAGGCGGGTACGGTCCGTCGTCGAACGTAAGGGCGACAATCTTCTGGCTTGTCTTGACCTCGGAAAACGTCGGGCCGTAGAAGCGGTTGCCCGGCAGCACGGCGTGGAGGGTAAATACGAAGCCGGCGATAATGCCGAGCATGGCCAGCCACAGACCCAGCCGGGCCGGCCGCCGCAGCAGGCGCAGGTAGTCCAGCACCAGGCTTATCAGCACGACCACCGTCAGCACCGCCAGGATGCTGATAAGGGGCATCTTCATGTCAAACATCGCCCTGCTCCATCTCTTTCATCATTATCAGCCACGGCCCCTGGGAATCATATGTAAACCCCGCGGCCACGAAGCCGCAGTCCTCGTAAACCTTTATCGCCGGCGCGTTATCAGGGCGCACCTCCAGGCGCACCCTCGCAACATGGCGGGAGCGGAAGTAAACGATCGCAGCCGCCATCAGCGCCCGCGCCAGACCCCGGCCGCGCCAGGACGGCGCCACTGCGATAGACAGGATGCGGGCCGAAGCCGCCTTGGCCGGCGCCGCCGCCGAGCGCAGAAAGGCCAGCTTGTTGAGCACGATCACCTGCACCGGGTAGAAGCCGAAACCGTACCGCCCGGTCAGCCACCGCCACGCCCACTTGAAAAGATGGCCGCCCGTCACCGCCCGCAGCCACAGGCGCGGCAGCGCTGTAGGGGCAAAGCAGTAGCCTACGACCGCGCCGCCAGCGGTGCGGGCTACCAGCGCCGCGTCCGGCTCGGCCTCGTACACCAGGGCGAACACATCCTCCATCGCCTGCGGCGCAGGCAGCCGGCCGCAGTGATGCAGGACGCTCTCGCGGAAACTCGCGGTGAACAGCGCAGCGATGGCCGGAACGTCGGCGACGTGCGCGCGCCCGACAATGAAGCCCCCGTCCATCGTATATCAGTCGTCGAAAAGCTTGCTTACCGACAAATCGCCGAAAATGCGGATGATAGCCTCCCCGAAGATCGGCGCCACCGACAGGACCTTGATCTTGTCGATGCACTTTTCCGCCGGTACCGGAATGGTGTTGGTGACGATCAACTCCTTGATGTTGGAGTTCGCCACCCGCTCCACCGCCGGCGGGCTGAGCACCGCGTGGGTGCAGCAGGCGTAGACCTCTCCCGCCCCGTAGTTCGTCAGCGCCTTGGCGCCCTCAGTCAGCGAGCCGGCCGTGTCGACGATGTCATCAACCACGATCGCCGTCTTACCGTTGACGCTGCCGATAAGGTTCATGACCTCGGCCACGCCCGGCGCCGGCCGCCGTTTCTCGATGATCGCTATCGGGCAGTGGAGCCGGTCGGCCAGCTGTCTGGCCCGTGTCACCCCGCCGAGGTCGGGCGAGACGACCACCAGATCCTCGAGGCCCTTGGAAACGAAGTAATCGGCGAGGATGGGCACCCCGAGCAGGTGGTCCACCGGGATGTCGAAAAAGCCCTGGATCTGCCCGGCGTGAAGATCCATAGTGACGACCCTGGTTACACCGGTTGTGGTGAGGAGATTGGCGACGAGCTTGGCGGAAATCGGCTCGCGGCCCCTCGTCTTGCGGTCCTG
Source organism: Bacillota bacterium (assembly GCA_023415775.1). Taxonomy (GTDB): domain Bacteria; phylum Bacillota; class Negativicutes; order Sporomusales; family UBA7701; genus Anaeroselena. Next base: position 78,398 of record JAEZJM010000019.1, on the reverse strand, counting down.
GCGGGCATAGCCGTAATAGGGTATGACCGCGGTGATGTTGGCGGCCGAAGCCCTTTTCACGGCGTCGACCATGAACAGCAGTTCCATAATGGTATCGTTCACCGGTTCGCAAGTGGGCTGGACGATGAAAACGTCCGCACCGCGCACGCTTTCCTCGATCATGACCTGAGTCTCGCCGTTGTTGAAGCGGCCGACGAAGGCATCTCCCAGCGCCAGCCCGAGATAAGCCGCGATCTCCTCCGCCAGGTGACGGTTCGAGTTACCGGAAAAGATCCGCAGCCGTTTGCCGTTATCCAATACCATTTCTACTCCCCCAAATCAGCCTTTATGCTTTTTTACCCAGCCCTCGATGTTGGCCTGGCGCGCCCGCGCCACTCCCAGAGCCTCGGGCGGAACATCCTTCGTGATCGTCGAGCCGGCGCCGACATACGCGCCGTTGCCGACGGTAACCGGCGCCACCAGGTTGGTGTTGCAGCCGATAAAAGCATTGTCCTCGATAACCGTGCGGTATTTTTTCCGGCCATCATAGTTGACGGTGATCGTCCCGGAGCCGATGTTGACCCCCGCGCCCATATCGGTGTCGCCGATATAGCTGAGATGAGGCACCTTGCTGCCCAGGCCGACCTTGCTGTTTTTGATCTCCACGAAGTTGCCGACCTTCACGCCGTCCGCCAGCACGGTTGCCGGCCGCAGATGGACATAAGGCCCGACAGTCGCGCCGTTGCCGATCTCGCACTCATGGGCGTACGAAAAGTGGATGGTGACGTTGTCGCCCACCACCGTATCGGCAAGCCTGGTATTCGGACCGACGGCGCAGCCGCTGCCAATGCGGGTCGCCCCCTCCAGCCAGGTGAAGGGATAGATGACCGTATCGGCCCCGACAACAACGGTGGCGTCGATGAAGGTCGAGTCGGGATCCATTATCGTCACCCCATCCGCCATCAGTTCTTCCAGCTTGCGGCGGCGGAGGATCTTTTCCGCCTCGGCCAGCTGCAGGCGGGAGTTGATGCCAAGCGTCTCGCGGTCGTCGCCGGCCGTCAGCGCCCACACCTTTGCCCCCTGGGCCACGAAGATGCCGATAACATCGGTGAGGTAGTATTCTCCCTGTTTGTTGTCGCAGGTCAAACCATCGAGAGCCGCCAGCAGCGGCTGGCACTCGAAGCAGTATATCCCGGTGTTGATCTCGTTCACCGCCAACTCTTCCGGGCTGGCGTCCTTCTGTTCCACGATCCGGGCAACCTGACCCGCCCCGTCGCGAATCACCCGTCCGTAGCCGGCGGGATCGGCCATCCTGGCCGTCAGTACAGTCGCAGCCGCCTTCGCTCCCCGGTGGGCGGCGTAGAGCCGGCCAAGAAGCCCGGCGGTCAGCAGCGGCGTATCGCCGCACAGCACCATCACCGTGCCGTTATATTTTCCGAGGGCCGCGCGGGCCTGCATCACGGCGTGGCCGGTGCCCAGTTGTTCGGCCTGGACGACGAATTCGCTCGCCGCGCCGATCTCTTCCTCGACGGCGGCGGCGCCGAAGCCCACCACGGTGACGCTGCGGGCCGCCCCGGCCTGCTTCGCCGCCTCCAGGACATGGGCCAGCATCGGCTGCCCGCCTACCCGGTGCAGCACCTTCGGCAGGGCCGACTTCATCCGCGTCCCCTTGCCGGCGGCGAGAATCACCGCAACAAAATCTGCCATATAACTGCCTCCTTTGTCTCAAAGGAAGTAAAATTCGACACTTGTAGCGTTAATCCTCTATAAAACCTCGACGTTATATCCTTCCTTGCGAAGGGTCGAGAGAATTTCCTCGGTATGCATGGTATCGCGGGTCTCCAGGCCGATCTCGACGATCGACTGGCCGATCGGCACATTGCGCTCCACACGGTCGTGGTAAATATGGATAACGTTGGCCCTGAGAGCGGCGATAACCGACAGCAGGCGGTGAAGCGCGCCGGGGCGGTCCACCACCATCGTGGAAATCTTCACCCGCCGGCCGGCTTTGACCAGACCGCGTTCGATGATGCGCGAAATCATGTTCACATCGATATTCCCGCCCGAGATGACGCTCACAACCTTGCCCTGGGCGGGAACCTTGCCGTGGAGAAGCGCAGCGAGGCTGACAGCCCCTGCTCCCTCAACCATCAGCTTGGCCCTCTCCAGCAACATCAGGATAGTGCTGGCAATCGCCTCGTCGTCGATGACAAATATATCGTCGACATACTTGTCGATAATGGCGAAAGTCAGGTCCCCCGGCCCCTTGACCGCGATCCCGTCGGCCATCGTCACCGCATCGGGAACCGTCTTTAGGACGTGGGAGCGTTTGGACATATACATCGCCGGCGCCCCCTGGGCCTGCACGCCGTAAACTTTGACATGCGGCGCGGTCTCCTTGACCGCCAGCGCTATGCCTGCTGCAAGCCCACCGCCGCCTACCGGCACGACGATGCTGGAAACATCCTCTAGGTCGCGAAGGATTTCCAGGCCAATCGTGCCCTGGCCGGCGATAACCGCATAGTCGTTGAAAGCGTGGATGAACGTCTGTCCGCAGGCCTGCTGCAGCTCGAGCGCCCGCTCGTAAGCCTCGTCGTAAACCGTGCCGCTCAGCACCACCTCCGCCCCATAGCCGCGGGTGGCGATGATCTTTGCCAGCGGCGCCACTTCGGGCATCACGATCGTGGCCTTCGTGCCGGCGACGCAAGCCGCCGAGGCGACACCCTGAGCATGGTTGCCGGCAGAGGCGGCGATCACGCCGCGGGCCCGCTCCTCCGCGCTCAATGTGCGGATCTTATTGTACGCGCCGCGGATCTTGAACGACCCTGTCTTCTGCATATTTTCCAGTTTGAGATAAGCTTCGCACCCCGCCATCTCGCTGAACGTCCGGCTGCGGTCGAGCGGCGTGGCGTGAGCCACTCGCCCCATAGCCGCCATGGCCTCCTGAATGTCCGCCAGCTTCACACCAATCGATTTATCCATCGCTGCCCCCCGTTCCCGGCCAGGATCACAAGGCCGGTCGGATATCCGTTTTCTTATTATGCTCATCAACCCCGCGAAGGATGAGAAGCGGCAAGAAGCTGTCGACAAGCTTGTCCGCCGGTTCGGCGGTGGCCACAAGCACTCCGATGCCGACAACCGTAGCCCCCACCTCCGTGGCCAGATCGAGCATGCCGCAGGCCGTGCCGCCGGCCTTCATAAAATCGTCGATGATCAGCACCCTCGCGCCCGGCGGGACGGCTCTCTTGGGCAGCGACATCGTCTGGATGCGGCGCGAAGACCCTGTCACATAATTGATGCTTACCGCCGTCCCCTCCGTCACCCGGCTGCCCCGCCTCACGGTCACCAGCGGCAGGTTGAACGCCCGGGCGGTCGCGAACGCCAGCGGGATACCTTTCGTCTCCACAGTCATGATATGGTCGGGAGCGGCGGCCGCGAACCGGGTCAGGAAAACCTCGCCCACCTGGGCCATCAGTTGGGGGGAGAAAAGGATGTCCGACATGTAAAGGAACCCGCCGGGGATTATCCGGTCGGGCGCCGACATCTTCTCCGCCAGGGTGGTCAGCAATCTGTGGGCTGCCTCGTCCGCCTTCAGCGGCACCAGCCTCACGCCGCCGGCCGCACCGGACACCGTTTCAAGCCGGCCGAGGTCAAAGCCTGCCAAAGCCTGCCTCACAGCCTCCAGGTCTTCCGAAAGCGTCGATTTGGCAACCCCGAACAGGGTGCTGAAATGATTCAGGGAAAACAGTTGGCCCGGATGATCGGCCAGCATCTTGGTCAGGGCGATCCTGCGCGCCTGCCGGTTAGTCTTGTCCATTAGCCCTCCGCAGCAGGGAAAAGCGAACGTTCCCCCGCCAAAAAACATTTTTATTCACTTTCTCCCGCCGGCGCGGCAATTCCTGCTGTCTGACCGAAAGAAGAGAAAAAGTCAAAAAGCGCGACCCAATATCGCGCTTTAAATAGCTGCCTTTATCAACCCCGCAGGGAAAACGTCGCCCTTACAAGTTCGAGATCGCTCGGCTTGTCGACATCGATGCCCAGCTCAGGGAAAGGCGACTTGACGACAGCCCCCCGCACACCGAGAAGCTCCGCCACCCGCTGCTGCACATCCGCCAGGCAAAGCACCCCCAGCAGAAAGCGGATCACGAACGACCAGCCCAGCATCCTGCACAGCACCAGCGGGTGCTTGCGCTCGGCGATAAACTTTTCCGCCACCAGGGCGCACTGCTCGACAATCCCCGGCTTGACCAGGAAAAGGTTGCCCCCGGTGAAAACGCCTTCGCGCAGGCGGACATAGGTGCGCTTATTGCCTGGAAAGCTGAGCTCGTTCACCTCTTTGGGCACGATGGGATAATAGAGGTCGGCCTCCACCTTCGCGCACTGGGCGAGAAAATCGTTCACAGCCTCCGCGGTGAGGAGAGGAATATCGGCCGTCGCCACAAGCACGGGGCGGTCATGGCCGAGGGCGCGCATTCCGAGGCGGATAGTCTCGATGATCGTAGGTCCGTTCGCCACAAGCTGCGTCCCGGGAGGAAAATCGCAGTTCGCCAGTTCGGCCACCGGACCGAGCACGAAGATGCGGTCAACCTGGCGGGACCTGGCCAGCGCATCGGCGACAAAAGTCACCATAGGCTTTCCGGCGATGTCGATAAGTGCTTCGTAAGACTGCGGCGTATGCTGGCACATCTCTTTGCTGTTTTCGCCACCCGCCAGTATTATGGCGTCGTACATCGAGGCGCTTCCCTCCCTGAATAGACTAGCGTTTCTGCCGGCGTTCACTGAGATCGTTCAGCAAAGTCTGCTCGGCGTTCTCCATATGCTCGCGGGCATACTGCTGGGCGAGGTCGGGATTGCGTTGGGCGATGGCCTCGACCAGCCGCCGGTGCTCTTCCAGCGTGTTCTTCACCCGCCCGGGATACGCCATCGATATCGACCGGAAACGGGTAAACTGCTCGCGCAGATTGTTGATGATCCCCACAAGGCGGTCGTTGCGGCTCGCCCGGTACAGAAAATCGTGAAACTGGCTGTCGGCGTCGACGATTTTGTCCGCTTCGCCGCTATCAATATATTCGCCGATCTCGACCAGCAGACGCTCCATCTGTTCGAGCTCCTCCTCGGTGATCCGTTCGGCGGCCAGGCCAGCCGCCAAAACGTCCAACGCGGTGCGGATCTCGAATACCTCGTTGATGTCTTTGATCGACAGATCAGACACATATGTGCCGCGACGCGGCACCATCACCAGAAAGCCCTCCAGCTCGAGCCGCCGGATCGCCTCCCGCACGGGCGTGCGGCTTACCCCCAGCTCTTCCGCCATCTGGATCTCCATCAACCGCTCCCCGGGTTTGAGGATGCCGGTCGTAATAGCTTCGCGTAACGCCTCGCCGACAACTTCGCGCAAAGGCCGGTAGCTGTCAAGCTTGATCGGCGGCAACCGTCGTTCCATCTTCTCCCTCCAATTCACCAGCCGTCTCCGTCACCGTCACCCAGGCTTCAGTAGAGTTTCTGAGCGCGGCAGCGATCTGCTCCGCCTGGCGAAGATTATCTACAAGGCCGAAAACGGTCGGCCCGCTGCCTGACATCAAACTGGCCATGGCGCCCTGGTCCCGCATCGCGGCCTTCAGCGCCGCTATCTCTGGATGGGCCGGCACGGTGACCGTCTCCAAAACATTGGCCAAACGGCCAGCGACTCCGGGCAGGTCGCCCGCGGCCAGGCAGGCAGTCATGCCATCGATATCGGGGCGGGCCGTCACCAGCTCGCCGCGGTAATTGCCGTATACCCAGGCGGTGGAAACGGCAACCGGCGGCTTAGCCAGCACCACCCAGGCGTGAGGCAAGGCCGTCAGCGTCCCGAGCTTTTCTCCCCTTCCCGTGGCTAGCGCCGTGCCGCCGCGCAGGCAAAAAGGAACATCCGACCCCAAAGCGGCGCCGATCTCCTCCAGGTCAACAAGCGTGAGCCCAAGGCCCCACATCCTGTTCAGACCGCGCAAGACGGCGGCAGCATCGGCGCTGCCGCCGGCCAGTCCCGCCGCCAGCGGAATATTTTTCTCCAGGGTGACGCGGACCCCGCGGTCGACCCCGCATCGTTCCCTGAGCAAAGCAGCGGCCCGGTAAGCAAGGTTGGACGGCCCGCAGTCCAGGTCCGCCGCCGAAGAAACGACGCTTATAGCATCGTCGTCCGCGAGCGTGACCCTGTCGGCAAGCGCCACGGCCTGCATCACCATCGCCACCTCGTGGTAGCCGTCCGGCCGCCTGAACAGCACGTCGAGCGCCAGGTTGATCTTGGCTCTCGCGGCGAGAACCAATCGGTCACCGCTCATTATTGTTTGATCTGTTTGAGCATTATTTCTTCCTGACTGGTCAGTATCTTATCGATATCCAGCATGATCAGCAGTCGCTCCTCGAGCTTGCCGACCCCGTGGATATATTGGGCGTCGAGAATGAAGGTCGGCGGCGGCGGCTCAACGCTCGAGCCGGGCAGGCGAACAACCTCGGTCACCGCGTCGACAATTATGCCGATCGTCTGTCCGCTGACCTCGACGATGATGATTCGGTTATCCTCGCTCTGCTCGGTGGCGGCCAACTGAAAACGTTTCCGCAGATCGATTACCGGGATTATCCGGCCGCGCAGATTGATTATCCCTTCCATGAAAGAAGGCGTTTGCGGCAATTTCGTAATCGGCACAAGACGGTTGATTTCCTGCACTTTGGTTATCGGCAAACCGTATTCTTCCTTGGCGAGGCGAAAAATGACCAACTGCAGCTCTTGGTTAGCTGTGACGTCGTCCATCGTAAAACCCCCATCCGTAGTATATTGTTTTTGATATTCTACACATAAGGGTATTTGCCTGCAAATGCCAAGGGATTATTTTCTGCCCCGCCCCGCGCTAGAGCGAATTGGCGCTCACCGCCATCCCCGGCCCATACCCTGCGGCGTAAACCTCTGTCCTCTCCGGCCGGCTCTGCCGGAACGACTCGATAACCGCCAGCACCTTATCGTACTGCTCGTAAAACACCACGATCAGGTCGCCCGGCATGGCGGTGGAAAGCGCGGCCAGCACCGCGGCTTCCTCGGCGAAAATTGTCGTGATCCGGTCGGCGGGAATCCCGGCGTCCAAAGCGCCCCGGCGCAAAAGCTCCGCCGTCTCGCCCGGCCTGCGTCCGCGCAGATCGGTATCTTCCTTGACGAACAGGTAATCGAACCCGCAGCCGGCCACCCGGCCGACGTTCCTGATTACGTCGTCCCGCCGGTCCCCCGGAGCGGCGATAACCCCCACAAGCCGGCTGGCGCCAAGGCGCTTGGCCGTATTCAGCAGCGCCTGGTAGCCGGCCGGATTGTGGCCGTAATCGACGCACACCTGAAAATCGTCGATCTTCATCATATTAAGGCGCCCGGGGTTCTGATCGAAGCTCGACAGCCCGCCGCGGATGTAGCTGACCGGTACCCTCATGCAGTAACACGCCGCCGCTGCGATCACGGCGTTTTGCACATTGTGGAGGGCTGCCCCCCCCAACGTCACCGGCACATCCTCCACCCTGACAATCGGTCGCCCGAGGCGCCCGCAGGCGGCGTAGATGATGCCGTCCTGCACGAAAAACGCCTTGCCGCCGACGCTTAGATGACGGCGGATAAGCAAATTGTCCGGCTCGGTGCTGAAATAGGCGATCTCGCCCTTGGCCCGCTCCCTAAGCGCGGTTACGTAAGGATCGTCGGCGTTAAGCAGGGTATGGCCGCCGGGCCGCACGACCTCGACCAGCAGCGACTTGATAAAAACAAGGTCGTCGATATCCTCAATGCCGTCCTGGCCCAGATGATCCTCGCTGATATTGGTGACGACAGCGACATCGCAGGTGTCGAAACCCAGTCCGCTGCGCTGCATACCGCCGCGGGCCGTCTCCAATACCGCCACCTCCACCGCCGGGTCGGTGAGTACCGTCCGGGCGCTGACCGGGCCGGTCGTATCCCCCTCCACGACGCGGCGGTTGCCGATATAAATGCCGTCGGTTGTAGTCATTCCGGCGCGGTACCCGGCGTGCTGCCAGATATGCCCGATCATCCTGCTCACCGTCGTCTTGCCGTTCGTGCCGGTAATGGCGATAACCGGAATGCGGCCGTCGCCGCGGGGAAAAAGATGCTCCATAACCCGGGCGGCCACATCGCGCGGCTTCCCGGCCGACGGATAATGATGCATGCGGATGCCCGGCGCGGCGTTCACCTCGATAATTACCCCGCGCCCGCCGCTGATCGGCCGACCGATATCCTCCACAACCATATCGACCCCGGCGACATCGAGCCCCAGCAGCGCCGCCGCCCGTTCCGCGAGCAATACGTTATCGGGATGGACGGCGTCGGTCACGTCCACCGCCGTCCCGCCGGTGCTCAGGTTGGCGTTTTCGCGGATATAAACGACCTGCCCGGCCGCCGGCACAGCCTGCGGGGTCAGCGCCTGCCTGGCGAGCACCGTGATCGCCACCGGGTCAATCTTGATCCTGGTCAGTGGCCGCTCGTGCCCTTCGCCCCGCAGCGGGTCGCGGTTGACTATCTCCACCAGTTCGGTCACGCTGTGGACGCCGTCGCCCATCACATACGCCGGGATGCGCTCAGCCGCCGCCGCCATCTTGCCGCCCACTATGCACAGCCGGTACTGGCGGCCGGGGATGAACTCCTCCACAAGCACCCGCCGGTCAAAAGCGACGGCAATGGCAAACGCCCGCTCCACCTCGGCCGGGGTCTTGATATTGAGCGTAACGCCCTTGCCCTGGTTGCCGCCAGCCGGCTTTACCGCCACTGGCCGGCCTAAAGACGCGGCCGCCCGCACCGCTTCCGCCGCCGACTCGGCCACCAGCCCGTCAGGGACAGGCACCCCGCCCCCAGCCAACACCAGCTTGGTAAGCGACTTGTCGCACGCCAGATCCACGGCCACCGCTCCCGTCTTACCGGTTACCGTGGCCCAGACCCGCTGCTGCCGGCATCCGTAGCCCAGAATCAACAAATCCTCGCCAGCCACCCGCGTAACCGGGATACCCCGCCGCACGGCCGCCTCAGCGATCGCGGCCGTGCTCGGCCCTAAGCCGCCGGCCTCTCCGGCCGCGCGGATGCGGACGACCGCCTCCTCCGCGTCGTAAGCGCCGCCTGCGAGCAGAGCCGCCAGGAGCGCCCCGGCCGCTTCGACCGCCGCTGATGCCGCCTGCGCCACCCGGTACCCGACCACAACATCGTACACGCCCGCCCGGTCCGTTTGCCGCGCCTTGCCAAAACTCACCTCATATCCTGCCCGGCATTGCAGCTCAATCACCACATGCTCGAATACATGGGGCAGATAAGTTCCCTCCGCCAACCGTTCTGCGAACCCGCCCGGATAACCCCGGCTGCAGCCGTGTTCCGCCAGCCCCGGCAGCGTAGCCAGCAGACGGCAGGAGAAATCCCCCAACCCGTTCGTGGGGACATCCTCGTCCCCGCTCAGCTCCAGCCTCACCCGCAGCACGGGGCGGTGACTGTAAATATTGGCCCCCGGCAGTGTATGTACCGAAAGTATCCGCATCTCCTAGTCCTCCTAGTGCCTTCTCTGCCGACAAGCTGTTACCGGCAGGACGCAAAAACGCCGCGGCTTACCCTTAGCCGCGTTCGTGTGGCAAGCGCCGCTTCAAGTCGTACCCATATCCGCTGGGCAAAATATGCAAAATAACGTTAGTAAGCGCCAACGGATCGTACCTCTTTGACTCGGAAATATTCGAGTGCACCACCCGCTGGCCATCGATCACCGTCACCGTCTGCGACCCGATAACCTCGAAATTGCGCTGGGGCGAAACGACCAGCGCCGTATCCTCGTCGATGCCTACGCCCAGAATATGGGGATTCTGGGCAACCGCCGCCAGCAGGCGGTTGATGCGGCCCCGCTGGGCGAAATGCTGGTCGATAACCACTTCCTCCAGCAGCCCCATCCCGTGGGCCATGCTCAGCGCCGCCTTCTTCGGCGTTTCGCTCGAACTGCCGTCGACGATCATTGTATCACTCATCACCGACGCGCCGGCACTCGTCCCGGCGATCACCACGCCGCGCCGGTAAGCGCGACGAATAGCCGCGTCCACCTCCGACCCGCCGAGAATGCTCGTCAGCCGGAGCTGATCGCCGCCGGTAAAAAAAATCCCTGTGCAACTATCCAGCTCGCCGTCATTATTCCTGGCGTTGGCCGCCTGGCGGCTCGTCACCGACACGATGCTGACGCTAGCTGCGCCCAGCTCGGCCAGGACGGCGCGGTACTCCTCCCCTGTCTCATCAGGGTGCTCGGTGGCCGTAGTCACCACCGCGATCAGCGCCTCGCGTCCGCCGGCCATCGCCACGAACTTGCGCAGAATAACGCAATCTCCCCGCTTGTCCTCGTTGCCGCCGATAACAAGCAAATTGCCTGTCCTCTCTCCGATCATCCCGCCTCCCGACCAATCCCGGCATACGACACCATTCACTGCTATTTTTGCCCTACCCCGCCCCCGTCTATACAAAAATTTCCGGAAAACACCGCCGTTCCCACCGACATATAATGATTTAGTCAGGGAGATTGATCCCTCACCCGAGGAGGTTGGAAAAATGCAACTCCGGTTCCTCTACCCGCCCTACCGCCCGATTGAGGCCTGGCTCAAGGAAGGCGACAGCCGCCCCATCATCGCCGAAGTTCAGAAAATCCTTGCCGGGTACGGCCTGTACGCAGGCGAAGCCCACGGCTGCTTCGACGCCGCCACCGCCGAGGCCGTCAGACGCTTTCAGGAACTGCGCGGCTTGCACCCCACCGGTCAACTCAACCCCGTCACCTACTGCCAGTTGCTCGCGCCCGCCGCCATCGCCGATATCTGGCCCGTCTCCGCCGGCGAGCGCGCCGTCGCCTTTTTGCCCCGCGCCAAAATCCAAATCGTCAAGTCGGTTCGTCGCCTCACCCTCTTCGACGGCAACACCGCCCTCAGGCAATTCCCCGTAGCAATCGGCAAGCCGTCCACCCCTACTCCGGAGGGCAACTACGCCATCGCCACCAAGATCCTCAACCCCGGCGGCGTCCTCGGCAGCCGCTGGATGGGTCTGAACTTCGACGCCTACGGCATCCACGGTACCAACGCCCCGTGGAAAATCGGCCAGATGGTCTCCAACGGCTGCATACGTATGCACAACGCCAACGTCGAGGAACTATTCCACCTTGTCGCCGTCGGCTGCCCGGTGCTTATCAGGAATTAGCGCCGCCAAGCAGGTAACGATATCGGCCGCCATATCGCGCCGCGCCGCCAGGAAAGCGACCACCGCCTGCCGTTCGCCCTCGTGGGGCAGCCACTCGACCGGCACCCCCGCAACCAGCTCGGCAAAAAACGCGTCACTCCAGCCCTGCACCCTGGCCAGATACGGAGCGAAATCCTCCGGCCGCAGATAATGGCGCAGCAGCGTGCCGTAAACGCCGTGCCGGTTGACCCTCACCCGTGGCGCCAGCCGCCGCAGCGTCTCCTCCGTCCATAGGGCGCGACGGAAAAAGTGAGAGTTATCGATCGCGTAAATCCGCCAGCCGTGCGCCTCGCGCCGCAGCAGGAGATTGCGCCGGTTGAGCGTCCGATCTATATTGTGAACCAGATGATCGAGCAGCATTACTCCCGCCAGCTCCGGGCGGTTGATCGCCCGCGCGACATTGCGGCTTCCCAGGTACTCCGTCCCGCTCAGGAACCGGCTGGCGAAATGCTTCCCCGGCGTCACCCCGGCAGCCGCCAGCCGCCGGCTTCTCTTTAACAGCCCCTCTTCCAGCCTGATCACCCCGCCCGGCGGGAAACACAGTCCCAGATCCTCCCCCAGCCGGGCGCCGATAAGCTCGTTGGCCAGCACTTTCGGCCCCAGCCGGTTGTTCTGCAGCTTGACCACATATACCCGGCCGTCGTCCGCCCGAAAAAGCTGAGGCGACGTCACGCCCCGCGCCGTGGCGCCCAGATGCTCGAGAGCGATCAGCATCGCTATCCCCTCCCCGTTTCAACGCTATAATATATGAAAACGGCCGAGGCAAATTGCCGGAAAAGAAAAATCCCGGACGCCTGTCCGGGATTCACTCTGCTCGCTCGTATTCTACGGTTTCTTGAACGTATCCCGCCCGTAAGGCACCGGGATATACTGCACCGACGGACGCCGCTGGGCGGGCTGAGGATAAAGCTCCATCAAATCGTACACCTCCGCCGGCAGTTCGCGCACGACCGGCAGCCCCATCTCCTGCAGTTGATCGCAGGTAATCGGATAATCGTGGGTCCAGCGGCCCTCGCTCAAAGTATGGGCAAGGGTCTGGGCCGCCTCCGGCGAAAGCTTGTCGGACAGCAGCTTTGCCAGAAACTCTTCCACCTGACGCATCGCTTTGCCCGCCATATCGGCGAGAATGAGCGTATTATCGTCCACCCTGTTGATATTCTTCTGCGCCACCGCCTTTAAAATCGACGCCGCCGGATACTGGCCTAGCTGCGGATCGACCGGCCCCAGCACCGCGTTGCAATCCATCACGATCTCGTCGGCGGCCAGAGCGATCATAGTTCCTCCGCTCATGGCGTAGTGGGGCACGAAAACCGTCACTTTGGCCTTATGACGCATCAGGGCGTGCGAAATCTGCTCCGAAGCCAGCACCAGTCCGCCGGGGGTATGCAGGACAATATCGATGGGCATGTCGGAAGGCGTAAGGTGAATAGCCCGCAACACCTGTTCCGAATCCTCGATATTAATATAGCGGCTGATCGGCAGACCGAGAATACTGATGGCCTCCTGGCGGTGAATCATTGTGATGAGGCGCGACTGGCGGCGCTCCTCGATCGCCCTTATCAGCTTGAGGCGGGCCCGCGCGATCCCCTGCTGCCGCAACATAGGCCACACCGTAAAGACGATGAAAATAATCCAGAAAAACTGGCCGAAATCCATAGCGATGCCTCCCATGTGTGTTTTAAGCAAATTTCCCCGGCGGCGGCGCAATATCCTCTTTTGACCCTATGCGCCAAAACAAAAGACCACGGCAATAACCGTGGCCCGTTCTTGTTAACCCTTCGGCGTCCCCGCGGCCGCTCCCACGCTCAGAAGCCACCCGGCGATCCAGCCCGTGGTCGAACCGTCGCTCAGCACCACCCGGTACCAGCCGAACGCCTGATCCTTCAGCGTCACCACGTCGTTGGTATTTACCTGGGTGACGACCGGGAAATTCGTGCCGGGGCCTGTGCGGACATTGACCTTAGTTCCCGTAACCGTCGCCGTACCGCTGACCCCCATGCTCACCCCCGCCGTCGGCTCTACCCCCGGGCCGGTGACAAAAACATTGCCCGTCGACGTCACACTCCCGGAAGCCAACGTATCGGCCGCGCTGGCCGAAGTCACTTCCACCATCCCGACCTCGTCGATCGGCGAAAGAGCGTAAACATCCATCTCGGTGGTTGTTACCACCCTGGTCCACACTTTAAGTACGATGGTTATGTGTACCTTCCGGTCGTTATGGCGCCGGTGGAAGTCATAGTCGACATACTCCACCAGCACGTCGGCTGTCGCTTTCATATCCGGCATGGCGCCTTCGACCACAATATCCCGCGTCCAGCGCTGCTCCCGCTCGAAGGCGTGAACCGGCTGGCTGGGAAGATCGGCAACATACAGCACCTTGACTTCCAGTTTGCCGCGGACAATAACCTTATTAGGAATAACATCGACGCTCTTGATGCAGACATCTTTGACGAATACGTCTATTACCTGCTCGATATTGGGTTTCGGGTCAGGAACGACCATATCGAATTCCACGACCCGCTGCTCCATATTGGCGCCCAAAACCTGTTCCACCTGGATCGTTGCCGGACCGGGCTCGGGACAGCCGCACACCAGCTCGGCGCTCTCCACCGTCCCAGTTCCCGTGCTCACGAAAACGGTTTCCGACGTCGCGGAGGTCGAGTTGGAGCTCTGTCTCTTCTTGTCAGCCATTGTCTTCCCCCCTTCTCCTGGAGTATGGAAACCCGTTTAGCCCTTGGGCGTGATAGGCAGCGCCGCCCCGATCTGCACCTCGCGGTCGGTAAGCACCTTGGCGGTAATCTTCAGCACCACGGACACGTCGAAATCGCGCAGGTCGCGACAGTGGTGGTGGTGATCGCACTCGTCTTCGCAATTGTCGTGATCGTGATCGTGGTCGTCATCATCGTCGCACTCGTCGTCGTCATGCCATTTCTTCATATTGCCGTACTTTGCGCGGTGGGCGTGGGAGTGTTCCTCGACGTCGTAATCGACGAACTCCACCACGACACTGGCCTCGGCGTCCATCCCCTTGCGGGCTCCGACGATCTCGATATCCTGCGTCCACTTGACGTGCCTGATCTCGACCGCATGCACCGCCTGATTGGGCTGATCGGCTACATAGATGGCCTTAATCTCAAGATCGCCGCGAACAATGACCTTGTCGGTGATAACGTCGACGCTATTGACATCTACGTCTTTCACGAAAACGTCGATTATCTGCTCGATGGACGGTTTTTCGGGCGGAACCACCACATTGATATCGAGAACCTTCTGCTTTTCAACCTCGCCGATAACCTGCCGCACAATTATCGGCCCCGCCTGAACGCCCAGCGTGCACTGGCCGGCCGGTACCGCCATGGTCGCACCTACGGACGAGGCACTAACCGTCTGCCGCAAGTTTTTATCGTCCACACATATTCCCCCCTTTGTGTTTTCTAGTTATATATATGCCTGCATTTTGTCTTATGTGACAAAAAAAGCGCCCTCCGAGGCTGACGCGGTAAATTTGCCGCCACCGCCGGCGGCCGCAAAACGTCCAAGCCCGACGTCGCAGGAGAACATAACACTTTTACCTGCCGCAACATACAATGTAATAAAACCGCTTTGGAAAAACGGACGACATAAGATGGGGGGGTAGTGGCTTGGTGAAAGACTATAACCGCAGGACGATGTACGGCAACTGTTGCGGCGCCGGCATGTACTGCCAGGACGACCCACAGTGGGGATACGGCTTCAAAGAAGACGAAGGCTGCTACGACTTTGAGTGCGGCGAAGGCGCAATGCCGAAAATCAAATGCAAAACAAGCAAGGAATGCGTCAAAACCTACAAAACATACTACAAAATGTACAAAATCTGCACCTATCGCCTGTACAAAGTCTGCTGCCGCTGCGGCACGGAGTTTGACTACTACGGGCACCACGGCGTGTGCCCCAAATGTCGGTAGTTTTGTCGCAAAACCAAGGGGACCGTTGAAACCCTCCATCTGCCTCGTTGCCCCTCCGGGCGCTGGCTAGCGTACGTTCGTGTACGCGTCGCGGCGCGTCCTCGGGACGCCTTGCATCTGAAGGGTTCTAAACGGTCCCGGCATACCTTCGTCGCCCAAAATACAAAGAGGCAAAGCATAAATGCTTTGCCTCTTTGTCACATGTACTCAGCCGTCAGTAAATTCCTGCACCACGTACACCGAACCGCTGCGGCTGTAGCGCACCCCTATCCCCACCTGGGTATAGCGGGGGTTCAGGATATTCGCGCGGTGACCGGGGCTGTTCATGAACGCCTGCTCGGCGCCGGCCACGCTCGTGTTGATGGCCAGGTTCTCGCCGGCATAGCCGAAGCTGATGCCCCGCTCCCGCATCCGGTCGAAAGGCGTCTTCCCCTCGGGGTTGTTGTGAGCGAAAAAGTTGCGGTTAATCATGTCCTGGGCATAATCCCCGGCCAAAGCGGCCAACTTCGCGTTCGAGCGGACAGCGGGCAGGCCTTGGGCCGCCCGGTCGGCGTTGAGAAGCGCTAAAGCCTTCTGCTCATCCGCCGCCACCCCCGACGAACTCGGGCTGGGGCTCGGGGTCGGCTTGGGAGCCGGAGTCGGTTTTGGGGTCGGTTTCGGAGTTGGCGCCGGCGTGGATACCGGAGCCGGATTCTTGGGAGAGGGCGTGCCGCCGGAGCTGTCACCGCCTTTCGCCAACATGGCTATCAGGCCGAGAGCCGCTATGCCGCCGACAATCGCCTTCGTATCGCCGCCTGAATCCTGGGCAGCCTTCTCCGGTGTCGCCGCTTGTGCGGCGGTGGCGAAGGCGCCCCCAAGGGAAGTACTAACCAGAGAAAAGGCCACAAAACCCGTCATCAATAGCCTGGTCCATCGCTTTTTTCCCATATGCAACCTGCCTTTCTACTTTAAAGAAATAAGGACAGGCCACGTCATGTCAAACTTCCCGACTAGTCTGCCATATATATTCTCGCCGCCGGGGCATTTTCCTGTTAACATAATGGTGGTAATGTTTGCAAAGCCTCCCTTCCGGCGCGTTTCGCACCCGCTAAATACACACCTGTGCTCACCAGCCCACGAACACCTGCACGACATATACCGAACCGTCGGCGGCGGCGCGTACGCCGATACCCACCTCGGCGAAATCCTTGCCGAGGATGTTGGCCCGGTGAGCCGGGCTATTCATCAGCATCCGCTCGGCGGCGACCACGCTGCCGTGCATCCCCAGATTCTCGCCGGCGCTGCGGAATGCGACGCCATACCTGGCCAGCCGGTCGGTAAACGTCTCACCCTCCGGACTCACATGGGAAAAATAACCCCCGTCAATCATATCCTGGGCATATTCCCGCGCCAAAGCGGCCACGGTCACGTTCACCCGCAGCGGCGACAATCCCTGCGAGCGCCGGTCGGCATTTAGCAGCTCGACCGCCTGCTCCTCGTCGGCGGTAAGGGCCTGCCCGTGCGAAGCGCCTTCGGCGGCGCCGCCCGGAGCAATAGCAACAGCCGCCGCCAGTAGACACAGCAGCGCCACCCGCATCAGCCTTTTCACGCCCGCTCACCCCCTCTTCCCTGCAGTTTACCCGTCTACTACATTCTCCCTCGTCAATCCGAATCCCTACCAGCCGACTGCCTGTCCCCGGCCGGGACAAACCAAAAGGGCGCGGCCCGGCCGCGCCCCCGCCTCTAATACGGCGATTTCGGCATTCCCAGCCGAAATTTGCCGCGAGTCTCCACGCCCCCTACCCCTTCGGCCCCGGTCACCGAAGCCGTGATCGCATCGTTTACATCCACCGTCTTGCCGATCGGCGTAAACGCCACCTTCTCGGCGATAAACACCGGGTCGTAAGCGTGGATGAATATCCGCGTCGGCGAACTGGCGAAATTGGCCCCCGCCGCCAGGATAGCCTCGAAATACGACTGGCACGCACCCGCGAAAATCACCAGATCGTCCCGGGACGATTGAAACTCCCGGGCTATCTGGGCACAGCGCACGAAATACTTCGACGTCCGGTAATTGTTGATATCCCTGAAGCCCTTCTTCCCGCCGCCGATCAGCGCATCGTGCCCCGTCACCACCAAAATATCCGGCCGGTACTCCTTCAAAAGCGCCAGCAGGACGTCCGGCTGCTTATCTTCCTCGATATAGCGGCCCTCGGCCTCAATATTGAGCTGGCCGTAAGTCTTAAGGCACATCTTGAGATAATCCTCGTCGCCGTCGATATGCAGCACCCGGCCGGGAACGTCGAAAAATGCGTACTTTTTTGTCGGTTCGGCTCTGCTGAACTCCCGCTGCTCGAAATCCTGGCTGCGGCGCATCATCACCCGGCGCATCGAGTCGTTATGCACGTTTTCGTTGCGGATAATTTCCTGTTTCAGATGTTCGGCGTCTACCTTTTCGAGGTCGTCCGGCGGCGCATCCGCCAGCAGCCTCAGGTGCAGCCCGCGGAGCGTGTATACCGCTTGCCCCTGCTCATCTTTGTCCCGCCCCATGACCTTGAACACGATATCGCCGCCGTGCGACCTGCGGATTACCAAATCGCCCACAGCTAATTCCGGCACACTCATCCCTCCCCCGATTATTACATACTATGTGGCATTCTCGGCGTTTGCCACCGGGAACGGACGAGTCGCCCGCAAAGGGTATAATTTCCCCCGACGGACAAGTGGCAAAGCTTCTTGTCCGCCAATATACTGTAGTAAAGCCGAAGAGGGCTCTGCCGCACTAGTCCCACCGAGGTGATGGCGCTTGATCAGCGTGGTTGTCCCCGCACGAAACGAAGCAGGCCGCATCGCTACCGTTCTGCAAAATCTGGGCACATTGCCGGTGGACCACATCATCGTAATCGCCAACGGATCCAAAGACGCGACAATGCGCGAAATTCTCAACCTCCGCCTCCCCAAGCTCCAGATCATCTACTTCCACGATTGCCTGGGCATTGACGTTCCCCGGGCCATCGGCGCAAAAGTGGCGTTGTCTCTCGGCAGCGACGTTGTCGCCTTCGTCGACGGCGACATGGTGGGAACCTTCAACGAAAACCTGATGGAACTGGCCGAAGGGATAACCCTCAAACATCTCGACCTTGCCCTCACCAACTGCTATCCCTCCCCGCCCCGCCATATCGAACGGTATAATCCCACCTTCCAGTGGCGACTCAACCTAAATAAAGAACTCGGCCTGGAAAAGAAAATCGGCCTGGCCTCAACAGCCCACGGCCCTCATGCCGTATCACGGCGTCTTCTGGAAACAATCCCCGTCCGGGAAATCGCCGTCCCCCCCGTGGTCATGGCCCTGGCCAGGCAGGCCAAGCTCCGTCTTGACGTCGCGACCACCATTCCCCATTACCGTTTGGGGTCCTCCATCAAAAACCAGATCCACACCAACAAAATAATCGACACCATCGTCGGCGACTGCCTGGAGGCCATCGCCGTCTTCCGTGGCGAGCCCCGCACCCGCCAGTGGCAAAACTCGACCTACCTGGGCTATCACAGCGAAAGGCGGTTTGACCTGCTAGACCTGTTTCTCAGCGAAAACGGCCGCTCATAGCGAGCGGCCGTTTTTATTATCTTCCCACGCGTTCGCCACCGCGGCGAACTCCGCCAGCGACAGCGTCTCTCCCCGCCGACCGCCGTCGATGCCGGCCGCGGCCAATACCGCCGCGGCATCCGCCGCCGCCAGCCCGGCCGCTTTCAGCCCGTTTGCCAGCGTCTTGCGCCGCTGAGCGAACGCCGCCTTCACCACCCGGAAAAAAGTCGCCTCGCTCGCCAACGCCACCGGCGGCTCTGAGCGGACAACACAGCGGATGACCGCGGACTCGACCGCCGGCGCCGGGATAAAAGAGTGCGGCGGCACGAAAAAAGCGATCTCAGGCGCAGTATAGTACTGCACCGCTACCGACAGCGCCCCGTAATCCTTGCCGCTGGGAGCGGCCACCATCCGCTCGGCCACCTCTTTCTGGACCATCGTCACCAGCACCGATACCGGCAGACGCTGCTCCAGAATACCCATCAGAATAGGTGTCGTGATATAATACGGCAGATTAGCGACAACTTTGAAAGGCGATGTCGGCATTTCCCGGGAAATATCGGTTTTTAGGATATCGCCGTGCACCACTCGCAAAGAATCGTAACCGGCCAGCGTATCAGCCAGCACCTCCACCAGGCGGCGGTCGAGCTCCACCGCCACCACCGTTCCCCCTGCCTCGAGCAGCCCCTGGGTAAGCGTACCGATACCGGGGCCGATCTCCAGCACCGCGTCCCCTGGAGCCACGCCGGCAGCAGCCACGATCCTGTCCACCACCGTCTCATCCACAAGAAAGTTCTGCCCCAGCCGCTTGCTGGCATGCAGACCGAAAGCCCGCAAAATGTGGAGCGTAACCTCGCGTTTTGCAATCCGCGGTTTAAGCATCTCCGGCCTCCATCGCAGCCGCCGCTGCCGTAAATTCCGCCCTCGTTACCCCGTAATTGTTAAGGCGGCGTAAAAAAGTCTTGGCGTTGGCATAGCCGATTCCGAGCGTTTCCCCGAGCGCGGCCCGCCTCGCGGCGGCCGCAGGCGACGCCGCCAACCCCGCGGCATGCAAATCCTCCATCGCGAATACCACCTCCGGCTGCCACTCCTGGCAGCGGGCTTTCGCCAGCGCTGCCCTAATCGCCTCCGCTGACGCCCGCTCGATGCCTATATCGTCGGCGGCGGTAGCCGCCTCCCGCGGTACAAACGCGTGCTTGGCCGCCGGAAAACGCGCGGACAACACCTTGCGAATCCGTTCGCCGGCGCTGTCCGGATCGGTAAGGATGATAATGCCGCTGCGGCTGTAAGCAGCCTCGATCTGCGCCAGCAGATGCCGGGAGAGGCTAAACCCGCCCGTAACCAGGCATTCCGCCTCTACGGCCCGTTTTACCGCCGCCACGTCTTTCTTGCCTTCGACCACGATCACTTCCCGAATCACGTCTTCACACCCCGCCTGCCAAAGCTATTCTTCCCCCGGACCGGCAAAATATTGGGGTAAACCCCTGCGGATTTACCCCTGAAACCTGCTTAATCGGCCAGTACGTACACCTTGACCACCTGCCGCCCGAAACGCCAGGCAGCGTTATAATCTTCGATGCACAGGTCGATTCTGTTGCCGATGATCGCGCTGCCGGTATCGGCCGCCAGCGCCAGCCCGTAACCGGGCACATAAACGCGGGTGCCGAGCGGGATGACGGACGGATCGACCGCCACGATGCCGTGCCGGGCCGCGAGGCCGCTGGCCGTAATCCCGTGGCCGCCGCCGTCGGTAGGCAGATAAGCCGTAGCTTCCATCGAATACACTCGCTTAAAGCGCATCGTTCCCCGCGACGTATTAACCGTCTCGCGGGTACCCACCCGCATAATCTGCGGCTTGGGCTCCAACAGCACCTTTTCCGTCACCGTAGTGGTGGCCGTTTGGGCGCCATCCTCGTAATGCAGCTTTAATGTAGCCTCCTTCAGGCCTTCCTCGCCTTCATCAAGGACCTCTTCCAGGCCCCGTTCCAGCGTCCCGTCAGGCTGGCGGACCACCGGCGGCGGGACCGGCACCTTGCGGGTGACCAGACTCTCCGTCAGCGAAATGATCCGCATCTTCATCATCGGCTGAACAGGCGTCGCCTCTGCGGGCTCCGTGCGGCCATGGCCGGGACCGTATCCCAGGCTGGCCGCCACCTCGCCCACAGTGGGTTGGCCGGTAAGCACAACCCGCGTGCGGTCCTTGAAAATCACCTCTACCGGAACAGCCCGGTAAACCGTGATAACCGTTCCCTCCGTCACCTTGGCGGTGGACATCCGGAACTCGTCCTTGCTGGCGAGATAAATTCCCGTCTGGCGCAAAATATCTTCGGGATTATCATGGACAGTATATATGGTGGTCCTCTTGCCGTCGGCCACAACAACAACGTTTTTGCTTGCCCAGACAGCTCCTGTAATCACCAGCGATGTTATGATAAGCGCAACGACAAGCAGCGTCCTGCCCCTATCAAGATTGGCCCCAAGCTTACGTAAACTTATGGTTTTTAAGCCACTCATTCACTTCCCCCTTTCCAGGTTCGTAAATTATACCATAGCAGGTAACCGGGTGTCAAACATACCATTGTTTTCCTCTCATGGTCAAGTTATGCCCAAAACAGCAAAAATTATACCTGTAAAAACAAAACGGGGCCGGCTGTTGCCGACCCCGCCCGGACATATCTTCTCAATCGGTGATCTGGTACATCTCCCTGGCCGCCCCGGAAAACTCAGTGGCCATCATCGCCAGCGATTGGCTGGCCTTGGCCATCTCGTCGACACCCGACGTCTGGCCGCCGACACTTTGTTCGATAACGTCGATCTCCTATGACAAAGTTTGGATGGCTGCCCGGATATTGCTCAGCGAAGGCGTGTGGCACTTCCACCGCCCGGCCGGACACCTCCTCCATCCCGGCGGTCAGTTCCTCGGACGACGCCGCAAGTTCGCCGGAAATCGAAGTAACCTTGTCGAGCGAACTGACGCTCTGGGTAGTCGTCACGCAGCCGGCCACCCGGTTGCCGTCCTTGAACGGCATCGCGTTGGCGACGTAGGCCACACCGTTAGACGACTTCTCCTTCGTGATCAGCTTCACCACCTGCTTACCGGTCTCCAGAGCCTGTTTGGTCGCGCCGGCCAGCACCGGCTCGCCGACTTTCGTCTTAAGGTCGAGATCGGCCGCCGGAATGTACAAGGCATACTTGCCTTCACGGACGATAGTCACGCCCACGTCGGTAGCCAACACATCGTTGAGATACGGCGCGATCTTGGCAAACATATCGATAATCTCTCTGCCTGTCAGCTCTTCTGCAATTTGAAATGCCCCCACAAATAATATCAAACAAAACAAGCCTGGCTAACCAACTTCTAAGCTACCGACAGTCGTTTATAATCCTCAGGACTCGAAGCCTTCTCCATCCCTCGCATATATATTTAGACAAGTTATTCTCCTCCGGCGCGCCTCTCCCCCTAAATATTGCGGAAAGAGTCGAACAGCCGGCCGAAATCCACCCCCGCCACCTCGCGGCGGTCTGCATATCGCGCATAAAGGGCCTGGACGCCGTCCCGGAGCGGCCGCGACGTGATACCGTGGGCAATCGACAACGACGCCTCGATATACGCCGCCAAGTGATCGCAGGCTTTGATCATCTCCCCGTCGATCGGCGAGAACCTGTCTGCGTTGTAACTGGCGCCGATATCCCGGGCCGCCACTTTCTCCACCTTGCCGTCCACCATGATCTTGTTGTCGAATTCGTCCTCCATGTAATACCTGATTTCCTGGTGCCAGCCATCCGGCAACAGCGGGAAAAGCTTCTGAGCCACCTGCCGCGTTTCGATCTCCTTTATAAGCTCGTCCAGCCCGGTCACCGAACTTTTCACCGGCGAGATAATATCGCGAGTCAGCACCTCCGGCAAGTCGTGGAAAAGGCCGGCGAAATAGTTGTTGACCAGGCGCGCCTCACACGCCCCTACCTCCAGCGAGCAGAAATACGCCAGCATGGCCACGATCAGCATATGGCCCATCACCGACGTCTCCGGCACCCGCGGCGACTGCGCCCAGCGCTGCTGGAAGCGAAGCTGGCCCACCAGATCGATGAAATGGCGCGTCTTGCGGCCCAGACCGATCTTCTGCACCCCCACAAGATCAAAGTGCTCCTCCAACTCGTTGGCGATCCGCGTCTTTGTCTCCTCCACCCCATAAAGATGGGAATTCAGCTGATAGATCATCTGGAACTCCCAGTCGGTCGCCAAATAATGGGCCGCCCTGAGAATCTTCTTCTCCGTCGCCGCGTACCCGGGTTCAGATAGGTAGCGGGTGAAATTGGCGGCGAAATCCCCGGCCAGCGAATCGACCTTGTCCTGCAGTTTGTCCAGCACCCAGCGGTTCAGCTCCGCGCCGTGCCTGGCCATCAGCTCATGGAATACCGGCGGCTTAATATCCGTCACCCTCACGCGGTGCAAAAACTCGAACATGCCCCCCTCGATCAGCCGCCGCCAGCTCACCGGCGCTTTGCGGTCCTCGATCTCGTGCTTCGCGAGGACATAAGCGATAATCATCTTATGGGCCTGCTTATCGAGTTCGGTGAACCCGCCTTTGGGGCGCATATGGTCATTCCAGCGCTGGATATGAGCGCTCTCGTACAAAAACTCCAGCAGTTCCTTCTTGATCACCGTCGTGTCCTCCCTGCAAAAAAACATGTGCTAATAATATTCCCCATCACCGTCCGCTATCCTGCCGTCCCCCGCCAACAGAAAAAGCTGCCTCCCAGGCAGCTTTTCTACTTAATCCCGAACAACCGCTTGGTATTCTCCGTCGTCGCCGCCGCCAGAGCCTCCGGCTCCATTCCCAGCAGACCGGCCACCTTCTCAGCCACATAGCGCACATTGGCCGGCTCGTTGCGCCGGCCCCGGAACGGCTCGGGCGTCAGATACGGGCAATCCGTCTCGACCAGCAGACGATCCAGCGGCGCCGCCTTCACCACCTCGTGCAACTTGTGGGCGTTGGCGAACGTCACCGGTCCTGCCACCGAAACGTAGAACCCCAGCTTCAGCACCTCGCGGGCCATCTCCACGCTGCCCGAAAAGCAGTGGAATACCCCGGCAAGCCCCTTGCCCTCCCGTTTTACAGTCGCCAGCACATCGGCGTGAGCCTCGCGGTCGTGGATTATTATCGGTTTATTCACCTGACGGGCCAAATCGAGCTGGCGGATGAACACCGCCCGCTGCACCTCGCGGGGCGAAAAATCGTAGTGGTAATCGAGGCCGATCTCGCCCACCGCCACCACCTTAGGCAGGGCGCACCACTGCGCCAGCTTGTCGTAATCCTCCTCGCGGGCTTCCTTGGCGTCGTGGGGGTGGATACCCACCGCCGCCCACACGATAGCGTGCCTGGCCGCCAACTCCACCGCGCGCGCCGACGAAAACATATCCGCGCCGGCGTTCAATATCCCGCCCAGCCCGCCGTCCGCCGCGCGGGCGACGACCTCGTCACGGTCATCGTTAAAGCGTTTGTCATCCAGATGGGCATGAGAATCGAATAGCATAAAAACCTCCATGAAATGCCGGAGGCTGTTCAGAACGTCCCAGATGCAAGGCGCACCGGAGGCTGACACCGGAAGCGTACACGAACGTACGCTGAGGATGGCAGCCGAGGAGCAACGAAGCAGCTGGGCGTTATGGACAGCCTCCCACTTATATGCTACCTAACCTTGCTTCCGGGTTCCATCCCGGGCGCCGTCACCAGCGCCAGCTTGTCGCCGTTCACCGCCGCCAGCACCATCCCCCGCGACTCGATGCCGCGAATCTTAGCCGGCTTCAGGTTGACGATCATCACCACGTCCTTGCCCACAAGGTCGTCGGGCGCGTAATGCTGTGAAATGCCGGAAATGATCGTCCGCTCCTCGCCGCCGAGGTCGACCGTCAACTTCAGCAGCTTGTCAGCCTTCTCGACCTTCTCGGCCGCCAACACCCTGGCGGTACGGAGATCCATCTTCGCGAAATCCTCAATACTTACCTCCGGCAGGATCGGCAGGGCGGGCTTCACCGGCGCGGCCGGCGGCTGAGCCTCGCTCTCCGCCTCCTCCTTATCCTCGATGCGCGGGAAAAGCGCCTCCGGCGCGGTCATCTTCGTGCCCGCCGGCAGCAGGCCCCAGCGCTGAGCATCGTCCAGGCTCGCCGCAGCGGGATCACCCGCCAGACCGAGCTGACGCCAAATGCGCGGCGTCGTGCCCGGCATAAAGGGCGAAATCAGGATAGCCACGATCCTCAGCACCTCGGCTAAATTATAAAGCACCGTGTTCAGGCGGCCTTTTTTGGCCGGGTCCTTGGCGAGCGCCCACGGGCCGGTCTCGTCGATATACTTGTTGGCACGGCCAATAAGCGCCCACACCGCCTTAATCGCAGTGTTGACCTCCAGCCGCTCCATCGCCCGCTCGTACTCGGCCGCCGTCTCCTGCGCCAGCCTCACCAGTTCCTCGTCCACCGCCTCCCGAGCCTCGGGGGCCGACACCACGCCGCCGCTGAAGCGGCCCACCATATTGACCGTGCGGTGGAGCAGATTGCCGAGGTCGTTAGCCAGATCAGCGTTGATGCGGTTGATGAGAGCCGTGCGCGAAAAGTTGCCGTCGCTGCCAAGCATTATCTCCCGCAGCAGAAAATAGCGGATAGCGTCGGCGCCGAACTCGTCGATCAGCACCAGCGGGTCAATGACGTTGCCCTTGGACTTGGACATCTTGTCCCCTTCCATCACCAGCCAGCCATGGCCGTACACCATCTTCGGCAGTTCGACCCCCAGCGCCATCAGGATAACCGGCCAGATGATCGCGTGGAAGCGCACGATCTCCTTGCCCACGAGGTGGATGTCGGCCGGCCAATACTTGGCAAATTTACCACGGTCTTGCAGATATCCGGCGGCGGTGATATAATTCGTAAGGGCGTCGAACCATACATAAACCACATGCTTGGTGTCGAACGGCACCGGGATGCCCCAATCGAAGGTAGTGCGGGACACGCACAGATCCTCCAGGCCGCCCTTGATGAAATTGATCATCTCGTTGCGGCGCGACGTCGGCTGGATAAAATCGGGGTTAGCCTCTATGTAAGCCAGCAACCGTTCCTGGTATTTCGACATCCGGAAGAAATAGCTCTCCTCCTTGAGCAGTTCCACTGGCCGGCCGCAATCGGGGCAATTGCCCTCGCTGAGCTGGCGCTCCAGCCAGAAAGTCTCGCAGGGGGTGCAGTACCAGCCTTCGTAAGACGCCTTGTAGATATCGCCCTGGTCGTAAATCTTCTGGAAAATCGTCTGCACGACCTCGTGATGGCGCGCTTCGCTGGTACGGATGAAATCGTCGTAGGAAATCGACATCTTCTCCCATAAATGGCGGAAAGACGCAACAATCTTGTCGACATACTCCTGCGGCGAAACGCCATTCTCATGGGCCTTGCGCTGAATCTTCTGCCCGTGCTCGTCCGACCCGGTCAGGAAAAAAACATCGTAGCCGGCCAGCCGTTTGTAACGGGCGAGGGCGTCAGCCACCGTCGTGCAGTAAGCATGGCCGATATGCAGTTTATCGCTCGGATAATAGATCGGCGTAGTGATATAAAAATTTTTTTTGGGCATATTAGCACTCCTTATCGACAAATTTTTCTGGCGCCTCTAGGGGCTAGAAAGCTTGTATTCTCAACAATTATAGATAAATTGACCAGCAATGTCAAATAATAGCTTTCGACAAAAATGAACATTTGTTGGGAAAAATGTGTTTTGTTGTCAAAACAAGGGGTTGACAAGCATTGTAATATTTGGTATTATTTAGGTAGACATTTCTTGTCGAATTGTGTTGAAACGAAAGGAGAACTGAACATGAAATCAACTGGCATCGTACGCAAAGTGGACGAACTTGGAAGAGTCGTAATCCCCATCGAGCTCCGTCGGACCCTTGATATCGAAGAGAAAGATGCGCTGGAAATCTACGTTGACAACGACCGCATCATCCTCCGCAAATACGAGCCTGCTTGCGTTTTTTGCGGTAATGCGGACGAAATCACCAATTTCCGCGGCAAAAACGTCTGTAAAGAATGCATGGCCACCATGGGACAAAAGGCAGTCTAAAATACTTAGTTTGGCAAAAAAGAGGCTGAAAAGGCCTCTTTTTTCGTTTTTCCGTCGAAAACGGCCGGCGGCCTATTTTTCCGCCGCCACCACCGCCTGATAAACCTCACGGCGCGGCAAACCACGTTCCGTCGCCACCCGCCTGATGGCCTCCTTCTTGGCCGTCCCCGCAGCCACCAGCTTCGCCACCTCCGCCGCCGGCTCCTCCTGAGCAGCGGCTGGCGCCGCCGCAACCTTCCCCGTGCCTCCCGCCACCACCAGCGTAATCTCGCCGCGGGGCGCCTGGGCGGCAAAACGGCTGCCGATCTCAGACAGCGAACCGCGGGCGAATTCCTCGAATTTCTTGGTCAGTTCCCTGCCCACGACCGCCGGGCGCTCGCCGAACGCCGCCGCCAGCTCGGCCAGCGTGGCCGCCAGCCGATGGGGCGACTCGTAGAAAATCAGGGTATACGGCAACTCCGCCAGGGAAGCAACCAGCTCGCGCCGCTTTTTGGCCACCCGCGGCAGGAAACCGACGAACAAGAACATGCCAGTATCAAGGCCGGAGGCCACCAGCGCCGCAAGGGCCGCGTTCGCCCCCGGCACGGGCGTCACCGCCGCCCCCGCCGCCAACGCCAGCCTCACCAGATCAGCGCCCGGATCGGAAATCCCCGGCAACCCTGCGTCGCTGACCACCGCCACATCCTCGCCGGTCAGCAGCCGGGCGACCAGTTCCGGTCCGCGGGCCGCCTTGTTGTGCTCATGGTAGCTGACGAGCGGCGTGTGGATGTCGAAATGGCTGAGCAGTTTCCGTGTATGCCGGGTATCCTCGGCGGCGATGACGGCCGCCTCTTTCAGCACCCTCACTCCCCTGAGCGTTATATCCTCCAGGTTGCCGATCGGCGTCGCGCACAGGTATAGTGTGCCGGTCTTCTTCTCCATGCTATTCACCCGCCCGGTAATAAGCCATTATCTCCCCGCCGTAGCGGCCGTCCTCGCCGTAAATATAGAGCGGCGGCTCCACCGTCAGGCCGGGCCTGGCGCCGCGCACCCCCTCTGCCAGCAGCAGCTTGGCCGCCTTGCCGGGAGCCGGGTGCACCAGCCTCAGCCTTTTTGGCTCGACCCCCGCCCCCCGTAGCGCGTCGACGACGTCGGCGAGCCGCTCCGGCAAGTGCACCACCGCGAAACGGCCCCTTTCCTTCAGTAGGAAGGCGGCTGCCCTTACGAAGTCGTCCAGCCCGCCGGCAATCTCGTGGCGGGCCAACGCCAGCGCATCCCGGGGATTGACCTCTCCGCCGCCCAGCGGCCGGTAGGGAGGGTTGGCGACCACCAGATCGCAGCTCCGCCCCTCCAGGAGAGAGCCGCCCGGTATCGCCCGCACATCGGCGCACACCATCGCCAGACGGTCTCCCAGGCCGTTGACGTCGATGCTGCGGCTGGCCATATCCACCATATCGGGGTTTATTTCCACCCCCGTCACCCGCTTAGCTCCCCGCTCGGCCAGCAACAGCCCCAGCACTCCCGTGCCCGCGCCCAGGTCGACCGCAGCCGCGCCCCGCTTCACCGTCGCGAAGTGGGCCAACAGCACCGCGTCGAGGGAAAAGCGGAACTGGCCGGCCTGCTGGATAATCTTGAGCTCCCCGATTAGCAAATCGTCCAGGCGTTCGCCCGGACGCAAAAGCTCATTTGCCATTTTCCTCTTTTTCCACAACCTCTTCCCAAGGAATGTCCAGCATCTTGCCGTCCTTCAGCCTGACGGACGCAGTCCGCTTCGCGCCGTTCACGGCAACGATCCTGCCTTCGCCCTCCACCGTCATCACCTCGCGACCCGTCGCCGGGGCGGCCGTCTTCTTGCAGCACGAGCCGTAGCAATCGCTCTCGTACTTCAGGCAGCACATCAGTCGGCCGCAGATGCCGGAAATCTTCGTCGGGTTGAGGGACAGGTTTTGGTCCTTGGCCATGCGGATCGATACCGGCTCGAAATCCCCGAGGAAAGTCGAGCAGCACAGCGGCCGCCCGCAGCAGCCGATGCCGCCCACCATCTTCGCCTCGTCCCGCACCCCGATCTGCCTCAGTTCGATGCGCGTACGGAACACCGCCGCCAAATCCTTGACAAGCTCGCGGAAATCGATCCGGCCCTCGGCGGTAAAATAAAAGATAATCTTGTTCACATCGAAAGTATACTCGACATCCACCAGGTTCATCGGCAGACTGTGGGCCTGAATCTTCTGCTGGCAGACCCGGAAAGCCTCCGCCTCCTTAGCCTCGTTGTCGCGCACCTTGGCCTCATCCTGGGGCGTGGCCTTGCGCTGCACCGGCTTCAGCGGAGCGACGATATCCTCGTCCTTCACCTCGCGCGGGCCGATGACCACCCGGCCGAACTCCAGTCCCCGCGTAGTCTCCACAATCACGTGGTCGTTCTCCGCCAGCTTGAGCTGCCCGGGGTCAAAATAATAAACCTTGCCAGCTTTCTTAAACCGTATTCCGACGACGGTCTGCATATCGCGTTCCCTCCCTTGCCGCTTCTAATAAATGTATCAGCATCGCCTCAAGCGTGAGGCGGGTATTGGCGTTTCCTTCTATCGCGCGGCCGGCGTCCCGGACCGCCCTGAGCGCCTCGTCCAGGCGGGGGGCGTCCCAGTCGGCGGCGGCGCGGCGCAGTTCGCCGGCCGCATCGCTGTTGAGCGCCAGCTCCTCCCGGCCGCTGACGATGACCAGCAGATCGCGCAGCACCTGGCTCAGGTAGCGGAGAAATGCCGTCAGCTCGGGCGCCGACAATTTATCGAGCGCCGCGCCCTGTGTCCAAACCAGCGAAGCCCCGCCGGTCGGCAGGCCGACCACGACGGCCAGCGCGGCGTCTCTGAGCGCCAGGCCCCCTTCGGCCAGCAAAGCCAGCGCGTCGCCGACCCGGCCCCCGGACAGGCGGGCCGCCGTCGCCGCCCGCGTCCCGTCCGTACCCCTCGCCGCCAGCAGGCGGGCGAGAACCTCCGGCGCCAGCGGCCGGAACGTGAATACCCGGCAGCGGGAAACGACGGTCGGCAACATGGCGTACTGGGAAGCAGCCGTCAGGATGAACACCGACCCGGGCGGAGGTTCCTCGAGGATCTTCAGCAAGCTGTTGGCCGCCTGGACCGTCAGCCTTTCCGCCTCCTCGATCAGAAAAACCCGGCCGGCGCCGTAATATGGCGCGAGCGCCGCCTCGTGTTGCAGCGCTCTGATCTGGTCGATTTTCAGACTCGCCCCGTCCGCTGCCAGCACTACAAGATCGGGATGGGCGCCCTGCGCCACCAGCCGGCAGGACGGGCATTCACCGCACCGCTCGGCCCCGGCGCCGCAGAGAATCGCAGCCGCAAGCGTCCGGGCCGCCAGCATCTTGCCGACGCCGGCCGGCCCCACGAACAGCATAGCATGGGGCATCCGGCCCGAAGAAAGCATATTGCGCAGCATCGCTGTTACCTCGCCGTGACCGGCGATATCTTCCCAGTGCGTAACCATATCAACTGTACAGATCGACCAGCATGCCGCGGATGGCGTCCAGCCGCCCCATGATTTGCAGTTGTCGCTCTTGCCCGTGGCGAACTTCCTCTGTCAGTTCGGCCAACTGATGGTCGATTTCCTTGACAACGGCGTACATCTTCTGGCGCCCGTGGCGGTCCCAGCCTGTCTGGGACTGCAGCGTGTAAGCCTGCCCCACCGCCTCGGCAAGAAAAGAGCGCACAAGCTCCCGATAAGCCTTCAGCTCGGCGTAGGTCGGCACCTCGCCCAGCCGCCGGCCCTGCTCGGTGATCTTGTCCAGCAGCTCGTTCATCTTCTCCTTGGAAAGCGAATCCTGGGCCTTCGACAGATCGGCGGTGAACAGCTCGCCGACCTTCTCCGGGTGGCCGGCCGCCTCCCGTTCCGGCATCACCGGCGTCCCGCCGGAACGCACGTTGTTTATTTTAACCATAAGCCCTCCTGCGCAAAAACTCCTCCACGACCTCAACCACCTTAAAGTGAACCTCATTTACGCCGCGGTCGGCAGCCACAGCCTTGACCCGTGCGGGCTCGGCCATGGTCAGCTCCTTGAACCCCTGACGCACCAGGGCGTGGAAACAGGCCGCCTCTCCCTCGATGCGGTCGGCGCCGCCGCGGTCGGCCAGACGCCCGCCAAGGGTGGCGGCGTCGCCGTCCAGCAAAATTGTCAGGTCGGGGACCACCCCGCCGGTTGCAAACAGATTGATGGCGGCCAGTTCCTCCCGCGCCAGGCGGCGGGCCGCTCCCTGATAAACAAGGGTCGAATCGGTGTAGCGGTCGGAAAGAACCACTTCTCCGCGAGCCAGCGCCGGCGCGATCACCTCGGCAACGTGCTGGGCCCTGTCGGCCATATACAGCAGCGCCTCGGTGCTCGGGGCCATCGCAGCGTTGGACGGATCAAGCAGCAGATCGCGGATCTTATCCCCCAGCGCCGTGCCTCCCGGTTCCCGCGTGCAGACGACGGTATGGCCCTGCCGGCGGAGATGCTCCGCCAGGAGGCCCAGTTGGGTCGTCTTGCCCCCGCCGTCGGGCCCCTCGAAAGTGATCAGTATCCCTACCATTATTCCACCACTTTGACCGTTTTTAACATATAGTCTTCCGGCCCGGAAATATGCAGGCCGGCTTTCTGCAGCCGCAGACAGTAATCAATGACCTCAGCGGAGATGCGCTCACCGGGGCAGAGCAACGGGATGCCGGGAGGGTAAAAGGTGATGATCTCGGCGCACACCCGGCCGGCCGCCTGTTTGAAAGGGATGGTCTTGGTGTGGCCGAACAGCGCCTGGCGGGGCGACAGCACCTGGTCGGGAATCGATGGATAATCAAGGCTGTTGTAAGCATCCTCGACCGCGGAAAAATCGCGCTGGCAGGCGTGATTGGCCGCCAGGGCGCGCAGCGCCTCCACCATCGCCCGGGTCTCGGACTCGCCGTCGCCCAGCGTTATCAGGAATAGGACGTTGTACATATCGGACAATTCCACCTGCACCTTGTACTCGTGGCGCAAGATGCGCTCGGCTTCCGCCCCTTTGAGGCCCAGCCCCTTGACCGTCACCGTCACCTTGGTGGGATCGAGACCGTAAACTCCGGGCGTGCCGATCTTGTCGGCTCCAAAACAGTACAGCCCGGGAATATCGTTGATCTCCGCCCGCGCCCAAGTGGCCAGCTCCACCGCCCGCGCCACCAGCTCACGGCCCTCGGTCGCCATCTGCATGCGGGCCACATCCAGCGAAGCCATCAGCAGATAATTTGGGCTGGTCGACTGCACAAGCTGCAGCATAGCCTTCAGGCGGGGCACACTCACGCGGCCCTCGCGGCAATGGACCATCGAGCACTGGGTCAGCGCGCCGATGATCTTATGGGTGCTCTGGGCGCAGATATCCGCCCCCGCGTCCAGGGCCTGCAGCGGCAGGCGGGGAGAAAAGCGCAGGTGCGGGCCATGGGCCTCATCCACCACCACCGGCATATTGCGGTTGTGGACAATCTCGACGATGCGGCGCAGATCGGTGGCAACCCCGTAATATGTAGGGTTGATAATCAGCACCCCTTTGGCGTCGGGATGCCTGTGGACAGCCTCCTCCACCGTCTCGGGCGTCACCCCGTGGGCAAGGCCGAGATGCTTGTCCACCACGGGGGTCATGAAAACAGGTATCGCCCCGTTGAGAATAACCCCGCCGATTATCGACCGGTGGGCGTTGCGGGGCACGATAATCTTGTCGCCGGGGCCGGCGACCGTCAGAATCATCGCGTAAATGCCTCCGGTCGTACCGTTGACGGTAAAAAAGCTGTGGTCGGCCCCGTAAAGCTCGGCCGCCAGATCCTGGGCCGCCTTGATGCAGCCGTGGGGCTCGTGCAGGTCATCCAGCTCGGGAAGCAGCGCCAGATCCAGTTCCAGCGAAGCCCGGCCAACAATGCTCTCCAGGCGGGGATGCATCCCCTTGCCGAATTTGTGTCCCGGTGTATGAAAAGGGATAACCCCATCGTCTACATAGCGTTTCATTGCCGCGAGCAGAGGCGTTTCTTCTTGCGAATAGCCCGGCAACAGTCTTCACCTCCCGGAATGGGGAACGGAAAAAACCCGTACTCAAAGGACGGTTGTCCTTAGTGTAATCACTAACCATAGAAATCATTATTAATTGTATCATAGTGGATAAAGCTACACAAATAAAATAGCTACCCTGCGCATATTGCCGAACCGGTGCCCCATACGCACAAAACCCCTGCCTCCCGGCAGGGGTGCCTATATCTTCGTTGTTATCCGATCCGCAGCTGATCGCCGGGCTTCGTCCCCGTGCGGAGCACAGTCCCCGACGGCAGTTCCACCACATAGCGGCTGCCGCGACACGCGAGCATCCGCCCCGGCTCGAGGCAGGTAACCGTGCGCGCCACCCGGTCGCCGTCGGCGGCAAACACCACATCGATGGGATAATTCATGCCGAAGGTGTGGATGCTGTTACACGGCCTAATGACCAATCCCTCACCCAGCAGCAGGCTTTTCGTCCCCAGCAGGCCCTTAAGACGGGAGAAAAAACCGTCCGCCAGCCGCGCATCCCTGGCCAGCGTCATACCGGTCGTAATATTAACAATCTCCATAACTTCCTACCTTATTTTATATTATCGCGGTCCGTATCTTCACCTGTTCGTTGTAGTGAGATAAAAAAGTGTGGGAATGACAATGCAGTAATTACAAGGGGTTTCACCATTCTCAAACTTTACCCGTCTGGGGATAAGAGCATCCCATACTGCTCTAACTCTTCGCCACCAAGTTCGGGAATGATGCATAGGAGTTGTATAATCATCCAATATCCTGGACAGTCTATTTCATTTACTATCCTTATTATAATAACGTTCCCGCCTGTCCCCCATCCTCTAAAAGTCATGTTTCACTAGGTCTCAGGTCCCTTTTCCTGGTCGGAAGAGTTGAAAGGCACGGTATCGAAGTTTACCGCGCTCATCAAGGTGAAAACCGTAAGTCCAAGGCTGGTGAATATCATGCACGGGTCCGTCGCACTTACCCTGGCAGTAACAGTGTTCTGTCTGGGTCTGGCGGTTGGGTTATTCATCTTCCCTTATCTGATGCGGTTGAAATAGCCGTG
This sequence comes from Bacillota bacterium, assembly GCA_023415775.1. Lineage (GTDB taxonomy): Bacteria > Bacillota > Negativicutes > Sporomusales > UBA7701 > Anaeroselena. Next base: position 44,475 of record JAEZJM010000019.1, on the reverse strand, counting down.
GCTTACTTACCTATAAGCCTGTACCCCACCCCCGACTCGGTTACGATGTATTTCGGCTGGGTCGGGTTTTCCTCTATTTTCCGGCGCAACTGACTAATATAAACACGGATATAGTGGGTATCTTCGTTGAAGTTGCTTCCCCACACTAGCTTGAGTAGTTGCTTGTGGGTTAATACCTTCCCGGCATGCTGGGCAAGCGCCTTGATAATATCGTACTCAGTGGGTGTAAGCTTGATTTCCTGGGCACCGACCGTGACACGCCGCTGCGCGAGGTCGACGGCCAGATCGCCGCAATGTATAACTGGTTCGTCTTCCCAATGCGCCGCCCGCCGGAGCGAAACCCGCATCCTCGCCATAAGTTCGCCCACGCCGAAGGGCTTGGTGAGATAATCGTCAGCACCCGCGTCCAGGGTGTCAATTTTTTCTTGCTCCTGCTCGCGGGCAGTCAGAATAATAATCGGCACATCCGACCATTCTCTTATGCTTTTGACGATTTCCTTCCCGTCGGCATCGGGCAGACCGAGGTCAAGGATAATGATATCCGGCTTTATCGCCGCAGCCTGGGAAACGCCGTCTAATCCTGCTGCGGTTTCATGCGCGTCATATCCATGGGCACCCAGGGATACTCGCAGCAGTTTGCGGATTTGCGGTTCGTCATCGATTACGAGAACCTTCAGGCCCTTGTCAATCATAGCTTCACCTGCTTTCCCCGGGATGCGACGGCAGGGAGAAGGTTAACGTCGTGCCGCCGCCGGCCCGGTTCTCTGCCCATATCGCTCCTCCGTGCGCCTCGATGATACCCTTGCATATGGACAACCCTAACCCCGTGCCACTAGCGCGGATAGCCCGATGCTGCACACGGTAAAACTTATCGAATACCTTCGGGAGATCCTCGATCGGTATACCCACTCCGCGGTCGGATACGGATACCATTATCCGGGCAGCCTCCGCTGTCACCGCGATTTCTATAGGTTTACCCCCAGGCGAATACTTATTGGCGTTGTCAACTAGGTTGATCATTACCTGCTCCAGGAGTACGCTGTCCCCGCGAACAAGCGGCAGAGCAGGGGGACTGTTCACGGTGATTGTCCTGTTGGAAAGCGAACTGCGCATCCTCCGGAGTGCGGTGCCGACGATGTCTTCAATGTCGCACCACTCGTTCTTCAGCTTCATCATGCCGCTTTCCAGCCTTGCGGTATCCAATAGGTTGGCAATGACGCGGTCCATCCGGTTGGCGCCGTCCCTGACAGTTTCCATGAGTTCCCGCCGGTCGCTCGCCGAATAAATGGTCTCCGACTCCAGAAGGGTGGATGCCGCCCCCATGATAGAGGCGAGCGGCGTACGCAGTTCATGGGAAATTGAGTTGAATAGCGCGGTGCGCAGTTTGTCCGACTCGACGAGCAGGGCAGCCTCCCGGGCTTTTTCCGCCAGTATCACCCTTTCGATCGCCATGGCCGCCAGCCCCGCCCAAGCCTCCATAAGGTGACGGTGTTCAGGCGAGATCAGTTTTTCAACGATATGCAGGCCAATTACTCCGACGGTATTATCCCTGGTCGACAGTGGCAGGTAAAGGTATTTGGCGCCGGCCAGCGTTTCCGTCGAGCGGCCGGCTACTTTCCTATGCTCGAAGGCCCATGTAGCCACCGCCGCCTCGTTGCTGTCGGCAATGGGTGCTCGGCTGAAACCTTCCTCCGGCCATCCCGAGCCAGAATCCAGCTCAGCCCAAATCACCAGGCGACCCTCTTCGTCGGGAAGAAGCACCAGCACTTTTCGCCCCAAAGTTTCCGCCGCCCGCTCGGCCAGTTCCCTAACGACCGTTTCCAAATCGACAACAGCCGCAATCCCTTTGCTGAACTCGTATAGGGCAGCGGTGCTCCGTTCCCTTTTCCGGGCCAACGCGGCTTCGTTGCGGAGCAGCTCAGTCCGGCCACCGATGACGAAGGCAACGATCATGAAGGTTATAAAACTCCATACATACCTGATATCATCCACGGAAAAGGTGAAAACCGGCGGGACGAAGAGGAAATCAAAGATAAGGACACTGGTCAGAGCGGTGAAATAAGACGGCCAACGACCCCACCAGTAGGCGCTCATTGTTACAGGCAGTTGATAAAGGAGGGCAATATTGATCATCTCGATACGGTCTTTGAGCATCAGGCCCAGTAATGTAACCGCTATAACCATGAGCAGACTGCCGCCATACTGACGCCAGTCCGGGGTTTTGATGGGGGAGCCGGTAGTAATGGCCGGTTTTCTGTCCTTTTCTTTGGCGGCCTGGATAACGTAAACGTTCACGCCGCCGCTCCGGCGGATAAGTTTGTCAACCACCGACCCTCGGAACAATTCGACCCGCCGGCTGTGGCCCGGTTTGCCGACGACGATTGCCGTCACATTATAGGTGCGGGCCGTCTCCAGCAGCTCGTCGACGATATTGTCGCCATGCAGGCTGACTGTTTTGGCGCCAAGCTCTTCGGCCAGCTTCATGTTATACGCTACCCGGTCCCTCTCTTCACTTGACGAGTAGCTTCGCCTGGCCATTTGCACGTGCACGGCCAGCCAGTCCGCCTGCAGGCCGCCCGCTAGACGGTGGGCGGCCCGGATCAGTTGGGTGGAAAAAGGGCTGGCACTCACGCACACCATGACCCGGCCTGCCGCAGGCCACGGTCCTTCAATCCGCTGCTCACGCATATAATCGCTGAGATTCTTATCGACCTGGCGAGCGGTATAACGAAGGGCAAGTTCCCGGAGGGCGTTAATGTTTCCGGGGCGGAAGAACTTCTTCAGAGCGCGCTCAGCCTGCTCGGGAACGTATACCTTGCCCTCTTTTAGCCTTTCCAAAAGGTCTTCGGGCGGTATATCGATAAGTTGAACACTATCGGCGTCTTCGAGGATGTGATCGGGGACGGTCTCTCTGACGACAACGCCGGTGATTTGGGCTACTATGTCGTTCAGGCTTTCAAGGTGCTGGATATTCAGAGTGGAATATACGTTAATTCCCGCGTTGAGGATTTCCTCGACATCCTGGAACCGCCGCGCGTGGCGCGATCCCGGCACGTTGGTGTGGGCAAGCTCGTCCACGAGCACTATTTCCGGCTTGCGCGCCAGGATGGCGTCGGTGTCCATCTCATCGAGGTGCCTTTCGCGGTAATCGATTGTCCGCGGCGGAATGCGCTCAAGACTGTCAAGCAGGCGCCCTGTGTCCTCGCGACCATGGGTTTCCACCCAGCCGATGACGATGTCAGTCCCGGCCCGGCGACGTTCATGGGCAGTCTCCAGCATTGTGTAGGTTTTGCCTACACCTGCGGCGGCGCCGAGAAAAACAGTGAGCTTGCCACGCCCCGCCTTATTGACTTTCTCCAGAAGAGCATCGGGGTCGGGCCGGTCGTCACTCCTTTTGCTTGTCGGCATATGGCACTCCTCCGGAAACACTTACTCGCCTCTGAAAAATTACATAAACCTTCGCGAACTAATCGCAGTAATCCTTTTCAAACCGGTGTATAGCCGTGCTGTCACCCACGAGGATAAGGGCGTCCCCTTCCCGGAAAACTTCTTCCGGGTTGGGAGACAACAATATCCTTCCATTACATCTGATTCCCAGCACCGTGATGCCGTATTTCGGACGCAAGTCTGAAGCCAGCAGACTTATCCCTCGTAGGTTTGCCGGAACAGTCGTCTCCATCAGGCCGAGATCCTGGGCGACCTCGATATACTCGACCACGCCGGCAGCCATCAGGTTGTGGGCGATCCGCTTGCCCATATCCCGCTCAGGAAAAACCACCTTGTCCGCGCCTATCTTTTCAAGCATCTTTCCGTGATATTGGTTGTCGGCCTTTGCCACAATATACTTTACCCCAATCTCTTTAAGCAGGAGGGTGGTGAGAACACTGGCCTGTACATCGTGGCCGATGGCTACGACAACAACGTCGAAGTTCCTCAGGCCCAGAGCCTTGATGGCTTGTTCATCCGTCGTGTCGGCCGTAACGGCATGGGTGAATAGATCCGAATGCTTCTGGACAATATCTTCGTTTCTATCGATTACGAGAACTTCGTTGCCCGCCTTCGCCAAAGTGGCTGCAAGGCTGAGGCCAAACCTGCCAAGACCGATCACCGCGTATTGTTTTCTCATTTAGCACACCTATCCTATTAGCAGTTTTCCCTCGGGATACTGGATATTACCCGTACGTTTTCGGAGAATAAGTGCCATTATGAGCGTTACGGTCCCTACTCTTCCGGCGAACATCGTGATAATGATCAAAGCCTTGCCTGTTGTCGACAGAGTCGGGGTGATCCCCGCCGATAGGCCGACCGTGCCGAAGGCCGAAAACACCTCGAACATTACCTTGATGAGCGGGGCATCCTCGGTGAACGACATCAAGAGGGACACCATCAATACTAATAGTCCTGACAGCATTGAGAAGGTAAAGGCTTTATTGACGGTGCTCTGGGGAATTCTCCGGCCGAATGCTTCGGGGTCCCTTTTCCCATCGCCGTACCGGCAAGAGCGGAAAGCAGCACCGTAAAGGTCGTGGTCTTTATACCCCCGCCGGTTGAAGAGGGCGATGCCCCGATGAACATTAAAAGCAATATAAAGAGCAGTGTCCCCTCCCGTAAAGCCCCGGTGTCGATGGTATTGTAGCCTGCCGTCCGGGCGGTGACCGCCTTGAACAGGCTCGCCATCACCATGACGCCCGGAGGCAGTTGCCCCAAGGTAGCCTGGTTGGCGTACTCGGCCAGCAGAACGACGCCAGCCCCGCCGATAATAAGGACAATGCTGGTCATGAGGACGATCTTGCTGTGCAGGGAAAGCCGTCTCGTGCGGCGATAATTCCACACGTCGGCGATAACAGGGAAGCCGATCCCACCGATTATTATCAGCGAGCAAATGACCGCGTTCACCGTTATATCGCCGACATACCCCGTCAGGCTCCGGAAATCCCCGAACAGGTCGAACCCGGCGTTGCAGAAAGCGGAGACGGCATGCCAGAAGCCGAAGTAAATGCCCTGCGATCCGTAATCCTGATACCAGCGAAAGGCGAGCATGACTCCCCCGATGAACTCGACGGCAAGCGTTGTTTTTATAATCAGCAGCGTGAGTTTAACCACCCCGGCAAGGTCAAGCTGGTTGGTCGCCTCCTGAATCAGGAGCCGTTCGCGCAAGTTTATGCGTTTACCGGCGGCCACGGCCAGCAGGGTGGTCACGGTCATAACCCCCAGGCCGCCGACCGGTATGAGGCAGAGAATGACCATCTGGCCGAACACCGAGTAATGCGTGCCCGTATCCACCACCACAAGGCCGGTGACGCAAACCGCCGAGGTGGCGGTAAACAGCGCGTCGATATAATTCAGGCTCTTACCGGGCTGCAGGGCCAACGGCGTCATCAGCAGCACCGCGCCGGCCAGAATGAGTCCGGCGAAACCCAAAACAAGCACCTGGTATGTCGAGATCCGCCACCGGGCGGGGTTGACGAATCAGGGTATAGTGTAAGCCAAATTCACGGTCTCCGCTCCTAATCCTATTTTTAGTAGAACACCGGTCTGGACACTTATTCGCCGCCGTCGGGAACTTGATGCAAGTGGATCACGCCCAATACCCGCGCCCCCTCGGGCACAACCTGTGGCTCCCCGCCGTACATGGGATGATTGAACACATCAGCTTAATGTACTCGGGCATCCGCCCGCCCTGCGCTTCGATATGTCTTGCACCTTGTATTTCCTCCGGGCTAATTTAGCTATACTCCGCCCCTCGGCAGTCTCGTCGGTAAGTGCCAACAGGTAAGCGGCCCTCGCGATCTGTTCACTTGCGACCCCAGGCGCCCGAATGAACTCCATCGCTATGCGGTGTAAGCCTTGCTTAATCCGTCCATCGTAAGCCTCTCGATAAGGTTGATTAACAGAATAATTATAAGCCCAATCAATGTTAAGACAGTGTCTGGGATTACGGCATTGGTGTAAAGAAAGTGTAAAAACGAGAGCTTTAAGCTCTCGTTTCATATCAAGGACGGCGGTCACAGCCTGCGCGTTCCGGATGTGTTCCTGCTAACGCTTCAGGGCGTCCAACGCCAGATTAAGTTCCAGCACATTCACCCGCGGCTCGCCGAACAGACCCCACTGGCGCGGTTTCACATGGGCGGCGATAAGCTCACGGACAGTATCGGCTGTCAAGCCCCGTTCCCTGGCGACCCGTTCGGCCTGCAGGCGGGCGGCTTCCGGCGAAATATCAGGGTCCAGGCCGCTGCCAGATGCTGTCACAAGGTCGGCCGGCACTCTCGCCGTTTCGGCCAGACCATTTTCCTCGCGTACTTTTTTGAGGTTGTCGGCCACCGTATCTATCAGCTTTTTATTTGTCGGTCCGAGGTTGGACCCCGAGGAGTTGGCGGCGTCATAGCCGTCCTGGCCGGCGGCCGAGGGGCGCCCGTGGAAATACGCCGGACTGGTGAAGTTTTGGCCGATCAGTCGCGAGCCGACAGGTTTGCCGTCTTGGACGATAAGCGAGCCGTTGGCCTGATAGGGCGTCAGTACCTGCGCCAGGCCGGTCATCGCCAGTGGGTAACCCAGCCCGGTGATGATTGTCATGACGAACAACATGATTATCGCGCTGCCGATTTGTATCCCCATAATTGTCATCTTCCTTTACTCGGATTTATGGTCTTCGTCCAGGTGGAGTATGCGGATGGTGTCGCCGATCATTTTCTAATCTCCCTCTCCCGGACTTTTGTCGCGAATGCGATTTTTTATACGAGCCGCAAGGTTACCAGCAGCATGTCGATTAGCTTTATACCGATGAAGGGCACGATCAGGCCGCCGAGCCCGTAGATCAGCAGGTTGCGCCGCAGGATGACGTCCGCCCCCACCGGCTGGTACTTCACCCCGCGCAGCGCCAGCGGGATGAGCGCGACGATGATCAGCGCGTTGAAGATGACGGCGCTAAGGATGGCGCTTTCGGGCGTCGCCAGGCGCATGATGTTGAAGGCGTCGAGGACCGGATAGGTGCCGACGAACATCGCGGGGATTATCGCGAAATACTTGGCGACGTCGTTGGCGACGCTGAAGGTGGTCAACGAGCCGCGGGTCATCAGAAGCTGCTTGCCGATTTCCACCACTTCGATGAGTTTGGTCGGGTTGCTGTCCAGATCCACCATATCGCCGGCCTCTTTGGCCGCCTGCGTGCCGCTGTTCATGGCGACGCCGACGTCGGCCTGGGCGAGGGCGGGCGCGTCGTTGGTGCCGTCGCCGGTCATGGCGACTAGCATGCCCTTGTCCTGGTACTCGCGGATGAGCCGCAGCTTGGCCTCCGGCGTCGCCTCAGCGAGGAAATCGTCCACCCCGGCCTCGGCGGCGATGGCGGCGGCGGTGAGCGGGTTGTCGCCGGTGATCATTACCGTCTTGATGCCCATTTGTCTGAGTTCGCGGAACCGTTCCCTTATGCCGCCCTTGACGATGTCTTTGAGCTGGATGGCGCCGAGCACTGTGGCGCCTTCGGCCACCACCAGGGGCGTACCGCCCGCCTTGGCGATATTCTCGCACGCCAGCTTGACTTCTTCGGGGAAATTGCCGCCCTTATCGGCGATATATTTCTCGATTGCGTCCATGGCGCCTTTCCTGATTTCCCGGTCTTTGAGATCGACGCCGCTCATCCGCGTATGGGCGCTGAAGGGTACGAACTCGGCCCCCAGCATGGTCAAATCCCGCTCCCGCAGATTGTAGTCCTTCTTGGCCAGCACAACGATGCTTCTGCCTTCCGGCGTTTCGTCTGCCAACGAGGAAAGCTGGGCCGCGTCGGCCAGACTGGCCCTGTCGACCCCGGGAGCGGGGAGAAAGTCGGTGGCCATCCTGTTGCCGAGGGTGATGGTGCCCGTCTTGTCGAGCAGCAGGACACTGACATCGCCCGCCGCTTCGACCGCCCGGCCGGACATGGCCAGCACGTTGCGCTTGAGCAGCCTATCCATACCGGCGAGGCCGATGGAACTCAGCAGACCGCCGATGGTGGTCGGGATGAGGCACACCAGCAGGGCGATCAGCGTGGTCACCAGGATGGTGGTGCCGGAATAGATGGCATAGGGCTCGATGGTGGCTACCGCGATGAGGAATACGATGGTGAAGCCCACCAGCAGGATGGTCAAAGCGATTTCGTTGGGCGTTTTCTGCCGCTTCGCCCCCTCCACCAGCGAAATCATCCGGTCGAGAAAGGTTTCGCCGGGGTTGGCGGTCACCCTGACTTTTATCCAGTCGGACAACACCCTGGTGCCGCCGGTAACCGACGACTTGTCACCCCCCGACTCGCGGATTACCGGGGCAGACTCGCCCGTCATCGCGCTTTCGTCCACCGAAGCCATCCCTTCGATGACTTCGCCGTCGCTGGGGATGATATCGCCCGCTTCGATAAGGATGATATCGCCCTTGCGCAGGTAGGTGGCATCGATGGTTTTGATGGCATCCCCCTGGATTTTCTTCGCCTTTGTCTGGCTTCGCGTGCCGCGGAGCGCCTTGGCCTGGGCTTTGCCTCTGCCCTCGGCCACGGCCTCGGCGAAGTTGGCGAACAGAACGGTGAACCACAGCCAGAGGGTTATCTGCAGGGTGAAGGAAAAACTGACCGCGCTTCCCTGCCAGGCATCGCGCATGAGGAATACTGTCGTCAGCACCGCCCCGACGGCCACGATGAACATGACGGGGTTGCGGACCTGGGTGCGGGGATGCAGCTTATAGAAGGCGTCGCGGATCGCTTCGCCGATTATTTGGCTGTTAATTCCAGTGTTTTTCATGACAGTCCCCTTCTTTAATACGTTACGCCGCTAAGCATTTGCAGATGTTCGACCACCGGGCCGAGGGCCAGCGCCGGCATGTAGGTCAGCGCGCCGATCACCAGGACGACGCCGGCCAGCAGGACGGCGAACAGCCAGCCGTTGGTGGGGAAGGTCCCCTGGCCGGGTGGCGATATCTTCTTCTCGGCCAGGCTGCCGGCGATGGCCAGAACGGGGATGATGACCCCGAAACGGCCGAGGAACATGGCCTTGGCCAACGCCAGGTTGTAGAACGGGGTGTTGGCGTTCAGCCCGCCGAAGGCACTGCCGTTGTTGCCGGCTGCGGAAGCGAAGGCGTACAGAATCTCGCTCAGGCCGTGAGGGCCGGGGTTGGCGATGGAGTTAGTGCCTTGCGGTATGACCGCGGCGAACGCGCTGCCGAGCAAAATGACGACCGAGGGGATGAGGATGGCCAGAGTCGCCATCTTCATTTCCCATGCCTCGATTTTCTTGCCGAGGTATTCCGGCGTCCTGCCAACCGTCAGACCGACGATAAAGACGGTCAGGACGGCGAACATCATCATGCCGTAGAAGCCAGCCCCGACACCGCCGACAACCACTTCGCCCAGCATCATCTGCAGCATGGGCGCCAGCCCGCCCAGTGGGGTAAAGCTGTCATGCATCCCATTCACCGCGCCGCAGGACGCCGCCGTGGTGATGGTGGCGAAGAGGGCGGTGTCGGCGATGCCGAAGCGCACCTCCTTGCCCTCCATCGCGGTAGGCCCACTCAGGCCATGAGCCGCCAGCATTGGGTTGCCGTGCAGCTCGCTTACATAGACGACCCCCAGATTGAGCAGGAAAAGAATCAGCATGGCGGCCAGCACCGCGTAGCCCTGACGCCGGTCGCGGACCATGTGGCCGAAGGTAAAGACAACCGCGGCGGGGATGAGGAAGATGCTGACCATCTGCAGGAAGTTGCTGAGCGGCGTCGGGTTTTCGAAGGGGTGGGCCGAGTTGGCGTTGAAGAAGCCGCCGCCGTTGACGCCCAGCATCTTGATCGCTTCTTGGGAAGCCACCGGCCCCATGGCCAGCTTCTGTTCCGCTCCCGCCAGCGTTTGCACCGTCAGATAGGGGGAAAGGTTCTGCAACACACCTTGCTGAACGAGGAGCAGGGCGAACACGGCCGACAGCGGCAGCAGTATCCACAGCACGCCGCGTACCAGATCGACCCAGAAGTTGCCGATCAGCGAGGTGGACTTGCGGGTCAAGCCACGGATCAAGGCGATCGCCACCGCGAGACCGGTGGCGGCGGACAGGAAGTTCTGCACCGTCAGCGCCGTCATCTGGGTGAAGTAGCTCATGGTGCTCTCCCCGCCGTACGCCTGCCAGTTGGTATTGGTCATGAAGCTCACCGCGGTGTTGAGGGCCAGGTGCCAAGGCGACACGCCCGACAGTCCCTCGGGATTGAGCGGCAACATCCCCTGCGTAACTTCGATAAGGTACACCAGCGCCATGCCGAAGAGGTTAAGCAGCACCACCGCTGACGCGTATTGCCGCCAGTTCATTTCCTGGGCGTTATCCACGCCGCTCATGCGGTAAATCGCTTTGGCCACCGGGTTCAACACCGGATCGAAGATGGTTTTTTCCACCGAAAACACCTTGGCCATATATCTGCCCAGCGGCCAGGCCAACAGCAGCAGCACCGCCAGGTATAAGACGAATAACGTTAAACTCTGTGTCATACTAAAACTCCTCCGGTTCTAACAGTGCATAGATAAGATAGATGAGCAGCATCCCAGCCACAATCCCTGCCAACCGTAGATCAACCATTCGGTACTCCTCCTCACGGTTCGAACTGACTACGCCCCCATTTTACCGCCATTCTTCGTAAAGCATGTGTCTGGGTTTAGGGTTAAGGCGTAAAGAAAATATAAAAAAAGCGAGAGCAAGCTGCTCTCGCAAGGACTGCTTTGGCTCCCCCTTTGTAAAAATAACATCACATCCAGCCCTTCAAAACGCAGCCATTATGTCTGAGCCTGGTGTAGGCTTCAGCTTCTGCCTCGGCCAACAAGTCATACAATCTTTTTCAGGGCGTCATCTGTGTCTGGTATGCTGTCACCTCCCCTTAGATTATAGGTCGGGCGACGGTGAAATCAACACTATTTACGAACAAAGCCAAAAAAAAAGCACTCGCCTTGCTAAGGCGAAGTAGCTTCAAGATCGACATGTATAATTATACATCTCCATGAATTTCATTCCCAATCTTTTAAAGTCATTCCCACACTTTTTTATCTAGCGCCATTCGTCAGCATCGCGACGACCCTGATGGCCGCCGGACCGACCAACACCACAAATATCGCCGGAAAGATAAACGCCACAAGCGGGATCAGCATCTTCACCGGCGCCTTCATTGCCTTCTCCTGGGCGCGCTGACGCCTTTTCTCCCGCATCGCCGCCGACTGTACCCGCAGCACATTGCCGATACTCACCCCCAACTGGTCGGCCTGGACAAGCGCCGAAATAAAGAGCGACAAATCGGCCACATCGCAGCGCAGGCCCATGGCATGAAGAGCATCCCGTCGCGGCACGCCGATGCGCATCTCCTGCAGCGCGCGGCCAAACTCGTCCACCAGCGGGCCCTTCATCTTATCCGCCAGCTTGGCCAGCGCCCCGTCAAAGCCCAGCCCGGCCTCGATGCTGACCGTCAGGAGATCGAGAACATCGGGCAGCGCCTTCTGGATGCTCGCCTTGCGGGCGGCGATCCGGCGGCCCAGCAGCAGCAGCGGCAGAACGGCGCCAATCGCGGTCCCCAGCACTACCAGACTTAACAGCTTGGCGGCCGCAGCCCCGCGTAAGAGGGCGAGAAAGCAGCCCACCGCCCCGAACGACAGCGACAGCACCCCGCTCAGCAGCAGGAAACCGTCCGTACCCAGCCCGCCGAACCCGCCGGCGGCAGCCAGCTTCTCGCCGACCAGGCGGCGCACCGCCGCCGGCGTAAAACGCACGAGGATGCCTGCCAGGCTGCCTGTCAACGGCGCTAACACCCGCTGGGCGAAAGGCTTGTCCAGCTCTTCGTCGCCAACCTCCTGGCCGGCCATCATACCGTCGAGCGACCTAAGCCGCATCGTCGCCTGCCCCTGGACAGGCAAGCACAGCGAAGCGAGCAAAAAAGTGACCAAAAACACTGTCAGCGCCACCGCGACCGTTATCAACAGCACCATACCGCTCTCACCGCCTGTCTTCCTTCGCCCAAAATACCTCATTGGCAATACTTATGCCGTTCGCCGCCAGCTTATCGAGGAACTTCGGCCTTATGCCGGTCGGCTTGAGGCTGCCTGTTATACGCCCCGCCTCATCCCTGCCGGTTTGCTCGAAAACAAAGATATCTTGCAAAGTTATGATATCGCCTTCCATGCCCTGCACCTCGGTGAGGTGGGTTATCTTGCGGCTGCCGTCCCTGAGACGCGCCTGCTGCACGACCAGGTCGACCGCCGAAGCGATCTGTTCGCGGATGGCCCTTACCGGCAGCTCCATCCCCGCCATCAGCACCATCGTCTCCAACCGGCTGAGCATATCGCGGGGGCTGTTGGCGTGACCCGTGGTCAGCGAACCGTCATGGCCGGTGTTCATCGCCTGCAGCATATCGAGCGCTTCGCCGCCGCGCACCTCGCCGACGACAATGCGGTCCGGCCGCATCCTCAGCGAATTGCGCACAAGGTCGCGCATCGTAATCGCCCCTTTGCCCTCGATATTGGGCGGCCTCGTCTCCAATGTGACAATATGATCCTGGTGCAGTTGCAGCTCGGCCGCGTCCTCCACCGTGACAATACGCTCATCAGCCGGAATAAACGACGACAGCACGTTGAGAGTTGTGGTCTTACCCGAGCCGGTGCCCCCCGAAACGACGACATTCAGCTTCCCCTCGACACAAGCCCGCAGGAACTCCGCCATATCGCGGGTAAGCGTCCCGAAAGAAACGAGATCGTCGACCGTCAGCGGGTCCTTAGAAAATTTGCGGATGGTCAGGCACGGGCCTTTGAGAGCCAGCGGCGGAATAATGGCGTTGACGCGCGAGCCGTCCGGCAGTCGGGCGTCGACCAGCGGCGAACTCTCGTCGATGCGCCGCCCCAGCGGGGCGACGATCTTCTCGATGACGTGCATCACATGGGCATCGTCGCGAAACCGTACATCGGTGAGAACGAGCTTGCCCTTGCGTTCGACATAAACCTGGGCCGGCCCGTTCACCATCACCTCCGAAATCGTCTCGTCCTGAAGCAGCGGGTCGATCGGCCCATAACCCAGGACCTCGTCCACCACCTCGTTGATAAGCCGGGCCCGCTCGCCGCGGGGCACAGGCACCGGTTCCCCGTCCATCTGGCTGTTGGCCAGCTTGGCAACGACCTCCTCCAGCACCCGGCGGTCGACATCCTTGTCTGTGAGGATTTTGCTCTCCTCGGCACTCAGTTCGTCCACGATCCGCTTGTGGATGCGCATCTTCAGATTCTGAAAAGGGTCCGACTGCGCCGGCGCCCCTTTGCCCCTGTCCTTGGCCCCCTGGCCCGGCTCGGTCCCTTTCGTAGCCGCAAGACGCTTTAACAGCGACATAGCCCGTCCTCCTACTCCACCAGCCTGGGGGTGCCCGGCAGCACCGTCACCGGGTTGCTCTCGCCGCTCACCCTTATGCCCGTGCCGTTGATCGTCACCGTGTTGCCGACGACCCGGCCGTTGATCGTAATATTATTGCCGTTGATGATGATATTGCCGTTGGGCGCGTACAGGGTGGCGTCAATGGCGATATTGTTGCCGTTGATATGTATATCCCCGTTCTGGGAATAGAGGAACATATCGCCTTCACCCGTCTGGGTGATATTGTTGCCGTTGTTGTGGATATCCCCGGTGGCCAGCACCGAGCCGCTGCCGCTGATATGGTTGCCGTTGAAAGAGACTTCCCCGTTGACGTATATCGAGCCGTCGATATTGATATCGCCGCCGTTAAAGGACTGACTTGTGCTGTACTGCCGCGCGGCGATCGCCTGGATCTGCGCGCTGTAGTCCGGCATCGGGATACGCGCGGCGTTTTCGTTTCGCGTCCCGAGGATGTTGATGTTTGTGCCGTTGATTTGAATGTCGCCATCCATGCCGTCCCGCCCGGCCGCCTCGATATTGCCGGTAACCGTGATCCCGCTGCCGTTGATCTTCAGCCGCTGGTCGGAATGCACCGACCCGTCGACATACAGGCTGCTGCCGTTAAGGGGCAGGATATCGGTATCGCTGCCCGAAAAAATCGTGAATCCGAACGGCCCGCCCACCACCAGTTCCGCGGCCGCCGCCACCCTGATGCTGGCGCTGTCGATGCCCAGGACGCGCAGGAAGAACGTCTCGAAACTCTCGGTGTACGTCAGGTTGATCCGCCGGTTGCCGTTGGCGAAAGCGCTCGTCAGCTTGGCGCGCGCCAGCCCGTTTTCCTCGGCGTAATCGCCCGCCACATCACTGGCGCTGGCGGCGCTGGGCAGATACGCCGCCCCGGCCAGGCAGGCCGCGTCCACGCCGTTCTGCAGCCGGGCGTGCTGCAGGTACAGATAGCCGACGTCGACAACCAGGCCGGCCAGCCCGGTAAATACGGTCAGCGCCAGCGCGAACAGCACGATGACGCCGCCTCTCTCGTTGTTCACGAGCCGTCTAAGCATAAGCCGGCCCTCCTCACTCCATGCGCATTACCGCCTTACCGGTCACGTTGACCGTCGCCGGCAGGATGGCGTACTCCTCACCCGACCAGGGGTTCGTGATGCTCGGCACGTATGTCGGCACCGGATAGACCACCGTCACCGTCACCGCCGAATCGGTCGTTCGCGCCGCCAGCAGCTCGGGGGTTATCGTCACCGTAAGCTGGTCGGCGGGAAGTCCCGGCGCGGCGTTCTTGGTGGCGGCGGTAATCGTGGCGTTATCCTTGTGCACCGCCGCCGCCCTGGCCCCGACCCTGGCCGCCTCGGCGACCGTCACATAGTCGTGCAGTACCAGGCCGAACTCCATCATCCCCACCAGCAGCAGCAGAAAGACCGGCAGAACGAGTGCGAATTCCACGATCGCCTGGCCCCGCCTGTTGCGCACATATAGGCATATTTTCTGCACAAACCTCCCCCCTTCAGCGTCGAGCGGCCCGCCGGCGCGGTACATACTTTCCTTCATTGTACCATCGCCCCTGTCGGCATCGCATCCTGCCCAGGTCTTATCCTAGTAAGCGGCAGGTCCCACCTGCCGGCTGGGCTGTAAGTCCCACTGCCGCCGGTAATAAAGGAGAACCCCCCCGGCGTCTGCCGGGGGGTTTGAGAGGCTTGTTACTGGGGATTGAGTTTGCCGCCGATGTTGCTGAACAGCGCCGTAATGTCACCGGCGAGGATCGTCAGCGCACCAGCAACGACCACGCCCACCAGAGCCAGGATGAGACCGTACTCTACGAGGCCTTGGCCCTTTTCGTTGCCGATGCGGGCACGAAGGTAGTACCATACATGACTCAACATTTTTTCTTTCCTCCTGTATTTGAATTAAATTGGAACCCGGTTTGTGATTTAATTGTACCACCCCGCCCGCGCCCTGCCATCGACCGCAAGTCTTATCTTTGCTGGTCTGATGGTCTCAGGCCCGGTGGCGCCCGGTCCCATATAATACAGGGTTGCTGGTCCTATTCTCCCTTCAGCGGCACCTTTATCAGCACCTTCGTGCCCCTGCCCTTGTGCGATTTCACCGCGAACTCGCCGCCCAGCAGCGAGATGCGCTCCTGCATCCCCATGATGCCGAAGCTCTCCGTCCCGCTCCGGTCGGCGTCGGGATCGAAGCCCTGCCCGTCGTCCTCGACAAGCGCGGTAACCATCGTCGGGCGGTAGTCGAGCCTGACCAGAACGGCGGTTGCCTTGGCATGCTTCTCGATATTCGTCAACGCCTCCTGCACCGTCCGGAAGAGGCCGACCTCGATATGGGAAACGAGCCGTTTCTCCTCGCCCGTCACCTTGATCTCCGGGAAGACCCCCGACCGCTCCCGCATCGTGTCCAGCACCCGGCGCAGCGTGGGCACCAGGCCGAGGTCGTCAAGCGTCATTGGCCGCAGGCCGAAAATGATCTTGCGCGTCTCCTTCAGCACAAAGCGGATCTGCTCCTGCAGATCCTTGAGCTCCTCCCGGGCCCGGTTTAGGTCGCTCTCGAGCAGCCGTTCGCACACCTCCGCCCGGAAGACGACGTTGGCCATCGCCTGGGCCGGGCCGTCGTGAATCTCCCGCGCCACCCGCCGCCGTTCCTCCTCCTGGGCCTTGATGATCTTGGCGGCGAACGCCTGCCGCTGCTGCAGGGAATCGATCTGGGTCAGCACCGTCTCCATATGGTCGCCCAGAAAACCCAGCGCGGCTCCCACCTGGGACACAAGGCCCTCGGCCCGTTGCAGCGTCTCCTTTAGGTTGCGCAGACGCAGTTCCATATCGTCCCGCTGGCGGCGGAGATTGCGTTCCTGCTCGCGGGCCACCTCCAGATCGACGCGCACGTTCTCGGCGTCCTTGTAAGCCTGCTTCATATCCTCCTCGCTGAAAACCTTGAAATTGCGGTGAACCTCGGCCAGGCGCAGGCGAGTCCGCCGCTCCTTCTTCTCAAGCCCGTCGACGCGGACGATGATCTCGTTCGTTTCCTGCTTGATCCTCTCCAGGTCCTTCTTGACGTTCTCCATCTCGGCGCGGGCCGCTTCATAAATATCAAAAATCTGCGATTTGCCCTTCTCCACGGCCGCGATCGTCTGCTTGACAATTTTGTCGAGAATCCTCACGTCGATCTTTTGCATTGCCGCCACCTTTTATCGTTTTCTGTTGATTTCGCCGCCCGGTCCGTCATCCCTGCCGGCTACAAAAAAAGAGGGGCGCGCCCCTCTTTCAGTACTCGACATTGACGATCTTCCGCACCAGCAGCAGGCCGATCACCTGGCTGACCAAAGCCGCCGCCAGCATCACCTGGCCTATCGGGTGGGTGAAAAGCGTATTCATATACCCCGGGTTTACTAGAAAGATGAATATCGCCAGCGCGAACGGCAGCACGCCGATGATCAGCCCGGAAATTCGCCCCTGGGCGGTGAGCGTGCGAATCTCACCCTTCAGCTTTATCCTCGCCCTGATCGTGGCGGCGATATTATCGAGCACCTCGGCCAGGTTGCCGCCCAGCTGCCGCTGGATGAGCACCGCTGTGATAACTAGATCGAGGTCGTCGCTGTCCAGCCGTTCGCCCATATTGGCGAGAGCTTCCTCGGTCGTGACGCCGAGGCTCATTTCCTTCAGCAGGCGGGCAAACTCCACGCTAATCGGCGGAGCCATCTCGCGGGAAACCATTTCAACGGCCTGCAAGAAGCTGTAGCCCGTACGCAGCGAATTGGCCACCATAATCAGGGTGTCTCCCAACTGATTGTTGAACAGCCGCACCCGCCGCGCCGCCTTCACGCGCAGGATAAGCACCGGCAGCATATAGCCTATCGCCACTCCCGCCAGCGCCATTATAGTCTTGCCGCCGCTGACCAGGAACAGAGCAGCTGCGCCGGCCGCCATCGTGCCCACGCAAATGACCATGAACTCGGCGCCCTTTAAGGGCAGCCCGGCCTGGGTCAGCTTATGCTCCAGCGTCTTCGACCGGCCCGACCATTCGAAATGGCGGCTCATACTGCGGACAAAGGCCCGCCAGCCGGTCAGCGTCGTTCCCAGAGCCTCAGCGGCTTCATCCGCAGAGTCAGGCCCCTCGACATAACGGTTAATCCGCTCCCGCACCACCTGCCGCGAGGCCATTACCACATGCCAAACGGCAATGAGGCACGCCAGAACGGCGAAGAACGCAATCAGCGCTATTAGTCCCGCCACTTTCCACCCACTCCTTCTAACCCAGCAGCCGCTTCAGGCGGAACACCATCCCCCGCGCCTCTTCCTGGCTGTTCCAATCCTCGGCCGCTATGCCTCTGGCCAGATTGAACACACCCTGCGACACAGGCGCGTCACCATTGGTGAGCACGAAAGGCATGCCCCGGTTGACCGACGCCATCACTACCTTGCCGTCGCTCGGCAGCACCGCTGCGAAGGAGCGCCGCAGGCTCTCCTCGACTTCCCGCACATCCATGCCGCCGTCGCCGCTCGCCCGGTTGAGCACCAGCTTGATCTTCTCGCCGCTATAAGCCAACGAATCCATTATCTCCAGGCACAACTTCACATTCTTGATCGTCGGCAGATCGAGGGCGGAGACCACCAGCACCTGATCGGCCTCGTCGAGGGTCGCCAGCATCGCCTCGCTGAAAGAGGGGGCGGTGTCGACGATTATATACTGGTAAACGGTGCGCAGCACCTTCAGGATGGCGGCCAAATGAGCGGCGGTGACAAGTTCCGCCTGCTCGGGCCTAAGCGGGGCGGCCAGCACATCCACACTATCGTTGTAACGGGTTAGGTATCCGGCCAGATGCTTGCCGTCCAGGTCTTCGATATCGGCGACAAGATTGGCGATCGTCGCCTTCGGCAATATGTTGAGGAAAAGGCTGACATCGCCGAACTGCAGATCGGCATCGACGATGCATACCCGCTGCTTGGTTCTGGCAGCAAGCGCCACCGCCAGGTTGACGGCGATCGTCGTCTTGCCGACGCCCCCCTTGGCGCTGAAGACGGTCGTCACCGTTCCCTTTTCCGTCTTAGGCTCAAAAGCCACAACCTTGCCGCGCTGCTGGGCGGTGGCGTAGACCTGCCTGATCGTCTGCAGCAATTCGTCGCCGCTGAACGGCTTGGTGAGATAATCCTTGGCCCCGGCGTTCATCGCCCGCCGCAGATACTCCTTCTCCCCCTGCACGCTCATGATGACGATGCTCGCCTGGGGCACCTCGGCGGCCAGCAGGGTGGTCGCGCTGATGCCGTCCATGCCCGGCATGTTGATGTCCATGAGGATGATATCCGGCTGCAGTTCCTTGGCGCGCGTGATCGCAGTCTCGGCGTCGGCCGCCTCCCCGATGACGGCGATCCCGGGGTGAAATTCGATCAACTTGCGGATACTGTCGCGCGTTGCCTGGATATCGTCGGTGATGAAAACCCTAATTTTTGCCGCCATTTTGCTTACCTCCCGGCACATTCTGCTTGACGCTTTCCTTCACCGGATCTTCCTTGACGAAATCCTTCATCTCCGGGGTCATACTGGGCACGTACTCCTGCGGATTGACGATCGTCGGCGTGATGAGAATGACCAGCTCGGTCTCGGAACGCCTGAACGACGTGCTTGTGAACAGTTTGCCAAGAATGGGGATATCGGCCAGCCCCGGAATTTTGGTCACATCTTTGCTCGTTTCGCTCGCTAACAGGCCGCCAAGAGCCATCGTCTGGCCCGACGACAGGGCGATGGCCGCCTCCGCCTTCCGCGTGTTGATCGGCGGGATCTGGAAATTTGCACTGATGCTGATCTTATGGCTGTTGCTCCAGTCCACCGTACTTACCTCGGCCTTGATTTTGCTGTTTATCAGCCCCTCGCTGTTGACCTCGGGCTGGATCTCCAGTTTTATGCCGAATTCCTTCCACTCCACCGTCACCGCGCCGTTCTGCACCGTCACCGGGATGGGGATTTCGCCTCCCACGAGGATGCTGGCCTTCTCGCCGCTGAGGGTAATAACGTTCGGCTGGGAGAGTATCTTGGCCAACCCCTGCGCGATCAGCGCGTCCAGTTGGGCGTTGATGTCCCAGTAGCCACCGTAGCCGCCCCAACTCTTGCCGTACGGCTTGGAGTCGATAAGAGCATTATTCCAGGCGTTTCCCTCTGGCGCGCTATTGTACTTCGCCTTCCACTCGCTCATCGGCGTCTGGCCGACATGGAACGAACCCGGCGCGGTTGTGCTGTTGCCCCACTTGATCCCCAGGTTGTCCGTCTTGTTGCGGTTTATCTCAATCACCTTGGCTTCGATCTTCACCTGCACCGGCCGGACGATCTCCAGCAGGTTGACCACCTTTTCGCCGTACGCCCCGGCCACCTTCTCGGCCCGCATCTTCTGGTACTGGTCGTTGACGCCGCCCTCGAGGATGACGCTCTTGCCGACCTTGCTCACCCGGATGTCGGCGTATCCAAGGATAGCCTTGATATCGTTGGCGATTTGCGTGTCGTTGGTGCCGACCTCCACATCGTAGCTCGCCCGTCCGGCCGCAGACCACGTATGGAGCGTCGTCACCCCTGGCTGCTTGCCGACCACCACCATCTCTAACCCGGACACCACGATAACGTCGGCCACCTCCGGATTGGCCACCGCCACCCGCTCCAAACCGCTAACCAAAACGATCTGGGACTGATTGACCGCCACCGCTATTTTCTGGTTGGCCGCCGCCGGCGTCGCCTGCAGCAGCAGGCAGAGCATCATCAACGCTATTACCTTCACAGTTACGCTCTTCATTATATAACCTCCGCCGGCCTCAGTTGACCGGGACCATTTCCGTTTTCGTCCCGCGGATAACCTGAATCCCCTTGGCCGCCGGCGCCGGCGCGGACGGCGGGCTGGCCGCTCCCTGCGCGGGCGCCGTGGGGCCGGAGGCATTCACGATGTCCCGAGGCTTCAGCGCGTTGGCGACAACAACCCCCTCGCCCGGCAAGTAAGGCCGTAGCGCCAACCGGATCTTGCCCTTCTCGTCAGCCACCGCCAGCCGGGTAGCCTCTTCGGGAGAAACCGCCAGCGTCACGGTCATCTTGACGGCCGTCTCCTTTTTGGCGCCGCCGTCGGCAGAGCCCGCCTCGGTCTCGCGGTTAAACGCCAGCACCTTCACATTCTGCAGGAATATCTGACTGAGATGCTCACCGACGGTATTGGGATCGAAAGTCACGATAATATCGACAAAATCCCCTGGTTTCACCATCCCGGCCACGCCGGTGACCTCCGTCACCGCCACCGTTACCGCCCGCTTATCCTTGGGGATAATGCCGGAAAAGGTGCCCGACTTGCCCTCGATGAAAAGCCGGCGCTGGGTGATCTGCTCACCGGCGACGATCTGCTCGCGGGCCACCACACCGACCGCCTTGTTGATATCCTGAAGAGCCCCGGGCTGGATATATTCGGCCGGCACGTTCATCACCTTAAGCATTTCGGCGCTTATTTGCGTTTTCGGCGGGATGTCGGCCTTAGCCACCACCACCGGCACCCCCGGCTTGACGGTCCGGGCTGCCAGGCTCTGCAGATAGCTATAGACGAGTACGGCCGCCAACAAACTGAAAACCAGGGCGATAACAACCAGCCCTTTGGTCGATAACTTCTTCACGTCTTTCCCTCCAATGGTTCCACTGCTGCCATGCTTTAATTGTAGCGCAAACCCTCCGCCGCCTCATCCGACCATTGCCTTAAACCGGCGACCGCGGCAGTCTCGTTTTTATGGGACCACGGACCCACCTACCAGGCAGGCTGTTGAAAAACATCGTCTAGCCACACTGCCCTAAAAAACGAGGACGGTCCTTCCGGACCGTCCATAACACTTCCTGCAATTATTATAACCACCTTCGTTTGCGGAAAAAGCGCAACATCACCAGCCCCGCCAAGATCATCACCGCCCACACCGCCGGATAGCCGTACTCCCATTCCAGCTCCGGCATATACTTGAAATTCATCCCGTAAACCCCGGCGAGGAACGTCAGCGGGATAAAGATGGTCGAGATGATCGTCAGCACCTTCATAATCTCGTTCAGCCTGTTGCTGATACTCGACAGATAGATGTCCAGCATCCCGGACAGGATATCGCGGTAGGTCTCGAGCGTATCAATGACCTGAATGGTATGATCGTAAGCGTCGCGGAAATACGGCAGGTTGGCCTGCCGGATCAGCGGCGACTCGCCGCGGCTCAGCGCGCCGATGACCTCGCGCAGCGGCCACAGCGCCTTGCGGAAATAAAGCATCTCCCGTTTGAGGAAGTGGATGTCCTGCAGCGTCCCCTCCCCCGGCCGGGTTACGAGGTTATCCTCCAAATCTTCAAGCCGCTCCCCGAGGTCTTCGAGGACCACAAAATAATTGTCGACGACAGTATCGATCAGCGAATACGCCAGATAATCGGCGCCCCCGCGCCGGATGCGGCCCTTGCCGCCGTTGATCCGCTCGCGGACCGCCTTGAAAAGCTCCCGGTCGCTCTCCTGGAACGAAAGCACATACCCGTCGCCGACGATCAGGCTTACCTGCTCGCCGCCCAGCGTACCGTCCTGCTCAAGGACGAACGCCTGCAGCACAATATAAAGGTAATCGCCATAATCCTCCTGCTTGGGGCGCTGGTGGGTGTTGAGAATATCCTCCAGCACCAGCGGATGGATGGCGAACGCAGCGCCGATCTTCTCGATCAGGCCGACGTTATGGAGCCCGTCCACGCTTATCCACGTCACCGTATCCGCCGACCGGAAAGCCGCCAGCCCCGTGACGTCATCGGCGGCCCGCTCGCGGGCGCCGGCGGCGTCGTAGTCCAGCACCGTCACCTTTGCGGCCGCGCCGTAATCGCGGCCCACATGAACGAGCGACTCTGGCGGCAGACCCGCCTTGCCGGCCATGCCGTACTTCTTCTTCCTGGTCATCCTCAGCCTCCTCGCGGCGGGCGTAGCGTACCGCCCTCATCGGTGCTACCGATATATTCTTCTCCGCCCGCCCGACTCCTTTATGCCGCGGAAATATTTACCGCCGCAGGCTAGACTCGCTATGGCGGGAAGGCCAGCACCTGTGCCCGCAAAACCCTTTGCGGTTCAGCGATAAGTCCCGAAACAAACACAAAAAAGAGGCGAGCTTTTAGCCCACCCCTTTTAATATCAGAAACTACACCGTCGCCGCCAGCTCGGCCCGCAGTTCCTCCCAGACGAGGATGTTGGCCTTGGCGAAACCGTTGAAAGTCGTCGCCGACGCCGATGTGTACGCGCCGCAGTTCGGCACCAGAATGAGGTCGTCCACCGCCAGCGGCGCCGTCGGCTTATCGCGGAACATCACGTCAAACGAATCGCAGCTCGGCCCGGCGAAAGTGGCGGCAATCTGTTTGCCCTCGCGGAAAGTTTCCAGGGCGAAATCCCAATGATCGAAGATTACCCCTGAGAAGGTCCCGTACAGCCCCTCGTCGAGAAAATACCACTGCTGGTTGTTGCGGGTCTGAACGCCGATCACGCGCGTGATAAGGTTGACGGCCGTGCCGCAGATAAACCGGCCCGGTTCGCTCCATATCTCGGTGTCCGGGAAAGCGGCCAGAGCCGCCCGGATCTCGGCCAGCATCGCCGCCACGTCCACATTCTCCTGCGGAGTTGGAATGGGGAACCCGCCGCCAATATCGAGAAAGCGCAGCTTAAACCCGTCCGCCGCCGCGGCGTCGGCCAGCCGCCGGCAGACCCGGATAGCCTCGGTGTACGCCTTGGCGCTCGTCGACTGGCTGCCGACGTGGAAACACAGCCCCGCTACGTCCAGTCCCTGCTCGCGGGCCAGCCTGAGCAGGCGGAGAGCGTCCTCAGGCGGTGCGCCGAACTTCTTATTGAGATCGACCAACGCCTGCGGGTTGTCCACCCGAATCCTCAGCAGCACCGTGCCGCCGGGAATTGCCCGGGCGATACGGGCAATCTCGTTTTCGCTGTCGAACGTGAACTTGTTGACGCCGGTGCGGCGGGCAACCGCCAGGCCGCTGGCCGTCTTGATCGGGTTGGCGTATATGATGCGATCTGGAGCCACGCCCATCGCCGCCAGTTCGAGCATTTCGCCGTCGGAAGCTACATCGAAGCACGAGCCCTCGTCCGCCAGCGCCGTCACCAGCCGCTTCTCGGGGTTAGCCTTCACGGCATAATGGACCTTTACTCCGGGGAGGTGCTCGGTGAGGAACCGGTAGTTGGCCCTCACCTGGTCGAGCGACAGGACCAACAGCGGTGTGCCGTACTTTTCCGCCAGCGACTCGGCCGCCGAACGGGTGAGCTTAAAATAGGATTGCATGTCAATCACCCCGCCTTTCTGGTCCTAGCGGAAATCGTCGATTTCCGCAGACTGAAGAACCCGGACTCCCGCCCATGTGCCCGGCCAAAGTCGGGTTCTCCGTCCGATACCCATGAAACATACGCTATGATTTTAACACAATCCCCCGAAAGTGCAAGCGGAATTTTTCCGTCTCCCGAACACCAACGAACTCAGACTGTGGAAGGCTTCGCAGCTACAGCTTGGCCGCCAGTTCGCGGCCAAATTGCCCGCAGTTAGCGAGCGCCTCGTCGCCCGGATACCACAGCTCCCGCTGGCCGTCGCCCACCAAGGCGAAGCCGCCCTTCTGGAGCTCCTCGCCGATGAGCTTGATCGCTTCGCCGCTCCAGCCGTATGCACCGAACGCCGCCGCCTTCTTGTTTTTGAACCCCAGGCCCCTGATCTCCTCCATTATCCCGGCGACCGACGACAACACCCCTTTGTTGACCGTCGGCGAGCCGACAACGATCGCCTTGGACTTGAAAACCTCGCCGATGATGCCCGTCTTGTCAGAGCGGGCCGAATTGAAAAGCTTCACCGTCACCGCCGGATCGGCCTCGCGGATGCCCTGGGCGATCGCCTCGGCCATGCGGCGGGTGCCGTTCCACATCGTATCGTAAATAATCGTTATCTGGTTCTCCTGGTAGTCGGCCGCCCACCCGGCGTATTTCTCCACAATCTGCAGGGGGTTGTCCCGCCAGATTATGCCGTGGCTCGGCGCGATCATCGCCACCGGCAGACCGAGGCCCACCACCTCTTTGATTTTCTTGTCCACCAGCTTGCTGAACGGTGTGAGGATATTGGCGTAATACTTCAGCGCCTCCTGATAAAGCTCGGCCTGATCGACAAGATCGTTGAACATCTTTTCCGACGCGTAGTGCTGGCCGAAAGCGTCGTTGCTGAACAGAACCGCGTCGCCCGTCAGGTAGCAGAACATGCTGTCCGGCCAGTGCAGCATCGGCGCCTCGATGAACACAAGCTCCTCCGAACCGAGGCTAAGCCTCTCGCCCGTCTTCACCGTCCTGAAATCCCAGTCCTGGTGGTACTGTCCCTTGATCGACTTCACCGCGTTGGCCGTACAATAAATGGGCGTGCCGGGTATCTCCCGCATAAGTTCGGGCAGCGCGCCGCTGTGGTCGACCTCGCCGTGGCAGGCGACGATATAATCGATTTTCTTCAGATCGATCTCGTTCTTGAGGTTGGCGACGAACTCCTTGGCGAACGGCGCCCAGACAGTGTCGATCAACACCGTCTTCTCGTCCCTGACCAAATAGGAATTGTAACTCGAGCCCCGCTGGGTATGGTACTCCTCGCCGTGGAAGCGGCGGAGCTCCCAGTCGACCTTGCCCACCCAGGTAATGTTATCCTTCAACTTAAAACCCATTTGTACCTCGCCTCCTGGAAATATGTCGCAACACACTATTTCGTCACCCTGCTCCGCCGCTCCTGCTGGAATTATTTCCGCGTCACAACGCCGCCAGCAGGCGTTCCATGTTGCGCCTGGCCGTTCCCTCGCAGCGCCCCCGGAATAAGGCGGTGCGGAAAATGCTCTCCCTGGCCAGCAGCGCGCGGAGAAACGCCCGTCGCCGCCGGACGTAAAGCGGGGCCGCCACATACGCGTACTCGCGCCTGATACCCGCTTCGTAGGCGACGAACGCCGGCCACGGGTCGCCCAGCACCGCCAGGTCGATATCGAGCAGCAGCGCGATATCGCCGTCCGCCGGCGGCCGGTCGTGGCGAGTCGCGAGGATGAGGGCCGCGGCACGGTCGGCGAAGATTGGCGGCGCACCCAGCCGCAGCGCAAAATGACGTCCGGCGGCGGCGCTGATTGTCTCGTTGGCCGGGCTGCCGGGCTCGCACACCAGGTCGTGCATCCACAGGGCATACTCGACCTCATCAGGGGCGGCGGCCAGGCCGGCGGCCGCGGCCAGTTCGGCCAGGCAGCGCCGCAGATGATCCATCCCGTGGTAAAACCGCGCCCCGCTCCCGTACGCGCCGGCCACCGCCTCATAAACCTCCCCGGCCCCGTCGCCGGCGCCGCCGATTCTCGCCGCCAGTTCGCTCCAGCGCTCCTTCAGCATCGCGTCCTCCCGCGTACCAATTCGCCACTTCGTTTTAGCTTGCGCCGCCGCCGCAAAACAATTCTCCCGTCCCGACGAAAAAACCGCGGCCGAAAAGCCGCGGTTTTCCTTCCTAAAACACATACACGCGCTCCGTCCCCGCCGGCCAGCTCCGTTCGGCGAACCGCGTCCCGCCGCAGCCCAGCAGCACCACCGTCGACGCGCGGGTGCCGTAATCGTCGCTGGCGATGAACACCGGCGACAGCGTCCGCTCCCACGCCAGCCCCACCCCCGTATCCGGCAGCGCCCCGTCCGGCGCGGGCGCTTCGTCGGCCAGCAGCGCGAAAAGCTCCGCCGCCAGCCCTTCGTCCGGGCCGGTCAGGCAGGCGGCCAGCCCCGCCTTCGCCTTCACCACCTTCGGCCAGGGCGTATCCAGCAGATGATTGCTAAGCCCGTGTACGCCGGGCGCAACCGCGGCGACAATATCCGTACGGTTGGCATAGTACCACAGCCCACCGGCGTCGCCCGCCAGCAGATTGAACCCGTTGTAATCCCCGCCGGCTGCCTTCGCCCGCTCCAGATACTCACGGGGCGACAGTCCTCCGCAAAGGTAATCGCGCACCAGCTCGCCCCGCGACCTGGCATCGGCGCGGTTGGCGGCCGGGTCGCGGTAATTGGTCAGGGCGGCGAACCGCCCATCGCGGGTCACGCCAAGCCACGTCCCGCCCTGCTCCAGGTCCCGCCCGGCCAGCATGCCGGGGCACTCGGGCCAATAATCGGCCGGGGCGGTGGGGCGGCGGTAAAATTCGTCCCGGTTGGCGGCGACGATGAGACTATAGCGGGGATGGACTTTATACGCAAACGCAATCAGGCACATGCCGTGCTCCTTTTGTCCCGCATTGGGGCGAAAAATCTGCTCTTTGTCCTTCTTCGCCACCGCTCCCGCCACCACCTTCCGCGCACCCCTGCCGATAATTCCCGAACCTCCCACCTCTTCGCAATTCACGGCCGGAAGCACAACCCGATAATATTCTCCCAATTTCTAGCATAAACATCTTGACAGACAGGCTTA
This sequence comes from Bacillota bacterium, assembly GCA_023415775.1. GTDB lineage: Bacteria > Bacillota > Negativicutes > Sporomusales > UBA7701 > Anaeroselena. The sequence continues at coordinate 17,643 of JAEZJM010000019.1, read as the reverse complement.
CACCATGCTATTTTTAAAACAAATGTTTTAAACAATTGTTTGCTTACGAGGTGACGATATGGAAAAAGACACCCGCACAAAGCTGATCGAAATTGCCACCCCCCTATTCGCCGACAAGGGTCTCGCCGGCGTCTCCGTCCGCGAGCTCGCCCAGGCGGCCGGCGCCAACGTCGCTGCCGTCTCCTACCACTTCGGCGGTAAGGAAGGGCTGTACCACGCCGTGCTGGAATACCAGTTCGAGCCCATCGCCGCGGCTCTGGAACGCATCAAGACCATGCAACCCATTGCACCCGTAGAGCGCCTGTCCCACTACGCCTCGCTCGTCGCCGGCGTCCACCGCCAGCGCCCCTACCTACTGCGCTTCGTACACAGCGAATTGACAAGTCCCACCGCCGCCTTCGAAGCGGTCGTCAAAAAATACATCCCGCCCATCTTCCGTTTTCTCCGCCAGGCGCTCGAAGAAGGCGTCGCCGCCGGCGATTTCCGGCCCGGCGTCGACCTCGGCTTCGCCACCATCTCGCTGGCCGGAATACTGAATTTTTACTTTATCGTCAAGCCTATAGCCAGCCAGCTCTTGCCCATCAACGAGTTTTCCGACGAACGGTACGTTTCCCAGGCGTTCGCCATTTATCTTAACGGCATCAGGAGGAAAGACAATGAATAAGCGGCTCATCATCGTCGGCGCCGTCATCTTCCTCGCCCTCGCCGCCCTCGCCGGCTACAAGCTCTACATGGCCCGCGAAGACGGCATCACCGCCACCGGCACCATCGAAGTCACCCGCGCCGACGTCATGCCCAAGGTCAACGGCTACCTCGGCGAACTCAAAACCCAGGCCGGCGACACCGTCAAAGCCGGCCAGACAGTCGCCCGCATCGCCCGCCCCGACCTAGAGGCCCAGCTCCTGCGCGACGAATCGGCCCTCGTCAAGGCCAAAGTCCAGCTCGACGACCTCGAAAAAGGCGCCCGCAGCCAAGAACGCAGCGAGGCGGCCGCCAACCTGGCCTCCGCCCAGGCGGTGTACGACAAAGCCCGCACCGACCTCGATCGCTACCGCGCCCTCCACAAAAGCGGCGCCATCTCCAGCCAGCAGCTCGACGCCGCCCAGTCCGGCTACGACGTGGCCCATAGCTCTCTCATCGCCGCCCGCTCCCGTCAGAGCCTCGTCGAAGAGGGCAACCGCCCCGACACCATCGAAGCACAGCGCCTTGAGGTCAAAAGATCGCAGGCCATCGTCGACACCAGCCGCGCCCTCCTTGCTGACACCGTCGTCACCAGCCCGATAACCGGCGTCGTGCTCACCAAAAACTTCGAAAACGGCGAATACATCAACCCCGGCTCGGCCATCGCCACCGTCGGCGACATGAACGACTGCTGGGTGAAAGTCTACATCTCCTCCACCCAGCTCGGCCTCATCAAGGTCGGCCAGCAAGTGTCCGTCAAAGTCGATTCCTTCCCCGGCCGCACCTTCCCCGGCGCTATTAAGGAAATCAGCCAAAACGCCGAATTCACCCCCCGCCAAAGCATCACCCAACGCGAGCGGGCCAACCTCGTTTTCGCCGTCAAAGTCAAGGTCGACAACGCCGAAGGCATCCTCAAGCCAGGCATGCCCGCGGATGTGGTCATAAAATGATCGACCTCGAAAACCTCACCAAGAAATACGGCGCAAATGTCGCGGTGGACGGCATTTCCCTGAACGTCGCTCCCGGCGAGATCTTCGGCCTCGTCGGCCCCGACGGCGCCGGCAAAACGACCGTCATCCGCATGGTCACCGGCATCCTCGCCCCCACCGCCGGCAGCCTGCGCGTCATGCAGGCCGCCAACCCCGAATCCGTCAAGGACAAACTCGGCTATGTGCCGCAGAAATTCAGCCTCTACGGCGACCTCACCGTCATGGAGAATATCCGCGTCCTCGGGTCCCTCTACGGCCAGGACGACGCCGAAATCGAGGCCCGGTCCACCGCCATCCTGTCCTTCACCAACCTCCTACCCTTCAAAGACCGTCTGGCCGACAACCTTTCGGGCGGCATGAAGCAAAAGCTGGCTCTCGCCGCCGGCCTCATGCACCAGCCGCGGCTTTACGTCCTCGACGAGCCGACCACCGGCGTCGACCCCGTCTCGCGCCGCGAATTCTGGCGGATGCTCTACAAACTCAACAAAGAAGGCACCACCGTCTTCGTCTCCACCCCCTACATGGACGAAGCCGAGCTCTGCACCCGCGTCGCCTTCATGCACAACGGCCGCATCGTCGCCTGCGACTCGCCCCGCGGCCTGCGCGCCTCCTACCCCCACAAAGTGCTCGAGCTCGCCACCCCCGGCAAAAACGTCAAACAATTGCTCGCCGGCAGCCGGCTCATCGACATCAACCCCTTCGGCGACAAATACCACCTCGTCGCCGACGACGCCGCAGCCGCCGCGGTTGAAGTCCGCGCCCGCCTGGACGCCGCCGGCGTGCCCATAGTAGCCCTGACCGAGATACCCCCCACCCTTGAGGACGTCTTTGTCGCCCTCGCAAGCGAGGTGGCCTGATATGTACGCTATTGAGCTAAATGGCCTCACCCGCCGCTTCGGCGCCTTCACCGCCGTCGATAACGTCACCCTTAGCATCCGTCAGGGCAACATCTACGGCTTCCTCGGCCCCAACGGCTCGGGCAAATCGACCACCATCCGCATGCTTTGCGGCCTGCTCGCCCCCTCGGCCGGCGGCGGCCGCGTCCTCGGCCTCGACATCGCCGCCGACAGCGAAGCCATCAAACACAAAATCGGCTACATGTCCCAGAAATTCAGCCTCTACGACGACATGACCGTCGGCGAGAACCTCGCCTTTTACGCCGGCATGTACAGCCTGCCGCCGGCCGTGGAAAAGGAACGGATCGCCGCCATGCTAGCCCTCGCCGGCCTGGAGAAACGGCGGCACGAACTTGTCGCCAACCTCTCCGGCGGCTGGAAACAGCGGCTGGCTCTCGGCTGCTCCATCCTCCACAACCCGCCCATCCTTTTCCTCGACGAGCCCACCGGCGGCGTCGACCCCAAATCCCGCCGCCTCTTCTGGGACATCATCTACGACCTGTCCCGCCAGGGCACCACCGTCATGGTCACCACCCACTTCATGGACGAAGCCGAGCACTGCGACGAAATCGGCTTCATCTTCGAAGGCGCCCTCCTAACCAGCGACACCCCCACCAACCTTAAAAAAAGCCTCCCCGGCACCCTGCTCGCCATCCCCACCCCCGAGCCGATGGCCCTGCTCGCCGAGCTCGAAGGCGGCGCCGACCCCTTCCTCGACGTCTACCCCTTCGGCGCCAGCGTCCACGTTCTCGCCGCCCCCGGCCAGGAGGGCCGGCTGGCAACCTACGGTCCGGCCGTCATTGACCCGTCGCTGGAAGACGTCTTCGTCTACCTCGCCAAATCCCACCGCAAGGAGGCGGTAGCATGAGACGCCTCAGAGCGCTGCTGATAAAAGAATTTATCCAGATGCGCCGCGACCGGCTGACCTTCGCCATGATGATCGGCCTGCCGATCGTCCAATTGCTCGTATTCGGCTTCGCCATCAACACCGACGTCAAACACCTGCCCACCGCCGTCTACGACCAGTCGATGCAGCAGGACAGCCGCGATTTCCTCGCCGCCCTGACCGCCAGCGAATATTTCGACGTCACCCAAGTGGCCGGGAGCCACGAGGAAGTCGCCGCCGCCGTCGAATCAGGCAAGACCAAAGTCGGAGTGATAATACCCCCCGACTTTGCCGAAAACCTCAAGCACGGCCGCAGCGCCGCCGTGCAGGTCATCGTCGACGCCTCCGACTCCATGGCCGCCTCGTCGGCCATCAGCGCCGCCCAACTCGTCGGGCAGATAAAATCGCAGGAAATCATGATAAAACGCCTGCAAGGCGTAACCGGTAAGAAGGTCGACCCGCCCTTCGACGTCCGCATCCGTCCCTGGTACAACCCCGACTTCGTCACCGCCTTCTACATGGTCCCCGGCATCCTCGGCATCGTCCTCACAATGACCATGGTCATGATAACCTCAATGGCCATCGTCCGCGAGCGCGAGCGCGGCACCCTCGAACAGCTCATCGTTACCCCGATGAAAACGTGGGAGCTCATGCTCGGCAAAATCATCCCCTACATCGTCGTCGGCTACGTCCAGGCCACCGTCGCCCTCCTCGTCGGCATCGTCGTCTTCGACCTGCCCGTGCGCGGCAGCCTCGGTCTCCTCTACCTGCTCACCTCGTGGTTCATCATCGCCTCGCTCGCCCTCGGCGTGCTCATCTCCACCCTCGCCAAAACCCAGATGCAGGCAATGCAGATGTCCTTCTTCATCTTCCTGCCCAGCGTCCTCCTCTCCGGCTTCATGTTCCCGCGCGAATCCATGCCCCTGTTATTCAACTGGCTGGGCAACCTCCTGCCGCTTACCTTCTACCTCCAAATCCTGCGCGGCATCATCCTCAAAGGCGTCGGCATCAGCGTCCTCTGGACCCAGATCCTCGCCCTGACGCTGTTCATAGCAGTAGTGCTCGCAATCGCGATCAAGAAGTTCCAGAAGAAAATAGCCTAAACAAAAAAACGCCCTGCCGGTACAAACCGCAGGGCGTTTTCTCATAGCTTTTTTATTATTGCCGCCGTCATCTCGGTCGTCGTCGCGTTCCCTCCCAGGTCGGGCGTCACCGCCCGCCCCTCGGCCAGCACCGCCTCCAGCGCCGCGCGGATGCGGGCCGCAGCCCCGCTCTCGCCGAGGTACTCCAGCATCATCGCCGCCGACAGCAGCAGCGCCGCCGGGTTGGCCGCGTTCCTGCCCGCGATGTCCGGCGCCGTGCCGTGCACCGCCTCGAAGATTGCCCCGCCCTCGCCGATGTTCGCCCCCGGCACCACCCCCAGGCCGCCCACCAGGCCGGCGCACAGGTCGGAGATTATATCCCCGTACAGGTTGGGGGCAAGCAGGATATCGTACTCCTCCGGCCGCAGCACCAGCTGCATACAGAGATTGTCGACAATCACCTCGTCGTAGCGAATATCGGGGTTGAGCTTCGCCACCTCGCGGGCGCTCGCCAGGAAAAGCCCGTCAGTCAGCTTCATAATATTAGCCTTGTGGACAGCCGTCACCCTTTTCCGCCCATGCCTGGCCGCGTACTCGAAAGCGGCCTGGGCGATGCGGACTGACGCCTCCTTGGTGATGATCTTGACCGATTCAGCCGCATAGCGGCCGACGCGGTGCTCGATGCCGGCGTAAAGATCCTCGGTGTTCTCGCGGAAAATCACCAGATCGACACCCTCATACCGGCTCTTCACCCCAGGCAGCGACTTCACCGGCCGCAGATTGCAGTACAGGTCGAGCGTCTGCCGTAATGTGACATTGATACTGCGGTACCCCTCGCCCACCTGGGTGGTCAGCGGCCCCTTCAGCGCCACCTTGTTGGCCCTAATGCTGTCCAGCGTCGCCTCCGGCAGCGGGTCGCCGTGGCGGTCGATGCCGCCCTGGCCGGCGTGGCGTATCTCCCACAGCACCGGCGCGCCCGCGGCGGCGAAAATCTCCTGGATCGCGGCGCTGATTTCGGGTCCGATGCCGTCGCCGGGGATAAGCGTCACCTTATGCACGGGCGCTCCCTCCCTTCCCGGCCAGGTTGAGCAGGCCGCCGGCCAAAATGACCTCCCGCTCCCGCGGCGTCATCTCCAGCCGCAGACTCACCGTCCGGCCGGCGTCAGTCCGCGCGGTGAGCTCCGCCCCCGCCGCTATCTGCTCCGTAAGTCCGGAGAACGCCAGCGTCTCGCCCGCGGCCAGCGCGTCGTAATCCACCGGATCGGCGAACAGCAGCGGCAGGATGCCGAAATTTATCAGATTTGAGCGGTGAATACGGGCGAACGACTTGGCGATCACCGCCTTGATGCCCAGATACAGCGGCACAAGGGCGGCGTGCTCGCGACTTGAGCCCTGCCCGTAGTTGGTCCCGGCGACGATTAGCCCGCCGCCCGCCGCCTTTGCCCGCGCCGGGAAGGCCGCGTCCAGACCGGCGAAGCAATAATCGGCCAGGTGGGGGATATTCGAGCGGTACGGCAACAGGCCGGCGTGGGACGGCATGATATCGTCGGTCGTAATATTATCGCCCGCCTTGAGGACGATAGCCGCCGCAAGTTCCGCGGGCGGCCGGGCGGCCCGGGGAAAAGGCTTGATGTTCGGGCCCCGCACCACCGTCAGCTCGTCGCCCGAAGACGGCGGAAAAACGAACAGATTATCGCCGGCGTTGCGGCCGGCGTCGTCGTCGCCGACAGCCACGGGCGGCGCGCCGCAGTGGCGCGGATCGGTTATCATGCCGGTCAGCGCGCTCACTGCCGCCACCTCGGGGCTGGCCAGGAAGACGCCGGCGTCCGGCGTGCCGCTGCGTCCGGGGAAATTGCGGTTGAAAGTCCTGAGCGACACCCCGCCCGAGCGCGGCGCCTGCCCCATCCCGATGCACGGCCCGCAGGCGCACTCGAGGATGCGGGCGCCGGCGCGGATGAGGGCGCCGAGGGCGCCGCAGTCGGCCAGCATACCCAGCACCTGCCGCGACCCGGGGGCGATCACCAGCGACACGCCGGGGTCGACCCGTTTGCCCTCGAGAATCTTCGCCACCTTGTAAAGATCGTTGAACGACGAATTGGTGCAACTGCCGATCGCCACCTGGTCAAGCCTCGTCCCCGCCGCCACGCTCACCGGCGCCACGTTGTCCGGACTGTGGGGCGCGGCCACCAGCGGCTCCAGCCTGCCAAGGTCAACAGTAACCGTCTCGTCATAGACCGCATCCGGGTCGGCGGCCAGCGGCTGCCATTCACAGGCCCGCCGTTGGGCGGTCAGAAAAGCCCTGGTCGCCTCGTCGCTGGGGAAAATCGACGTCGTCGCCCCCAGCTCGGCGCCCATATTGGTGATCGTCGCCCGTTCGGGAACGCTGAGCGTCGCCACCCCCGGCCCGCCGTATTCGAAAATCCGTCCCACCCCGCCCTTTACCGACAGGCGGCGCAAAAGCTCGAGAATTACATCTTTGGCCGCCACCCACGGCGGCAGCTTACCGACAAGCTCCACACGGCACACCTTGGGCATCGTCAGATGATATGCGCCGCCGGCCATCGCCACGGCCACGTCCAGGCCGCCGGCGCCGATCGCCAGCATCCCCAGGCCGCCCCCGGTGGGCGTATGGCTGTCAGAGCCCAGCAGCGTCCAGCCGGGACGGCCGAACCGTTCCAGATGCACCTGATGGCAGATGCCGTTGCCCGGCTTGGAAAACACCACCCCGTGTTTGGCGGCCACCGTTTCTATGTAGCGGTGGTCGTCGGCGTTCTCGAATCCGCACTGCAGCGTGTTGTGGTCAACGTACGCCACCGACAGCTTCGTCCTGACCCGCGGCACATCCATGGCCTCGAACTGCAGATAAGCCATCGTCCCGGTGGAATCCTGGGTCAGAGTCTGATCGATGCTTATACCGATCTCCGTTCCCGGCGTGAGCGAACCGCTCACCATGTGGGCGGCGAGAATCTTTGCTGTCAGCGTTTTTCCCATGGCGCTTCCTCCGTTATCAATATGCGCGGCGGCGGCCGCGGGGTAAAAAAATAACAACTGCTCTTTCAAGACGGACGACCGGCGGAAACAGCGTCCGCGACAACTCTGTCGCAGCTTGAAACAGCAATTGTATTGTCCGGGAATGGAAAAGCGGGCACAACGGTTCAAGCCGGGACATACTAATCATACCCCGGGCTCCGGGCCGGCATTGCCGATATTGTCTTCGCGGCTTAGTGCTCGGCGAAAACGGTCTGCTCAGGCTCGACGTGTTTCAATTCTTCGAGCACCAGTTCCAGATCGACGCGGCTGCCTTTTTGCGTATACATGTATTCCATCCCCCATTAATACATTGATTTTTGGGTACATTATAACACTCTTTGTAAAGAAATACTAGAGGGTTGCAAAAAAAAATTGTTTTTTTACTGTATTGTTAATCATGTCTATCACGCAAATACATTTGTTCCTTATAATGCTACGCCCATATTGATCCGCCAAGGGTCTCCAGGCGTTGAAAAATTTGATGTTTCCTGGGCTTGTGCGGGGAATAATGATATAATAAAATATACATGGTCACTAGACGCGAGGAGGGAACGCAATGTCACGGGAAACAGAATTTTCCCCCGCCAGTGATGCGTCTTTGCGCAACAAAGTATTTAAATACATTAAGTCACAAATAATCAACGGCTCTTACGGCCCCGGCGAAACGCTGCTCGAATCGAAGCTGTCCGAGGAACTCGGCGTTAGCCGCACCCCGATTCGCGAAGCCATCCGCCTGCTGGAAATGGAAGGCCTCGTCGAAACCACCACGAAAAAAGGAGCCATCGTCCTCGGCATCTCCCATCAGGACGTCGAGGACATCTACGCCATCCGTCAGCTCGTCGAAGGACTCGCGGCCCGCTGGGCGGCCGAGCGCCTCTCGCCCGCCGAACTCAAGGAGTTGCAGAAAACCTACGAACTGATGGAATTCTACGCCCAGAAGAACGATGTCGAGGAAATCGCCGAGCTTGACAACAAATTTCACCAGATGATCTACGAGGCTGCCGGCAGCAAAATCCTCTACCTCACCCTCCACAACCTGCACCAGTACGTCCAGATGGCCCGCCTCAAATCCCTCGGCATGCAGAACCGCCTACCCCACACCCTCGCCGAGCATCACGCCATCCTCGAAGCCTTCGAAGCCAAAGACGCGGTCGGCGCGGAAAAGGCGCTCACCGAGCATGTCCGCAAAGCATACATGAATATCCGTCGCCAACTGCAAATCGACCCTGTCAAGCAATAAGAAAACCGTCATCCCTAAGCGGGATGACGGTTTTTTATTGCTGCTCCTAATATACAGCCACGACCTCGATCTCCACCGACGCGTCCTTGGGAAGACGAGCTACCTGGACGGTCGACCGGGCCGGCGGCTCGGCCGGAAAAAACTCGGCATACACTTTGTTCATCGCGGCAAAGTCGTCCATATCCTGCAAAAACACCGTCGTCTTCACGACATTTTTCAGCGTCAGCCCTTCCTTGGCCAAAACCGCCTCGATATTGACGAGCGATTGGCGGGTCTGCATTGTCACGCCGCCGTATACAAGCTGGCCTGTTACGGGGTCGAGGGGAATCTGCCCGGACAAGAACAGGAAACCGTTGGCCTTCACCGCCTGGGAATACGGTCCGATTGCTTGGGGCGCCTGGTTGGTGGCTACGATTGTTTTCATCATCATCTGGCTCCTCCCAGAGAATGTATCCGTGCGCTACATCTTCTCCGCCGGAGCTGCAAAATCCTCCGCCGCGCTATGCTCTTCTAACGCTCCGTCAGCGGCAGCCACCCGCCGGCGTCTTTGCCGGTATAGTTGGCTCTGGGCCGGATGATGCGGTTATTTTCGTGCTGCTCCATGATGTGCGCCAGCCAGCCGCTCGTACGGCTGATCGCGAATACCAGGGTAAACAGGTCGCGCGGGATGCCGAGATAAGTATAAACCGACGCCGCGTAAAAATCCACGTTGGGCAGCAGCCCCTTCTTCTCTTCCACCAGTTCGGCCACCTTCACCGACATATCGTACCAGCGGGTGTCCTGCCGCCACTCGCCCAGCTCCTTCGCCAGTTCCTTCAGCACCCTGGCCCGCGGGTCGCCGTTTTTGTAAACCCGGTGGCCGAAGCCCATGATAAGCTCGCCGTCGGCGATCTTTTCGCCGATATAAGCCTCCACCCGGTCGATATCGCCGATCTCCTCCAGCATGCGGGCCACCTGCTCGTTGGCGTTGCCGTGAAGGGCCCCCTTGAGTGTGCCGATAGCTGACACCATCCCCGAATAAGTATCCGACATAGTGGACACCGTCACGCGGGCGGCGAAGGTGGACGCGTTAAGCTCGTGCTCGGCTTGGAGAACAAGGCACTTATCCATCGCCCTCACGGCGATCGGCTCAGGCTTCTCTCCGGCCAGCAGCCACAGAAAAAGTTCCGCCAGGCTCTGGGTACGGAGGGCCGTAGGGTCGACCGGTTCCTTGCCGCAACGGATGCGCTCGATGGCGGCGACGATAGCGGCCATCCTCGCCATTATCCTCACCGCCTTGCGATGGTCGGCAGCAAAGGAATGGTCCATAACCTCATCGTCGAAGTGGGTCAGAAACGAAAGGCAGGTCCTCAGCTTAGCCATCGCATTGCCCCACGGAGCATACATCCGCAGCAGGTCGTAAATCTTTGGCGGCAGCGCCGCGTTCTCGGCCAGGTCCTGCTTGAGCGCTTTGAGCTCGTGGCAGTTGGGCAGGCGCCCGTACCACAGCAGATAGATCACTTCCTCGAACGACGCGTGCTCGGCAAGTTCCTCGATAGCATAACCCCGGTATCTCAGCACGCCATTCTCAATGGAACAGATTGTTGAGTCGCACGCGATTACTTCCGCCAGACCTGACATCTTCACCAACCGCCTTCCTCGAAATCCATTGTTTTTAAAAATACATGTATACGTTAATACTCGATATGATTTTTGATTATAATTGTTTGCCTGGCGAAATGCAAGCACTATTTGTAAATTACCCGCCACAAATTTTATCACATCCGTAAAAACAGATATAATGTATACTTTTGTCCATTGAATAGATACAAAAATACATAAAAACGCAGCCTCGGCCAAATAGCCGGGCTGCGTTTGTGCAAATATCCCTTTTTTACCGTCCGCCGGCTTTGGCGGCTACATGGGCGGCGGCGGTCACATGCCGGCCGAGCCCCAGTTCGCTGCCCGTCATCCCCAGCGCCAGACCGACGAGCTGGGCGAGGTGCAGGATAGGCATATCTCCCGCCGCCCCGGTCGCCTCCCTGCCTTCCGGCTGGCGCATATCTAGCTGCATCTGGCACAGCGGGCAGGGCGTCACGATACAGTCGGCGCCGGCGGCGAACGCGTCGGCGTTGATCGTTCCCGTCATCTTAAAAACATCCCGCTCTGCGGGGAAAACGGCGTGGAAACCGCAGCACCGACGGCCGGTTGCCATTTCCACCGGCTCGGCCCCCAGGGCGGCGATCAGCGCCGCCAGCGACCGCGGCCGGGCATGGTCCTCGAAATCCATCACCTGCGGCGGGCGCAGCAGATGACAGCCGTAGTAGCCAGCCACCTTCAAGCCTGTCAGCGGTCTTGCCACCTTGGCCCGCAGCTGCTCCAGCCCGTAGTCGCGAACCAGCGTCCACAGCAGGTGGGTGACCGCTGACGTCCCGGTATACGCCAGGCCAGCCCCGGCGAGCATCCCGTTCACTTTCTCCTTCAGCCCCCCGTCGAGGGCCGCCTTGGCCTTGCGCAGCATCAGCGTGCAGGTGCTGCACGCCGTCAAGAGCGGCAGGCCGAGCTTCTCCGCCAGCGCCAGGTTGCGGGCGTTGACCGCCAGTGCCGCCAGCTCGTCCACGTCCTGGGCGTGAGACGCCCCGCAGCACGTCCACCCGGGCAGCTCGACAAGCTCGATATCCAGGGCGCGCGCGACCTTCACCGTCGCCTCGCGGGCCTCGGCCGCCGCCCCGTCCAGCACGCAGCCGGGGAAAAACGCGTAGCGCATCATTCTTTCGCCTCCTTAGCGGCCTTCACGATCGCGCGGACACCGTCGATGCCCTCGACCGGGGCCGGGAAGTGGAACGGGTTGAGCTTGCCGCGACGCAGCAGCCGCAGAGCGAACGGCAGGCGGGTGGCCGACTTCAGCAGTCCGTCTGTCTTGACCGCCATCGTCGTCTCGTTAAGCCGGCCGGTATTCGTTATATCGCCCGCGAACGCCAGCGCGTGCCGCGCCCCCGGATTATCGACCAGCCCCTGCCTGATCGACTCGCGGCGCAGCGCGGCGATATCCTCCGCCGGCGCCACCCGCTTGGGGCACTTCGTCACACACTCCTGGCAGTGCACGCACTTCCAAAGGCCGCGTTCCAACACCGGGCGCAGATGCTCCCCGGCCGCCCCGTCGCGCGAATCGGCGACGAACTTGCCGGCCTTCGTATAGACGAACGGCTCGTAGAAATCGTCGTCCCCCGTGCTCAGCTTGTTGCACTCCGACGCGCATGACCCGCAAAGGATACAGTTGGTCTGCGCGTTGATCTTTTTAAACTCGGCCTGCGTCTGGCGGCAGCCAGCCTCCGCCGAAAACTCTTCCCGCGGCATCAGCCACGGCTTAGCCTCCGCCAGCCTGGCCGCCTTTGGCTCCCAGTCCACCACCAGATCGCGGATCACCGGGAAATTGCCCAGCGGCTCGAGAACCAGCGTCGCGCCGAAGCGGCCCAGCAGCGCGTCGAGCGGCGTCTCGCACGCCAACACCGCCTCGCCGTTCACCCGCACCGCGCACGCCCCGCACACCGCGCAGCGGCAGGCGGCCACGAACGCCAGCGACGGATCGACCGTCTCCTTGATCTTCAGCAGCCCCCACAGCACCGTCTTATTCGGCTCGTGCGCAAAGCTGTATTCCTGCCAGAACTCCTTCAGGCCGTCGAAGCGGCGTATCCGGTAGACAACCTGTTCCATCAGTACCTCCGTTCCGCAGGCTGGTGCTCGGTCACGACCACCGGCCGGTAAGACAGCTCGTATTGGGACCCAGCCAGTGTGACAAGCGTGTGTTTGAGGAAATTGACGTCGTCGCGGGCCGGATAATCCTCGCGCAGGTGACAACCCCGGCTCTCGGTACGGTTTATCGCCCCCAGCACCGCCGCCTTGGCCATCGCCAACAGATTGCCCAGCTCCACGTAATTCACCAGCGCCGTGTTAAAAACCCGGCTGTCGTCGCCGACGGCGCACCGTTCATACTCTGCGGCCAGGCCGTCTACTATCGCCGCCGCCGCCGCCATCTCGGCGCCGCGGCGGAAGATACCGACCTTGTTCCACATAGCCTCCGCCAGCCGGTCGCGGATCGACGCCACCGCCGGTCCGCCGCCGCGGGCCATCGCCGCCGCCAGCCGCGCCTCCCATTCGGCCGCCTTGGCTGCGAGCGCCCCGTCGCCAGCTTCCCGAACCTGTGCCTGGGCATAGTCGGCTGCCCCGGCCCCCGCGCACTTGCCGAACACCATGATATCGGCGAGCGAATTGCCGCCCAGACGGTTCGCGCCGTGGATGGACACGCAGGCCGCCTCGCCGGCGGCAAAAAGCCCCGCTAAGGCCGTGCCCCCGGTGCGGAAATTTGTCACATCCACGCCGCCCATCGTATAATGGCAGCTCGGTCGGATGGGGATCGGCGCCTCGATCGGATCGACCTGCTCGAAGGTGATAGCCAAATCGCGGATACCCGGCAGGCGCTCGAGGATCTTCTCCCGCCCCAGGTGCCTGAGATCGAGCAGCACATAGGCGTTCATCCCCTCCCCGAAGCCGCGCCCCTCCCTGATCTCCGTCTCAATCGCCTGGGAAACAAGGTCGCGGGTCGCCAGCTCCATCTTCTCCGGCGCGTAGCGGGCCATGAACCGTTCGCCCGCGTTATTGTACAGATAGCCGCCCTCGGCGCGGGAAGCCTCCGACATCAATATCCCCGTCCCGGCCAGGCCGGTGGGGTGGAATTGCACCATCTCCGGGTCCTTCAGCGGAATACCCGCCCGGAAACAGGCCGCCATGCCGTCGGCCGTCGACGTGAACGGGTTGGTCGTCCGCGACCAGTACATCCGCCCCGCCCCGCCGGTGGCCACGACCACCGCTTTAGCCTTCACCGGCACAACCGTGCCTGTCCTGATATCGAGCGCCACCACGCCGCACAGCCCGTCGCCGTCCACCGCCAGGTCGAGAAGCTGCCGGTCGGTCAGCATCTTAACCCCGTGCTTCAGGCACTGCTCATACATCGTGTGGAGGATAACGTGGCCCGTCTTATCGGCCGAAAAACAAGTGCGGGGCGCCGACTGGCCGCCGAAATTGCGCTGGGCGATCTGCCCCTTGGCATCGCGGGAGAAAGGCACTCCGTAGTAGTCGATCTCCCTGATCGCGGCCGCCGCCTGCCCGCAGAAAAACGCGATGGCGTCCTGGTCGCCGAGGTAATCGCTGCCCTTCACCGTATCGAAGATATGCTTTGCTACGGTATCGGACGGGTCGGCGTTGCCGAGGACGCCGTTTATACCCCCCTGAGCCATGCCGGTGGCCGAGCGGGTCGGGAACATCTTGGTCATCAGCCCCACCGACAGCCTGCCGCGGGCCCCTGCCTCCAGCGCCGCCCGCATCCCGGCGCCGCCGCTGCCGATGACTAATACGTCGAATGTCTGCATACTTCACCTCGTCTCTGTTATAACTTTTGGAATTCGCCCGCCGGCCGCCCACTCCCTGCCGCCTGTCCGCTCGCCGTCGCATTTTTTGATATTTTTTTCACAAGCCGAAAAAGCATAAAAAAACCCGCGCAATCGCGGGTTTTTTTATGCTTTTTCGGCTGATCGCCCGGCTAACGCCTGCCCAAAAAACGGTACCATATAAACACCAGTCCCGTTCCCAGCAGACCGGTCACCACCTCGTCCCAAAGCATGTCCGGATACATGTCGCCGACACCCAGGATAAAATCGAAGTAGCAATAAATCGCGACTACCAGAATCGACCCGGAGAGCACCATCTTAACCTTGTCCGGATTCCCCAGGCTTTGTGTCACGTTTCTCACCCCACTCCAGGCACTAAGCCTTTCTAATTACACACTATCACAACGCATCTGCCAAATCAAGCCAATTACCTCCCAAGCCTCAAATATACAAAACCCAATGAAAAACCCTGCCCCAAGGCAGGGTTTCAGGCGTCGATAACTTCCCTAGAACAGGCCGACGATCTTGCCGTTGTTGTCGATGTCCATCGCCTCGGCGGCCGGCTTCTTCGGCAGGCCGGGCATCGTCATGATCTCGCCGGTGATCGCCACCAGGAAGCCCGCCCCGGCCGACACCCGCACCTCGCGCACCGTCACCGTGAACCCGGCGGGGCGACCGAGCCTGGCGGCGTCGTCACTGAGCGAGTACTGCGTCTTCGCCATGCACACCGGCGTCTTGTCGAAGCCCATGGCGGTAAGCTCCCGGATGGTCTTGTCGGCGGCCGGGGTGTAGCTTACGCCGTCGGCGCCATAAATCTCGCGGGCGATGATGTCGATCTTGTTCTTGATCGGCAGCTTCTCGTCGTAGAGAAAGCGGAACTTGTTCGGCTTATCCATCGCCGCCAGCAGCTTTTTGGCCAGCGCCTCGCCGCCTGCGCCACCCTTGGCCCACACCTCCGACAGAGCCACCTCGGCCCCCAGCGCAGTGCACTTCTCCTCCACGAAAGCCAGCTCGGCCGGCGTGTCGGTCGGGAATGCGTTGATGGCCACGACGGCAGGCAAGCCGAACTTGCCGACATTCTCGATATGCTTGGTCAGGTTGGCCAGGCCCTTTTCGAGGGCAGCCATATTGAGCTGGCCGAGGTCGGCCTTGGCCACCCCGCCGTGGGACTTGAGCGCCCGCACCGTGGTGACGAGCACGACGGCATCCGGCTTCAGCCCGGCAAAGCGGCACTTGATATCGATGAACTTCTCCGCCCCGAGGTCGGCGCCGAAGCCGGCCTCGGTGACGAGAATGTCCGCCAGCTTGAGGGCGAATTTCGACGCCATGACGCTGTTGCAGCCGTGGGCGATATTGGCGAACGGGCCGCCGTGGATGAAGGCGGGGGTGTTCTCCAGCGTCTGTACGAGATTAGGCTTGATGGCGTCCTTAAAGAGCAGGGTCAGCGCCCCGGCCACCTTGAGATCGGCGACGGTGACGGGTTTGCCGTCATAGGTGTAGGCGACGATAATGCGGCTGATACGGCTTTTCATATCTTCGAGATCGGAAGCCAGGCAGAGGATGGCCATCATCTCCGAGGCGACGGAAATGTCGAAACCGCCTTCGCGCGGCACGCCGTTGGCCTTGCCGCCCAGACCGAGGACGATGTTGCGTAGCGCCCGCTCATTGAGGTCCATGACTCGCCGCCAGGTTATGCGTCGCGGGTCGATACCCAGCTCGTTGCCGTGGTGGAGGTGGTTGTCGAGCACCGCCGCCAGCAGATTGTGGGCGGTGGTGACGGCGTGGATGTCGCCGGTGAAGTGGAGGTTGATGTCCTCCATCGGCACGACCTGGGCGTAGCCGCCGCCGGCCGCACCGCCCTTGACGCCGAAACAGGGGCCGAGGGAGGGCTCGCGCAGGGCGATGACGACCTTTTTGCCGAGGCGGCGCAATGCGTCGCCGATGCCGACTGTGTTGGTGGTTTTGCCTTCGCCGGCCGGGGTGGGATTGATGGCGCTCACCAGCACCACCTTGCCGTCCGGGCGGTCCTTAAGCCTATCCCAGGCCGCCAGCGACACCTTGGCCTTGTATTTGCCGTACAGTTCGAGGTCGTCGTCGGTCAGACCGAGCTCGGCCGCCACCTGGGCGATGGGCTTCATTTTCGCTTCCTGGGCGATTTCGACGTCACTTTTCATCAAACGACACTTCCTCCTCCTACTTCGTCAACTGCATGCGCGCGGCTTTTAGGGTATTGTGCAGTAACATCACTATCGTCAGCGGCCCCACGCCGCCCGGCACGGGGGTTATCGCGGCGGCGACCTCCTTGACTTGCTCGAAGGCGACGTCGCCGGCGAGCTTGTCGCCCACCCGGTTGATGCCGACATCGATCACCACGGCGCCCGGGCCGACCATGTCGGCGGTCACGAAGCCGGGCTTGCCGATGGCGGCCACCAGAATATCAGCCTGGCGCGTCACCGCCGGCAGATCGGCGGTGCGGGAGTGGCAGACCGTAACCGTGGCGTTCCTGGCCAGCAGCAGGCTGGCCATCGGTTTGCCGACAATATTGCTGCGGCCGATGATGACGGCCCGCTTGCCGTCGATGGGTATGCCCTCAAGCTCCAGCATCCTGATTACGCCGTGAGGCGTGCAGGGCACAAGCGCCTCGCGGCCGATGGCGAGGTTGCCGACATTGAGGGGATGGAACCCATCGACATCCTTGTCCGGCCGGATGCGGTCAAGCACCCTTTCGGCATTGATGTGCTTCGGCAGGGGCAGTTGGACGAGGATGCCGTGGACGGCCGGGTCGGCGTTCAGCCGGTCGATCGCGGCGATAAGGGCCGCCTCGGCGCAGTCCGCCGGCAGCCTGATCACCTGCGAAGCGATGCCCAGCTCCTCGCACGCCTTGTGCTTGCGGCCCACGTACACCTTCGAGGCCGGGTCCTCGCCGACGATAATCACCGTCAGCCCCGGCGTCACGCCGAATTCTCCCTGTAACTTTTCTATGCCCGCCTTGATTTCTTCGCGTATCCGGGCAGCGATGGCATTGCCGTCGAGAATTCTAGCCATCTTCATCTCCCTTTGCGCGTATTATTTCTGCTCGGCCAGGACCTTGGCCAGCGCGGCGATTTCCTCTTCCGGCATCTTGTACGTGTGCTCGGCGTCCACCGGGAACTGGCCTGCCCGCACTTCCCTGACGTATTCGGCAAACGCACCTGTTAGCACTTCGCCGACATTGGCGTATTTCTTCACGAATTTCGGCGTGAAGTTATCGTACATGCCGACCATATCAGCGTAAATGAGCAGTTGGCCGTGAGTGCCCGAGCCGGCCCCGATGCCGAGGATAGGAATCCCGGCCCGCTCGGCGATAGCCTTGCCGACCGCGGTGGGCACGCCCTCCACCAAAATGCTGCACGCCCCCGCTTCCTCGATAAGCTGGG
>JAEZJM010000033.1 GCA_023415775.1 Bacillota bacterium | reverse complement strand
GCCGTCAACAATTGCCGGTCCTGCTCATGGGAAACAAACGCAACCTCCACCAAAACCGCCGGGCACTGCGTTTCCCGCAACACCTGAAAGTTTGCTTCCTTAACGCCCCGGTCGGCAGTATTCAGCTCCGCCACTAGTCGCCTCTGTATCAGGCCTGCCAACCTTCGCCCCTGTTCGCTCCCCGGAAAATGATAGACCTCTGTCCCATGGGCAGCAGGATTGGCCACACTGTTGGCATGGATGCTGACAAACAGGTCGGCCTGATTTGCATTGGCCAGCTCCGCACGGAAAGCAAGACCATCTGTGTCAATATCGCTATTCCGGGTAAGCAGGACCATATGCCCCTGCTCCTCAAGCTGTTCGGCCAATAGCCTGGCTATGGCCAGCACCACATCACACTCCCGCACACCGCCGGCACACGCTCCCGGCTCGACCGGGCCGGAATGACCGGGATCAAGGACAATCTTCATAAACCTTCCCTCCCATCCGCTTCATTTACCGTTCATCGTAACCGGGTTCATTAGCTAACCCGGCCGGGCTAATCCCGGCTTGTCCAAAAACTCCACATCCCGGACTACCACCTCGGTCACCTTCTTTCGCTGGCCGTCCGTTCCCTCCAGCTGCCGGGTATGCAGCCGGCCTTCAATCGCCACCCGCCGGCCTGCTTTTCCTTCCTGACCGATTTGCTCCGCCAGCGTATCCCAGGCAACGCAGTCAATGGCGTCCGTTTCTTCCCGTACCCTGGTTTTAAAGGCCACGGTCAGTGAAAAGGAACAAACCGCCTTGCCGCTCATCGTATAGCGCATGTCCAGGTCCGAAGACAAGCGTCCCACCAGAAAGACCTTGTTCATGCCGTCCTCCCCCTTTGCTGTCCACATAGTCACAGCTTCTACTACTATTATTGGTTTACGTTTATCAATAAGTTTACGTTTAAATAATGTATTCAGGTTGCCAATCATAATGATTGACAACTCCGGTTTTGCCATTCCATTTGCCATTCATTATGATTGGCAAATTGGCTTCACCAGGGCCAGGCGCGGTTTATCCACAGGGTTATCAACAGATTTATCCACACCCTTACCACTTAATGCCTGCAGTTCATAATACGGCGCCAGCCGGCCCGGGCGGGGCGTATGAACTAAAAGGCCGGCCGCCACCAGTTCGCTTCTGGCCCGCGACAGTGTTGCATAACTGTAACCCAGAAAGCCCAGCAACGTGCTAGCGGCCACTGTCAGTTGCGGCGGCCAGCCGGCCCGGTTGAACAGATGCATCAATACGTTCCACAAAGCCTGGGCCTCACTCGACAGCGGCCGCACTAAAAGCCGGGCATAAAATGCATTGATCTCGGTAATGTAATTCATGGCCCCGCCCACTTCCACCGGTTAAAGACAACTTGTTTCTGGCGCCCCCGGTTCACGGCAGGATACGCTTTAAACCGGCCGTATCCACACCTGTCTTGGCGCTGGTCCGCCGCCGCAGCCACTCATTGGCGGCTTCCACATGAATAATAAAACGGTTCCCCTCTTTTGATGCCGGAAAATCCGGCAGATAGCAAAACTCCCGCACCCGGTTCTGACCAATGCCGGTCATGGCCGCAAATTCTTTGACCGTAACCACCAGCTTGGTGTTTGTCATTAACAATCCCTCCCATAAAATCATCACTGCAATATCAACATTGCATTATGTAATAATTATAGGTGAGGTTTTGCTATTTTTCAATACATTTTGCAATTTTATATTTACAAATCGCAATGCAATAGGTACAATGTGGGTAGCAGCTCTTTTTTTAGTGTGTGCAAATAAAATGTGATGGTGTGTGAAAAAACATGAGCAAAGAACTAGGAAAACGCCTGCGCGCCGCCCGCGAACAGCTCCATATGTCTCAAGCCGCCCTGGCTGAACTAATCGGGGCAGGTAACCAGTCCACAGTGGCTGGCTGGGAGCGCGGCCGAACCGAACCGGACGGTGAGACACTGGCCCGTCTGGCTGTTATCTTAAAAGTTTCAACCGATCATTTACTTGGCCTCGACTCGGACGTTGTGTCCCTGCCGGCTGACGTGACCGATCTGGCCAAAGACATTGCCAGCCTGTCACCGGCCGACCGGGCCGTCATCGAAAAGATCGTGGCCGCTTTAAAAGCTGAAGACAAAGACAAAGTTGTCCCTGGTTAACCGGTGGATTCGTAATATGTTATATCCCGGCGGCAAGCGCCGGAAATGAAAAAGCGGCCGAGTGGCGGCCGCTGATAACTACATAGACTTAAATACAAAGGATGGTGTGTGAGTATGGCGCATGTGGCAGAATGCCTGCGTACCTCCGGGACACCGCCGTAACAGGGACAAGCCCTGTTACGTACGAGCCGGAGCAATCGCCAGTAAAGGAGGTGTGTGCATATGAAACAAAGCAATTATGGCAAAGGCAGTATCTATCGACGTCAGGACGGCCGCTGGGTGGCTGCCGTCTGCAGCCGCGATCCCGTAACCGGTAAATCCATTCGTCATTATGGCTATGGAAAAACCAAACAGGAAGCGTTGCAGAAAAGAATAGACCTGTTCGCCATGAGCGAA
>JAEZJM010000013.1 GCA_023415775.1 Bacillota bacterium | reverse complement strand
GCTGGACGAGGTGGGTTATGAGCTCGACGCGGTGTTCAACGTGCATGTGCCGACAAGCTGCCCGGGTGTGCCGGCCGAGGTGCTAAAGCCGCGGCAGACGTGGGCGGATAAGGCGGCGTACGACAAGTCGGCCGCCGAGCTGGCGGCGCGGTTCGTGAAGAATTTCGTGAAGTTTGGCAAGGATGTGCCGCCGGAGATTACGGCGGCCGGGCCGAAAGGCTAAGTATAGGAGTTAGACGAAGACCCGCCGGGGTTCCGGCGGGTCTTCGTTGCGTATAGAGGCGGTAGCAGACTACAAGGAAGGTAGTTGCTGCTTCAGAGTCAATGCAGGCGCAAACAGGTCACCAAACCTCGCTACCCGGTCCAGAACGTCGCCGGCCTCGAAGGTCAGCGACGCGGCGTTGCGCTTTTCCCAGGCCGCCGACACCTCGTCCCAGGTCACCGGTGTGGAAACCGTCGGCTTCGGCCGGGCCCGCAATGAGTATACGCAGACCGTGGTCTTGTGTTCGTCGTTCTGGCTCCAGTCCACCAGCACTTTGCCGGTGCGCAGCGCTTTGGTCATCCGCGACACGACCTTGTCGGGGTGCTGCTTTTCGAGCAACTGGGCCAGAGCGCGGGCGAACGCCTTGGTGTGGTCGTAATCGGCCGGGGTGTTGAGAGGGACGTAAATCTGCAGGCCCTTTGACCCCGAGGTTTTCGGCAGGGAAACAAGTCCGTAGTGGTCAAAGACCTCTTTCAGCCACAGCGCCACACGGGTGCAGTCGACGATGGTCGCCGGCGGTCCCGGATCGAGATCGAAAACCATCATTGTCGGCGTGGCCGCCGCGACGGCGAGCGATAGAGAGGTGTGCAGCTCAAGCGCCGCCAGGTTGGCCGCCCACACCAAAGCCGGGGTGTCGGCCAGCAGGCAGAAGTTGATGTTGCGGTTGTTGCCTTCGCTCCATACGGGCGCGGTCGGCAGCCAGTCGGGCCGGTGGGAGGGACACTCCTTCTGGTAGAAGAAGTCGTCGGAAGCCCCGTCGGGATAGCGTTTGAGCGTTACCGGGCGCCCGGCCAGGTGGGGCAGAAGGACGGGTGCGACGCGGATATAATAATCGATCATCTGGCCTTTGGTGAACCCGGTATCGGGGTAAAAGACTTTGTCCAGGTTGGACAGCGCCAGCTCCTGGCCGGCGATTTTTACAAGCGTTTTAGCGGGCACTTGCCCTCTTCCTCCTCTCCTTCACCGGCGGTTTCTTCTTTACGGCAGCCAGGCTTGCTTCCAGGGCCGCCATCAGGTCGATGACCTTCGCCCCTTCCTCGGCAGCCGGCCGGGAGACGATTTTTTGGCCCTCGGCCTTGCGTTCCACGAGATCCATGACTCGCCGGTAATATTCGTTGCGGTATTTTTTCGGGTCGAATGCGGCGGTCAGCGATTCGATGAGCTGACCGGCCATCGCCAGTTCCCGTTCGGTGGGAGCCGTTTCTTCTCCCGGCAGACCTTCGAGTTCCTCCTGGGGGACAACCTCGTCGGCGAAATGCATTGTCGCCAGGCTCAAGGCCAGACCGGCCGGCCTGAGAGCGGCGAGGTATTCCTTGTTGCGGAGCACGAAGCGGGCCACGGCCACCCGGCCGGTGTCGCGCATCGCCGTCATCAGCAGCTTGTAGGACTTGGCCGCTCCCTTGTCGGGAAGCAGGTAGTATGACTGTTCGAAATACAGCGGGTCGATTTCTTCCAGCCGTACGAAATCCTCGATCTCGATGCTGCGGTTGGCCTGCGGATAGAGCGTCTGCAGCTCTTCGGCCGACACGGTCACATAGCGGTCGGGAGAAATCTCGTAGCCTTTGACGATGTTTTCGGCAGGCACTTCGGCCCCGTCGGCGGAGCAAACTTTTTTCAGGCGGATGCGGCAGCCGTCCTTTTCGCGCAGTTGATGGAAGCTGACCGTCCTCTTCCTGACAGCATTATACAATTTTACCGGCACATTGACCAGCCCGAAGCTTATCGCTCCACTCCAGATCGGTCGCTGCATACTATCCCTCCTGTCATGGCGTCGTTTCCTGGACGACCGCGGCGGCGTCCTTGTCGTGGCGTAGACCCTTGAAGGACGGGTGACGCAAGGTATTGTGCGGAGTCCATTCGGTGAATTCGAATTCGCCGACCAGCAGTGGGGCTGCGAAGAAGGCATCAGCCACCGGCGGCTTGGCGGCGAAGGGGCTGGTATCGCAGCGAAGTGGGGCGAGTTTGGCGGCGAGGTCGGCCAGCGTCCGGGCGGAGAATCCGGTGCCCACCTTGCCGGCGTACACGAGGCGGCGGCCGGATTTGCCGGACGGCCGGTCCCAGTAGCCGACCAGCAAAGCGCCGATGGTGCCCTGACGCTTTCCCCGGCCCGGCACCCAGCCGGCGATGACGAGCTCCTGGCGGCGCTGGTTCTTGATTTTCAGCCAGGCGTCGCTGCGGTTGCCGGCTTCATACTTGCTGTCGAGCCGCTTGGCCATTATCCCTTCGAGACCTACTTCCCGACTGGCGATCAGCATCGCAGGACCCTCTCCGGTCTTATGGGCAGGAGTCTGCCAGGCAGGCCCGGACAGCGCCAGAGCCATCAAGATGCGGCGGCGGTCGCTGTAAGGAAGATCGATGCACAGGCGGCCGTCGTGGTAGAGGACGTCAAAAATGATATAAGTGGCGGGTATTTCGCCGCCTACCTGGGCGATTTTCCGCGGGGAACTAAGCCCCATGCGGTGCTGGAGGCGGGAGAAGGAGGGGCGTCCATCCGCTCCGAGGGCGACGATTTCGCCGTCGAGGACGAGCCGTCTGTCGGGCAGTGAACAAGCCAGGGCGGCAAGTTCGGGATATTGGGCAGTGATGTCTTTGTTATTGCGGCTGAGGAGGCGTAAATTGCCTTTGTTGAGATACGCGACGGCGCGGATGCCGTCCCATTTGATCTCGAACGCATACAGAGCCGGATCGGTCGGCATCGCTCCCGCTTTGGCGAGCATTGGCGGGATGATATCGGGCATCGGTTGCTTGGGCATCATACCACCTGTTTAAGAGAAAAAAATCGGATAGTTTAGTGTTACACGACCGAGCCGCCGCCATCCGGGCGGCAAATAAAAATAGCCGGGCTGGCCGGCTAAAACTGGCGAGAAATCAGGAGCGGTTTTTATACAAGGCAACGGCGGCCGCCGGCCGGCTGGTGATGACCGCCTGAACCCCGATGGCCGCGAAATAGCGCAGATACAGTGGGCGGTCGACCGTCCAGGGGACAACGATCAGGCCGGCGTCGCGGGCGGTGTTGCAGAGGCGCGCGTCGGCGAGGCGATAGTAAGGATGGACGGCGTCGGCGCCGCGTTCTCGCGCGTAGCCGGCCGGGTCGGACAAGGGTTCTTCATAAAGGACGCCGGTGAGGGCGGCGGGGATAGCGGCTTTGACAAGCGGCAGGGCGTCATGGTCGAAGGAGGAAACGAGGATATGCCGTTCGAGCCGCAAGGCTCCGACAACGTTAATCACCGCTGCGGCCAGTGCGGAGGCGTCGCCATCGGTTTTAAGCTCAACGTTGAAATAAGTCCGCCCCGCCCCCAGCGCAAGGACGGTTGCCAGAGCCGGGACGCCGTATCCTTCGAGCATCGTCGCCGTCTGCTTCCGGACCATACCTTGGCCGCGGGTGGTGCGGTCGATGGTTGCGTCGTGGACGACCATCGGCACACCGTCGGCAGACAGGCGCACGTCAAGTTCCCAAAAATCGGCGCCCTGGGCAGCGGCGGCGGAGAAAGAGGCCGTCGTATTCTCGGGATATTCCGCGCTCGCCCCGCGGTGGGCGCCCACCAGAGGGCTGGCCGCGTCCGACAGAGCCTTGTGAAATGATACTGACTTAAGCATCGGTTTTCCTCGTATTCTTGGCGTTTGCGGTGCGCGGTCAAAAAAAGACCCTAGCCTGGGCTAGGGTCTTAGCGGTTTTAGTAAGAGCGTTTGCTGGCCTGGAAACAGTCGCGGCAGTATACCGGACGGCCGGCGGTGGGGTTGAAGGGAACCTGGGTCTCGATGCCGCAACCGCTGCAGGTTACGGTGAACATTTCCCGGTCCGGGCGGCCGTTGCGGCTCTGCTTACGGGCGGCGCGGCAGGTCGGGCAGCGGGACGGGTCGTTCTGGAATCCTTTTTCAGCATAGAAGGCTTGCTCGGCGGCGGTAAAGGCAAATTCTACGCCACATTCCTTGCAAGTGAGAGTCCTGTCTTCGTACATTAGTCTTAACCAACCTCCTTAATGAAATCACTAAAACAAATGCCAGTCGGTTGGTAAGAATAACCTGCGAATACGGACCGGGACAATTTGTCTAGCTTACTATATAATAACCATTAGTTAACAGATATGTCAAGATTCGCTGAGTATTTTCTCAAGTTCATCCAGTAACGAAGAGAATTTTTGCAGTGTTACCTCGATGGGTTTGGGGGTGGACATGTCGACCCCGGCCCGTTTGAGGATATCGATAGAGTAGTCGCTGCCGCCGCTCTTGAGGAAATTGATATAACGCTCCTGAGCTGGCTGGCCTTCTTTCTGGATCTGATCGGCGAGAGCGGTGGCGGCGGCGTAACCGGTCACATACTGGTACACGTAGAAGTGCCAGTAGAAGTGCGGGATACGCGCCCACTCGACGTTGAGCTCCTTGTCGACCACAATGCCGGGTCCGTAGTATTTTTCATTAAGCTCCTGCCACATTTCGTCCAGGAGGTCGGCGGTCAGCGTTTCGCCTTCTTCGGCTTTGGCATAGATGAGCTTTTCGAATTCGGCGAACATCGTCTGGCGGTAGACCGTCGCCCTAACCGCCTCAAGGTACTGGTTGATGAGGTAGAGGCGCACGCGCTTGTCGGTGGTGGTTTTCAGCATATGGTCGATGAGGAGGATCTCGTTGGTTGTCGAGGCCACTTCGGCGGTGAAAGTAGTATAGTGGGAAGTGGCGTAAGGCTGGCTCTTGTGGCTGTAATAACTGTGGATGGCGTGGCCGAGTTCGTGGGCGATGGTGGAAACGTCATCATAGCGGTTGTGGTAGTTAAGGAGCACGAACGGATGGGCGCCGTACACGCCCCACGAATATGCCCCCGTCTGTTTGCCCTTATTTTCGTACACATCCATCCAGCCAGATGTGAAGCTCTTGTCGAGGATACCGGCATATTCCGGGCCGAGCGGGGCGAGAGATTCCTTGATGACTTTCAGGGCGTCGTCATATTCGTAGGTTAGTTTCACATCGCGCACCAGCGGCGTATAGAGGTCATACATGTGCATCTCGTCGACGCCCAGCGCTTTTTGCTTCAAAGCCACGTAGCGGTGGAGGGGCCCCAGGTTGGCGTGCACGGTGGCGATGAGGTTGTCATAGACCGCCTGCGGCACATTGTCGCCTTCCAGGGACGACTCGAGAGTGGTCTTGTACTTCCTCGTCTTGGAATAGAAAACATTCTTCTTCACGTTGCCGCCGAGGGTGGCGGCGAAAGTGTTGCGGTACTGGTTATATGTACCGAATAGCTCCTTGAAGGCTTCCTCCCGTACTTTGCGGTCGGGTGACATTATGAATGAGCGGTAACGGCCTTCGCTTAGCTGTACTTTTTTGCCGTCTTCGTCGGTGACTTCCGGGAAGCGCATGTCGGCATGGGCGAGCATGTTGAAGGCGTTTTCCGCCGCCGACGTGGCCTCGGCGGAGCGCGAAAGGATTTCTTCTTCAGCGGGCGACAGGACGTGCTTTTTCTGGCGCAGCAGATTGTCGAAGTAGAAGGAGTAGTCTTTGAGCCCCTGCTCTTGTTTGCGGAAATCGGCCAGTTTGGCCTCAGGGATGGCCAGAATTTCGGGTTCGATATAGGCAGTTGCCGCCCCGGCTTCTGTCAGCATGGTTTCGACTTTGCCAGTCAGCCCTTGGTATTTGGCGTCGGCGGTGTTTTCGTCTCGGTGCATGCGGGCATAGGCGTACAGCTTGCCGCCGATGACGCCGATTTCATCCCGCAGCTTCAGGCAGGCAGCCAGGTCTTTGCCGCCGTTGCCAAGCTTGCCGCGAAGTTGACCGATTTTCGGCAACTGCGCCTTCAGTTTCTCAAAGTCGGCTTGCCAAGCGGCTTCGTCGGCGTAAATGTCGGTGAGCCGCCACTTGAATTCGGCCGGGATTTCGCTGCGGTCGGGAACCTTGCCGCTAGCCGACGGGCCGGCTTCGGCGGCAGCACCGCTCAGCAGCATCGTGCCGAAGAAAAAAGGAACAATCATCGCCATTGCTATTATTCTCACTCCTAAACCCCTTCTGCTGTTATTCTTATCTTTATATATTAGCAGAAGTAGGGCAAACTTCCTGTTTATCTTTCCCGGAAATTTGTGCCTTTTATACTGCGAGGGTCCCTAAAAAGTTCATCTGCGGCGCGCGCTCGCGGGCGGAGCGGGCCGCAGACCACGGGAACACCTCGTTTTCAGCAGATTATTGCCTGCCGTAGCTATACCTTGAAAAATTTGACGATTCCCTGGAAGATGCTCTCGGCCGCTTTGTACCGGCCGTCAACGCTGGCCAGCAGCACCTCCTCTTCCGGGTTCGAGATAAAGGCTACCTCCACGAGGATGGCCGGCATATCGGTGTAACGGATGACGTAGAAACTGGCGAAGCGGCTGCCGCGGTCACGTGTGCCCAGTTCGTCGACCAGGCACTTCTGCACATGGCCCGCGAGCCGGACCGAATCCGCGTCGCCGTAATGGAAGGTGGTCGTGCCGGCCGCGGAGGGACTTGTGAACGCATCGTTATGGATGCTGACGAAAATATCGGTGGCCGCTTCGTTGGCGATATCTACCCGCGCTCCCAGTTCTTCGTCGGCCGACGAATCCGGGTAAGACACATCCTTGTCGTTTTCCCTGGTTATTACCACCGTCGCTCCGTTCTTTTCCAGCCGGTCGCGGAGCAGGAGACTGATCGCCAGAGTATTATCCTTTTCCATAGTGCCGGTAGGGCCGACGGCGCCGCTGTCGCTGCCCCCATGGCCGGGATCGATGCAGATGGTTTTGCCAAGAAGCCGGGTGCTTTCGATGGGCTCTGCCGCCGTCTGCCGGTCGGGGATGGGCGCCGGCGGACTGGAGCTTTTCGAATTGATATACACGACTTCTTTGGCGGCGTCATAGAAAATGCCCCAACCGAGCATCTTGGCCATACTTTTGAGCGTTGAAAGGATGTCTTTGGAAGCGCGGGCCTGGACAGGTATCCGTTGTCCGTCTATGATGATGCGCATAAATCCACTCTCCTTCCCCATATGCCTCTCTTATAGTATGCTGACCGGGTCTGAGCGGTGAATTACCGGCCGATAAGGCATGGAGCAGGGATAGGGACGACCGGGGGGGAATAATACTTTCGGGTGATGCTGTGTGCAAGTTTTGCTGGCGACACTGAACGCCAAATACGTCCACTCCGCGCTGGCTCTCTATAGCCTCCGACGTTACTGCCGGCAGGCATGCCCCGATATTGCCGTCCGGGAGTATACGATCAATAACGAAATGCTCGCCATCCTCGGCGACATTTATCGGGTCCGCCCCGACGCGCTCGGTCTGGCCTGTTATATTTGGAATATAGGTGCCTCTCTGACACTTGCCGCCTTGGTCAGAAAGGTGTTGCCCGACACCGTCATTATTCTCGGTGGACCGGAGGTTTCCTACGATCCGGCACGGGTATTGGCGGAGAATCCTGGCGTCGATTACATTGTCCAGGGTGAAGGCGAGGAAACGCTGGCCTCGCTGCTCGCCGACCTTGGTGCAGGCAGGCAGCCCGAGGGAATTGCCGGACTGGCGTACCGCCGAGGCGGGGAGATTAGCGTCGACCGCCCGCAAGTGGTCGGCGACCTGGCATCCGTCCCTTTTCCCTATGTGGAAGCCGACATGGCCGGCCTGCAGGGCAGGATCATCTACTACGAATCCTCCCGCGGCTGTCCGTATTCCTGCCAGTACTGCCTTTCCAGCGCCACCGTCGGTGTCCGCTTTCTGCCCGTCCCCAGAGTGCTGGACGAACTGGCTTTCTTTATTACCCACCGGGTCAAGCAGGTCAAATTCGTCGACCGCACCTTCAACGCCCGCCGCGATCATTACTTGCCGATTATCGAGTTCCTCGCCGCCCAGGACACGGACACCAACTTCCACCTGGAAATTGCCGCCGACCTGCTCGACGACGACGTACTGGCCGTGCTCAAAACTGCGCCGCCCGGCCGCTTCCAGCTCGAGATCGGCGTCCAGTCAACGAATGAAACGACGCTGACGGAAATCAGTCGTCATAACGACTGGCCGCGGATCGTGGCTAATGTCGGCGCGTTGCGCACCGCCGGCAACATCCATCTCCATCTCGACCTCATCGCCGGCCTGCCTCACGAAGATTACCGGCGGTTCGGCCAATCGTTCAACGACGTCTACGCCCTCAACCCCCACATGCTGCAGCTTGGCTTCCTCAAACTTCTCAGAGGCTCGGGCATACGGCTCACGGCCGACGACCACGGCTATGTTTTCATGGCCGGCGCCCCTTACGAGGTGCTGGCCAACAACTATATCTCCTACAGCGAAATCCGCAAACTGAAGATTTTCGAAGAGATGTTCAATCAGATCTACAACAGCGGCCGTTTTACCGCAACCCTCGGCTGGCTGACAGCCGCCACAGGTGGCGACGCCTTCGCCCTCTACGAAGCAATCGCCGGCTACTGGGAAAAGCATGACCTGCACCTTGTAGCCCCCGGCGGTAAGAACCTCGCCCGCCACCTCGACGGTTTCTGTATGAATGCCCTCCCGGCCCAGGTCGCTATCTGCCGTCAGTTCCTAAAATTCGACACCCTCGCCAGCGAGCGCGACGCCGGGCGACCGGAGTTCCTACCCTGGGACGACGCGGAATGGGACGAGGCAAAGTCCGCCTTTTGGCGAGACGAGCCAACCGTACGCCGCTATCTGCTGGACTACGCCTTCACAAGCTGGCGGGAGGTCAGGAAACAACACCACATCGAGGTCTTCGAACTCGACATCCCCGCCTGGCTCACCGAGGGGCGGCTCGTTCACCGTCCAACCGCCGTGCTCTTTTCACGCTCCGGGGGCGCACCTCCCTGGCAGACCGTAGAGCCGGGTGACTTCCCGAAGGGACGTGCGTTTTGATGCGCTACCGCGTCTATTCCGAATATCTACGGCAACGGTACGGGGAAAAAGTCTACAAGCTGCCGGTCAGCCTGCCGGTAACCTGCCCGAACAGGGACGGCACCTGCGGCGTTTCCGGGTGCGTTTTTTGCGGCGAGATCGGCGCCGGTTACGAAAACCTGCCGGCCGAGATGACCGTCGCCGAGCAACTTGCCGCCAACATCGCTCATATTGCCCCCAAATATAAAGCGCAAAAATTCATTGCTTACTTTCAGAACTTCAGCAACACTTACATGCAGCCCGACAAATTCGCCGACTACCTACGCCAGGCTTGCCGGCCCGGCGTAGTCGGCGTTGCGGTGGCCACCAGGCCCGACTGCGTCGGCGACAGACACCTGGAAGCAATGGCTGAGGTGCGCGCCGCCCATAACGTAGACATATTCCTCGAACTAGGTCTCCAGACAGTGAACTTCCACTCGCTTTTAAAAGTCAACCGCGGGCACACCCTGGCCGAATTCATCGACGCTGTACTAAGGACCAAAAGGTTCGGGGTCGAAATCTGCGCCCACATAATCCTCAATCTGCCGTGGGACGACATGACCGACGCGATCGAAGACGCCAAGGTGCTGTCCGCTCTGGGCGTCGAGCAGGTTAAACTCCACGCCCTCTATATAGTGAAGGGAACGGTCATGGCCGACTGGTACACCAGGGGCGAAGTCAACCTCATCAGCAAAGAAGAGTATGTCGAACGCGTCGTAACTTTCCTCGAATATCTCCATCCCGTTATCGTCGTACAGCGCCTCATCGGGCGGGCGCCAGCCAGCCATACCCTTTTCGCCAACTGGCAGTCGGGCTGGTGGACTATCCGCGACGACATCGAACGCCTCATGGAGGAACGCGATACTAGGCAGGGCAGGCTGTGCCGCTACCTTGGCGGGGCGGCGGCCGGCAAATTTTTGTAGCCCGCAGATGGCCCATCAGTTATAATGTAAGGTATATACAGTAATTACAGGTTGGCGGGAGGTCAACGTGGAAGTACGCAAAGTGTTCAGGGCAGGCAACAGCTCGGTAGTTTCGTTGCCATTCGAAATGCTCAAGGCGCTGGGGATCAAAGACGGCTCCCACGTATCCGTGGAACTCAACCGCGAAAAGCGCGAACTTATCCTCAAGCCGGTTGTCGTGAAAAGCGGCAGCGTTTCGATCGACTTTGTCAGACTGGTGGACAAGCTCCTCATCGACTACGACTTTGCGCTGAGGAGGCTGAATAAATAATGCGCTACCTCAGCTTGGAAGAAGTTATCTACATCTATTCCGAGATCGTCCAGCGTACCGGCGCCCAGCCGGGCATCAACGACGACAGCCTCTTGGACAGCATCCTGGCCAAGCCGCTGGTCGCCTTCGAGGGGGAAGAACTCTACCCCGACATCTTCACCAAAGTGGCTGTCCTCATGTATGCCATGGTCAACTCCAAGCCGTTCGCCTCGGCCAACAAACCGACCGCAATGATGTGCTCCCTCTTTCTCCTGCGCGCCAACGGCTACAATATAATAGCAACCCAGGACAGCATCGTGGAGCTGGCCGAAGGCACCGAGACAGGCAAGTACAAGGTCGATCACCTCGTCAACTGGTTCAGGAAAAACGCCGTCCCGGCCTAATAATCAGAAAAAACTTGCTCTTCTGCGTTTTTTACAATCTATTTACATTTCGCCCGGTCATTGTTAATATCGTACTCAGACTGTTGCAAGGAGGTATTACCGATGGCTAAACTGGAACTCTTCAAACGCATCCAGAAACTCGCCACCATCGTTCACGGTGGTGTTGAATCTTATGACCTGTCCGATGAATGCATCATGGAACTGCGTCGCTCGCTGGATGCCCTGACCGAAGAATACATCGCCCGTTACTGCGAGACATCGTATTAATATACGGTGTCTCCCTTGACATCGCCTGGCCGGTGTGCTATCATAATTTTTGTCACGGTTAAAGGCGACTAAGCTCGCTCGTGAGGAAACTCAGAGCGTTTTTTAATGCCCCGCCGAGGCGGACGGAACCCCAAAAAGCATATTGACACGACTTGCGAGTTATGTTAATATAACAAAGTCGCCGCAAGCGGAGCTGGCTGAAAAGACCAGACAAGGCAAGCAGCGACAAGATTACCAGAAACTGAATGTTGACAGAGCCGCCGAGGTTATGTTAACATAGAATTCCGGTCAAGACGACGGACAGTGTTCCTTGAAAACTGAACAATGTAGGTAAAATTAAGCCAGATGTGCGGGCTGCGCTTCTTCGGAAGTGTAGTCACAAAACAATGATTCGGTTTCAAAGAGCCAT
>JAEZJM010000035.1 GCA_023415775.1 Bacillota bacterium | reverse complement strand
TGGGAGGCTTTTGGTAATCAATAATTTACAGCGGCAAGTAATTGTTTTCCGCGAGTGTTGCGGGATGGCGATAGGGAGAGGCTATTTCGAAGGGTAGGGCTTCGGAGAGCGGGCGCGTGATGTGATGGCGGGTTGGGGTTGGCGGGTTGGATTGGCGGGGTATATGGCCGGCCATGGTGAGGGCTGGTGTTCGCCTGCTTCCCTCCCCTTCTGCGGCTGGCAGGCTTATGCCTAGGTTTGCGGGTGAACGCGCTATTCGCGATGGCCGTATGCCTCGCGGGGATGGCCGGTAATACGACGAGGCTGCCAACGAATTTGGCAGCCTCGTTTTTGCTTAGCAAGGGTCGGCAGGGTGTTGTTAGGGAGAGTTGCGTAGCTGAAGGATGATGGTGGTGGAGAGGTGACGGTGAACGGGTACGCATTTGCGGCAGGCGCGCGCAGAGCCGCCAGTTACCTTATCGTAAAGTCGATGCGTCCCATATCACCGTAATCGGCGGTGTAGCTGCCCGGTTTGCCCGGCAGCATCGCCCCGAGGGCACCGGTCATCAGTATATGTCCGGGTTCGATCTTGTAGCCCTGGGCAACCATGCTGTTTATCAGCCACAGCGCCGTATTCCACTGGTCGCCGAGCGCATCTTCGCCAACGCCAGCGCCAACGGCAACGCCGTTGTGATAAAGCGTTATCTTCACCGCGTTCAGGTCAAAAGCGTCCGGCGACACTTCCCGGCCGATGATGAACTGACGGGCCGATACGTTGGAAGCAACCAGGTCGGGAGCTTTCAGCGCTTTCATATCGGCAAAGCCGAGGTCGGGGACTTCGATCGCCGGCATGACCGCCTGAATCTTTCCCTTGAGGGACGCGACATCGGGAATGATGTCGACGATAGGCTGGCCGACGACGAATGCTATCTCGGTTTCCAGCATAAGCGCGCCAAACCGCGACTTTTCGAGCACAGGCGCTCCGGTGAGCATCCCGGACTGGAGCAACACCCCCGTTACCGGCGCGGTCATCCCGAAGCGTTTTTGCACCCCGCCGGCCGTCAGGCCGCCCTTGAAGCCGGCTATCGCTTCGCCGCCCGCGAGTTTCATGGCTATGTACGCCTTCTGGACTTCGTATGCCCCGTCGACGGTAAGCGCCGGGTCGGCCTTTGTCAGGATGGGAATCGGCTGACCTTCGTACTCCGCCCGCAGCAGCATCAGCGCCAAGTCACCCGGAGCTTCCGCCGCCGCTGCAGTCGCCACGGTGACGACCAGCAAGAGCGTCAACACAGCCATCGCAAGTTTATTCATAATACCGCCTCCTAAAAATAATTTGAGCTTCCGAAAAACCGTCGCGTACTTAGCTGTCAACATGTCCGCTTATGTATGACCAGCCAGTTCATTCGTTTTATTCTATCATTTTCCATGCAAACCCTTTATATGAAAAAAATTCCTGCGGAATCATCACTATACTGTTCGCCCACTTGTGCACCGCATTGGGATGAACCCCTAGTTCTTCCGCCAGGGTTGTTGGGCGGGTATGTCGTGAGCGGCCTCGACCCGGCTTTGTATGGTGGAGGCGATCCGTGACCATGCAACTCCACCCGTTTTGCATCAAAAGAACCATCCCTGTGAATCTATTCAATTATTCTCTATATTCCAATAAATCTATTACTTCTCATTTGGGTATTCAATACATAAATTCCTTGATTCACAAATCGGGCAATTATGAATCTTTCTTGATCCGGCAACTACATCGAAGTCTCTATTAAGACAATCTGCACAGAACAAATATGGTTTCATCGAAATTGCATTTCTTTTATTATCAACCATCATTCTGATATAGGGTTTCACCGGATTTTCTCCAAGAATAAAGTCTGGCTCAATGAATAACGATGTCTTTAATTTTAA
Source organism: Bacillota bacterium (assembly GCA_023415775.1). Classification (GTDB taxonomy): domain Bacteria; phylum Bacillota; class Negativicutes; order Sporomusales; family UBA7701; genus Anaeroselena. The sequence goes on along the minus strand of JAEZJM010000035.1, from coordinate 161,764 downwards.
AAACTTAGGATCATTAATATCCGTCTCACAATAGTCGTATCCATCATACATAAACAACACATATCTTCGTTCTCTTTCATGTAGCCATTTAGGATCCTTAACTGATAATATCCAATACTGCAGGATTTCCTCCAAGAAACTTTTTTTATCTTCATCGCTCATGTTAAAACACTCAATAAGATTGCATAAGAACTCGATTTCCTTTTTGGCTTCTTCCCTATCATAAATCACATCGAAAGCTACTACTTGCGAAAAAGCAGGTGTCTTCGTTCCATCTTTTTTATGCCTATACATAATGGGTGCGAGTATCTCAGCCATACGATCATCTTTATATCCATATATACATTCGCCATAATCCTTCTTCATTTCTAAATCATTCATCGACTTGCAGAATGACGATACATAATATTTTCTTTTAGGCAGGAAATCAATGTTTGTAGCCCAAGGATGGCTATTCCATCCAATCTCTTCAAACAACTCAGGAACGACTCTTTGCTCACGTTCGTCATTCAAATTCTCGATTAATGACATCCAAATCTGATGATTGACAATGCTTTTCTTTGCGACTTCAGAATTTATATATTTACAAATATAATCCTCGCTATAATCATTCCGCGATTTTAAAATGTAGTTGCTAATGCTTGTCATTAACACACCTTTCAGCGGACGAATAACTGGCGAGTCTCCAGTGAATTTAACTAGTTTCGCAGCTAATTGAAATAAGTTAAATATTTCATCTCTATCAAAAGCCCAAATACTCGTCCTTTTTACACATCTGAAATAACTTATGTCATTCAGCATTGAAATATATGCGTTTGCAAGGCATGCTACCGTCTCTTGAAATACTTCTTCAGAATCATTTTCTTTTGAACACTGAGCTATATTCTCTACGACTTCAATTAGTTGCTCTGCATAGTTCTTGTTCTTTTCAACCGTAAATTTTTGATATGTTAAGTAATACAGTTTCAACTGAGGAAATAATCCTTCAAACGAATCCACCTGTAATGTTGCATCTATTTCGGGAAGCCATGACACCATTTTCTGCATTCTAGTCTTGTAGCCAATCAATTCATACAAATATGTTTTAAGTGCGTTTAATTGAAGAAAAAGGGCCTCTACAAAAAGTGTATTTATACTAGCCACTTCATACTCAGTAGTTCTAAAAAGACCCAACATCGATCTTTGATTAAGATCATAATCGGTAACTAATGAAACTAATACTTCCTTGTTCTTGTAACTAGGATCTTTCTTAAATTTGTCTACTTGAGCTAATATATTCTCTAATTGACATTCGATTGCGTTCGCTGGCCATTTTTCCGGTTTATCAGTCACTCCGTTCACTTCAACAGTCATCTAAAACCTCCGTCAATTATAATTTAACTCACTAACTTATTTACTTTTAAGATTTTCGTTTGGAGAGATATAATTCTGACATTCACAAGAAAATTTTACTACTTTGTCATATCTGATTCAATTTATTTTTCCTGGTAGAGGCTACCTCCACCAACCACCCCTCATAACAGCAAGAGCCCGCGAAATTCGCGGGTTCTCAGTCATTCCGAATTTGGATGGTGGAGGCAAGGCTCAACGAACTCCTGTCCATCTGCTTTTTGCGGGGCCGCAAACGGACGGCGACTTTGCGGAGGCTGGCTAAGCGCCGGGGGCGGGTTCGGGTAGCCACGTAAGCGAGGACGGCGGCCGCTACTTAGCGAGAGAGCCGCAAACGACACCGCACGCAGCGGCCATGGAAGGCCGCGGAGAACCGACACTTGAGCTTGGATGCGAATGTGGCGGTGGTGCGGCGGAGACGGCGACGAGCTTACGTAAGACCGCCGCCGCAAGCGTGTGGCAAACCCGAAACCGCCACCGGCGCGAATTGGCAGCAGGTACCGCCTGCGTCGTGAAGGCCAAGTGGAAGTTCGCACTAGGGAGTGGTACAATGTCCCTGTGACGACACTGAGCGAAAGGACTGGATTTATGCCTAAAGTACATTTCAAGCGCGGCAATTTTATCGAAAGCAGCCATCAGATAGAAGCGGTGGCGGTGGATCGGGCCGGCCGGCTGATTCTCGCCAAGGACCGGCCTGACTACCGCACCTTCTGGCGCTCGGGGGCCAAACCGTTTCAGGTACTCCCCTTCCTCGCCCACGGCGGGATGGAGAGATTCAACCTGACGGAGCGAGAGCTGGCGGTCATGGTGTCCTCGCATAGCGGGGACGAATTCCATCTCCAACTGGTGCAGTCGATACTGCGTAATATGGGACTGGACTGCGGAGACCTGGCCTGCGGCGTAGCCGAGCCGCTCGACACGATGATCGCGCGGGAATTGTATAAGGAGGGACGTCCTTATTCCGCCCTCCATAACGACTGCTCGGGCAAGCATGCGGCCATGCTCGGCCTTGCGCTCCTGACCGACGCGCCTCTCGCCGGCTATACCGATCCGGGCCACAAGGTTCAACGGATGATGCGCTACGCGGTGGCCCGGTCGGCCGGCCTGGCGGAGAGCGAAATGGACGAAGGCGTGGACGGCTGCGGCGTCCCTACCTTTTGCCTGCCGCTTTATAACATGGCCCTGGCTTATGCCCGGCTAAGCGAGCCAACGGATGAAGACTGGCAGGACCGCCGGGCCGACGTTATTCGCGTCCGCGATGCGATGCGCAGCAATCCCGACTGCGTCGGCGGCCGCGGGCGCTTTGAGACGGCGCTCATGGAGGCGACCGGCGGCCGGCTGATCGCCAAACTGGGGGCCGAGGCGTCTTTCTGCATCGGCTCTTGCCCGACCGGGCAAGGTCTTGTGATCAAGGTTATCGACGGCGGCCGGCGGGCGCTTGAGCATTTCGGCATCAATGCCCTAAGACGCCTCGACTGGATAACCGCGGAAGAAGAAGCTGCGCTGCTAAAGCAATTTCCGCCGGAAATCCGCAACGACCACAAGCAGGTTGTCGGGTCGGTCGAGGTGGAATGGGATTAGTAGATGCTTTCGCTGGCGCATAATAAGACCCGCGTTAAAAACGCGGGTCTTTCGTTATGTGTTAGCCAAAATCAAGGCGGCCGTTCGCCTGTGGGGCGGGCGCGGAGGAATGGCGCAGCGACCGGGTTTATGCTTTCGCGTCCATGCGGCCGGGCTCGGGTTTGGCGGCGTAGGCGCGGGTGACTTGATCGGGCTGTTTGTCGATGATGAGTTCTTCGCGCTCGTGGTGGTCTGTGCCGCTTTTGGCTGAGGGGCTCTCGGCGTGAAAGATGCCGCGCGCCGCTTCGGCGGTGGCGAAGATGGTGAAGAGGCCGGTGAAGCCGGTCATGTCGAAGATTTCCAGTATGCCGGGTTTTAGGGAGGATAGAACGAGGCTGCCGCCGGCTTTGGCGGTTTTTTTGAGGGCGGAGAGGAATACTCTGAGGCCGAGGCTGGATATGTATTCGGTGGCGGCGAAGTCGCAGATGATGTTGGTTTGCCCGTTATCGAGGAGGCTGTTGAGGAGGTTTTCGAGGGCGGGCGAGGTGGCGGCGTCGATGCGGGCGGGTAGCTGGACGATTTGTATGCCGTGATGTTCTTTTATTTGCATGGCGCGGGGTTTCCTCCTTGGGCGACGCTTGGTGCGCTGGTGGCGGGGATGATGAGGATTTCGCTGTTTTCGATTTTGGCTTCGAGGTCGAGTTTGATTTTGTCGATGCTTTGCTGGATTTGGCTCATTTTCCGGTCACCGTCGAATTCGAGGAAGAGTTCGACGGATAGTTGGTTTGTGCCCTGCCGGAGGCGGATGGCGTGGAGGTCGGCGTATTCGTGGAAGTGGGCGGATAGCGCGCGGAGGATTTCGACGCGCAAGGCTTCGTCGTGGTCGTAGTAGCGGTAGAGGCTGGTGAGGCCGGCGGCGTCGAAGGTTTCCCGCACTTCGGGGCGCATGAGGCAGAAGGCCATTTGCCCCTGTAGGCGGTGAAGGTCTTTGAGTACGGCGATGAAGATGGCGAGGCCGTCTGGGGGGAGGGCTGCGGTGCGGGAGAAGTTGCAGAGGATGTTGCGGTTTCCTTCGCCGATGAGCCCGCGAAGGGTGTTTTCGAGGGCGGCGAGGGCGATGCCGTCGAGTTTGGCCGGTATTATTACGACTTTGGTGGCGCCGAGGGTGTTTACCTCAATTTCCAAAATACAAGCCTCCCCGGATATGGTTTGCAGCGGCAGGCGGCCGAGGGTTTTGAGATTTTCAGCTAGGATAGTATTTTTATACCATTTCGACATGGCGCGGCTTTGTCCTTTCGGCGGGGTAGCAGGCGCCGGGGATGGGCGCCGGCCCGGCGGGAAAATATGATGCAAGCAGATGGCGTTGGCGGGGAATGCTAGGGGAAAATGGTGCGGGGGTAGTTTATGGAACGCGATGTGACGCCTAAGCTGACTTGTGCGGAGGTCGGTTTCCTGTGGAGCCATTATATGGGTAATTCGCTCAATATCGGCATGCTGAAGCATTTTCTGGCCAAGGTGGAGGATAAGGAGACGGAGATGGTGCTCCGCTACGGCTACGAGGCGGCGCTCAGGATCGACGCGGCGATCGCCGCCATCCTGACGAAGGAGGGCTTTCCCTTGCCGAGGGGGTTTACGGACGAGGATGTCGACCCGGACGCGCCGCGCTTGTTCGAGGATACGGGCAGCCTGTACTATGTCAAGCAGATGGTCAGGCTGGCGTTGCCGGCGACGACCGAGGGGCTGGTGAATTCGGCGCGCCAGGATGCGAGGGAGTTTTTCAGCATGGCGATGCGGCTGGGCGAGGAGCTGGACAACCGGGTGACGCATGTGTTGCTGTCCAAGGGGCTGTATGTCCGCCCGCCCTACCTGCCAGCCCCCAGGGAAACGAAGTTGGCCGGGGAGGATTTCGCGGGAAGCGTGGTGGGCAAGAACAGGCCGCTGCTGGCCATCGAGGTGGCCCATATCTTCGCGAACATGATGAACGACGGGTTCGGGAACCATGTAGCGGCCGCTTTCAGCCAGGTGGCACGGGCGGAGGAGCTGCGGAGCTATTTTTTCCGCGGCACGGAGATCGCCAACAAGCATTTCAAAATCTTTTCCGACACGCTGAACGATTCGGGACTGAAGGCGCCGTCGCCCTGGGCGACCATGCCGACGCTGTCGAGAACGCCGCCGTACTCCGACCGCCTGATGCTGTCGCTGGTGACGTCGGTAACGGCGATGGGGCTGGGGCATTACGGGCTGGGGCTGGCGGCGAGCATGCGGGCCGACCTGGCGGTGATGTATTCGCGGCTGATGGCGGAGGTGGGGATGTACCTGGCGGATGGGGCGGCGCTGCTGATCAAGAACGGCTGGCTGGAGGAGCCGCCGGGGGCGCCGGACTGCGCGACGCTGGCGCTGGCGGGGCGGTAGGAAAAATAGCGAAAAGACCGGAGCTCCGGTCTTTTTCTATTTTATCCACCTTTATGTCAGCAGGAAGATGGTTACCTAATATAAATTATGGCAAACCGCCGCTGTCCGCATAGGATATATCAGCAACCGCGCGAAAGGAGCATACCGATGGCCGTTTATAAATATAACCTGTTTGCCACCGACAAGAAAATCATGGTCCCCCTGACGCCCGACCCCTGCGGACCGAGGACCGAGCTTTATATCTGGGGTTTCGCCGGGGGGCTGTACGAGAAGGATGGCGTTGTCGTCAACCCGGACTTCGCTGTCGAGAAAGGCTGTCAGTTTTTTGGCAAGGCCGCTTTCCCCGCCCCGAGAATCGATGTCGAGTGCGGAGATCGTTTGTTTATAACACTGGTCAATATTGGCATGAAGGACCGGCCGGATCTTCCCGATGTCCACACCATTCATATCCACGGCGGTCATGTGGCTACTCAGGTCGATGGCGTTCCCGAACTTGCCTTTGGCGTTCCCATGCAGATGCATGGAATGATGCCCAAATGCGCCATGACGGGCGCCACTCCCGATCCCCATCAGGCCATAACGTATTATTTCGCACCTGAGCATCCCGGCACGTATTTTTATCACTGTCACGTGGAAGCTTCCGAGCACGTGCAGATGGGAATGTACGGCGCGTTGATCGTTTATCCCTCGTCGGAGCATCTGGAAAAGGAAGAGGTGTGCGTACCCGAGGGGTATACCAACAGAAACTTCGCCTATGCGGATAAACATACTTTCTTCCACAAGGAGTATGTATTGCTGCTTTCAGATGTGGACCAAGTATGGCACAAGTATGTCTTGGACGGCCTGAAATTCTGTCCGGCCGACTTTAAGCCGACAATATGGATGGTGAACGGCCGCTCATTTCCCGATACTCTTCTGCCCGTCGAGGTGCCGCCCAGCGTGGGGGCATACTCCATCCCCCCGGGGTATGAATCTTATGTTCATGTAAAAACGGGGGAAAGGTTTCTTATCCGGTTGATAAACATGGGCTATCAGCCTGTGCCCTGGCATATTCACGGCTGGCATTTCCGCATCATCGGCAAAGACGCCCACCCCATGCCGGCGAACCCGAAGGATAAAAATTCGCATATGGCTTTTACCCAGCTCGTGGGCTCGGGGGAAAGCTATGATCTTCTCCTGACCGCCGACGACAAGCAACCTCTTTATGGACGCTATATATTCAAGGGGTTTCCGGGGGTCATCGACTCGCTCATGGAGCAGGTAAAACAGGCGGAAATTAATTCCCAGCAAGCTCTTTGGCCAAATGTACCGGAAGAAGGGACATTTACCGGCGAGTGCCCGTTTGAGAAACTCTTCGACTTTTTCAATTACGGGCAGCAGCCGCACGATTTTTTCCCACAGTTTTATATTATGCACAATCATGATGATTACAAGGTGACCACGCCCAAGGATTTGGCAAACCCCGAATCCGAGGATCAATGTCTCTACCCCGGCGGCCAGCTGTGTTTCATGCAAATAGACGCCCCCGACCCGAACCCCTGCCGTTACCCGGACGACTGCGCTTGCGGCAAATGTCGGCAGGAAGCGGCAACACCTATTAGGAGTTTTCGGCAAACGCTGAAAAAGGCGCTGTCATGGTAGAGGGCCGGCCAGACGCCGCCGATGCAAGGCGGCGTCCGGTCTTGCACCGATGAGTCCCTTGGGGGCGGGATTCTACAAACGGCAAATGAGACGCGAAAAGACCGGCAAGCCGGTCTTTTACTTTGGCGCAGAAAAAGTTTTATCAGTCGACGCGGATGTCGTCGATCTTTTCGAAGAATTTGTCGACTTTGCCAGGTGGGCCGGTGATTTCGAAGTCGTTGAGCCATTTGCCTTTGCCGGCGAACCGCGTTTCGAGGTGGGCGAGGCTGACGCCGGCCGCGTCGGCGTGCAGCTTTACTTTGTCGACCGGCATGCCGGTGGTGAGCGCTTTGGTGGTCGTGAGTTTGTGCATGCGGCACCCCCTGCGATGAAAATACCGTCCTTATTTTATCATACCGCGGCGCTGGAAGTATACGCAGGAGCCGGATATCGCACCGGCAAAGATGGCTGAGTTTTTTGGAATATTTTGTAGGAGTTGGCGTGATTATGACGAAAGTTAGAGAAGAGATGCTGCCGTGTTGGGGGATAGGCATGAATTTGGACAGGTTGATCGGCGATGAGGCGACATTCCCGCTCGAACACAGGATCCTGAATACGGTCCTGCTTATCGGGGTGCTTATAGCTCTTTTTACCACCGTGTCCAATTATTTGCTTAGGCTCGAATTTTTGGCGGTCGTGAGCTATGTAATCAGCCTTGTCGTCGGCGCGGCGTATTATTTGTCGCTGGTGAGGGGTGCTTACCGGCTGGCGCTTACGATGGGGGTGGCGCTGGCTTTCATTTCTATTCCCGTTATATGGTTCGCCAACGACGGTGTTTTCGGCTCCGCCCCTTCTTATGTTATGATTATCGCGGCGATGATTACGGTGAGCATGAGGAGCAAAGGGTGGATTTTTTTCCTGGTCGGCTGCCTGACGGCGATGACCGCCGTTCTTATGGCGGTCCAGTATTATTTCCCCCAGACGGTTATTATTACATCGCCGCGGGGCACTTTGTTCGCGGATAATTTTATCGGCCTGACGGCGGCTTTTGTGGTTATCACGTCTTTGTATGTGGCTATCTTGAACTATTACCGCAAGGAACACGGCCGGGCGACGGAGTATCTGGTGCGGCTGGAGAAGCAGGAGAACGCGCTGGAGCTGGCCCGCCTCGACCGGCTGAACCTGATCGGGGAGATGGCGGCGAGCATCGGCCACGAGGTGCGCAATCCGCTGACAACGATCCGCGGCTTTCTGCAGCTTTTTCGCACCAAGCCGGAGTTTGCCCAGCACCGCGACCATTTCGATATGATGATCTGCGAGTTGGACAGGGCGAATTCGATTATCACGGAGTTTTTGAGCCTGGCGAAAAATAAGGCGGTCAAGCTTGAGCCGTGCGATCTCAACGAGGTGCTGGGGCGCATCGTGCCGCTCGTCCAGGCGGGCGCGCTGGAGGCGGGCAAGGAGATTGTCATGATGCCGCGGAAGATACCGGTCGTCGCGGCGGACGAAGGCGAGATCAGGCAGCTGGTGCTCAACCTGGCGAGCAACGCGCTTGACGCGGTTGCCCCGGGCGGCCGGGTGACGATCGGCACTTTCAGGGATAAGAACGGGGCGGTGTTGTTCGTGAGCGATACGGGCAAGGGCATCCCGCCGGAGGTGTTGGCGAAGCTGGGCACGCCGTTCGTGACGACGAAGGAGGCGGGCACCGGGCTGGGTATACCGATCTGTTACCGGATCGCGGAGCATCACAATACCAGGGTGGAGATCGATACCGGCGAGCAGGGGACGACGTTCCGGGTGCGGTTCGCGGCGGCGGCGCGGCGGGAGAAGGCCGCGGCGAACGGCTGAAGGGGGGTTGCTCTTCGGGCGGGCCGTGGCTTTATTTCCGGGTATCGGGTTGTTTGTCGTCTGGCAGGTGTTTGGCGGCCGCTGCGGCAGGGGGATAATCCGGGGGAGGGGGAAAAGTCGTCGCGCGTGTGGGTTTGCACGGTTCTTGCTACCATTTGGATGACCAGCCCTTAGAAAATTTTGCGGGACAAGGGTAAATTTGACTAGTCAGTCATTTTTTTGTCACACTTCCAGATTATACTGGTGCCAAGGTAATAATCACGGGAGGGATGACGGATGAATGGCTTGGTGAAGAAGGTTGTCGTATATTCGCTGATCGGTTGCCTACAGCTCGGTACGGGCGCGGCGGTGGCGGAGGCGGCGACGCGGCACGACGACAGCCGCCAGCGGCAGGAGCAGCGGGATGACAGGCGGATGCAGGAACAGCGGCGGATGCAGGAGCAGCGCGAGCGCGAACGCAGGATGCACGAGCAACGCGAGCGCGAACGCCGGATGCAGGAGGAGCGCCGGATGCACGAGCAGCGCGAGCGGGAGCGCCGGATGCAGGAGGAGCGGCGGATGCACGAGCAGCGCGAGCGGGAGCGCCGGCACCGGGAGGAGATGGAACGGCGTCACCACCACGAGGATAGCGGTGACGATAATACGCTCCGCGATATCGGCCTGGGGCTGATTCTGCTGACTATCCTGGCGAACAGCGGGGGCGACTCGGGGGATTAGCGAGCGCCTCTCCCCTCTCCCCTCTCCCCTCTCCCCTACCCCCCTACTCTCTCCTATTCGTTCCTATATGCAATACGCCGCGGCCGTTCAGAAGTGCCCAGATGCAAGGCTCACCGGAAAAGCGCTTGCTTGCGTACTCGGACGTACGCAAGCAAGCGCTTTGAGGAGCAAGTGCGCCGTTCTTAACGCTTCAGCGTTTTAGAACGGCGGCCTGCCCCTTGCGGGTGCGCCGCAGATGGGCGCTTATGGACGGCCGCTAAAGTACAAAAAGGGACTTACCATATGGTAAGTCCCTTTTCTTGCATTATTTAGGCCCGCGATACCGTTCCTGGTATGTCCATACCCGCTTCTCGCAGGTGGGTGTCCTGGCCGTGTTTTTGCCATCCGCTCTAAGGCGGCCCGACAGCCGCACAGGCACCGGACTCCCTTTTATTCAATGTAGGTTGGACATATTCAGGTGGCGCGTATCCCAGGCAGTTTTGCCGGTTGACGACATTAGTTATCTTAGCATACGGACCGCCGGGAGGCAACGGCGCCTGACGGCGGCCTGGGGCGTTTGGCCCGCGCCCGCTTCTTTTCTCTTCGCCCGGACGCGGTTATGCGCCGGTATGCGTGTTTTTATTTCTCGCAGAGGTAGGTGGTGACGAAGGGCGGAGCGGTTTCGTCTCTGACGAGGGTGAAGCCGGCTTTTTCGAGCAGGCCGCGCATTATCCAGTCGAGGGTGGGGTGTTCGTCGCGGAGGGTGGTTTCGGTGTCGCGGGCGACTTTTTCGCCGCCGGCGGCGGCGATGGCGGCGACTACGCCGGCGAAGTAGCGGTCGAAGTCATCGGTGTCGGACGGAAGGACGACGTCCTGGAGGAGGAGGCGACCGCCGGGCTTGAGGAGGCGGTTGATGCGCCGGAGAGCGATGTGTTTCCAGATGTCGGGCAGGTGGTGGAGGGCGACCTGGGAGAGGACGGCGTCGAAGGAGGCGGCGGGGTATTCGCAGGTGAGGAAGCCGGCCTGGCGGAAGCTGATGTTGGCGAGGCCGCGCTTTTCGGCTTTGGCGGCGGCGCAGCGGATCATTTCCCGGGAAACGTCGACGGCGTGGACGCAGGCGCAGTGGGGGGCGAGGCCGAGGGCGGTCTCGCCGGTGCCGCAGCCGATGTCGAGGATTACTTGGTTGGGTTGGAGGCCGAGGGCGGCTTTTATTTTGGCGATTTCGCCGCCGATGTCGCGCATTTTTTGCATGTAGTTGTCGTAGGCTTCGACTTCTTCGGGGGAGGAGAAGTCGACGCCCGAGTGGCGCTGTTCGTCGTAGCGCCAGCGTATGTCGGGGATCATGGCGGTCACCTCTTTGGTTTTTTTTCGAAAGAGGCTCCTGGCGGCAGATAGCCGACAGGAGCCTCCGGGAGGGGCCCGTATGTTATTGTTTTACACTTGGTTGGTCTTTGATGGCTTCGACGTCAGGGGTGCGCTTGGCCCACCAAGAGGCCAGCGCCGGCCCGGAGATGTTGTGCCAGACGCTGAAGACGGCGCTGGGCAGAGCGGCGACGGGCGAGAGGTGGACGAGGGCGAGGGCTGCGCCGAGGCCGGAGTTTTGCATGCCGACTTCGAAGGAGATGGCCCGGGCCTTGAATTCGCTCATGCCGCAGATTTTGCGGGCGACAACGTAGGCAATGAGGTAACCGCCGAGGTTGTGGAGCATGACGCCGATGAAGACGATGGCGGCGACGGAGGCCAGGCGCGCGGCGCTGGCGCCGACGACGGCGGCAACGATGGCGATGATGGCGAGGACGGAGATGAGGGGCACGACTTTGATGAATTTCTGGACGGTCGCGCTGAAGATCTGGCGCAGAACGACGCCGATGATGATGGGCACGAGGACGATTTTGAGGATGTCGAAGAGGAGGGCTGTGGCGTTGACGGGGATGAATTTACCACCCAGCCACAGGAAGAGATACGGGGTGACGAAGGGGGCGAGCAGGGTGGTGAGGGAGCTGACGGTGACGGAGAGGGCGACGTCGCCTTTGGCGAGGTAGGTCATGACGTTGGAGGCGGTGCCGCTGGGGACGCAGCCGACGAGGATGAAGCCGGCGGCGAGCTCGGGGCTCATGCCGATGGAGACGGCGATGAGGAGGCCCAGGAGGGGCATGATGATGAACTGGAGCAGGACGCCGATGACGACGTCGCGCGGCCGTTCGAAGACGGCCTTGAAGTCGTCTTTGGTGAGGGTGAGGCCCATGCCGAGCATGACGAGGCCAAGGAGCTGGGGTATGAACGGTACGATTGCTTTGAAGGGCGGCGGGTTGAAGTAGGCCGCCGCCGCTGCGAGGATGACGAGTAGGGCGAAGTAGTCGCTGAGGATTTTGACGAGCTTTTCGATGGTTTTCATTAAATCCTCTCCTCTGTTTTTGGTAGCTTTATTTGAGCACCGCGCCAGTGCTGGCGGATGTGACCATGCGGGCGTAGCGCGCGAGGTAGCCGGTGGTGACTTTGGGAGCGGGCTGCTTCCAGGCGGCTTTGCGTTTGGCGAGTTCGGCGGCGCTGAGTTCGACGTTGAGCAGTCGGCCGGGGATGTCGAGCTTGATGACGTCGCCGTCGCGGACGAGGGCGATGGGGCCGCCGCTCATGGCTTCGGGGGAGACGTGGCCGACGCAGGCGCCGCGGGTGGCGCCGCTGAAGCGGCCGTCGGTGAGGAGGGCGACTTTAAGGCCCATGCCGGCGATGACGGCGGTGGGGTTGAGCATTTCTTTCATGCCGGGGCCGCCCTGGGGTCCTTCGTAGCGGATGACGACGACGTCGCCGTCTTTGATCTTTTTGGCGAGGATGGCGGCGATGGCGTCGTCCTCGGAGTCGAAGACGCGGGCGATGCCTTTGAAGACGAGCATGTCGTCGGCGACGGCGCTTTCTTTGACAACTGCGCCTTCGGGGGCGAGGTTGCCTTTGAGTATGGCTATGCCGCCGGTTTTGCGGTAGGGGTCGTCGACGCTGTGGATGACTTCGGGCCGGGCGATGGCGGCGTTTTTGATGCGGTCGGCGACGGCGCCGGCGACGGTGATTGCGTCGGTGTGGATGAGGCCCAGTTTGGCGAGTTCTTTCATGACGGCGCTGATGCCGCCGGCTTCGTTGAGGTCCTGAAGGTGGTGGCTGCCGCCGGGGCTGAGCTTGGTGATGTAGGGGGTTTTGGCGCTGATGGCGTCGAAGAGGCTGAGGGGGAGCTCGAGGCCGGCGTCGTGGGCGATGGCGGGCAGGTGCAGGACGGTGTTGGAGGAGCCGCCGATGCCCATGTCGACGGCGACGGCGTTTTCGAAGGCTTTCATGGTCATGATGTCGCGCGGTTTGATGCCTTTGGCGATGAGGGCCATGACGGCTTCGCCGGCATTTTTGGCGAGGGCGCGGCGGGCGCCGAAGTAGGCGGCGGGGATGGTGCCGTTGCCGGGCAGGCCCATGCCGAGGGCTTCGGTGAGGCAGTTCATGGTGTTGGCGGTGAAGAGGCCGGCGCAGGAGCCGCAGCCGGGGCAGGCGTTCTTCTCCAAGCTGTCGAGTTCGGCGGCGGTGATTTTGCCGGCTTCGTAGAGGCCGGCGGCTTCGAAGGCCTGGCTGACGCTGATGTCTTTGCCCTGGTGGCGGCCGGCGAGCATGGGGCCGCCGCTGACGACGACGGCGGGGATGTTGAGGCGGGCCGCGGCCATGAGCATGCCGGGGACGATTTTGTCGCAGTTGGGGATGAGGACGAGGCCGTCGAAGCCGTGGGCGACGGCCATGGCTTCGATGGAGTCGGCGATGAGTTCGCGGCTGGCGAGGGGGAATTTCATGCCGTCGTGACCCATGGCGATGCCGTCGCAGATGCCGATGGCGGGGAATTCGGCCGGGGTTCCGCCGGCGGCGGCGACGCCGAGTTTGACGGCGTCGGCGATGTCGCGGAGGTGGAAGTGGCCGGGGATTATTTCGTTGAAGGAGTTGCAGATGCCGATTAGGGGCTTTTTGAGTTCTTCGGCGGTGTAACCCATGGCGTAGAAGAGTGAACGGTGGGCGGCCCGGGTGGAGCCTTTTTTGACGATGTCGCTGCGCATTTGATCCTCTCCCTTTTGTTTTTTTCTTCTTAAATATTACCGGAATTTGTCCGATAATTCTTTCATTTATTTGTGGTAAATTTTGAAAATTATGCGATGATAATACAGCAGCGCAGGTTTTTGAACCTGCGCTTGCCTTTTCTTGCTTAGGTGGACTGTAGCGGCGGCTTTGGCCGCTAACGGGCGGTCTTGCGGTATTGGACGGGGGAGATGCCGTGTTTGTTTTTGAAGCAGGTGGTGAAGTAGGCGGCGTCTTTGAAGCCGACGCTGCCGGCGATTTCGGTGACGGTGAGGTCGGTGGCGGCGAGCATTTCCTCGGCTTTGGCGAGGCGCAGGTCCTGGATGAAGTCGACGACCGATTTGCCGGTGAGCTGTTTGAAGGTGCGGCTGAGGTGGAATTGGCTGAGGTAGACGGCCTGGGCGATGTCCTGGAGTTTGATGGGCTGATCGAGGTTGGCGCGGATGTATTGTTCGACTTTGGCGACGAGCGGCGGTTTGCGGTCGGGAACGTGGGGGCCGGGCGTTTCCGCGGCTTTGGCGATGAGGGCGGCTACTTCGGCGGGGCGCACGGGTTTGAGGAGGTAATCGGCGACACCGGCCCTGAGGGCGGTGCGGGCGTAGTCGAATTCGTTGTAGGCGGAGACGATGACGATGCTGGCGTCGGGGTTGTCGGCGAGGATGCGTTCGGCGGCTTTGAGGCCGTCGCAGCCGGGCATGCGGATGTCGAGGAAGATGAGGTCGGGGCGGTGCTCCCGGGCGAGGCGGACGGCGTCGAGGCCGTTGTCGGCTTCGAGGCAGACGGCGACGGGCAGGCTCTCTTTGGCAACGACCATTTTGATGAAGGTGCGGACGGTGATTTCGTCGTCGGCGACGAGGATTTTAATGGTCCGCATCGTGGTTACCGCCTATCGCCGGGAAGGTGAGTTCGACGACGGCGCCCCGGCCTTTTGCGCTGTCGATGGCAAAGCTGAACCGGTCTTTGAAGTAGTATTGCAGCCGGTTTTTGACGCTGCCGAGGCCGATGCCGCCGCTTTTGCCGGCGGGCGGTTCGGCGTGAGGGTCAAACCCCAGCCCGTTGTCTTCGACGCGGCAGAGGAGGCTGTCGCCCCGGCGGCGGACGGTGATGGCGATGGCGCCTTCGCCGCCGCTGAGTTCGAAGCCGTGGACGATGGCGTTTTCGACAAGGGGCTGCAGGAGCATGCAGGGGATGGGGGTGTCGTCGAGGCCGGGCTGGATGTCGAAGGCGACCTTGAGCCGGCTGCCGAAACGGGATTGCTGGATGTGGAGATAGTTTTCGAGCATTTTGAGTTCTTCGCGCAGGGGGATGAGTTCTTCGGTTTTCCGCAAGGTAAAGCGGAGGAGGTCGGAGAGGCTCCAGACGAGGCTGGCGACTTTTTCGGCGCCGTCGATGTACGCCATTTGGGCGATGGTGTTGAGGGTGTTGAAGAGGAAGTGGGGGTTTATCTGCGACTGGAGGAGTTTAAAGTCGGCTTCGCGCAGGGCTTGTTCGAGCTTGGCGGAAGCGATCTGTTCGCTGACGAGGGAGAGGCGGCTGTTGTCGAGTTCTTTCTGGCGCAGGGCGGTGGCGGACATTTCGGTGATGAAGCTGGCGACGGCGAAGGTGGCTTCGGCGGCGGCGTAGAGACGGCTCTTGGGCTCGATGCGGATGGCTGTGGAGTGTGCGAGGAGGTCGCCGGCAGGGATGCCGTAGCGGGCGGCGAGGTCGCCGATGGTGCACTGGAGCTCGGCAGGGTCGGGTTTGCTGAGGTAGACCTGGCCGCAGCGGATGTAGCCGATGACGGTGGCGACGTCGAAGATGGGGATGACGATGCTGGCGACGTCGTTGCAGCACAGAAAGAGGTGCGGGCCGTTGGTGCGGCCGATTTCGCCGATGGCCCGCCGGAGGTAGTAGCCGCAGTGACGCCCGCCGCTGGCGCCGTCGAGGAGGGCGCAGAAGCGGGGGTAGTTGTCGGCCTGGACGACGGTTTCGCCGGCGGTGTCGAGGATGGTGAGGCTGAGGCCGATGGCTTCGGACAGTTTGTTGAGCAGGCCGCGGATGACGTCGAGGTCGAGGAGGGCGCGGATGTCAGTTTCGCCGGCCGTCCGGTCGGGTGACGGGGGCTGGGCGAGGAGGCGCTGGAATTTTGAGGGGGTGTAGACGATGATGAGTTTGAGTTCGTCGTCCGCGTCGTTGATGACTTTGTGGCGGGTGTAGGGGTGGATGTGCCTGATGTCGCCGGGCTGGAGCCGGTATTCCTGGCCGTCGATGATCTGGGCGCCGGTGCCGGAGACGACGTAGATGACCTGCTCGTCGCCGGAGTGGAGGTGCTCGTCCTGGGTGGTGCGGGGGTAGAAGGTGATGAGGCCGACGCTCATCCTTTCGATGTCGAGGTTGCTGGGTTCGACGAACCAGAGGATGTTGCCCCATTCGAAGTATTGGCTTTGGCTGAGCTGGCTGATTTCCGCCATCGGTTGGCCTCCCTCCTGCCCCGCCCGCTTGCGGGACGGGTTTGTATCAATAATAATACGAATCGGCCGGCGAGTAAAGTTCATGTGCGCCGCGGGGGGCGTATGTAGGCAGCGAGGCTGCCCGGATGAGTACCGGGCAGCCTCGGGTTCACAGGCCGATGAATTGCTGGGTGAACATGTAGCCGTATGGGCCGCCTTTGACGATGCCGATGCCGATGCGGGTGTAGGCGGGGTCGAGGATGTTGGCCCGGTGGCCGGCCGAGTTCATGAGGCCGGTGTGGGCCTTAGCGACGCTGCCGGCGCCGGCGATGTTTTCGCCGGCTTTGCGGTAGGTGATGCCCGCGGCTTTCATCATGTCGTAGGGAGAGCCGTAGACGGGCGAAGTGTGGCTGAAGTAGTTGTTTTTGATCATGTCGGCGCTTTTCATCCTGGCCGTCTTGACGAGCCGCGCGTCCACCTGCAGGGGCTTCAGGCCGCGGCTGGTGCGCTCCTGGTTTATCAGGCTTACCATTTGCTGTTCTTCAGCGGTCAGCGACGCGTTCAGGTCCGGCGCGGGGGCCGGCGCGGGCGGTGTCGTCGGTACGGGGGCCGGGGCCGGCGCAGGAGCGGGGGCGGGAGCAGGTGCGGGAGCCGGCGCTGGGGCCGGGGCGGGAGCCGGTGTGGGCCTGTAGCCGAAGAACTGCTGGTACAGGGCATTGAGGCGGCTGAGCGAATAGGCCGACGGAGCCTGGTAGGTGGCCGCGGCGGCCGGAACTACCGAACCGGAAAGGAAAACGAGTACGAGTGCGGAGATGACCATGATCCGAAGTCGCATGTTTTTTCCTCCCTTGTGTGAATTCGTTCCGGGGATAGCTACCATTATAGCGTCCGCCGCCGGCCGTTTCATCCCTGCTCGGGGCGCTGACGGGCCAAGGGGGCGATATGCCGCCGCGGTCCATACTTTATCGACGCCGGAGAGCTGTTTTACAGCCTGCTGGGGCGGCCTGCCAAGGTAAAAAAAAAGCTTCCCGGGTAATGAATACCCGCGGAAGCTTTTTCTGGAATGGGTGCCCTGTTTTTCGGGCCGGCGCCAAAGTTACTTGATCATCAGTTTGGGGGCGAAGAGGACGATGTCGGGGTAGATGGTGATGAGGGCGGTCATGATGAGCATGATTAAGAAGGATGGCAGGGCGTAGCGGGCGATTTTGAAGAGGTCGTCGCCGACGAGGCCGTTGATGACGAAGAGGTTGAAGCCGACGGGCGGGGTGATCTGGGCAAGCTCGATCATGATGACGAGATAGATGCCGAACCAGACGGGGTCGAAGCCGGCGGCCTTGATGAGCGGCGCGGCGATGGGCAGGCTCATGACGATCATGGAGAAGCCGTCGATGAGGCAACCCATGATGAGGTACATTACGGACAGGATGGCGATGAGCATGTAGGGCGTGACGCCGAGGGTGGCGATGTATTTCGTGACAGCCGCGGGGATGCCGAGATAGCCGACGGCGACGGACAGGAAGGAGGCGCCGGCGACGATCCACATGATCATGCAGTTGGTTTTGACCGAGCCCATGAGGGCTTCTTTGAAGACGGTGGCGCTGAGGCTGCGCGAGGTCCAGGCGAAGAAGAGCGAGCCGATGACGCCGACGGCGGCCGCTTCGGTGGGGGTGGCCCAGCCGAGGTAGATGCTGCCTAATACCATGACGATGAGGAAGATGACGGGCAGCAGCAGGGGCAGCGATTTGAACCGGTCCTCCCAAGTGTATTTGAGGTCGCCGCGAGGAGCAAGTTCGGGATTGAAAAGGCAGCGGATGATGACGTAGCCACTGAAGCCGGCGGCGAGGATGATGCCGGGGACGATGCCGGCGATGAAAAGTTTGCCGATGCTGACGTCGGCGACGATGCCGTAGACGAGCATGACCATGCTGGGGGGGATGAGAAAGCCGAGGGTGCCGGCGCCGGCCAGCGAGCCGAGGCAGAGGCCGCGGTCGTAGTTGCGTTTTAACAGTTCGGGGAGGGTGATCTTGCCGACGGTGGCGGTGGTGGCGGCCGAGGAGCCGCTGACGGCGGCGAAGAGGGTGCAGGCGAAGATGTTGACGTGGACGAGACGGCCGGGCAGGCTGTCCATCCACGGCGAGAGGCCTTTGAAGAGGTTTTCGGAGATTTTGCTTTTGAAGAGGATTTCACCCATGAAGACGAACAGCGGCAGGGCGATCATGGTCGAGCCGCTGGTGCTGTTCCAGGCGATGTTGGCCATGACGGCCATGGGGTCGACGCCGGTGAAGAAGAAAAAGCCGACGGTGCCGATGAGGAAGAGGGAGATGCCGATCCAGATGGTGGATGTGAGGAAGAAGGCCAGACAGGCCAGCAGGATGCAGGATATTGTCAATACGTCCATATGGGTTCGCCTCCTCTAATGATTGTTGCGTGCCGCATGATGTTCACCGGCCCAGGGTACTGGACTCGGCTTCGCTTGTTTCACCGGTGCGCAGTCTGATGAGCGACCGGCAGAATTCGGCGGCGAACTGCAGGGTGAGGATGGCGGAACCCAGGGGCATGAAGAAATGGGGGTAAGCCAAAGGGGTGGCGGATATCTGCATCGATCTGCTGTTCGTCCTGATGGAGTCGAGGAAGAAGTCGGCGCAGTTGTAGGTGAGCACGGCGCAGAACACGAAGCCGACGGCAAAGGCGTAGAGGTCGAGCATGGTGCGGGAGCGGCCTTTGAGGATCTCGTGGAGGAAGACCATGCGGATGTGGCTTTTGTCTCTGAGGGTGTAGGCGAGGGCGAGGAAGGTGAGGGCGGCCATGAGGTAGCCGGTGTATTCTTCGGTGATGTAGAGGGTTTTGGAGAACATGCCGCGGACGACCATCTCGGCGCAGACGAGGACGAGAGCGACGATCATGAGGACGCCGGACAGCACGCCGCCGTACAGGGAAAGGCGGTCACAAAAGCGGATGAATGATTCCATGGTCAACTTCCTTTCGCTTAGGGGGAAAGAACCGGCGGCCTTAGCCGCCGGTTCTTCGCTGCCTGTTACTGACGACCGACTTTCTTGTTGAACTCTTCTATGATTTGCTTGGCTTCGGCGGGAGCCGTCTTCAGCCACTCGTCGCGGATGGGTTTGGTGACTTTGGAGAGTTCGTTGAGGAATTCCTTGCTGGGCTGGACGGTAACGATGCCGTTCTTGTTGGAGATGGCTTCCTGGTCTTTGTCGAGTTTGGCGACTTTTTCCCACATCTCTTTTTCGAGGTCTTTGCCGAGCTTGACGAGGGCGTCCTGGGTTTCCTTGTCAAGTTTGTTGAATTCCTTGAGGTTGACGGTGATGAGGTCGGTGGCCATGGTGACGTTCTGGGGGGAGTAGTATTTGAGGACTTCCCAGAATTTGGCGTCGACGGCGGTGGGGGTGGAGGTGAGGACGGAGTCGATTACGCCGGTGGCGAGGGAGGAGTAGACTTCGCTGAAGGGCAGCGGGTAGGGGGTGCCGCCGACGGCCTGGATGACGAGACCGCCGTTTTTGTCGTAGGTGCGGGTCTTGAGGCCTTTCATGTCGGCGACGGATTTGACTTCTTTCTTGGACCAGATGCCAGCAGCCGGCCAGGGGGCTATGTAGAGGATTTTCTGGCCCCATTTGGTTTCGGCTACTTTGTCGAAGTGCGGGCGGGCGATGTCGTTGAGGATTTTGCCTTCGTCGAAGCTCTGGATGAGGAAGGGCAGGGTGACGACGTTGAAGAGCGGCTCGTCGCCGGCTACGCCGCTGGTGAGCATGTCGGAGACGGGTACGAGGCCGTCGCGGACGACTTTGAGGAGCTCGGGGCCTTTGTAGCCAAGGGCGCCGCCGGCCTGGACGGTGATTTCGACTTTGCCTTTGGTGACGTCTTTGGCCCGTTTGGCGAATTCTTCGAGACCCTGGGTCTGATGGTTGTTCGGCGGCCAGACGGAGTTGGCAATCCATTTGACAGGGCCGGCCGCTTTCTGGGGTTCGGATTTGCCGCCGCCGCAGCCTGCCAGGACGAGGGAGAGGATGACGACGCCGCAGAGGGCGAGGGTGAGGAAACCGGATTTACGGAACGAACGCATGAACAAACCCCCTTCTAAAATTGGTGATACCTGTGCGCGCATTGTCCAGCGGGGGAGGCCCCCGTCGCGCGTCTTTTTTACGCCTCCCGGAACGCGGTGGAAACGGGGAATACATCACTATACATTATTTTAGGCCATCCCGGGCGGTCTGTCCACAGGAGTGTAACAAAAAATCCGGCCGCACACTGATAAAAAACATAGGTCCTCAGCATACGAACGGGGCCGTCGGCCGTCTTCCGGTGGGCGGACTTCGCCGGGCTCTGCCCGGCAAGCCTTTATCAGTCGCCCTGCCCGTCTGCTGGCAGGGCGACGACGGCGCCGTCGCGGCGTCGCCAGTCGACGTAGTGGGTGACGAGCACCCGCGGGGCGATGCGGTCTGTTATTGTTTCTCCCTTAAGGTTGAAGGGGCTGTCGTGGCCCGGCAGGACACGCTTGGCAAGGCCGGCTATCCGGTCCAGGCTGGCGAGGGCGTTTTCGCGGGAGTCGAAACAGAGAACGGGGTCGCGGTGGTAGAGTTCGCGGGGGTTTTTCAGGGCGTCGCCGGCGATGAGGGTGCCGTCCGCTTCGAGGAGGAGACCTAGGCAGCCGGGGGTGTGGCCGGGGAGTTCGAGGACGCGGAGGCCGGGGGCGAGGAGGTCGCCTTCGCCGACGAATGCGGGCCGCCGGCCGGCGAGGTAGCCGAGATAGGGCTTCGGCACGAAGGTGTCGCCGCGTTCTTGGGGCAGGGGCGAGTTGGCGTAGGCCCATTCTTTGCGGCCGACGATTATTGCGGCGTTGGCGAACAGGTCGGCGTTGAGGCAGTGGTCGAAGTGCAGGTGGGTGAGGAAGAGGCGCTTTACGGCCAGCGGATCGATGCCGCGCGCGCCCATGGCCTGGAGCAACACGGCCCGGTCGCCGTGGCTGCCGGTGTCGACGATGAGCCAGTCGTCGCCGGTTTTGAGGGCGGCGACGCTGCACCAGCCGAAAAAGCCGCGGTCGGCTTTGCCGGGAAAGCCGGGCAGGAGTATCTCGATGCCGGTCATGGCGCACCTCCTGGTTGTAACGGGAAAAGTGATTTAGCCTTTACCTTCGCCAAAAGGATAATTTTTCCTGCCGATATGGCGCAGGGCTTTATCGCCGGCCGTGACAGGAAGACGATAAAGCCCCGTATTATTCTGTATGCGGATTTGACGGTCGCTCAGTCAGGGTTGCGGAACCGGATGCCTTAGCGGAGCCGGTATTGGCGCAGTAAGCGCCGCCGATAATCAATAATGTGCCGAGCCCCTGCAGGAAGGTAAAGGCTTCTTTGAGGAAGACGACGCCTGCCAAGACGGTGATGATTGTGGTGATCCCCGACAGGGAAGCCATTTTGTTCGGCCCCAGGTAACGGATACCAACGGCATAGAGGGTAAAGCCGGTGACCGAGGAAATAAGCCCGAGGTACAGGACGGCGGCGAGAAATCCGCTGTCGGTGAGCGGCAGGAGGAGGTATTCACGCAGGGTGCCGGCGGCGATATGTTCGTAGAGCGCCAGCGGTGTGAATACGGCCGCCCCCATGACGGCCATGCCATAGACGCGTTCGAGGGGCGAATAGACAAGGTGTTTCCGGGTGAGGATGACGCACATAGCGTCGGCCATAATCGCCAGAAACATAAACAGGTATCCGGCGGGGACGAAATCGGCGCTCAGCCCTTTGGCGACGATGATGACGATGACTCCGGCGACGGCGACGACTATGGCCGCCGCCTGCCTGAGGGTGGGGTTTTCTTTGAGAATCAGCATGGATAGCACCATGATAACGATCGGCCCGGTGGCCAGGATGGCCGCCCCTTCGGAGGCGGTGGTCAACTGCAAGCCCCATCCTTCGGCGAGGAAGTAGACGACGGGGGCGAAGACGGCGATTTCCAGCAGGCCCCTAAGAGGCTTGCCGCGGAAGTTGACCTTGAATACGCCTGTAATTATTAATATGGTCATCGCAGTGCAGGCGATCAGAAACCGCCAGCTTATCAGCGTCAGGACGGACACGCCGCCGACGCCGGTCTTGGTGAAGATGAGGCTCAGCCCGAACAGGCAGCAGGCGGTAAGCGCACAGGTCAAACCGATTTTATGCCTGTTGGTCCCGGTATACCACTTTTCGACATGCTCGGTTACGGCCAACTTTTTTTGCTCCAATATCGTCGCCTTCCGTTGGTGGGATGTTTTTCTCGCCCAGCGGCGTGAAGCGGCTTTTCAATCCTATTCGCCGATGAGGATATTGATGAGGATATTATTCCTTTATATATATATGCGCGTGTATTATGCTCCGCCGGCGGCTTAATTGCCCGAGCCAAATTTCGCTTATCGCCTGCCGTAGCAGTAGAGGCAGTTGAAGGCGCACTCCTGGTCGTACCCTCCGATGTCGACGCTCTTGGTGCAGCCGCAGGCGGCGCGCTGGCCGCCGTCGCGGGCGAGGGAGGCTTTTTCGCCGGCGAGGGCGGCGAGGAGGTCGCCGTCGATGCAGCGGCCGGGGGCGAGGCCGGGGACGGCGGCGAGGAGGGGCGAGGCGCAGGCGTGGAGGGTGAGGCCGTGGGCGGCGGCGGTTTCGGCGAGGCGGGCGAAGAAGAGGGCGAGGAGGTCGCCGGCGAGGGGGACAAGGCCGAGGCCGCCCTGAGCGGCGAGGCGCTTTTTGACGTGGGGGTAGAGGGCGATGTAGGAGGTGGCGAGGCGGCAGCGGTGCATGCCGAGGGCGGCGAGGTCGCGGCAGAGGGTTTCGAAGGCGGCGAGGCGCGCGCGGCCGGGTTTGCCGGGGGTGGGCTGTAGCTCGCCGCCGGTGGAGATTATGACGGGGTCGAAGCGGATGGTGAACTGTTCGGGGCGGTGGCGGGCGAGGAGGCCTTCGAGGGTCCTGAGGGAAGCGGCGTAGGGCGGCACGCCCGGTTCGAGACGGGGCGAGTAGTTGTTGATGGTGTAGTGGAAGTAGAGGTTGTGGTCGGTAAGAGGGCCGGGGGCGGCGAGGATGTTGGCGAAGTCTTTGCTCCAGAGGACGATGGTATGGACGCTTTCGGGGCGAAGGTCGACACGGTAGGCGGCCGCGGGGAAGCGCGGGTTGGCGACGACGGCTTCGCCGGCGCGGAGGACGTCCTGGAGCCAGCGGTAGTGGAAGCGCGGCAGGTCGGTGCGGCGGGAGGCGGAGATGACGGTTTTGAGTTTGGCGGCCATGGTTGTGTCCTCCCCGGAGAGTGCTATTTACAAATTATGTTAGCTTGATTTTACACCCCGGGAAGGATGCAGGCAAGCGTTTACTATCGGGAGGAGTTGTGGTAAATTGAAAGAGTAACCTTGTCCGACCACAAGGAGGACGTTATGGAAAAGATCCGTATCGTAATCGCCGACGACCACGCGGTGCTGCGCTCCGGCCTGAAGGCGATGCTGAATTATTCGCCTCAGTTCGAGGTGGTGGGCGAGGCGGCCAACGGCCTGGAGGCGTTGAAGCTGCTGGAGGAGTTGCGCCCCGATGTGCTGATTCTCGATTTGTCGATGCCGGGGATGAGCGGCGCGGAGTGCATCAAGGAGATCCGCTACCGCGGCTTGCCCTGCCGCGTGCTTGTGCTGACGATGTACGACGACGAGGCGTATATCAAGGAGGTAATGCGCGCGGGCGCGGACGGCTATATGCTGAAGAAGTCGGCCGATACCGAGTTGATGGAAGGAATCGTTAAGGTTCACGCCGGCAAGAAGTATCTAAACGAGTCGCTGTCGGAGAAGCTGCTCGACAGTCTGTTGCGCACCCCGGAGGAGGGGCCCGACCGCCGCGACCCGTATGTGCTGCTCTCGGCCCGCGAACGCGAGGTGCTGCGCTTTCTGGCCCAGGGGTATACGAACAGCGAGATCGGCGCCGCGCTGTCACTGAGCACCAAGACGATCGATACGTACCGTTCGCGGATTATGCATAAGCTTAATGTGCACCGGAAGTCGGAGCTGGTGAATTATGCGGTGCAGTATAAGCTGATTAATATGTGATTTGTTTCTCAAGGTGTAGGATTTTCACTTATCGATATTTGCAGGTTATCCCTACGGAATTTTACTGGATATGCCTGATTTACTTCTTGTCCGTCAACCTGGACAATTAATATGAAAAGGTGTCTTATTTTTCACATAAATTTGCGTAAAGGAGCAGGGAGAAAATGCAGAGTGGCTTGATTGATTCTCTTAAGCGGATCGTCGGGGCGGAGCATGTCCTGACAAACCAGGAAGACCTGTTGTGTTATTCTTACGACGCCACGCCGGGGTTCTCGCATATGCCGGATGCGGTGGTGATGCCGGGAACGGCCGATGAGGTGGCGAAGGTTCTGGCTGCGGCGAACGACGCCAAGGTGCCCGTGTATCCCCGCGGCTCCGGAACGAATCTGAGCGCCGGCACCGTCCCCCTGAAGGGCGGCATCGTACTGCTGATGACCCGCATGAACAAGATTGTGGAGATCGATACCGCGAACCTGATCGCCGTGGCCGAGCCGGGCGTGGTGGTGGCCGACCTGAATAAGGCGGTGGAGGAGTTCGGCCTGATTTATCCTCCTGATCCCGGTACGGTGGCGACGGCGACGCTGGGCGGAACGGTGTCGGAGAACGCCGGCGGCCTGCGCGGCCTGAAGTACGGGGTTTCGAAGCATTATATCATGGGCCTGGAAGTGGTGCTGGCCGACGGCCGGATCCTGAACACCGGCGGCAAGACGGTCAAGGATGTGGCCGGCTACGATATGACGAAGCTGTTCACCGGCTCGGAGGGGACGCTGGGGGTCATCACGAAGATAACGGTCAAGCTGATGCCGGCGCCCGAGGCGCGCAAGGCGATGCTGGCGACGTTCGGCAATCTGGACGAAGCCGGCCAGGCTATCTCGGCGATTATCGCGGCGAAGATCATCCCGGCGACGCTGGAGATTATGGATAACGCCACCATCCGCACGGTTGAGGATTTTTCGAAGGTCGGCCTGCCGACAACGGCCGAGGCGGTGCTGCTGATCGAGGTGGACGGCATTCCCGAGGTTGTGGAGAAGGAAGCCGCGAAGGTGGTCGAGGTGCTGAAGGCGAATAACGCGGCCGAGATCCGCGTGGCCAAGGACGCGGGCGAACGCGACAAGATCTGGGCGGCCCGCCGCGCGGCGCTGCCGGCGCTGGCGAAGCTCCGCCCGACGACGTTCGTCGAGGACGCGACGGTGCCCCGCAGCAAGGTGCCGGATATGATCCGCGCCGTTAACGAGATCGCTGCCCGTTACAATGTGACGATCGGCACGTTCGGTCACGCCGGCGACGGCAACCTCCACCCGACGATTGTGTGCGATATCCGCGACGATGCCGAGATGGACCGGGTGTATAAGGCGATGGACGAGATTTTCGCCGTTTCCCTCAAGCTGGGCGGCACGCTTTCCGGCGAGCACGGCATCGGCGTGGGCAAGCTGCGGTATATGGAGAGCCAGTTCGGTCCCGCCGGGATGGCGGCGATGCGGTCGATCAAGAAAGCCCTCGACCCCAACTGTATCCTGAATCCGGGAAAACTTGTCGGGGAGTGTGGATAAGATGAGCGACGATAAAAAATTGCTGGCCGAAGTGGAAGATGCGATCGCCAATTGCATGAAGTGCGGCAACTGCATGGAGGTCTGCCCGCTTTATAAGGAGTTCAAGACGGAGTCGACGGTGGCCCGCGGCAAGATCGCCCTGATGGAGTCGGTGATTAACGGCCAGAGCGATATCACCGCCGGCTTCGACCAGCGGATGGCGATGTGCGTGAGCTGCAAGGCTTGTACGGCGAAGTGCCCGTGCGGCGTAAAGGCCGACGAGCTGATCATCAAGGGCCGGGAGGCGGTCGTGAAGGCGCGCGGTCTGCACCCGATCAAGAAGGCGGCGTTCGCGCTGCTGAAGGCCCGCCCGCTGTTCGATCTGGGCCTGCGGATGGCCGGTATGTTCGGGTCGCTGGCGTTTAAGAAGCTGCCCGGCCGCATGGCGACGGTGGCCCGTTTCCCGATGCCCGGCCTGGACCGCAAGAGGGTTATGGCGCCGTTCGCCTCCACCCCGCTCCGCAGCCAGTACCCGGAGGTGGTGAAGGTCGATAACCCGAAATTCAGGGTGGCTTTCTTCACCGGCTGTACGATCAATTATATTTATACCGATGTCGGCCAGGCGGTGATGAACGTTCTGAAGGAGAACGACGTGGAGGTTACGCTGCCTTCACTGCAGCACTGCTGCGCGGTGCCGGTACATATCTCGGGCGATATCGAGCTGGCGAAGGTGTTCGCCAAGCACAATATCGAGACGTTCGAGCGTTATAACCCCGATTATATCGTGGCGGCGTGCGGTTCGTGCACGATGGCGTGGAAGAAGGATTATCCCGATATGTTCGCCGACGACCCGGCGATGAAGGCGCGGGCGGAGAAACTGGCCGCCAAGACTTACGAGATCAGCCAGTTCCTGGTGGATGTGGTGAAGTTCCGCCGCGACAATCTCGGCGAGGTGAACGCGACGGTGACGATGCACGACCCGTGCCACATGGCGCGCGGCATCGCGGTGACGGCTCAGCCGCGCGAGGTGCTGAAGGCCATCCCGGGCGTGAAGTTCGTGGAGATGAAGGAACCGGCCCGCTGCTGCGGCGCGGGGGGCTCGTTCAGCCTGGCGCACTATGATGTGGCCCGGACGATCAACGACCGCAAGGTGGCCGATATCGCGACAACGGGCGCCGATACGGTGGCCACCGGCTGCGGGATGTGCCGGATGCATATCACCGACGGCCTGGTGCAGAGCGGCCGTAATGAGCAGGTCTTCCACACGGTGCAGCTCCTCGACAAGGCTTATAAGGCCGGCAAGAAGGATGAGCCGAAAAAGCCGAAGGACGAGTTCCACTTCCATTAAGAATAAGATGCCGCAAGCCCCCGGACTTAGGTCCGGGGGCTTGTTATTTGCAATTCGCACTAGGTCAACTCAACATAGTTTGGGCTTAGGACGTTCAGAAGCGCCCAGATGCAAGGCGCACCGGAGGATGACACCGGAAGCGTACACGAACGTACGCTGAGGATGGCAGCCGAGGAGCAACGCCGCAGATGGGGGCTTATGGGCGGCCGTGAATATGTTTGGCTTTGAGGGGGACTTCGGCGGTGATCGTCGTCCCCGCGCCGGGGGCGGACTGGACGGAGAAGGCGCCGTCGAGGATGGCGACGCGCTCGCGCATGCCGTGGATGCCGAGGCAGGTGCCGGCGGCGGCGGTCTGCAGGGCGGCGATTTCGAAGCCGATGCCGTTGTCGGTGACGCTGAGGCGGAGCTGGCCGCGCACTTTTTTGAGAGAGACCCGCACCTGGCTGGCGAGGGCGTGTTTGACGATGTTGGTGAGCGCTTCCTGGAGGATGCGGTAGAGGGCGATTTCGACTTCGGGCCGGAAGCGTTCGCGCGAGAGGCCGGAGAAGTCGATGTCGACGGGCAGACCGTACTGATGGGAATAGCTTTCGATGTATTTCTGGGCCGCGGCGACGAGGCCGAGGTCGTCGAGGAGGACGGGACGGAGCTCGACCGCGAGGCGGTGGACGTCCTCGAGGGTTTTGGCGGCGAGGTCGCGCATGGCGAGTACCCTGGAGCGCTCCTCCTCCCCTCCCATTTGTTCGGAGAGGACGCGCAGGCCGACGATGATGGAGGTTAGGGCCTGGCTGGTTTCGTCGTGGAGCTCACGTGAGATTTTGCGGCGTTCTTCTTCCTGGACGGCGATTATTTTGTTGAGGAAGATGGTTTGCAGTTCTTCTTTTTCCTGGAGGGCGCGGACGAGTTTCTCCTGCCGGGCGCTGGATTCGAGGGCGGCCTGGACGAAGCGGGCGGCCAGCCGGGCGTAAGGGGCGGCGGCCTCGGGCTCGCCGGTGACGCCGATGACGCCGGCGCAGCGGCCGTCGAAGATGATGGGGACGTTGAAACCTTTGCGTACGCCTTTGAAACGGGCGCAGTCCTCGTCAGTGACGGAGAATTCGTATACACTGCCGGAGGCGAGCATGTTGGCCGCGCATTCGTGGACCTGGGAGATCCGCTCTTTGCTGAAGGAGGCGATGATTACGCCTTTGTGGTCGCAGATGTTGACGTTTTTGTTGAGTTCGGCGGCGACGATGTCGACGAGCGTCTGGGAAAAGTGGGGGTCGAGGCTGCGGTAGAGTTCTTTCACGGGTATTGTTCTCCCCTCCTGTCAAAGCCTTTTTCCCGGCGAAAAGACGAAGACCTTACAATATGTAAGGTCTTTTACTTATTTCTTATCATATTACAACCGTCCGCCACCGTCAACCGCCGGCGCTCAGGGGCCGCCCGACAGGCGCATGAGGGTTTCGTCGATTTCGGGGTCGACACCGCCGAGACTGTCGTTTATGCCGCCGACGTGCCTGGTTTCTTCCTTGTCCCGCCGGTCGTCACGCTGCTTTTCTGCCGCCATCTCCCTCACCTCCTTTCCATTATTTTGCCCTAGACCTTAGGGGAGAGCCGTGTTATAATTTCAAGCTGTGATACTAGGAGGAGGTGCCGCAAATGGACTCATTGTCGCACGCGCTCGTCGGCGTGGCGGTAGCCGGCTTGTCCGGACACCAGCCATCGCTCGGCGATCCGATATATATCGCCGCCGTACTCGGCGCCCAGGCTCCCGATTTCGATATCGTGACCCAGGTAAGGGGTAATATGTCCTACCTGAGGCAGCACCGGGCGTTTTCCCACTCGATCCCCGGCGTCGCCCTGTGGGCGGCGGCTATCGCCGTCGGGGTGAAGCTGCTCATGCCGCAGGTCGATAGCGGGCAGATTTTGCTGTGGGCTTTCGCCGGCGGCCTGTCGCACACTATCTTAGATTATTTTAACTCCCACGGGACGGCAATATTATGGCCTTTTCGCCGGGAGCGGAAAAGTTATCCCCTGCTGAATGTGTTCGACCCCATCCTGATGGTGCTGCTGCTGGCGGTGTACGCAACCCGCCTGCCGATCGAGCAGGTGTCATATCTGAGTTTTGCCACGCTGGGTTTGTATATTTTCGCAAGGTACTGTCTGCGCAAGCGGGCTTGCGCCTGGCTGACGAACAGGTTCGCCGGCGAGCTGCTGACCCGTATCTGGGTGATGCCGTGCCTCAGCAGGCTGTTCTACTGGGATTTCGTGGTGGAGACCGACCGCCGCCACATCAACGGCCGCCTGGGAGCGCTCTTCCCGCTGCTGAGTATTCAAGCCGATTTGCCGCGTCAGGAGCTGTCGCCGCTGGCCGAGCAGGCGAGCAAAACGTCGCTGGGCGAGTTTTTCACGACCTTCACGCCTTTCATATACTTCGAGGAGTCGGACGAGGACGAGGGCAAGGTGAATATCTACGATTTGCGCTACCACCAGGGTGGCGAATTCGTGCACAGCGCCACCATCACCTTCACGCCGGATATGACGCTGCGGGACGCGTATATTCATTCGCTGGGCCAGACGGTTAAGGTAACGGAGTGACGGCCTTTCGCACCCGGTCTTTTTTGCGCTTGCAAAAACGGCCGGGTGTGTTATAATGTCTTTAGCACCCCCTCCCCCCAGGGGCAGGGTATGGAGGTTGAAGGAGAATGCGCAATAAGCTGCAGCCTTATCTTTTCTGGATTTTGCTCGCCTTTCTGGCGATCGGTTTCGTTTATCCGGCGATCGGCGTGATCGCGCTGGTTTGTATGCTGGCGCCGGTGGTCATCGCCCCGTTCAGGGGCCGCTTCTGGTGCGGCAATTGGTGCCCGCGCGGCAGCTTCTATGACAATGTGCTGGCCCGCTTCTCGCCCAAGCGGCCTATCCCCCCCTTCTTCCGCAGCAAGGGACTGCGGATTTTCATGCTGGCGTTCATCATGACGGTGTTTTCGGTGCAGACTTATTACGCCTGGGGCGATCTGGCGGCTATCGGGCGGGTGTTCATCAACCTGATTTTCGTGACTACGGTGGTGGGCGTTATTCTCGGCGTGATCTACCACCAGCGGACGTGGTGCGCGTTCTGCCCGATGGGGACGCTGGCGTCGTGGCTGAGCCGCGGGGCGATGCCGCTGAAGGTGGCGCCCAGCTGCGTGAGCTGCGGGCTGTGTACGAAGGCCTGCCCGCTGCAGCTTCAGCCGCAGAGCGGCAAGGCGGCGGGGACGTTCACGGCCGGCGACTGCCTGAAGTGCGACCGCTGCACGGCGGTGTGCCCGAAGAAGGCGCTGGGGTTCGAAGGCTAGGCAGGGAAACGGCACCGGCGATGAAGAAGCCCGCGTGAATTGCACGCGGGCTTCTTTCCGCTAGTTCCCTTTGTACTAATGCTTTATTGTTTGTTATACTGGATGCAGACCGTTTATGAAGCCAATAAAGCTGTGAGGTATAGCAATGCCTTTCTTTGCGTATGGTCAAAAAGAAATCGATTATCTGAAGAAGAAAGACAAAAAATTGGGCGCGGCGATCGAGCGCATCGGCTTTATCGAGCGCGAGACCAAGCCGGACGTTTTCACGGCGATGGTGGACAGCATCATCAGCCAGCAGATTTCCAGCAAAGCGGCCGATACTGTGCTGGAGCGCTTATTCGCTTTGCTCGGCGATATCACCGCCGAGCAGATTGCCGCAACCGAGGCGGAACGGATACAGCAATGCGGCATGACGATGAAAAAGGCGGTTTATATAAAGAGCCTCGCCGAAAAAGTTTTGTGTGGCGAAATGGATCTGGCGGAGCTTTGTTCCCTGCCTGACGATGCGGTGGTCAAAAGATTGGTCAGTCTCGACGGAATCGGTGTCTGGACGGCGGAAATGCTGCTGTTGTTTTCTCTCGGACGTCCGGATGTGGTAAGCTACGGCGATCTCGCAATCCGCAGGGGCATGATGAACCTGTACAATTTAAAGGCGCTGCCGAAAAATAAGTTCGATTATTATCGCCGGCGGTATTCCCCGTACGGGTCGGTCGCTTCGCTCTATCTTTGGGAGCTGTCCGTGACGAAGGCATGATCCGGCCGCTCCGATGATTAGCGTGCGCGTTTTATGCCGCTTAGGATAAAAAAAAGTTGCCTTAAAGCGCTATTGGGTGCAAAATATAAGGAGAGTTGCGCCCTTAAGGCAAGCTCCCCCACGCTTTGATCGGGAGTTGAAATATTTTGGACTACCCCAGAGGCCTGATGAGGGGCCTGTATGACAAGTACAAAGACCGGGACGTCGTGTGGATCGTACCCCTCGTCGTCGCGGCGACCGCCAGAATTCTCGACTATATTTTCTGGCGGTTCCGCTCGGGCCGCGGCATCCCTAAATGCGACGACACCACCTGGTACCTGAATTACGCCAACAACCTGCTCGCCAATCTGCAGAACGGCCTCGACATCGACGATACCCTGTACTTCGGCTACAACATCCTGCTCAGCTTTCTGCTGGCCGTATTCCGCGACCCGGCCACCGTCGTCCTCCTCCAGGGGTTGGTCGCCGGTCTGAGCGTCGTCCTCGTCTATAAGATCGCCCGGCTGCTGTTCACCAAGACTACCGCCATCATTGCTTCTATTTTTTATATCGGCGCCTGGGACGTCACGATGTGGGCCTCGTACCTGCTGTCCGACAGCTTCTTCCTCAGCCTTCTGCTGCTGACCGTCTACAGCATGCTCCTGGCGCTGGAGACCGGCCGCCGCAGCCACCGACTCCTCTTCCTCGCCGCCGCCGGCTATCTTTTTATCTTCCGGCCGACCGGCATCCCGATCGTCGCCGTTCTTATTCCGTACATCATTTACCGGCTGCCCCGCCCGGCGGTGACCGCCTTTCTGGCCCGTTACCGGCTGCCCCTTTGCGGCGCGGCTGCCGCCTTCGTCGCCGGCGGCGCGTACCTTTACTGGAGCGGCGCCCTCGACCCCTTCTTCGCCTCCTTCCGGTACAATGTCCTTAAAGTCCTCTACACGGTATACGCCAAAGGCTTTATCTACGACTACGCACACCCCCGCGACCTCAAGTTTTTCCCCGACTTCACCGTCGATGTCGGCAACAGCCCCGTGCTGAGCTTCATCGTCAACAACTGGGACTATGTCTCCACCCTCTATCTCAAGCGGGCCGTCGCCTTCCTCGGCCACTGGGTGTGGAAAGCCGACCTCGGCACTCTCAGCGGCGCCTACATCTTCATCGCCAACATCTGGCCGGCGGCTCTCTTCGCCGTGGGCACGGTGGCCGCCGTCGCCGACCGCCGTTTTGCGAAGGCCGCGCCCCTGTGGCTTATCACGCTGGCTGTCTTCACCTTTTGCACGCTGCTGTTCATGGATTGGATGTACCGCTACCGTCTGCCGGCCATCCCGTTCATAGCCATCGTCGCCGCCTACGGCGCCGAACGGCTTGTTCTCCTGGTAAAAAACACGAGGTTGATAACGTATGGAAAACGGCAAAACGCTGATTGTCATCCCGGCGTTTAATGAAGAGAATAATATCCTCGGGGTCATCGGCGATATCCGCGCCCACTTGCCTAACGCCGACATCCTCGTCGTCAACGACTGCTCGGTCGACGCGACCGCCAAGCGGGCGCGGCAGAACGCCGGCGTGCAGGTCGTCGACCTGCCCTGCAACCTCGGTATCGGCGGCGCCGTTCAGACCGGCTTTAAGTACGCCCGCGACCGCGGCTACGACTATATGGTGCAGATCGACGGCGACGGCCAACACCTGCCGCGCGAGGTGAGCAAGCTCGCCGCCGCCATGGCCGCCACCGGCAGCGATATGGTCATCGGCTCGCGCTTTTTGGATGTCCGCTCCTTCCGCACGTCGTGGCAGCGGCGGATCGGCATAAAAATCTTCTACCACCTTTTCCGCCTGCTCCTGGGGCTCACCATCACCGACGGCACCTCGGGCTTCCGCCTCTACAACAGGAGAAGCATCGAGGTTCTCGCCCGTTTTTACCCCAGCGATTATCCCGAGCCTGACGCCATTGTGCTGCTCCACAAGCACGGCCTTACCATCGCCGAGGCCGGCGTCGCCATGCGGGCCCGCGAGAGCGGCCACTCTTCCATCACCGCCCTTAAGAGTCCCTATTATATGGCCAAGGTCACTCTCTCGATCATCTTATCCTGCTCGCGGACCAGGTGGTGAGCCCTATGACCATGCATATCGACAAGATCCACCTCCTCGGCACCATTTTCAGCTTCGTTATCCTCGCCGCCGTCTTCGTGCTTGTCCGCGAGCGCCATATCAAGGAGAAATACTCCCTCGTCTGGTTTCTCATCGGCCTCTTCATCCTCGTGATGTCGGTCTTCGAGGGGCTGATAGACTGGTTCGGCGACCTCATCGGGGTTTATTACGCCCCTTCTGCCTTCTTCGGCCTGCTGATCGCCTGCGCTTATCTCTTGCTCCTCAATATGAGTGTCAGCATATCCCACCTCAAAATGCACAACAAGGCCCTGACCCAGGAACTGGGCCTGACCAAACTGCGCCTTGAGGAACTCGAAAAGAAAGTGAACAGGTCCGGCCATGATTAAGTATTTCGTGCTCCTGGCGAGCGTCGCCATGACCGTTGCGGCCAGCACTCTCCTCAAGCTCGGCAGCGCCGCCGTCGATTTCGACGGCGGCCTTGGCGCGATTTTCAAGGGCTATGTCACTTCACCCCTTATCGTCGCCGGCTTCGCCTCCTACGCTCTGGCCGCCCTCCTGTGGGTCTACTGCCTCGCCAACTTCGACCTGGGCTACGCTACGTTCGTCGCCAGCATCCAGTACGTAATGCTGCTCGCCGTGGCCATCTTCGTTTTTCACGAACACATCAGCGTCCTTAAATGGCTCGGCAGCTTCCTGATCATGGTCGGCGTATTCTGCTGGCTGAAAGGATAACGGCAAGATGTTGACGTGCGTCCCCTACACCGAGGCTCTTAAGAGCGGCTGGGACGAGCTCGCCCTCGCCCGCGGCACGATATATCACACCACCGCTTTCCGGCGCATCCTCGCCGACTCCTTCGGCTATAAACCCGCCGACCACGCCATCGTCGACGCCGACGGCAACGTCGCCGCCCTCATCCCCTTGGTCATCGGCCGCAACCTCCGCCTGCGGCGGGCCGGCGTCTCCCTGCCCTTCGCCAACCACGCCGATCTGTGCGCCACTTCGGAGGACGCCCGAAACGCCGCCTTCGCCGCTCTCCCGGATATCGCCGCCGCCCACCGCCTCGCTTATCTGGAGGTCCGCCTGACGGAAGGGGACGACTGCCCTGCGCCGTCTGCTGCCGGCTGGACGGCGAACCGCACCAACTATACATTCCGCCTGCCCCTCGCCGGCGGCGAGGAGCAGGTGCTCGCCCTCTCCACCGCCGGCAACCGCAACCACATCCGCAAAGCCGCCAAGCACGACCTTTTTTCCGTCTCGTTCGATCCCGGCAACCTGGAAGGCTTTTACCGCGTCTACCGCAAACGGATGAAAGAGCTGGGTTCGCCCGCTCCCGCTATCCGTTTTTTTGAATCCTTCTTACGCCTCCTCCCCGAATACACCACCCTCCTCACCGTTCTCGACCGCGCCGGCGGCGTCGTCGGCGGCATGCTCCTTCTCGCCAGCCCCGGCGACAACACCCTCTATTATCCCTATGGCGCCACCCTTGTCGAATACAACAGCCGCTACCTGGGCAATTTCATGTACTGGGAAGCTGCGAAATACGCCATCGCGCACGGATTTGGCCACCTCGACCTCGGCCGCTCCCCGGCCGGCTCGGGCACCTACCGCTATAAAGAGCAGTGGGGCGCCCGCCCCGTACGCCTGGCCTACCTCACTTACAGCCCGTCCGGCGTCCCCGCCGGCCCTCCCGACCGCGGCCGCCTCGGCCCGCTCGTCGAGCTGTGGCGGGCCGCTCCGGCTTTCGTGACCGACGTTGCCGGCCCCCGCCTGATAAGCTATCTGCTGCCCTGAACAAATCCGCCCACCCGGAGGACGATATGACCAAATTCGATTGGCAGAGCTACTTCGACGAAAAAGCCGCCACCCATGGCGCCTCCGTCAAGGCGTCCGATTATTACGACGAGGCCAGCTTCTTCATGCAGCGGGACAATATTCTCCGCTGGCTCGGCGACCTGAAAGGCGCTCGCATCCTCGACGCCGGCTGCGGCGTCGGCGCTTTCAGCGAGCCGCTTGTGGCCGCCAACACCGTGCATGGCGTCGATTTCTCGGCCAAGAGCCTCGAACACGCCGCCGCCCGCGGCCTCAATACCCATGTCGGCGATCTCGCCGCCCTGCCGTTCGCCGACGGCTGGTTCGACCTCGTACTGTGCATCGGCGTCATCCAGCTCATCGACGACCACCGGCCCGTGCTGCGCGAACTGTCCCGCGTCACCAAGCCCGGCGGCGCGCTGCTCGTCCAAACGCTCCACCGCGGCTCGCTCCAGCGCAAGCTGCTGGCGCTGTTCGAGAGGGACCATAAGTTCGACAAGATGTACGCCATGGACGCCCTGGCCGCCGACTTCGCGGCCTGCGGCCTGGAGGAACTGGAGTTCCTGAAGCTCTACCACCCCTTCACCTTCGTCACCACCGGCGGGGCCAGGGAGCTTGGCGATTTCCTGTGCACCTCGTTCGCCCTGAAAGGACGGAAAGAGCGTGACTGAGCGCCAGGTGGCCAATCTGCTGACCTTCGACACCGAGGAATGGTACCACGCCAATTATGACGGCATCGACCCCGCCGCCCTGCGCGGCCGGGGCTCGAATTTCCCCGCTCAGACGGACGAAATCCTGGCGATGTGCGCCGAAGCGGGCGCTAGAGCCACCTTTTTCGTGCTCGGCGCTGTCGCCGAGGACCATCCGGCGGTCGTTCGCGCCATCGTCGCCGCCGGCCACGAGCTCGCTTCCCACGGCTACGGCCACGCGCTGGCTTACCGCCAGACGGTGGCCGAGTTCGCCGACGATGTCAGGAAGTCGGTCGCTATCCTCGAAGACGTGGCCGGCGCGGCCGTCCGCGGCTACCGCGCTCCCTCGTGGTCGATCGTCGCCGCCAACTACCACTACCTCGCCGCCCTGGAGGAGCTCGGCCTGGTCTATGACGCCAGCATTTTCCCTGTCCACACCTTCCTGTACGGCATCCCCGACGCCCCCACCCATATCCACCACCCGGTCGTCGCCGGGCGGAGCCTCAAGCTCTGGGAGGTGCCAACCTCGGTCGTCCGCCTGGCCGGACGCAATATCGGCTACTCCGGCGGCTTCTATTTCCGCCTTTTTCCCGGGTTTTTCGTCGAAAACGCCATCCGCCGCGCCAACCGCCGCGGCCAGCCGGCAATCGTATACCTCCACCCCCGCGAGCTCGACCCCGGCGAGCGCCGCCTTGCCCTCCCCGCCAAGGAAGCTTTCATCCACTACCACGGCATCGGCGGCACCCGGGCCAAACTCAGGGCGCTGCTGGCCAGGTTCAGGTTTACGTCCGTCATCGAACATCTGAAAACGCTCGACCCGTCGATAGGCGATTAAGAAGCCCGCGTGATTATCACGCGGGCTTCTTTGCTTTAATGTATCGGGCCTGAAGAGAGGCCCAGCTCTTTGCGCTTCTGCTCGATATGGTTGACGTAGATGTCGACGGTTTTGTCGGCCGACAGTTCGACCATGAGTTTGCCGAGGCCGAGGGTTTCGGTGGTTTCGGTGAGGGTTTTGACGACGACGTCGCTGCCGGTGACGGAGGGCACGGGGGCGACGTGGACGAGCCAGCCGAAGGCGATGGCGGTGCAGGCGTCGGCGACGGCTTTCTGCTCGAGGTATTCGGGGGCGCCGATGACGAGCGGCAGTTTGTCGGTGTCGACGCCGAGGGCGTCGGCGAGTTCCATGGCGGTGTGGGTCATTTTGCCGATATCGACGCAGGCGCCGTAGGAGAGGACGGGCGGGATGCCGAGGGCCTGGCAGACGGATTTGAGGCCGGGGCCGCATTCCTCGGCCGCCTGGGGCCTGGTGAGGCCGGTGTATTCCATGACCGCCGAGGTGCAGCCGCCGGCGAGGACGAGGATGTCTTTGGCGATGAGGCCCTTGGCGATGCGGAAGATGTTGCTGCCGCCCTGACCGTAGCGGGCGGTGGTGCAGCCGACGACGGTGGCGATGCCGCGGATGCTGCCGCTCGTTATGGCGTCGAGGAGCGGCTGCCATGTGCCGCCGAGGGCGGCTTTGATGGGCTCGGTGCTGAAGCCTACGGTGCATTCGGTGGTGTACTGCGGGACGTAGATTTCGCGGTTTTCGGCCTTGCGGCGCTGGTAGGCCTCGATGGACATGTCGAGGATCTTGCCGGCCTGCTCGGCCATCCGCTCGGGGATGAACTCGACGGTTTCTGCGCCGGGCAGCTTGATGACTTCGTGGGTGCTGACCATGGTGGTGCCGAACCGCTTGGCGTAGAGCGGCAGGGTGGGCACGGTGCAGTTGTAGTCGAACATGAACAGGTCGACACAGCCGGTGGCGAGAAGGTATTCCTCGGAGAGCCACTCGCCTTCCTGGCCGCCGTAGGCCGCCATGTCCTGGGTGCCGCTATAGTTCATGAGCTGCTGGCCTTCGCAGACGTGGCCGAGGACCTGAATGCCGGAAGCGCCGGCGGCGCGGGCCTTGTCCAGCCACTCGGGCTTCGAGGCTAGCTCGATGACGGTGTGGGCGACGAGGGGCATGTGGCCGTTGGCGATGATGTTGATTTTGGCGGGGTCGAGGAGGCCCATGTTCTGGCGGGTGGTGTGGATTTTCTGGGTGCCCATGAGGATTTCCTGGAGGATGTCGAGGGCGAAGAGGCCCTGGTATTCGTTGATGATGCCGAGCCGGACGGAGGTGAGGAGGAAGTCGATCGGGTCGGCGTTGAGGTTGGTCATGCATTTGGTCTGGGCGAAGGCGACTTCGCTGTTGCCGCCGCCGGGGAAGAGCTTGAGTTTGCGCCACAGTTCCTTGCGTTTGGCGGGGGCGAAAGCCTGGACCATGGCGGCTTCCTCGTAGTAGGGCCGCCCCATGTCGGCGATAACCCAGTCGGCGAACATCCTGGCGACTTTGTTGACGTCCTGTTTGCTGTTGAGGCCGGCCATCTCGGCGTATTTGAGGAGTTTGTCGGGGTCGCGGAGGGTGAGGCCGCTTTCCGGCGATTCGACGGCGGCTTTGAGGGTGCGGGCCGCCTGCTGGGCGTGGAAGATGTTGGCGGCGGTGCCGATGGTGACGTGGCGGTAGACGAAGTTGCGGGCGACCATGACGTGGGCGTCGACGCCGCAGGCGCCGCGCGGCACTTTGGGGTTGATGCGGCAGGGTCCCTGGGCGCAGAGCTGGCAGCTGAGGCCCGAGGTGCAGAAGGTGCAGCGAATCTTTTCCTGCTGCTGCCAGCGGTCGAAGACGTTTGTCAGCCCCTGCTCGTGGACGTGCTGATACATTTCGCGCATCGCCGGGTCGATGATGATATTGAGGGGGTAGCCGGCCTCGCTCTGGTCGTGGGTGCGGATATGTTCGCGCTGCCAGGCGAATACGCCCGCCGGCGGCGGCGATTTGGTGATGTCGTAGTATTTGCGCGCGTTGGCGTGGACGTCGAAATGGGCGTCTGGGTCGTTGCTGCCGCTGGCGTCGCCCCGCCCGAGCACCGATTCGACGTCACCCTTGCTGACGTCGTCTGTGCTGGTGATAAGCTGCTGTCGGTCGGACACATCGATTCCTCCTCGCAATGTACTGTTCTATAGTCTGCGACGGGAGGTTTTTTTTATGCTTGACTTTGACATATATTACCGGCTTGGCGGCGACAGGGTTGTGGCGGCAAATGGCGAATATGTCAATAAATTATGTAAGGTGGGGAGTTATTTTGGCAAGTGCGCTGCGGGCCTGGATGCTGACCATGGTGTTCTTCGTTTCGTTGACGGGCACGGCGGCGGCGGGCGATTTGTCGCTCGGCGTGTGGCCGGCGACCGGTTCGCAGATGTGGCGCATCTCTTTCCCGGCGAACGGGGCGTCGGAGCTTTACTACCCCCACGCCAGTACATATTTGACCGCAAGCTACGAGAGCAAGGCGCCGCACCTTAGCAGGCTGCGGGTGGAGGGCGGGCTGGCGAACGGCGTCAAGGCGGCGACCGGCAGCGATTCGGACTGGGATTATACGAAAAGTTCGAGCTTGTGGTACTACGGCGAGTTCAAGACAACGGGCAAGAGCGCCTTTATCAATGTGGACTGGGTAAAACCGGGGGGCGCGAATCACGAATATTTCATCGGCTACGGCTATCGGCAGAACGCTTTTCGCATGACGGACGGCGTATACTATGTGGAGAACTACGCCAATCAGAATCCCCCTCACACGCTGTCCGGCCTGGACTCGACTTATACCGCGACATACCAGGGGCCGCATATCGGGGTTAAGGGCAAGTCGGCCATATCGCCGCGGGTGAGCGTGGTCGGGTCGGTGGCCTACTCCCCCCTTGCGCTCGCCCAAGGGCACGGCTGGTGGAATCTCCGCAGTCTGGATTTCGACCACACCGGCGCGGCGCAGATGTTCGACGCGTACATAGGCCTCCGTTACGCCCTCGGCAGCACGCAGACCGCGGCGGTGACCGCCGGCTACCGCTACCAGTACATGAGCCTCTACCACGGGACGGAAAGCACGAGCGCCGATATTTCCTGGGATAAGGCGACGAGTGTGCAAAAGGGGTTTTATTTCACCAGCGAATTCAGGTTTTAGGAGGCTAATACAGGGGGGCCAGAAGAAACAATCCTAAGCCGAACGACATGCAAAGACCGGAACTCAGATGAAAAGAAAATCCATCCTAAAAAGCAGTAAAAACTAAGAGCAGACTTTTGCATCTCCCCTTTTTCGTGACCAAAAAATAATTTGTTTCAACGTATGGAATCGCTTTCCCTCATTTTGTAAACAGAGCGAGACCACGATAATTTTTCCGGGCATTTGCAGGTACACTAAAGAAGTTACGGGGCGAATTCCGGAACGGGGTGGTCACATGTTCTACGTCGTATGGTTTGTCGTCGCGTGGGCAATCTGGCTGTTTACATCCGATAAGAGCCGCTGGCGGGAAATACTGCCGGTCTGCATACTGGCAAAGGCCCTTGCGTTGGCAACCGACGTCTTAGTATTCTATTACCCGCTTTGGGAATATATCGGCTCCCCGCTCCTTATCCACCTGGCCGATGACCTGGCCATATACCCGGTAGTAACGTACCTCTTCATCCAGCGGTTGCCGAAAGAGCGCAGCACCGGAAAGATGCTCAAATACTGGCTTTTTTGGACAACCATGGCGGTTATTATTGAGTTAGTCTATGTTAATACCGGGCATATGCGCTATCATCAGTGGTGGGATACCTGGTATTCCTACGCCGCCGACTGGGTCTTATTCTGGCTGTTCTATCAGTTCCATCGAATATTTCATCTGGAAAAGCTGTCGTCGAGATAGTGCTTGCCGCATATGTAAACCCCGCCGATAAGCGGGGTTTCTCTAATCTGATCTGACAGCATGGAAAACGTAGCCTAGGCCTGCCGCAGGCCAAACGAAAAGAACGCCTTTCAGGCGTTCTTTTAATATTGGAATGTGCCGGCCGTTCAGAAGCTTATCACCGGCCGTTTCGCGCCCGCGGGCGGTCTTTGAGGAAATTGAACGCCACAACCGCGGCGGCGAAGATGCCGGGGACGGCCCAGTGGAGGAAGGGATAGGACGAGACGAAGTTCTGGGAGGCCGGGTCGGCGAGGAGCATGTCGCCGGCGGTCCAGCCGAGGAAGGCGGCGCCGATGACGACGATGGCCGGCCAGCGCTGCATGAGCATGGTGATGAGGGCGCTGCCCCAGATGATGATGGGGATGCTGATGGCGAGGCCGATGACGAGAAGGCTGATGTTGCCGCGGGAGACGCCGGCGATGGCGATGACGTTGTCGAGGCTCATGACGAGGTCGGCGACGAGGATGGTTTTGACAGCGTCCCATAGGTTGCCGGCCGCTTCGACATCTTCTTCGGCATTATGGTCGTCGGCGACAAGTTTGATGGCGACCCACTGCAGGAGAAGGCCGCCGGCGATCTGGAGGTAGGGCACTTTGAGGAGCAGCACAGCGACGAGGGTGAGGATGATGCGCATGCCGACGGCGCCGGCGCCGCCCCATAAGATGGCCTGGCGCTGCTGCGCGGGTGGCAGCTTGCGGCTGGCGAGGGCGATGACGAGGGCGTTGTCGCCGCTGAGGAGGAGGTTGATCATGATGATGCTGAATAAGGCTGTCAGATACTCCATATGATCACCTTCCTTCTACGGTCGTTGATAAGCGCCCATCTGCGTCGTTGCGCATCTGGGCATTTCTGAACGGCCTAAGTCTTTTTGAATATCCTTTGTTGTAAAGCGAAAGAACCATCACGGTGCGGCGACGGTTCTTTTCTGTTGGTCCGTTATTATTGTTCCCGGCAAAAAGCAGGGCATGAACGGGATATAATGCCTTAGCGGGGCAAGTCTGCATCGGCGCGCATTTTTCCCCGATATTCGTAAAAAATGCGGCAGGAAGCGACTAAAAACAGGACGAACGAATAAAATAATACCTATAATGCCGTTAATTGTTAAGGAGGCGATAATGTGAAGGTTTTAATCGTTTATTATTCCATGTACGGTCATATTCACCGGATGGCCGAGGCGGTGGCTGAGGGGGTGCGGGAGGCGCCGGGAGCGGAGGCTGTCCTCAGGCGTGTGCCGGAGACGCTGAGCGCCGAGGTGCTGGCGAAGATGGGCGCCACCGAGGCCCAGAAGGGTATGGCGCATATCCCGGTCTGCACGGTGGAGGAGCTGGCGGCGGCCGATGCCATCATTTTCGGCTCACCGACCAGGTTCGGCAATATGTGCGGCCAGATGCGCCAGTTCCTTGACGCCACCGGCGGGCTGTGGGCGCAGGGCAAGCTGGTGGGCAAGGCCGGGAGCGTGTTTACGAGCAGCGGCACGCAGCACGGCGGCCAGGAGTCGACGCTGCTGAGTTTCCATATCACGCTGCTGCACCACGGGATGGTGATTGTGGGTCTGCCGTACAGCTATCAGGGGCAGACGACGGTCGCGGAGATTGCCGGCTGCTCGCCGTACGGGGCGTCGACGATAGCCGGCGGGGACGGCGGCAGGCAGCCTAACGAGATCGAGCTGGCCGGCGCCCGTTATCAGGGCAGGCATGTGGCGACGATCGCCGCGAAACTAATCAGGTAAGAGAAAAAAGCAGCGGCCCGCCGGTTATTCCGGCGGGCCGCTGCTTTTTGATTTGTCTGTTCGTAACCGGTCCTGTGTGAGGGACCGTCAGACTCTGGCTCCTATGCTACAGAAGCACGCGCCCTAGGCTTGGGTCTTGCGCCGCTAGCACCGTCGCCAACTGTCGTCCGTGACAGATGGCTCCTCGCCCGGCCGTCCATGGCCGGGCGTGCTGCGGCGCTACGACCGCTTCGCCAAGGGCGCGTAGCATCTTCCGCAAAGTCGCCGTTCGTCTGCGGCCCTCACTACTCAACAATGCTTACGGCGGAAAGCCTTACAGCTTTACGCGGCGTAATCTTAGCGCATTGGTCACGACCGAAACCGAGCTGAAGGCCATGGCGGCGCCGGCGATTACCGGGGAGAGGTAGCCGGCGGCGGCGACGGGGATGCCGATGATGTTGTAGGCGAGGGCCCAGAAGAGATTTTGCTTGATGTTGGTCATGGTGGCCCGGCTGAGGCTGATGGCGGCGGCGATGCCGCGCAGGTCGCCGCGCATGAGGGTGACGTCGCCGGCTTCGATGGCGACGTCGGCGCCGGTGCCCATGGCGATGCCGACGTCGGCGGCGGCAAGGGCGGGGGCGTCGTTGATGCCGTCGCCGACCATGGCGACGATCTTGCCCTGGGAGCGGAGGCGTTCGACCTGTTCGGCCTTGTTGGCGGGCA
Organism: Bacillota bacterium; assembly: GCA_023415775.1. Lineage (GTDB taxonomy): Bacteria > Bacillota > Negativicutes > Sporomusales > UBA7701 > Anaeroselena. The sequence continues at coordinate 118,896 of JAEZJM010000035.1, read as the reverse complement.
GGACTTCGGCCATGACGTGTTCGACGCCGACCTGGCGGGCGATGGCTTCGGCGGTGCGGCGGTTGTCGCCGGTTATCATCCACACTTCGAGGCCCATGGCGGTTAATGCGGCGATGGCTTCGCGCGAGGATTCCTTGACGGTGTCGGCGACGGCGACGAGGGCGGCGAGCCGGCCGTCGACGGCGGCGAACATGACGGTTTTGCCGGCGGCTTCGAGGTTTTCCACGGCGCTCAGGCTGGCGGCGATATCGACGCCTTGTTCGTCCATGAGCCGGCGGGTGCCGACGGCGAGGTCTTTGCCGGCGACGGTGGCGGTGACGCCCGCGCCGGGTACGGCTGCGAAGGCGGTCGGCTCGGCTGTCGGCGTTATGCCCCGTTCGGCCGCGCCGCGGACGATGGCGGCGGCCAGGGGGTGCTCGGAGGCTTTTTCGGCGGCGGCGATGAGGGCGAGCAGCTCGCTTTCGTCGCCGGCGAGGGCGACGAGGTCGGTGAGTGCGGGCTGGCCCTTGGTGACGGTGCCGGTTTTGTCGAGGATGACGGCGGTGAGCTGGTAGGTTTTTTCGAGGTGTTCGCCGCCTTTGAAGAGGATGCCGTTTTCGGCGCCGCGGCCGGTGCCGACCATGATCGAGGTGGGGGTGGCGAGACCGAGGGCGCAGGGGCAGGCGATGACGAGGACGGCGGTGGCGTTGAGGAGGGCGCGGGTGAGGTCGCCGGGGGCGAGGAGGAGGTACCAGGCGGCGAAGGTGAGGACGGCGACGGCGATGACAGCGGGGACGAAGTAGCCGGAGATGATGTCGGCGATGCGCTGGATGGGGGCTTTGGAGCCCTGGGCTTCTTCGACGACTTTGACGATCTGGGCGAGGGCGGTGTCTTTGCCGATTTTGTGGGCTTCGAAGCGGAAGGCGCCGTATTTGTTGATGGTGGCGCCGTAGACTTTGTCGCCGGGCTTTTTGTCGACCGGCAGGCTTTCGCCGGTGAGCATGGCTTCGTCAACGGCCGAGTCGCCGGCGGTGACGACGCCGTCGACAGGGATTTTTTCGCCGGGGCGGACGATGATGGTATCGCCGACGCGGACTTCTTCGATGGGGATGTCCTCCTCCGCCCCGTCCCGCACGACGCGGGCGGTCTTGGCGGCGAGGCCCATGAGCTTGCGGATGGCGTCGGAGGTGCGGCCCTTGGCCCTGGCCTCCAATAGGCGGCCGAGGATGATGAGGGTGATGAGGATGGCGGAGGTCTCGTAGTAGACAGCCTTGACGCCGCTGACGGTGTTGTAGAGGCTGAGGAGGAAGGCGGCGCTGGTGCCGAGGGCTACGAGGACGGACATGTTGGCGCTGCCGTGGCGGAGGGCGCTGACGGAGTCGCGGTAGAACTGCCAGCCGGCGCCGAACTGGACGGGGGTGGCGAGGACAAGCTGGAAGTAGGGGTTGGCGAGCAGGGCGCTGTGGGCATTGAAGATGTCGAGCACCATGTGGAGGGCGAGGGGCAGCGACAGGAGGGCGGAGATGACGAACAGCTTTTTCTGGCGGCCGATCTCGGCTTCGCGGGCGGCCCGCTCCCGGTCCCGGCCGGCCTGGCCTTCGGCGGCGGCGGCGGCCTGGTAGCCGGCTTCTTCGACGGCGGTGGCAACGGTGGCGGCGGCTAGGTCGGGGCCGGCCTCGACGGTGAGCTTGCCGAGGGCGAAGTTTACGTTGGCGCCGACGACGCCGGGCAGCTTGCGGACGGCTTTTTCGACCCGGGCGGCGCAGGCGGCGCAGCTCATGCCGCCGATGGAAAACTCCAGCCGGCTCAAAGCGACGTCGTAGCCGAGGTCGCGGATTTTGGCTATTATATTGTCCGGCGTAACCTCCGCCCGGTCGTATTCGACGGTGAGGCGGCCGAGAGCGAAGTTGACGTTGACGGCGGCCACGCCGGGCATGGCGGCCACGCCTTTTTCGACGCGAGCGGCGCAGGCGGAGCAGGTCATGCCCGTGACGCTGTAGGTATCGCGGGTCAATGGGATCACCTCACAAATTTTTTCACGGCGTCGACGAGTTCGTCGATCACCTTGTCGTCGCCGCGTTGGACGGCGTCGACGACACACCCTTTGGCATGGTCTTCGAGGATGAGCAGGCCGACCCTGGTGAGGGCGGCGCGGGCCGCCTGCACCTGGATGAGGACGTCGATGCAGTAGCGGTCGGCGGCGATCATCTTGCCGATCCCCCTTACCTGTCCCTCGATGCGGCTGATCTGGGCCAGGAGCTTGTCTTGTTCGCTTTGTGTTCTCCGCATTGCTGCCTCCTATACCATACCCCGGTAGGGTATTATGGTTTTATCATAGCTCTTTCACGCGCCGGCGTCAATACCGCAATATCTTGTGGCGTTAATAACGCTTTGCCCAAAAAAATACAAATTAAGGCAAATATTGGCACCGAACTGGAAGGTATTTGTCGTCGTCTGTCTAATATAATTACCGGAGAATTACCCTGCCATTTTACCGGAGGTAAGCATGGAGAAAGCTAAAAAGCACGCCCCAGCCGAACTGGCGGTGCCGAGGCCGTTTTTTACCCCGTCGGATTTCGTGGTCTTCAATCAGGCCCAAGAAGCCATCCTGCTCCATCATATCGGCACCGGCGCGATCGTCACCATGAACGATAAGGCGCGCGAGTTGTTCGGCTACGCATCCGACGATGTCCGCAACCTCGGCATCGTGACGATGCCGCCGGGGGAATATCCGTATACTGCCGAGGAGGCGCAACGCCGCTTCCGGGAGGCGGCGGCGGGAACCCCCCAGTTGGTGGAATGGAAAGCTAAGAATAAATCGGGCCGCGATTTCTGGGTGGAAGGCTTTCTTAAGAAGATCAACATCGGCGAGCACGAGTTCGTGATGGCGATTTTCCGCGATATCACCCGCCGCAAGCTGTCGGAGCAGCGCCTGCTCCTCGAGCATGGCAACCTGACTCTGCTTAAGGATTCTTTTCTGGAGGTGCTGGACAAACTCGACGAGAGCGACCTGCTCGTCGCCCTCGCCCACCGCGCCGGCGCTCTGGTGGACGCACCTTACGGTTTTATCTATCTTTATAATGAGGCGGCCGGAGCGCTCGAACTGAAGGTGCCGGAGGTCGGCGGACCGCTGAGCCCGACGGTGGCGCCGGGCGAGGGCCTGGTGGGCAGGGTCTGGCAGACGGGCGAGCCGGCGGTTGCACAGAACCTGCGGCTGCTGGCCGTCGACCCCGGGGAGGGCCGGGAGGCCGAACCGGCGACGGTAGCGGTGCCGCTGAAGCGGGGCTCGCAGGTTATGGGTGTGTTGGGTCTCTATTCGCCGGATGAGGATTTTCATTTCCGCGAGGATGAGATTTCCCTGCTGGCGAGATTCGCCGATCTGGCGGCGGTGGCGTTCGCCAATGCCGCCGAGCACGGTACGCTGCGCCGCGGACTGGCGGCGAGCAAGGCGGCGGAAAATGCCCTGCGCCAGAGCGAGGAACGCTACCGGATGCTGTTCAACAGTATCCACGACATAATTTTCATTGCCGAGATAAGCCCGGACTGCCAGCCGGGCCTGATCATCGACGCCAACGAGACGGCCTGCCGGCGCTTGGGCTACAGCCGCGAGGAGCTGCTGCAGCGGACGCCGGTCGATATCGTCCCCCTTGAGTACCGCGGCGATACCCGCGAGAAGATCGAGCTGCTTTACGCCCAGAAGCATACGCTGAGCGAGAGCGCGTTTATAACGAGCGAAGACCTGACCATCCCGGTGGAGGTCAATTCCCATCTCATCCAGCTCGACGACCGGCCCTGCATGGTGTGCATCTCCCACGATATCAGCGAACGCAAGCGGGTGGAGAAGGAGATCGCCCGCCTCGACCGCCTCAATCTTATCGGGGCGATGGCGGCCGGGATCGGCCACGAGATCCGCAACCCGCTGACGACTGTGCGCGGTTTTCTCCAGATGCTGAGCATCAAGCCCGATTTCTCCAACCACAGCACCCACTTCGACCTGATGATCCAGGAGCTCGACCGGGCCAATTCGATCATCACCGAGTTTCTCTCTCTGGCCAAGAATAAGGCGGTGGACCTTAGGGAGGGCAACCTCAATAATATTATCGCGATGCTGCTGCCCCTCCTGGAAGCGGGCGCCATCCTTTATAACAAGACGGTCAAGACCGATCTGGCGGATATCCCCGCCATCGCCCTGGACGAGAAGGAGATCCGCCAGCTGATTATCAATCTGGTGCGCAATGGCCTCGATGCCATGCCGCCCGGCGGTGTGCTGACCATCAGAACGTCCTGCGACGACGACCGGATTACTTTGTCGGTGCAAGACCAGGGCAAGGGTATCCCGGCCGATATCGCCGACAAGATCGGCACGCCGTTCTTCACCACCAAGGATTTCGGGGTGGGGCTCGGTCTGGCGGTGTGCTACAGTATCGCCGCCCGTCACAACGCCACTATTTCGTTCGACAGCGGGCCGTGCGGGACGACGTTTACGGTGACTTTCCCGGTACTGTGCGAGTAATTATTGAACTAAATATCAGCGAGCGGCCGTTCAGAAGTGCCCAGATGCAAGGCGGCTCCGCCATCCGCGCAGCGACGACGGCCCCGGACGGGCCTAGTGCCGGACGCGCCATGGATGGCGCAGGCGTCCGGCCGCGTACTCGGATGTACGCTAGCAAACGGATGGCGGAACAACGCAGCAGATGGACGCTTATCAACGGCCGCCAAGGAAAAAAGAGCGCAGATTAAGCGCTCTTTTTTGTTACAACTCGTCGCCGCTTACCGTTTCAGTGCCTTCGACGCACCGGAAGGCGCACGAGTCGCAGTCGGGCTCGTTGCCTACGTCGAGGAATTCCTGCCGGCCGGCTAAGTTTTTGCCGTTCCAAAATGTATAGGTGTTCGCCATGATGTCACCTCCGACGATTATTATGCTGTTAGTTTTCGTCGGGGGCGGCTGTTATTATTCGGCATCGCAGCGCGGGGCGTTTGTGCTTTTCTTTTTTGCCAGGCGGCAGTACAGGGAGCGGCGCGATATGTCGAGGTAGCGGGCGGCGGCGGTCTTGTTGCCGTGGCAGAGGGTCATGGCCTGCCGGACGATGCGGTCGACGTAGTCTTCGAGGCTGAAGCCGGCGGCCGGCAGGACGAATTCGGCGGGGTTGAGCGCCTGGCCCGTAGCGGCGGCTTCGCGGTTTGGGTTCAGGGGAGGGAGACCGGTGGCGAGGCCGCCGAGGTGGGCGGGATTGACGACGGCGTCGTCGTGCATGAAGGCCACCCATTCCATGGTGTTGCGTAGTTCGCGGACATTGCCCGGCCAGTCGTAGGCGAGCAGCAGCTCGGCGGCGGTCGGGTCGATTTTTTTGAAGCGACGCCCTTTGAGGACGGCGAATTGGTGGAGGAAGAGTTCGGCGAGGGGCAGGATCTCCTCGCGGCGCTGCCGGAGGGGCGGGATGACGATGTGACCTACTTTAAGGCGGTAGAAGAGGTCTTTGCGGAAGGTCCCCCGCTCGACCCGCTGCCCGAGGTCGGCGTTGGTGGCGCAGATTATGCGCACGTCGGCGGACACTTTTTTGAGGCCGCCCACGCGGTAGAATTCTTTTTCCTGGATGACCCTGAGCAGCTTGCCCTGCAGGTCGAGGGGGATTTCGCCTACTTCGTCGAGGAGGACGGTGCCGCCCTGGGCTAGGTCGAGCTTGCCTTTTTGCCCCCGGGTGAGACCGCCGGTGAAGGCGCCGGGCTCGTAGCCGAACAGTTCGCTTTCGAAGAGGCTGCCGGTGAGCGCGGCGCAGTTGATGTCGACGAGCGGGGCGGGGTCTTTGCAGTCGCCGTAGTGGATGATGCGGGCGATGATTTCTTTGCCGGTGCCTGTTTCGCCTTCGATGAGGACGGGCATCGACCGGTCCTGGTGGTATCTGGCGGCTTGGGCGGCGATGCGCCGCATTGCGGGGGCGAAGAAGGCGATGTTGTCGAGGCCGGCGGCCTGGCTGGCGAGTTTTTTCAGCCGCGTGAGCTCCCGTTGCGTTTCTGCGGTGGCGGCCCGTACTTCGTCGCTAAAGCGGCGGGTGAGCGCCCGATTTTCGCGGAGGAGGGACTGGTGTTCGGCGATGCGTTCGGTGATGGCGGCAAGCTCGGCGACGCTGATGGGTTTGAGGAGGTAGTCGTAGGCGCCGGCCCGCAGGGCTTCGATGGCAGTGACCATGTCGCCGTGGCCGGTGAAGAGGACGATGTCGCACGCTTTTTCGCCGTCCAAGGCCTTGATGCGTTTGAGGAGCTCAATCCCCGAAAGGCGCGGCATTTTGATGTCGGACAGCACCATGGGGAAGTCGCCGGCGGCGAACAGGGCGAGGGCTTGGTCGCCGTCGCCGCATTCGGTGATCTGGTGGCCGAGCTCGCGCAGGAAGTCGGCCACTCCGGCCCGGCTGTCGCGGTCGTCTTCGACGAGGAGGATGTTCATGCCTGTTCTTCCCCTTTCCCCTTCCCTTCTTCGGCCGGGAAGGTAATGCGGAGGGCGGCTCCCCGGTTTTGGCGCGCGCTTTTGATGATTATCCGCCCGCCGCTGGCGGCGACGATGGAGTGAACGATCGAGAGGCCGAGTCCCATGCCTTCGCCGGCTGGTTTGGTGGTGAAGAACGGTTCGAAGACTTTTCCTTTGATTTTGCTGCTGATCCCCGGCCCGTTGTCGCTGATTTCCAGGAATACCGCCCCTTTCTGCCAGCCGGAGACGATGGCGATGGTTTTATCCGGTTTGTCGACGGTGTCGAGGGATTGCATGGCGTTGACGAGGAGGTTGATGATGACTTCTTCGAGTTGGGTGCTGCCGACGGTTACGGGGGGCAGGTCGGCGGCGAGCCGCTTCTTTATGTCGATGGCGTGGGCGGCCAGCTGGGAGCCGATCAAGGACAGCGCTTCTTCGACGGCGGTGTTGATGTCGCAGGATTCGGGGTCGCCGCGCTGGCTGCGGACGAAGAAGCGCATGTGTTTTATGATGTTGTCGATGCGGTCGGCCTGTTTGGATATTTTGCCGATGTTTTCCATGATTTTGGCGAGGGCGGGGGTTTTGCCCTGGTTGTGCCAGTAGAGCATGCCGTCGGCGGTGACTTTGAGCGAGTTGAGGGGCTGGTTGATCTCGTGGGCGATGCCGGCCGCCATTATGCCGAGCGAGCTTAGGCGCTCGGCTCTGGCGACCGCCTCCCTGGCTTCGAGCATTTCCTGCTCGGCCTGGCGGCGCCGGGTGACGTCGTGGAGGATGGTGAGGAAGTTGGCGAGTTCGCCGTTCTCGTCGCGCACCGGCGTGACCGACATTTCGGCGGTGTAGAAGCTGCCGTCCCTGTGGCGGCTGGTTATTTCCCCCTGCCAGGCCCGCCCGGCGAGGATGTGCTGCCACAGGTTGAGGTAGAAGGTTTTGGCGTCGGCGACGGCAAAGATGCCGCGGATGTTTTTGCCGAGGACGGCGGCGGCGGCCAGCCCGGTGAGGCTGAGGAAGGCCGGGTTGACCCACTGGATGGCGCCGGTCCGGTCGGTTATGATGACGGCGTTGACGGCGGATTCGAGCCCGGTGGTGAGCAGTTTGAGGCGCTGGCGGCTGGTGGTGGCGTGGATGGCGAGGGCGATCTGTTCGGCAAAGTTGGTGAGGTGGACGATGGTCCGTTTGGTCCAGAATTCCCGGTCGGCGGTGTAGATGGTCAGCGCCCCGAGGATGAGGCCGCTGACTTTGAGGGGGAAGGCGGCGCCGGAGAGGGCGCCGCGCTGCGCCAGCCGGTCCCGCCAGGGGAGCATGCAGGGATCGTCGACGCCGGCGAGCTGGAATTTCCCGGTGCGGATGGCGGCGCCGGTGGGGCCATGGCCTGCGGGGCAGTCGTCCCAGCGCACGTCCCCGGGCCTGATATACTCCAAGGCTTCTTCGCCGGCGGCGGACATCCGGACAGAGCCGTCGGGGTCCTTGCGCCCGACCCACATCAGGCTGACGCCGAAGATGGCCATTATCTGTTCGCAGGCGAGGGTGAGGATGTCTTCGAGCGGCTGCTCTTCGAGCACTTTTACGGCGATGTCGAGGAGGAGCAGGTCGCAGGCTTCCGAACGCCGGCGCTCGGTGATGTCGCGGACGATGAGGAGAACGTCGCGTTCGCCGGCTTTGGTGACGCGGGCCTCGTAGTAGGTGGTGGCGGTGCCTGTTTTGCGGTAGTATTCGAATATTTTCACAGGGTCGCCGGCGATGACTTGTCCGATGGCGTCCATGGCCGGTTTGACGAGGTGGGCGGGCAGTAACCGCGCGATGCTGCAGCCGACCGGCGCGGGCGCGGGCAGCCCGGGCTGGCGGCCGGACGGCTTGGTGTCGAGGATGAGGCCGTCGGCGCCGACATGGTAGAGGATGTCGGGAACGGAGGCGAGGATGGCCTTGTTTTCGACTTCGCTGGCCGCCTGGGCCGTCTGGGCCTGGCAGCGGAGGATGGCGCCAAGGATGACTTCGCCGACGAGTTTGGGGAGCAGGATGTCTTCTTCGCGCCAGGCTTTTTCCTTCCTGAGGGAGTGGAGTGCGAGGATGCCGAGGGTGTTGTCCCCGCTGATGAGCGGTACGGCGACGAGCGATTTTATGCCGGCCGCCGCCAGCATTTCCCGCTCTTGTCCCGCAGGCACGGCGTTGAGGCGGGGGATGTGCAGCCGGCCCTTTTCCCGCATTTCCCGCAGCAGCCAGGATTGGGCGACGCTGGCAATGACCTGTTTCTCGGCGCCGAGGAGCTGCGCGCCGTCGTTGTTCCAGCTGTATGCGAGGCGGGCTTCGCTGCCGTCTTCGGAGTTGAAGTATATGTAGGCGCGGTCGGCGCCTGTGAAGCTGCCGATCTCTTCGAGCGCCGCACCGACGGCGGCGTCGAGGTCGGGCGGGCTGACGCCGACGAACCTGGCGGAGATGGCGGCCAGAAGTTTCTCGTAATCGACTTGGTGGCGGAGGGCTTGTTCGAGCTGCCGGTGGGCGGTGACGTCGGCGCAGGAGCCGATGTAGCCGGCGAAGTCTCCTCCCTGCCAGCGGGGCTTGAATATGGCCATTATCCAGCGGTAGCCGCCAGCGGCGTGGCGCAGCCTGAATTCGTGCTGGAAGGCGACGTGGCGCGCGTAGGCCGCTTTTTGCCTGGCGTCGAAGGACGGGCGATCTTCGGGATGGACGAGCTCAAGCCAGCCCTGGCCGCTGAGGGCGGCGAGCGGCCGGCCGGTAAATCCGGACCAGGTTTGGTTGAAGAATACGGGGTCGCCGTCGCTGCCGGTGACGATGAGGAGCACGGGGGCATGGTCGGCGAGGTTGCGGAACCGCTGCTCGCTTTCCTGCAGCCGGGCGGTCGGCCCCTGCCCGAGGATGGCGTCGATTGTGCGGCGGAATACCCGCGCGTAAAAACCGTCGAGGATGAGGATGAACAGCAGGGCGGCGCCAAGGGCGATTTCCCGGTAAGCGGCGTATAGCCAGCCGGCAGCGAGAATGCCGGCGACGGCCGCGGCGGCGATTACCGCCGGGAGCCGTACGGGACTTTGCTCGGCGCCGCCCGGATAAGCAGCCGCCCTGCGCAGGAGCTCGTGTCTGGCGTTTTCCCGCTGCCAGCAGGCCAGCAGTATTAACATCGCGAAGAGATGATAGTGCCAAACCACGCTCTGCCCCACCGTGTTCTTTAGAATATTAACCGTATTTCGACGATTTTCGCCGCATTACCTTCCATTTTTTACTATGTAATGGGGAAAATAATAGCAGAAGGAACTCTCAGAGTTCCTTCTGCAGCGTCTGTCGAGTGTCGCAGCGCAGTCCGGTCTATCCTTCCCGGTAGTAGGGCTTGAGCTGGAAGAGCAAGTAGGCGAAGACGAAGTCCCAGATAAGTCCGGCGAGGTTGAACCAGACGAGGTTCATGATTATGCCGAGCAGGAGGGCGTAGAAGGCGAGCACCCAGCCCAGGCGGCGCCGCTTGAGCATGAAGTAGCCGCCGGCGATGGCCAGCGCCTGGAGGATGGGGACGAGGATGTGGAAGACGGCGGCGGCGAAGGAGGGGAAGGCGCGGCTGAACCCCGCTGTTTTGAGGGTGGCGGCGCCGAACAGGCCGATGACGCTCAGCCAAGCGAGGAGTCCGAGTACGCCGAGGACGATTACCACCCACGGGAGAATTTTCGCCGCACAATCCCTGATGCCGGCGGGCAGCCCCGGCAGCCAATCGGCGAAGAAGCGGCCGAATAATCTTTCCAGGCTGTTCATTTCCATACTCCTCCCAGTTTTATTTCCTAATAATGATATGAGCTTCCGGCGGGAAAAAGTACGCCGTCCCGTTGTATTTGGACGGAAGGTATGCTATACTTAACTCAAGCACCATCCTTACAGAGACTCAGGGTTCGTAATTTGCAAGCGCGTCGAAAGTCAGTCTTTCCGAGCCTAGCAAGTAGCAGCCGGTCCAAAGGGTAGTGTTTTTCGTTTACCTGCACGATGCAACTCGTCGATTCCGTGTATCAGTTGTCAGCTAGTCTAAGGTACAATCGAGTATAATGGGGGTTTCCAGTCTGTCAGTATCGGTTATACTGTAAGGATGGTGCTCAACGGGGGGAGGCGCAAGCCTCCCCTTAAGTTTTGTTTTCGGCCTCTTCGGGCATGCTATTTTCGGAGGTGATGCCCGGTGAAGAACCGCGGTGCCGATATGCAGCCCGAGTTTGGCGTCCATACGTCGGAAGGGCCGTCGGTCAATTATGCTTCGCCCCGTACGGGCGGACAGGTCCAGGATGAGCTGCGGGCGGGCGGTGACCGGCCGAGCGCCAGACAGACGACGGGCGACCCGGAGGATTACGGCAATGCCGCCAGCGACGCGACGGCAAATACGCCGGTGAAGCCCCGCTCGAAGCCGCCCCTGTTGTAAGTGGACCCTGAAACGGAAAAAACCCCGCTGAGCGGGGTTTTTTGTTTTCGGAATATGCAAGAAAGGCGATAAGCCCCAGGCTGTTCAAAAACGAGCATAGCTAGGCGCACCGGAAGAGCTTGTCGCGCCGCGTACTTAGACGGTACGCAAGCAAGCGCTCTGAGGAGCAACGACGCTAGGCGAAGTTTTTCAACAGCCTGGGATACGGTCTTCGCAGGGTACGCCGGTCTGGCATTTCCCACAGCCATAGCGGGGCTGGAAGCGCGTCTTCATGGCGTCGAGGTAGTCGGAGCAGGGCTGGTGGCGTTTGCCGCGCTCGTCGATGGCTGCGGGCGGGCAGCGGCGGATGCAGGCGCCGCAGTTGGTGCAGTATTCGTGGGTGCCGGTGTAGGCTCGCGGCGTGGGCGCGATGGCGAGGCCGGTGACGAGGCTGCCGAGGCGGCCGGCGGCGCCGCGGGCGGTGATGAGGGAGCAGTTGAGGCTGAGGGTTCCCAGACCGGCGATATGGGCGACGTGCCGCTCCGACCAGTTGCTGCGCCGCTCCACGACGGCGTAGCGCGGGTCGAACGCGGGGACGAGGGTCTGGTGGCCGTCCGCTGCCAGGAGGTCGGCCAGGAAGCGACGCAGCGCGTCGTTGACCATATCGCCTTCGATTCTGCCGTAGAGCCATTCGGTTGCCGGCAGACCGGGCTGCCGGTTGGCGTGGCGCACAATTTCGGTGAACGGCAGGAAGTAGGATACGACGGCGCCCGCCGCCGGCAGCCATTCACGGGGCGACAGGTGATTAGGGCCAACCGCTCCGGGTTCTTTGAGGCGGGCGAACAGCGGGTCGTCAGCCGCCGCGACGCCTAACAACGGCGGATCGAATATTTGCAGGCCGCCGAGCGAGGGCACGCGGTTGAGCGGGTTTTCGCCGACGAAGGTCGCCGCCGCCGCCGCCAATTCGTCTATCTGCACTTCGGTCATCTCCTTTGCTTTGTTATGGGAATAGTTTGCGGCCGCGAGGCCCGAATCCTGCCTGCCGACGGCCCGGTGCGAAAAAAACGGCCGGCGCCGTCTTACAAATGCCCGGTTGATTATTACTTTCACCGCGAATATGACGCCTATCGGCCCGGATTTGTATTTTGTTCTGTTGAAAGCGGGCCGCAATGATAGTAAAATATTGGTGATGACGCAAAGGTGGGAGAGCGATTATGGCGACAACGAACGAGAAGGCGACGATCAGCGCCCGGGTTGACGCGACGGCGGTGAAGGCTCTTAAGAATCTTAAGGTTCCCTTGTCCGACGTTATTGAGGCGGGCGTTTTCCACTTCCTGCTGTTGGACGATTTCGCCAAGGTGAAGTTTCTCATTCAGAACAATGAAGACGTGATTAACCTGAAGCGGCTGGAGGCGGCTTACGGCGAGGACGCGGGCCATTCGTGGCCGGATATCCTTCGCGACGTCCTTCGCCCCGGCCCGGACGGCGATGTGAGGAGCACGCTGCGGGAGCTGAAGTCGGTGGCGAAGAATCTCGACGATCGCGGCGACGAGGTGTTTTTCCGCAAGCGGATCGCCGGGCTGGATACGACGGCGCTGCTGCAGGAGGCCCATCTGCACATGGTGAGGAGCTCGTTCGCGGCGGCGCTGGTGCTTTACGAGAGCGCTCTCAGGCTTTTCGAGGCGGCGGGCAACGCCCCGGAGGCCGGCAAGACCCTCGCTCTGGCCGGCCGTTGCCAGCAGAGCCTCGGCCGTTACTCCGACGCGCTCGACGCTTATGAGCGGGCCAGGCGCGTCCTGGAACAGCAGGATCTGCCCCATGAGCTGGCCCGCATTCTCTACGACCGCGGCACGTGTTACCAGCTGACCGGCCGCTATGACGAGGCCTGCGCGTCTTTCGAGGCAGCCCGCGTCATTTTCGAAAGCCTCGGCAATTACGAGGAGGTGCGCAGGTCGTTCGCGAGTATCGGCGCCTGCCTGAATTTTATGGGCGACAAGAAACGGGTGCTGGAGTTCCTGGATCTTTTCATCGCCAGGATTCTCCGCCAGAAAAGCATCATCCTCGCCGGGATGGACGCGGAAAGCCGGCAGATAACGCCGGCCAAGGAAGGAAATTGATTGTCCGGGCCGAATGTTATTTAAGAATACAAAATAAGCCAAAGAATAACGAGGTGCATTTGCAATGTTCAAACCTGCCAGAATCCTCTCCGTTCTCCTTCTCCTCCTCGTCGCGCTCACGCTGCCGGCGCTTGCCGCCACCGAGGAAGAGGACAGGTACTTCCCCCTGAGCAACGCCACGAAGGATACTTTCAGCACATACTTCCTGGATTTCAAAACTCTCCAGCATGTGCCGGCCGACGCCCATTTCGATTTTGTCAAGAACCCTGAGCAGGTGTATAAAGACAAGGGTTATCTCCAGGCCTGGGTCAAGGTCGAATATGAAAAGAACGGCGCCAAGGAAGTGGTAGAGTCTCTGAAGATGCAGGAGCGGAACATCGCCGGCTACGACAGGCTGGCGTTCTCTCTCCAGCTGCTGCGGGTGAGGCCGGCCACCAAGGAAGTGTCGCTGCTCGAGCAGGCCGATTACGACAAGAACGGCAAGGTTCTCGGCCGCATCGTCCACCCTACCGACCGATGGGTGCCCTACGATGTCGAGGCGAGAATCAAGGAAATCTGCGAGAAACTGGTGGTAGCCCAGCGGGCGTTTTACGCCAACGGGGGCCGTTAGGCATTGCGGAACGGCAATCCTACCGACATAAACGATGGGAGCGATGGGCGTGAATAAGACGATAATGGCGATCAGTCTGATGCTGCTGGGAGTGTTGCTGGCCGTATCGGCGCCGGCGGCGGCGGCCCCTTTCGACCCTGCGGTCGTGAAGGTCTCCGTGGACGACTCTCTGTGGAATAGTTATCATATCGGACCAGAGCCGGCGAGCGGCGACACCATCACTCTCCACCGCATCACGAAAGCCGAGGTGGCTATCCTCACTACCGGCAACCGGGAATTCGCCACCCATGTTTTCACCTCCAAGGAGAATAAACCGTACAGGTTCACTATCCCCCACGGCATACCTAATTTGAAGGTTCGCCTGAAAACCTGGACCGCCGACGATGTCGTGTGGACGACCTCGGTCGATCTCAAGGAGATCGGCGATAATGTGGTCGTCAAGGCGGTGCGGTCCGATCAGGCCGTCTATACTCCGGGGTTCTGACGGTCGGTAGCAGAAAGCCAAGGCGGAAGCCTTGGCTTTTTTGTCGCCTTTTTGCTATTATGAGAAAATTTTCACTTTTTTTGAGCCAGTATATGGACTTTTGCGGTGGAGCGCGTTATAATTTAAGTGCGTGAATGTTATAACTTTCACTTATGGGAGGTCATGTACATGCTCCCCAAATCTTTGATCATGCTCCTCGGGCTGCCGTTCGCGTTTTTCTGCTGTTTGCTGGTACCGGTGGTCTTTCTAATGGTCTTCGCCTGTTCGCCGCTCGTTTATATTTACCGGTGCGTTACCGGGCCTGTCCGGGCCGGAGGCAGCACTGTTTCACACATCGCACATCCCCCTTCCGCTTAACGACACCCCGCCTTGTCTTTATTTCCGCGTCGGCTCCGCTGCCAATCGGAGCCTATTTTTTTAGCCGCCGGCTTGTTGAAACTCTTCTCCGGCCGAAAATATGGTACAATAGTGGTAAAGTTCTTTGAGGGGGTACCCACTGTATGATTAACCGGAGAATGGTCTCTACCCTTGTGCTCGCACTGTTCGTAGTCATGCTGTTTGCGGCTCCGATATGCTCCGCCGCCGCCCAAAGCCCGGACAAGCCGACCAAGATGCTGATGAAGGTCGATGTCGTCGACCCGAATCTCTTCTGGTCGTATCCTTATATCGGCAGGGACGGCAAGTCGAGGCTGCCTGCCTCCGTCCAGATTGTCTGGAGCACCACGAACGGCCTGTCTTCGGAGACGGGGACCGTCGTCGTGGCGAAGAAAGACCGCGGCCAGCTGGAAATAACGACCGAGAAGAATGCGTATATCGATGTCGAGGTGCAGGTGGTGGATGCCAAAAAGGTAATCCTTGGCAAGGCTAGCCTGCAGGTCCGCAATGTCGGCAAGGAAGTGGCCTTCGCCGTCTATCCCCCCGAATACACCAGCCCTTCGATCGAGATGCAGTAAGCCCCCTCTCCCCTGCCGAACAAGATAAAAGGTCTTCAGCAAACGCTGCAGACCTTTTTTGTTTCCCAGAGCGGATCAGCGCGGCCAGAATTCCCGCCCGCCGGCGGCTTTCGTGAGCAGCCGCTCGGTGAGCGCTCCGGCGAGGTTTACGGCCTCCCCGCGGGCTGACCAGTCATCGAAGTAGTCTTCCCGGTCTTTGATGTCGATGAGACTGTCGCGGTCCGCCCGGTAGCCGACGAGGCGCATTGCGAGGTCGGTTTTGAGCTGCAGGCCGCTCCAGGGGTTGTTGACGGTATATTCGCCGAGGTCGGTGACGATCACGCCGAGGATAAGGTCGGCGTCGAGCTTGAGCGCCAGCTGCCGCAGTCGGGGCAGGTCTGGCCGCCGCGGGTCGAGGATGCCGTCCGGCGGCGAGGCGGCCTTTATTTCGGCGGCGGGGATGATTTCGTATACTTTGACGAATGACGGCAGCGGCGTGCGGAACCGCGCGGCCAGCGTAGCGGCGACTTTGGACTCCACCGCGGGGAGTTCGCGGTTTTCCACGGTGGCGGCGACAGGCAGGATGGCTATCCGGCGCGCCTCGGCGGCGGCGCAGGCGGGGGCCCCCGGCAGCGTCAGGAGCGCGAACGCGAGGATGAGGGCGAGGGCAAGGCTTTTTTTCATGTTATCACCGCCAGGTTGTTTTTTAGTGCGGTCGGTCGGCCGCCCCGCGGCTGCCGAGCTGTCTGAGAAATTTGCGGACGATCGCGGGGTCGAACTGGACGCCGGCGCAGCGTTTGATTTCCGCCACGGCCGCTTCGTGGGTCATGGCTTTGCGGTAGGGGCGGTCGCTGGTCATGGCGTCGTAGGCTTCGACGACGGCCAGGATGCGGCATTCGCGGGGTATCGCCTCGCCGCTGAGGCCTACGGGGTAACCATGGCCGTTCCACCATTCGTGGTGTTTGAGGATCCATTCGGCGATGGGGAGGAGTTCGCCCGACGATTGGGCGATGCGGTAGCCGATTTCGCAGTGGCGCCGCATTTCCGCCTGTTCTTCGGCGGTGAGGGGCCCGGGCTTGCGGAGGATGTTGTCGGGGATGCCGACTTTGCCGATGTCGTGGAATTTGGCCAGCAGTTGCAGCCCTGTTAGGGCGAGCTCGGGCAGCCCCAGGCCGCGGGCCAGCTGGGAAACCAGCCGGTCAACCCTTTCGACGTGTTTTTCGCTGAGAAACTCTCTCTCTGCCAGGAGTTTCATGGCGGTCTGGATTATGGCGCTGCGGGCGCCGTGCGAGTGGTTGAGCTTTTCGCGGTACATGTTGTTGTCCGCTTCGCGGAGAAGGGCGCGGATGCTTTCGCCGCGCCGGCCGATGGCGTGGCCGACGGACAGGCTGAGGTGCACGCCCGGCTGGGTTCGGTTGTAGGCGGCGATGCCGCTTTGTACTCTGCGGCAGGCGGCTTCGACTGCGCGGCCGGTGGCGCCCGGCATGAGGACGACGTATTCGTCGCCGCCGATCCGGGCGACGATGTCTTCGCGGCGGAAGGCTTGTTTTATTATTTTCGCCGCGGCTATGAGCATTGTGTCGCCGACATGGTGTCCCATGGCGTCGTTGATGAGTTTCAGGCCGTTGATGTCGCAGATGATTATGCCCACAGGCCCGCCGCCCTCTTGCTCGTGCCGGTCGAGCGCGGCTTCGAAGTAGGCGCGGTTGTAAAGAGAGGTCAGGCCGTCGCGGGTGCTGATGTAGAGCAGCTTGTCCTGCGCGCCTTTCTGGGCGGTGATGTCCATGATGACGCCTTCGATGTACAGGGGGCGGCCGTCGGCGCCGCTCACGGTCCTGGCCCGCTCGACGACTGTGCGGACGCCGCCGTCTTTGTGGGTGATGCCGTATTCGATCTCGAAAGAGCGGACGTCGGCGATGGCATCTCTGCAGGCCGCCGCGACTCTGGCCCTGTCGGCTGTAACCACTATTTCCCCCAGCGGGCACAGCCCGCCGGCCGGCAGCTCTTCCGGGGCGTAGCCGGTGACGGTTTGAAGCATGGTGTTGAAAAAGCGGACCCGGCCGGCTTCGCGGAGGAAGACGCGGTAGACGACGCCTGGCAGGTTTTCCGCCAGCGTGCGGTATGAAGTCTCGCTTGCGCGCAGCGCCGCCTCGGCGCGGGTCCGCTCGGCAAGCTCGCTTTCCAGGGTCTCGTAGAGCCTGGCGTTGCTGAGGACGAGGGCCGCAAGCTCGGCGAACTGTTTGAGGAGGGCGATCTCTTCGCCGCTGAAGGTCCGCTCCGAGTCGATGCGGGCGAGGCAAAAGATGCCGAGGACTTCCCGCCCGCTTGTCAGCGGTATGCCGATCCAGGCCCGCACGGCGTCGCGGTTGGGGTCGGGATTGCGGCCCGGCTCATGGCTGTAATCGTCGGTGACGAAGATCTGGCCGTTTTGCCATATCCGCCCCGATATTTCTTCGCCCGGTTTCAGCTGCTTGCCGATGAGTTCGCGGTAGAAGCCACGGGCGACTTTGACCTCAAGGCGACTGGCGTCGGCCGCGGCGAGGGAAACATAGCCGTGCCGGGTATCGACAAGTTCTGAGGCGCCGTCGAGGATGTTGGCGAGCAGCTCTTTGACTTCGAAACGGGTCATAAGGCGGACGGATAGCAGGTGGAGCAGTTCGAGTTGACGGTTCTGCCGGCGGAGCAGTTCTTCGACGCGGGCGCGCTCGGCGAGTTCGGTCTGGAGCTTGGCGTACAGCCGCATGTTGTTGACGGCGATGAAGGACAGTTCCGCGAGGCGCTGGAGCAAAGCCTTTTCTTCCTCTGCGGGGAGATAGCCTTCCGCCATGATGTTGAACCCCAGGACGCCGATTACTTGCCGGTCGTTCCTGATGGGCAGGCCGAGGATGGTCCCGGCGACGCACCGGCCGCCGCGCACCATGCCCTCGCCGTCGGGCCCGTCCTGCCAAATCCTTTGCTCGGCGGCGAAGGCGCCCTCCTGCCAGACTTTGCCGACGAACCCTTCGCCGGGGCGGCGGCGTGCGCCTAGCTGCGAGCGGTGGAAACCGACGCCGACCCGCATTTCCATCGCTTCGCCGTCGTCGGTGAGGATGTAGAGGAAGGCGTTCGGGGTGCGGAGGAGCCCGGCGGCGCGCACGGTTATCTCCTCGAGCAGCGAGTCGAGGTCGCGGCGGCGCATAAGGCCGGCGGCCATGCGGTGCAGTGCTTCGAAGTATTCGCTTTGCAGCCGGTTCGCTGACAGGTTTTGCAGGCGTTTCGCTTCGCCGGGGTTGAGCGTATTATCGGGCTCGCTGTCCATTGACTCCCCCACCAAATGATGCCTCAGTAATCCTTGTTTTTCCACTTCGACAGGTTATGTAATTTTCCTTTCACGCCGCAGGCGGCTGCGGCCGCCCTCTTTTCCGCGGCAGGGACCGCAGGCCCTTAGAGTCCGCGCTTTTTGTCGTACGAAAAAGAAATTTGGCATTTTAAAAGGTTATGTGTCGATTTGTGTCAAATTATTATGTTATGAAAATATTTGTGCGCCGCAGTGCTTCCGTTCCGCAAGCGATAATCGCGCTTCTGCTGCTCTCCCTGGCGCTGCTGACGTCACCCGGCGCCGCCGCCGCCGGCATGGCCGGACGCCCGACGATCGTTTTTTTCTATGTCGACGCCCTGACGGCGGGCGGACCGGAGAAGGGCGCGATCAGGCGGGAGACGGTCGACAGGTTCGCAAAGAAGTACTCTCCCGCGTATTCGTTCGTGTCCGGGGACGCCTACGAGCGCGAGTTCGCAATTTCCCGGTTCACCGACCTGTCCAGCCTCGACCGCTTCGACCTGCTGCCGCGCCTTACGGCCGACCGGGTCGACTACGCCGTGTTTTATACCGTTTTGCCGCTGCGGCTGACAAGGGATTCGATGCTGCCGCTGGCGACGACGACGTCCCATGTCCAGGTCCGCGTTTTCGACCTCGATAAGGATGCGTATGTGTGCGATTCCGTCTTTTCGTATACTTCGAACTGGGCCTGGCTGAGCGGTCATTTGGCGAAGCTGTCCGCCGATGTCGACAGCATGGTGTTCGCGGAATATTTTCCGCTGCGGATGTAAAGCTGCCGCCGTTCACGAGCAGGCGGGCCTGAGCGAAAAAGATCCAGCTATTGCTGGATCTTTTTCGTTTGTTCGGCGGCGGCCGACACTTTTTCGTTATGCAGCTGTTGGCTGCGATGCTTTTTGGCCAGCTCCTCCCGGTTGACCGGGTTGACCTTTTCGCCGAATTCCCTGGCAAGCAGGGCCTCGACTTCTTCGGGGCGGAGGGTCTGGGTCTTTACCTCGTTCCACTTTTCTTGCATTTTTCACCTCTTTACTATGGGGTTATTATGAGCGGCCGGCGAAAAAATGATGCTAGCTTCGCGGCAAAATATCTTCATCGGCTGCGGCCAGCCGCCTGATCTGGGCGACGACGAGGGCGGCGGTGACAAGCGTGGCGCCGAAATCGGCGATCGGCCCGGCGAGCCATACGCCCTGCAGACCGATGAAGCGCGGCAGAATCAGGAGCACCGGGATGAGGATGAGGAGCTGGCGGGACATGCTGAGCAGCAGGGAGTGCATGGGCTTGCCGATCGCCTGGAAGAAGCCCGCCCCCATTACTTGAAAGCCGATGAGGGGCAGCATGGCCATGAATATTTTGAGGCCGGTCGCGCCGAGGGCGATGAGGTCGGCTTCGGCGCTGAACATGCGGATGATGTATACGTCGAATAGTTCGATGAGGATGAAGCCGACGACCGAGACGGCGGTGGCGGCGATGCTGCCTTTTATGACCGCTTCTCTGACCCGGCCGAATTTTTTCGCGCCGTAGTTGTAGCCGATGACGGGCTGGGTGCCCTGGCTGATGCCGAAGATGGGCATGAGGACGACCATGGATACGCGGTTGATGATGCCCATGGCGGCCACGGCCGTTTGCCCGCCGTGGACGACGAGGATGTTGTTGAACAGGCCGGCGACGACGCTGGCGGCGATCTGCATGAAGAAGGCCGATGAGCCCATGACGACGATTTTCGCGGCGATCCGCCGGTCGGGGATCATGTTGGCGCCGCGCAGCCTGAGCAGGCTCCGCCGGCTGCGGAAGTGGGCGACGACCCAGACGGCGGATACGGTCTGAGAGATGACGGTGGCAAGCGCCGAGCCTTTGATGCCGAGGCCGAGGACGAAGATGAACAGGGGATTGAGGAGGGTGTTGAGGAGGGCGGATACGAGCATGGTCACCATGGCGATGCGGGGGTGGCCTTCGGCGCGGATGATGTTGTTGAGGCCGAAGCCGGTGAACATGAAGACGCTGCCGGCGAGGATGACGGCGGTGAAGTCGCGGGCGTAGGGCAGCACGTCGTCCGCCGCCCCTAGGGCGGCGAGGACGGGATCGAGGACGAAGAGGAGGACGGCCGACATGCCGACGGCGATGGCCAGCCCGAGGACGAAGGCGTTGCCGAGGATTTTTTCGGCGTCGGCAAGCCGCCTTTGGCCGATGCGGATGGAGACGAGGGTGGTCGCGCCGACGCCGATGAGCATGCTGAAGGCCATGAGCACGATCATGACCGGGAAGGCGATGGTGACCGCCGCCAGGCCGATGGCGCCGACGCCGTGGCCGACGAAGATGCTGTCGACGATGTTGTAGAGGGCGTTTACGAGCATGCCGGTGATGGCCGGCACGGAGAAGTCCCAGA
Source organism: Bacillota bacterium (assembly GCA_023415775.1). GTDB lineage: Bacteria > Bacillota > Negativicutes > Sporomusales > UBA7701 > Anaeroselena. The sequence goes on along the minus strand of JAEZJM010000035.1, from coordinate 98,237 downwards.
TGAGGGCGCCGATGTCTTTGCGGCCGAGGCTGCTGCGGTCATCCATGATTTGGCGCTGTTGCGATTGGCGGCATCCTCTCCCCTCCTTCCGTCGCTAATTAGTATTGGCTTATCTTCGCCCCGGTTCTCATGGGAATAAGAAGAAAGCAAGGCTTCCGGGTTCCCCGGAAGCCTTGCGGTCTTGTAAACAAAGTCAGACTGGTGAGAAAGGTCCAGATGCAAGGCGCACCGGATAAGCAGACACACAACGCTTCAGCGTTGATGTGATCGCTTATACCTGAAGGGTGCGAGCGCGTCGCGCCGCGTACTCGGTCGTACGCAAGCAAGCGCTCTGAGGAGCAACGCCGCAGATGGGCCTTTATCGCCAGTCTGGCGTTAGCGGGGACGGGCGCCGAGCCACTCGCGGACAACGCCGATCACGGGCGTGTAGTAGAGCAGGCAGGCGATGACCGCGCCGCCGGCGGCGCTGACGGCGAAGGGGACGACGAAGAACAGGGCGCCGGCTTTGGAGCCGATGAGGTATTTGGCGACAGGGAAGGCGACGAGGGCGCCGATGAGGCCGGTGCCGACGAGTTCGCCGACCGCCGCCCAAATTATGCTGTTGGTGCGCCGGTAGAGGATGCCGGCGAGGGCGGCGCCGATCATGCTGCCGGGGAAGGCGAGCAGCGAGCCTGTGCCGAGGATGTTGCGCAGCAGCGAGGTGGCGAAGGCGGCGTTGACGGAGTACCTGGCGCCGAGGAGGACGGCCAGCAGGATGTTGATGGCGTGCTGGACGGGGAAGCATTTGGCGACGCCGACGGGGATGTAGATCAGTTGGGCGGTGAATACCCCGACGGCGACGAACAGGGCGGTGAAGGTGAGTTTTTTGGTGTCCATTGTCATTCCTCCCTGGTATCAGCCGATTCTGGCGTTGCGGAGCAGGAGTTCGGGCGTCAGGTTGAAGATGGCGTCGACGAGCCTGACGCGGAAGGCGCCGATGCCGTCTTCCGGCCGGAGGGAGCGGTGGGCGAGTTCGCCGGCGACGCCCATGACGGCGATGCCGGTGGCGGCGCTTACATAAGGGGCGGCGCCGGCCCCCAGGCAGCAGCCGATGAGCGAGGTGGCCATGCAGCCGGTGCCGGTGACGCGGGCCAGCCAGGGGTGGCCATTGGCGATGCGGCAGAGACGGCCGCCGCCGGCGATGATGTCGATCCGGCCGGTGAGGGCGATGACGCAGCCCAGTCTATTTGCGAGGCCGGCGGCGACGGCTTCGCCGTCGCTTTCGTCGGCGGCGGAGTCGACGCCGCGGATGGCGGCGCTGAGGCCGGCGACGGTTTTGATTTCGGCGGCGTTGCCCCTGACGACCGCGGGGCGAGTTTCGCGGATGATGCGACCGGCGGCGTCGGTGCGGGCCGGGGTGGCGCCTGCGCCGACCGGGTCGAGGATGACGGGGACGCCGAGTTCGCCGGCCCGTATGCCGGTGGCGATCATGGTGTCAACGGCGGCGGCGCTGAGGGTGCCGATGTTGAGCACGAGGGCGGCGGCTTTGGCGACCATGTCGGTGGCTTCGCCGGGGTCGGCGGCCATGACGGGGGAAGCGCCGAAGGCAAGGGTGATGTTGGCGCTGTCGTTGGCGGTGACGTAGTTGGTCAGGTGATGGACGAGGGGGTTTTTCGCCTTGACGGCGTCAAGGGTGGCGGCGATTTCCTGCAGAAGTTCCATTAATCTACCTCCCCGAAAGCGGGCTTGTAATAGCGGCTAGACGGTAAACGAAAAGGCGCCTCCTGTGTAAGGATGCGCCCTGTAATCGAAAACTCGAGCAGCTATCCCTACGCTGGCATTACCCAGATCAGGTTAAAGGGTCATAGGCGATCGGGCCTATTTCTCAGCCGGCTCCTCCGGCTCCCCCAGCCGATATCCAGTTGGCGGCTCGTCGGTCGATGACGGAACGATCCGCGGTGTCGTTACGCCTTCTGTTTCATTATAACCATATCCGGGCGATTTTTCCATACTTTTTACAGCAAGATTACGGCATGGGGAATTTTATTATGCCAGCAGGCGGTCGACGATGGCGTCGATGTGGATCTGAGTGGTGTCGAGGATGAGGGTGTCGAGGTCGCCGTCCCGGATGATGAGCGGCAGTTCGGTGCAGCCGAGGATGAGAGCGTCGGCGTTTTCGGCGGCGAGCATCTTTTTGGCGATAGCGAGCACGGTGTTTTTCTCTTCCGGCAGGACGATGCCTTCCTGGAGGTGGGGGAAGATGATGTTGTGGATGACCTGCTGGTCCTCGGCCGTGGGGACGAAGGCGTCGATGCCGTAGCGAGCGAACGCGCCGGTATAAAGGCCGCTGGCCATCGTGAAGGCGGTGCCGAAGATGACGACGCGGCGGCAGCCCGCGGCCTGGGCGCGCTTGCACGTTTCCTCGACAAGGCTGATGAGGGGCAGCGGCGAGCGGGCGCTGAGGGCGTCGAAGACGATGTGGGCGGTGTTGGCCGCCATGGCCGCGAATTCGGCGCCGCCGGCGGCGAGGGTTTCGATGGAGGCGGCCAGGCGGTCGGTGAATGCGGGCCAGGTTTTGGTGGCCGCCAGGTTATACATTTCGTCGAGGTTGAGGCTGTCGATAATGATGAGGGGGTAGCCGGCGCCGTTCGTCCTGGCCCGGTAGCCGTCGATTATCCCTTTGTAGTAGTCGAGTGTGGACGCGGGGCCGATGCCGCCGACCAGTCCGAATTTTTTCATCACCAGCACCTCCGGTATGGGGTTGAGTATACTATATTTTGATTATAGCACAGAAAAGCCCCGGACGGCGTCCGGGGTTTTCGGGACTTATTTTCTATAGATTTCGCTCCTGGCGCCGGTGCCCGCCCGGTCCTGGCGGAAGGCGAACGCCGGGTTGGCGCCGGCGACGAAGCCGGTCAGCCAGGCCCGGTAGAACGACGCCATGGCCTGTTCGTCGACGCCGGCCCGCTGCCAGTTGGGCTGCTGGAGGCAGACGCCCGTTTCCCAGGCGGTGCTGTCGGCCGTGGCGGCAATGACGGTGTCGGCTTGGTCGCAGGGCATGCCATTGAGGTAGTGGTCGCTGAGCGCCTGGTAGATGCCGGGGGCGGCGGCCAGGTCGTAACTGCCCTGTGCTCTGGCGCTTTCGCCGGTGAGGCGGCCGTGGTCGGCGAAGGCTTGCCCGATGAGTTCGGCGGCCGCGCCGCCGCAGGTGTTGAGCAGTTCTCTGACGAAGGCGGCTTCCCTGGTTTCGGCGATTTTGATCTGGCGCTGCAGCCAGCCGTGGATGTTGTCGTGTTCGATGAGTTCGCTGAGGTCGGTGTCGGGCTGCGGCCAGCCGTAGGTCTGGCGTACCTGTTCCTGGAGTTCTTCGGCGGCACAGCCGCACAGGGCGGCCGCCCTTTCGCGGAGGAAGTCCTCGCGGCGGGCGACGAGGCTGATTTTCCGGTAGAGCCAGTAGTGGATGGGGCCGATGAACGCGCTCATTGTTGCTCCTCCTTCAGGGCGACTTTATTCAGGGCGGTTATCAGTTCGCTTACTGCGAGGCCGTGGATGCCGGCGGCCTTTTCGAGGGCTTCGCCGGTGGCCGAGGGGCAGCCGAGGCAGCCCATGCCGAAACCGCGGAGGACGGGGATGGCGGCGGGGTATACTCTGATGATGTCGGCGATGATGCTGTCGGCGGCGATGGCGTCGCCGGGTTTGAGCCTGTGTTCGCCGTCCGCTGCGGCCGGGGCCGGTACGGGGACGGGAGCGGCGGGGGCGGCGACGGCCGGTCCGGCGGCGAAGGCGGCCAGGACGTCGGCCTGGAATTTGGCGAAGCCGATGCGGTCGATGAACTGGCCGATGCGCTCGATGTCGGCGTGTTTTTTGTAGTAGGCGACGATGATGTCGATGAGCCTGAGGGTGTCGTCGTAGTCGAGGCCGGCGATGAGCTTGTCGGCGAGCCGGGGGTGGGAGCCGGCGCTGCCGCCGACGTAGATGTCCCAGCCATCGTCGGCGCCGATGACGCCGATGTCTTTGATGATGGCTTCGGAGCAGGAGTTGGGGCAGCCGGAGACGCCGATCTTCATCCGCGACGGCATCTCTTTTTTGATGTAGCGCCGGTCGAGTTCGAGGCCGAGCTTGACGCTATCCTGTTTGCCGCGCTTGCAGAAGGCGATCCCGGGGCATATTTTGACGCTGCGGACGCAGTTGGCGAAGCCCATGGCGGGCTGCATGCCGAGTTCGGCCCAAACGGCGTCGATGTCTTCGGCTTTCAGGCCGGTGATCATGATGCGCTGCGCCGAGGTGAGTTTGAGCGTGCCGCCGTATTCCCTGGCGACGTGGGCGTATTTTTCGAGCACTTCCGGTTTGACGAACCCTCCCGGGAGGTGCGGCGTGACGGCGTAGGTCTTGGCGCCGTTGCGGATTTTCTGCAGATTGGCTCCTTTGGGCAGCATGGCGTTGTTCCTCCTCGCGTGGTGCGGTGTCTTTTCTATGGTTCAATGATAACCCGCCGGCGACGGCTGCGCTTTGATTTATATCACACTCCAACGGTGATTTACATCACGCGGCCGCGAACATAGGAAGCAGCCCCGGAAGGCTCCGGGGCTGCTTTTGCGGTGCGGTTTGGTTACGAGGAAAGGTATTCGTTGAGCAATTCGCTGTCCCACAGCAGCACGCCACGGGTCAGACCGAGGAGGGCGGCGTAGAAACCAACTGTGCCGTGGGTGGCGGCGTCTTTTTCCAGGTCGCCGATCCAGCCGAGAGGATGGGCGGCGATGAATTCCGCCTGGCGCCGGGCCGATTCGCGCCAGCCGGTTTCTTCCCGCAGGCTGGCAGCCTCGCTGGCGGCCGCCAGCAGCATGATCTCCAGCCCCAGGTGGTCTTCCGGCTGCCGGTATTTTGCGGCCGCCTCGACGCCGAAGCGGGCCATGGCTTCCCTGACTTCAAAGGCGGGGGCGCCGAACATTAGCTTCTCGGGGGTGCGGTAGAGCGATTCCCACGGGGGCGCCAGCGGGTCGCCGGCGCCGAGGAACAGGGCGGTGTACTCGGTCTGCACCGACTCCAGGGCCGCGTCTTTGGGCATCGCCTGCAGGCCGAGCGTGATGCCGACCAGCTTGTCGAGCGCGGCGCCCATGACGTCGTTGGCCGGCGCGAGGGGGAAGCTCCGCCAAAAATCGGGCTGGAGGAGCGCAAGGCGGTCGCCCCGGAGGGATTCTAGCAGACAGTGGCCGAGGAAGCGATAGATGCCGGCGCGAAAGAGGGCGACTTCTTGCCAGGATGCCTCCATGATCCGCTACTTGGCCGCCGTCGGCGCGATGCGGACGCCGCGGACGGTGTCTTTGCCGGCCCAGAGCAGCCGCCGGGCGGCCATGATGAAGGCGAGGCCCCCGAAGGAGATGATGCCGAGGAAGATGGTCCATTCGACGAGGGTCGGGGCGTATGACCCGGCCATCGCCCACATGTCGAGCTTGGCGCCGGCGGCCGGAGCCTGGCCGAGGGTGACGCCGGGCGCGCCGCCGACGAGCGGCAGGAGGAAGGACGAGAACAGCAGCCAGACGCGTTTGCAGAATACGCCGAGGACTACGAGGCCGGAGGCGAGCAGTATCCTGCTTTTGATCTGCCGGTTGGCGGCGCTGGCGAGGATGACGAAGGGCACGATTAGGCCGAGGACGACCTGCACCCAGAAGAACGGCGCCAGCGGGCCGCTCAGCAGCAGTCCCATGGCGGCAGCTACGCTTTCTTCGCCGGGGTAGGCGGCTGTCAGCACTTCGCTGAAGACGAAGAAGGCGTCGACGGCGACGAAGGCGGCCAGCAAACCGGCGAGGCTGGCATAGAGCTTGGGTTCGACCTTGTAGTCTGATACCTGCTCCAGCACGGCCAGGACGATGATCAGGAGCGCCAGGCCGGAATCGAGGGCCGAGGCGACAAACAGCGGCGCCATCAGGGCGCTGTGCCAGCTGACGCGGGCGATCTGCAGGCCGAAGATCCAGGCCGTGACCGAGTGGACGAGCACGGCGGCCGGCAGGGCGACCGCCGACAGGGTGGCCAGTTTGCGGTTATCCGGGACGGGCTGGGTCATCTGCCTGAGATAGAGCAGCGACACGATCAGGTAGATGGCGATGACGACGACGTCCCAGATGAGCGGCGACTGGAACTGGGGATAGATGAACAGGTAGAATATCCTCTCCGGGCTGCCGAGGTCGACGACGATGAAGAGCCCGGCCAGGATGATGCAGACGGTCGAAAGGATGACGGCCGGTTTGGACACCGCCTTGAAAGAGGGGATGTCGAAGACGGTGGCCGAGGACGAGACGATGAGGCCGCCGGCCGACAGGCCGACGAAGAACATGAAGGAGGTGATGTACAAGCCCCAGGACACGATGTTGCGCATCCCGGTGACGATAAGGCCGTTACTGAGCTGGTAGATCCAGGCGCCAAGCCCCAGCAGCGTTAAGAGACCCATTATTCCCAGGTATAGGTTGTAATTCCCTCTTTTTTCCACGTTATCGCCTCCTTTCAGCGCAAGTAGTAGATTTGCGGTTTAGTGCCTTTTTCGGCAAGCAGCTGCTGGCCGCCGCGTTCGCGGATGGCTTTGGAAACGTCGCTGTTCGGGTCGTCCAGGTCGCCGAACTTGCGCGCCTTGGCCGGACAGACTTCGACGCAGCGCGGTTCCTGGCCCTTGGAGGTGCGTTCGACGCACAGCGTGCATTTTTCCATGACGCCTTTGGGGCGGGCCGGAGCTTCGCCGTAGGAATGGCCGGGTTCGCGGACGGGGTTTTGCCAGTTGAACACGCGGACGTTGTAAGGACAGGCGGCCATGCAGTAGCGGCAGCCTATACAGCGGTCGTAGTTGATCAGCACCCGGCCGTCCTCGTCTCTGTATGTGGCGCCCACCGGACAGACTTTGACGCAGGGGGCGTTTTCGCAGTGGAGGCAGGCGAGCGGCATCCAGCTCTTGTACAGGTGGGGGAATTCGCCGCGGGCGGTGTCGACGTCTTCGCCGCCGTCGGTGAGTATGCGGTTCCACAGCATGCCCATCGGCACGTTGTTCTGCATTTTGCAGCCGAGCGCGCAGGTGTGGCAGCCCATGCAGCGTTTGAGGTCAATGGTCATCCCTAGTTTTTTGGCCATTATTTAGCACCCCCTGCCTTTTTGACTTCGACCAGGGTGTCGTTGAAGGGGATGACCGGCCCGTGGATAAGCGGATAACCGCGCGGGTTGTTGGCGTTGTTGGTGACGTTCTGCAGGTTGCCGGCGGCGAAGTATTTCGACCACCAGCCCTCGCTCACCCTGATGGAGCCGGGGCGCATATCCGGTGTGGCCTGGTAGCGGGCCTGGAATTTGCCGCGGTCGTTGAAGACCTCGACGAGGTCGCCGTTATTCAGACCGCGGGGCTTGGCGTCGCGCGGGTTCATCTCCACCTTCGGTTCCTTGATGATCTGGGTTATCCAGCGGGCGTTGGCGAAGGAGGAGTGGGCCCGGTAGCGGGTGTGGGCCTGGCTGAACTGCAGCGGGTATTTTTTGAAGAGCGGGTTGTACGGCGAGGCTTCCTGTGGCTCCTCGTAGGACGGGAAGCCGGCGTTAAAGGGCAGCAGCGTTTGCGAGTAAAGCTCGATTTTTTTGGTGGGGGTGGCGTATACCTGGTTCATGTTGCTGCGGAAGGGCTCCATCGGCGCGTTGAGGCGCTGGATGTAGCGGTTGGCCTTGAGGGTCTCGACGGTTATGCCTTTGAGGGGCGGGGCCGGGTCGGCCAGGCGGGCCCGGTTCAACTCCTCGGGGGTCTTGGGCAGATACTGATCCAGACCAAGCTTGGCGGCCAGCTCCAGCTCGATCCGGAAGTCGGTTTTGCTCTCGAACAGCGGGTCGATGACTTTTTGCATCATCATAATGTGGTTGCGGCGGACCTGGAGGTTGTAAGAGTCGTACTCCATCTCGAAGTTGGTGCAGGTGGGCAGGACGATGTCGGCGTAGTTGACGGTGTCGTTGTGGAAGATGTCGACGACGACGACGAGGTCGAGCTTTTTGAGCCAGGCGGCTGTCTGATGGGCGTTGCCCAGCCACTGGTTGAGGGTGTTGCCCTGGATTATGACCGCCCGCACGGAGTTGGGCTTCTGGGGAAAATCGGTGGCCGGCATTTCGGGCTTGGCGGGGGCGAATCCCTTGTCCTTGGGAAGGGGCCAGCCTTTGAAGGGCGCGAAATAGCCGGGAAGGTGATGGTTGGCTGCGCCGACGCCGCCGCCGATGCGGCCGATGTTGCCGGTGAGCGCGGCGAGGATGCCGGCCGCCCGGCCGAGGCTGTCGGCGTGGTACCATTTGTCGGGGCCGCCCCAGCCCCAGGCGACGACGGCCGGCCCGCCGGTGGCGTACTGTTTGGCCAGGTCTTTGATGACCTGTTCGGGCACTTCGGTGATTTTGGCAGCCCACGCCGGGGTGTTGTTCTTTGTGTGTTCCCTGAGGGCGGCGAAGACGGTTTGCAGTTTGACGCCGTCGGCGGCGAAATCGCCTTCCAGCTCCGGCTGGATGCCGGGAGCGTCGTACGGCTGGAAGGAGCCGGAGTTCTTGTCCCACACCTGGAACTTGTCGCCGATTTTGAACAGCTTCTTGTCGTCCTCCCGGATGAGGAAGGGGGCGGTGCTGTTCTTGCGGAGATATTCCTCGTTGTACAATTTATTGACGAATACTTGATTGATAAGTGCCATAATAAGGGCGGTATCGGTGCCGGGACGCAGGCTGATCCACTGGTCGCAGCGGGTGGTGGTGGTGGAGTAGGACGGGTCGATGGAGATAATCTTGCAGCCGGCTTCCTTGGCGTCATAGAAAAACTGGGCGTCGGTCATCGAGGTTTCCAGGAAGTTGTTGCCGATGAGCAGGATGGTCTTGGAGTTGACCCAGTCGGTGACTTCGTTGTTCATGGGACCGAACAAGCCCGCGCCGGTGACCTGATTGAGTCCGCCGGAAATGCCGATGTCGATGCCGGCGTTATTGGTGAACTGGGCGCCGAGCATCGTCGCCAGCGAGAACATCGGGTGTTCAACGCCGGAAGAGGCTTTGAGATAGATGGATTTGCCGCCGTGTTTGTCCTTGAGTTCCTTGAGCTTGTTGGCGACGGTGGTCAGAGCTTCGTCCCAGGAAATTTCGACGAACTTGCCTTCGCCGCGCTCGCCGACGCGTTTCAAGGGTTTCTTGATGCGGTCGGGGCTGTAGACCCGCTCAAGCTCCGACAGGCCGCGCAGGCAGATGAGGGAGTGGCGTTTGTCCGGCCATTCGTTGGCCTCTAGCTTGACCAGTTTGCCGTCTTTCACGGTGCACTTGAACGAGCAGCGTCCGCCGCAGTTGGGGGGATGGTAGGTGTAGGCCACTTTCTCCTTGGGGTCGTCGGCGGCGTCTGAGGTGCGCAGCCACTTGCTCACGGGCGGCAGTGCCCCGCACGCGCCCAAGGCTGCCCCGGCCAGACCCGTCTTGATGAAGGTCCGCCTAGATAATCCCATTGTTGCTTTCCCTTCCTTTCCTTTGCGTTTTTTGTGGAAATATAACGCGAATTCATGCGATGTATGGCAAAAAGTTATAGGTGATATATAACAATATATTAAGCGATGCTGGCAACAAAGATTATTCTGGGAAGGGGATCGCCTTTTAGACAAAAAAAGACCTTATAACTATAATCATAAAGTTAATAGGTCTTTTAATAAATTATCCGAAAGTATAGTCTTTTTACGTTTTATCCCATGTCCCGTTGCGGCATCAGTCGCGCCAACATTGTCCTGCTGCCGATGCCGAGCTTGGCGTAGATGTTTTGCAGCGCCTTTTTGACGGTGACCTCTTCGATGACAAGTTTTTGGGCGATATGCCGGTTGGACAGGCCGGCGGCGACCAACCCGGCGATTTCCCGCTCGCGGGCGGTGAGGTTAGCCGGGCCGTTTCCCGTTTTCTCCGCCGCCCGCATGGCGGCAAGTTTTTTGGCGTAGGCGGCGTAGGTTTTCTTAATTCTGGCGACGAAGCCGGCATACCGGTCGTCTTTGCCCAGCTCGCCGAGAATGGCGCCGATGTGTTCGCCATTTTCGACGAAGGGCATGATGAGTCCGTCGGCGGCGGCGATATCGGCAGCCTGCCTGAGAGCCGCCTGCGCTTCGGGGCGATGCTGCAGCCGGTGATGGGCCGCCGCCACGTAGATGTGTGTATATACTTGGCCGAGGAGATTGGGGAATGAGTAGGCGATATCGAGGAACCGCCCGGCCAGGCCGAGGAGCTTGAGGTATTGCCCGCTTATCAGCAGCGACTTGCCGTAGACGATGTTGAAAGCGGCGTAGGCTGGAAAGTAGAGCGAGCTGTCTTTCACGTCGCCTTTCGCGATCCAGGCGGGGATTTTCCCCGCTTGGTCGAGGCAGGCGTAAAAGGAGCCTTCGCATAACTCCAGTGTATGAATGTTTTGATAGCGTTTTTGGCGTTTGATGTCTTCCCGCGCTTGCTGGAGAACGGTTTTAACCGCCGTCAGGTTTCCTTTCAGGCTATCGAGCTTCACGAGGAGGAATAAGATACAGATCACTATCGCCATTTGCCCCTGGGATTGCGCGACGTACAAGGCTTTATTCGCCATGATTTCCGCATTTTCAAAGTCGCCGGTATAGTAATGGCGTTCGGCCTGTATGACAAGCTCCGCGCCCGCACCGTGGCCGCCGGTAAGGTGGCTGTAAAGAGGCATGACGGCGGTGAATTCCGCCACTTCTTGCGCCAGCTGACCGCTTTCGCGGTAAAACATATACAGGACGGACGGTGAGCCGAAGGTCCACAAGGCCTTTTTGTCGATGAATCTTGACGGTCCCCTCAGCAGCAAGGCGGCTCGCTGGAGATGCTCGGACATCCCCGCTATGCTGTTATATTTGGCGAAACTGCACAGTAATTCGAGTTCTCCCGCCAGCTGCGCCTTAGTGTTTTCGTCGTTGGCAAATTGTTCGATATAGCTGCGGATTTCCGCGCACTGTTCGGCAAAAAGCTGCTTCTCGTTAAACACGAAGAGATAAACGGCATAGACCAGCCACGCCCAGGGACGCGCTTTTTTAACTGCTGCCGGGCACTCGCCGAAATAGCGGATTATCTTTTCTTTGTGCTCGGTGTTTATGGTGTGCCCTTTGGCCAGTTCGAGCGCCGCCAATAAGCCGTCGAAATCGCCGGCTTGATAATAGGCGTCCATGGCGCGGATATGGTCGCCGCTGCCCGCATACCAGCTGCCGGCCGCGCGCAGGACGGCCCGCCGGCGCTCCTTCCCCTGCCTCTCCAGCATCTCCCGCAGGTAGTCGGTGAAAATGTTGTGCATCCGGTAGGTTTTGTTATAATTGTCGTATTTGATGAAGGCGTTGTGACTCATGAGATAACTCAGCATCGCTTCGACGTTTTCCTCAGGCCACATCGCTTTCGCCTGCGCCAGGGTGAAGCTGTCGAAAACGCAGACGGTCAAGAGAAATTCTTTCACTTCCGCGGGATACTGCCGGTAAACGGCCTTTTCTATGAGTTCGGCCAGGTTTACCTGTCGCTCGACCAGCCCGTCCCGTGCAAAGGTAAGCATGCTGAGGTAGAGGGCGCTGATCCAGCCTTCGGTGTAGGCGTGAAGTTCCGCGGCTTCATGGGGTCTCAGCCTTATTCCGCACTGCTTGTAGTAGGCGATGATTTCGCCCCGATCCAGCTCGAATTTGCTTTTGCCGATGAAATAACAGTACCCTTTCAGCGCAAGTTCGGTGGTGTTTTCGCCGAATGTCGCCCTGGATACGATGATGATGTGCAGGGTGGGCGGCGCCATTTTTACGAGAAGTTCGAGAAACTGTTCGACGTTCTTCGAGGACAGCAGGTGGTAGTCGTCGAATACTATGACCGTCCTCGCCGGGAACACGACGTCTCCGATGATTTCCAGCGCCGCGTCCATGAAGATGCTGTTGTTGGGGATGCCCAGTTCGGCTAATCGATCGGCACAGCCGGCGTCGATTTTTTTCAGCATGCGGCAGAACCCGCGCCAGAACCCGCTCACCGAACCGTCGACCACTGTCTGCCACAATACCTTGGCATCGCTATTTTTCAAGGACTCTTTGACGGCAGTGGTTTTACCATAGCCCATCGGCGCTTCCACAACCGTCAGCGGGTATTCCCAGACTCTGCTCAGGGCTTGTCTGAGGGGCTGGCGCATATACAGGGCAGTGGGGTTGAAACGGGACACTGAAAAGCACCTCCCTGACAGCAACGATTCCCCCGTGGCGTGGTGCTGCCGCGCTGGATTTTCCTCTGCCTCAGCCGGATAATAACAGTTATTAACAATATTTTAGCATAATTTAGCCTTATATTGTATATTTTGGCAGGGATTTCCGGGGATATCTCGGTCGGCGGCAGCGCATCGATTAATCCGGCCGCCGGCGTTAAGACAGGATATCCCAGAGTAGCATGAGATTGAGCGCCGTGACGGTGACGCCGATCAGCGCCAGCACGGCCCTCTGGCGGCGGGAATTGGCGTATTTGCCCATGACCGTGGCGGAGGAGGTGAGGTATATTTGCAGGAATATCGTCCAGGGCAGCTGGAGGCTGAGGGCGACCTGCGAGTAGATGAGCGCCCGGAAGGCGTCGTCGATGAACAGCAGGACGGCGAGCGCCAGGCCGTAGGTGAGCGCGACCCCGGTCCAGGAGTGCCGGTCCTTGATGTCGTAAGGTTCCCGGAACATGCCGGCGAAGATGCTGCCGCCGGCCATGCCGGCGGTGGTCGTGGAGGCGATCCCGGAGAACAGCAGCGCGACGGCGAAAACGAGCGCCGCCCCCTGCCCCATCAACGGCTGGAGCATGTGCTGGGCCTGCTGGAGTTCGCTGACCGGCACGCGGTTGGCGAAAAACACGGCGGCGGCGACGAGAATCATGGCGCTGTTGATCGCCCAGCCGATGCCCATGGAGAGCAGGGTGTCGAGGAATTCGTATTTCAGCTGCCGCTTGATGGTCGCGTCGTCCTCCAGGTTCCATTGGCGACTCTGGATTACCTCGGAATGCAGGAAGAGGTTGTGGGGCATGACCACCGCTCCCAGCACGCCCATAATGACGGCGAGCGAGCCGGGCGGGATGGCCGGCGATACCCAACCCGCGGCCGCCTGCGGCCAGTCGAGCTGCACGAGGCTGAGCTCGTACAGGAAGGATACGCCGATCAGCGAGACGAAGCCGATGATCATCTTTTCGAGCCTGCGGTAGGAGTTGGACCACAGCAGCCAGGCGCACAGCAGCGCTGTCAACAGCGCCGCGATTTTCAGGGGAACGCCGAACAGCATGTTGAGCGCGATGGCCCCGCCGAGGATTTCGGCCATGGCGGTGGCGACCGCCGCAGCCACGGCGGACAGCAGGACGGTGCGGGAGACCCACGGCCGCAGGTGGACGCTCGCGGCCTCGGACAGGCACAGGCCGGTGACGATCCCCAGATGGGCGGCGTTGTGCTGAAGGATTATCAGCATGACGGTGGAGAGGGTGACCATCCACAGCAGCACGTATCCGTACTCCGCGCCGGCGGCCATGTTGGTCGCCCAGTTGCCGGGGTCGATGAAGCCGACGGTAACGAGGATCCCCGGGCCGATGTAGCGCAGGATGCGCCGCGCCTGCAGACTGATTTCGTGACGCATGTTGAAGTAAGCTGTCAGTGATTTGATCAAGGTGTTTTCCCCGCTTGCTTTAATTTTTATTTATAAGTATTCTCCGCTAGATTTTTTTATCCCTTTTGTTGGCCGCACCGCTGCGCCAAAGGCCCGCCGGACGCCAGAAAAAGCTCCGGGAAGAAATCCCGGAGCCGTTGTCGCGACCGATGAGCCGGAGTGATCAGAGGGAAAACTTCTGGCTGAATTCGCTCAGTACCCTGTTGCTGCCGTCGTTGACCACGCTGCGCACGCCGTTGCCGAACACCGCCGGCGGGCCCGAGCGCCGCTCCACGGTGTAGTTTTGGACGTACTCGCCCTTCTTGACGTCGACATACGCCGCCCGCAGCATGACATCGGCGTAGTCGATCTCGTCCGATTCGTACGAGTGGGTGGTGGTTTTGCCGTCCTTGTCCTTCCAGTTGTTGAAGTGGGTCTGCATGTGGCGGTACACTTTCGCGTCGCCGACGACGACCAGCAGGAAGTCGACGTTCTTGCTTTTGCCGAATTCCAGCAGCTGGGCGAGTTTCATCTCCCGCATCAGGCCAATGGCGTCGGGGAGGATATCTTTTTTGCCCAGAAAGACGGTCAACTCCCCTTCGGGGACATTCTGGACGGTGAATGCCGTCTTTTTCGCCGTCTTGTCGTTGACGGCCGCGCGGAACATGTCGGTCGGCTTGGCGTTGTGCTCGGCTCTCATCTGATCGGTGAGCAGCAGGACGACCCCCAGCACCGGCTTGGCTTCCGGCTGCCCGGCCGCCTCCTCGGCGGCGGTCAGGCTCATCCCCGGCAGCAGTAACAGCAGAACGCCGATAATTATGATATTTACCCGCCTTAACAATCCTGTCACTTTTCTTCACCCTTCCTGTCCGCGAGCGGAAAATTTGCCACAATCCGCTGTTTATTGCTATTTTCTGCGCGTTGGCGACGTTTTCCTGCCGGGCGCGGCGAAGGGAAAAGGCGCGCCGGTTTTCCGGCCGGCGCGCCTGCGATTCCGTCGTTAGCTATTTGTTCCGCTCAGTCTGCGCTGCAGCATTCTGGCGGGGATGGTGAAGACGAGGTTGAAGATCAGGATGGCGATGACCAGCAGGGCGCCGGTGCCGTTGGCGATTTCGATCCGGTCGGGCACGAGGCCGACGGCCATGACGTACCACATGTGGACGGCGAGCGTTTCGCCGGCGGCAAGGAGGTTGGGGTCGGGCAGCTGCCGCGACACCGTCGTGCCGGCGGTGAAGATGAGGATGGCCGATTCGCCCAGGGCCCGGCCGGCGGTGAGGGTCAGGCCGGTGATCATGCCGGGCAGGGCGGTGGGCAGCACTACCCGCCAGATGGTCTGCCATTTGGTCGCCCCCAGGGCGAGGCTGGCTTCGCGGTACTGGAGAGGAACGGTCTTTATCGCTTCTTCGGTGACCCTGACGAGCACCGGGATGTTGAGCAGGGAAAGGGTTAGCGCCCCGCCGATGATGCTGAAACCGAGGCCGAGGGTGTTGACGAAGATGATCATGCCGAACAGGCCGAGCACGATGGAGGGAACGGTCGCCAGGCTTTCGGTGCTGAGGCGGATAAGGTCGGTGAGAGCGCCCTGGCCGGCGTATTCGGCGAGGTAGATGCCCGCTCCGACCGCCACCGGGATGGAGAAGGCCATCGAGAGGAAGAGGATATAGAAGGAGTTGAACAACTGCGGGCCGACGCCGCCGCCGGCGCGGGTGTCGGTGGACATGCCGGTGACGAAGCCCCAGGTCAGCACCGGCAGCCCTTTGTAGAGGATGTAGGTGAGGAAAGCGGCCAGGATGCCGAGGATGATAAGGCCGGCCAGCCACAGGCCGCAGTTGGCGGCCCGGTCGATCATCCGGGGGGTGAGGAGCCGTTTGTCTTTGAATACGACAGGTTCGCGGCCGATTGCTTCAGCGTTCATTTTCAGACCGTCCTTCCTGCGGCCACCCGCCGGATAATCAGGATCATCGCCATCGATAACAGCAGGAGCACCAGGGCCATGAGAAAGAGGGAGTTGCCCCAGGCCGAGCCGAAGGGAGTGTTGCCCATTTCGACGACGATTTCGCTGGTGAGGGTGGAGGTGGGCATGAAGAGCGAGCGGGCGATCTGGGGGGTGTTGCCGATGACCATCTGGACGGCCATCGTTTCGCCGACCGCCCTCGCCATGGCGAGGATGATCGAGGTGAGGATGCCGGGCAGGGCGGCCGGCAGGATAACGCCGGTGATCGTCTGCCAGCGGGTGGCCCCGAGGGCGAGCGAGCCTTCCTCGAGGGCGCGGGGGACGGAGCGAATGGCGTCTTCGGAGATGCTGATGATCGTCGGCAGGATCATGACGGCGAGGATGGCGGCGGCGGCGAGGAGGCCGAAGCCGGTGTTGACGCCGAACTGGACGCGTATATAGGGGACGAGGATGGTGAGGCCGATGAAGCCGTAGACGACAGAGGGGATGGCGACGTACAGGTCGGTGGCCGGGCGCATGAGCGCCCTAAGGCGCGGCGGGGCGATTTTGGCCATGAAGACGGCGCCCGCCAGGCCGAGGGGCGCGCCCAGCAGCACGGCGAGGACGGTGACGTATACCGAGCCGAGGATGAAGCTGAGGGCGCCGAATTTGCCCTCGGTGGGGTCCCACTTGCCGGTGAGGAAGAAGTCGGCCGGGGCGACTTCCTTGAAGGTCATCAGCCCCTGCTGGCCGACGAAGACGATGATGGCGGCGATGATGACGGTGAGCAGCAGGGCGCTGGCGATGAAGAGGTAACGCATGTAGCGGTCGTAGGCCAGTTTGAGGTTGTGGTTGCCGGTGTTGACCAATGCTGATGCCATTTCGTTTTCTCCCCCGAAGTCTTATGTCTTGTATACTTTAATTATAAGGACTGTCTGTTAGGCGATTGTTAATGGCAGGTTAAGTTTTGGTTAAGTTTAAAGAGAAATGGCGGCGGCCCGAAAAATGGAAAGCGGCGCGCCAAGGCGCCGCTTTCCGTTAAATCTATGTCAGTTACTTGGGCATTTTAGTGACCGGTACGAAGCCTTGCTTTTCGGCGTATTTTTCCTGGAAATCCTTGCTGGTGGCGTAGTCGATGAAGGCTTTCACGGCGCCGGTCGGCTGGCCTTTGGTGTACATGCGGCCGAATGTGTAGACAGGGTATTTGCCGCCGGTGACGTTTTCGAGCGAGAATTTGACGCCGTTATAGGCCAGACCTTTTACCGACTGGTCGACATAGGCGGCGTCGACGTAGCCGATGGCGCCGGGGGTGGAGGCGATGGCGGCCCGCACGGCCCCGTTGGAGTCCTGGATGACGGCGTTGTCGGTGAAGGATGCACTTTTCATGACGACTTCCTGGATGGTGGCGCGGGAGCCGGAGGATTTGGCGCGGTGGATGATGGTGATGGCCTGGTCTTTGCCGCCGACGTCTTTCCAGTTGGTGATTTTGCCGCTGAAGATGGCTACGTACTGCTCGGGGGTAAGGCTGTCGACGGTGACGCTGGGGTTGACGATGAATACGAAGGGGATGCCGACGAGTTTGTGTTCGACGAGGCCGGCGCTCTTGAGGCTGTCCTGCAGGCCGACGTCGGAGTTGCCGATGCTGACCGATCCGGCCGCCACCTGGTTTTGGCCGGTAAACGAGCCGCCGCCGGCGATATTGACGGTGACTTTGGCGTGGAGCTTCTGGAACTCTTCCTGGGCGGGTTTGAGGAGCGGCAGCAGCGCCGTGGAACCGGAGGCGCTTACGGTGCCCTGAATTTCGGTCGCCGCTTGCTTGGGCTGCTCGGACTTGCTCTGCCCGCAGCCTGCCAGCAGGCCGAGGCTGAGGCTAAGTACGAGAATAGCTGCTAGAATCTTGGAAACTTTTTTCATGGTTACCCTCCTAGATTGTGATAGTATGTCTTCGCCTAAATTATAACGCAGGGCGCAGGGCGCTTGTGTTAAGGCTGTGTTAAGGTTGTGTTAAAGTTTGGCGGCCTATTTTTTTTAGCGGCCCGGCCTGTTATGATGGTAGTGTAATCGTCAGCCAAGTCTCGCTTATCGGGGGTAACGCGATGTTTTCATCAGGCATCCGCAACCGTTTGATCGTCTCTTTCGTACTGCTGGTCGGCGCTACGCTGCTGGCTCTCGGCAGCTACGTGCTGTGGTTTTTTCACGAAAATAACACCGAGCGGCTGACAGGCAATCTCCTCACTGAGGCGAAGATCGCCGAGCAGCTCCTCCACCCCTACATGCGGGGGCCGCGCGAGAAGGCTTCCATCGAAACGCTCCTCAAGGAGCTGGCGACCAAGGTGGACCACCGCATCACGATCATCGACAATGACGGCGTGGTGCTGGCCGACTCGTGGGAGAACCCGGCGGCGATGGAAAATCACCTGCAGCGCCCGGAGGTGGTCGACGCCATCGCCGGCGGGCATGGGGTCGCCATCCGCTACAGTTCGACGCTGAGGGAAAACTTTTTGTATGCGGCCATCCCCATGCGCGACGGCGCGGAAACCACCGGCGTAATCCGGGTGGCGGCGACCCTGGCGCATGTCGAGGCCGGCTTCGGCCAGATCAGGAATGTCCTGCTGCTCGCTTTCTTCATTACCTCGGTGCTTGCCGTGTTGCTGAGTTTCCGCCTAGCCCGCAAATACACCGCTCCGCTGGAGACGATAACAAAAGTTGCCCGCCATATGGGGCAGGGACACCTGGATAGGCGCGTCCATATCCGCACTGGCGACGAGATCGAGGTTTTGGGCCACACTCTCAACAACCTCGCCGCCAGCCTCGACGACAAGATCAACGAGATCGTCGCCGAGAAACGGAAGCTCGAACTGATACTGGAGAATATGGACAACGCCGTCATCCTCCTCGACCGCTACGGGCAGGTGACGGACGTCAACCGGCAGGCGGCGGCGATGTTCGGCGTCACCCCGGCCATGCTCGGCCAGCACAATATCCAGGTCGTCGGCCTCAGCGCCTTGGAGCAGGCGGTGCGGCAGACGGTCGAGGAGGGGCAGAGCCGCCACATCGATCTGAAAACAAACCTGTCCGGCGTCAAGCGGGTCTTCCAGGTTTTCCTGGCTCCGACCTTCAGCCCCGAAAATGAGCCCGCCGGCGTGCTGTGCGTCTTCCACGATATCACGGCGCTGAAAGAGGTCGAGGAGCGGCAGGCCGAATTCGTCGCCAACGCTTCCCACGAATTGGGGACGCCGCTGACCGCCATCAAAGGCTTCGCCGAAACGCTGCTTGACGGGGCGCTGGCCGATCCCAAGCTGAGCGTGCAATTCCTTACCGTCATCCAGGAAGAAGCCGACCGGATGCATCGGCTTGTGAAGGAGCTTATGCAGCTGGCCCGCCTGAATTCGGCCGAATACCGCCAGCAGGTAAGGCTGGAGCCGACCGACGCCGGGAAGGTGGCCGCTACGGTCATCAGTCAGCTTTACCCCCAGTGGCGCGCCAAGGAGCTTGAGGTCAAACTGGTCGCGGGCGAGGAGCCGGTGCGAGCCCTGGCTAACCCCGACTGGCTCACCCAGGTGCTTGTCAACCTGCTGGACAACAGCATCAAGTTCACCCCGCCGGGAGGGAGAATAACCGTATCCTGCAACCAGGACGCCGGTAACGCCGTGATTATGGTCGAGGATACGGGCAGCGGCATCCCGGCGGCCGATTTGCCGTTCATCTTCGACCGCTTCTACCGGGTGGATAAAGCCCGCGCCCGCGAAAGCGGCGGCAGCGGCCTGGGCCTGTCGATCGTCAAGTTCATCGTCGAGACGCTGGGCGGCGCGATCACCGTGAAAAGCAAAGCCGGCGAGGGAACGACGTTCACGATCACTCTGCCGCTGGCCGGGTAAAAGACCGACTTGAAAAAGACCCTTACGCACCAGGCGTAAGGGTCTTTTCTCATTTTACTTCTTACGGAGGCGCTGGCCGGTCACCAAGTAGATAACCCATTCGGCGATGTTGGTGGCGTGGTCGGCGATCCGTTCGAGGTAGCGGCCGACGAAGATGAGTTGGGTGGCCTGGCCGATCGTCCGCGGGTCCTCCATCATGTAGGTGAGCAGTTCGCGGAAGACCTGCTGGTAGAGGTCGTCGACCTCGTTATCCGCCAGGCATACCTTTTCGGCGAGGGCGATGTCCATCTTCATGTAGGCTTCGAGCGAGTCGGTCAGCATCTTCTGGGACATGCGGGCCATGCGGGGGATGTCGACGAGGGGCTTGATCAGCGGCTGATTGGCCAGCCTGACGGTGACTTTGGCGATATCAAAGGCATGGTCGCCCATGCGCTCGAGGTCGGTGGTTATCTTCAGCCCGGTGCCGATGATTCTCAGGTCGCGGGCCATGGGCTGCTGCCTGGCTATCAGCACCATGCACTTGTCTTCGATATCCATCTCCAACTGATCGATGACGTCGTCGCCGGCGATGACTTTTTTGGCCAACTGTTCGTCCTGCCTGGCGAGCGACTGGACGGCATCCTCGATCGACTGGCCCACAAGCTCGCCCATCCGCAGGATTTCCTGACGCAGGGTTTCCAGTTCTTTTTCGTAAGTCTGGCGCATTCTTCTTCTCTCCTTTAACCGAAGCGACCGGTGATATAGTCTTCGGTGCGTTTATCCTGCGGGCGGGTGAAGATGGTGTCGGTATTGCCGCATTCTACAAGTTCGCCGTTCAAGAAAAAGGCCGTTTCCCCGGAAACCCTGGCGGCCTGCTGCATGTTATGGGTGACGAGGACGATGGTGTATTTGTCTTTCAGGTCGGCGATCAGTTCTTCGATTTTCATCGTCGATATGGGGTCGAGCGCCGAGCACGGTTCATCCATGAGCAGCACCTCGGGGTCGACCGCGAGCAGGCGGGCGATGCACAGGCGCTGCTGCTGACCGCCCGACAGGCCCATGGCCGACTGCTTCAGGCGGTCTTTCACCTCGTCCCACAGGGCGGCGCCGGTAAGGCTCTTTTCGACGAGGCCGTCGAGGACGGCCTTGTCCCTGATGCCGTGGACCCTGGGGCCGTAGGCGATATTGTCGTATATCGACATCGGGAAGGGGTTGGGGCGCTGAAAGACCATCCCCACCCGTTTGCGCAGCATGACAACGTCGGTGTCGGGATGATAGACGTCCACCCCGTCGAGCAGCACTTCGCCCTCTATCGAGACGTTTTCGATCAGGTCGTTCATTCTGTTAATGGTCCTGAGACAGGTCGATTTGCCGCAGCCCGAGGGGCCGATCAGGGCCATGACGCTGTTCTTCCGGACGGCGAAGGACACCTTTTTCAGGGCCTGCGTGTCGCCGTAGTAAAGGGAAAGTTTGTTGATGCGTATCTTGTCGTTCATCCGGCATAATCCTCCTGGCGGGTTCTCTCCTTTGAACTATAACATGTATCGCCGGAGTATTTGTTAACGTTTTGTTAAAAGTATGTTAATTGTTGCAAAGCCCCTGAGCCTGGCCGTCGGGCGTGGGACGGAAACGGCCGGCCAGCTTTTCGAGAAGCCGCTTGACGGACACCGCGCCGCAATACTTTCCTTCCCTCGCAACGAGAATGTGGTCGTAAACGTTGCCTGTGGGGCGGGCCAGGGCGCGTTCGGCGACGGTGGCCGAATGCTTTGAGTGAGCATGAATTTTCTGTAAGCATAAAGTTTAGCAGAAAAACGAAAAAAGCCTCTGAGGAAAATCCTCAGAAGCCTTATCGGAACGTGGTGGAGGTAAGCGGGATCGAACCGCTGACCTCTTGAATGCCATTCAAGCGCTCTCCCAGCTGAGCTATACCCCCATATTCACTTTCGGCGGTTGTCCTGCCGACATAGAGTATAATATCATAACTGGCGAATTACTGTCAACAGGTTTTCTGGTGGTAGTTTTTGGGGAGATGCCGGCCGGCATCTCCCCTCTTCTTCGCTAAAGCAGCCGGCCTTCGGCCGCTTCCCAGTTTATGTTGCGGAAGAAGGCTTCGATGTAGTCGGCGCGTTTGGCGGCGTAGTCGAGCATGTAGGCATGCTCGAAGACATCCATCACGAGGATGGGGTTGCAGCCCGCCGGGTGCCCGGTGTCGTGTTCGTTGATCCAGAAGTTGATGAGCCGCCCGTTGTTGATGTCCTGGTAGAGGACGACCCAGCCGATGCCGCGCATGGCGCCGGTGGCTTTGAAGTCTTTGGCCCATTCTTCCGGGCCGCCGAAGTCTTCGGTCATCTGCGCGGCCAGGGCGCCTTCGCGGCCGAGGACGCCGTCGCCGCCGAGGTTTTCGAAGTAGAGTTCGTGCAGGCGCATGCCGTTAAATTCCCACCCAAGGCGTCGTTTGAGTTCGGCGTATTCGGGGGTGGCGGTTTTGCCGGCCAGCGCGGCGTCGCGGAGGGTGCCGAGGAGTTTGTTGGTGTTGGCGACATAGCCCTGATAGAGGCCGAAGTGGGTTTTGAGCAGGGTTTCGCTGAGTCCGGGCATGCCGATGAGGTGGGAGTAGTCGGTGGCGTTATAGAGGATCGCCGTGCCGGCCAGGTTGGCCTGTTGTCCCAAGGGGAATCCCTCCTTCGCTGTTGTCGGGTTGCTCCGTAAGGTATGTCCAGCCTTCGCGCTGTTCGGCCAGGCCGGCTTTCATCAGGCGGCCGAGGGCCCGCTTGAAGGCGGCTTTGCTGATAGCGAATTTCTGTTTGACGATGTCGGACGGGGTGGCGTCGCTGTAGGGTATGCTGCCGCCGCGGGAACGGAGCATGGCGAGGATGGCTTCGGCGTCGATGTCCATGGCCGCTTCTTTGACCGGCCGGGTGGAGATGTTGATGCGGCCGTCGTCGCGGATATAGGTGGCGCGGGCGGTAATTTCTGCGCCGAGACGGGGCCGCGCGGCGGTTTCGCTGTGGTGGAGGAAGGCGATGTGCCGGTCGGCGGTGAAGAGGAAGGCGCCTTCGTCGGTGATGTTGTAGACCGAGCCTGTTATTTGGTCGCCGAGTTTGACGGCGGCGGCCGGCCGCGCCGCTTTCCTGAGTTCGTCTTCGACTTCCATGGTGACGGCCAGACGGCCGGATTTGTCGTGGTAGAGTTTTATCCAGACCTTGTCGCCCTGGCGCACTCTGCCCTTCATGCCGGCGAAGGGCATGAAGATGCCGCGCTCGGCGCCGATGTCAACGAACGCCCCGTCTTTGGTGGTGTTGATGACGGCTGCTCTGGCTACCTGGCCTTCCTTCATCTGCGGCAGGCGCATGCTGGCGGTGAGGCGGCCCTTGGGGTCGAGGTAGAGGTAGACTGGCAATTCCTCGCCCACGGTCACTTCGCGGGTCTGCTGGGCGCGGTGGAGGAGGATGTCGTCGGTTGTTTTGCCGGTGCCTGCGTCGAGGAAAGCGCCGAGTTCGCCCGTTCTGGCCACGGTGAGGGTGCGGACGGCGCCTGGTTTGAGTTCGCTGTCGGTAGTCATGGTATCAGTCGTGGTAGGCGTGTGACTTGGCATCGCCCCATAGACGCTCCAGGCTGTAATACCGGCGGTCTTCCTCGACGAAGACATGGACAACGCAGTCACTGTAGTCCATAAGTATCCAGCGGGCCTCCCGGTAGCCCTCCTTGCGCAGCAGGGGTATCCCTTCTTTCTCGAGCCGCTCTTCGATATTGTCGGCGATCGCCTGCGCCTGGGTGGTGGAATTGGCGCTGCAGATGACAAAGTGGTCGGCCACGAGCGAAACCCCGTCCATGTCGAGGATGATGATGTCGCGGGCCTTTTTGTCGCTGGCCGCTGCTGCAACCAATTCGGGCAAGTTTGCTTCGGTCATGCTGTCCCTCCTGATGTCGGTGCCTGCCTTTAGTAATCTCATTCCTATCATATTCTATTCTTGCTGTTTGTGCCTGTTTCCTGCCAGCATCCTTCTGTTCCGGCGGCGACGGCGGAAAAGAAGAAAGCCCCCGCGGCGGAGTTTTCCGCGCTGCCGGGGCTTTGGTGCTAAGTTGTCAGTTGCTGCGCGTCTGGCCGGGCAGGGCGCCGCTGACTTGGGCGCCGCCGGCCGAGAAAAGCGTCTGGACGAGCGCTTTGGTGCCTTCCTTGTCCGCCACCCAGTAGCTGAGTCCGTCGATGGTGGCGAAGTTGCCGGGCAGCAGTTCGGCCTTTAGTCCGCCGTCCTTGAATTCCTTGAGGGTGTTGGCGAGTTTGAGCATGGTGAGCGGCGGCATGTCGCTGGCGACGTACTGCCTGAGGGTGGCGGTGAGGGCCGGGAGCTTGAGCAGCGTGCCAACCTGGAGCATCTCGCCGGTCATGGCCTTCAGGAAGCGCTGCTGGCGGTGCACCCGTCCGATGTCGCCGAGTTCGTCGTGGCGGAAACGGATATACTGGCCGGCCTTTTGGCCGTCCAGGTGCTGATAGCCTTTCTTGAGGTGGATGCTGAGGGCGGCATAGGGGTCGTCGTAGTTCATGTCCTGCTCGACGTACAGGTCGACCCCGCCGAGGATATCGACGATACTTACGAAGCCCTTCCAGTCCATGGTGACGTAGTAGCTTATTGGGACGCCGAGGAAGGCTTCGACCGTTTTGGTGGCGAGCTGGGCGCCGCCGTAGGCGTAGGCGTGGGTGATTTTGTCGTAGCCGGTGCGGCCGGGGATGGTCACCCGCGTGTCGCGGGGGATGGAGAGCAGGCTCACCGACCCGTCAGCGGGGTCGACGCTGGCGACGATTACGGTATCCGAGCGTTTCGGCGCGTCGGGGGTTTCGCTGTCTCCTTCGTCAACGCCGAGGATGAGGATGTTGACCCGGTTGCCGAGCGCGGCGTCGGCCGTTTTCCTGGTTTCGGGCGCGGGGCTGCCGCCGGGGGCGGCGGCGGTGTCGAACATTTTAAGGTAGGCGTAGAGGGCGGCGCCGGCGAAAGCCGTCACAAATACGGCGAATACGGCGAGGACAAGAAACACGCGCGCCCAACGAATCTTGCGGCGCGCACGGGTCGCGTCCAGGCGACTGCGCATATTAACCCTCTCCTCTCTGGAGTTTTCCTAACAGCCTCCAATTAATAGTCGTTATTTCGTCTTCATTTTCACCAGCAGGGCGTTGCGCCCTTCGACCGTCGCCGGGTGGATAAGCCACCGCTCGGCGAGCAGATGGTGCATTGTCTGGTCGTAGGCGGCCAGCAGGGCCGCATGGAAGTTTTCCCCGGCCAGCGCCCGCAGGCGGTCTACTCCGGGGAACGACCTTGTCGGCTCGATATAATCGGCGAGAAAGATAATTTCGTCAAGAAGCGCCATCGCCGGCCCTCCGGTTGTGTGCCAACGGATGGCGGCGAGCACCTCCGTATCGTCCACCCCGTAATCGCGGCGGGCGATCACTGCGCCTACCGGCGCATGCAGAAGCATGGGCTCCCGCTGTTCGACATCATTCACCACTATACCAGACGCCCCGGCGACCTGCAATAGGAGGTTGCTGGGCATGCCCCTGGCGCAGTCGTGAAGGAGGCCCGCCAGCCTAGCCTTGCCGATGTCGGCGCCGTACCTGGCGGCTAAAGACGCCGCTGTTTCGCTGACACCTCTGGAATGTGCGAGGCGCTTGGGTGACAGGGCTTTTGTCAGTTGTCCGAGAAGTTTTTCGGTCATTTTCTTCACCTTGTGCTAAAATTCGCTATGATGCGACCGATTCCTGCGTCCCCCACCTAAAGCGGCGGACAGAGGAAAGGACCTGGCTGATTGCCAAGTCCCGGGGGAAATAAAATGCCTCCCCGAGAGGAGGCACTTGTTTCAACTAGAAATTTCCTTGCCGCGGCTTGGCTTCGTTTACGACAACCTGGCGGCCGCCGAATTCGGCGCCGTTCATCGCGGCTATCATGTTGTCCACATCAGCGTCCTCGACCTCGACAAAACCAAAGCCCCTTGATCTGCCTGTTTCTTTGTCAGTGATGATGCGACTGGATATCACCGAACCGTGCGGACGGAACGCGTCCGCGAGATCGGCCTCCGTAGTGCCCCAGGGCAAGTTACCGACATAGAGAGTTTTCGCCATTAAAGGAATCACCCCTCTTTCCAATGAACTCGACAATCGCTTACACCTTCAGTATCTGCCGATTCGTAGCCTTTATGCCTGCCTTATAATGGGAACATAAGGGCGAGAAGTTCTTGCGTTCTTCCGGCCGGCAGCGCCAGGCGTTTCGCGCCTTGCTTGAAATACTCTTAGAATAGGCGTGTTGCTACAGTATCAACGGTTGGCATGAGGATTCTATTGGTCAATTGCACAAACCGCTCCCCACTCTAGGATTATCCCCCCTTATATTATTTATTTTTGCTATATTAGGGCATATTTCCTTTTATTTTAGTCATAAAATTCGACACATTTTGTTTCGTGTGTTGTTTTTTTCATTCGCGGCAGCAACCGTCAAGGTTTTCTCGCCGGCGGCGCACATACGAAATAGGCCGCGTGGTATGCGGCGCTTCGTTATTTCCCGGCAATTTTCACCAATTCCATGTCCCGTCGCGGTTCCAGCGGCTCTGGAGGGGTGGCAGGAGGCCGAGGCTCTGTAATATCTTTCCCGACATGCTGCGGCCGGGCTGCTGGAAGTAGCCCTGGTTCTTGGCTCCGGGGTCGGGGCGGTATTGCATTTTTTTCGCTTCGCCGACGGTGGTCAGCAGCAGCCCGGCGTTGTCCCGCCCGCTGTCCCGGAGGTAGGTGGGCGCGTAGTACGCCCCCTGGCGGATGTCGACGTAGACCCAGGCGGCGTCAGGGACCGGGGCGGTGTTTTCGAAGAAGAAGCCGGCGGCGAACATGCACAGGACGACGACGAGCAGCCTGGCCAAGCCCCGCGGGCGACGTTTTGGCTCCCGGCCGGCGAGGCGCCTGTCCGCTATTTCCTGCCGCCGGCTTTCCCGGTCGCTTTGTTCCGGCCCCTTGGGGAAAAGGGCGCTCCCCGTTTTCACTGGCGATCACTTTCCCTCGCGCTGTCCGAGCCGCCGCAGCAGGTCGGGCACGTCGCGCTGGGCGACCGGCCTGCTGTAGTAGTAGCCCTGAACGAAGTCGCACTTGAATTTTATCAGTTTCTCGAGCTGACGTCCGGTCTCGACTCCCTCGGCGACCACCTGCCGGCGGGCGCGGTGGGCGAGGTTGATGATCGAGCCGATTATCTCCCGCTGGCCGTCGGCGTCGTCGAGGTCGTCGACGAACGATTTGTCGATCTTTATTATATCTACCGGCAGTTGACGGAGGTATTTAAGCGAGGAGTACCCTGTGCCGAAGTCATCAAGGTATATCCTCACGCCGAGGCGCCTTACTTCGGCGAGTTTGTCGATGTTGGCCTCGAAGTTGTCCATCAGCACGCTTTCCGTGATTTCGAGGGCGATGGCCCGCGGATCCACGCCCGTCTCGTCGACGACCTCGCGCACCCACCGGACGAAGTCGCCGCGGATAAGCTGGACCACCGACAGGTTGACGCTGACGACGGGCTGGCCGCCGCCCTGACGGCGCAGGGCGGCGGCGAAGTTGCAGGCGCTGCGCAAGACCCAATCGCCGATCGGCACGATCAGACCGGTTTCTTCCGCTACTTTGATAAATTCGCCCGGCATCACCATCCGGTCGGGGCGCTGCCAGCGGATCAATGCCTCGAGGCCGCATACGCGCCCAGTGGCTGTCTCGACATAGGGCTGGTACCACAGGCGCAGTTCCCCGTTGGGGATGGCCTCGCGTAGATTGTGCTCGATCTGCGTTTTCTGCCGCACCAGTTCGTCCATACCGCGGTCGAAGAAGACGTAGCGGTTCTTGCCGAGATCCTTGGCCTTGTACATGGCCATGTCGGCGTTTTTGAACAGTTCTTCGGCCGATGTCCCGTCGTCGGGGAAGATGGTCAGCCCGATACTGACGGTGACGTACACGCTTTTGCCGCTGACGCTGAGCGGGTTGGCGAAGACGGCCAGCAGCCTGTCGGCGTACTCGGCCGCCTGGCTGCGGCCGGCGCCTTCGAGAAGAACGATGAACTCGTCGCCGCCGACCCGCGCGACGAAGTGGCGGTCGTCGTCGATGCTCCGAAGCCGCTGGCTGACGACGACGAGCAGGTTATCGCCGTAGGAGTGGCCGAAGGTGTCGTTGATGCCTTTGAAGTTGTCGAGGTCGATGAAAAGGAGCGCTCCCCCCCGGTCACCCTTGACCCCCGCGACGAGAGCTTTGAGTTTGCGGTTGAGCGCCGCCCGGTTGGCGATGCCGGTGAGCGCGTCATGGTAGGCCATGTGGCGGACAAGGTCGTCTTTGGCTTTGCGTTCCGAGATGTCGGTTATCGATCCCGCCATCCGCACAGGGCGACCAGCCTCGTCCATAAGCGCCTTGCCCCTGGTCACGATCCATTTTACGCCGCCGGGGGTGTGTATCCTGTGCTCGTAGGAGAAATGCGGGGTTTTGCCCTGCAGGTGACTGCGCAGGGCGGCGAGAACTTTGCGGCGTTCCCCAGCCGGCACCGATTCGGCGAGGAACCCGTCCAGGCCGCTGACCCGCTGCCTTTCGAGGCCGACGAGTTCGGTGCAGCGTTCCGACAGGTACACCTCATTTGTGACGAAATCCCAGTCCCACAGGCCGTCGTTGGCCCCGGCCAGGGATAGTTTGTAGCGTTCCTCACTCTCCGCCAGCGCCTGCTTGGCGTCCTCCAGCGACTCGTACTGAGCCTGGAGTTCCTCCTGCGACGCGAGGATCTCCTCGTAGAGGCTGCCGAGTTCCTCGTTGCTTTTCCGCAGATTTTCCTCCGCCAGCCGGCGCCGGCGGATGCTGCTTATCAGGATGAGGATGTATACCGCCATTACGCCGATGACCGTCGCGGCGGCGGCGATCACCTGGCGATGTTGTTCGTAAAAGGACTGTGGCTTGTTGACGAATACCGCGCCGTCCGGCACCCTCTCGGGCGGCAGATTGTATTTCGCAAGCTGCCGGTAATCGACGACGATGCTGCTGTCCTGCGGGTCCACAGGTTTTATGGCTGACGCCCGCTCGCCGGCCAGGATCCTCAGGGCGAGCGCCGCCGCTTCTTGCCCCTGCCGGCGGCCGCTCAGCACGCTGCCGCCGACCGCTCCGTAGCCTGTCTCGAAGTCGTAGAGGATGTAGACCGGCGCGCGGCTGTTTTCGGCGAAGAATTTCACGTACCGTTCGAGCTCCATGACGTAATCGGCGGCGTCGCGGGAATAGGTCGAAACAAGTACGGCGGAGTCGTCGGGCAGACTGCCGAGCGTGGCGGCGATCTGGTCGCGGGTGAGGTAGTTGAGGGAAACGACCGACAGGTTTTCTTTGATGCGGGGGGCCGCCATTTCCACCGGCACCCAGGTGACGGCGCCGCTTTCGGTGTTGTCGAACAGCAGGTAGATATACTTGAGGTTGGGGTTGAGGCTGGCCATCAGCTTCATGGTCCCCTCGACGTCGGGCACTTCGTAAACCCCTGTGACATTGGGCTCGTTGGCCATCATGGTTTCGGCCGCCGCGGGGTAGACGCCGGAAAAGACCAGCGGGGCGTCCGAGAACAGCTCCCGGCGGTGCTGGAGGGCGAAGATTACGGCCATATCGTCGGTGGCCATGACGATGTCGATCTTTTTGCGGGCGTATTTGGCCTTGAGGAGGTCGTGGGTAAGGCGGAGGTTCTCCAGGGTGGGGTTGTTCTTCCAGTCGATATATTCGACGTAAAATATCGGGTCGGCGCCGGAATTGCGCAGCACGGAAATTATTCCGTCCGTCTGCTCGTCTGTCCACGGCAGGCCCGTGTTGTACGAGTTGAGAATCAGCACTGTCGGCGGGGAGGGGGCCTGTTCGGCCGCTGCGGGCTGCAGGACGGCGAGGCAGGCGAAGACGGTGATGAGTAGCAGCTTCAAGGCCACGGCACGACACCCCTTAGCTATGTTGCCGCCGGGCAATAACGGCGACAATCAACACTTTACCGCCACCCTGGTATTTTCCTGCAAAAAACGACAAAAGTTACATGTTTATTTATTTTTCCCGATAAAGGAAAAAGAGGGGTTAGCCGCGATACAACCCCTCTTTCAGTATGTAATTTTCCACGCTTTCCGGGACGATGTACTTGATCGACCGGCCCTTCTTCACCCGGTCGCGGATGTCGGTGGAGGATATCTCCAACTCGGGGGTGGTCAGGCGGTGGATGCGCTCCGCGCCTTTGGGGCCGAGGTGGCGGATGACGTCGTCGATGGCGCTGACGCAGCCGGGGCGGGTGGTGGCGACAAAGTCGCACAGGTCGAGGATATCTTCGATGTTGTTCCAGGTGGGTAGGTCGCCGACCGCGTCGGCGCCGGTGATGAAGTAGAAATTCGCCCGGCCGGCGTATTGGCCGTGAAGGAGTCTGATGGTGTCGATGGTGTAGGATGGTCCCGGGCGTTCCATCTCGATGGCGGATACGAAGAAATGGGGATTGGAGTAGGTGGCCATCGCGGTCATGATGTAGCGGTGCAGGGCGGGCGTGACCTGCAAGTCCTGCTTGTGGGGCGGATTGGCGGCCGGGATGAACAGCACTTTGTCGAGGCGGTATTCGATCCGCACCGCGTCAGCGGTGACAAGATGCCCGATATGGATTGGGTCGAAGGTCCCGCCCATTATGCCGATTTTCTGCGTCGTGTCCATTGTTTCTCCTCTGCGCACACTCTTTCGCGCACCATAATTATAACAGAGGCCCGTCCCGCTGGAAAGGATAATATAAAACCGCCCCGGCCGGGGCGGTTTGTCAGAAGGCGCTGATCATATCCATCATTATTCTCACCATCGCCATGACGGCGGCGATGATTATGGCGGCCCGCACGTAGTCCATGAAGTCGCGCCGTGTTTTGTCGGTTTTCAGCCAGTTCCACAGGGCGTATATATAACCCATGCGCTCCGCTCCCGCATCCTTTTCTTGTTATTATACCACAGAATCCGGTTTTTATTCGTACCGCAGGGCGTCGATAGGGTCGAGCAGGGCGGCTTTGCGGGCGGGGTAGAGGCCGAAGAACAGGCCGATCAGGACGGAGAAGACGAAGGCGACGATGATCGACAGCGGCGAAACGACGGTGTTCCAGCCGGCGAAGTAGGAGATGGCGTAGGAGCCGGCCATGCCGACGCCGATGCCGATGAGGCCGCCGGTGACGCCGATGACGACCGCTTCGATGAGAAACTGGAGGAGGATGTTGCTGAAGGTGGCGCCGAGGGCCTTGCGGATGCCGATTTCCCGCGTCCTTTCCGTGACCGACACCAGCATGATGTTCATTATGCCGATGCCGCCTACGACCAGGGAGATGGCGGCGATGTTGCCGAGCAGGAGGGTGATGGTGCTGGTGGTCTCCTGGGCGGTGGCCATGACGGCCGCCAGGTTGCGGACGGTGAAGTTGTCGGGCACGCCGGGCGCCAGTCGGTGACGGGTCCGGAGCAGGGTGGTGATATCCTCCTGCACCTTGTCGATTACCTCGGGACTGTCCGCCTGAACGCTGATGTTCTGCAGCCAGGTGACGCCCAGCAGGCGCTCCTGGGCTGTGGTAAGAGGCACGATGACGGTGTCGTCCTGATCTTGACCCATGGAGGACTGGCCTTTCGCCTCAAGGACGCCGATGACCCGGAAGGGAGCCTTGTTGATGCGGATGGTCTGTCCAAGGGGCGACAGCTCGCCGAAGAGGTTGGTCGCCACCGTCTGGCCGATGACGGCCACTCGCGAGCGGGAATCGATGTCTTTGCTGGAGAAGATCGTCCCGGAGGCGATGGCGAAGTTGCGCACCTCGAGATACTCGGGGGTGGTGCCGAGAACGTTGGTGGTCCAGTTCTGGTTGCCGTACACCAGCTGGTAGGAGCGCTGGACGCTGGGCGCCACCGCGCTGACGCCGGCTATTTCCCGGCCGATGGCCTGTGCGTCGGCGTTGGTGAGGGTGGTGCTGGAGCCGGCCGCCAGACGGACACCGGAAGGGGTCGTCGCCCCGGGCATGACGATGATAAGGTTGGACCCGAGGCCGGCGATGGAGGTTTCGACCTTCTGCCTGACGCCCATGCCGATCGAAACCATGGCGATGACGGCGCCGACGCCGATGATGATGCCGAGCATGGTGAGGAAGGCGCGCAGTTTATTGGCCTTCAGGCCTTCGAGGGCGATGAGGACGCTTTCCCAAAACACGACGCCGCCTCCTTAATTCCGCTCGTCGCGGATTATTTTCCCGTCGCGGACGTGGACCACCCGTTTGGCGCAGGCGGCGATGTCCGGCTCGTGGGTTATGAGCACGACCGTCCGGCCCTGGGCGTTGAGGTCGTTGAAGATCGCCATAATCTCGTTGCCGGACTTGGTGTCGAGGTTGCCGGTGGGCTCGTCGGCCATGATGATGGCCGGGTCGTTGACGAGCGAGCGGGCGATAGCCACCCGCTGGCGCTGACCGCCGGACAGCTCGTTGGGCCGGTGGTGCTGGCGGTCGCCGAGGCCGACGAGGCCCATAGCCCAGGCAGCTTTCTCGATCCTGGCGTTTTTCTCCACCCCGGCGTAGACCATCGGCAGGGCGACGTTCTGGAGGGCGGACATGCGCGGCAGCAGGTTGAAGCTCTGGAAGACGAAGCCGATCTTGCGGTTGCGGATGACGGCCAGGGCATCGTCGCTCAGCGCGGCCACTTCTTCGCCGTCGAGGAGGTACGAACCGCCGGTCGGCCGATCAAGGCAGCCGAGGATATTCATAAGGGTGGACTTGCCCGAGCCGGACGGCCCCATGATGGCGGTGAACTCGCCGGCGGCCACGTCGAGGCTGACGCCGGCCAGGGCATGGACGGTGGTGTCGCCCATCTGATATATTTTGGTGATATCGCGCAGGGCGATGGTCATGATGCTCTCCCCCTTAGCGGATGCCGCGCAGCGGGTTGCCGCCGCCCGGCGGGCCGCCCTGCGTCGTCTGGGGCTTGGTGGCTGACAACAGGACCTGGTCGCCTTCCTTGAGGCCGCTGGCGACCTCCACCCTGTCGTCGCTGGCCAGGCCGAGCGTGATGTTCGCGTTCTGCGTTTTGCCGTCCTTCATGACTTGGACGTACTGCTGCCCTTTGGTCTGCTTGACCGCCGACAGCGGCACGATGAGGACGTTCTTGCTCTCGCCCACGTGGACGGAAACCCTGGCGGTCATCGTCGGCTTCAGCAGGCCTTCGGGGTTGTCGATGTCGACGGTAACCGGGTAATAGACGACGTTCTGGGTTATGGTCGCTTTGTTGGAAACGTTGGACACGACGCCGGTGAAGGTTTTGCCTGGGTAGGAATCGACGGTGAAGCTGACCTTCTGGCCATTCTTGACCCGGCCGACGTCCGATTCGTCGACCTGGACGGAGATCTGCATCTTGGACATGTCGGCGATGGTCATCAGCACCATCGGGCTGGATATGCCCGGCGCCACCGTCTGGCCGGCGGGGATGGGCTTGCCGATGACGACGCCGGCGATCGGCGCTTTGATGACGGTGTCTTCGAGCTGGGAGACGGCGTCGTCATGGGTGGCTTGCGCCACCTGATATTCCATGCGGGCCGCGTCGAGCTGCTGGGTGGACAGGGCGCCGATGGCCGCCAGGCGGCTGACGCGTTCGAAGTTGGCGGCGGCGTTGGCCAGCTTGGCTTCGGACTGGGATACGGTGGTCCGGTAGCGGGTGTCGTCGAGCAGGATGAGAACCTGATCGGCCTTGACGGTGTCGTTTTCGTTGACTTTGACCTCGACGATGCGGCCGGTTATTTTCGAGCTTACGTCGACGCTGTTGACCGGCGATATCGTCCCTGTAGCCGATACCAGCGACTGGATGTCGCCGCGTTCGACGGCCACGACAGTGCCGGTGAACGCCGGTTTGCTGCTCTTGGCGTAGTAGTCGCTGCCGAATTTGGCCGCCACCGCCAGGACGATCAGGGCGATGATCCACCACTTGTATTGCCGGATTTTCTGCCATATGGCCTGCATTGCAAGCACCCCCTGAGTCTTTCTACTTTCAGTGTACACACGACTGACTGACTAGTCAATCGGGTAACGAAGCGCCTTCTGCCCTGCCAATGCCGTCCAGGGCTTGTAATATAAGGTATTGCGGGTATTTGTGAAAAATGTGTGAAATATGGAAATGGCGGGAAATGCCGCGGAGTCGGCGACAGCTGGCGGTTTCGCACCTGCCTGCCTCATTTAATGATACATGTACTTTGTGGTAAATATGTGACAACAGGAAAAAACACCCCCGTATTCTTTCCGGGGGTGTTAGACGGTTTATCTTATTTGCCCTGTGCCGTTGACGAGGTACTTGACGCTTGTCAGCTCGCGCAGGCCCATGGGGCCGCGGGCGTGGAGCTTCTGGGTGCTGATGCCGATCTCCGCCCCGAAGCCGAACTCGAACCCGTCGGTGAAGCGGGTGGAGGCGTTGACATACACGGCGGCGGCGTCGACTTCGGCCTGGAAGCGGCGGGCGCTCTCCAGGTCGCTGGTGACGATGGCCTCCGAGTGGCGGGTGCCGTAGGCGGCGATGTGGTCGAGCGCCTCGGCGAGGCTGTTCACCACCCGTACGGAGACGATGAGGTCGTGGTATTCGGTGGCCCAGTCGGCTTCGACGGCTTTTTGGACGTCAGGGTGGTAGCAGACGGTGGCCGAGCAGCCGCGCACCTCCACCCCAGCCTCGCGATAGGCGGCCAGCATCGGCGGCAGGAAGTCCTCGGCGACCGCCCGGTGGACGAGGAGCGTCTCCATGGCGTTGCAGACGCCGGGACGGGATACTTTGGCGTTGAAGGCGATATCCCTGGCCATCGTCAGGTCGGCGCTGGCGTCAACGAAGACGTGGCAGACGCCGATGCCGGTCTCGATGACAGGCACGGTGCTGTTTTCGACCACCGTCTGGATGAGGCCGGCCCCGCCGCGGGGGATGATGACGTCGATGTATTCGTTGAGCTTGAGCATGGCGTTGACCGCCGCGCGGTCGGTGGTGGCGATGAGCTGGATGGTCCCGGCCGGCGCTCCGGCGGCTTCGGCCGCGGCGGACAGGATGCCGGCCACCGCCAGGTTGGAGTTGATGGCTTCCGAGCCGCCGCGCAGGATGACGGCGTTGCCGGCTTTCAGGCAGAGGCCGGCGGCGTCGGCGGTGACGTTGGGACGGGCTTCGTAGATGATGCCGATGACCCCGAGCGGCACCCTAACTTTGGCGATGGCAAGGCCGTTGGGCCGCTGCCAGCCTTCGATGGTCTCGCCGACGGGGTCGGGTAGGGCGGCGAGCTGCCTAAGGCCAGCGGCCATGTCGGCGATCCTCGCCTTTGTGAGCGCTAAGCGGTCGAGCAGGGCGGCGGACATGCCCTTGGCGCGCCCGGCGGCCATATCTTCGGCGTTGGCGGCCAGGATGGCCTCCGCGCCCGCCTCTAGGCCGTCGGCCATGGCGAACAGCGCTTTGTTCTTGACCGTCGCCGGCGTTATCGCCATCTTGGCGGCCGCTTTTTTGGCGATTGCGCCCTTCTCTTTCAGTTCGGCCAGATAATCCATGTAAAATCCCTCCTCAGACAAGCAAAACCATGTTGTCGCGGTGGATGACCTCGTCGTAGGGCTTGCCGCCCAGTAGCTCGGCGATCTCGTTTGTATGGGCGCCCATTATCCGGCGGGTGTCGGCCGCGTTGTAGTTGGCTATGCCGCGGGCGATCTCGCGCCCTCCGGCGGTGAGGATGCGGATGGTGTTGCCGTGCTCGAAGCCGCCGTCGACCGCCGTGATGCCGGCGGCCAGGAGGCTCGCGCCCCGCAGGATGGCCTGCTCGCAGCCCGCATCGACCGTGACCGCGCCGCGGATGCGGGCCCCGAACGCCAGCCAGCGCTTGCGGACTTGCAGGCGGTTGACCTTCGGCAGGAAGATGGTGCCGACAGGCGCGCCGCTCAGTATCTCCCGCACCACCCCGCCGCGCGCCCCGGAGGCGATGACCATGACGACCCCGGTGTTGACGGCGATCCTGGCGGCCTGGATCTTGGTGTACATGCCGCCGGTGCCCTTGTCGGTGCCGGGGCCGCCGGCCAGGGCTTCGAGC
Organism: Bacillota bacterium; assembly: GCA_023415775.1. Taxonomy (GTDB): domain Bacteria; phylum Bacillota; class Negativicutes; order Sporomusales; family UBA7701; genus Anaeroselena. The sequence goes on along the minus strand of JAEZJM010000035.1, from coordinate 62,770 downwards.
GCCGGGGTGATGTCGGCGACTTCGGGGATGAGCGTCGCCGCCGGGTCGGTCTGGGGGTTGGCGGTGTAGAGGCCCTCGATGTCGGACAGGATGATGAGCAGGTCGGCCTCGACGATGCTGGCCACCATGGCCGAGAGGGTATCGTTGTCGCCGATCTTCAGCTCGTCGATGGCGACGGCGTCATTCTCGTTGATAACCGGCACGACCCCCATCGACAGCAGCGTCATGAGGGTGTTGCGGGAGTTGGCGTAGCGGCTGCGGTTGACCGAGTCCTCCCTCGTCAGCAGGACCTGGGCGACAACCTGGCCGTACTCGCCGAACAGTTTTTCGTAGGTATGCATGAGGATGCCCTGGCCCACGGCCGCAGCAGCCTGTTTCTCCGGGATGGTCTTAGGTTTTTCTTTTAGTCCCAGCCGGTCCATGCCCGCTACCACTGCGCCGGACGTGACCAGCAGTATTTGTCTGCCCTGGTTTGCCAGATCGGACAGTTCCCGCACCAGCTTTTCGATTCCCTGCAGATTGAGCTTGCCGGTGCTGTGGGTCAACGTACTTGAGCCCACTTTGACGACGATCCGCTTGGCCTCTCCCAGGCTCTGCCTGGTAAGCATAGTTCTCTCTCCCGTCTTTTTTCAGCCCCGGTACCGGTTTGCCCGCACCCCGCGGCTTCGGTCCGAAGGCTTTTTCCGCTGCCGGTTTGCCTGTGGCGCGCGGTTTTGCTCCGAAAGCCCGTTCCCCGGCAGGCGCTGCCGTGGCGCGCGGTTTTGGACCGAAGGCTCGTTCCCCGGCGGGCGCTGCCGCACCGCGCGGTTTTGGCGCGAAGGCCCGTTCACCGGCGGGCGCTACCGCACCGCGCGGTTTTGGCGCGAAGGCTCTTGCGGCGGCCGGTTTGGCCGCGCCCCGCGGCTTAGGTTTCGCCGGCCGCTCTGCCGGCGGCGGGGCGGTTTTGACGCCCGGCGCGGCTGCGCCGGCTGCGGGAAACTCGATCTTCGGTTTTTCGGCGTTGCGCTTGAACAGCAGGCCGTTGCGGCCGATTACCTGCACGAGTTCGGCCCCCACGCCTTCGGCGAGCTGGGCGATGGCGTCCGCCGGCTCCGCGGGGCTGTTTTTGAGCACCCGCGCCTTGATAAGCTCCCGCCCGGCGATGACGCCGGCCGCGCCCGCTACCACCGAAGGCACGACGCCGGCCTTGCCGATCTGCACCACCGGCTCCAGCTTTGCGCCGAGCGCCTTGAGGTAGCGTTTTTCTTTGTTGGTCAGCATGAGCTCACCGCGCCTCTCGTTCCCGGCTGCTGAAAGACTTCGTCGTTTTTCAGCAGCCGGGGTCTCTCTTATTATTCTTTGAATTCGAACTCCGCACCCCTGATGCGGACGGTGTCGCCTTCCTTGATGCCCCGCTCCTTGAGCTCGGTTTCGATGCCGATCCGCCGCCAGGCAAGCTGGAACCGGCGAAGGGCTTCGTCGTTGGCGAAGTTCGTCATGGCGACGATTTTCTCGATCTCTTTTCCCTCGACGACATAGGCGCCGTCGTCGTCGCGCCTGACGGTGAAAGGCTCTTCCGCTTTGGCGGTGTAGACGACGGTGTCGACAGGCGGGGCAGGCTCGTCCTTGTATTCGGCCAGCAAGGCAAAAGCTCTGTCCAGCAGCGCGGGCAGGCCGTCGCCGGTGGCGGCGGAGACGGGGAATATCTCCCGCCCTTCCTTGGCCATGTGCCCGGCTACCCGCGGGTAGTTCTCCCGCGCTTCCGGCAGGTCCATCTTGTTGGCGGCCACGATCTGCGGCCGCGACGCGAGGCGTTCGCTGTACAGCTTGAGTTCGCCGTTGATCTTGCGGTAGTCGTCGATCGGGTCGCGGCCTTCCTGGCCGGACACGTCGAGGACATGGATTATGATCCGCGTCCTTTCGATGTGGCGAAGGAAGTCGTGTCCGAGGCCCTTGCCCTCGTGGGCGCCCTCGATCAGGCCGGGGATGTCGGCCAGCACGAAGCTCTGGCCCTCCCGCACGCTGACCACGCCGAGCACCGGGGTGAGGGTGGTGAAATGGTAGGCGGCGATCTCGGGTTTAGCGGCGGATACTCTTGCCAGGAGGCTGGATTTGCCGACGCTGGGGTAGCCAACCAGGCCGACGTCGGCCAGCACTTTAAGCTCGAGGAGCAGGCCGCGCTCGTCGCCCGGCTCGCCATGCTCGGCGAATGTGGGGGCGCGGTGGACGCTGGACACGAAGCGGGCGTTGCCCCGTCCGCCGCGTCCGCCTTTGGCGGCCACCAGTTCCTGGCCCTCGGCGGTCAGGTCGCCGAGAACCTCGCCGCTGGCCTCATCGCGCACCACCGTTCCCGGCGGCACCTTGATATAGAGGTTGTCGGCCTGACGGCCGAACATGTTGCTGGTCTGGCCCTTGTCGCCCGATTCGGCCTTGAATTTGCGCTTGTAGCGAAAATCGATGAGGGTATTGAGGCTGGAGTCGACGACAAGCACGACATCGCCGCCGCGGCCGCCGTCGCCGCCGCTGGGGCCGCCCTTGGGAACAAACTTCTCGCGGCGGAAGCTGGACATGCCGTCGCCGCCGTCGCCGGCTTTGACATGGATTTTTGCCCGGTCTATGAACATCGAATCACCTTTATTTCTTAAAACGTCGCATTGTATGTAATATATGCCAGCGGGCGTAATTTTATAAGCCTGCGGTCCGCGGGCAGTCAGGCTGCCTGGTGTGCTGGCGGAGCGGCCCGGCTACGAGCTCGGGGTCTTTGGCCAGGTCGTCGAGGTAGGCGAGGGCCTTTTCGGTCCGGCCGAGCTGGAGCAGGGCGTGGACGACCTGGATGTGGTTGATGAAATCGTGGCGCTGCGCCCTAAGCGATTTTACCAGTTCCTCGCAAATGTCGTCGGCCATGGGCTCTACCTCCCGGCGAAACAGTATGTTACCCTTCGCGCCGTCAAGGCAAAAATCCTGCAAAATTACAGTGCCCGCGGCTTTACCGCGGGCACTCAGGTTAACTACATTACGGCTTCTTCTACAGGGTAAACGCTGATCTGCCGGTTATCGCGGCCTTTGCGCTCGAAGGCCACCTTGCCGGAGACTGTCGCGAACAGGGTGTCGTCCCTGCCGATGCCGACGTTCTTGCCGGGGTGGAAGTGGGTGCCGCGCTGGCGGACGAGGATGCTGCCGGCGGTCACTACCTGGCCGTCGTGGCGTTTCACGCCAAGGCGTTTGGACTCGCTGTCGCGGCCGTTGCGCGAGCTGCCGACGCCTTTTTTATGGGCAAACAGTTGAAGATCGAATTTGAACATTGCCTTCACCTCCTGTGTTCGGTTATGCGAACACTCTGCGGACTTTGTTTCGCGATCTCGGCCAGGCCGAGGAGCATTGTTTCCAGTATGGCGTCCGTCGACGCGTCGGCGGCGCCTTTGAGTTTGAGTATCAGTTTGCCGGAACCGATGTCCAGGTCGATATCCCGTCCCAGGTGCCTTTCCAGCCCCAGTACCGCTGTCTGGGTGAGGGCCGCCACGCCTGCGCAGACGATGTCGTGTCCGTGCGGGGCGGTGTCGGCGTGCCCGTTGACCGCAAAAGCGGCTATGGCGCCGGCGGCGTCGCGATAGATGTCGATCCTGACCATGTTAGGCTTTGATTTTTTCGATGACAACCTTGGTGAACGGTTGGCGATGGCCCTGACGGCGGCGGTAGTTGGACTTGGCTTTGTACTTGAAGACGAGAATCTTCTTGCCTTTGCCGTGCTCGACTACCTTGCCGGTGACTTTGGCGCCGGAAACTACCGGCGTGCCTACGACCAGTTCGCCTTTTTTGACGACGGCCAGAACGCGGTCGAAGGTCACGGAGTCGCCTTCGCCAATTTCCAGCTTCTCGATGAGCACCTCGTCGCCTTCGCTGACGCGATACTGTTTACCGCCGGTCTCAATGATTGCGTATACCACATTTACACCTCCCAGCATTTGTTGGACTCGCCATCCAAAGGCACCCTACGGCTGTTGATAACCCGTCATCTGCCTTGCATCTGACGGCTGCTGAACGGCCTAAGAGATTTCTAGAGCCTTTTCCGAGCGGTTTCGGGAACCATTGGCGGGCTTAGCCGCCTACGGAATAAAATTTTATCATAGTACGGTAGGATTGTCAATTAATCCTTATTGAGGACGGAGTATGCCTCCATACCCATGTCGACGACCGCTTCGACGGTGATCCTGCGGGCCGTTTCCTGGGACAGGCGCTCGACTTCCCCCGGCCGCTGCAGTTCTTCGGCGACGCGGGGATGCACCTGGACGACGACGCGGCCGTGGGCGGCCGGCTGGGCTTTGCCTATCTGGCGGAGCTGGCGCCTTACGGCGGCAGCCACGGTATCGGGCGAGCGGACGAAGCCGCGGCCCTCGCAGCACGGACACTGGCTGTTAAGGACGGTGGTGATGTCCTGGCGGACCTTTTTGCGGGTCATCTCCACCAGGCCGAGGCCGGTGAGACCGACAACGTTGGTGCGGGTGCGGTCCTTGCGGAGGTGTTCGTTGAGGGCGGCGAGCACGGCCTGTTTGTGCTGTTCGCGGTCCATATCGATGAAGTCGCAGACGATGATGCCGCCGATGTCGCGGAGACGGATCTGGCGGGCGATTTCGGCGGCGGCCTCCATGTTGACCGCGAAGACGGTGTCGGCCAGCCTGGTTTTGCCGACGAACTTGCCGGTGTTGACGTCGATGACGGTCAGGGCCTCGGTGCGGTCGATGACGATGTAGCCGCCGCATTTGAGGTCGACCCGCCGCATGCTGAGCTTCTCCACTTCCCCCTCCAGGCGGTAGCGGGCGAATATGTCCTCGTCGCCCTCGTAAAGCTCCAGGCGGGGCAGCAGCTCGGGGGAGACTGCCCGCAGCAGCTCGGCCACCCGGGTGTGGGCCTCGCGGTTGTCGAGGACGAATTTTTCGACATCGTCGCTGAAGTAATCGCGGACGATGCGGATGAGGAGGTCGACGTCGCGGTAGAGGAGGGCCGGCGCCTTGACCATCTTGCTGCGCGCCGCCAAGGATTTCCACAGATTGACGAGGTATTCGCAGTCTTTGCGCAGGTCGTCCTCGCTGCGGCCTTCGGCGACGGTGCGCACCACCAGGCCCATGCCCTTCGGCCGCACCTTGGCGGCCAGGTCTTTGAGGCGCTTGCGCTCGTCGGCCGTGCCGATGCGCCGCGATACGCCGACGAAGTCGACGGTGGGCATGAGGACAACATAGCGTCCCGGCAGGGTGAGGTGGGTGGTGAGGCGCGGCCCTTTGCTGCCGATGGCCTCCTTGGCCACCTGGACGACGAGCTCCCGGCCGGTGGTGTAGGTCTCGCCCTTGCGGCGGGTCTTGCCGCCGAGGTCGCCGACGTACAGGAAGGCGTTGCGTTCGCGGCCGATGTCGACGAACACCGCCTGCATGCCGGGCAGGACGTTCTGGATTTTCCCCTTGTAGATGCTGCCGACGATGTGGCCGCTCTGGGTTCTCTCGATCGCGACCTCGGCCAGTTCGCCGTCCTCGATAAGGGCCATCCTGGTCTCCTCAGGAACGACGTTGACGATGATTGTCTTGGCCATTTTCCCTTTCTCCCTTGGCTTCCCGCTAAATATCTAGGGGTGAAACCCTGCTGCCCCCGTCGGCGACGAAAAGGCCGGTGCGGGTGACGAGCGCGGCGTCCGGATCGGCGGGCAGGCCAAATTTTTCTGCAAGCGCCTTTATCACTTCGGTTGGCTTTATGCTGCCGGTCGGGGTAATTCTGACCTCTAAAGCGAGCTCCAGGCCGTCCGCGCCGGGAGTCGCCGTGACTTCACGGACATAGGTCTTGACGTCGATCTCCTTTTTGCCCTTGGGATTCTCCTTGATGTACGTCACGACGTCCGCGGCGTTGAAGCGGCCGATCGCGTCCATGGCTTCGCCGGCGGCCCCGGCGGGCAGCGGCAGGCTGATGCGGTAGGCGGCGAGGTTGACGACGGCCATGAGGGCGGGGTACCCGGTGGCGGGTATCTGCCTGAGACGCCCTACGGCGATGCCGGGAGGCAGCTGGCTCGCCAGGGCTTCGCCGATGGCGGCCGGATCCACGTCGCCCGCCAGTTCGATATCCATGTATTCCGCTTCGCTGGCCACACCGACCGACAGGGCCGAGGCGAAAGCGATCTTCATATGGGGGTTGAAACCTTCCGAGTAGGCGGCCGGCAGTTTGGTCCGCCTGACGGCCCGTTCGACGGCGCGCATGTAGTCGAGGTGGGAGAGATAGCGGACCTCTTCGCCTTTGGTGATCGCCAGCCGGTATTTGACGCTCATGACGATACCCCCCAGTCGATGATGTCGACTCCCAAACCCTGGCAGACGCCGCATACGCGGCAGTCGCCCCGTCGGCAGTCGGGGGTCGGGGCGGCATCCAATGCCTGGCGGTACTCGCGCTCAAGGAAGGGTTTGTCCACCCCGGCGCTGAGGTGGTCCCAGGGCAATACTTCGTCGGCGGTCCGCTCGCGTCCGGCGTAGAAATGCGGGTCGACGCCCGCCTCGCGGAAAGCCTCCTGCCACAGGGCGAATTTGAAGTACTCCGACCAGCCGTCGAATTTCGCCCCCTGACGCCAGGCGGCGAGCAGCACCTCGCCCAGGCGGCGGTCGCCGCGGGCGAAGACGGCTTCGAGGAAGCTGACGTGGGCGTCGTGCCAGCTGAAGGAGACGCTGCGGTCCTTGAAAAGCGATTTCAGCAGCTGCTGCTTGCGCTCCAGCTCGGCCATGTCGTTTTGGCCGTACCACTGGAACGGGGTATGGGGCTTGGGCACGAAGGAGGAAACGCTGACAGATACCTTGGCGCCCCGTTTTCCCTTCACCTCGCGGTAGATATCGGTCACGCGGCGGGCGAGGGCGGCGATGCCTTTGATGTCGTCGTCGGTTTCGGTGGGCAGGCCGATCATGAAGTAGAGCTTGACCCCCGACCAGCCGGCCCGGAAGGCCGCGCCGACCGCTTCTTCGAGGTCTTTTTCGGTGACGCCTTTGTTGATGACGTCGCGCAGGCGCTGGGTGCCGGCCTCGGGGGCGAAGGTGAGGCCGCTCTTGCGGACCTTCTGCACCTCCTGGGCGAGCTCGATGGAGAAGCTGTCGATCCTGAGCGAGGGCAGCGACACGCTCACGCCCTGATCCTTGAACTGGTCGATAAGGCGGCTCACGATGTCTTTGAGGCAGGAGTAATCGGCCGAGCTGAGCGAGGTGAGGGATATTTCGCTGTAGCCGGTGTTGTCGACAAGCTCCTGCGCCAGCCGGAGGAGCGTCTCGGGTTTGCGCTCGCGCACCGGGCGGTAGAGGACGCCGGCCTGACAGAAGCGGCAGCCGCGCGTGCAGCCGCGGAAAAGCTCGAGCATGATGCGGTCGTGGATAATTTCGAGGAAGGGCAGCACCGGTTTGGTCGGATAGGCGACCTGCTCAAGGTCGGCGACAATGCGTTTGGTGACGACCGGGGCGGCGGCGGGGTGATTGGCGGTTACGGCGGCCAGGGTGCCGTCGGCGTTGTAGGCTGCGTCGTAGAAGGCGGGGACGTAGACGCCGGGGATGGCGGCCGCCCTGGCGAGGAAACCGCGCCGGCCGCCGGGCTTACCGGCCTTCTTCCAGTCCGCGACGGCCGCGGCCACGTCGTCGACCGCCTCTTCGGATTCGCCGAGCACGAAGAAGTCGATGAAGTCGGCCAGCGGTTCGGCGTTGAAGGCGCACGGCCCGCCGGCGATGATGATGGGGTGGTTCTCGCCGCGGTCGGCGCTCTTCAGCGGGATGCCGGCCAGGTCGAGCATGTTGAGGATGTTGGTGTAGCTGAGTTCGTACTGGAGGGTGAAGCCGACAACATCGAATTCGGCCACCGGTCGGAAGCTTTCGAGGGTGTGGAGCGGGATGCCGGCTGCACGCATCTCGGCCTCCATGTCCGGCCACGGGGCGTACACCCTTTCCGCCGCGGCGTCGGGGCGGCGGTTGATAATATGGTAGAGGATCTTCAGGCCCAGGTGGGACATGCCCACTTCGTAGACGTCGGGGAAGGCCAGGGCGAAGGCGGCGTCGACCCCGGCGGGGTCCTTGACGACGCTGTTATGCTCATGGCCAGTGTAGCGGGCCGGCTTGGCGACCCGGCTCAAGACGGCAGGGGGAATTTTTATCATCGTATCCTCCGCGGGCAGGTTGTTCCAAACATGACCTGCCGTGTGTCGTTGTCCAGTTACAGCTATTATTCCCATAATCGTGCTTTTCCCATAGGGGAACGCTCGCCGCGCGGGCAATCTTGCCTGCAAACGCTGGAATACTTAGGAAAAGACGTCTTTTGATGTTCTCCCGCCGCAGGGGAAAATCCTGCATCGGCTCATAAAAAATCCCCGATACGGGACGAGAAGCCGCGGCCGGGCCATCCCTCCCAGACCTCGGTCTCGGTCAGGGCGCCCCGGAGGCGGCAGTCGTCGTCCACTACCAGGACGACGTGGTATTGCTCGGGGCCGAACAGGCGCACGACCTCGCTTACCCTGACGGTGGCCAGGGCGGTGAGGTGGACGGTCGGCATGACGCCGCGGGCGGTCAGCTCGGCTTTTTTGCGGGCCAGGATGCGCATGGCCCGGAACCCGGCGGCCGCCGTTTCGGCACGGGCGGCGAAGAACAGCCACACGGCGGCGGCGAGGAAGGTAAGATTGACGGTAGCCGACTGCCACAGCCCCACCCCAGCGGCGACCAGCAGGATTACGGCCAGCAGTTTGCCGAGGCCGGCGACCGCCGCCGTGGCCTCGCCCCAGTCCCAGCGCAGCGCGAGCAGGGCGCGCAGGATACGGCCGCCGTCGAGAGGCAGGGCGGGCAGGAGGTTGAAGAAGGCCAGCATGAGGTTGGTCTGGCAGTAGAAGTCGAGCCACAGGGCGTGGGCCGGGAAGGCGGGACGTGCCAAATAGACGGCGGCCGCCAGGACCAGGCTGGCAATTGGTCCGGCAGCCGCCATTATGATTTCGCTCGCCGCCCCCGCCGTATCCGCCTGTTCGATGCGGGCGACGCCCCCGAAGGGCAGGAGCTCGATTTCCCGCACCCGGTAGCCGAGCGCGGTGGCGGCAGCGGCGTGCGCCGCTTCGTGCCACAGCACCGCGGCGAATACGGCCAGGGCTTTTCCGGCCAGTCCGGCAAAAGCGAACAGGCCGATGAGGGCCAGAAACCAGTTGTTGAATATCAGCTGAACGCCTGCAACCTTACCGGCCCGCAAGCTTTCACTTCCCTTCCCGTCTGTCGACCCCGCCCGTTATCCTCGGCAGCGGATCGACCGCCACGCCCTTCTCCCGCACCTCGAAGTACAGGAGCGGCGCCGCCGTCATCCCGGTCTTGCCCACTCTGGCCACCAGTTGGCCCTGGCTGACCATCTCCCCTTCCCTGACGAGAACTTCGCCCAGGTGTCCGTACACTGTCTCGATATCCCGGCCGTGTTCGACGACCAGCACCTTGCCGTAGCGGGCGCTATCGGCGACCGCCTTGACCCGTCCGGCGGCGGCGGCCCTGACCGGCGACCCCAGCGCGGCTTCCAGGCCTACCCCCTCCTGCATCACTTCCTGCTTGAGCACGGGATGGACCTGCCAGCCGAACGGGGCGACGACCTTGCCGTCAACCGGGTTGGTCATGTACAGGTAAGGGTCGGCCGGCTTGGTTACGTTGCCGCCCAGGCGCTTGAAGACCGATATATCCATGTTGCCCGGCGCGTAGCCCGCTATTTTGTCCGCCAGATAGACAAAATCGGTCTCGGTTGTCAGCGTGTATTTCACCGCGTCGGTGACCGTGCGGCCCACCGACGTATCCGATACCTGGGCGGCGTAGACGACGGCGAACAGCAGGAGCGCAGCCACGGTGCGCCGCAGCCAGCCGTAGCCGTTACCGTCCTCCCGCTGCTGCCAGGGATCCCTGGGCTCCCGGCGATGGTTTCCCCAGTTGGCGTTCCAGTGTCTGGCCATGATTCTTCAGCCGCCCCCCACCAAGACGTCGCGTTCTCTACTTGCATGTATATGACGGGGGGCAGAAAAACATAACAAAAAAGTGCACAAGCTTTATGCGTGTGCACTTAGTAATTCCGTCAATATCTCGGCAGCTTGCCCTGCTCCTCGCAGTAGGCGGCGGGGCCTATCTCCTTCATGCGGTCGTTGATGGTCCGCCAGCGGTCGCGGAGCTTGCCCTCGAACTGCTTGTCGCAGGGATACTGGCCGCACTGGAAGCAGAAATCCACCCCTTTGTCCTTGTGGCAGGTCTTGGCGTTGCAGTCCAGCGGGCAGGTGACATTGTCGCTCCGGCACCCGCTGCAGGCTGCGGCGGCGAACGAATCGAGCACGGCGGCAAACTGGTCGTAGCCGGCGAATTCGGGCCGGCCGGCGGCCTTCATGGCGGCGAGCCGCCGATAGTTGCCGAGCAGCTCCTTCAGCCGTGCGCTCAGAACCTGGATCTCGCCGCGCCGGAAATCGGCGCAGCGGCTGCAGTCCAGACCGCACGGAGCGAGGCGGGATACTGCGTCCCGGTATTCCACGCTATCACTCCCTAAAAGAGTATCTTCTGCCTGCGCATGTATATGTTGAGCAGGATGCCGATGCTGACGAGGTTGGTGGTGAGCGAGCTGACTCCGTAGCTCATGAGGGGCAGCGGGATGCCCGTGACCGGCATGATGCCGGCGGTCATGCCGATGTTGACCAGCACGTGGAAGGCGAGCATCGAGGTGATGCCGGTGGCTAGCAGCATGCCGAAGCTGTCGCGGGCCTCGCCAGCGACCTTGACCCCCCGGTAGAGGAGGATGAGGTAAAGGGTGAGGACGACGAGCGATCCCACGAACCCGAACTCCTCGCCGATTACGGCAAAGATGAAGTCGGTGTGGTTCTCGGGCAGGAAGTTGAGCTGGCTCTGCGTGCCGGCGAACAGGCCCTTGCCGAACAGCATCCCCGAGCCAATGGCGATTTTCGACTGGATGATATGGTAGCCTGACCCGAGCGGGTCGACGTTGGGGTCGAGGAAGACGGTCAGCCGCATCTTCTGGTAGTCCTTGAGGAAGTGCCAGAAGATTGGCATGAAAGCGAGGCCGGCGCCGATGATGGTGAAGAGGTGCTTCATCTTGATGCCGGCGATGAAGAGCATGCCGAACAGGATGGCGATAAAAACGAGCGAGGTGCCGAGGTCGGGCTGCTTGAGCACCAGGAGGAAGGGAACGCCGACGAAGACGAAGATGGGCGCCAGATCTTTGTAGGTATTGAGCCGGCCCTGCCGTTTCTCCAGCATGTGGGCCAGCGAGATTATCATTATCAGTTTGGCGAATTCGGACGGCTGGAGGCTGATGGGGCCGATCTGGATCCAGCGCTGCGCGCCGAGGGCCGACTGGCCGACGAACATGACCGCCAGCAGCATTACAAGGTTGACGGCGTACATGATGTTGGCGTACTTGCCGAGCGATTTGTAGTCGAAATGCAGCAGGATGAAGATGACTGCCAGGTTGGCGAGGGCGAACAGTCCCTGGCGCTGTACGAACCAGTAGCGGTCTTCGCCGGAGGTGTTGATATGGGTGGCGCTGCCGATGACGACGAGGCTGATAAGAACAAGAAGAACCGTCACGATGATGACGGTGAAGTCGAGATTTTTCAGGAGGCGGCGGCTGAGCATGGGCTTATCCTAACCTTCCGAGTGTATTCCTATATATTATAGCCGTTAATATCCGCCCAGTCCAGTTGGAAAGAATGCGCAGAAAATCGAAAGCTGTTTAGAAAGTCCCCCTGCCGGGGCGCCATCGCTAAGGGCGCAAATGGACTCAATAAACAGCTTTGCGTTATTCCGCGGGGAACGCGCCCCGCTTCATCCTGTTGACGGGGATGTTGGCCACGAGCGCGACCTGCGAGGTGTTGGTCTGGGTGAGGGTGACCTCCATATCCTTTTCGTTGATCTCCATGTAGTTGGAGATGGCCTTGATCATGTCTTCCTTGAGCACTTCCATGAACTGCGGCGACACGTTGACCCGGTCATGGACGAGCACGAGGCGCAGCCTCTCCTTGGCTATATCCTTGGACTTGGACGTCTCCTTGCCGAACAGCTTCTGCAAAAGGTCGAACACCCTTATCCCTCCTTGAAGCCGAAGATTTTTTTCAGTCTGCCGAAGAACCCGCTGTCCGCCTCCAGCGACATCAACGGCACGTTTTCGCCCATCATCCGCCTGACGATGTTCTTGTAGGCGGTGCTGGCCGCCGAGGCCGGATTGACCACGGCCGGCTCGCCCCGGTTGGTGGAGATGACGATGTACTCGTCCTCGGGGATAATGCCGAGGAGGTCGACGGCCAGGATCTCGATGATGTCGTCGATGTCCATCATGTCGCCCTTCTTGACCATGTGCGGCCGGATGCGGTTGACAATCAGCTTGGGGTTGCTCTTGCCCTCGGCCTCCAGCAGGCCGATGATCCGGTCGGCGTCGCGCACCGCCGAGACCTCGGGCGTTGTGACGATAACGGCGCGGTCGGCGCCGGCGATGGCGTTCTTGAAGCCCTGCTCGATGCCGGCCGGGCAGTCGATGAGGACATAGTCGAAGTCCTGGGCCAGATCCTTGCAGAGTTTCTGCATCTGGTCGGGGCTGACGGCGTTCTTGTCGCGCGTTTGGGCCGCCGGCAACAGGTACAGCGTCTCGTAGCGCTTGTCGCGGATGAGGGCCTGCTTGAGGCGGCAGTTGCCCTCGGTGACGTCGACAAGGTCGTAGACGATTCTGTTTTCCAGCCCCATGACGACGTCGAGGTTCCTGAGACCGATGTCGGCGTCGATAAGGACGACCTTCTTGCCCATCAGGGCAAATCCGGTGCCGAGGTTGGCGGTGGTTGTCGTCTTGCCTACCCCGCCCTTGCCGGAGGTGATTACGATTACTTCGCCCATAAACCAAGATTCCTCCCTATCTGTTGGCTGGCTCGATGACAACGCTGCCTTCCTTTATACGGGCCGTCTCGATGCAAGACGGCTTGTCCGGTTCGTCGGGCGCCCTGGCGATCAGCCCAGCGATCCGCAGCTGGGTGGCGACGATCCTGCCCGCGGTGATGGTGGCCGTCTCGTCGCCGTACGCGCCGGCGTGGGCCACTCCCCGGCAGGCGCCGAGGATGATTATGTCCCGGCCGGCGACCACCTGTGCGCCGGGGTTGACATCGCCGATGACCACCACCGAGCCGGAATGGACGACCTTTTGGCCGCTCCTCACCGTCCTGGCAATGACAAGAGCGTTTATCTCGTACCTTTCGCGTTCCGCCGCAGCCGGGGCATCTTCCACCCCGTCGCGGTCCACGGCCCCATCCGGCGCGAAGGCCAGTCCGAATTCGCCCAGCACGGCGGCGAGCCGGCGCTTTTCGTCGGCGGTCAGCCGGGGGGCGGACGGCAGTTTCACCAGTGTGCCGCGCGGGAAAAACTCGTCGGCGGCGGCCAGTTTGGCGGCCAACTTTTCCAGGGCGGCGGCGAAGTCGTCCGTGCTCAGGACAAGCTGCACCTCGCCGTTGACTCCTTTGAAGGCTACATCTTCGCCCTTTGCGGCCACAAAACCACCCTCGTATATAACATAACACTGCTACCTTTCAGTAAATTCGCGTCGCCCGCCGATAATCCTGCCAATTATTCACATAACGGCCGAAAACGCCGCTAAATCTTGAAGATATGGCGGTGGCGGAAACGGAAGCGGATGTGCTTTTCGAAATACTCGTCGCGGGAGACGGCGGTCATTAGCGCCTCGTAAACCACGAGGGGAACATCGTGGTACTCGCACAGGCCGCCGGCGTGGAACTCGACCTCCAGAACCCTGGTTTCGGCATCGTAGCGGACAGAACGCAGGTTGGACTTCACTGTTGTTCCGCGCATGGGCATGCCGCCTTTCATTTGTCGTCCGGCCCCGCAACGGGCCTTGATATGATTTTTCTCGCCAAACGCCGTTTCTCCTGCCAATAACTCCCACCGCGGCCAAATAATCCGCGAAAATCCCGCCGCGCCGGCTCGTCGGCGCGATTGTCCCACCCGGCGCGCCGTGATAAGATAGGAGTATAAATAATAACAAGCCAGGGGGAGAAGATAGCATGGCAAACGAAATCAAACGCTCCGTCTGTCCCTACGACTGCCCCGATACCTGCGGCCTGCTGGTTACGGTGGAAAACGGCCGGGCGACCGCCGTGGCCGGCGATCCCGCCCATCCTTTCACCCGCGGCGCGCTCTGCCCGAAGATGGCCCACTACGAGTTGACCGTTCACTCGCCGGACCGCCTGACCCGGCCGCTGCTGCGCACCGGCCCCAAGGGAGCGGGCGAGTTCCGGCCGATTTCCTGGCCGGAAGCCATCGATCACATCGCCGGGCGCTGGCGGGAGATCATCGCCGCCCACGGCGCCGAGGCCGTCCTCCCCTACTCTTACGCCGGCACCATGGGCCTCGTGCAGCGCAACGTCGGCCACGCCTTCTTCCACCGCCTGGGGGCGTCGCGGCTGGAGCGGACTATCTGCTCTTCCTCGAAGGACGCCGGCTGGAAGACGGTGATGGGCAACACCCTCGCCATGCACCCCGACGAGGCGATGGACAGCGACCTCATCATCCTCTGGAGCCTCAACGCCGTCGCCACCAACATCCATTTTCTCCGCAGCGTGCGCGAGGCCCAGAAACGCGGCGCCCGCGTGTGGCTGATCGACACGTACGAGACGCCCACCGCCCGCTTCGCCGACCGCGTCTTCCTCACCCGGCCGGGCGCCGACGCCGCTCTCGCCCTGGGGATGATGCATGTCATGGCCCGCGACGGCCTTGTCGACAAAGATTTTATCGCCAAACACGTTCACGGGTACGACGAATTCGCCGCCCGCGTCCTGCCCGCCTATCCGCCCGCGGCCGTCAGCGCCCTCACAGGGCTGACGCCGGCGACAATCGAGGAGCTGGCCCGCGGTTACGCAAGCGCCAAAGCGCCGTTCATCCGCCTCGGCAGCGGCCTGTGCCGCTACGGCAACGGGGCGATGACGGTAAGGACGGTGACCTGCCTGCCCGCCCTGGCGGGCGCGTGGGCGAAGCGGGGCGGCGGCCTGCTAGGCAACCTGGCGACCGGCGGCGCCATCGACACGGCGGGCGTGACTAGGGAAGACTTCATCGGCGAGCCCACCCGCGTCGTCAATATGAACAGGTTGGGCGAAGCCCTGACCGAGCTCGACGGCCCCCCGGTAATGAGCCTGTACGTGTACCATTCCAACCCGGCCGCCATCACCCCCGACCAGAACAAGGTGCTGGCCGGCCTGGCCCGCGAGGACCTGTTCACCGTCGTCCACGAACGGTTCATGACCGATACCGCCCGCTACGCGGATATCGTCCTGCCGGCCACCACCTCGCTCGAGCACAGCGACATCTACCGCGCCTACGGGCATTACTGCCTCCAGCGCGCCTACCCGGTCATCGAGCCGGTCGGCGAGGCGAAGGCCAACTGGGACGTCTTCCGCCTGCTGGCCGCGGCCATGGGTTTCACGGACGAAGTATTTTCCCGCAGCGCCGACGATCTCATCGACGACATGCTTGCCAAGCCTACCCCGTGGCTGGCGCAGACCGACCTGACCAGCCTCAACGCCGGAGAAGCTGTCGAGCTGCCGCTGCCGGCGGACGCCAAGCTCGCCTTCAAGACCGCCTCAGGCAAAATCGAGCTCTCAAGCGCCGCCGACTCCGAGCCGCTGCCGCGCTATCTCCCGCCTAACGGCGACGACGCCCCCCTGTGGCTGATGACCGCTCCCACGCCGATAATGCTCAATTCCTCGTTCTGCGAACGCGCCGATCTCCTGGCCGGCCAGGCGATGACCCTCAAGCTGAACCCGGCGGACGCCGCCGCGCGCGGCCTGGCCGCCGGCCAGCGGGTGATTGCCTTCAACAGCCGTGGCGAGGTCGCCTTCATTCTCGGCGTGACGCCCGGCGTCCCGGCCGGGGTCGCGGTGGCCGAAGGCGTGTGGTGGCTCAAGGACGCCCCCGGCGACCGCACCGTCAACGCCCTCACCTCGCAGCGCCTGACCGACCGCGCGGCGGGCAGCACGTTCTATGACACGAAAGTCGATGTTCGGGCGGGGTAACAAGGGAGGCTCAACAATAAGAGAAGGGCGCCGAATGGCGCCCTTCTCTTATTGTTCTTACAAAGCCGTTTTCGGCTTATATATCTTCCCGCTCTCGTCCGGCTTCTGGTTCAGATTGAACGCCGCCTCGAAGATCTTCCTGGCGATCGGCGCCGCGGCGTCCGAACCGAAGCCGCCCTGTTCGACGATGACCGCGACGGCGACGCGGGGGTCTTCGAACGGGGCGTAGGCCACAAACCAGCCGTGGTCGTCTCCGTGGGAGTTCTCGGCCGTGCCCGTCTTACTGGCCATCGAGATGGGGAAGTCGGTGAAGATGTAGCCGGCGGTGCCGCCTTCGCGGCCGACGTCGTGCAGTGCCTCGCGGATCAGATTGAGGGTGCCGTCGGAAATCTTGATGCTGCCCGTCTCTTCCGGGGCGAACTGCTTGACGACCTCGCCGCCGGGGGAGACAATCTTGCTCACTAAGTATGGGCGGTAGCGGTGGCCGCCGTTGGCCACCTGGCTCATCACCACGGCCATCTGCAACGGCGTCGCCAACTGGAAGCCCTGGCCGATGGCGGCGTCGAACGTTTCCGATAAGTACCAGTCCTCGCCGTAGACCCTCTCTTTATAACGGCGGTTGGCGACCAGGCCGTCGGACTCGCCCGGCAGGTTGATGCCGGTAAAGGCGCCGAGGCCGAACATGCGGGCGTATTTCTCCAGGTTGTCGATCCCCAAGCGGTTGCCCATCTCATAGAAATAAACGTTGTCCGACTTGGTCAGCGCTTCCTTGAAATCTATCCAGCCCAGAGCCTCGCCCATGGCGTTGGTCTTGGGGATGATCCAGTGAGTGCCGGAGTCGAAGATTTTCTCCTCGGGCGTGACCTTGCCGAGCTCAAGCGCTGCCGCGCCGGTGACGATCTTGAAGGTCGACCCGGGGGAGTACTCGCCGGAGATGGCCCGGTTGTCCATGGGGTGGAAAGGATTGTCGTTGAGCGCCTTCCACTCCTTGGAGGAGATGCCGCCGTTGAAAAGGTTGGGATTGAAGGCCGGCCGGCTGACCATGGCCAGGATCTCGCCTGTCCGCGGGTTCATTACGACCGCGGCCGCGGCCTTGGCGTTGGGGTTGCCCAGTTTGGTCTGCAGGAAGACGAGATGCTCGTCGATCGCTTTCTCGGCTGCTTTCTGGATGCGGTAGTCGATGGTCATCACGAGGTTGTTGCCGGGGACGGCCTCTTTCTTGCCCAGCACCTGGACGGCCCGGCCGTTGACGTCGACCTCCACCTGCCCGCCGCCGGCGGCGCCGCGAATCTCCTTGTCGTAGACCTTCTCCAGCCCGAACTTGCCGACGATGTCGCCGGTCTTGTAGCCGTCGGTTTTGCGTTTCTCAAGTTCGGCGTCGCTTATCTCGCTCACATAGCCGAAGACATGGGCGCCAAGCTCGTTGTTGATGTAGTTGCGGACCGGCTGGATCTCGATGACGACGCCGGGCATCTCCCGGCGGCGCTCCTCAATACGGGTAACGACATCGGGGCCGATGTCGGACTTGACGCGGACGGGTTCAAAGAAATCCTTCTGCGCATCTACCTTGGCCTTGATCTCCGCCGCGTCCATACCAAGGATACCGGCGAGCTTGACGATGACCTCGTCGGGGATGGGGCCGGAAATCGGCACGAGGGTGACGGTAAACCCCGGCCGGTTAGAAACAAGCGGCACCCCGTTCCGGTCGTAAAACGTACCGCGGGGAGCCATTATCGGGATAAGCTTGATGCGGTTGCCGTCAGCCAGTCGTCCGTAGTAGCTGCCTTGCACCACCTGCAGATAGCCCAGCCGGGTGACCAGCGCGACGAAGACGAGGATGACGATCAGGCCGAGAACATCGAGCCGGTGGGCAAAGCGTTTGGCTAGCAAAGCGGAACCCTCTCCCTCTGGAAAATCTTTTTTCTCTAGCCGTTCGGGTCGGGAAGCTCACTCTTGGCCAGACGGTACACCAACTGGTGGACCGGGATGGCCAGCACGGCGTTATAGCCGAGCACAAAGAGGGTGTTGTCCACGGCGGTGCGGACATCCACCTTGAACCCGAAGAAAACGAGCAGAACGAGCATGACCGCGTTATTGAAAACGGTGGCAACCAATACGGCCAGCAGCGGCAGGAGAATCTTCTCCTTGAAGACCTTGCGCTCCATATGGCCGGCGATGTAACCGACGACCGTCTTGGATAGGACGCTGACGCCGAAGATGTTGCCTGACGCCAGATCCTGGAGGAGGCCGGCGAAGAAGCCCATCCCCACCCCCTGCTCGCGGCCGAGCAGCAGCCCGGCGGATACGACGACGAGCAGCAGCAGGTCGGGGCGAACGCCGCCGACGGTGATGAGCGGCAACAAGGTGGCCTGGATGACGAGTGTTATTACGATGACAAGCGCCCAGACAAACGGCTTCATTGGCCTGCCTCCTTGGGCGCGGGCTGGGCAGGAACGGCGCTCAGCGGCGCCGGGACCGGCTCACGCGAGCGTACGATCACGGCTACCTCTTCTAGTCTATCAAAATCGGCAGCCGGCTTCAAGACAGCATATTTTAGCAACCCGCCCTCCTCGTTGACGACGTCGGTGACTTCGCCGACGAGGATGCCCTTGGGATAGATGCCGCCGAAGCCGGAGGTGATGACCTTGTCGCCCTTGATGATGTCGGCGTCGCGGGCGAGGTTGATCATCTTGGGCGCGAGCGGCTTGGCGGGGTTGCCCTCGACGATCGCCGCGACCCGCGATTCTGGCCGCTGCACGATGGCGCCTACGGCGCTGCGGCGGTCGAGGAGGAGCTGCACTTTGGCGGAGTTGTTGTAGGCCTGTACGACGCTGCCTACAAGCCCCTGGGGGGTGACGACGGCCATATCCTTGGCCACGCCCTGGGCGGTGCCGCGGTTGATGATGATGATGTTGGTCCAGGCGGCCGGGTCGCGGGCGACGACGGTGGCTACGACGGTGTCGAACTGCGGCGCGGCTCGGCGGTAATCCAGCAGCGCCTTGAGACGGACATTCTCGGCCACGATCTCGGTGTTGTTGATGCTCTCCCGGCGGAGATTCTCGATCTCCTCCCGGAGCGCCTGGTTGTCGCGGTAGACGGTGAATAGGTCGCCGGCGGCCGTGCCGGTGCTGCGGACGGTATAACCGACCTTGGAAACGACAAATTCCACCGGCGCCAGGACGACGGTGACGATGCGCTCGCTCCAGTAAAAATTGTATTTGCCGCGGGCCGCGGAAAGCGCAAGCAAAAAGACGGTTAGCACCGCAACCGCAAGAATGACCGCCTTTTTGTTCAAACGACGCAATAGCTTCCTCTCCTAATCACAACAAATCAAGGCGCGTTTATCAGCCGAACTTCTTCGGCATCATCAGCACGCGTTTCAAAAGATCGATGCTCTCCAGCGCCTTGCCCGTGCCGACGCCCACGCAGACCAGCGGGTCCTCGGCGATGTTTACGGGCATGCCTGTCTCTTTGCTGAGCAGCCGGTCGAGGCCGCGGAGCAGCGAGCCGCCGCCGGTCATGATGATGCCGCGGTCCATGATGTCGGCCGCCAGTTCGGGCGGGGTTTTTTCCAGCGTCACCTTCACCGCCTCAAGGATGCCGAATACAGGCTCGCTCAGGGCGCGCTGCACCTCGTGGGCCCTGATGGTTAGGGTCTTCGGCAGCCCGGTGACAAGATCGCGGCCGCGGATATCGTACGACTCGTCCTCCGCTGGGGGCACGGCCGAGCCGATCTTGATTTTGACCTCTTCGGCGGTCCGTTCACCGATCATGAGGTTGTAAGTACGCTTGATATACTGGACGATCGCTTCGTCCATCTCGTCGCCGCCAATGCGGATGGACCGGCTGGCCACGATGCCGCCGAGGGAAATGACGGCCACTTCTGTGGTGCCGCCGCCGATGTCGACGACCATGTTGCCGGTCGGCTCGTGGACGGGCAGGCCTGCGCCGATGGCGGCGGCCATGGGCTCCTCGATCAGGTATGCCTCGCGGGCGCCGGCCTGGATGGTGGCGTCGATGACGGCCCGTTTTTCAACCTCGGTGACGCCCGAAGGCACGCCGACGATGACCCGCGGCCGGATCATCGACTGGGAGGACATCGCCTTGCGGATGAAATATTTGAGCATTGCCTGGGTGACGTCGAAGTCGGCGATAACGCCGTCTTTGAGCGGCCTGATGGCCACGATGTTGCCGGGCGTCCGCCCGATCATCATCTTGGCCTCTTCGCCGACAGCCAAAACCTCGCCGGTATCGCGCTGGATCGCCACGACCGACGGCTCGTTGAGCACGATACCCTTGCCTTTGACATGCACCAGGGTATTGGCGGTGCCGAGGTCGATCCCCATGTCGCGGGAAAGTGATCCGAATATATTCATCTGAATGATAACTCCTTTCAATGGCGGTAGAACAAAGCTGTTATAGTATTCCCTTTTCTTTCAGGCTTACATACTTGCCATCGCCGATAATCAAATGGTCGAGAACGGAAATGTCAAGCAGCCGGCCGGCTTCGGACATTTTACGGGTGAGGGCAATGTCTTCCGGGCTGGGGGTGGGATCGCCGCTGGGATGGTTGTGAACGAGGACGACGGAGGCGGCGTTATGGTTGATAGCCTCGCGAAACAGTTCCCGAGGGTCGACCACCGAAGCGCTCAGCGTGCCGACCGCCAGGGTCGGCGACGCCAAAACGTGGTTTTTCGTCGACAAGAGCAGAGCGATGAACAGTTCCTTTTTCTCGTACCGCAGCCTGGGCAGCATCAGCTCGGCGGCGTCCTGGGGCGAACGCACCACCGGCCGCTCGCCGGCGGTCATGGCAGCCATCCTTTTGCCCAATTCCACCGCGGCCGCCACCGTGACCGCCTTGGCCGGCCCGATGCCTTTCAGCCGGCTCATCTCCTCGGGGGCGAGGCTTCCCAGGCCGCCCAGGCCACCGTGCTTGACGAGCAGTTGCTCGGCCAGACGGAGCACCGACTCCCGGCTGGTGCCGGTGCGGAGCAGGATGGCGAGCAGACCGGCGTTCGACAGGGCGGATGGTCCCTTGGCCAGCAGCATTTCGCGGGGTCGCTCGGCCGCCGGCAGGTCTTTGACCGTCAGCGGCCTGACGGTCTCTTTGACTTTCATAGCAAACCAACTCCCACCGCGCGGCGTAAGAGTTTGTCGACTGTGACGAGCGGCAGCCCCACCACGTTGGCGTAGCAGCCGGCGATGCCCTCGACCAAAAGCGCGCCCGCGCCCTGGATGGCATAGGCTCCAGCCTTGCCCAGCGGTTCGCCGCCGGCCAGGTAACGCTCAAGCGTCTCCGGGCCGAAGGCGCGGAAGGTGACGGCGGTGACGGCGAAATCGGTCCAGGCCTCGCCGCCCTTTACCACCGCCACGCCGGTGATCACCTGGTGCTCCCTGCCGGCCAACTCGGCCAGCATGCGGCGGGCGTCGGCGATATCGCGGGGCTTGCCGTACACCCGGCCGCCCAAGACGACGATGGTGTCGGCGCCGACGACGATGTCGTCGGGTGCGCGCGACGCCACGTCGCGGGCTTTGTCCAGCGCGTGGGCGACAGCCAGTTCGACCGGGGGCAGCCCCCGGTCGTTGTCTTCCTCAACCTCACTGGTGATAACGGTGAACGCGCAGCCCACCTGCCGCAGCAGTTCTTCCCGCCGCGGCGAGGCGGAGGCGAGGATAATCGCCATGTAATCCTCCTTTTGGATTAGCTACGGGACTGATACCTAAAACCGTCGGACGAGGAAATACGCCCCGATCATGCCGAGCAGGCTGACGAGGTTGGGGTGGAAAGACAGTTCGACGACGAATTTAGCGACATACAAATTGACCGTCACTGGCGCCAGATCGAAGATAGGATAGGTTTTCACAAGGAACGGGGTGACCCCGCCGAGGGGAAAACCGGCGATAAGTTCGCCGATAATGCCGCCGATTATCGCACCGAGAACGAGGAAAAGGGCAATCAGCCCGAGACTTTTGCCGGCTCCGTTTCTCACGATACGACCTCCCGTGACAGATAAGGCATTTTTAGTATTCAGTATATCTTCTACAAGCTAGGTGTCAACTCCTTGCGGCAGGACGAAGTTTTCTAGCCGCCGGTGCGGGGCAGCCTCGCCAGGAAATAGGCGGCGGTAAAGCCGGTCGCCAGGCCGGTCGGCAGCGCGAACAGCGCAAGGTAGGGCAGATACCAGAAAATGGCGGCGCTAGCCACCAGCAGGGCGGCGACGGCGATCTGGGCGAGGTTGTGGACGGCGGCGCCGAGCACGCTCACCCCGACCAACGACAGCGCCGGCCGCCAGCGGGCATGGGCGTAGGCCATCGCCAGGGTGCTGGCCGCCGCGCCGCTGAGGCCGAGGGCGAACGACGGCCCCAGGAAGGCGCCGCCCAGCAGCGAGCCGAGAACGACCCGCGCCACGGCCACGGCGAGCGCCGCCCGCCAGCCGTACAGCTCGATGACGACCAGCGATACGATGTTGGCGAGGCCGAGCTTCACCCCGGGAACAGGCACCGGCAGCGGCAGCCGCGCCTCGACGGCGTGAAGCACGCCGGCGACAGCGACGAACAGGCCGAGAATTATGAGGCGACGTGTATCAGTCATAGTCAGCCGCCCTCTCATTTCGTGATATCGTCCACATCCGGCCGGGCGGTTGAAACCACCTTAACGACCACCCGGTACGGCAGGCAGACGATCTGCTGCGGAGCGGCGCTTACCCAGCCGGTGCGCACGCACAGCTGGTCCGGGCAGTCGGCTTCGGAAATCATCACCCGGCCGCCGTCGGCCACGACAAGGTTATAGCGCTCCGTCCCGCCCAGCCTGAGCTC
This sequence comes from Bacillota bacterium, assembly GCA_023415775.1. Classification (GTDB taxonomy): domain Bacteria; phylum Bacillota; class Negativicutes; order Sporomusales; family UBA7701; genus Anaeroselena. Next base: position 39,909 of record JAEZJM010000035.1, on the reverse strand, counting down.
CTCGCGGTATCCGGGCCGCAGCCTGATCGACTGCACCAGCTTGCCTTCCCGGTAAACCTGAGCTTCCTGGGCGCCGGCGGGCGAAAGCAACGCCAGATTGAGTCCGATGCCGCCCGCCGAGACCGCCAGCAGCACACCGATAAGCCATTTGTCAGCCTTCGTCAGCAGCATCTTACCCACCCTGTCCCGTCTTTCTTCCAATATTGTATAGTAAATCGCCTCAGGCTGCAAACGGCGGGCTGACCGCCGCAAAAAAGATATGAGGCCGAGGCCTGCACCCCGCGTGCAGGCTTTTTCATTCCCGCAACCAAATTTTTGCATTTCCCCGCCGGCGGTGGTATAATGCTTTCGAAACAGGCCGGCGGCCAGCCGGCCCCCCCAAGCGGAGGATCCCTGTGAACAATGTAGTCACCGCCGAGAACCTCGGCAAATGCTACGGCGACTTCAGAGCGCTCAAAGGCATATCGTTCGCCATCACCGAGGGCGAATGCTGCGGCTTCCTCGGTCACAACGGCGCGGGCAAATCGACCACCATGCGAATGATCTACGGCCTGTCCACCGTCGACGAAGGCCGGCTGACCGTCTTCGGCCGTCCTGTCCGCCTGACGCCCCCCGATATCAAAAGCCTTATCGGCGTCGTCCCCCAGGAGGACAACCTCGACCCCGACCTGACCGTGGCCGAAAATCTCGAGGTTTACGGCGGCCTATTCGGCCTGCGCCGCCGCGAAGCCGGGGAGCGGGCCCGCGAGCTGCTCGCCTTCATGGGCCTCGAGGATAAAACGCACGCCCGGGTGGATGAGCTGTCCGGCGGTCTCAAGCGCCGGCTGGTCATCGCCCGCGCCCTCATCAACCGCCCCCGGCTGGTGGTCCTCGACGAGCCGACCACCGGCCTCGACCCGCAGGCCCGCCATCTCGTCTGGCAGAAGCTCCGCACCCTCAAAGCCGAAGGCGTGACCCTCATCCTCACCACCCACTATATGGAGGAAGCCACCCAGCTGTGCGACCGCCTGCTCGTCATGCACGAAGGCGCCATCCTCGCCGAAGGCAGCCCGCGCCAGCTTATCGAGCGCCACACCCTGCCCTGGGCCATCGAAGTGCTCGTGCCCCTGGAGCAGGTGCCGCCGAGTCTGGCCGACAAGGTTACGTCCGCCGGCGGGGAAGTCCTCCAGGTCGTCGACGGCCTCTTCCTCTACGCCGTCGACGGCGAGGAACTGTGGAGCCGCCTGGGAAGCTGGGGACTGCCTCCCCACGCCTGCTTGCTGCGTCCGGCCAACCTTGAGGATGTGTTCCTCAAACTCACCGGCAAAGGAGAGGGAGACTGATGGGCGCACTGAAAGTATTGAACCGCCATCTGCGGGTTTTCGGTCGCACCTGGCAGCACAGCGCGATGTTCAATGTCATCGAACCGCTGCTTTACCTGGCGGCGTTCGGCTTCGGCATGGGCGCCCTCGTCCAGGAAATCGAGGGCATGAGCTACCTCGAATTCCTCGCCCCCGGCATGGTGAACCTGTCGGCCATGTACGCCGCCACCTTCGAGTGCTCCTACGGCACCTTCGTCCGCCTCCACTACCAGAAAACCTTCCTGGCGATGCTGTCCGGGCCGGTCACCGCCCGCGACGTCATCCTTGGCGAACTGCTCTATGGCACGCTGAAAAGCGCCCTGTTCGGCACCGTCATCCTCGCCGTCGTCGCCGCCCTCGGCCTGATCCGCTCGCCGCAGGCTCTGGCCATCCCCTTGCTGCTCGCCTTGCAGGGAGCTGTTTTCGCCGCCCTGGCGATGTGGTACACCGCCTACATCAGCAACATCGACTACCTCAACTACTATGTCACCTTGGCTGTCCTCCCCTTCTTCCTCTTCGGCGGCCTGTACTTTCCGGTCAGCGCCCTGCCCGCCTGGGTGCAGGCGGCCAACTATCTCAATCCCCTCTACCACAGCGTCGAGGTCTGCCGGGCCCTCGCCCTCGGCCAGGCAACGGCCGGCCTGTGGCTCCATGTCGGCTTCCTCGCCGCCATCGGCGCCCTCGTACTGCCCGCGCCGCTCAGACTGATGGAAAAACGGCTGATAAACTGAAGGCCACCGGCTCCCCGCAAGAGCCTGTCCGCCACATAAACACAAGGAGGCATCGCTGTGAAGTACAAACTCCTGGGAAGAACGGGCGTCCTCGTATCCGAACTGTGCTTCGGCACGATGTCCTTCGGGACGGAAACCGACGAGACGGAAGCGGCGCTGATGTTCAAAGCCTGCCGCGACGCCGGCGTCAACTTTTTCGATTGCGCCAACAACTACGGCGGCGGCCGGGCGGAGGAAATCCTCGGCAGACTCTGCCGCGAGTGCCGCAACGACATCGTCATAACCAGCAAAGTGTCGCAACGGACCGGCAAGGACGTAAATGAACTCGGGGCGTCCCGGCGACACATCATGCAGGCGGTCGAACGCAGCCTCGCCCGCCTCGGCACCGACCGGATCGATATTTATTTCGTCCACCACTTCGATCCGTTCACCCCTATGGACGAGACGCTGCGGGCGCTCGACGACCTCGTCCGTCAGGGCAAGATCGTCTATCTCGGTGTGAGCAACTGGGCCGCCTGGCAAATCACCAAGGCGCTGGGCATCTCCGAGCACAAAGGTCTGGCGCGGTTCGAATGCATCGAACCGATGTACAACCTTGTGAAAAGGCAGGCAGAGGTGGAAATCCTGCCGCTGGCGGCTGCCGAGAAGCTGGGAGTCATCGTCTACAGCCCGCTGGCCGCAGGCCTGCTTACCGGCAAGTATTCGCAGGGTTCGCAGCCCTCCGCGGGGCGCATCCTCGACAAAAAACAGTACACCCGGCGCTACAGTGACCCGCAGTACTTCGCGACCGCCGAAAAGTTCGCCGCCTTTGCCCGGGAAATAGGGGAATCCCCCGCCAAGCTCGCCCTCGCCTGGGCGAATTCGCACCCGGCGGTCACCGCCCCGATCATCGGCGCCCGCAGCCTGGAGCAGCTCAAGACTTCGCTGGCCGCGGCCGACTTCGCGATGACCCCCGAGCTGCGCGAACAGATATCGCGCTTGTCGGTAAACCCGCCGCGAGCCACCGACCGACTGGAAGAGGACCTGGACGAGCAGTTCCTCCTCAGAAACAGGTAAACCATGAAGGAGGAGACATCCGTCTCCTCCTTCGGCTATGTTTCGGACTGTCTCGCTTGGCGTTCCGCGGTCAATCGGCGGGGCTGCAGGTCCGCGGACTGCAGCTGCGCGGGCTGCACTCGCGCGGGTTGCACACTCGCGGGTTGCAGCCGTATGGACGGCAGTCGGAGCCCCCGGGGGTGCACCCGGTGGCTTGTTTGGGGAAGTAGTAAGCGGCGTTGTATTTGCTGTTGGGATTGGGGCAGCAGGTGGCATAGTTGGTGCTCGGCTCGCAGTAACGGGGATAGCAGTACGGGTTGGGGCAGCACGAAGGGTAACACGCGCCGACGAATATCTGGCGCTCGTTATAGTCGTAATCGCACCAGTCGTCGATTTCCGGCGGATAGAACCGGTTACGATATCTCACGGCAATACCTCCTTTTGAATAAACTCCTCATCAGTAACATAATATGTAAAATCTGCATAATTGGTTCGGGCCGGCAGCGCAGATTCATAAAAACGCGCGCATAAAAAAGAGGAGACTTGCGTCTCCTCCTTCTTCTTTAGCGACAATCTTAATTTTATCCGGCGACGGTATTTGTTTTCACGCACGACGGGCAGATGCGCTCGACGGCGGCCTGGTTCTCGGTGCCGGGGACGATGCCGAGGATCGCCGGCCGGATGGCTTTGGTCGGGCACTTGGCGAGGCATTTTGCGTCGGCGCAGTTGTTGGCCACACACACGGCGCTGTCGACGACCGCCAGGTTGTTCTCCACCTTGACGGCCTGGTAGGGGCACTCGCGGACGCACAGCGTACAGGCGATGCAGGCCGCGCTGCAGGCCTTGCGGGCCACCTGGCCCTTGTCGCGCGAGTTGCAGTTGACCCGCACGTGGGCGGTCAGCGGCATCATGGCGATGACCTTTTTGGGGCACACCGTCTCGCACTTGCCGCAGCCGGTGCATTTCTCGGCGTCGATGACCGGCAGGCCGGCCTCGCTCATGGACATGGCGTCGAACGGGCAACCCTTCACGCAGGTGCCGAGGCCGAGGCAGCCGAATTTGCAGGTTTTGGCGCCGCCGAACAGCAGGTTGGCGGCGACGCAATCGTCGACACCAGCGTATTCGAAGCTGCGGACGGCCTTTTCGTTCGAACCGGCGCACTTGACCTGGGCGATGCGCGGCTCGACCGCCTCCGCCGCTTTGCCGGTCAGCTCGGCGACCAGCTTGGCGACGGCATCCTTGCCGGGGATGCAAAGGTTCGGCGCCACTTCGGGCTTTGTCACCACCGCCTCGGCGTAAGCCATACAGCCGGCATAGCCGCAGGCGCCGCACTGCCCTTTGGGGAGTACGTCTTCGACCACGTGGATCAGTGGATTGACCTCCAGCGCCAGCTTCTTGTTGGCGTAGGCGAGGATCAGGCCGAAGGCCGCCCCAAGAACGGTCAGTATCAATACAATAATTATCGCATGTTCCATTTTAATCCGTCCTTTCCCGCTTGCCTACAGCGGTATCATGCCCGAGAAGCCCAGGAAGGAGAGGGCGAGCATCCCGGCCAGTATGAAGGCGATGCCCAATCCTTGGAGAGACTTGGGAACGTCGGCATACTGGAGTTTTTCCCGCAGGCTGGCCATCAGGATGATGGCGACCGCGAAGCCTACGCCGGACCCGAAGGCGTTGACGACGCTCTTCATGAAGTTGAAGCCTTCGGCGGCGTTGATGAGCGGCACACCGAGGACGACACAGTTGGTGGCGATCAGCACGAGGTAGATGCCCCACATGTCGTACAGGGCCGGCGAGAAGCGCTTGATGACGATCTCGAGAAACTGCACGAAGCCGGCGATGAGGATGACGAAAACGACGATTTTCAGGAAAACGAGGTTATAGGGGATGAGCACGAAGTTGTAGACCACCCAGGCCAGGGCCGAAGAGACGGTCAGGATGGAGGAAACCGCCATGCCCATGCCGACCGAGGCGCTCAGGCTCTTGGAAACCCCGAAGAATATACATAGCCCCAGGAAGCGGGTCAGCACGAAGTTGTTGACGATGACCGCCCCCATGAACAGGGTAAAATATTCCGCCATTAGGCTTCACTCCTTTGCACGGCGAGCCCGGCCGCAGCCGTTCTGCGTTTTAGCTCCGCCTGTTTCGCCTGGTGTTCGCCGATGACGTTGAACATGCCAATCATCAGACCGATGACGAGGAAGGCGCCCGGGGCCAGGATCATGATCAATGGGCCGTTGTAGGCGGCGGGCAGCACCGGATAGCCGAGAAAGGTGCCCGGACCGAGGATTTCGCGGATCGCGCCGATGGCGACCATCGCCACGGCGAAGCCGGCGCCCATGCCGAGGCCGTCGAAGAAGGACGGCACCACGGTGTTCTTCATCGCGAAAACTTCCGCCCGCGCCAGGATGATGGCGAACACGACGACCAATTCCAGGTAGAGGCCCAGTTCTTTGTTGACCTCCGGGAAGTAGCCTTCGAGGATGAGCTGGGTGAGGGTGACGATGGTGGCGATAATGGTGATGAACACCGGCACACGCACCTTGGGGTTGACGTAGTCCCGCACCAGCGAGACGACGACGTTGTTGGCGGTGATGACAAACATTACCACAAGCCCCATGCCGAGGGCGTTGAAAACGTTGGAGGTGACCGCCAGGGCCGGACAGAGGCTCAGCGCGAGGCGGAAGATGGGGTTCATCTCAAAGATGCCTTTTTTGAATATCTCCCAGTAATTCATTCCGCTCACCTCACTTCTTCTGGCCGGCTGAGTAGGCGGCGACAGCTTCCGCTGCTTCCCGGACGCCGTTCGTCACGGCCCGGGAGGTTATTGTCGCGCCGGTCAGGGCCTGGATATTCTTATCGGTGGGAACCTTGACCACTTCCATGTCCTTGGCGACTTTGCCGGCGAACTGGTTGCGGAACTTCGGTTCCGTCATCTTGTCGCCGAGGCCGGGGGTCTCGGCGTGTTTGAGCACTTTGTAGTCGAGAATTTTGCCGTCGGGCGCCACTGCGGCCAGCATCTGGATGACGCCGGCGTAGCCCTTGCCCTGGGCTGGCACCACATAAGCGATCGCCTTGCCGCCCTTGATGCCGGCGTACCAGCCGTCCTTGCCGTCGATAGCCTTGAAGCTCTCGGCGTCCTTCACCAGTTCCTTCATGGCGTCATTTTTCGCCTTGACGCGCTGGGCTTCGGCCGCCGGCTCAGTGATGGCGAAGGTGCCGGCGATGATGAGGCCCGAGATGAAGCAGGTGACGGCCAGATTCATGGCGATCCTGGTTACGCTGTTGTTTTTGTCGTCGTGTCCGTGCGCCATGCTGTCTACCTCCTTGCCCCGAATTTGGCGGGTTTTAGCCAGCGGTCGATGAGCGGCGTCACTGAGTTCATCAGCAGGATGGCGTAGCAGACGCCTTCGGGGTAGCCGCCCAATAGCCGGATGAGCACGGTAAGGCAGCCGGCGCCGACGGCGAACACGATCTGCCCATTACTCGTGATAGGGATGGTGACCATGTCGGTGGCCATGTAGAAGGCGCCGAGGATGAGGCCGCCTGACAGCATATTGAGGATGGGGTCGCCGCTGAACAGGCCGGCGGGGCCGCCCAAGGCCCAGGTGAGGACGCCGACGGTGCCGATCATGAACACGGGGACCCGCCAGTTGATATAGCCGCGGTAGATGAGATAGGCGCCGCCGATAATGAGCAATAAGGCCGAGGTTTCACCCATACTGCCGCTGCGGGTGCCGATGAAAAGGGATTTGTACATCTCCATCTTGTCGCCGAACACCGCCACCAGCTTCTCGTAGCCCTGGAGCTTGAGAATACCGAGCGGGGTGGCCGAGGTTACGCCGTCGATCTTGCTGGCCATCTCCGGCCAGGTGGTCATGGCCACCGGCCAGGATGCGAGCAGAACGGCGCGGCCGACCAGCGCCGGGTTGAAGATATTGTAGCCGAGGCCGCCCATGGTGTGCTTGGCGACGGCGATGGCCACAACCGAGCCGAACAGCGGCATATACCAGGGAACGGTGGCCGGGATGTTCATGGCCAGCAGCAGGCCGGTGAGGAAGGCGCTGCCGTCGCTTATAGTGACAGGCTTGTTCTGCCACTTCTGGATGAGGTACTCGGTGGCCACGGCGGCCACGATGCAGATTATCATCGTTACAAGGGCCTTGACGCCGAACCGGTAGACGGAGAAGATGGCGGCCGGGGCCAGTGTGGCGTTGACCGTCCACATGATCTTGCTGATCGACTCGTCGCAGCGGATATGCGGCGACGCGGAAACGGTCAGTTGGCCGATTTCCATTTTAGCTTCAGCGCTCATACCGCATACCTCCTATTTCTTCGCGGCTGCCGCCGCGTTCTGGGCTTTCAGGTATTTAACGTAATGGACGATGTTGCGCTTGGCCGGGCAGGCGTATACGCACGAGCCGCATTCCACGCAGTCCAGCAGGTCGTACTCTTCCTTGGCGACCTGGTAGAGGCCCCGTTGGCCGAGGATGCTGAGCATGCTTGGCACCAGCCCCATCGGGCAGGCGTCCACACAGCGCCCGCAGCGGATGCACGGCTGCTCCGCGCCGGCGTTGACGTCGGCGGCGGACAGGGCCAGGATGCCCGAAGTGCCTTTGATCACTGGAACGTCGAGCCGGCACTGGGCCATGCCCATCATCGGGCCGCCCATGATGAGTTTGGCCGGCGCCGCGGCAAAGCCGCCGCACAGCTCCACCGCCTGAGCGAAGGTTGTCCCGATGCGCAGTAGCAGATTCTTCGGTTCGGCTATCGCGCCGCCGGTAACGGTTGCCACCCGTTCGACGAGCGGCAGGCCGCTGACGACCGCGTCGGCCACAGCCACCATCGTGCCCACGTTCTGGACGACGGCCCCCACATCCATCGGCAGGCCGCCGGACGGGACTTCGCGGTCCAATATCACTTTGATGAGCGTTTTCTCCGCGCCCTGCGGGTATTTGGTCTTGAGCGGCGCAACCTTGATGCCGGTGCCTTTGGTCGCGGCGACCAGCGCCGTTATCGCGTCAGGCTTGTTCTCCTCGATGCCGATATAGCCTTGGGCAACCCCCAGCACCTTCATGACGATGCGCATGCCGGTCACGACCTTATCGGTCGCTTCCAGCATCACCCGGTGGTCGGCGGTGAGATAAGGCTCGCACTCGGCGCCGTTGAGGATGAAGGCGTCGATGGGCTTCTCGGGCGGCGGCGCCAGCTTGACATGGGTCGGGAATGTCGCGCCGCCCATGCCGACGATGCCGGACTGGCGGATGATGTCCTTGAGGGCGGCGGCGTCGAGCGCCTGCCAGTCGCGGCTAAGCGGCAGCCCCTCCACCCATTCGTCCGCACCGTCGCTCTCAATGACGACCGCCTGACAGAACCCGAACACGGGATGCGGATAATCGGCTACCTCCACCACTTTGCCGGAGATGGAAGCGTGCACCGGGCTGGAAACGAACGCCTGGGCCTCGGCGATCACCTGGCCCTTCTTGACAAGGTCGCCCGCCTTCACCAGCGCCGCGCAGGGGGCGCCGATGTGCTGCCTGGTGGGAATGACCACCTTGTCGGGCAGCGGCGCCGTTTCGATGGGTTTGGCCGCCGTGAACCGCTTGCGGTCGTCGGGATGGACGCCACCCCGAAAGCTTTTTGCCATACTTTCACCCCTTCACTGCCGGCGGTCCTATGACAGGATGCGCGTAATCACCGGCTGCATATTTTTGTTCGAGCTGGCACTCTTATCGAAATACCTTATATACAACACCGCTGCGGCAAAACCCGCCGCGGCGCCGGCCACCTGAAACCACAAAGCCTCCTGAACCACCCTCGCGGCGGCATAGCCGCCGGCCATCGCCCCCAGGGCCATGGCGATCAGCGGCAAAATATAAACGATAAAGGCCGACTTGAGAAAGCCGACTTCCTGCACCTCAAGCAGCACAAGCTGCCCCGGGGTTGCTCCGAGCGGATTGCGGGCGTCGAGCACGATAGCCGAGTTGCCGGGGCACGCGCCGCAGTTTTCGCAGTCGTTGTGCCGGCTGGTCCTCACTCTGGCCATCTCGCCGTCGGCGCTGATGACGATTCCCTCTTGCTGCATATTCACGGTCGTCACCTATTTTCCTTCTGGTCTAATGGTCATACCGCCAGATAGCGAGAATATTTGTATGCAAATTACTTTTCCCGATCCAATATATTCTGTCTTTCCCGGAAAATACCTGTCGCGACTTCACGATATTTTCCGCCCTCTTTTCTTATTGAGCGACTATTCTTTGTCTTCACCTTTTTCAATAATAGCAAATTATCGTCTTCTCTGCCACCCATTTGTGGCGAAAAGGAAAAATCCCCAGCCGGAGTTGCCGGGAACGGAAGTTTTATTGCCCTTTCTCCTTGGCAACCTTCTGGGCGAAGATATCTTCCTCGGTTACCTTTACTTTGGAGGGCATCTTTTCGTGGAGCAGCTCGAGCATCACGTCGCTGGGCTTGAAGTAGATGCGCCGGTTCTCGGTTTTGCCGCCGCGTCCCTGCGCCTCGTAGGCGATGACCCAGACCGGCCGGCCGTCGAGGGCCGAGTGCAGCCGGTAGGTATGGCGGAATTTGATGATGCTCATTAGCTTGGGCTCGTAATAGTAGATGCCGTCGATGTCGCGATACGGAATCTCGAACGTTTTCGTGCCGCCGAACAAGCCGGTCTTGACGATCCTGAGCGCCTTCTTGTCCACCTCATAGGTAAACTTGCTCGCCGCCCGCGAGATAACCCAGCCGGCGATGATGATGGGGGTAAACAGACGGTAAGGGTCGACGGTGTGGCGCGTCGCCCAGAAGTAGGCGGACAGGGCTGTCATCCCGAGCAGGAAGCCCAGGACAACCCCGATAACGATGCGGTTTTTACGGTGAATCTGCGAATGTTCGATCAGTTTTTCCATACTTCCTCCTGGACATTTGCGGGTGCTAATATTATACCATATCCGCGCCATAGGGCAAGAATAACCGGCGGCCGCGCGGCCGCCGGTTATTAGTACAACTCTTACAGGCCAAGGATGCCGAAGAACACCCAGCAGACGACCGCGCCGACCACCGACATGGAGAGACCCCAGATCAGCAGGTTGCGGAACAGCTTGGCTTTGTCCTCGTGGTCGCCCGCGCAGGCGATGCAGAGGGCGCCGAGGGTCGAAAGCGGCGAGGTGTCGACAAGGTGGGCGCCGATGTTGATCGAGGAAATGATGGCAACCGGGTCGCCGCCGCCGATCTCCTTGATGAGGCCGGGGACCATCGGCAGGAACATCGGCATAACCACGCCCGAGGAGCTGGAGTACGCCGAGATGACGCCGGTGATCAGGCCGAGCCAGGCATTGACGGTGACCGGGCCGGAGACGGCGCCGATCATCTTGACGAGGGCGTTGAGGCCGCCGGACTTGTCCATTACTTCGATCAGTACGGTGACGCCGCAGACCATCATGATAACGCCCCAGGGCATGACCTTGATGGCTTTCTTGCTGTCGCCCGAGCCGGCCAGCATCAGCACGCAGGAGAGGACGAAAGCGACGGTGCCGACGTTGGAGATCATGTTGGCGAACCAGGCGTTGGCTTTGAGGAAAGGTTTGACGGGGCCGAGGCCGGGAAGTACGACCATAAGGATGAGCACGAACACCATCGCGAGGGTGAGCAACTGGTGCCTGTCGAACGGTTCGGGCTTGGGAGCGAATTCGTCGATGTCGATTTTTTCGCCGCGCTGCTTGTTGATCCAGGCCCAGCCGCCGAGGACGAAGAAGCCGCCGATGTTGACTATGCCCTGGGCCACTTCGGAATTGAAGTGGATCTTCCAGGCAAGGGCGCTGAGGTCGGTGAGGCCAAGCTGGGGGGCCATCTTAGCGATGATGCCGTTGGAGATGATGCCCGTGGGGGCGAAAGGCGAGAAGGCCGCGCCGTTGGCCGCGCCGACGACGATGAGCGTCATCAGGAAGGCGGGCATGCCGATGCGGGCGGCGATGGCCATGGCCACCGGGGCCATGAGGGCGGTGCCGGCGATGTTGCCGGGGCCGATGGTGGTGACGAACGTGGTCAGGATAAAGATGATGAGCGGCATCAGGGCGGTGTTGCCGCCGCAGGCCCGCACCGAGTAAGTCGTGAGTTTTTCCATCGTGCCGTTGGTCTGGGCCATACCGAACAGGAAGGTTACGCCGACGAGGATCATGAACAGGCCCGTCGGGAAATAACCCATTACCTTGGCGCCGGTCGTGCCTCCCCAGATGCCGCCGACGACGATGGCGAAGCCGATGCCCAGGAAGCCTACGTTGAGGTCTTCATTGATACAGCTGATGATAACCAAAATAGTCAGAGCGACAATAGACATAATTGCCGCGATAGACAATTCCATTTAGTTTTTCCTCCCCACATAGTAAATCAATTCATGACCGCGCAACATTTCTTTTTTTCTCTCTAATGCGCTTATCCAAAAAATATCTTTGGGATCGGCCGCGCTGGTGCAAATAATAATCGGTAATAATGGCGTGTCGTGCAAGATTCGCGGCAACTAGGTTCCCTATGCATTCCCCCTCTCATTGGCGCAATTGGGATGATTGCGGCAAGAGCGACTAGTCTGAAAAATAGCGGAAAAATTTTTTTTCGGCGCCAAGGCATAATTATCTGGTAAGTTATTATGTGTCTTTGCCCTTATTCGCCGTGCCGAAAGCAAATCCTTCTCCAGGTTATGAGGATATAATTCCCTGACGGGAGGGGGAGTAAACCTCCCCCCGCCGGAAGCAGATTACAGTCCGAGGAGTCCGAAGACGACGTAGCACAAGGCCGCGCCGACTACCGACATGGCCAGACCCCAGATTAGGAGGTTGCGGAACAGCTTGGCCTTGTCTTCGTGCTCGGCGGCGCAGGCGATGCAGAGCGCGCCGAGGGTGGAAAGCGGCGAGGTGTCGACAAGGTGGGAGCCAATGTTGATCGAAGAGATCATCGCGATGGGGTTGCCGCCGCCGACTTCTTGGATCAGGCCGGGCACCATCGGCAGGAACATCGGCATTACCACGCCCGAGGAGCTGGAGTAGGCCGATATTAAGCCGGTGATGAAGCCGAGCACGCCGTTGATGGTCGTGGGGTTGGAAATGGCGCCGATGAGACTGACCAGCGCTTTGAGGCCGCCGGCTTTGTCCATAACGTCAATGAGCACCGACATGCCGCACACCATCACGATGACGCCCCAGGGCATGGCCTTTACGGCTTTGGCGTCGTCGGCGATGCCGAAGAGCATGAAGACCGCGCCGATGCCGAAGGCGGTTGCGCCCACGTCCCATTTGAGGAGGATTACGGTGAGCACCAGGAAGGCGATACCGGCCAGGGTAACCCATTGTTTGGTGGTAAAGGGTTCGGGTTTGGGGGCGATCTCATCGATGTTCACGCCGGCGCCGCCGCTCTGGCGGCGAATCCAGGCGAGACCGCCGAAAATCAGAAAGCCGATGACTGTGACCGTGCCCTGGACGAGCTCCGAGTTGAAATGCACTTTCCAGGCCAGGCCGCTAAGATCGGTGATGCCGAGCTGAGGGGCCATCTTGGCAATGATGCCGTTGGAGATGATGCCCGTCGGGGCGAAAGGCGAGAAGGCCGCGCCGTTGGCGGCGCCGACGACCAACAGGGTCATCGCGAAGGCCGGCAGGCCGATGCGTCCGGCGATGGCCATCGCCACGGGCGCCATAAGAGCGGTTGTCGCGATGTTGCCGGGGCCGATGGTGCAGATGACGCTCACCAGGACGAAGAGGATAAGCGGGATGAGCGCCGTGTTGCCTTTGGCGAGACGCACGGCGTAGGCCGTGAACTTCTCCATCGTGCCGTTGACCTGGGCGCAGGCGAACATGAAGGTTACGCCGAGCAGGATCATGAACAGGCTGAGCGGCCAGCCGGCAAAGATGGCGGCAATCTTCATCTTGGCGAAGGTGAGGCCGACGACGAGCGCAAAGGCGATGCCGAGGATGCCGACGTTCATCTCTTTGACGCACGAGATGATGACGACGATGGCAAGCGCGATAATTGACGCCAGTGCTGCGGTGCTTATTGCCATGTTGTTTTCCTCCCTGATGTAAAGTGGTGCGTTTAGGGTGCGAAAGGTGGAGCCGCGAGAGGACCGGGCGGTGAATGCTGCTGCGGGTCGGCCGATAGCGGGCCGGGCGTCATCCGTAGCGGACAGGTACAGCATAATTATATAACGGATCGTGATCCTATTAAGTTTTCGTAATTAATCTAAGCGGAGCGGAGGGACGAAGATTACTCCTCGTCCTCTTCCTCTTCTTCTTCCTCGACCGGGGCCGGGAAGGCCTTGTGGAGTGCCTTGGTGGCCACGTAGAAGATGGCGATGACGAAGAACATCGTCGGCAGAGCGATGGCCATCAATTTTATCGCTTTTGTTACTGCGCTTTCCATTATTATTCCCCCCTACTTCGCCAGCGCCGGGATTAGAGCGAGAACAAGACCGCCGGCGACAACCGACGCGACCTGTCCGGCCACATTAACCCCAATGGCGTGCTGAATGATGAAGTTGGTCGGATCTTCCTTGAGCGCCATCTTGGCGATGACGCGGCCGGACATCGGGAAAGCGGAGATGCCGCAGGCGCCGATCATCGGGTTGATCTTCGTCGGGCTGAACATGTTGCCCAGCTTGGCGAACAGCACGCCGCCGACGGTGTCGAACACGAAGGCGACCGCGCCGAGGGCCATGATGAAGGCGACGTCGATGGTGAGGAATTTCTCGGCGGTCATCGTGCCGCCGATGGTGATGCCGAGCAGCAGGGTGACGAGGTTGGCCAGCTCGTTCTGGGCGGTGTTCGAGAGGTTCTCGACCACGCCGCTGACCTTGAGGATATTGCCGAACATCAGGCTGCCGATGAGGGCGACCGAAATGGGGGCAACGATGCCGGCGATGAGAACGATGAGCAGCGGGAAGAGGAACTTGGCCTTGTCGGAGACCGGCTCTTCGCCCACGAAGCTCATCTTGATCTTGCGCTCGCTGGCGGTGGTTACGAGTCTAACCACAGGGGGCTGGATCACGGGCACGAGGGACATATACGAGTAGGCGGCGACGGCGAGCGGCCCAAGCATGTCCTGGGCGTAGCGGCTGGCCACGTAGATGGTGGTCGGGCCGTCGGCAGCGCCGATGATGCCGATGGAGGCGGCGTGCTCGAATTTGAAGCCGAGGGCGGCGGCGGCGACGGCGGTGGCGAAGATGCCGAACTGGGCCGCAGCGGCGAAGAACATGACCGACGGGCGGCGGATCAGCGGCGTGAAGTCGCACATCGCTCCGATAGCGATAAAGATGAGGACCGGAAATAGTTCGTTGGCGATGCCTCCCTGATACAAGACGACGAGGAAACCTTCTTCCCCGGGATGAGTGCTGACAGCCGAGGAATGGGGTATGTTGGCGAGGATGGCGCCGAAACCGATGGGCAGGAGCAGGATGGGCTCATAGTCGTGCTCGACAGCCAGGTAAATCAGGATAGCGCCGATAACCCACATGGCGACATGCTTCCAGGACAGGCCCAGGAAACCCATGAGAAGCTCGTCAAGCCAGGGGTATTGTGCCAATAATGCTTCCATGTTTCTTTTTTTACCTCCCCGTGACATTAAATAGTTCACGCTGCTTATAATGAGCAGCTATGCCGTCTCGTACGGGCGCATGCCGTACGAGACGGCCCGGAGCTTAAATTAGGCGAGAACGGCCATGACTTCGCCGGGTTTGACGCTTTGGCCGGCGGCGACGTTGACGGATTTGACGGTGCCGTCCACGGGGGAGCCGATCTCGTTTTGCATCTTCATGGCTTCGAGGATCATGAGGACCTCGCCCTTTTTGACCTTCTGGCCTTCCTTGGCGATGACCTTGGTCACCTTGCCGGGCATGGGAGCGGTAATCGGGGTGTCGCCGGCGGCGACTTCGGCGGCGGGAGCCTTGGGGGCGGGAGCGGCGGCCGGAGCCGGAGCAGCGGCGGGAGCAGCGGCAGGAGCAGGAGCGGCAGCCGGAGCAGCGGCAGCGGCAGGAGCGGCGGCGACGACTACGCCTTCTTCAGCCACCTCGACGTTGTAGGCAACACCATTAACAGTCACTTTGAATTTTCTCATTCGTTTCATCCTCCGTTTCTCTAGATAAGATTACCCTTCTCAGTTGTACTGGCGGCTATCCATGATCTTCTGCCGGCCGGACGCCGCCCAGGCGTTCGTGGTGCGGCGGAAGCGGACCGCGTTGCCGCCGCCTCTGGCGTGGACGATGGCCGCCGTAACCGCTGCCACCATCTCGGCGCTCGCGCCTTCCATGACGACGCCGACACTGGCGCTGATAGCGGCGATCACTTCCGGCGTCAGGCCGCCGACGGGAGCTTCAGCCGCAGGAACCTCAGCAGCGGGAGCTTTGGCCTTAACCTTCTTCGGCTTTGCCTTGGGAGCTTCTTTCTTGCCGCCGAACAGCGAATCGAAAAAACCCATTTTTCTCTCCCCTTTCTGTCAGCGGTCTACAGCGGAATGTTGCCGTGTTTCTTGGCAGGCCGGGCCTCTCGCTTGGAGGCGAGCATATTGAGAGCGGTGATGACGCGGGGCCTGGTTTCCGCCGGCTCGATGACGATATCGACGAAACCGCGCTCAGCCGCTTTGTACGGGGTGGCGAAATCTTCGACGTATTGGTCGGTCTTGGCTTTGGCGTCGGGGTCGCCTTTGAAGATGATGTTGGCAGCGCCGGCCGGGCCCATGACGGCGATCTCCGCGCTGGGCCAGGCGAGCACCTGATCGGCGCCGAGGTCCTGGGAGCACATCGCCAGGTAGGAACCGCCGTATGCCTTGCGGGTGATGACGGTGACCTTGGGCACGGTGGCTTCCGAGTACGCGTACAGCATCTTGGCGCCGTGGCGGATGATGCCGCCGTATTCCTGGTCGGTGCCGGGCAGGAATCCGGGCACGTCGACAAGGTTGACGAGCGCGATGTTGAAGGCGTCGCAGAAACGGATGAAGCGGGAAGATTTGTCGGACGCGTTGACGTCCAGGCAGCCGGCCATGACCGACGGCTGGTTGGCGATGATGCCGACCGTCTGGCCATCGAAACGGGCGAAGCAGGTGATGATGTTCTTGGCGTAGTGCTCATGCACTTCGTAGAACTCGCCCCTGTCGACGATCATCTTGATGACGTCCTTCATGTTGTAGGGCATGTTGGGATTATCGGGCAGCAGGGTGTTGAGGCCCGCATCCATGCGGTTGGGATCGTCGCCAGTCTCGACCACCGGAGCGTCCTCGAGGTTGTTGGACGGCAGGAAGCCGAGCAGGTAGCGGATCTGCTGCATGCAGTTCTCGTCGTTCTCGGCCGCGAAGTGGGCCACGCCGGAGACGGAGTTGTGGGTCATGGCGCCGCCGAGGGCTTCGGCGGTGACTTCTTCGGCGGTGACCGATTTGATGACCTGCGGACCGGTGATGAACATCTGGCTGGTATTCTTGACCATGTAGATGAAGTCGGTCAGGGCCGGGGAATACACGGCGCCGCCGGCGCACGGCCCCATGATGACCGATATCTGGGGAATGACGCCCGAAGCGAGGGTGTTGCGGAAGAAGATCTTGCCGTAGCCGGCCAGCGCGTCGACCGCTTCCTGGATGCGGGCGCCGCCGGAGTCGTTGAGGCCGACGAGGGGTGCGCCCATCTTGACGGCCAGATCCTGCACCTTGCAGATCTTGGCGGCGTGCATTTCGCCGAGCGAGCCGCCGACGACGGTGAAGTCCTGGGCGAACACATACACAAGGCGGCCGTCGACCGTGCCGTAACCGGTCACGACGCCTTCGCCCGGAGCCTCTTCCTTCTCCATGCCGAAGTTGGTGCAGCGGTGATGGACGAACTGGTCGAGTTCCACAAAGGTACCGGGGTCAAGGAGCTTCTCGATGCGCTCACGGGCGGTCATTTTGCCGCTGGCATGCTGTTTCTCT
The DNA here is from genome assembly GCA_023415775.1 of Bacillota bacterium. Taxonomy (GTDB): domain Bacteria; phylum Bacillota; class Negativicutes; order Sporomusales; family UBA7701; genus Anaeroselena. The sequence continues at coordinate 22,871 of JAEZJM010000035.1, read as the reverse complement.
ATCCGTTTGGCGCCGCCGCCCTGTTTGACTTTTTCTTGGCGGGCTTTGAGATCCTGGATCTTTTCTTGGATAGTAGCCATAATACACCTCCAAACTATCGTTTCACTGGGTTAAGACTTGCACCCGCCTATTTCCGCTCGGAAATCTCGAGCAGGATGCCACCGGTAGCCTTCGGGTGGATGAAGGCGATGCTTGCGCCGCCGGCGCCGTAACGCGGCTGCTCGTCGATGAGGCGCACGCCTTTGGCCTTGAGATCGGCTAGGGCGTTTTCGATGTTGTCAACCCTGAGAGCTACGTGCTGGATGCCTTCGCCGTTCTTCTCAATGAACTTGGCGATCGGGCCGTCCGGAGAAGTGGACTCCAAGAGCTCCACCTCGCTGTCGCCGCAGGGAATAAAGCAAACTTTAACCTTCTGCTGCTCGACGACTTCTTCACCGAGCGCGGTCATGCCAAGGGTTTCGGTATAGAACTTCTTGGCCTGTTCGAGATTGTTCACCGCGATCCCGATATGGTCGACTTTGAGTACCTTGAACATACGGTTGCCTCCTTGTGTTATGATTTGATATTATGACCTGATAATAATTTTATTCGCCTTTTTCCGTTCTGGCAAACTCATCCAGTGCCGTTATCAGCGCAAAAAATCGCTTATTAGCCGGGAAATGACACTATACGGGTCACTATTCCTAGTTTCGATCTCAGCGACAAATTGATCGAACTGGCCGGATGCCGTAATTTTCCCGAGGATGCGGCGACGAATGTTCTCTTCCAGCAGGGCGATGAACTCGTTCCTGGTCCGCTGCTTGCGCCGCTTGGCCAATTCGCCGGATCCGGTCGCATACCTGATATGCTCCTCAAGGGTAGCGATAAGTTCGTCGATGCCAACCCCCTGGCTGGCGATCGTCTGTTTGATTGGCGGCCGCCAATCGGCTTTCACCTGATCGAGGTCGAGCATCATTTCGAGCTCGGCCTTGAGGCGTTCGGCCCCGTCGCGGTCGGCCTTGTTGATGGCGAAAACGTCGCCGATCTCCAGGATGCCCGCTTTGATCGCCTGAATGTCGTCCCCCTGGCCGGGGACAAGCACGACAACGGTCGTGTCGGCGGCCTTGACGATGTCTACCTCCGATTGGCCCACGCCGACCGTCTCGATAAAGATGACGTCCTTGCCGGCGGCGTCCATGATCTTAACCGCATCGGCCGTCTTGCGCGACAGACCGCCAAGGCTGCCCCGCGTCCCCATGCTGCGGATAAACACGCCCTCGTCGAGGGTGAGCTCGTTCATCCTGATGCGGTCGCCGAGGATGGCGCCCCCCGAGAAGGGGCTGGTGGGGTCAACGGCCACGATACCGACCGTCTTGCCCTGACGGCGGCACGCCTTGGCCAGTTTATCCGTCAGGGTGCTCTTGCCCGCGCCGGGAGGACCGGTGATACCGATCACGTAGGCTCTGCCGGTGTGCGGGTACAGCTTCTGCATTATCGCCGTCGCGTCTTCATATTCGTTTTCGACCGCGGTGATGGCCCGCGAAAGGGCCAGACGCGAGCCGGCCAAAAGTTCTGCCACAATATCCACGACTGTTGCACCACCTCAAGCCTGCGCCAAACCGGCCTGGCGGGAGGACATCCTCCCGCCTGACCGGCGCAGATACAGGCTCTATTTCACGTTGGTCTTGATAAACTCAATGATGCTGCCTGTCGGGGTACCGGGAGTAAAGACCGCGGACACGCCGGCTTCTTTCAGGCCGGGGATGTCGGCGTCGGGAATTACGCCGCCGCCGATGATGAGAACATCATTCATCCCTTTGTCGCGGATCATATTGACGACCTTCGGGAACAGGGTGTTGTGAGCGCCCGACAGAAGGCTCATGGCTATGACGTTTACGTCTTCCTGCAGAGCGGCTTCGGTGATTTGCTCGGGGGTCTGGCGGAGACCGGTGTAGATTACCTCGAAGCCTGCGTCGCGAAGAGCGCGGGCTACGACTTTGGCGCCGCGGTCATGACCGTCGAGACCGGGCTTTGCTACCAATACGCGAATACGTTTTTCCATCGTTCGTCCCTCCTATCTCTTCTCTTTACAGGCTGACATGCGCTTCGTATTCGCCGAACACTTTGCGCATCACGCCGCATATTTCGCCGAGGCTGGCGTAAACCTTGACGGCATCGACGATAACCGGCATGAGGTTTTTGCTCTCGTCCTTGCAGGCTTCCTCAAGGGCGGCCAGCTTGGCCTTGACGGCGGCGTTGTCGCGCTCGGCCTTGACCTTGGCCAATTTGTTCTTCTGGAACTCGCCGACGGCGGCATCTACGCGCAGCAGGCCCTCGGGAGTCTTCTCCTTGATCTGGAACTGGTTGACGCCGACGATGATGCGCTGCTTGGACTCGACGTCCATCTGCCAGCGGTAGGCGCTCTCCTGGATCTCCTTCTGGATGTAGCCCTTCTCGATCGCCTCGACGGCGCCGCCGAGGTCGTCGATCTTCTTGATGTAGTCCCAGCACTCTTTCTCGATCTTGTCGGTGAGCGCTTCCACGTAGTAGGAGCCGCCCAGCGGGTCGACCACGTCGGCCAGGCCGCTTTCGTAAGCTACGATCTGCTGGGTGCGGAGGGCGATGCGGACCGAATCTTCGGTCGGCAGGGCCAGCGCCTCGTCCTTGGAGTTGGTGTGCAGCGACTGGGTGCCGCCCATGACGGCCGCCGCGGTCTGCAGGGCGACGCGGACGATGTTGTTGTCCGGCTGCTGGGCGGTAAGCATCGAGCCGGCGGTCTGGGTGTGCACGCGCAGCATCCAGCTCTTGGGGTTCTGGGCGCCGAAGCGCTCCTTCATAACCTTGGCCCACACGCGGCGGGAAGCGCGGAACTTGGCGACTTCCTCAAGGACGTTGTTGTGAGCGTTCCAGAAGAAGGACAGGCGGCCGGCGAAGTCGTCGACGTTGAGGCCGGCCTTGATGGCGGCGTCGACGTAAGCGATGCCGTCGGCGATCGTGAAGGCGATCTCCTGGGAAGCGGTGGATCCGGCCTCGCGGATGTGGTAGCCGGAAATCGAGATGGTGTTCCACTGGGGAACATGCTTGGAGCAGTATTCGAAGATATTGGTGATCAGCCGCATCGAGGGCTTGGGCGGGAAGATATAGGTGCCGCGGGCGGCGTACTCTTTGAGGATATCGTTCTGGATGGTGCCGTTGAGCTTGTCGGCGCTCACGCCCTGTTTCTCGGCGACGGCGATGTACATGGCCAGCAGGACGGCGGCCGGCGCGTTGATCGTCATCGAGGTCGATACCTTGCCGAGGTCGATCTGGTCGAACAGGATCTCCATGTCTTTGAGGGTGTCGATGGCCACGCCCACTTTGCCGATTTCACCCTCGGCGATCGCATCGTCGGAGTCGTAACCTATCTGGGTCGGCAGGTCGAAGGCGCAGGACAGGCCGGTACCGCCCGACTCGAGCAGGTAGCGGTAGCGTTTGTTGGATTCTTCGGCGGTCGAGAAGCCGGCGTACATACGCATGGTCCAGAAGCGGCCGCGGTACATGGTCGGCTGCACGCCGCGGGTGAAGGGGTATTGGCCCGGGAAGCCGAGGTCGCGCTCATAGTCGAACCCCTCGAGGTCAAGCGGGGTGTAAAGACGGTTATGGGCGAGATTCTGGCGTTCGGGGTTCTTGGCCGCCGCTTTTTCTACCTTGGCGGTATAATCGGCCATTTTGGCTTTCATTGACTCATTGGCCATTCTTTTGTCCTCCTTTACTTGATTGCTATTTCACTTTCATAGTCCCGGCGCTCATGAACCGGGTATGCCAGGAAAGGGCTTCGTCGAGAAGGTGCGGGGTGTGGGCCAGCCCGGTGGTTTTCTCGGCTCTTTCCAGGTAGTCGAGGAGCATCGGCTGGTAATCGGGGTGGGCGCACTTGTTGATGATGACCCGGGCCCGCTCTTTCGGGCTCAGGCCGCGCACGTCGGCCACGCCCCGCTCGCTGATGATGACGTCGATATCGTGTTCGGTATGGTCGAAGTGCGAACACATCGGCACGATCGAAGAAATATCGCCGTTCTTGGCCACCGAGTTTGTGAAGAATATGGTCAGGTAACCGTTGCGGGCGAAGTCGCCGCTGCCGCCGATACCGTTCATCATCTTGGTGCCCATGATGTGGGTGGAGTTTACATGACCGAAAATGTCGACCTCGATGGCGGTGTTCATTGCGATGATCCCCAGACGGCGGGCCGTTTCCGGGCCATTGGCGATTTCCTGCGGCCGGAGGAGTATCTTCTTGCGATATTCCTTGAGATTGGCGTACAGGCGCTTGAGGCCGTCCGGCGACGGGGTCAGCGCGGTGCCGGAGGCGAAGTCCAGCTTGCCGGCGTCCATCAGGTCAAACATGCCGTCCTGGATAACTTCGGTATAAACGGTCAGGTTCCTGTATGGGGATTCGACCATGCCGGCCATTACGGCGTTGGCTACCGAGCCCACGCCCGACTGCAGGGGCAGCAAGTTCTTCGGCAGGCGGCCGTGCTTGATCTCGTTGTTGAAAAACTCGGTCACATGGGCGCTCATCGCCTTGGCATCGTCGTCGATCGCCGCCAGCGGGCGGGTGACGTCAGGCAGATCGCAGGCCACTATATAGGTTATCTTGCCCGGTCCGGCCTCAATATATGGCGTGCCGATGCGGTCATCCACCTTGACGATCGGGATGGGGCCGCGGTTGGGGGGATCCTTGGGGACATATACGTCATGCATGCCTTCCAGCTCAAGCGGCTGGGAGGTGTTGACCTCGACGATTACGATATCGGCGCTCTGCACAAAAGACGCCGAGTTGCCCAGCGATGTCGTCGGCACGATGTGGCCTTCTTCGGTGATGGCGCAAGCTTCGATGATGGCGACGTCAACCTTGCCGCCAAGGAAACCGTAACGGGACATCTGGGCCACATGGGAAAGATGCATATCAATATACTGCACCTGACCGTTGTTGATCTGCTTGCGCAGGGCGTCGTTGGTCTGGTACGGCAGGCGCTTGGCGATGCCGTTCGCATTCGCCAGGGCGCCGTCGAGTTCGCCGCCCACCGAGGCGCCTGTCCACAGATTGATCTTGAAAGGGTCTTTCTTCATACGCTCGGCCAGCGCCAGCGGCACCGCCTTGGGATATCCGGCCGGCGTGAAACCGCTGGTGCCGATATTCATACCCGGTTTGATGATAGCGGCCGCTTCCTCGGCGGAGACAATCTTGGCGTGCAACTCCTTGCAGCGCACCCTGTCTCTGATGTCGGTCATTTTCTGACTCCTCCCCAAATCTTTTATATTATTATTTATAGAATACCCCCGCATTACACCATGCCGCACGATATGCCGCACAAAAAAAACACCCGGCCCGTTTCGCTAGCGCGAAACAAACCCTGGTGCAAGTCCACTACATCATCTATTATCGGTAAAATAATAGACCGTAAACCTGGACAGGTTAAACCCGCGCATTTCTAGTTTGGCCGCGTCGCCGCCCTGTCCATGCATCGTATAAAATTCACCTCGGAGGCCGGGTAAACCGGCGCAAAATATGTATCCGAGTTATATGATATTACTTATGTTGGTATATATTCTCTTTGATTGCCCGAATCCCTTTTTATTTATCTAATATTCTTTGAACAAATTTTTCCGCCCTCCGCGCAAACCAAAAAGACAACCCGGCTCAGGCACAGCCCGGTTGTCTCTGATCTTCCTTCACTGACGCGACAGGTAATATGATATGCTCGACAGGCCCACCGACAGATCCTCGCTGACAAGACGGACGTTATCGGCCACGTTGAGCTTGATGGGCGCGAAATTCCATATCCCCCGCACCCCGGCGGCCACCAGCTTGTCGGCCACCGCCTGAGCGCTCTCGGCCGGCACCGTGATGACGCCGATATGAATGTTGCGCTCGCGGGCCACCTCTTCCAGCCGGTCGAGGCTGAAAATTTCCACCCCGCCGATCAGTTGGCCGATTTTCGCCGGATCCACGTCGAACACCGCGGCCAGATTGAACCCCAGCGAGGCGAAATTGCGATAGTTGGCCAGAGCCCATCCCAGGTGACCGACGCCGACGATGGCGATATTCCAGTTGCGGTGGAGCCCCAGAATCTCGCCGATATTTCTGATGAGTTCGCGGACGAAGTAACCCACGCCCTTTTTCCCGAACTCGCCGAACGATGCCAGGTCCTTGCGTATCTGCTCGGGCGTCACACCGATGCGGCGGCCGAGTTCCTCCGAGGAGATGATCTCCGTTCCCTCCTGCTGAATAAGGCGCAGGGTCCTGAAATATAGTGGCAAACGGTCGATTGTCGCCTTAGAAATCACGATATGCTCCTTCAAGCCTTAGCCCTCCCCACCAGTTCTCCCGGCTCGTCTAATCAATTCCGTCTTAAACGGATGAACTCCTGCTAGCAGACCTGTCCGACGGCATCAGTTTATATAATATTTCACAATGTTGCTATACTGTATGCGTTATGATTCACATATTATAACGGAAATTACAGCTTTTGTCTACCACAGCTTCCCCAAGCCTCCGCCGCCCAGCACCTCAGCGGCATGGCCGGCAATCTCGGCGACCTCGCCGACGGTTTAATGAAACGAAGTAGCCCGCAACGCCGCAGATGGGCTGGCTGTTCAGAAAGCCCCAGATGCACGTCCTGATTACGCCAGCTTTATCAGCGCATATTTTCGTTCGGCGATAGTCGCCCCGAATAATGTGCGAGGCTTTATCAACGGCTAAAAAAAACCGGGAGCGAAAGCTCCCGGTTTTTCTTGTTCTATCCCTCGCGATGCTGCGCGTGGTAGTGGGTGTGGAGGAGTTTGTGGGACTTCTCGCCCAGCGGTTTGCCGAGCCAGCCGTCGTACAGCTCCTTCACCGCCGGGTTCTCGTGCGACTTGCGCATCGTCATGCACTGGTCGCATTCGTAGATGGCGTTGACGCGGGCCTGGCGGGTCTCCTGGCAGACCGGCAATGGCTGGCCGCCGCCGCCGATGCAGCCGCCGGGGCAGGCCATGACTTCGATGAAGTGGTAGTCGGCTTCGCCGGCGCGGATCTTGTCGAGGATGGTGCGGGCGTTCTGCAGCGTGTGGGCCACAGCCACCTTCACGTTCAGGTCGCCCACCGGCACGACCGCTTCCTTGATGCCGGTCAGACCGCGGACACCGTGGAAGTCGATGCAGCCCAGCTCCTTGCCGGTGACCACTTCGGCCACGGTGCGGAGAGCGGCTTCCATGACGCCGCCGGTGGCGCCGAAGATGACGCCGGCGCCGGTGGAAATGCCGAGCGGAGCGTCATATTCTTCTTCCGGCAGCTTGTCGAAGCTGAGGCCGGCTTCGCGGATCATGCGGCCGAGTTCGCGGGTCGTGAGGACGTAGTCGACGTCCTGGTAGCCGCTGGACTTCATCTCGGGGCGGACCGCCTCGGCCTTCTTGGCAGTACAGGGCATAATCGAGACGCTGACGATATCCTTGGGGTCGATCCCCTGTTTTTCGGCATAGTACGTTTTGACGAGCGCGCCGAACATCTGCTGCGGCGACTTGGCGGTGGACAGGTGGTCGAGGAGGTCGGGATACATCAGCTCGATGAAGTTGACCCAGCCGGGAGAGCAGGAGGTGATCATCGGCAGTTTGCCGCCGGTCGTCAGACGCTGGATGAACTCGTTGCCCTCCTCCAGGATGGTGAGGTCGGCGGTGAAGTCGGTGTCGAACACCTTGTCGAAGCCGAGGCGGCGCAGGGCCGCGACCATCTTGCCGGTGACGACGCTGCCGGGGCCCATGCCGAGGGCTTCGCCGAGGGCGACGCGCACCGCCGGGGCGGTCTGCACGACAACATGCTTCTTGGGATCGCTGATCGCTTTCCAGACTTCGTCGGTGTCGTCCTTCTCGACGATAGCCGCCGTCGGGCAGACGGTGGCGCACTGACCGCAGTAGGTGCAGGGCGCCTCGTCGAGACCCGTCATGAAGGCGGGGGCGACGGTGGTGTTGAAGCCGCGGTTGACGAAGCTATATACGTGGACGCCCTGCCGCTCGCTGCACGCGCGGATGCAGCGGCCGCACAGGATGCACTTGTTCTGGTCGCGCACCAGCGAGGGGTTGTTGGCGTCGAGGGGCAGATCTTTGCGCTCGCCCTGGAAGCGGACCTCGCGGATGCCGAGGTCGGCGGCGATCGACTGCAGCTCGCAGTTGAGGTTGCGCTGGCACGCCAAGCAATCGGGCGGGTGGTTGGCCAGCAGCAGCTCCACGACCATCTGGCGGGCTTCCCGGACCGCGGCGGTGTTGGTGCGGACGACCATGCCCTCGTTCACCGGGTAAACACAGGAGGCAACCAGGCTGCGGGCGCCCTCAACCTCGACCATGCACACGCGGCAGGCCCCTTCCGGCCTGAGCTCGGGGTGGTAACACAGGGTCGGCACCTTGATGCCTTGCGACAAGGCGGCTTCGAGGACAGTAGCCGTTTTCGGCACCTGCACCTTCTGGCCGTCAATAGTTATATTGACCATATCCATGGTATCACACTCCTTCTCCCTTTAGCCCTTGATGATGGCCTTGAACGGACACTTGGTCATGCAGGCGCCGCACTTGATGCAAATCGCCTCGTCGATCATATGCTGGGACTTGATCTCTCCGCTGATGGCCGCCACCGGGCAGGTCTTGGTGCACAGGCCGCAGCCCTTGCAAGCCTCGGTGATCCTGTAGCCGGCCAGCTTGGTGCACGCCCCGGCCGGGCAGCGCTTCTCTTTAATGTGGGCCTCATATTCGTGCCGGAAATAGCGCAGTGTGCTCAAAATGGGATTGGGGGCCGTCTGGCCAAGGCCGCACAGCGCCGAGGTCTTGATATTCTTGGCCATGCTCTCGAGCAGGGCGATATCGCTTTCCTTACCTTCGCCGTCGGTGATGCGGGTGAGGATCTCCAGCATCCGCTTGGTGCCCTCGCGGCAGGGGGTGCATTTGCCGCAGGACTCCGACTGGGTGAAGGTGAGGAAGAATTTGGCCAGGTCGACCATACAGGTCGTCTCGTCCATGACCACCAGGCCGCCCGAGCCCATCATCGCGCCGGCCTGGATGAGGGAATCGTAGTCGACAGGCAGATCAAGCAATTGTTCGGGGAGACAGCCGCCCGAGGGGCCGCCGATCTGGACGGCTTTATACTTCTTGCCGCCGGGGATGCCGCCGCCGATATCGAAGATGATCTCGCGCATCGTGATGCCCATCGGCACCTCGGCGAGGCCGGTGTGGTTGATACGGCCGGTAAGGGCGAAGACCTTCGTGCCTTTGCTCTTCTCGGTGCCGATGCTGGCGTACCAGTCGGCGCCTTTGGTGATGATCTGCGGCACGTTGGCGAACGTCTCGACGTTATTGATGTTGGTCGGCTTGCCCCACAGGCCGGAAATGGCCGGGAAGGGCGGACGGGGCCGCGGCATGCCGCGCTTGCCTTCGATCGAGGCCAGCAGGGCGGTCTCTTCGCCGCACACGAACGCGCCGGCGCCTTCTTTGATCTTCAGGCGGAAGCTGAAGCCCGAGCCGAAGATGTTATCTCCCAAGAGCCCGAGGTCTTCGGCCTGCTTGATGGCGATTCTCAGGCGTTTGATCGCCAGCGGGTACTCGGCCCGCACATACAGGTAGCCTTCGTCGGCGCCGATGGCGTAGCCGCAGACGGCCATGCCCTCGATGACGCGGTGGGGGTCGCCTTCCAGGACGCTGCGGTCCATGAACGCGCCCGGGTCGCCCTCGTCGGCGTTACAGACGACATATTTCTTATCGCCGGCGGCCTTGCGGGTGAAGTCCCACTTCATACCGGTCGGGAAGCCGCCGCCCCCACGGCCGCGCAGGCCCGACTTCTTCATCTCATCGACGACCTGCTCGGGAGTCATCGTGGTCAGCGCTTTGCCCAGGGCCTCGTAGCCGCCGACGGCGATATACTCTTCGATTATTTCGGGATTGATGTGGCCGCAGTTGGCGAGCACCATCCGCATCTGTTTTTTGTAGAAGCTCAGCTCGCTGTAATTGGGGATGCTCTCGTGGGTGACCGGTTCTTTATACAGCAGACGCTGCACAATCCGGCCCTTGTAGAGGTGGCTTTCGACCAGTTCGGGCACGTCCTCGGCCTGAACGCGGACATAGAAAGTACCTTCGGGATATACGATAACCAGCGGGCCCATCTCGCAGAAACCGTGGCAGCCGGTCTCCACGACCATGATCTCCTTGTCGAGGCCCTTCTTGACCAGTTCCTCGCGCAGCGCCGCTTCGACCTTCGACGCTCCCGAGGCGGTACAGCCGGTGCCGGCGCAAATGAGTACGTGAGCTCTCACGTGTTGCATTTTCTTACCTCCCGTTTCCCGTGTCTATTGAGAAATCTTGCCGACGACCAGCTCTTCCACGATCCGGCCGTTGACCACATGCTCACCGACTATCTTGGCGACGACGGCCGGCGTAACCTTACCGTAGGTTATGCGCGGCTCGTCGGGACGGACGACATCGACCAGGACTTCCTTCTCGCACATACCGATGCAGCCGGTCTGGCGGACGGTCACGTCCTGCAGCTTGCGCTTGGCGATCTCGTCGAGGATGGCGGACATTACTTCCCGCGCCCCGGCGGCGATACCGCACGTGCCCATGCCGACTATGATCTGTATACCGCCTGCGTGGCGCAGCTTGGTCTGCGACTGGAACTGTTCGCGCATGCGCTTTAAGTCCTCAACTGTTTTCATGCTGTACACCTCCGTACAAATTGGCCTCATTGGCCGCTATATACTCGTCGAGCCATACAATTACATCCGGGTGCGACAGGGGCATATCGCCCAATATCTCGGTCAGCTCGCTGGTAGCCAAGGAGAAAACGGCGTTACCCACCAGATGCCGGTAAGTCAGATCAGTCTCCGGATTGGCGATCACCAGCGTTTTCACCGTCGCGGCGAGGTTGCCGAGCGGCGGGCGGTCCAGGTGGCTGTGGCGGTAAACCGCTTCCACCGTGGTGCCTTGGCCCACCTCAGAATCGATCTTCAGATACCCTCCGCACTGCTTGGTGGACATATCGATCAGCGGTAAACCCAGCCCCACCCTGCGAGTCGTGCGGGTAGTGACAAAGGGGTCGAGAACGCGGCGCCGGGTAGCGGCGTCCATGCCCCGTCCGTTGTCGGACACGCGGATGGTCAGGGTATCCGCACAGCTGTCCTCGATAATCTCCAGCAAAACCCGGTTTGCCCCAGCTTCCAGGGAATTCTGGACAAGATCCAAAATATGGAGCGCCAGTTCCCGCATACGGAGCTTAAGAGTAACGGCCGAGAATTTCCGGCACGATCTCCGGCGTCAGCCGCCCGTGGGTATCGTCGTTGACCATCATGACCGGCGACAGGCCGCAGGCGCCGATACAGGCCACCGTCTCCAGGGTGAACTTCAGGTCGGGTGTCGTCTTGCCGGCGGAAACCTTCAGAGCGTCTTCCAGCGCCTTTAAAATAGCCTTGGCGCCACGGACGTGGCAGGCCGTCCCCTGGCATACGCGGATGATATTCTTACCGCGCGGGTTGAGATGGAACTGGGCGTAGAAGGTGGCCACGCCGTAAATCTGGCTGGTCGGGATATTCATCTTCTCCCCGATCCTCACGATGACGTCTTTTGGCAGGTAGCCGTAAGCGTCCTGGGCCTCCTGCAGGACGGGGATAAGCGCCCCTTTCGCGCCCTGGTACTTGGCCATGATCTCGTCCAGCTTCGCCATGTTGCTGGCGCCGCCCTTGCCGCCGCAGCAGCACTTCTGTTCCTGATTGCTGTTCATATTTCTCCTCCTTTTATGAGAACTTTCACTTAGTGGCGTAATTTTTTTCCCCCGGCGGTCACAACACCACCCCTCGCGAATTCTCGTTGTATAGTGCCTGGCGGATTTCCGCCAGGGTAGGCTCTTCGAGGTTAAAGGCCATCTTCGGGCCGGACAGGAAATCTTCGATGGTATGGGCGTCAGACGCCGTGACGACCGGCAAGGCGCCGATGGCCGGAAAACGCTTGGCGGCATCCGCGGGGGAAACCCGTCGCGACACCTCCACCGCCGTAAGCGCCAGCCCCGGGGGGATGAAGCCCAGCTGGGACAGGACGCTGTAGGCTGGTCGGTCGACATGGCTGGCGATCGCCAGCCCGCCGAGGGCGTTGACCTGTTCGCAGGCCTCGGCCAGGCTCAGGGTGAGCGAGGCCAGCAGCATTTCCTCCTTGACGGCCACCAGGTTATCCTCCTCGTCGACCACGAACTGGGCGCCGAACTTGTCGGTATCGTTCATGCGTCCCGACCGGTGCGCGGCGACGACCTTCTCCCAGGCGAACAGCTGCCGAGGTTTCTCGAACAAGGCGATGAAATGGACTTCCTCTTTCGTCTCCACCTCCATACCCGGCAGCACGGTCACGTCGGTGCCCTTGGCGGCAGCCAGCGCGGCGGTGACATTGTCGCCGGCGTTATGGTCGGTGATTGCTACAATGTCGATGCCGTGCCGGGCCGCGTGCCACACGATGTTGCGCGGCGTCATCTCGACCGCCGCACAGGGCGACAGCAGCGTGTGAACGTGCAGATCGGCCACGAAACGGCGCATCACTGCCCCTTGACGCCGCTACGGTATAGTTGTCCGACCAGTTCGAAGCTGGACAGAGAAGTCGTCAGCAGGACAATCCCTTCTGCCTCGGCCTTGGCCACCGTCTCCGGTTCCGGGGCGACCCCGCCGGCAACGACCACCGCCGCCAGACCGGCCAGGGAAGCCACCGCCACAACGTTCTGGTGCCCCTGCATCGTGACCCACACGCTACCCGGGGTAGCGAAGCCCATCACATTGCTCAGCAGATCGGAAACATAGCCTCCCGTCACCTCGGCCGTCAGCCGGTCCTGACCGGCGACGACGGTGAGCGGCAGGGAACCGACGAGATCGTTGACCGTCACTAGGCAATCCCTCCTAATTCTCTTCCCGTTCCTCCAACGAAGGCGGCAGCTTGGCCGCCAGACCCACCATCTCCTGGGCGAGGTCGCGGACCCGTTCGCGCAGTTTGAAAATGCAGTCGGTTTCGACAGCTTCCCCCTGCACGATATCCTCGGCCAGCGCCTTGCAGTTCGGCGAGCCGCACGAACCGCAGTCCAGCCCCGGAAGCTTCTTGAGCGTCTTTTCCATCTGCTCAACCTTATACATCGCCCTGAAAATATCCTCATCAAGGCGCATGATCGGCCGCGGCTCGATCGTACGGTCATACTCGGTCAGCGAGGAATCGGGGTAATATTTGGCCGGCGCGGAGCCGCGCGCCTCATCCTCGGCGCGCATCTTCGCCAGCCTCTGACGCATGCGGTGCTCGGCCACGAAGCGGTTTTCCACCGTCAGCGGGCCGCCGATGCAGCCGCCGGAACATGCCAGCGCCTCGATAAAATCGACTTTTATCTTGCCGAGAACCACCTGTTCCAGCACCTCGCTGACATTGTGGATCTCGTCGATAACCATGCTGTTCCCCGCCGCCGCGGCCGACGTCTCGCCACCGCTTAAAGCCCAGCCGACGCCGCGGGCCGTGGCCCGCTGGCAGTTGGCGTCGCGGGGGACGACCGCCACCGCCTTCAAGAGCTCGCCGTAAATCTGCGATATGCCGATGGCGCCGGTAACGCTTGACTTCTCCGCCCCCAGCGGCTGCTTGAACGCCGTCATCTTCGCCGGGCAGGGGGTGATGAACCACACGCCGATATCCTCCGGCGCGATGCCCAGTTCCCGGCAGCGGGTGCTGCGGACCAGACGGGCGGCCACCTCCACCGGCGCTTCCAGGGGGATGAGATTATCGATCAGTTCGGGAAACTTTACCTGGACCAGCCGCACCACCGCCGGACAGGCGGAGGAAATCGCCGGCTTCTTCGCGTCCCGGCGCTTGAGATACTCCACGGTCGCGTCGGAAACGATCTCGGCGCCGAGAGCCACCTCGAACACCTCGTCGAAGCCGAGGTGCATCAAGCCGCACAACACCACGTTCGCCGGCACGTCGGCGGAAAACTGGGAATACAGCGCGGGCGCGGGCAGCGCCACGTTGTACTTGTAATCCTTCAGGTCGTCAAGGCTGTCGGTCACGGCCGTCTTGGCCCGGTTGGCGCACCGGCGGATGCACTCGCCGCAGTCGATGCAGCGAGCCTCGGTTATCTTCGCCTTGCCGCCGCGGATGCGGATCGCCTCGGTGGGACAGCGTTTGATACAGTTGACGCAACCTTTACACCGCTCAGGCGTGAGCCTGACCGAGTGGAAATACTCCGACATCTGTTACACCACACAATCAGCTATGGCGGATCAGGATAGAGATCTTCGTTCCTTCCCCCGCCACCGAATTGATGGAAAACTCGTCCGAACAGCGTACTATGTTGGGGAGGCCCATACCGGCGCCGAACCCCATCTCGCGGATATGGTCGGGGGCGGTGGAGTACCCCTCCTGCATCGCCAGATCGATATCGGCGATGCCCGGCCCCTCGTCTTCGACCACCAGCTCGGTGCGGTCGGGATAGATCGACGCCTTGAGGACGCCGCTGTAAGCATGGATAATTACATTCATCTCTGCTTCGTAGGAACTGATGGCGATGCGCCTGATAACATCCGAGCGCACGCCGATCTGCTGCAGAATCCGCTTAATTTTGCTCGACGCCTCGCCGGCGGTGTCGAAATCGCCGCCCTTTAAGGCATAATCGAGTACGATCCCCTGTTCAGGATTCACAAGCCGTCACCAGCTCGGAGCAGCCTTTGATGCCGTGGCTGTAGAGCATACCGCACGACTCGAACATCGGCAGGCTGGTCACCATCACCGGAATGCCTTTGCTCTCGGCCATCTGGATTACATCCTGTCCCGGCCGCTTCCCGCGCACCAGCACGATCCCCACCAGGTCGCCCATCTCGGCGGTGCGGATGATCTGAATATTGGTCAGTCCCGTCAGCAGCAGCGTCTTCTCCTTGCTATGCACCAGCACGTCGCTCATCAAATCGGCGCCGCACGCCGACTTCACCTCGCCGTCGAGGCACTCTGAGCCGCAAATTACCTCTGCTCGCAGTATTTTCTGGACATCGGCCAGTTTCACGACAAACCCCCTTCTTGGGCTGAATTGTTCCAAATTTCACATTCTTCGCGACAAAAAATTAAGGCCGCATAGGCCTTCATAACCGATACCACATATCCATATTGTACATTTTTATATATTCCTCTATATTCCTCGCGCCCGCCCCTTACTCCTGCCGAAGCGGGAGATTTTTTTAGCAATACGCCCGTTATTTCGTGTTATTTTTTGTCGGATAGCCATTGAGATGAACAACCACCGTCAGGGCGTTCAGCAGCCAGAAAAGCATCGCCAACTGGGGGTTAAAAAGTATGTAGTCGGTAAGGCCGCCCACCGCCAGCCCGATCACGGCCGTCAGCACCCCAAGCATCAGGCCGCTCACCCAGCGGTTGGCGGCGCTCTCGGCCATCGCCATCGCCAGCCGCGCGTGTCCGATCATCAGCGCCAGGAAGACCAGCAGTCCGGGGACGCCGATCTCGGCGGCGAGATGGAGATACATATTGTGGGCGTGGTAGATGATCGTGTCCGGATCGTTGATAAAAAAGTCGTAGGCGGGATAAACCAGCGAGTATGCGCCCCAGCCGATGCCGAACAGCGGTCTGTCGGCAATCATCGCGAGGGTGCTCTCCCATAAGGCGATCCTCAGCATCGCCGAGGTGTCGGTGGGGTTGACGATCGACATCAGCCGCTCCATCAGCACGTCATGCCCGGCCACAACCACCACCGGCACGAACAGCAGCAGCCAGAAGGTCTTGCGACTGTACAGCACTCCGTAGGCGGCCACAACCGCCAGCACACTCAGCCACGCCCCCCGCGAGTAGGTAAACACCAGGCAGACAAGCAGAGCGACGATAAGCACGATATAAGCGGTTTGGCAGCGCCGGTCCTCGGCGTTCAGACCCAGTCCAGCGGCCAGCGCCGCGATGATCACCAGGAACCCGGCCAGCAGGTTGGGATTCTGCAGGGTGGAAAAAACCCTCATCTTGAGCAGAGGAAACTGTTCGCCGTCCACCCACTCGAACGCGGAGATATCCACCCCCTGGACATACTGGTACAGTCCGTAGACGACGACCAGGCCGGCGGACGCCAAGATCGCCTGCACCAGCCGTTTAAGCTGATCGAGGCTGTGCAAATTGTTCACGACCAGATAATAAAGGAGAATATAGCGACCCATCAGGTGATAGTAGTTGTAAAAGCTCAGCCAGCGGTCGGGGGCAGCCAGGATCGAGGCCGCCGACAGGGCCACAAGCAGGGCGATGGCTCCGTCGAAAGGCGTCGGTTTGAAATCGAGATGCCTGTCGGCGGCCATCCTCGCCACCCACAGCAAGACGCCGAGGGCGAGGAACACACTGACGGCGTTGAGGGAGAGCGGCAAAAAAAAGGCCACCGCCACAATGCAGTGCTCGGTCAGGTAATTCAGTTGGTAGTGCGTCGCGGCGCAGGAATAACTGATTCGCATCGTTTCACCTGATGGCACAAAGTAACTTCAATTATTATAGACCACATAGCGCCGTTTTGTCTATAAAATGACGTAATCCCGCGCCGGACCGACGATGTAGAGCGATCCGGCGACGCACACCAGGCCGTCCGGCCCGGCCATTTCCCGCGCCAGGTCGACCCCTTCGGCCACCGTTGCCGCCGCCGCGGATCGCGCCGCCGCCAGGCCGCACAGCACCGCGGCCGGCTCGGCCGCCCGGTCGGACTGGGGCTTGACGGCCACGACGCTGTCGGCGGCGCGGATAAGAGCCGCGGTAACGCCGGCGATATCCTTGTCGGCGAGGATGCCGAGCACGAAGACCACCGGCCGGCCGGGGAAAACCTCGTCCAGCGCAGCCCTGAGAACAGCGGCGCCCGCCGGGTTATGAGCGCCGTCGATTATCGTCGGCGGTTTTCCGGGCACCACCTCGAAGCGGCCCGGCCAGTTGACGGCGGCCAGGCCGTCTCTGACCGCGGCGGAAGAAACGCGTTTCTCCCCGTCGGCCAGGATCAGCGCCGCCATGATCGCCACAGCCGCGTTCTCGGCCTGATGACGGCCGAGGAGGTTGACGGCGAAACGGCCCAGGTCGCCGTGGCGGCGGCTGACAAACGCCACCTGCTGCCGCCAGCCGTCCATCCCGGCCGATTCGGCGTAGAAATCGCGGCCCAGCACCGCCAGCGGCGCCCCCTTGGCGTCGGCCTCGCGCCTGATGACGTCGAGCGCCTCGCCGCGGGCGGCGGTCACCGCCGGCGCCCCCGGCTTGATTATGCCCGCCTTGTGGGCGGCGATGGCGGCGACGGTATCGCCGCAGCGGTCGGTGTGCTCCAGGGCGACATTGGTGATAACGGATACGGCCGGTGTTATCACGTTAGTCGAATCGAGCAGGCCGCCCAGGCCGACCTCGATCACGGCGTATTCCACGCCCGCGGCCGCGAAATAATGGAAAGCGGCTGCGGTCAGCACCTCGAACTCGGTCGGGTGCTCCCAGCCCTCCGCCACCATGGCGTCCACGAAGCCGCGCGTATGCCCGATCGCCGCGGCCAGCTCGGCACGGCCTATCGGCTCGCCGCCCACAACAAACCGCTCGGTGTAGTCGCTCAGATGGGGCGACGTGTACAGGCCGGCGCGGATGCCTGCGGCCCGGAGGATGGCGGCCAGCATCGCCGCCGTCGATCCCTTGCCGTTGGTGCCGGTCACATGGACGGTCTTGTAGCGCCGCTCGGGATTGCCCATCAGCGCGAGCAGTTTCTCGATCCGCCCCAGGCCGAAATTCATCCCGAACTTGCCCAGTGTGGCGAGATAATCGAGGGCCTGTTCGTAGGTCATAAAGGTCACATCCTGACGATATCTTTTCCAGTTAGACGCTAACAATGTGTATTCGCGCATCGGGCATGCCAATTCCCTATATCTTCGCCAGATAGTCCAGCCGCTCGCTGATGGCCGCGAGCTTCTCGCGGTACTCGCGCTCCTTGGCCCGCTCCTTCTCGATAACCTCGGCCGGCGCCTTGGCCACGAAGCTCTCGTTAGTCAGCTTGCCGGCCACACGGGCGACCTCCTTCTCGAGGTTCTCTCGCTCCTTGCCGAGGCGGGCCGTCTCCTTCTCCACGTCGATCAGGCCGCGGAGCGGCAAATAAACCTCCACCCCGCTCACCACCGCCGTCATCGCGTTCTCCGGCTTGGCGGCCGTCAGCGGCAGCACCGTCACCGGCTCGGCGGCGGCCAGCGTGCGCACGTACTGGGTGTTGGCGGCCAGCACCGCCTGCTGCTCAGCGGCGGCCAACAAAATGACCTCGCTCTTCTTGCCCGGCGGCACGTTGACCTCGGCCCGCATGTTGCGGATGGCCTTGATGGTCTCCATAATTGTGCCCATCGCCGCCTCGGCGCCGTCATCCGCCAGCTCGGCCGGCGGCGCCGGCCAGGCGGCCCTGACGATGCTCTCGCCCTCGTGGGGCAGGTGCTGCCAGATGGCCTCGCTGATGAACGGCATGAAGGGATGCAGCAGCTTGAGGGTGTTCCCCAGCACGTACCACAGCACATATTGGGCGGTGGCCCGGGCGGCGGCGTCCTCCTTGTCATAGAGGCGCGCCTTGGCGGTCTCGATATACCAGTCGCAATACTCGTTCCAGATGAACTCGTACAGGCTGCGGGCCGCCTCGCCCAGCTCGAATCTCTCCAGGTTGGCGGTCACCTCGGCCGCGGTGCGGGCGTAGCGGCTCATTATCCAGCGGTCGGCGAGCGTGTACGCGCCGGGCGCCTTGGCGGGGTCGAAGCCCTCCAGGTTCATCAGCACGAACCGCGAAGCGTTCCAGATCTTGTTGGCGAAGTTGCGGCTCGACTCCACCCGCTCCCAGTAGAAGCGCATATCGTTCCCGGGCGTGTTGCCGGTCATAAGCGTGAACCGCAGCGTGTCGGCGCCGTACTTCTCGATAACGTCCAGCGGGTCGATGCCGTTGCCGAGCGACTTCGACATCTTGCGGCCCTCGCCGTCGCGCACCAGGCCGTGGATGAACACGTGCTCGAAGGGAATATTGTCCATGAACTCCAGGCCCATGAAGATCATCCGCGCCACCCAGAAGAAGATGATGTCGTAGCCGGTCACCAGCACGCTCGTCGGGTAGAAGTACGCCAGCTCGCGCGTCTGCTGCGGCCAGCCCATCGTCGAGAACGGCCACAGCGCCGAACTGAACCAGGTGTCGAGGACGTCGGGGTCCTGCTCCGCCTTGCCGCCGCACTTCGGGCAGGCGGTTATATCCTCGCGGGAGACGATCGTCTCGCCGCACCCTTCGCAGTACCAGGCGGGGATGCGGTGGCCCCACCAGATCTGGCGGGAGATGCACCAGTCGCGGATGTTCTCCAGCCAGTTGATATACACACGGGTGAACCGCTCGGGCACGAACTTGATCCGCCCCGAAGTAACGGCCTCTATCGCCGGCTCGGCCAGCGGCTGCATGCGCACGAACCACTGCTTGGAAACGAGCGGCTCGACCACCGTCGCGCAGCGCTGGCAGTGGCCGACCGCGTGCATATGCTCGTCGATCTTGACGAGGTTGCCCAGCTCCTTGAGATCGCTGACCAGCGCCTTGCGACACTCGTAGCGGTCCAGGCCGGCGTACTTGCCCGCCTCGGCCGTCATCGTGCCGTCGGGGGCGATGACGACCACCTGCGGCAAATTATGGCGGAGGCCCATGTCGAAGTCGTTGGGGTCGTGGGCCGGCGTCACCTTCACCGCCCCGGTGCCGAACGACGGGTCGACGTACTCGTCGGCCACGATCGGCAGACGGCGGCCGACGACCGGCAGGATGAGGTACTGGCCGACAAGGTGGCGGTAGCGCTTATCCTCGGGATGGACGGCCACCGCGGTATCGCCGAGGATGGTCTCCGGCCGGGTGGTGGCCACGGTCACATATTCGTCCGGGCGCCCCTCCAGCGGGTAGCGGACATGATAAAGGTTGCCCGGTTTCTCCTCGTGCTCCACCTCGATATCGCTCAGCGCGGTGTTGCAGCGCGGGCACCAGTTGGTGATGCGGTTGCCCTGGTAGATAAGCCCCTTCTCGTACAGCGACACGAAAACCTCGCGCACCGCCGCCGAGCAGCCCTCGTCCATCGTGAACCGCTCCCGCTGCCAGTCGCACGACGCGCCCAGGCGCTTGAGCTGATTGATGATGCGGCCGCCGTATTCGTGCTTCCACTCCCACACCCGGTCGATGAACGCCTCCCGGCCGAGGTCGTAGCGGCTCACCCCCTCCTTGGCCAGCACTTCCTCCACCTTGATCTGGGTGGCGATGCCGGCGTGGTCGGAGCCCGGCATCCACAGCGCCTCATAGCCCTGCATGCGCCGGAAACGGATGAGCACATCCTGGAGGGTATTGTCGAGGGCGTGGCCCATGTGGAGCTGGCCGGTGACGTTGGGGGGCGGGATGACGATGCTGTAAGGCTTCTTGCCCGTATCAGGCTCGGCGTGGAACAGGCCGTTATCCTCCCAGTGCTTATACCACTTCTCTTCGACTTCTTTGGGATCGTAAACGGTGGGGATCTGTTTTTCCATATCTTTGTGCCTCCTTAAGGGGAGCCGGCTGCCGGCTCGCACACTTCTTTTAGAATAACCTGTTGAGCAAATAAAAAAGCCTCCGTCCGCAAGGACGAAAGCTTCTGCCTCCGTGGTACCACCTTTTTTCCCGACGCAAAACAGCGCCGGCTCGCGCGGCCGATAACGGGGCCTCCCGGTGGCGCCTACCGCTCTTCGGCGCCGCGGCTCGGGGACGACTTCCACCGCCCGCGCCGCGGGGCCTCGCAGCCGATGGGCCCCTTCTCTGCGCCGGCCGGTCCGGTGTACTACTTCCCGTCCTCGCCTATAAATATGTCTCAGTTGGAGATATATAGATAAAATATACTTCGCCCTGTCTAAATTGTCAAGTCGCCGCCCTCGTAGCCGGCCTCTCCCGCAGGTTTTTCCGCCGCGGCGGCGAATAATAGCAGGATACGTCGGACCAAATACCTGCAAGGAGCGTAGCTGATGGACAAAATCACCCTCACAATCGACGGCCGCCAGATCAGCGTCCCGCCCGGCACCACCGTGCTCGGGGCCGCCCGCTTGCTCGGCATCGATATCCCCACCCTCTGCCACCTCGCCGACCTCACCCCCGAAGGCTGCTGCCGCGTCTGCCTCGTCGAGATCGCCGGCCTGCGCAGCCTCACCACCGCCTGCACCCACCCGGCGGCCGAGGGCATGGTCGTCCGCACCTATACCTCCGATATCCGCGAAGCCCGCCAGATGGTCGTCGAAATGCTGCTCGCCAACCATCCCGCCGACTGCCTTACCTGCCAGAGCAACCTGCGCTGCGAGCTGCAGCGCCTCGCCCTCGACCTGGGGGTACGCGCCGTCCGCTTCCGCGGCGAGCGGCGCCGTTACGAGCTTGACGACAGCAATCCATTCATCATCCGCGACAACGAGAAATGCGTCCTGTGCGGCCGCTGCGTGCGGGTCTGCAAGGAAATCCAGTGCTGCAACGTCCTCGAATGGACGGAGCGCGGCTTCGTCAGCAAAGTCACCCCTGCCTTCGACAGCGGCATGGACCAGTCGAGCTGCGTCTTCTGCGGCACCTGCGTCTCCGCCTGCCCCACCGGGGCGCTTACCGAAAAACCGATGTACGGCACCGGGCTGCCCGACAAAAAAGTCAAGACCACCTGCCCCTTCTGCGGCGTCGGCTGCAACTTCGACCTCAACGTCAAGGACGGCAAAATAATCGGCGTCACCTCCAACGAAACCAGCGTCGTCAACGGCCGGCTGCTGTGCGTCAAGGGCCGCTTCGGCACCGACTACGTCCACAGCCCCGACCGCCTCACCGGCCCGCTCATCAAAAAGAACGGCGAATTCGCCCCCGCCACCTGGGATGAAGCCCTTGGCCTGGTCGCCGAAAAGCTGACCGACATCAAAGCCGCGCACGGCCCCGACGCCATCGCCGCCCTCAGCTCGGCCCGCTGCACCAACGAAGAAAACTACCTGCTGCAGAAATTCATGCGCGCGGCGGTCGGCACCAACAATGTCGACCACTGCGCCCGTACCTGACACAGCCCCACCGTGGCCGGTCTGGCCACATCCTTCGGCTCCGGCGCCATGACCAACTCCATCGGCGAAATCGCCGACAACCGGGTGATGTTTGTTATCGGCGCCAACCCCCCGGAAGCACATCCCATCATCGGCGCCAAAATGCGCCAGGCCCTCGCCAAAGGCGCCAAACTCATCGTTGCCGACCCGCGCAGAACCGAACTGGCCGCCGTCGCCCACGTATGGCTGCGCCTCAGGCCCGGCACCGACGTCGCCCTCATCAACGGCCTCCTCCACATCATCATCAAAAACGGCTGGCACGACGCCGCCTTCATCGGCAAATGCACAACCGGCTTCGAAGCCGTCGCCGCCGTCGCCGAAAAATACCCGCCCGACCTTGTCGAAAAAATCACCGGCGTCCCCGCGCACCTTCTTTACGAGGCCGCCAAACTGTACGCCACCGCCGAGCGGGCCGGCATTTTCTACACCCTCGGCATCACCGAGCACACCTCGGGCACCGACAACGTCATGAGCCTCGCCAACCTGGCCATGCTCACCGGCAACGTCGGCAAACCGGCCGCCGGCGTCAACCCCCTCCGCGGCCAGAACAACGTCCAGGGCGCCTGCGACATGGGCGCGCTCCCCAACGTCCTCCCCGGCTACCAGCAGGTTAAATGGCCCGACATCCGCAAAAAGTTTTCCGCCGCCTGGGGCGCGGAAGTGCCGGACAAGCCCGGCCACACCCTGCCCGACATGTTCGACGCCGCCGTCCGCGGCGACCTCAAAGCGATGTTCATCATGGGCGAAGACCCCGTCCTCTCCGACGCCAACGCCCATCATGT
>JAEZJM010000032.1 GCA_023415775.1 Bacillota bacterium | reverse complement strand
TCGCGCCGCCCGACTTGGACAGCAGCAGCGTGATAGCCGCGGTCAGCGAGGTCTTGCCATGGTCGACGTGACCGATGGTGCCAATGTTAACGTGCGGTTTGGTCCTCTCAAACTTCTTCTTTGCCATTTCACTAAACCTCCTAAATGATGCTTTTTAGAAACTAGTTTTTTTTCCGGGCCGGCAGGCCCGCTGATATCCAACTTGCTTTAATCCGGCGGCCGGACGGCCGCCCGGCCGGGAGCTACGCGCCTTTAACCTTGGCGACAATCGCCTCGGAAATGCTCTTCGGCACATCCTCGTAATGATCGAACTCCATCGAGTAAACGCCGCGTCCCTGAGTCCGCGAACGGAGGTCGGTGGCGTAGCCGAACATCTCGGCCAGCGGCACGAACGACCTGATAACCTGCGCCCCGGCGCGGGCCTCCATCCCTTCGATACGGCCGCGGCGGGAGTTTAGGTCGCCGATAACGTCGCCCATATACTCCTCCGGCACCGTAACCTCGACCTTCATATAAGGCTCGAGCAGGGTGGGGTCGGCCTTGGCTGCGCCGGCCTTGTAGCCCATCGAACCGGCGATCTTGAAGGCCATCTCCGACGAGTCGACATCGTGGTACGAACCGTCATAGACGGTAACCTTGACATCCACCATCGGGTACCCGGCAAGAACGCCGCTCTCCATCGCCTCTTTGACGCCCGCCTCGATAGGATTGATGTATTCCTTGGGGATAACGCCGCCGACGATCTTGTTCTCGAACTCGAAGCCGGCGCCCGGCTCCTGAGGCGTCAGTTCCAGCCAGCAGTGGCCGTACTGGCCGCGGCCGCCGGACTGGCGGACGAACTTGCCCTCCGCCTTGACGGTCTTTCTGATCGTCTCGCGGTAAGCAACCTGCGGCTTGCCCACAGTGCAGTCCACCTTGAACTCGCGCAGCATGCGGTCAACGATAATCTCCAGGTGGAGTTCGCCCATACCCTCGATGATCGTCTGCCCTGTCTCCGGATCGGTATGCATCCGGAAGGTGGGATCCTCCTCCGCCAGGCGGACGAGCGCCACGCCCATCTTATCCTGGTCGGCCTTCGTCTTGGGCTCCACCGCCACCGAAATAACCGGCTCGGGGAAAACCATCGACTCGAGAATTATCGGGTGCTTATCATCGCACAGCGTATCGCCGGTAGTGGTATCCTTGAAACCGACCGCGGCGGCGATATCGCCGGTGTAAACCGTCTCGATCTCCTCGCGGTGGTTGGCGTGCATCTGGAGAATCCGACCGACCCGTTCCTTGCGGCCCTTGGTCGAGTTGAAAACATAAGAGCCGGACTCCAGCTTGCCGGAATAAACGCGGAAGAAGGTCAGCTTGCCGACATAAGGGTCGGCCATGATCTTGAAAGCCAGAGCCGAGAACGGCTTATCGTCGCCGGCCGGACGCTCGTCCTCCGCGCCGCTGTCGGGGTTGACCCCCTTGATGGCGGGAATGTCGGTCGGAGCCGGCATGAAATCGACAACCGCGTCGAGGAGGGGCTGCACGCCCTTGTTCTTGTAAGACGAGCCGCACAGCACGGGGGTCATCTTGCAAGCGATCGTCGCCTTGCGGACGCCATCCCTGATCTCCTCCACCGTCAGCTCTTCGCCTTCGAGGTACTTCATCATCAGATCGTCGTCGCTCTCGGCGACAGCGTCCAGCAGGTTCAGGCGGTACAATTCAGCCTGTTCCCTCGTATCTTCGGGAATCTCGGCCGCCTCGCTCACCTTGCCGAGATCGTCGGTGTAGACGATCGCCTTCATCTCGATGAGATCGATGATACCCTTGTAGGTATCCTCAAACCCGATCGGCAGCTGAATGGGAACCGCGTTGGCGCCGAGCCGGCTTTTCATCATATCGATGACCCGGTAAAAATCGGCGCCGATAATATCCATCTTGTTTACGTACGCCATGCGGGGAACGCCGTATTTATCGGCCTGCCGCCAAACCGTCTCGGACTGGGGTTCTACCCCGCCCTTCGCGCAGAAAACGGCAACCGCGCCGTCAAGCACCCTCAGCGAACGCTCTACCTCAACGGTAAAGTCCACGTGTCCTGGTGTGTCGATAATGTTTATACGATGCTCGTTCCACTGGCACGTCGTAGCTGCGGAGGTAATGGTAATGCCTCTCTCTTGCTCCTGCACCATCCAGTCCATCGTAGCCGCGCCATCATGCACTTCACCGATCTTGTGAACTCTGCCTGTATAGAATAAGATGCGTTCAGTTGTAGTAGTCTTGCCGGCGTCGATATGAGCCATGATGCCGATGTTCCGCGTCTTATCGAGTGGAAACTTTCTGGCCACCATTATCACTCCTTACTCGGACCACAGCCCGGCCCGGAATTACCACCGGTAATGGGCGAAAGCCTTGTTGGCCTCGGCCATCTTGTGGGTATCTTCTCTCTTCTTGACCGACGCGCCTGCGTTGTTGGCCGCATCCATCAGCTCGGCGGCAAGCCGCTCGTGCATGGTCTTCTCGCCGCGGTTGCGGGAGTAATTGACCAGCCAGCGGATACCCAGCGACAGACGGCGGTCGGCGCGCACTTCGACCGGAACCTGGTAGTTGGCGCCGCCGACCCGGCGGGCCCGCACTTCCAGAACCGGCATAACATTCTTGAGCGCCGTCTCGAAAACTTCGAGCGGGTCTTTACCGGTCTTCGACCGGATAATATCGAACGCATCGTAAACGATGCCTTCAGCTACACCTTTTTTGCCCGCCATCATGATCTTATTGATGAATCTGGTGACAAGTTTTGAATTGTACACCGGATCCGGCAACACGTCACGCTTGGGCACAGGACCCTTTCTTGGCATCTTAACCCTCCTTCAACAGAAAACTTGCTTGCGGAAACCTACTTCTTGGGGCGCTTGGCGCCGTATTTCGACCTGGCCTGGCCGCGTTTGGCCACACCGGCGGTATCGAGCGCACCGCGGATAATGTGATAACGCACGCCCGGCAGGTCCTTGACACGGCCGCCTCGGATGAGAACCACCGAGTGCTCCTGAAGGTTATGGCCGATGCCCGGGATGTAGGCGGTCACTTCGATACTGTTGGTAAGACGCACCCTGGCGACCTTACGCAATGCGGAATTAGGCTTCTTCGGAGTGGTCGTGTAAACCCTCGTGCAAACCCCGCGCTTTTGGGGGCATTCCTTCAAAGCGGGCGCCGTGGACTTTCTTCCCAGCTCTTCTCTGCCTTTGCGTACCAATTGACTGATTGTCGGCATAAATACACCTCCTTCCCTAAAATGAGTTGTAAATTAATTTTGCCCCTTGCGGCTTTTGCAAGGGGCAAAACGGTTAACACCTGTCCCTTACTAAACCTTAATTACAGCGACAGCCGCCGCACCGACCTCGATGCCGCAGGCCTTGCCCAGCTCAACCATGCTTGGCGCCATTTCCACCTTGACGCCGGCGCGGGCGCATGCCTCGCGGAGCGGCGCGGTGACCCGGATATCGGCGTCCTCGGCCAAAAAGACCAGGTTGGCCTGGCCCTTCTCAACCACTTTCGCCGCCTGCTTGGCACCGACGACTTTTTTGGCGTCTTTCAAGGTGCCGATGGGCATGGAA
The DNA here is from genome assembly GCA_023415775.1 of Bacillota bacterium. GTDB lineage: Bacteria > Bacillota > Negativicutes > Sporomusales > UBA7701 > Anaeroselena. The sequence continues at coordinate 12,972 of JAEZJM010000032.1, read as the reverse complement.
GGTCACTCCTCAGCAACAAACTGACATGGTAAAAAAGCCAATAACGCCATGGACACTCTAATATATTATCACCACACCCCAGCGGTGTCAAGAGATTTACTGTGGTCTTGGCAACAATATTATACCCACGCCCCCTAGTGTATCATCCCTATACTTTAGGATTGCCTAGAAAGTCCATCTGCTTCGTTGCTCCTCGGCTGCCATCCTCAGCGTACATTCGAGTACGTGCGATGCTGTTAAACCGATCCTCTGCAAACAACGCATATAAACGTTGTCGCAGAGGAAACGGTGGTGTCAGCCTCCGGTGCGCCTTGCATCTGGAGCTTTCTAGACAATCCCGGCATTACAGATTATAGGTTACGGGGGTTACACTATTCGGCCTGTCCGGCAGACATCTTCCGCAGCTTGATGTTGCGGTAGCGGCTCATGCCCGTGCCGGCCGGCACCAGCTTGCCGATAATGACGTTCTCCTTAAGACCCAGCAGCGGGTCGACCTTGCCCTTGATAGCGGCCTCGGTCAGCACGCGGGTCGTCTCCTGGAAGGACGCCGCCGACAGGAAGGAATCGGTCGCCAGCGACGCCTTGGTGATGCCCAGCAATATGGGCCTCGCCACCGACGGCTCGCCGCCCGTCTCGATAACCCCGGCGTTCTCCTCCTCGAAGGTATTGATATCGATATACTCGCCAGGCAGCAGCTCGGTATCGCCCGGCTCCTCGATCTTCACCTTATGGAGCATCTGGCGGACCATGACCTCGATATGCTTATCGTTGATCTCGACGCCCTGCGACTTATAAACCTTCTGCACCTCGTGCACCAGGTAGCGCTGAGTATCGCGCAGGCCGCTCACCCGCAGGATATCGTGCGGATTGACCGAGCCCTCGGTCACGCGTTCCCCGGCCTTCACGGGCATGCCGTCCTTGACGATTATCCGCGCGCCGTACGGGATCTGGTACACCCGCTCCTCGCCGACCGTCGGCACCACCGTCACCCGGCGGATACCCTTGACCTCCTTGATATCGGCCGTGCCGTCCACCTCGGTAATGATCGCCGGCCGCTTCGGCTTGCGGGCCTCGAACAGCTCCTCGACCCTCGGCAGACCCTGCGTGATATCCTCGCCGGCGACACCGCCGGTGTGGAAAGTACGCATCGTCAGCTGCGTGCCCGGCTCGCCGATCGACTGGGCCGCGATGATGCCCACCGCCTCGCCCACATCCACCATATGCCCGGTGGCGAGATTGCGGCCGTAGCACTTGATGCACACGCCATACTGCGATTTGCAGGTCAGCACCGAACGGATCAGCACCTGCTCGCGCACCTTGGCGACCTTATCGGCCAATTCCTCGGTAATCTCGTCGTTAAGCTTGACAACCACCTCGCCGGTGGCGGGATCGGTGATCTCCTCGGCCGCTACCCGGCCGATGATCCGGTCCTTGAGGGACTCGATAACGCCCGTTCCCTCGGTAATCGCCTCGACCTCGATGCCCTTGATATTATTGTTGCGAACCTTGACTTCGCGCACATCGCCGGCGAGAATCTCCTCGATAAGCTCCTCGGTCAGCGGCGTATCGGCGGCGACAACCTCGTCGCCGGCGTAATTCCTGACCGGCTCGACGGTATTCTTGCCCAGCATCTCCCGCAGCATCGACTCCCGGAGAGCCTCCCGCAGCTTCTCTTCCGGCTCGCCCAGCTGGATAGTCTCCACAGCGGCGAACTGGCTGACGTCCTCCTCGGTCTCGGCCGACAGGCCATACAGCGTCAGGAACGGCACACCGTGCTCGCCGAAAATCAGCAGATAATCGTCATCCAGCGGCGTATCGCGAAGAGCGACAATCTGGCCGGTATGGGGGCTGATGACATCCTCGGCCAGCACGCGGCCGAGCAGGGTATCGCGCAGGAACGCGATCGCGCTGGCGCTCGACTGCGTCAGGCGAGCCTTCTCGCGCACCAAATTAATGCCGACGATATCGCAGTCATCCTCGCGAACAATCACGTCCTGGGCCACATCCACCAGGCGGCGGGTCAGATAGCCCGAGTCGGCGGTCCTCAGCGCGGTGTCGGCCAGGCCCTTGCGGGCGCCGTGCGTCGAGATGAAGTACTCCAGAACAGTCAGGCCTTCGCGGAAGTTAGCCTTGATCGGCAAGTCAATGATGCGGCCGGAGGGGTCGGCCATCAGGCCGCGCATCCCCGCCAGCTGACGGATCTGCTGGATGTTGCCGCGGGCGCCGGACGTCGCCATCATATACACCGGGTTAAACCGGTCGAGCGAATTCATCAGCGCCGTCGTCACATCGTCGGTCGCCTTGCTCCACATATCGATAATCTTCTTATAGCGCTCATCCTCGGTAATCAGACCGCGGCGGTACTGCTTATCGATCAAGTCTACCTGCGTCTCGGTCTTGGCGAGAATATCCTTCTTCTCCCCAGGAATCTTGATATCGGAAATCGCGATCGTGATGCCGGCCCGGCAGGCGAACGAGAAGCCCAGCTTCTTGACGCCGTCGAGAACGGCCGCCGTCTTGCCGGTGCCGTAGCGGCGGTAGCAATCGGCAACCAGCTTGCCCAGCTGCTTCTTATCCATCAGGCCGCCGAGATGCCACTCGCCGTCCTTCTGGTGGAAGTTCCTCAGCTCGGGAGGCAGCGCCTCGCTGAAAATAATGCGTCCGGCGGTCGTATTCACGCGACCGTACCCAGGGTACCGCACCTTGATCTTCGCCTGGAGATCGAGTTCCTTATGGTGGTAGGCCAGCTGCGCCTCGTTGGCGTTGGCGAAAACCCGCCCCTCGCCGAGGCCGCCCTCCTTCTCGATCGTCAGATAATACGACCCGAGAACCATATCCTGGGTGGGGGTGGCCACCGGCTTGCCGTCCTTGGTCGACAGGATATTGTGCGCGCTCAGCATCAGCAGGCGCGCCTCGGCCTGGGCCTCGGCCGACAGCGGCACATGGACCGCCATCTGGTCGCCGTCGAAGTCGGCGTTATACGCGGTACACACCAGCGGGTGAATCTTGATCGCCCGGCCCTCGGACAGCACCGGCTCGAACGCCTGGATGCCGAGGCGGTGAAGCGTCGGGGCGCGATTGAGGAGCACCGGGTGCTCCTTGATGACCTCCTCGAGGACATCCCACACCTCCGGCCGGACCCTCTCCACCATGCGCTTGGCGCTCTTGATATTGTGGGCGTGGCCGGCGTTCACCAGCTTCTTCATAACGAACGGCTTAAACAGCTCCAGCGCCATCTCCTTCGGCAAGCCGCACTGGTGCAACTTCAGCTCCGGACCGACAACGATAACCGAACGGCCGGAATAGTCGACGCGCTTACCCAAAAGATTCTGGCGGAACCGGCCCTGCTTGCCCTTGAGCATATCCGACAGCGACTTCAGCGGGCGGTTGCCCGGCCCGGTCACCGGCCGGCCGCGGCGGCCGTTGTCGATCAGCGCGTCCACAGCCTCCTGCAGCATCCGTTTCTCATTGCGCACGATAATATCGGGAGCGCCGAGATCCAGCAGCCTTTTCAGACGGTTGTTGCGGTTGATCACCCGGCGGTACAGATCGTTCAGATCGGACGTGGCGAAGCGGCCGCCGTCAAGCTGAACCATCGGCCGCAGCTCGGGCGGAATCACCGGCACCACATCGAGAATCATCCACGAAGGATCGTTGCCCGACTTGCGGAACGCCTCCACAACCTCCAGGCGGCGGATCGCCCGCACCTTGCGCTGGCCGCTCACCTCGCGGAGCTCCTGGCGGAGTTCGCGGCTGAGCTTCTCAAGATCGAGCTCGTCCAAAAGCCTCTTGATCGCCTCGGCGCCCATGCCCACCTTGAAAGCATGGCCGTACTTCTCGCGGTAATCGCGGTACTCGTTCTCGGTCAAAAGCTGCTTCTTCATCAGCGGCGTATCGCCGGGATCGAGCACGATATACGAAGCGAAATAAAGCACCTTCTCCAGCGCGCGTGGCGAAATATCGAGAATAAGCCCCATGCGGCTGGGAATGCCTTTGAAATACCAGATATGCGACACCGGCGCGGCCAATTCGATATGGCCCATCCGGTCGCGGCGCACCTTCGAGCGGGTAACCTCCACGCCGCAGCGGTCGCAGACAATGCCTTTATAGCGGATGCGTTTATACTTGCCGCAATGACACTCCCAGTCCCGGGTCGGCCCGAAAATCTTCTCGCAGAAAAGACCTTCGCGCTCGGGTTTAAGAGTGCGGTAATTAATCGTCTCCGGCTTCTTGACCTCGCCATGGGACCACGCCCGGATCTGATCGGGCGAAGCCAACCCTATGCGCATGGAATCGAAGTTATTGACATCCAACAAGGGCGTATCGCTCCCTTCACTCTTCAAGCCTACCTTACCACGTCAACCGACGCCGCCGGCTTCTGCCGGCCTGACGGACACCCGCCTCGCGGTTACTCGCTCTCTTCCCCGTCCTCGACCTCCTCGAGATACTCGCGGGGGGAGACCTTTTTCTCCTTTTTGACGGCTGCCGCCTTCTTGGCGCCGGCCTTGCGGAGCGGAGACTCGAAATCTTCCTCGATCTCGCGCGGGCTAACCGACGGCTGCATCTCGCCCAACTCGGCGATGATATCAAGCTCCTCCTCGATCGGCTCGATATCGTCGGAAGCCTCCAGCTCGTCGACCATATCGGGCTCGAACTCGGTCATCTTGCGTTCGTGCGGCAACACGCGGCCGCCGCCCTCGTCGCCGATGGACAGCTCCAGCTCCTTGGCCGTCTCGTGGATATCCTCGTCCGACTCGCGGATGAGGATCTCCTGAGCGTCCTCCGACAGCACCTTCACATCCAAACCGATGCTCTGCAGCTCCTTGATAAGCACCTTAAACGACTCGGGCACGCCCGGTTCGGGAACATTCTCGCCCTTGACGATCGCCTCGTACGTCTTCACGCGGCCGACGACATCGTCGGACTTCACCGTCAGCAGCTCCTGCAGTGTATAAGCCGCACCGTACGCCTCCAGCGCCCAGACCTCCATCTCGCCGAAACGCTGGCCGCCGAACTGCGCCTTGCCGCCCAGCGGCTGCTGGGTAACGAGGGAGTACGGGCCGGTGGAACGGGCATGAATCTTGTCGTCCACGAGGTGAGCCAGCTTCAGCATATACACATAACCGACAGTCACATGATTGTCGAACGGCTCGCCCGTGCGGCCGTCGAAAAGCTGCGACTTGCCGTCGTCCGGCAGACCGGCCATATGGAGCGTCCGGAAGACCTCCTCCTCGGTTGCGCCGTCAAAGACAGGCGTTGCCATATGCACGCCGGCGTCGTCGGTCCGCAAAGTGCCGTGGCGGTTGAAATCATAGCCCACGGCGCGCAGGCGCTCCTCGATGCCCTTATCCATATTCGCCACCTGCATCCCGAGCGTCGCCGCCGCCCAGCCGAGATGCGTCTCCAGCACCTGGCCGATATTCATACGGGACGGAACACCCAACGGATTCAGCACGATCTGGATCGGCGTGCCGTCGGGCAGGAAAGGCATATCCTCCTCAGGCAGAATGCGCGACACGACACCCTTGTTGCCGTGGCGGCCCGCCATCTTATCACCCTCGGAAATCTTGCGCTTCTGGGCGATATACACCCGCACAAGCTGATTGACGCCCGGCGGCAGCTCGTCGCCGTTCTCGCGGGTGAACACCTTCACATCGACAATCTTGCCAGCCTCGCCGTGAGGCACGCGGAGCGAAGTATCCCGCACCTCGCGCGCCTTCTCGCCGAAAATCGCCCTCAGCAGGCGTTCCTCGGCCGTCAGCTCGGTCTCGCCCTTCGGCGTCACCTTGCCGACCAGGATATCGCCCGGTCTCACCTCGGCGCCCACGCGGATAATGCCGCGATCGTCAAGGTCGCGCAGCACCTCTTCGGCCACATTGGGGATATCGCGGGTAATCTCCTCCGGGCCGAGCTTGGTATCGCGCGCGTCGCACTCATACTCCTCTATGTGAATAGAAGTGAAAACGTCTTCCTTGACCAGTTTCTCGGACAGCAGGATGGCGTCCTCATAATTGTAGCCCTCCCACGGCATGAACGCCACCAGCACATTGTAGCCCAAAGCCAGCTCGCCGTAATCGGTCGACGGGCCGTCGGCCAGCACCTGGCCCTTCTCCACCCGCTCGCCGTGTACGACCACCGGCTTCTGATTCATGCACGTCCCCTGGTTGGAACGGATATACTTAAGCAGCTTGTAGCTATCCAGCCCGCCCTTCTCCGTGCGGACCTGAATATCGTTCGCCGTGACCCTTTCCACCTTGCCGGCATTCTTCGCCAGCACCACAACCCCCGAATCGCGGGCCGCCTTGAACTCCATCCCCGTGCCCACCAGCGGCGCCTGGGTCTTGAGGAGCGGCACGGCCTGACGCTGCATATTCGCGCCCATCAGAGCGCGGTTGGCGTCGTCGTTCTCCAGGAACGGAATCATCGCCGTCGCGATCGACACGACCTGCTTCGGCGAAACGTCCATATAGTCCACATTCTCGGCCGGCACCACCAGGATATCGTGCTTATAGCGCACCGAAACCCTCGGCTCAACAAACCAGCCGCCCTCGCCCAGCACCTCGTTGGCCTGAGCGATAATCATCTCATCCTCTTCGTCCGCCGTAAGATACAGCACCTCTTCGGTCACCTTGCGGTTCTCGCGGTCCACCTTGCGGTACGGCGTCTCGATAAAACCGAACTCGTTAATGCGGGCAAACGTCGACAGCGAACCGATAAGGCCGATATTCGGGCCCTCCGGCGTCTCGATCGGGCACATCCGGCCATAGTGGGAATGGTGAACGTCGCGGACCTCGAAACCGGCGCGCTCGCGGCTGAGGCCGCCGGGGCCGAGAGCCGACAGGCGGCGCTTGTGGGTCAGCTCGGCCAGCGGGTTGGTCTGGTCCATGAACTGCGACAACTGGCTCGACCCGAAAAACTCCTTGATCGCCGCCACCACCGGGCGGATATTAATCAGCGCCTGCGGCGTGATAACATCGATATCCTGGATCGTCATCCGCTCCTTGACCACCCGCTCCATGCGGGACAGGCCGATGCGGAACTGGTTCTGCAGCAGCTCGCCCACCGAACGCAGGCGGCGGTTGCCGAGATGGTCGATATCGTCGACATTGCCGTGGCCGTCCATCAGGTTCAGCAAATAACTGACCGCGGCGATAATATCTTCCCTGGTAATCGTCCGGTGGGTATAAGGCAGCGCCGGGTTGGCCAGCACCTTGGCCACCGAGCCGTCCTTCTGGCGCAGCTTCACCTCAATGAGCTGCTGGCCGGCCCAGATGCCGCTCTTATCGATGCGGGCGAACACCTTTTCGTCGATAACCGTGCCCGCTTCCACCACGATCTCGCCGCTCTCCTTGTCGACCAGCGGCGCATCCAGCGTCTTGCCCATCAGGCGGCGGCGCCAGCCGAGCTTCTTCGTCAGCTTGTAACGGCCGACGGCAGCCAGATCATAGCGCTTGGAATCGAAAAACAGCGTCTCCAAAAGCTGGGTCGCATTCTCCACCGTCGGCGGCTCGCCGGGGCGGAGCCGCTTATAAATCTCGACCAGCGCCTCCTCGCGGGAATCGGTATTGTCCCGTTCCAGCGTGGCGCGGACGCGGACATCCTCGCCGAAAAGCTCGAGAATCGAAGCGCTCGACGCCCAGCCCAGCGCACGGACAAGCACAGTCACCGGCAACTTGCGCGTCCGGTCGACCCTGACCGAAACCACCTCGTTAGCGTCGGTCTCAAGCTCCAGCCACGCGCCGCGGTTGGGAATAACCGTCGCGTTATAAAGCTTCTTGCCGCTCGTATCGATCGACTCGCCGTAATAAACGCCCGGCGAACGGACCAACTGACTGACGATGACCCGCTCGGCCCCGTTGATAATAAAAGTGCCGTTATCGGTCATGAGCGGGAAATCGCCCATGAACACTTCCTGTTCCTTGATCTCGCCTGTCTCGCGGTTAATCAGTCGCACGCTGACGCGGAGCGGAGCCGAATAGGTCACGTCGCGCTCCTTGCACTCCTCGACCGCGTACTTCGGTTCCCCCAGCGTGAAATTCTCGAACGACAGCACCAAATTACCGGTGAAGTCCTGGATCGGGGAAATATCGTGAAATATCTCCTGCAATCCTTCCTTCAAGAACCAGTTGTAGGAATTCTTCTGAATCTCGATGAGATTGGGCATATCCAACACTTCGTTGATCTTGGCATAGCTGTACCTCATCCTATTGCCCACGGGAACAGGATTGAACATTAAAGCCTTCACCCCTTAGCCCATTTTCACGGCCACTTACGCAGCAACACACATGGCAGGAAACAATAAAATGCGAAAAAGAAGCAAGGTTTATACTAGTTTGCATAACCTTGCTCTTTTCAGCTGATGAAAAAAATCCATCCTCCACTATATTACTATTTCCTGCCAAACGTTAAACTATACCGGTCGCAACCGATAAAATTTTCGCAGCAGGAAAATACGTACCGCATTTTAAAATGTTATCATATGGTCTTTACCCTGTCAAGTAACAATTACCCATAAATGAGAAAAGTATCCTGGAAAAAATACGGAGGGCATCGACGATGCCCTCCGCTCGCAACCTGGGAATTCTTACTTAACGTCGACGGAAGCGCCGGCTTCGGTCAACTTGGCTTTGAGAGCCTCGGCGTCGGCCTTGGAAATCTTCTCTTTAACAGGCTTGGGAGCGCCGTCGACCAGATCTTTGGCTTCCTTCAGGCCCAGGCCGGTGACTTCGCGGACAACCTTGATAACGTTGATCTTGGCAGCGCCGGCGCTGGTCAGGATAACGTCGAACTCGGTCTGCTCTTCGGCGGCCGGAGCGGCGGCAGCGGCAGCGGCGGGGGCGGCGGCCATCGCCACGGGGGCGGCGGCGCTAACGCCGAATTTCTCTTCGAGGGCCTTGATAAGCTCGGCCAGTTCGAGAACGGTCATCTTCTCGATAGCTTCCATGATTTGCTCTTTGTTCATTTTGATATACCTCCAATACTTTCTTAAAAGTTAATTTGTTCTTGGTTTCTATCCTGTCAGACTACGCAGTGGCTTCCTTCTGCTTGCGGATAGCCTCCAGCGCATACACAAGATTGCTCGGGATACCGTTAAGCGTACGCACAAAGCCGGCAATCGGCGCCTGCATCGTACCCAGCAGCGTGGCGACGAGCACTTCGCGCGGCGGCAGGGTAGCCAGCGCCTTCACGCCGGCGGCGTCGATAACCTTGCCTTCCACCAGACCGGCCTTGATCTCCAGCGCCTGCAGCTTGTTCTCCCTGATGAAGTCGGAGAGAATCTTGGCGGGAGCCACCGGATCGGTCTCGGACAGCGCGATAGCCGTCGGGCCTTCCAGATACTTGTCGAGCCCTTCGACACCGGCATCCTTGGCGGCGAAGCGGGTCATCGTATTCTTCACGACCCGATACTCCACGCCAGCCTCGCGCAGCTTGCGGCGCATCTTGGTATCCATCGCCACAGTGAGGCCGCGGTAGTTGGTCAGCACGGCGCCCTTGGTGGCGACAAGCTTATCCTTCAGCTCGCTGACGACCGCTTTCTTCTCGGTCAAAACTGCCTTTTCCTTTTCCACAAAAACACCTCCTCGCTGATAAAACATCCAGAAACTATAAACTAAAAGGCGACCTGCCGGCAGTAAACACCGGAGGTCGCCATGGCAAAGCCAGTTAGCGCGGAGCTCCGGCCTCGGCAGGCGGGTTGACACCCATTACACATACCTGCTGTCTACAGCCATCAAATTCGGCTTTCGCTAAGAAAGCCTTATTCTATTAGAATCAGCCTCTTATTTATACTACACTTTAAAGGCTTTGTCTACTCTTTTTTACCGCCTTGCGCCTTCAGCGGGTTGACCTTCACACCAGGGCCCATCGTCGTCGACAGGGTAATGCCCCTGAGATACTGGCCCTTGGCCGCCGACGGTTTGACCTTGATCAGCGTGTCCAGCAGCATATAGAAGTTGCCGGCCAGCTTGTCGTTATCGAACGAAACCTTGCCGATCGGGGCGTGAATATTGCCCGCCTTATCGGTACGGTACTCGATCTTACCGGCTTTGATCTCGTTTAAGGCGCGGGTGATATCCATCGTCACCGTACCGACCTTGGGGTTCGGCATCAGGCCCTTGGGACCGAGGATCTTGCCCAGCTTGCCCACCATACCCATCATATCGGGGGTAGCCACAGCCACATCAAAATCCGACCAGCCGCCCTGGATCTTCTCAACCATATCCTCGGCGCCCACGAAATCGGCTCCCGCCGTTTCCGCCTCCTTGGCCTTCTCGCCCTTGGCGAACACCAGCACCGTCTTGGTCTTGCCGGTGCCGTGGGGCAGAACGACCGCGCCGCGGACCTGCTGATCGGCGTGCTTGGGGTCGACCCCGAGCCTGACCGCCACCTCGACCGTCTCGTCGAACTTGGCGCTGGCGGTCTTCTTAACAATCTCCACAGCCTCTTCCGGGTCGTAGAGCTTGTTCTTCTCGATCAGCTTGAAAGCTTCAGCGTATTTTTTACCGTGTTTCGGCATTGGTAAATCCTCCTAAAAAATAATGTGGTGATAGCGGAAATTCCTCCCACATCGCCTACGAGCGTTTATTGCCGGCCATCAACTGCGTTGTCGCTGCGACCGCCCCTAAACACTCTAAGCCTGTCAACACCGCCGACTAATCGACGATGTCGATGCCCATGCTGCGTGCCGTGCCTTCGATCATCCGCATAGCGGCTTCGACGCTGGCGGCGTTCAGATCTTGCATCTTGGTCTCGGCGATTTCGCGCACCTTGGCCCGCGAAACCTTGGCGACCTTCTTCTTGTTCGGCTCGCCCGACGCCGTCTCGATACCGGCGGCCTTCTTCAGAAGAATCGCGGCCGGGGGCGTCTTGGTGATGAAACTAAACGACCTGTCCTCAAACACGGTAATCTCTACCGGGATAATCAGACCGGCCTGAGCCGCCGTCCTCTCGTTGAACTCCTTAACAAAAGCCATGATATTGACACCGGCTTGACCGAGGGCGGGACCGACGGGCGGCGCCGGGGTAGCTTTACCGGCGGGAACCTGCAGCTTTACAAGCTTGACAACCTTTTTCGCCATGGTTACACCTCCTTACCCTAAAATGTGGTAATGGCGGGCCGAAGCCCTCCCACTATTGAACCGCCGCAAGGCGGCAGTACACCAACTATAGTTTGTCTATCTGAGTATAGTCCAATTCGACCGGCGTCTCGCGCCCGAACATATTGACAAGCACCTTCAGCTTGCCGCGGTCGGGATAAACGTCGGTGACCGTGGCGGTCCAGTTCTCGAACGCGCCGGAGGTAATGCGAACCACTTCCTGCGGCTTGACGTCGATCTTCTTCGCCTTGATCTCTTCCATACCCATCGACTTGAGAATATTCTTGGCCTCAGCCTGCGTGAGCGGGATGGGCTTCGAACCTGACCCCACGAAACCCGTGACGCCGGGGGTATTGCGCACGACATACCACGACCTGTCGTTCACGGTCATCTCAACAAGCACGTACCCGGGAAAGACCTTCTTCTTCGAAATCTTCTTCTTGCCGTCCTTGTACTCCACCTCGTCTTCCATCGGAACGAGCACACGGAAAATCTCGTTTTCCATGCCCATGGAGTGGACCTTCTTCTCGAGATTGGCCTTCACCTTGTTCTCATAGCCCGAGTAGGTGTGAATGACATACCACTTCTTATCCGATTCCATCGTAATAAGGGCCGCGCGGCGCGGACCCCCACCCCCTTAGCTACTCTCACTATTTAGGCAGGACCTTACTTAAGCAGGACCTTCAGAGACTCGGTGAACCCGGCGTCCATCACCCAAATGACAAAGGCGGCGACAACAACAGAAATAAAAACAACCCCCGTGTAGGCGGAGAGTTCTTTCTTATCCGGCCACGACACCTTTTTGAGTTCGGCTTTAACCTCCCGCAAAAAGCGTTTCAAGCCGGAGGTCCTTGATTTGATGGCTGTTTCCTGGGCAGTCACTTTCTCACATCCCTCTCAATACTGCCAGACACATGCAAAAACCGTGTGGCAGGGGCAGTAGGACTTGAACCCACAACCAACGGTTTTGGAGACCGCTACTCTACCAATTGAGCTATGCCCCTACTTATGTTAATGCAGATTAATTATAGATTACTTCGTTTCTTTGTGTAAAGTCGATTTTTTGCAGAACTTGCAGTATTTGTTAAACTCCAGACGATCCGGGTCATTCTTCTTGTTCTTGTTCGTCTGATAGTTGCGCTGCTTGCACTCGGTACAGGCAACGGTGATCGCCACTCGCATCGATTACACCTCACTTGCTAGTCATAAATGTCGCTAATATAGAGTATCACAAGAGTTACGGACATGTCAATAGTTCAATCCACGTATCCGTGTTTGTCATAGCCCTGGCCGATTCAACAAAAGAAAGACATGGGCAGGGTCGCCCCTGCCCAATAATTATGCCTAATATAGTGGGCGTTTATTCCTGTCTGATAAACGTCAGCAAATAACCGTCGAGATCGCGGACGGTAAACTGGCGCATCCCGTACCCGGTTGTGAAAATCGGCCTGACCACATCGGCCCCCGCGGCCGTCACCCGGCCGTAGTAATCGTCGATGTCGCCGTCCAGCTTCACATTCAGATCCACGCCCCGGCCCCGCGGCCAGACCGCGGCCTCCATCCCGTACTTCGCCGCGAACCCCGTCGCCGCCTCGAGCATCAGCCGCGCGCCCTCGCGCCCCATAGTCGCGAAAACCGGCTCAGCCTCAGGGTAAACGAACTCGCGGGCAAACAGCAGCTTTCCTTCGTAATGCTCCACCGCCGCCCGCACATCGTCCACAGCCAGCAGCGGGACGAAAGCGGCCACTCTACTCGCTGATCGCGGTGACAACGCCGGCGCCGACGGTGCGGCCGCCTTCGCGGATCGCGAACCGCAGGCCTTCCTCGATCGCGATCGGCGTAATCAGCGCGATCGCCATCTGGATGTTATCGCCAG
>JAEZJM010000026.1 GCA_023415775.1 Bacillota bacterium | reverse complement strand
CCAGAATCATGTCCACGCCGGCCTTTTCCTGCATCTTGGCCGTAAGGTAGTCGTAGGCGGTCAGGTAAACGATCTTGTCGCCCTTGCTCATCATGCTCTGAAAATCAAGAATACTCTTTTTTGCCATTTTCTTTTCCTCCTCACTTTCGCTCGCAACTCATATTTTTAAACACCGCGCCCCCCATCGCCGACGTCACCAGGCACGCGTACCGCTCCAGGTAGCTGCCCGAGGGGACGTCGCTCACGAACGGCGCCAGCCTATCCCGCCGGCGGGCCAGCTCGGCCTCGTCCACCAGCGCGTTCAGCTTGCCGGCGAGGATATCGATATCGATCACATCCCCGTCCTCGACGAGCGCCAGCGGACCTCCGGCCGCCGCCTCCGGGGAAACGTGGCCGATCGCCGCCCCCGAAGTCGCCCCCGAAAAACGCCCGTCGGTAATCAGCGCCACCGAACTGCCCAGCCCCATGCCGATAATCGCCGACGTCGGCGTCAGCATCTCCCGCATCCCCGGCCCGCCGCGCGGGCCCTCGTAGCGGACGATGACAACATCCCCCGGCTTGATCTTTCCGCCGTAAATAGCCTTAACCGCTTCCTCCTCCTGGTCGAAGACCCGGGCCGGTCCGCGGTGTTTCAGCATCTCCGGCGCCACCGCCGCCTTCTTGCACACCGCCCCCTCTGGGGCGATATTGCCGGCGAGGAACGCGATGCCGCCGGTCGCCTGGTAGGGATCGCCAACCGGGCGGATTACGCTCGCGTCCTTGACCGCCGTCTCCTTCAAGTTCTCCTCCACCGTGGCCCCGGTCACCGTCAGCGCGTCGCCGTGTACAAGGCGGTTATCGAGCAGGTGCTTCATCACCGCCTCCACCCCGCCGGCGTTGTAAACATCCTCGGGGAAATGCTCGCCGGCCGGTTTCACCTTCACGATATGCGGCGTCCTGGCCGCGATCCGCTCGAATTCCCCGCGGCCGATCGCCAGTCCGGCGGACTGGGCGATCGCCGGCAAATGGAGCGCGGTATTCGTCGAGCCGCCGATAGCCATATCGACGGCGATGGCATTCTCGAACGCCTTCAGCGTCATGATGTCCCGCGGCCGGATATTCTGCTTGTAAAGCTCCATGATCTTCATCCCGGTCAGCTTGGCCAGCGCGCGCCGCTTGCCGCTCACCGCCGGAACGGTGCCCGAGCCGGGCAGCGTCATGCCCAAAGCCTCGGCCAGCATATTCATCGTGTTGGCTGTGCCCATCAGCGCGCAGGCGCCCGCCCCGTGGAACGACTCCCACTCGAACGCCGCCAGCTCCGCCTCGCTCATCTTGCCCTGCGCCACCTGCCCCACCGACTCGAACAAGTCGGTGTAGCCCACCTTGCGGCCGCAGTGGAACCCGGCCAGCATCGGCCCGCCGCTGATCATGACCGCCGGCACGTTAAGCCGCGCCGCCGCCATCAGCATCGCCGGCGTGATCTTGTCGCAGTTGGTGATCAGCACCATCGCGTCGTAGGCGTGGGCGTTCATCATCACCTCGATCGAATCGGCGATCAGCTCGCGGCTGGCCAGCGGATACTTCATCCCGAAATGTCCCTGGGCAATGCCGTCGCACACGCCGATGACCGGGAACTCGATCGGCGTGCCGCCGGCGGCCGTTATCCCCGCCTTCACCGCGGCTGCGATCTCGTCAAGGTGGGTGTGGCCGGGCATCGTCTCGTTCTGTGAATTCACCACCGCCACCAGCGGCTTATCAAGATCGGAAGGCAAAAAACCCATCGAGTAGTATATAGCCCGGTGGGTGGCACGTTCCGGGCCTTTAGTGGAAATATGACTCTTCACGTCCGTCTCCTTTGCGCCCGCCGCGTAATTGCTATCAATACAATCTTTTCAAATCTTCCTCATTCATCGTAAAACAGTGCTTCTCCCCCGGAAACTCCCCGCTGTCGATCTCCCGGCAGTAGGCGTTGAATGCGTCGAGCATCTGCGGCCCCACCTGAGCGTACTGCTTGACGAACTTGGGCACGAACCGGTCGAAAATCCCCGTCAGATCGTACGCGTTCAGACAGTGGCCGTCCACGCCGGCGCCCGCGCCTGTGCCGATCGTCGAAGCGTTCAGCTTGGCGGTTATCAGCTTGGCCAGCGGCGAAGGCACACACTCCAGCAACACCGCGAACGCCCCCGCCCCCTCGAGCTCCCTGGCCTCCAGCAGCAATCTTTCGGCCGACGCGGCGTCCTTGCCCTGCACCTTGAAGCCGCCCAGCATCGACACCGTCTGCGGCGTCAGGCCGATATGGGCCATAACCGGGATGCCGGCGTCGACGATCCCCTTCACCTTATCCACCATCGGCAGGCCGCCTTCCAGCTTGACGCAGTCGGCCCCCTCCTTCATCAGGCGGCCGGCGTTGCGGATCGCCTCATCCACGTTGATATACGACATGAACGGCATATCGGCCACGACCATCGTATGGGGGGCCGCCCGTCTTACCGCCCGCAGGTGATAAATTATCTCCTCCATATTGACCGGCACCGTCGTATCGTAGCCCAGCACCACCATGCCCAGCGAATCGCCGACGAGGATCATATCGGCGTCCGACCTGTCGATTAGCGCCGCGAAGGGATAATCGTACGCGACAATCATCTTGACTTTCTTGCCCTGCTCCTTAAATTGCCGGACCTGGGGAACGGTCAGTTTCGTCTTGGCCATATCATCTCTCCTCCTAATACCCGCTTCACGGCCCGGCCGCCCGCCGGCCTCCCCCGGCGCCCGCAGCCATAGCATACCTCCCGGCCCCTGCCGGTATCCGCCATGGCCGCGTTCTAAAACGACGGCTTACCATACAAAGAAATTTTCGTGCTTGCTGGCCGAATACCTTCTCGCCGCCGGCGTCCTCCCCACAAAAACCTTCTCCTCCCCGCACGGGAGCAGGATATCCCCCGCCGCAGGCGAAGAAATTAATGATACGGATTGACGGCCGCGTTGCCGCAGTCCGGCACAAGCGAACAACGGGAGATGAGACAAGGTGAAAGTCGTAGGCATCAACGGCAGCCCCCGCAAAGACGGCAACACGGCGCTCCTGCTCAAGGCAGTCTTCGCCGAACTGAACGCCCAAGGCGTCGAGACCGAGCTTATCCAGCTCGCCGGCCAGCCCCTCCAAGGCTGCACCGCCTGCTACGCCTGCCTCGCGCAGAAAAACGCCCGCTGCGCCATCGATGACGACTTTTTCAACGACTGCTTTACACAGATGGTCGCCGCCGAGGGGATAATCCTTGGCTCACCCGTCTACGCCGCCGGCGCGACCGCGCAGATCAAAGCCCTCATCGACAGAGCCAGCATGGTGCTGGCCGCCAACAAAGGCCTCTTCAAACACAAGGTTGGCGCCGCAGTGGTAGCCGCGCGACGGGGCGGCGCGGTCGGCGCTTTCGACACCCTCACCCACTTCCTCCACAGCAAAGATATGTATCTCGTCGGCTCCACCTACTGGAACATGGGCTACGGCCGCAACATCGGCGAAGTGACCCAGGACGACGAGGGCATCGCCAACATGAAGAACCTCGGCGAAAACATGGCCTGGCTGCTGAAAAAACTTCACGGTTGCCGATAATACGCCATCTGCTTTCCCACAAAAAAGAAAGCCGCCCTATGCCTGGCGGCTTTTTCGTTTCCTGGTGCCTAAAATTGTTTTTGTTCTTTGAGCAGCTTGCACGACTGGTAATACAGCCCGGCAATCCAACCGGCTGCAATCCCGGCGAAAAGCAAAACTTCCTGTCCGCTCATCCGAATGCACCTCCATAATAAAATCATGGACGGACATCCGTTTAGAGAAAACTTCCCGGTGGGGACAGATCCCGTTGCCAGGCTTCTTGCGCTCCGCAAGCGGGGCGCCGTCTCTCCTGGCTCACTGAGAAGCTCGTTCTGGTTGGCTGGCCGAGTATGTATACATTATACAGCTTTTCGGCGGCGACATCCAGTCATATCAGAAAAAATTCGACATTTTTCGGCCCCCGGCGGGCCGGCATCAGGGCATCGCGTACTGCTTGTCCCGCCCGAGAATATGCTCGGTGATCCAGGTGCAGACGAAATCGAGCGTCGCCCGCAGGGACTCGTCCTGGTTGGCGTCAACCTTGTCGAGGTTCACCTCGTCGATCTTGGCGATGAAATCGGCGTGCTCGGCCTTGTGGGACAGGAACTTCTTATGGCCGATGCTCATCATATACTCTTCCTCGGTTTTGAAGTGGTATACGGTGTAATTGCGCAGCTCGGTAAGAATAGCGACGATATCGTCGTACTTGTCCACCTTGAGATCGTTCTTCAGCAGCCCGTAAGCCTCGTTTGCGATCTCGAACAGCCGCCGGTGCTGGGCGTCGAGATTCTCCACCCCGGTGTTGTAAGTGTCCTGCCATTTGATCATCGGAAACACCCCCTGGTTCGCGCAGTTATTTTTGTTATTTATTTCTTTTTCGACACGATCGTACCTCTTACCTTCAGCACAGCGAATCATTTTTAAAATAATATCATCAAATAATTATTATCCTTTCAGTGCAATAACGAAGACCCGCCGGAAAGCGGGTCTTCATGGCCGTTACGGCTGGATTTTCGCCAGCTTCCGGGCCAGGCCCTTCTTATGCTCCAGATTAGCCTCGCGGTACAGCATCACCCGCATCGCCTGGGGCGAACCGGCGCCGTGCATCGCCTCGGCCAACGCCGTGCCGCCGGTCATGTTCTCCAGCAGCCGCGCCATCCGTATCCGATGCTCGGTCGGCACCGCCGGGTTGGCGGCGAAATACTTCTCGATCAGCGGACCCGTCTCCTCCGCCCGGTAATCGGCCTCGTACGGCAGCGTGGCGATGAAGCCGCCGGCGATATCGTGGGCCAGGCGCGAGATCTCGTACATCGTCCGCGTGCAGTTCAGCTTGACGGTATTGGCCAGCAGCGTGTTGACATAGTAGTTGCCTGCCTCCGTCCTGTGGCCCTCGGCCGAGCAGGCGATCGAGCAGTTGTACATCGTCTCCGCCTGGTGGATCATCTCGATCAGCTTATCCTTGATATGGGAGGCGTTCGGCGTGCCGTTGTAATCGGCCATCGCCGCCGTCGCGCCGATGATGACGTCCGCCACCCCCACCTTGCAGCCGCCGTAGTTCTGGCGGTGATACGACGCGAACGTCTCCACGTACTCCTGCGCGAACTGGTGCTCGCCGCACATGAACACCCGCTCCCACGGCACGAACACGTCGTTCAGCACTGTCAGCGTCTCGCCGCCGACGATGGCGAACTCCGCGTTGCCGGTGTCGATGTCGCCCTCCAGGCGACGCTCGCCATTCGTCTGGCGGCCGAAGATATGCACCACCCCCGGCGCGTCCACCGGCAGGGCGCAGGCCACCGCGTAATCCTTGTCACCCGCCCCCAGGTTGGTCGTCGGCAGCACCAGCAGCTCGTGCGAGTTCACCATCCCCGTCTGGTGGGCCTTGGCGCCGCGGATCACAATGCCGTCCTGGCGCTTCTCGACGATATGCACGTACAGGTCGGGATCGACCTGCTGGCCGGGCTTCTTGCTGCGGTCGCCCTTCACGTCGGTCATCGAGCCGGCGACCATCAGGTCGTTATCCTGGACGTACTTCATGTACTCTATAAACCGCTTGTGGTACTCAGTGCCGCACTCCTTGTCGACCTTGTGGGTGACGATGAAGGTGGCGTTGAGGGCGTCGAAGCCCACGCACCGCTGAAAACACGTCCCCGTCTGCTGGCCGATCATCCGCAGCATCTTCACCTTCTTCACCAGGTCGTCGGTGCTCTGGTGGAGGTGGGTAAAACGATTGATCTTCTTACCGGTCAAATTGGAGGTGGCCGTCATCAGGTCCTCGTACTGCGGGTCGAACGCCAGCTCGTACGTCTTGCCCGCCGAGTTGACATGCGGCCGCGTCATCGGGTCGTCGACCACGCTTTCGATCCTGCGTCCGTTGCAGTATATCACCGGCTTGAGCCGGCGCAGGCTGTCCAGGTACTGCTCCTTGGTCATCATGTTCAATCACCTCTCCCGAAATATTTCAAAAGCCCCACTTCTCGCGCATATCGGCCCACTCGCGGTCGCGCTGGCCTTCGATCAGCTTCCGCTCCGCCGGCCCGAGGTGCCTGAACCGTTTCTGCAGCCCCAGGTACTCCTCCACCGGCCTGAAGTTCCTCGGGACGCTGTTCATCTTCACCCGGCCCTGCTCGTACTCGGCCAGGAACCACAGCCCCGTCTCCACCGCCAGGCGCCCGACCGCCATCGTCTGGTCGGACGGGAAGCCCCAGCCTGTCGGGCAGGGGGCCAGCACATGGATAAACGACGGGCCGTCGGTGTTCTTCGCCTTCGCCACCTTGTTCAGGAAATCGGCGGTGTGGGCGATGCTGGCGGTCGCGCAGTACGGGATGCGATGGGCGATGAGGATCTCGAACAGGTTCTTCTTCACGCCCCTCTTGCCCACCGACGCCCCCGCCACCGGCGAAGTCGTCGTCGCCGCCCCAAACGGCGTCAGGCTGCTGCGCTGCACGCCGGTGTTCATATACGCCTCGTTGTCGTAGCACACGTAAAAAATCTTATCGCCGCGCTCCACCGCCCCCGACAGGGCCTGCAGGCCGATATCGGCCGTGCCGCCGTCGCCGGCGATGCCCAGCACGGTCACATCCTTCATCTGCTTCGCCTTGACCGCCGCCGCCATCCCCGACAGCACCGCCCCCGTCGCCGGGAAAGGCGCCGTAAACGATGGCACCGCGAACGCCATCTGCGGATAAATGCTCGTCACCGTCGACAGGCAGCTCGCCGGATAGGCGAGGAACGTCCTTTCGCCCGTCACCTTTAGGATGAGGCGGGCGATCGTGCCGGCGGCGCAGCCCGGGCAGGCCTTGTGGCCGTACAGCAGCTCGCTGTCAGGCAAATCCTTCACCTTCACCACTCTTCCCACCTCAATCCCGCGAATTGTAGCTCCCGCTCGGCCTTGCCCTCCGTCAGGGCGATCACCTTGCGGTACATCTTCTCCAGGTGTTCCTTCGTTATATCGCGGCCGGAAAGCCCAGCGATAAAGTTCACCGTGTGCGGGGCGGCGCCCCCGGCGCTGTAAAGCGCGGCCTTCGCCTCGGTATAAAGCGCCCCCGCGTTGCCGAACGACACGTCGCGGTCGATCACCCCGATGCCCTTCACTCGCCTGCCCAGCGCGGCAATCTCCTCGTTCGGGAACGGCCGGAAGTAGCGGACCTTGACTAGCCCCACCTTCAGCCCTTCGGCCCGCAGCTTGTCGACGACGATCCTTGTCGTCCCCATCACACTGCCCATGCCCATCAGCACATACTCGGCATCCTCGCAGCGGTACTCCTCCATCATGCCGCCCCAGCGCCGGCCGAATGCGGCGGCGAAATCGCCGTCGGCCCTGGCGATCGCCTTCCTGGCCGCCGCCATCGCCTCCTGCTGCTGATAGCGGAACTCCGTCTGCCATTCGGGGGCGACGGAAATGCACAAACTGCGGGGGTTGGCCAAATCGAGGACATTCTCGCCGGGCGCATACCGCGGCAGGAAGGCATCCACCTCCCGCTGCCCCGGAATGCTCACCACCTCGTACGTATGCGTCAGCACGAACCCGTCCAGGCACACCATCACCGGCGTCTGCACGGCGGCGTCCTCGGCCACCTTATAGGCCTGGATCACCGTATCCAGCGCCTCCTGCCCGTTCTCCACATACACCTGCAGCCAGCCGGCGTCGCGCATCGCCAGCGAATCGCGGTGGTCGCCGAAAATATTCCACGGCGCCGCCACCGTGCGGTTGGCGTTCATCATCACGACCGAAAACCGGCTGCCGCTCACATAATGCAGCATCTCGCACATATACAGCAGCCCCTGCGACGACGACGCCGTGAACGTCCGGCAACCCATCATCGCCGCCCCCATCACCGCCGCCATCGCGCTGTGCTCGCTCTCCACATTGATAAACTGGCAGTCCATCTCACCGCCGGCGATAAACTCCGACAGCTTCTCCACCACCGACGTTTGCGGCGTGATCGGATAAGCGGCGATGACCTCGGGCCGGCAGAGCCGCACGCCGTAAGATACGGCGTCGTTGGCGGAAATGAAGGCCCGTTTCGTCTCCAATGCTTCGCTACTCACCGTTGACGCCCTCCTTCACCATCGCGATCGCCTTTGCCGGGCATTCGGCCGCGCACAGGCCGCAGCCCTTGCAGAAGTTGTAATCAACGGCATAATTATCGCCCGTGCGGTCGATAGCTCCGTCGGGGCAGATCAGCCAGCACTGCTGGCACTTACGGCACTTGGCCGTCTGGATGACTGGGTGAAAGAGCCGCCAGCCGGCGTTGGCCTCCACAAGCACCGCCGC
The DNA here is from genome assembly GCA_023415775.1 of Bacillota bacterium. Classification (GTDB taxonomy): domain Bacteria; phylum Bacillota; class Negativicutes; order Sporomusales; family UBA7701; genus Anaeroselena. The sequence goes on along the minus strand of JAEZJM010000026.1, from coordinate 50,680 downwards.
CTTCGCGTACGGCCCGCGGGGCATCTCCTCCCTCGTCCGCGGATACTGGAACGCGCTCACTGTCGGTTTATGCATGGACCTTCCTCCTGAGCTCGTTATACGTCCACTCCACCACCTCGCGGTTCTGCGCCCGGCTGTCGGCAGGCAGCATCTCGTCGACCGCCGCCAGCGCCGCCGAAAGCGTCACCAGCCCGGTCGCGCCCACGAACGCCCCGAACATCGGCGTGCTCGTCACCGGCTGCCCCAGGACGGCCAGCGCAATCCCCGTGGCGTCGATGGTATGCACCCGCCGGCCTTCGCCCGCGAAGGCGCCGGCGTCACGGGCGGAATTTATCAGCACCTCGCCTCCCGGCTTCAGTCCCTCGAAGACATCGACGACCTCCAGCAGGCTTTCGTCCAGCACCACCACGTAATCGCAACCGTACACCTTGCTGTGGTCGTGGATCGGTTTGGTGTCGATGCGGGTGAACGCCAGCACCGGCGCGCCCCGCCGTTCGGGACCGAACGACGGGAAAGCCTGGACGAAATACTCCTCGGCCAGCGAAGCGGCCATCCCCAGCAGGCGCGCGGCCGTAAAGCCGCCCTGCCCGCCGCGGCCGTGCCATCTTATCTCCTTCATCTTCTCCCCTCTTTCCTCAACCACAACTATTTCCACGATATGAAAAATGTTTTCATTTTAATTTTACCGCCAGGTTGTTTCCGCTGTCAATCGGACAAATCAAAAAACGGCCGGAAACGGCCGCTCGCCGCCAAAAGGAATAATCATTCCCGGCATTGAATCTTTATGTCTGATGGTACCCATACCACCCAAATCAAGATTAGGAGAGAAAACCGATGCCCATCTACGAATATTCCTGTGCAAAATGCGGCAAAAAAGTCGAGCTGCTGCAGAAAATGGGCGCGCAGGACGCCGGCGCCCCCTGCCCCGCCTGCGGCGAAAACGCCCTGAAAAAACAACTGTCCGTAACATCGCCGGCCCAAATGGCGAAAGGAGCCGCCCCGGCGTGCCCCATGCCCGAGCGCCAGGGATCCTGCGGCGGCTGCTGCGGCGGCTGCCACTGACAGAGCCGTCATAGTCAAACAGCAAGAGCCAGGTACAATACCTGGCTCTTCGTATTTATATGCTTTTCTCTGTCTAGCCCCGCTTGCGCGCTAGCACCTCGGTTACCGCGGCGACGATATCCTTGGCCGTCAGACCGTAGCGGACCGCCAGTTCCTCCGGCGTGCCCGACTCGCCGAACGTGTCGGCGACGCCCACCATTGCCACCGGCACCGGCCTGTGCCGCACCAGCGCCTCGGCCACCGCACCGCCCAGGCCGCCGTAAACCTGATGCTCCTCGGCGGTCACGATCGCCCCCGTCTCGGCGGCCGCCTTCAGCACGGCCGCCTCGTCCAGCGGCTTGACGGTGTGCATATTGATCACCCGCGCCACGATGCCCTTCTCCTTCAGCATATCATGGGCGAGCAGCGCCTCGTACACGATCGGCCCGCAGGCAATGATCGTCGCGTCCGTCCCATCGCGGAGCGTCACCGCCTTGCCGATCTCGAACCCGTCGTCCTCGGCCGTAAAAACCGGCGTCGCCTCGCGGGCGAAGCGCAGGAAACACGGCCCGTGCACAGCCGCCGAAGCAATAGTCGCCTTCTTCGCCTCCACCGCGTCGCACGGCACGATCACCCTCATATTCGGCAACACCCTCATCAGGGCGATATCCTCCAGCGCCTGGTGGGTCGCCCCGTCCGCCCCCACCGAAATGCCGCCGTGGTTGCCGGCGATCTTCACATTGAGGTTCGCGTAGCACACCGTCGTCCTGATCTGGTCCCAGGCCCGGCCGGCCAGAAAAACGCCGTACGTCGTCGCGAACGGTATCTTGCCGCCCAGCGCCATACCGGCCGCCGTGCCGACCATATCCTGCTCGGCGATGCCCATATCGAAAAACCGCTCCGGGAACTTGGCGGCGAACCAGTCCGAGCGGGTGGATTTGGCCAGGTCGGCGTCCAGCACCACCACGTCCGGGTTGGCGGCCCCCAGCGCCAGCAGCCCATGGCCGTAGCCGTCCCTGGTCGGCAGCATCTTGTCGCTCATTGCCCCAGCCCCCTCCCGTATATTTCGTCCAGCGCCCGCGCGAGCTCGTCGGCGTTCGGCGCCTTGCCGTGCCAGCCGGCGGCGTTCTCCATGAAGGAAACGCCCTTGCCCTTCACCGTCCGGGCGATGATGACCGTCGGCTTGCCTTGTGTCCGCGCCGCCTCGTCGTAGGCCGCCAGCACCTGCTCATAGTCGTGGCCGTCGATCTCGACCGTGTGCCAGTTGAACGCCCGCCACTTCTCGGCCAGCGGCGCCAGGCCCATAACATTCTCCACGTCGCCGTCGATCTGCAGGCCGTTGTAATCCACCAGCGCGCACACGTTGTCCAGCTTATAGTGGGCGGCCGACATCGCCGCCTCCCATACCTGGCCCTCCTGCAACTCGCCGTCGCCCATCAGGCAATACACCCTAAAGCCCTGTCCGTTCATCTTCGCCGTCAGCGCCAGGCCGTTGGCGATCGACAGCCCCTGTCCCAGCGACCCTCCCGACACCTCCAAGGCCGGCAGCGCCAGGCAGCTCGGGTGGCCCTGCAGACAGCTGCCGAACTTCCGCAGCGACGTCAACTCCTCAACCGGCAGATACCCACTGCGAGCCATCACCGAATACAAGAGCGGGCAGGCATGCCCCTTCGACAATATGAACCGGTCCCGCTCCGGCCACTTAGGTTCTGTCGGCCGGTGGCGCATAACCTTGAAATAAAGGGCCGTCAACAGCTCCACCGCCGACAGGCTGCCGCCCGGATGCCCCGAGCCCGCCGCCGCCGTCATCCTGACGATGTCGGCCCGCACCTCGCGGCCGACCGCGGCCAGCGAATCGATGCAAAAAGTGTTCAAAAAATCCGCCCCCCCGCACTGAAATATTGCCCCATAATATCGCCTTTCACTTCTCGCCGCCCCCCGCCTATTCCTGCCGTCCCGCCCCGCCGCTAAAAATACTTGCCAACTCCAAAAACAAAAGGACCGCCTCGCTTCATACAGCCAGGCGGTCCTTTTGTTTTTTAGACACTGATCAATCAGTCTCTTCCGGCAGTGGCTCGTGAGTCAACTTAAACAATGCGGCGGTAAATTCGGCGACATGTTCCTTTTCATCATTCATCAGCTCACAAAAGTGCTCTTTTACGCGGGAATCCTCAGCCTCGTTCATATAGCGCTGATACTTGTTTATCGCGTGCAGCTCGTCCTGAATGGCCTTTGTTAGGCAACGGATCGCCGGTAAATCCTTCTTGCCGGGCGGGACGACCCCAACATCCTCCGCCTGCTGCGCCTTTTTGGCGGGCGCCCATTTCGGCTTGCCCATCGGCCGTCTCAAAACCAGGAAGCCGAGATCTTCCTCCTCGAGCATCTCGGCCTGTACCGGATCAAACAAGGATATAAGCCTCATGGTTTCCGCAAAATGCCGCATTTCATCCTCAACCACATCCAGAAAAACTTCGTCTAAACAAGTCTCTGCGGCACAGAACAAATAATCGGCAATCGCGCCGCGCTCATCGGCTGCGGCGTCTCTCAGCAAGTATAAATCAGGATGATTTGGGCACTCGTCCTCAGCAGGCAGGCAAGACGGGGGGCAGCCATAACCGCTTTTGGCCGGATAACAGCCAGGCTTAGCCATACTTATTCCTCCCAATTTCTTTGTCAATATATGATATGGGTGTGAGAAGAAAAAGTGTGCAAATTATTCGCGGTTACGGTGCGCAGCTATGTTGCGCTGTTCTATCAAATGAGTGGCGCATGATATACAGGGATCGAACGAGCGGATAATGCGGCCGGGAATAACGTATTTCAGCTCGGATGCATGGATTACTGTGCCGACGAGGGCTGTCTCCGCCGGGCCGCGGTTGCCCAAGTCGTCCTTGGGGGAAAAGTTCCAGCCGGTCGGGGTAATGACGTCATAGCTTTCCACCTGTTCGCCGCGTATCCGGGCGGAATGCAGCAACGCGCCCCTCATGGCATCGGTAACGGAAATGGCCTGATGGCGTACAAGCTCTCGTTTTTGGTTGATCGGCGGTTCGCCGGGCTGCAGTTTCTGCAGCCACCTCTCGACAAGCTCTGTGATGAGAAGCGTTTCCAGGGTGCGGGCGACAATCCGGTCCATCGTGGCTGTGCCGCCACGGTAAAGACCGTTGATGGTCATCCGGGCCAGCGGTCCGCCTTCATAGTGGCGTCCACGGTAAAGAACCGCTTTCGTCCAGGTGTAGGCTCCCGGCTTGCGCGGGGCGGGTCTTGCTGCTTCCTCCACCCCTTTTGCCCGCTCGAACCAGGCGTTAGTAAGGTCCTCGTGGATCAAATCGAGCTGTGGTTGCGTCAGGCAGCCATCATCCAAAACGCCGGATTTCCACAGTATTTGCTCGTTTTTTGCGCCGAAGCGGAACAACCCGAAGGAGAGAAACCTGCCAGGGGTTTCTCCTATGTGGTAGTAATCCTCATAGCACTTGGCAATCAGTTCGGTATCCGGCACCATAAAACGTTGGACAAAATCATGGATATCCCGGACCAGCGCCAGGGCCTGGTTTATCTTATCCGCCGTCGGCGCAACCGCGACCCCGCCGTGGAGGAAGCTGTGCTGATGGGGGGCCTTGCCGCCGAACAGCGCGAGCAACTGATGGCTTTTTTCCGCCGCCCTGACGGCTTCGCTATAGTGCCCGGCCACCCGCCTGTTATCTTCGTAATCGAGGCGGCAGTCAAAGCAGTTTTGATTCAGGAACGGCGGTTGGTCAGGCATAATAACAAAGTCAGGCAACCCAAAGAAATAGAAATGACGGATATGGTTTTGCAGAAAATCGGCCCCGAACATAATGTTTCGCAGATACTGGGCGTTTTCCGCAATATCGTTGTCATATAACTGATCGAGGAGATAGCTTGCAACAGCGCCGTGGGCCATGGAGCAAATGCCGCAGATCCGCTGGGTCATGTATACGGCATCGGTAACGTGCCTGTCGCGCATGATGTACTCGAAGCCGCGGAACATAGTGCTGCTGACATCGGCCTCGACTATTAATCCGTCATCCAAGTACAACTCGGCGGACAGCAAGCCGCTCAACCGGGTAACGGGGCTGAACAAGATTTTCTGCGGACTCATGATGCCCCTCCTTTCTCCCCGCCCGGCTGCTGTTCGTCGTCGGTCTCTTCAGTCTGGCTCTTTGCGGGTAAGGGCGTGAAAAAGGGGGCAGACCCGTCAGGGAAGTCCCGGTTTGTGCAACCGATGCACGGAGTATTTACTTTGACCGGCCAGCTCACGTGATTTATCCACTGCCGGTATGGGCAGTCGGAGCCGGTGCGCGGGCCCATGCATCCCTGAGAAAACATGCATTCAATGTCGCCGAGTTTTGCCGCGAAGTCCTTGTTGTCGAAATATGACCGGCGCTGGCAATGCCGGTGGACGGTGAAACCGTAAAAGAGTTTTGGCCGGCCGAGATCGTCGAGTTCGGGCTGTCCATACATTATCAGGTGGGCTAATGTTCCCACAAACCAGTCGGGATTGACCGGGCAGCCGCTGACATTGATAACCGGCCGCTTCAGTACCTTACTAACCGCTACCGAGCCAGTCAGATTAGGGGCGGCCGACGTTGCGCCGCCAAAACTCGCGCAGGTGCCGATAGCGACTACATACTGCGCAGCTTCTCCCAGTCGTGTCACCGCCTCCAGCGCCGTAATAGGGCCGGTCTTTGTCCGGGCGATAACATTATAGATGCCGCCGTGTTTTGTCGGCACGGCTCCCTCGACCACCAGCGTGAACTTGCCGCGACAGTCATTGAGGGCCTCCGCCAACAACCGGAGCGCGTCGCTTCCCTGGGCCGCCATAAACGTATTGCTGTACAAGAGCTCGATCATATCGGTAAATACCTGGTTCAAGTACGGATACGCCGTATTCATGAAGGCAATATTATTGTCGCCGCTGTCGCTCGTCTCCAGCCAGATCACAGGCAGCTTGCCGACGGGGTTATCAAGTAGATAACTGCGGACAATGGGTAAGATCTTTGCCGATAAGCCGTGGTTTTCGGCTGTCGCATTGTCGACACATTGTTTTTGGAATTCGGCTTTGTCCATATTACGCCTCAGTTCTAAATTTTTATCATCATATGCGAGGCGGATACAGCTATTGCCTGTAAAATTAAAGGGGCAGTCCAACAAAGGACTGTCCCTTTTTTCAAATTCCCCTACGCCTCACGCGCAGCGGGCCGCGCTGCCGGCCAGCCGCCGGTAGGCTAGGATGCCGGCGCCGGCGGCAAAGGCGATCACCGCCAGCAGCAGAAAGAACTTGTCCTTCGGCAGCACGTCCCAAAACGTGCCGATATAACCGGCCAGGAAGTTGCCGGCGAACGACGACATAAACCACACCCCCATCATCATCGACACCATGCGCGGCGGCGACAGCTTCGTGAACAGCGACAGGCCGACCGGCGACAGATACAGCTCGCCGACAGTGAGGATGAAAATGTAGGCGATCGTCCACAACATGTTTACCGGCGTGCCGTCGACATCGTACAGCTTCGCGGCCGGCATGAGCACCAGGAACGACAGCCCCAGCAGCCCGCAGCCGATCGCCATCTTCACGATCGCGTCCGGCTCGCGCCCGCGCCTGGCCTGCCAAGCCCACAGCGAGGTCACGAGCGGCGTCAGCAGGAAAATGAACATCGGGTTGAACGATTGGAACCAGGTCGCCGGCATCTCCCAGCCGAAAATGTGGCGATCGGTGTCCTCGTCGTACCACAGCGCCATCGTATTGCCCATCTGCTCGTACGCCATGTAGAAAACGGCGCTGAACAGGCACATCACGATCAGCAGCCACACCCTCCCCCGCTCGTCGGCGGTCAGAGAGCCGCCGCCCGGCTGGCAGTCGGCGGCAGGCCGGCGCACAGCGCATTCCGGCGACAGGTACCGCTGTCCCCAGATATAGATGAACAGACCGGCCATCATGCCCACACCGGCGAAGCCGAAGCCCCAGTGCCAGCCATATACCTCGCCGAGCGTCCCGCACACCAGCGGCGACAGGAACGCCCCCAGGTTGATGCCCACATAGAAAATATTGAAAGCCCGGTCGCGGCGAGGGTCTCCCGGCGGGTAAAGGTTGCCCACCTGGGTCGAGATATTCGGCTTGAACGCCCCGTTGCCCAGCACAAGGAACACCAGCGCCGGGAAAAAAAGCGACTCGAACGCCATCAGGAAATGGCCGATCGCCATCAGCACCCCGCCGACGATCACCGTCTTGCGCTGGCCCCACACCCGGTCGGCCAGCATCCCGCCGAAAAACGGCGTCATATAAACGAAGCCCGTATACAGGCCGTAAACCTGCGACGCCTGTCCCTGCGAGAAAAGCAGGTGCTTGGTCATATAGTAAATCAGCAAAGCCCTCATACCGTAATACGAGAACCGCTCCCACATCTCGGTGAAAAACAGCACATAAAGCCCTTTGGGGTGACCGAACAACTCGCCGTCCTGACTCCGCATCGCGCGCCTCCTCCGGATTGCCCCGCTCCGGCCAAACTCCGCGCCCCGGCTGGGTTTTCCTTATATTTCGTTTTCGACAATCCTTTACACAATCCTCCCAAGCCCCCGCCGCTATGGTATACTAAAGGCAAGGGCCGTCAAGCCGGGCGGCCCATCCGCCGAAAGGAGCGCCGAAACGGTGAAATACCTCGCCCTCCTCCTCGCCCTCGCCCTGCTTGTCCTGCCGGCCGCACCGGCCCTCGCCGCCGGCCAGTCCCGGCCGGTATCGGTCCTCACCCAAACTCTCCATCAGGGAGTGCTCGATTTTCAATATCCGCGGGTGATCGGCATGCCCGACGCCGCCGTCCAGGACACCGTTAACGCCGCCATCGCCCGCCGGGTCGACGAATTCCGCGCCGCCGCGGAGACCGGCGTCTCCGGCCCCTTCACCGAGACGGCCCTGGCCAGATACGCCGTCCGCCACAACGGCGACGGCAAACTCAGTCTCACCCTGACCTTCTACGTCTACCAAGGCGGCGCCCACGGCATGACCTACATGCGCGGCCTCACCTTCGACCTCGCCACCGGCCGCGAATACCGCCTGCCCGACCTCGTCCCGTACGACGGCGGCGGCCGCGAGAAGATCGACGCCGCCATCGCCGCTCAGCTCAAAGAACGCAACCTCCCCCTCATCGCCCCCTTCAAAGGCGTCACCGACAACCCCGACTTTTACCTCGCGGCCGACGGCCGGCCGGTCGTCTTCTTCCAGCTGTATGAACTTGCCCCGTACGTATACGGGTTCCTCGAATTCCCCGTCGGTCGGCAATAATACCCCATATGCGACTGACCCGCAGAGGCAGGCCGCCGTTCTAAGCGCTGAAGCGCCAGGGACTTGCTTTCTTGCTTCGGCAAACAAAAAGAGTTGGATCGTAACATTACGGTCCAACTCTTTTATTCTACAGAATCATCTTCACTCGACCGGCCTGGCCGTCACCGTAAAGGAATCTCCGGCGTCGCCGGCCAGTTCCACGAAGCCGCCGGCCGCCGCGAAAGCCTCTCCTTTGTCCATCGTACTATCGTACGTCACAGTACCGTCGGCGTCGAACACAATCACCCGGCCCTGCGCCGGCTTTGCGAAGCTCAGCACGCAATCCCCGGCCACCTTCAGCCATTCGTTGTACCCATCTTTACCGATGACGCGGGTCGTCTGTCCGCCGTCAAGCACGCCCGCCATATCCGCCGGCATGAACAGCAGCCCGGAAAGCCAGGCCCACAAACGGCCGTCCTTCTCGATCAGGCGGAGCTCGGTCAAATCGCGCAGCGACTTCACCGCCATTCCCGCGAAAATCGGCGACTCTATCTTCATCACGCTGCCGAATTCGACATAGCCCGGCAGCGCGGCGGGCAGACCGGAAGCAATTACATGCCCGGCAGCAGCAGCCGCCCCCTCGAACGCTTTGACATTCCGCCTGAGCCACTTCTGTCCGTCCATTGCGACCGCCAATTGCACGGGCGCCGCCACTGGCTCGAGCTTCTCACCGCTTACCGCGTGCGCCATAAAGGAAGGGCTGAACTTCACCATGTAGCTCCGGCCATCGATAGCCGAAAAATATATTTTGCCGTCGTCCCTGTGGAAATAGCCTGCATTGTAAACCGCCGTCAAGACGGGCGTCTCCTTCTTGCCGTCCACCTTGTAGATTGTCAGCGTCCCCTTATCCATTTCAAAGGCCGCACGCAGCAGCACAGCTCCACCGTGATAATAGCCCTCGAAAGCCTTCATCTCCGCCGGGATGGGCCGTGCCTTGACCGGCGGCGTCACCGCTTTTTCAGCCTTCTTCATCAGCCCCTTGTCAGCCAGATACACGGCCAGCACCTCGCTGGCGATGGTAAAGGCCCCCCCAGCTTTCCCGGTGGAGACGACCGCCACCGACACCCGCTGATCGGGAGCGGTATATACCTGCGCTGTATACGTACCGGTGTTGCCGCCCTTGCCCAACACCTGAATGCCCTGCGCCCTGTACAACTCATGGTCGGTTATATCCCAGCCCAGCCCCCAGCTGATATCGGAGCCGTGAAGCTTCCCGTGGAAATCGACCGGCTGGGCCTTTCGCATCTCGGCGAGCGATTTGGCCGACAGAATCTGCGGGCCTTTCCCCGAGAAGGTATCGGCAAACCGGCACAAATCTTCGGCTGTTGCGGCCAATCCGCCGGCTCCAAGGACAGACAGCACCTCCAGCGGCTCGCTGGCCAGTTTCCCTGGAGGGTAGAACTTCGCCGCTTTTACCCCCTTGCCAGGCGGCCACATGCCGACTCCTGGCCCGGTGTGGCTTAGCGCCAGGGGTTTAAACACCCGTTCGCCGAGAAAATCCATAAAACTCTGCCCCGAAACCCTGACCACGACCATCTCCGCCAGCGTGAACCCGTCGTTGCAGTAAGGATTCATCTCGCCCGGCCGGTGCTTCAGATTCGATTGGGACAGTGCCGCGAGTGTATCCTTATATACGTCCCTGTTGAAGGCGTACCCAAAATTATTTGCTTCAGACGTGCCTGGCAGCCCCGAAGTGTGGCTGATCGTCATTCTCACCGTGATTTCCTTGTAACGCTCGTCTGCCATCGTAAACTCGGGCAGATACCTGATCACCGGCTGATCAAGGTCGACCTTGCCGTCATCCACCAGCGCCATGATTGCGGCAGCAACATACATCTTGCTCACCGAGCCGATGTTAAAAAGTGTGTATCTGTCGACCGGCACGCTCTTCTCACGGTCGGCCATGCCGAACCCCTCGGAATACACAATCTTGCCGCCGTCCATGATCGCAACGGCCGCGCTGCCGATTCCCCCGGAATTCAGGTCCTTCCACATCTCCGTGCGGGCGGTGACGACCGCACTGCCGGCGTCGGCTCCCGCGGCAGCTGAAAGCATACTAGTCAACAGCAGACATACCAGCATAACCGCAGTCAGGGAAAGTTTCCGCATCTCATATGCCTCCTCATTATCCATATATCTCATTCCGCAAGAATCAACAGCTTACCCCCTGCCCTCCGCCCGGGCCAAGAAACCGCGCACCGCAGCCAGATATTCGTCCGGCTTTTCAAGGTGATGCTGGTGGGAAGTATCGTCGAACACCACCAGCTCCGATCCCGGCAAGGCTTGCTGGAAAAGCCGCGTCGTCGCCGGCGTTGCCTCGTCCTGGCTGCCGCAGGTGAACAGCACCGGGACGGTTATCTCCCCGAGGCGGCCGACAAGGTCGGTATCCTTCAGGCTGCCGGTCGCGGTGAACTCGCTCGGCCCGAACATGCTCAGGTAAACCTGCATCCCCATCTTTTCAAACGTCCGCTGCATCGGCTCCGGCCACGGCTCAAGCAGGCACAGGTGTTTCCGGTAAAACGCCATCACCGCCTCCTGGTACGCGGGCGACTCGTAATCGCCCTTCGCCTCGGCCTCCGCCACCGCCTGCCGCACCTCTGCAGGCATGGCGGCAAGATAGGCCCGCTGGTCGGCGATCCACAGCGGAGCGCTCAAAAACGGCGCCGTCAGCACCAGACTGCGGACCCCGCGGGGCTTTTTGGCGAGCAGATACTCGACCGCCAGCATCGTCCCCCACGACTGGCCGAGGATATGTACTTCTTCCAGGCCGAGCGCCGCCCTCACCGCCGACAGCTCCTCCACGAAGCGGGCGGTCTTCCACAGCGCCGGGGCGTCCGGCCGGTCGGAATTGCCGCAGCCCAGCTGATCGTAAAAAATCACCGGCCGCTCGTCGGCCAGAGCGGCCAAAGGCTCGAGATAATCATGCGGCGCCCCCGGCCCCCCGTGGACCATGAGCACAGGCACCCCTGCCTTCTCCCGTCCCACGACCCGGTACCACACCTGCCCGCCGCTGACCGCTATCTTCCCCTCCGTCGCCGCCGTCATCCCCATATCGAGCAACGCCTCCTGCCACATAATTTTTACCGATAAAACGGCCCCGTACCGGCGATCCACGCCGGAGCGGGGCCGTCACCCATCAGGTCTAATTGCCGGCATCCTTCGCAATCACCGTGAAGGCATCCCCGGCGTTGCCGGTCATCGCCACGAACCCGCCGGCGCCCACAAACACCTCGCCACTGTCCAACGCGCTGTCAAAGAGCAGCGCCCCTGCGGCGTTGTACACCAACACCCGGCCCTGCGCCGGCTTCGCGAAGCTCAGCACGCTGTCCCCGGGCACCTTAAGCCACTCGGCGAACCCTTCGGCGCCGATCACGCCGGTCGCCTTGTCGCCCTCCAACTGCGCCGCCATATCGGCAGGCATGAACAGCGCCCCGTTACACCACGCCCACAGCCCTCCGTCCCTGTCGACCAGGCGGAGCTCCGACAAATCGCGCATCGACTTGACCGGCATCCCGGCGAAAAGCGGCGACTCGATCCTCTTCACGCCGCCAAACTCGATATAGCCCGGCAGCGCCTTGATCAGGCCGCCTTCGACGACATAATCGGCCACGCCCATCGAGCCCTCAAAAGGTTTAGCGTTCCGCCGCAGCCATTTCCGGTCATCAAACTGGACCGCCAGCTTCACCGGCGTCGCAGCAGGCTCGATTTTTTCGCCTCTTATCGTATCCACCATCCAGGCCGGGTCGTGCTTCGCGAAATAACGCCGGTCGCCGGAAACCACGAAATACAGCATTTCTCCCTGTGTATGGAAATAGCCGCTATTATACACCCCCGTCACCACGGGGGTCTCCGTCGTGCCTTCCACATTGTAGACGGTAAGAGCGCCCTTTTCCGGATCAATCGCCACTTTATACAGGGCGTTGCCGGTGGCGTAATAGCCCGCAAAGGCCTTAAGCGATTCGGGCGCAGGCTGCGCCTTGACCGGCGGCGTCACCGCCTTGACCTCTTTCTTCATAAGCCCCTTGTCGACGAGATAAGCTTCCAGCACCCTGTCGGCGATGGCAATAGCGCTGCTCCGAGCCCCCGTGGCGATCACCGCCACCGCGATCCGCTTATCGGGCACGGCAAATACCATCGTGGTATAAGTCCCCGTACCGCCGCTTTTGCCGAGGACCTTTATCCCCTGAACCCGGTAGCGCTCATGATCGGTCACATCCCAGCCCAGCCCGAAGCTGACGTCCGGCCCGCGAAGCTTGCCGTTGAACTCGGGCGGCTGCACCTTCTTTATCTCCGCCAGCGCCTTGGCCGACAAAATCTGTGGCCCCTTGCCTGAGAACGAATCGGCGAACCGGCACAAATCCTCGGCCGACGCCGACAGCCCGCCCGCCGCAAGGACAGAAAGCACCTCCAGCGGCTCGGCGTTCAGCCTGCCGGGCGGATAATACTTCGCCGCCTTCACCGTCTTCGTCTCCTGCCGCATGCCGACACCCGGACCGGTGTTGCTGATCCCCAGCGGCCTTAATACCCGCTCGTTCAGGAAATCCGGGAAACTCAGCCCCGAGACCCTGACGACGATCATCTCCGCCAGCGTAAACCCGTCATTGCAGTACGGGTTCATCTCGCCAGGCCGGTGCTTAAGGTTGGAAAGCGCCAGCGTATCTAGCGTATCCTTGTAAACGTCCTTATTGAAAGCGAACCCGAAATTGTTCGCTCCGGTCGTGCCCGGTATCCCTGACGAATGATTGAGTGTCATCCTTACCGTGATGTCCTTGAAGCGCTCGTCCGCCATCGTAAATTCGGGCAGATACCTTGTCACCGGCTGGTCGAGATCCACCTTGCCCTCGTCGACCAGCAGCATGATCGCCGTCGCCACATAAACCTTGCTCACCGAACCCATATTGAAGATGGTGTGCCTGTCGACAGGGATGCCCTTCTCACGGTCGGCCATCCCGAAGCCCTCGGAATAAACGAATTTCCCGTCGTCCAGGATGGCGACGGCCGCGCTGCCGGTAGACCCGGCATTGATGTCCTTCCAGATCTCCGTGCGGGCGGTCACCTTGGCCGTCCCGCCATCCCCGGCCGACGCCAGTGGCAGACAAACCGCCAGCAGGCAGACCAGCACCAAGCCGGCCCCGAAAAACCGTTTCATCACTTGCACCTCCAAAAATCGTCTATCTGCCATCTTTCCAAATGTTCCGACATTTCCCGCCATCAATATCTTTCCATGCCACTGCCTCAAATCCTCCTCCTTTGCGGCGTGGGATTGACAAAACCCCTCTTACCGTCTCCCGCTTTGATGGCAATCGGGTTTGGTGATGCCCAAAAAATCCTTTGATGGCAATTGCGTTTGTTAATGGCCAATTTATGCTTCTATTTAGAGGAGATTATCGTAAGGCAGAGAAATATTAAGCAAAACTCCGAAATCAGCAGGATATTGCGAATTTTTTCACAAACTCATCCGGCGCGTTTGCCGGTTTACGAGAGGTATGAAGATGCGCATCAGATTTGCCAGCCCGCTAGCGAAACGCCTGGGCGCCGGGGAATGCACCATCGACGCTCCGCAGCCGCTCACGGTCGACGAAATCGTCGCCATCCTGGCCGGCCGCTTCTCCCATACCGAGGTTTTCCGCGACGGCACGGCCGACGGCTTCGTGCCCTACGTCTGGATGGCGTTCAAAAACGGCCGGTATCTGCTCAACCCCGACGACAGACTCGACGACACCGACGAACTGGAATTTATTCCCCCGATAATGGGCGGATGATGCGGAGGCGCCACCGTGGGCGGATACAACAACAAGCTCGCCTATGTGAACTTAACGGCTAAAACCGTCTCCTGGAAGGAGCTCACCCGGGAAGAATGCCGCACCTGGATTGGCGGCAGCGGCCTGGGCGCGAAGCTTCTCTTCGAGCATTCGGTGCCCGACGTCGACCCGCTCGGCCCGGACAACCCGCTCATCTTTACGACTGGCCCGATGACCGGTTCCTTCATTCCCGGCGCCGGCCGCCACCAGGTCGTCACCAAATCGCCCCTCACCGGCATATACGGCGAAGCCGACGCCGGCGGAAAGTGGGGGACGGTGCTAAAAGCATCGGGTTATGACGGCATAATTATTTTAGGTCAGACCACTAGGCCAGTATATCTGTATGTCCACGATGGAATTGTCGAAATATTCGACGCATTCCCCCTGTGGGGGCTGGACATCTACGACACCGACGCCGCCCTCAAAAACATCCACGGCCCCGACGTCACCGTCGCCGCCATCGGCCCGGCCGGCGAAAACCAGGTCCTGATGGCCACCATCGTCACCGAAGGCCGCAAAGCCCATACCGCCGGCCGCGGCGGCCTTGGGGCCGTCATGGGTTCCAAGCGGCTCAAAGCCATCGTCGTTGCCGGCGACCGTCCCGTCCCCGTCCACGACCGGCAGCGTCTCGAACGCAGCATCGAAGCCCTCGCCGCCACCATCGAAAAACGCACCGCCGCTCTCCAGGAATACGGCACAGCCGGCGGCATCACCGGCTTCGAGCGCATCGGCGACATGCCGGTGAAAAACTGGTCGCAGGGCAGCTGGCCGGCGGTCGAAAAAATATCCGGGCAAACGATGAGCGCCACCATGAAAACCGGCCGCAGCAAATGCCAGTCCTGCCCCGTCGGCTGCCGCCGCACCGTCAAAAACAAGAGCCGCTACGGCAGCGTCGACGGCGCCGGTCCGGAATACGAAACCCTCGGCATGTTCGGCGGCGCCTGCCTCATCGACGACCTCGAAGCCATCACCCAGGCCAACGAACTGTGCAACCGCTACGGCATCGACACCATCTCCACCGGCGCGTCCATCGCCTTCCTCATGGACCTGTACGAAAAGGGCTTCGTCGACCTCGAAAGGCTCCACGGCGGCCCCGTCGCCCCCGGTCACCTGCCAGTCTGGGGCAACGCCGAGGCGATGCTGTGGCTCATCCACGCCATCGGCCGCCGCGAGGGCATCGGCCGCGTGCTCGGCCTCGGCGTCAGACGCGCCGCCGAAATCATCGGCGGCCGGGCCCACGAATGCGCCTTCCACGTCAAAGGCCTCGAAATGCCGGCCCACGACCCGCGGGCCTTCAACTCCATGGCCCTCGGCTACGCCACCTCCAACCGGGGCGCGTGCCACCTCCAGGGCGGCAGCTACTTCTTCGAAAAAGCCGCCACCATGCCCGAAATCGGCATCACCAAAATCCTCGACCGCTTCCGCACCAACAACCAGGGCGACATCCAGGCCCGCCTCCAGGACATCATGTGCCTCATGGACTCCATGAAACTGTGCAAATTCCTCCTCTACGGCGGCGTCAACCTCACCGTCATCACCGAATGGCTCAACTGTCTCACCGGCTTCGACTACACCGTCGAGGAAATGCTCGCCACCGGAGAGCGCATCTTTAACCTCAAGCGCCTCTACAACATCAGGTGCGGCATCGGCCGCGCCGACGACACCCTGCCGCGCCACATCCTCGAAGAGCCGCGTCCCGACGGGGGAGCGGCCGGCAACCTGCCGCCGCTCGCGGCGATGCTCCAGGAATACTATCAGGCCCGCGGCTGGGACGGGGAAGGGCGGCCCTCGCCGGACACCCTCGCGCGGCTGGAACTGTGCGAATACTAAATTTAAAATATACAACGCTTCAAAGGAGGAGAAAACTTGGGAACCGTCAGCAGAAGAACCTTTCTTAAACTGATGGCGGCCGGTGCCGGTGCAGCAACCGTATGGAACGGCAACCTCGCCGTACCCGCCATCGCCGCGCCGCGCCCCTACCGTCTCAAAGACACCAAGGTCAGCCCCTCGGTCTGCATCTACTGTGGCGTCGGCTGCGGCCTGCTCGTCTACGCCAAGGACGGCAAAGTCGTCAACGTCGAAGGCGACCCCGACAACCCCAACAACCAGGGAGGCCTGTGCGGCAAAGGCTCGTCGGCCTATGAGGTCTACGCCAGCCCCCGCCGGCTCAAAAAGGTCCTTTATCGGGCCGCCAACTCCGACAAGTGGGAAGAAAAGGAATGGAGCTGGGCCATCCCGGAAATCGCCAAACGCATCAAGCAAACCCGTGACGCCAGTTTCAAACTCAGGGAAGGCGCCGTGGCGGTCAACCGCACCGAAGCGCTCGTACAGCTGGGCGGCGCGTCTCACGACACGGATGAAAACTATCTGCTGTCGAAATTCGCGCGCGCGCTCGGCATTGTCGGCCTGGAACACCAGGCCCGTATCTGACACTCCTCCACGGTGGCAAGTTTGTCACCATCTTTCGGCCGCGGCGCCATGACCAACTCCATCCCCGACGTAGCCAACGCCGACGTCATCATGGTCTGCGGCGGCAACCCCGCCGAGAACCATCCCGGCGTCGCCCGCTTCATCAACCAGGCGCGGGAAAAAGGCGGCGTCGTCATCTCCGTAGACCCCCGTTACACCCGCACCTCGGTGCTGTCCGACATCTACGCCCCCATCCGTCCCGGCACCGACATCGTTTTCTTCAACGCCCTGGTCAGCTACATCCTCACCAACAAAAAATACTTCGAACCCTACGTCAAAAACTACACAAACGCCAGCTACCTCCTCAAGCCCGAGTTCGCCTTCAAGGACGGCTACTTCAGCGGCTGGGACAACGCCAAGAAAAAATACGACTACGCCACCTGGCAGTACCAGACCGGCCCTGACGGCGCGCCGCTCACCGACCCCTCCCTCCAGAGCCCCGACTGCGTCTTCCAGCGCATGACCCAGTTCTACGCCCGTTACACCCCGGCGCTCGTCGAAAAAGTCACCGGCATGAAACAGGACCTCTTCCTGAAGATCGCCGCCGCCTACTCCGCCACCGGCGTGCCCGACAAATCCGGCACCCTCCTCTACGCCATGGGTCTCACTCAGCATACAAAAGGCGTGCAGAACATCCGCGCCTTCGCCATCGTCCAGTTGCTCCTTGGCAACATGGGCCTCCCCGGCGGCGGCGTAAACGCCATGCGCGGCGAAGCCAACGTCCAGGGCTCCACCGACGCCGGCCTGCTGTTCGGCAACCTGCCGGGCTACCTGGCGGCGCCGGGCGCGGCCGCCCACCCCGATCTCAAAACCTATCTCGAAAAAATCACCGTAAAAAACAGCTTCGCCGAAAACACCCCGAAATTCGCCGTCAGCCTCCTCAAAGCGTGGTGGGGCGACAAAGCCCAGCCCGAGAACGATTTCTGCTTCGACTACCTGCCCAAGTTCTCGCGCCCGCACAGCTTCATGGACATCTTCGACGACATGTACGCCGGCAAAATCAAAGGGCTGCTGCTGTGGGGCATGAACCCGCTCGTCTCCGGGCCGAACTTCGAAAAAACCGCCGCCGGCCTCGAAAAACTCGACTGGATGATGGGCATCGACCTGTTCGAATCCGAAACCCACCGCTTCTGGAAGCGCCCTGGCGCCAACCCCAAAGACATCAAAACCGAAGTCTTCCTCCTCCCCGCCGCCTCGATGGTCGAAAAAGACGGCTCAGCCACCAACACCAGCCGCTGGCTGCAGATGCGCTACCGCTCCGTCGACCCCATCGGCGACTGCAAGGAAGACGGCGCCGTCATGTACATGCTCATCAAGGAGCTCAAAAAGCTCTACGCCGCCGACGCCAACGCCGTCTTCCCCGGCCCCATCCTCGACATCACCTGGGGCTATGGCGGCGAACACTACAACGCCGACGAAGTCTTCAAAGAAATGAACGGCTGGGACGTCAAAACCAAGCAGCAGCTCCCCGGCTTCGCCACCCTCAAGGCCGACGGCTCCACCGCCAGCGGCAGCTGGATCTACTGCGGCATGTACCCGCCGGCCGGCAACCTCGCCAAGCGGCGCAAGCCCGACAAACAGGGCATCGGCCTTAACCTCGAGTGGGGCTGGGCCTGGCCGATGAATCGTCGCATCCTCTATAACCGCGCCTCCTGCGACCTTGACGGCAAACCGTTCAGCGACAAAAAGTACCTCGTCCACTGGGACGCCGCCGGCAAGAAATGGACCGGCATCGACGTCCCCGACTTCATCGGCACCAGGGCGCCGACCGACCCGTTGGGCGCGGCCCCCTTCATCATGGTCCCCTACGGCCTCGGCCGCCTATTCGCTCCCGGCGGCATGACCAGCGACGGCCCCTTCCCCGAGCACTACGAACCGATGGAATCGCCGGTGAAAAACGCCATGGGCCCGGTACAGAACAACCCGCTGGCTGTCACCTACAAATCCGACCGCGACAAATGGGCCGCCGTCGGCGGCGAAGAATTCCCCTACATCTGCACCACCTACCGCGTTGCCGAACACTACCAGACCGGCAACATCACCCGCAAGCTCCTCACCACCACCGAAGCCATGCCCGAAACCTTCCTGGAAATCGACCCCGAGCTGGCCAAAGCCAAGGGCATCAAGAACGGCGAATACGTCGAAGTCTCCTCCGCCCGCGGCAAGATCAAGGTCAAGGCCTTTGTCACCCCGCGCCTCCAGCCGATGGTCATCGACGGCAAAAAATGCCATGTCGTCGGCATCCCCTGGAACTACGGCTTCTTCGGCGAAGACCCCTCCGGCCTGGCCAACACCGTCACCAGCGCCAACATGCTCACCCCCCAGGCCGGTGATCCCAACGTGCGGATTCCCGAGTACAAGGCCTTCATGGTCAACGTAAGGAGGGCGTAGCAATGGCCAGACTGGCGTATCTCTTCGACAGCTCCAAATGCGTCGGCTGCCACGGCTGCCAGATCGCCTGCAAGCAGTGGAACGAAGAACAAGCGACGCGCACCACCTTCACCGGCAGCTACCAGAACCCCCCCTCCCTCAGCCCCGACACGCGCACCATCATGCGCTTCTACGAAAACTTCGAGCAGGACACCATCCCCCAGCTCAACATCCTTAAAGTCCAGTGCTACCACTGCGGCGAGCCGGCCTGCGTCAAGGTTTGCCCCAGCGGCGCGCTCAGCAAGACCGACAAAGGCATCACCGCCGTCGACGCCGGCAAATGCATCGCCTGCGGCTACTGCCACAGCGCCTGCCCCTTCACCGTCCCGGCCATCGGCAAACATGTCAACAAATGCGACATGTGCTTCAGCCGCACCGAGCACGGCGACGACAAGCAGAAAACCTCCACCCCGGCCTGCGTCAAAACCTGCCCCGCCGGCGCCCTCGAATTCGGCGACCGCGACGCCCTCGTCGCCAAAGCCCACAAGCGGGTCGAGTGGCTCAAGACGCGCGGCCACAAAGACGCCAACCTCTACGGCGAAAAGGTCCTCGGCGGTCTCGGCGTCATGTCCGTCCTCAAGTACCCGCCCGCCAGCTACGGGCTGCCGGCCAACCCGACCATGCCGCTCGAGCTGTTCGTCTGGAAAGACCTCTTCAACCCGATGGGCCTCCTGATGCTCGCCGGCGCGGTCGGCGCGGCCGCGGGCCACTACCTGCTGGCCCGCCGCCAGGCCAGGGACGACCATCACCACCACGGCGGCGACGACAGCAAAGGGAAGGAGGAGATGAAAGGATGAAACCAGGGTACATCTTGAAACACGAAAAACCGACCCGCATCTTCCACTGGGTCAACCTGATCGTCTTTGTCCTCCTGCTCCTCTCCGGGCTGGCCGTCTTCAACAAAAACCTCGCTTTCCTCGCCCTCCCCTTCGGCGGCCTCAAGAACGCCGCCACCGTCCACAAATACCTCGGCTGGGTGTACTTCATCGCCCCGCTCGTCTACATCGCCCTCTATCCCAAACTGTTCGTCAAATTCCTCAAAGTCATCGGCAACATCACCAAGGACGACATCGCCTGGTTCAAGATCGCCGGCGGCTACCTGGCGCCGTTCATCAAAGGCACCCCGCCGCCCCAGGACAAGTACAACGCCGGCCAGAAATCCCTCGGCTGGATGGTCATCGGCCTCTCCTGCATCCTGGCCGCCACCGGCCTGGCGATGTTCTTCTACGCCAGCATGCCCCCCGCGGTCGTGCGCTGGGCCATCCTCATCCATGCGGCCGTCGGCATCTTCCTCGGCTGCGGCGTCATCGTCCACGCCTACCTCGCCGCCATCCACCCCGTCTCCAGCAAAGAATTCTACACCATGATGGGCAGCGGCTATATCGACGAGGAATTCGCCAAGGGCCACAACGAAAAATGGTACAAGGAAATGAAAGCCAAATCGTCCCAATAAACGGCAGGCGGGAAGACTTACCCTCTTCCCGCCTTCTTCCCTGTCAGAAATGAGGAGAAATAATGCAGCTAAAAGACTTCGGCGCCAAATACCCCTTCCTCACAGGCAACCTCCCCTTCTGGGAGAAATACATCAAAGCCCGCGACGAGCTCTTCGGGCTATTCTCCCGGATGGACGCGCTGCAAAAACTGAAAAACTCGGCTTTCCCGCAAAACATCGACCAGGGAAAGCCGTTATTCGCCTATGAGCAAATCCGCATTGGCGCAGGCGACCTCGACGCGTTCGCGAAGGCCTTCTGCCGCGCCATGGGCCTCGCCCCTCGCTCCGTCTCCTGGGGCGAGACCGTCCCCCTGGCCGCCGACCTCGCCATCACCCCCGACGAAGCCGGCTTCGTGCTCGCCGAGATCCACTCCGCCCTCGCCTCCTACTGCGAAACGCTCGTCGCCGGCGACGAGGAAACCATCAACTGGCTCGAACCCTACTGCCCCATCTGCGGCGCCGCCGCCGGCATGGGCATCATCGCCGCCTCCGGCAAGAAGAACCTCGTCTGCAGCCACTGCCACACCGTCTGGGTCTACCTGCGTACGGCCTGCGGGCTGTGCGGCCACGTCGCCGAGCGGGGCGCCACCGTGCTGTCCGCCGACGAACTGCCCGACTGGTTTATCGAAACCTGCGACGAATGCGGCCACTACCTGAAAGTCTGCGACATGCGCGAAACCATCCCCGACATCGTCACCTACCCCCTCCACTACCTCACCACCTGGGAGCTCGACCTCGCCGCGCGGGAAAGCGGCCGGCAGCCGGCGATGTTCGCCGTTTTCGAGCGGGCCGGCTGGCTGACGCCGGATAACGTCAACTAAGGCAGGCGAAAGGAATGTACAAGGAACTTGCGGGCATCGCCCCGGTGATCCTGGCCGGCGGCAAAAGCAGCCGCATGGGCCGCAACAAATCCTTCATCACCCTCGGAGACAAAAAGCTCATCGACATCATCGCCGAAAAAGTCGCCGCCCTGTTCTCCCTCCCGCCCCTGCTGGTGACCAACACCCCCAAGGAATACGCCTACCTCGGCCTGCCGACAGTAAGCGACCTCTACCGCGACATGGGGCCGCTCGGCGGCATCCACGCGGCGCTCAAGCAGTGGCCCGCCAAGCGCATCTTCGTATTCGGCTGCGACATGCCGTTTATCAGTCCCGAGCTCGTCCGCCACATGGCCGCCCTCGCCCCCGGCTTCGACGTCGTCATGCCGCAATTCGGCGAGCGCCCCGAGCCACTGCACACCATCTACTCGGCGGCCTGCCTAGCGCCCGCCGAAGCGTGCCTCGCCCGCGGCGACCGGCGCGTCATCTCCTTCTTCCCCGAAGTCAACGTCCGCTACCTCCAAGAAACCGAAATCCGCGCCCTCCTCCCCGACGACACCGCCTTCATCAACATCAACACCCCCGAAGACCTGGAGCGGGCGCAAAAACTGGTAAAATAACGAAAACCGGCCGGAGTTAGTCTCCAGCCGGTTTTTTCTGCCTTACCTACGGCGGTTGGCGGCGCTGGGTTTGCCCCACGCTCCGGCGGCGGTCTTACGTAAGCTCATCGCCGACGGCTGGCCGTACGCCGCTAACTGTCTCCTGACAGATAGCGGCTCGCTCGCCGTCCATGGCTCGCGCCGGCTGCCGTTACCGGCTCCCTCGCTAAGTAGCGGCCGCCGCCTCCGCTCGCTGTACGGGGGCCGCACCAGCGCCGCCCCCCGCCGGCAAAGCAATGCAGGAAAGCGTCGACGGTAATTTGGCTCACTTAACCGATTTCTTTTTGGTACATTTTTTGTATGCGCAGAGGAATATACATGATTTTACAGAAAACTAATAAATTTAGAAGGGTAATTTTAATTAAAGAGAGGTGCAACCTATGTATCAGAGTGATATTAGAGATAGTACAAAAAGGTTGTTACTCGAAAAGGTCCAGAAACAAAACTATGGAAAATATTTATCAAAAATTGGTTTAAGCAGAATAAGAGGATTTGAAAATCAATTTATTAAGTTTGATTTCCCGGTAACAGCACTTATTGGTCCAAATGGTGGTGGAAAGACCACAATCTTAGGAGCAGCTGGTTGTGCTTACAAAGACATCAAACCGCGCCTGTTTTTTACAAGAAGCGGAAGTTTAGATAAAAGTATGCAAAACTGGAGAATTGAATATGAAATTATTGACCGCAAATTAGCTGAGCGCGATATTGTTAAACGGACTGCAACGTTTGGGAATTTTAAATGGAGTAGAGATGCTCTCGAAAGAGAAATTGTAGTTTTTGGAGTATCCAGAACTGTTCCAGTTACCGAGCGTGTCGAACTTAGGAAATATGGCTCTACTTCTTTAGAGGTCAAAGACGGAGATGCGAAATTATTGACATCTGAAGTGGCTAAGGCTGTCGCAAAAATTCTAAGCAAAGATACATCTGGTTATACTCACATTAGCATTGACCCACGAGGACGAGTTTCTTTATTGGCAGGAAAAACAGACGAAGGAGTACAATATTCTGAATTTCATTTTGGGGCTGGTGAATCAAGCGTTATTCGTATGGTGATGAGAATAGAAGCTCTTTCAGAAAATGCATTAATACTAATAGAAGAAATAGAAAACGGACTTCACCCAATTGCAACGACACGCATGGTTGAATATCTGATAGATTTAGCTGAGCGGAAAAAAATACAAGTTGTCTTTACTACGCATTCTAATGATGCACTTTTACCACTACCAGACCAAGCAATTTGGTCGTCGTTTCAAGGTAAAGTAATTCAAGGGAAACTAGATATTCATGCTCTTAGAACGATTACAGGCCAAATCAAAGCTCAACTTGCAATATTTACAGAGGATAGTTTTGCCGCAGATTGGGTAAAGGCACTTCTAAATGCCTACGGAGGAATTGCTGTTGATTTAATTGAGGTCCACGCACTAAGTGGAGATGGAACCGCAGTTAAGATAAATGAGGCACATAACCAGGATCCTAGCAACAAATTCCCTTCCGCCTGTTTCATCGACGGCGATTCAAGACAGATCGAATCGACTGAGAAAAAAGTTTTCAGACTTCCTGGCGAATGCCCAGAAACGTTTATTTATAACACCGTATTAGACCACCTCGATGAATATATAGGAATAATGTCCGTTGCGTTACATCGTCCATATGAAGATCACTCTCGTATTCGAGGCATTCTTCATAAATTGAAAATTACTAACGGTGATCCACACAATATTTATAGTCAAGTCGGGAAAAATTTGGGTCTAATCCCTGAAAGTGTCGTACGAAGCGCATTTCTGAATATATGGACTCAAATGTATCCTGAAAAAGTTAAAGAAATGTTGTCGAACATTCACAGTTTATTGCCACACGAGCATACTGGTTTTGTAGAAGAGCAGGGACTGTTCGCTAATATCTGAAATAAGCCCATCCAACGGGCGACGTTACCCGACGCTTATAATCGACAGTGCCCTTCGAGGGCCGCAGGCGCGCTTGCTCATTGCGGAGGGCGAATACGCGCCGTTGGCGCAGGGACGCACGCCGCCGCACGCGCGTCCATGGACGGACGCGCGAGGAGCCTTCGGGCATGGACGCCCGTAGGCGACGGTGCTCGCGGGCGAAGGCCCAAGCCTTACGGCGCGTTCGCCCGGAGGACGAGCAAGAAGCCTGTCGGCCCGAAGAAGGGCAGTATTGGCTGCCAGCCGGGTAGACGGCCTGCCGTCCCCCCCACAAACAACCCACACAGCCAAAGACGGCCGGGTACCTCCCGGCCGGTCTTTCCTTGCCCCCCCTCACTTCCCCGTGCCCGCGGGCGTCTTGCGCCGCACGGTCGGGCCGCCGCCGTCGGGGCCACGGTAATCGGCGAACTTCCGTCCGCTCACCCGCGTGTTGGCCGTGTCCTTGGTCGGCCCGATCCTGAACGAATCCCCCACGAAACCATCCCCTGTCTTGCGAAATCGCCTAAAACGACAGCTCACCCCTCCTCCCGCTGCGGGCCGGGCAGCTTCAGCTCCTGCTCCGGCAGCGACAGCCCTGCGTCCGCTATCGTCCGCCGCCCTGCGGGGAAGCCCGGCCGGCCTTCGGGAGAATCGACCTGTTCCAGCCGCACTTTCGTTTCGTACGTGAGCGGCCACGCCGCCGCCACATCCATGTAAGCGTCCTGGGGGCTGGAGGCCGTAACATAGTCCCCCGTATCCTCGTCGTCCACAAATACCCTGTATACCGGCATCGAGCAACCACCCTTCCCAAGCTTTATCCCTAGTGTAAGTAGAAAAGCGGCGATAGATACCCGCCGCCGAAAAGCCCCTATACAAACACAACCCCGGCCGGGTTCCTCCCGACCGGGGTTTTCGTCTTATCCATCCTACCGCCGCACGTCGGCCAGCCAGCCGTGCAGCCAGTGGATACCGCCGCCGAACAGCATCAGCGGGCAGGCCACCGCCGTCTCCACCCCGAGCGCCCGGCACTCCTCCAGCACGGCCGCGTCCGCCGTCTTGCCGAGGTGAAACAGGATGCGCTTCACGCCGCGCGCCGCCAGCTCGCTGACGAGCCCCCCAGCCTTGCCGCCGCCGAGAAGGACATAAGCCGCCGACGGCACAACGGGCAGTTCGTCCAGGCTGCGGTACACCTTCACCGCCGGGTCGGCGCTCCCCTTGGGGTTCAGCGGATAAACCCGTATCCCCGCCTTAGTAAAAGCTTTATAAATATTGTGGCTGAAGCCGGCGTTCCGGCTCGAGTAGCCGACGAAGAGCACCTCGCCGCCTGCAAAGAAATCCCCCGTCAACCGCGTCATCCCCGTCATCCTTTCCGCTTCCGTCTCATTTTTCGCCCCCAGGGCAACCGCCTCTCCATATCGGCGCCGCTAGCGTTTCCCCGGCTCGAAGGGCTCGCCGGACGCGCGCGGCGGCTGGGTCGTTTTCGAGAACACCACCAGCACGAGCAGCGTCACGACATACGGGAAAGTCTTGAGCACCACGCCGGGAATATACGCCAGCGCCGGAATAGCCTGGGCCGACGTCGCGGCCGTGCTGGCGAAGCCGAAGAAAAAAGTCGCCCCTAAAATGCCGAGCGGTTTCCATTGCCCGAATATCAGCGCCGCCAGCGCCAGGAAGCCCAGCCCGAAGACCGTGCCGTTAAACTCCCCCGAATACGTTGTCAGCACGATGGCCCCTCCCAGTCCGGCGCAGGCCCCCGATATCACCACCGCCGCATAGCGTATCCGCCGGACGTCCACCCCCGCCGAGGCCACCGCCTGGGGATGCTCCCCGCAGGCCCTCAGGCGCAGCCCGAAAACCGTCCTGTACAGGACGAAATAGGCCGCCGCGAAAATAAGCAGACAAAGCCAGGTAGTCGGATAGGTATTGGCGAACAGCAGCTTCCCGGCCACCGGCAAATCGCTCAACCCCGGAATGTCGAAGCGGGCGAACGGGCTTACCTGGATGTTGCCGCTGCCTGTCACGTTGCGGGCGATGAACACCGTGAGCGCCCCGGCGATCATATTAATGGCCGTTCCGCTAATCACCTGGTTGGCGTGCAGGCTGACGCTCGCGAACGCATGCAGCAGCGAAAACAGCGCCCCCGCCGCCACCGCCGCCAGCAGCCCCAGCCACAGCGCCGCGCCGCCCATCACCGGCTGCAGCGCGGCTATCGTCAGCGCCGCCGCAAAAGACCCGACGACCATCAGACCCTCCAGCCCGATGTTGATCACGCCGCTGCGCTCGGAGTACAGACCGCCGGTCGCCGTTATCAGCAGCGGCACGGTGAAGGCGATCGCGTAAGGCGAGATCCGTTCAACAAGCTCCCACACGTCATACCCCTCCCTTCAGCCGCTTCATGACCTTATCGACGCCCTTCTCCAGCAGCGCGCTCGTCGCCGCAAAATAGATAATAGTGGCGATAATCGTATCGGCTATTTCCGGCGGGATGCTCGTCATCGCGTTCATGAACCCCTTGCCGGAATACAGCACTCCGAAAAACAACGCCGCCGCCAGCACCCCCCACGGCGAATTGGACGCCAGCAGCGCCACCGCGATCCCGTCGATCCCCTGCGACGGCAGTACCCCGATCTGCAGGCTGGTGGCGTAGCCGCAGTAAAGCGTCATCCCGCCCAGTCCCGCCAGCGCCCCGGATATCGCCATCGACGCCACGATGCTGCGGCCGGCGTCGATCCCCGCATATTCCGCCGCATAACGGTTGAACCCCACCGCCTTCAGCGCGAAGCCCAGCGTCGTCCGCTGCAGCAGAAACGCGCACAGCAACACGGCGGCGATCGCCAGGAAAATGCCCAGGTTGATGTACGAGCCGTCGAACAGCCCGGAAAGCCAGCCGGTGCGGAGCGAAGCCGCCGCCGGGATATTGCGCGATTCCGTCGCGAACGGGCCTTTAAAATAAACCGGCACAAGGTAGTACACCAGCCAGTACGCTATCCAGTTCAGCATTATCGTCGAAACCACCTCGTGCACGTTGAACCGCGCTTTAAACCAGCCCGCCGCCGCCGCCCACACCCCGCCGCTCACGGCCGCCGCCGCGGCCATCGCCGCCAGCAGCAGCGGCCTGGGGATATCCGCCGTCAGCCCCACGGCGACGGCGCAGAAACCGCCGATCAGCATCTGGCCGGCTGCCCCGATATTGAAAAGCCCGGTCTGAAAAGCGACCGCCACAGACAGCCCGGTAAAGATCAGCGGCACAGCCGTCGCCAGCGTATTGCCCGCCCGTTCCAGGCTCATCAGCCCGCCGCGGAACAAAAAACCGTACCCGGCGGCCGGGTCGTTGCCAGTCAAAAGCATCAGCACAGCCCCGGCCGCCAGGCCCGCCAGGATGGTCAGCACCAGCAGCAGGGCCTCCTTGCGGCTGCGCCGGTCGAAAATCGGCAAATCAGCCCGCCCCCTTCCGGATGCCGGCCATCATCAGCCCGACATCGTTCTCGTCGGCGTCCTCGGCTCTCACCAGGCCGGCAAGCTCCCCGTGGCTGATAACGGCGATGCGGTCGGAAAGATTCAATATCTCCTCCAGGTCAAGCGACACCAGCAGCACCGCCCGGCCGGCGTCCCGCTGGGCTATAAGCCGCCGGTGGATATACTCGATCGAGCCGACATCCAGCCCGCGCGTCGGCTGAACGGCGATCAGCACCTTGGGGTCGAGGCTTATCTCCCGCCCGATTATCGCCTTCTGCTGATTGCCGCCCGACAACGACCTGGCGGCCGTCTCCGCTCCCAGCGGGGCGCGGACATCGAACTGCGCGATTATCTCCTCGGCGTAGCGCCGGATCGCCGGCCTTCTCAGCACACCGCCGCGGGAAAACGGCGGCCGGTCGTACACCTCCAGCACCAGATTATCCTCCACGCTGTAGTCGAGCACCAGGCCCCTCCTATGCCGGTCCTCCGGCACATGGGCCAGCCCCGCCCCGATCCGCTCCTTCACCGTCAGTCCCGAAACATCTTCGCCTCCCAGCAGGATCCGCCCCGCCTGTATCCCCCGGAGGCCGGTTATCGCCTCTACAAGTTCCGCCTGCCCGTTGCCGCCCACGCCGGCGAGGCCGACGATCTCGCCGCCGCGCACGCTGAGCGAAAAGTCCTTCACCGCCGGCAGCCTCTTGTGGCTGAGGACGGTGAGGTTTTCGATTTCCAGGAGAGCCTCGCCCGGCGAGCGCCGCTCCTTTGCCGCCTTCAGCAGCACCCGGCGGCCGACCATCATCTCGGCCAGCTCCTCCTCGCCGCTTGCCGCCACCTCCACCGTGCCCACGCGGCGTCCGCGCCTGATAACCGTGCAGCGGTCGGCCGCCGCCATTATCTCCTTCAGCTTATGGGTGATAAAAATGATCGCCTTCCCCTCGGCGGCGAAGTTTTTCATTATCGCGATAAGCTCGGCGATCTCCTGCGGCGTGAGCACCGCCGTCGGCTCGTCGAAAATCATGATCGCCGCGTCGCGGTACAGCATCTTCAAAATCTCCACCCGCTGCTGCATGGCCACGGAAATATCCTCGATCTTTGCCTCCGGGTCGACGTTCAGTCCGTAGCGCGCCGACAGCTCCCTTATCCGTCCGCCCGCCGCCCTGGTGTCGACGACTCCGAACCTGCCGGGCTCGATCCCCAGGACAATATTCTCGGTAACAGTCAGGTTATGCACAAGCTGAAAATGCTGATGGACCATACCGATCCCCAGCTCCTTGGCGACGTTCGGGCCGTCTATCCGCACCTCGCGCCCGCGCACCAGTATCCGGCCGCCGTCAGGCTGATACAGGCCGAACAGAATATTCATCAGCGAAGACTTGCCTGCGCCATTCTCGCCCAGCAGCGCGTGGATCTCGCCGCCGCGGACGGCCAAAGCGATGTCGTCGTTGGCGACGATGCCCGCGAACTCCTTACGGATTCCCTGCATTTCCACGACATACTCCAAGCCGCCACCCCCCATCCCGCTAATAACCGTGCCACATAAACGCGGGCCCGGACAAAAGAGCCGCTTAGCGTCGCCCTTTCCACCGGACCCTTCTCTCATCCGGATTCTTGCAGCCTTGCGGCGCAGCCTTAACGCAGCAGCCCCGCGCCTTTATCGGCCACGGCTATCTTGCCGGCTTTCATATCGGCAACCACTTCTTTAATCTTGGCGGCGACTGCGGCGGAAAGATTGGGGTTTTGGTCGGGCAATCCCACCCCGTCGTTCTTCACGTTGAACTCAATCGCCTTGCCGCCGGGGAAAGTGCCGTTAACCACGCTTTTGGCCATATCGTAAGAAGCCTGGTTCACGCACTTCATCGCCGAAGTCAGGATAACCGACTTGGTCTTCCCCTGATCATAGTAACCCTGGGCGTATTGGTCCACATCCACGCCGATCACCCAGACCGCCCGGCCGGCTTTGGCCCTGGCGACCGCTTCGTTGATCACGCCGACGCCCACGATACCGGCGGCGGCAAAAATAACCTTGACGCCGCGGTCGTACATCTGCGCCGCCAGCTGCTGGCCGGCCGCGATATCGTTGAAAGTCCCCTGATAAATGAAATTCTCGGCTTTAACCTTGATATCTGTGCCGAAGTTGGCGTTGGCGTACTTTATCCCCTGCTGAAAGCCCCAGTTAAACCTCTGTACGCCCGGAATCTCCATCCCGCCGATGAAACCCAGTTCGCCGTTTTTCACCTGCATGGCGGCGGCGATACCCGCCAGGAAACCCGACTCGTGCTCGGCGAAATTGATCGCCACCGTGTTGGGCCCGATCTTCGCCTTGCCGTAATCGTTCCCCGGCGCCGGCACGCCGTCGAGCAGCACGAATTTCGTATCCGGGTATTTGTCCTGCGCTTTATAAATAGAGCTTTCGAACTTGAATCCCGGAGTGACGATCAGGCTGTACCCCGCGTCGTGGAGATTGGCGATCTCCTTGTCGTAATCCGCTTCCGTCGTCCCCGACGGGCGTAGATACTTGGGGGTAAAGCCGAATTCCTTCCCCGCCCTGACGATGCCCTCCCATGTCCCCTGGTTGAAGGACCGGTCGTCGATCGTGCCGGCGTCGGTGATCATCCCCGCCCTGAGGCTCCCCGTCGCCGGAGCTTTGCTCTCCTTCGCCCCCGAGCACCCGGCAGCCGCAATCGCCAGCCCGAAAATCAATAAAAATAACGCCAGCCCTTTTTTACTCATGTCCGATTAACCCCTCCGACCCTGAATAATATTATCCCCGGCAGCCGTCGCCGTCCTAATGCCCAGCCGAGCGTAAAACTTATAAATATCGCTGTCATAGGCGGCGGCGTAATTCCCTGAAGGGCCGTCGCCTCCCCCCCCTGCCGCCTACTCGGCCAGAGCCGCCTCAAGGGCGGCGATGAACTTTTCCATGACCGTGATGGGTCCGAGCGTGACCCTTATATGGTTGGGAAAGCGAAACCCGGTCATCGTTCTAACCATAACGCCCTGCCTCATCAGCTTGCGATAAGCCAGGGTATCGCTGATCGGCAGGCGGACGACCATATAGTTCGCCTGGTCGCCGAAGTGAAAAAGGCCGAGACGGGACAGCTCCCGGCGCAGGAACGCCCTAGCCTCGTTCACCATCCGCCGCGTCCGGGCGATATGCTCGTCGGCGTCTTCCAGCGAAGCGATCGCCGCCACCTGGGCGAGGCTATTCACCGAGTACACCACGCACGTCCGGCGGATGATCTCGACCACCTTCTCGTTGCCGGCCAGGTAGCCGATCCTAAGCGCCGCCAGCGCGAACATCTTCGAAAAAGTCCGGAAGACCACCAGGTTCGGGTATTCGTTGATAAGCGACATGCCGTCGGGGAAATCGCCGGCTTCGACGAACTCGGCGTAAGCTTCGTCGAGAACTACTATCTGCCGGCCGTCGACCCGGTCGAGAAAGCGCCGCAGCCGCCGTTCGTCCCAGTAAGTGCCTGTCGGGTTGTTGGGATTGCAGACGAAAATGATCTTGGTGCGGCCGTCGACAGCCGCCAGCATGGCTTCGTCGTCAAAGCCGCAGTCGCGCAGCGGCGCCAGCCGCGCTTCATAGCCGGAGAAGCCGGCCACCCACTCGTACACGGCAAAGGTCCGGTCGGCTGTTATGATATTGTCGCCTTCCTGACAGAAAGCCTTAATAACAAACGCAATAAGTTCGTTGGCCCCGTTGCCGACGATAAACGCGTCCGGCGGGTGCCCGAAGCGCTCGGCCAGCTTGTGGCGGAGGTGATAGGCGTCGCCGCTCGGGTACACCGCCGCCTGCTTGGGGTCGGCCGCCTGCAAGGCCGCCAGCGCCTTGGGCGACGGCCCGAGGGCGTTCTCGTTGTTGTTGAGGCGGTAAATCAGCGGGCAGCCGAACATCTTGCCGAGGACGTCGTCCGGCTTGCTGGGTATGTAAGGCTCGATACAGCGGATGTGGGGCGGCACGAGGCTTTCCAGGGGCGGGAAGCGGTTGCTCACTACGCTCCCCCCTCTTGGTAGGCGAAAAGAATGACGTCGCCCCGTCCTTCCCAGGGGAATATCAGCCGGGGGAGAAACCCGGCCGCCAGCAGGGCCGGCCCCAGAAGAGCCTGCTCGGCCACGCCGGCGTCCAGCTTGAACAGTATATTGGCGATGCCCTCCCGCCTGAGAGCCTGCACATGTTCCGCCAGGCTTTCGGCGGCGTCCCCGCCCACCCACAGGGGCGACAGCACCGCCTTGCCCGCCGCCCGGTCCATGCTCGCGGCGAAAGCGGAATGCGGCGACCGGGCCTCGCCGAGATTCTCGACCCCCTCGATCTGGCGGGGCAAGCACAGGCGGTCGTACGCGGCCCGCACGAAATCGGCCAGGGCGGGATGGACGTAGGCCAGCGAGCCGTTGTCCTCCTCAAGCTCGCGATACAAAGCCTGCTCGTTGCGGCGGCTGCCGTCGACCATCAGCGGCAGCTCGCCGAGTCGCTCGAAATAATCTCGCGGGGCCTCCGCGGTGGCCGCCGGGATAACCAGGCAAAGCGTGCCGGTACGGGCGAATCTCCGCAGGCAGGCGTCGACGACATCGCAGGCCAGCTCTTCGCCCCCGCCGAAAACATAAGGCCCGTAAGCTTCGGCCATTTTGCCGTCGCCGCGCCACAACATGCCGCCGCCGACATTGCGGTTTTCGTCGGCCAACATCACGACACCGTACTCGCCGCCGGCCACCATATCGACAACCTTGCCGGGGAACCGGAAAAACGGCGGCGCCTGCCGGCCGTATTTGCCGGCCACCCGCCTGGCGAACTGCTTGATAAGCTCGGGCTCGCCGCCATACTCGCGGAACGCTCCCTTGGCGGCAAACGGCGGGAGAGCTTCCTCCGGCGCCGGCGGGTAGGCTCTTTCCTTCACGAAAGAAATACTCATAATATCGCCTGCGGTGGCGATCGCCAGCCTGTCGGCGGTACGGGCCGCCAGCAGAAAGCCCATCTCCTCCAGCGACGCCTCGTCGTCAGCCACGGCGGCCGTTATATTGAGCGCCCTCACCGGCAGAGCCCGGCCAGGGAACCGGCAGACCACCTCGGCGTAATAACCGCCGCCGCGGCAGGTCACGCGGAGGCTCTGGCCGGCCGCCGCCTTGGCGGCCAGATAGGAGAAAACCTCCTCCGCAGCCAGCGCCAGGGCCAGCGCTTCGCTCCGCTGCAGCCCGAAGGCCTGGGCCGAGTTCTCGACACAGCCGGTCACCACCGGCAGCAACTCCACCTGCAAAGGTACCGTAAGTTCTGTCTCAAGTGCGTGGTTCATCGGCCATCCTCCTGTTCGCGATCGCCCACGGCGGCAAGCTTCAGCAGCAGATTGCCGGCCAGCTGGCGCCGGTAGTCGGCGCCGGCCCGCACATCGTCGATCGGCCTCACGGCCGCCGCGGCCATGTCCCCGGCCTGCCGCAGGACCGCCGGCGACAGCCGCCTGCCGCGAAGAAACGCTTCGACCGCCGGCAGCGAAATCACCGTCGGCCCGACACTTCCCCAGGCCAACCGGATCTTTTCGACCGAGCCGTCACCGGCCTGCTCAAGGCAGACGGCCAGGCTGGCCACGGCAATCGCCATCGCCTGGCGCTTGCCTACCTTGTAGTAAGCCGAAAATGCGCCCGCAGGCGGCAGCGGCACAACAACGCCGGTGACGATTTCTCCCGTGGCCAGCGCGGTGCGGCCCGGCCCGGCGATGAAGTCGCCGATCGGCAGGCATCGCCGCCCGGCGGCGCCGGCGACCACTACCACGGCATCGAAAACGTAAAGCGGGGCCAGCGTGTCGCCGGCCGGCGAAGCGGTGCAGACATTGCCGCCCAGCGTCGCGCTGTGGCGCACCGGCGGCGACCCCAGAACGGCGGCCGCCTGCCACAGAGCCGGCAATGCCTTCCTCACAATATCGCTGGCCGCCAGCTCGCTTATCGTCACCGCGGCGCCGATATGGAGCCCGCCGCCTTCGACGGCTATCTGCCGCAGCTCGGCCAGCCGCTCGAGAACGAACAGGGCCGGCGGCCTGTCGCCGTTTTTCCGCATTTTTACCAGCAAATCGGTGCCGCCGGCCAGCACGGCTCCTGTGGGATATTCCGCCATCAGCGGCCACAGTTCCGCCAGGGTGCGGGGAAAGAAAACCTCCATCAGCCGGCCCCCCCGTTCAGTCGTCGGGCCGCTTCCAAAACAGCATCAACGATCTTCTGATAATTGCCGCAGCGGCACAGGTTGCCGCTCAGGCCGGCGCGGGCCTCCTCCCTGGTCGGCGACGGCTTGCGCCGCAGCAAATCGAGGGTTGCCAGCACCATGCCGGGGCTGCAGAAGCCGCACTGGACAGCGCCGCAGTCGACGAAAGCCTGCTGGACTACGTGCAGGCCATCGCCGGTCGCCAGCCCCTCGGCCGTCAGGACGTCGCGCCCCTCCAGCTGGGCGGCCAGCAGCAGGCACGACAGGCGGCTCTCGCCGTCCACCAGGATGGTGCAGGCGCCGCATTCGCCCGCGCCGCAGCATTCCTTGACGCCCGTCAGCCCGAGGTCCTCGCGGAGCAGGTCTACCGCCCGCCGGTCGGCCGGGGTTTCTATCGTCGTATCCTTGCCGTTGAGTATGAACCGTACGATCATCGCGCCGCCTCCCGCCCGCTGGCCCGCAGAGCCGCCAGAATTTTCTCGGCCGTCAGCGTCCCGTCGGTCACGCGAACGCCCGCTGCTTCGGCCACCGCGTTGGCCACCGCCGGCAGCACGCCGTCGATTACCACCTCGCCGACCCCCTTCATGCCGAAGGGTCCTTCATCCTCACTCACCGCCACGCTCACGGTCTCAATATCCGGCACGTCGGCAGCCGTAGGCAGGATGTAAGTGGCCAGGTCGCCGGTCGCTATCGCCCCGCCGGCGACGGCGAAATCCTCGAACAACGCGTAGCCCAGTCCCTGGACGGCGCCGCCGTGGAGCTGCTGCTCGTAAAGCTGAGGGTTAAGCACCCGGCCGGCCTCGACGCAGCTAAGAAAATCGCACACCCGCGTCTCGCCGGTCAGGGTATCGATCTCCACCCTGGCCAGCTTGACGGCGTAGGAAAATATCCGGTGGGGATAACCGTGGAGCCTGAGATTTTCGCCGGTCGGGATTACCTGCGTGTTGACCGGGCAGGTATAGCTGTGCGTAACCGTACGCTCGGCGGCGTCCATAAAGCCGGCGATCATCTTCAGCGGGACGCTGTGGCCCGAAGGCGCATGGAAAATGCGGCCGGGCAGCAGGACGATATCCGCGGCGTTCACCGGCGCCATTAGCTGGAAGGACATCAGCAGCGCCCCCCTCGCCAGAATCCTCTCCCGCAGCAGCCCGGCGGCGCCGACGAGAGCGTTGCCGTAAGTAAAGGTTGTGCGGCTGGCCGATGATGAAGCCGACGGCAGCGTGCGGGCCGTGTCCGGCAGCACCAGCTCCATCGCCTCGTAAGGCTGGCCGAGTGCGTGGCTGACGATCTGCAGGCAGGTAGTCGCGTTGCCCTGACCCATATCAGCCACACCGGAGCAGACGATTATCCGTCCGTCGGCGGTCAGTTCCAGCTTGGCGTTGGCGTAATCGGCGACCGCCGGGCCGAAGCCCATGCCGTGATAAACGGCGGCGACGCCCACGCCCCGCCGCTTGAAAGGCGGCGCGCCCTCCCGCCAGGCCTGCCGCTCACGCCACAGGGGATGCCGTTCCACCGTCTCCAGGCATTCCCGCATGCCGGCCGGCCGGCTGATAACCACCCCCGTCGGCGTCGCATCGCCGCGGCCAACAACGTTCCGCAGCCGCAGAGCCAGCGGGTCGAAGCCGCCTACCCGCGCCAGTTCGTCCAGCGCCTGCTCCATCCCGGCCGCCGCCTGCGGCACGCCGAAGCCGCGGAAGGCTCCCGCCACCGGGTTATTCGTATACACCACCGCGCCGCGCACGGTCGCATTAGCTATCTTGTACGGGCCGCCGGCATGCTCGAGCGCCAGGGCGAAAACCTCCGTCCCCAGCGACGCGTATGCGCCGGTATCGAACACCAGCCGGCAGTTCAGACCCTGGAGAACACCGTCCGCGTCGCAGCCAAGCCTGTAGGTTACCGTCGCCGGGTGGCGCTTTGTGCCGGCCAGGATGCTCTCTTCCCGCGAATACCACATCTTCACCGGCCGGCCGTCGCTGTGGAGAGCCGCCAGCGCCAGAAAACCCTGCACCGTGACGCCGTCTTTGCCGCCGAAGCCACCGCCCAGGTAAGGCGCGGTCACCCGTATCCGGTCGGGAGCCAAGCCCAAGGCTTCGGCCAGCTCCAGGCGGTCGCGGAAAGGCGTCTGGGTGGAAGCGACGATGGCCAGGCTGCCGTCCGCCTCCTGCCAGGCGACGCCGGCCTGCGTCTCGAGAAAAGCGTGCTCCTGCCAGCCGAGTCCGACAGTCAACTCCGCGGTATGGCGGCAGGCGGCCAGCGCCTCGTCGGCCTGTCCGAAGACAACCTCGCTCTCCATGAGGAGATTGCCGCCCGGCCGGCCTGCGTGGACAAGCGGCGCGCCGGCGGCGAGAGCCTCCTGCGGCGTGAACACCGCCGGCAGCTGTTCATAATCGACCCTGATGGCCGCCAGCGCCGCCGCCAGCGCCTCCTTCGTATCGGCCACCGCCAGCGCCACCGCGTCGCCGCAGTGGCGGACAAATCCATCGGCCAGAATGGGCTGGTCCTTCTCGAATATCCCCAGGCGGTTCTTACCGCCGATGTCCTTGTGGGTCAGCACCGCCACCACGCCCGGCAGCGCGCGGGCGGCCACCGCATCGATACCCGTTATGCGGGCGTGGGGCGCCCCCGCCCGCTTCACGCCTGCCCACACATAGTTCTCCGGGTAATAATCGGCCGCGTACCGCTCCGCCCCGGTAACCTTCGCGGCGGCATCCGCCCTGGGGGCAACCCGGCCGATCTCCTGCACGCCGCCGGCCGGGAGCCGGTTACTACGCCAATCGCTTTGCAACATAATCCACCACAGCGGCCAAAGTTTTCAGCTTCAGAGCATCGCCGATCCGCATCTCGATATCGAAGGTGTCCTCAATATCGGCGAGCATCCAGCTAAGCGCCAGCGAATCGACCCCAAGGGCGGCGAATTCGGCGTCGGGCGTAATTCTGTCAGGACTTACCCGCGGCAGACGTTTGGCGACGATATTCCTCGTCAGGTTTTCGATCTGCTGTTTATCCACACCTATCCTCCTAACTAAATAACCACGGATTGCGCCCGGTCCCCGCTGCCGGCGGAAACCGCTCAGCCCTCCTGCCCCTCTGCGGCCAGCAGTTGGGCGGCCATCTCCCGCAGCCGGAACTTCTGGACCTTGCCGCTGGCGGTCAGGGGGTACCGGTCGACGAAGAAAAACTTGGCCGGCACCTTGATGAGGGCGATGCGTTCGCGGCAATAACGCTTAAGCTCCAGCGACGTCGCGGTGCAGCCCGCCTTCAGGCGGACAAAGGCCACCACGTCCTCGCCGTAGTAGTCGCAGGGAACGCCCACCACCTGGGCGTCAGCCACCTTGGGGTGGGCGAAAAGGAATTCCTCGATTTCCGCGGGGTGGATGTTCTCCCCGCCGCGGATGATCATATCCTTGATCCGCCCCGTTATGCAATAATAGCCTCCGGCGTCGGCCTGGGCCAGGTCGCCGCTGTGCAGCCACCCGTCGGAGTCGATGGCCCTGGCGGTAGCTTCCGGCATTTTGTAGTAGCCCTTCATGACCGCCGGGCCGCGCATGCAAAACTCGCCCGCCGCGCCGGCCGGCGCCTCCCGGCCCGTCCGCGGGTCGACCACCCTGATCTCCATGCCCGGCATCGCCCGGCCGATTGTGCTGACGCGGCGGTCCATCGGGTCCTCCGGCCGGTTTATCGTACAATATGACTCGGTCATGCCGAAAAAGACGCCGAACTCCCGCGCCCCCATCTTGTCGATGACCGCCGTGGCCAGTTCCGGGGGGCAAAAAGCGCCGGCCGTATTGCCCCCCCGCAGGGAATACAGGTCGTACTCGCGGCTGGCCAGCTCCTCCAGGGCGGCCACGAACATCGTCGGCGTGCCGAACACCATCGTGCAGCGGCAGCCCTCGATCGTCGCCAGCAGTTCCGGCGCCCGGAAGCGGTCCAGCGGCGCCACGGCAGCCCCGGCGGCGACCGCGGCCAGCACCATCCCAAGGCCGTACGCATGGAAAAAGGGCAAGGGGATGCACAGCCTGTCGGCCGGCGTCAGCCCCAGCCCCTCCCCCGCCGCCGCGGCGACATAAGCCAAGTTGGCGTGGGTAAGCATGGCCCCCTTGGGAGTGCCGGTCGTCCCCGAAGTGAGCAGGATAACGAACACATCCTCAGCCGTGACCGCCGCCTCGCGGGCGGCGACCAGCGCCTCGTCGGCGTCGTCCGCCAGCGCCAGGAACTCCGGCCAGGAGAACATCCCCGGCAAGCGTTCTTCGCCCAGGAAGACGACGCGGCGCAAATGGGGCAGGCGGGCGGCCGCCACCCGGCCGGCAACCGCGTCCGCAAGCTCGGGGCAGAGCTCCCCGAGCGCTTCCGCAAATTCCCCCGGCCGGCCGGCGCCGTCGGCGATGAACAGCGTGACCGCCTCGGTCTGGCGCAGCACCTGCTCTAGCTCGTAAGCCCGGAAGTTGGTGTTCACCAGCACCAGGGGCACGCCGGCCTTGGCGCAGCCGAACGCTATCCCCATATACGCCGTCATATTCGGGGCCCAAAGAGCGGCGTTCTCGCCGCGCGCCGCGCCCAGGGCCAGCAGGGCGGCCGCCACCCGGCGGGCGCTGCCCTCAAGCTCGCCGAATGTAAGGATTTCCTGGCCGCGGCGGCAGATAAGCGCCGGCTTGTCGGCCCGCGCCGCGGCCTGAGCGGACAGCATGGCGCCGATGGTCTTGAAGCTGATACCAATCACCCTTTCCGCAACCGGGCGGTTGATGTTTTTATCTCTCGCGGACGGCCAGCCAGTCCTGTCTGACAAAATCCAGCAGCTTTTTGGCCGGTTTCCGGTAAAGAAAAATCCCGTCGAAGTCGGGCTCGGCCAGCACCTTCTGCATCAGCAGCCCGTCGTCGTCGAACCAGCGGGGCAAAGCGCCGCCGAAAAAATAGCCCTGCCGGCGGAGAATCCCGGCAACCGTCCCGGCCCACGGCCACGTCAGCGGACAATAGACCTGGAAGACGACAGCTCCCCCGGCCCGCGCCCGCCGCTCGGCTTCCGCGATATAGGCGGCCAAATCGCGGCCGGCGGCCGATAAAGTAATCCGCGCCACGCCGGCGGCGGCGAAAACCTCCGTCCGGCCGCAGGTCGATACGTCGGCCGGCGGCTCCCGGCGGGAAACCTCGAAACTGTGACCGAACGCGAACAGCGAATATACGAAACCAAGCGCCTCTTCGTACATCGGCGGCAGATAGATCGTCTGCGGCTTGGCTCTGAACGCCCGGAACAATGCCAGCGTCGCCACCCGTCCCACCGTGTCCAGGGGCCGCGCGAACGCCCTGGTATAAGCCTCGGCCGGCATCAGATCGACCTCGAGGGCCGCCGGCAGGAACCCGCCGTCGGCAGACATCTGCTGGGTGACAAGGTGGTTGCAGACCGCCTCCCCCCACAACTGCTCGATATCGTGGCTGGCCGGCAGCTCGGCCAGCGCATGCGCAAACAGCCGGCTGGCCAGCGGGCCGACCCGGTAATCCTGTCTGACCATCATCTGGCCGATCTCGTACAGGTTGCGGTTGGGTGGCGAGGAACGGTACAGGGCGATGTGGCCAACCACCTCGCCGCCCCCCGTCCGGGCCACCACCCGGTAAGCCTCGCCGGTTTCGTCCTGGCTGACGAGCTTCTGCGGGTCGTACACGTCGCCGACCGGATATTTGTCGCCGTAAACCGCCCGGTACAGGGCGGCCGTCCCGGCGGCGTCGGCCGGCCGGAAAATGTCGATCTCCGGCGGCGACGGATCGTCGCCAAGGACGACCGTGTTCTCATCACTCATCGATTGAAGCTCCTTTCCCGTTCGCCGACACGGCGGCCGCCAAACTGCGCCGGCAATCGGCCAGCAGGCGCGAAGACAGCGCCAGCGCCAGCGCGCCCGCCAGAATGGCGGCGGCGGGATGGCTCCAGAACACGCCCCGCTCGCCCCAGTGGGCGGCGAACAAATACGCCAGCGGCACGCGCGCCGCGATCACATACGTCAACGAGCCCGCCAGCATAAAGCCCGGACGCCGAAACCCCTGCGCCAGGCCGGCCAGCGCGGACAGGGCGGGCATGAACAGCACCGCCACCGCCGACGCCGCAAGCGCCGCGCTCCCCAATTCCACCAGCGCCGGCGCCGGCCGGAAAATAGCCGTCAGCTCGCGCGGGAAAACCGTAAACACGACCATTGTCGGCGCCACGATGGCCAGCGCAAATTTAAAGAAAAAGGCCAGTCCTTCGCGTATCCGCCCATAATCGCCCCGGCCGAAGTTAAAGCTTACGAACGTAGCCAGCGCGTTGCTCAGCCCCATTATCGGCAGCAGCACCATCATCTCGGTGCGCGACATCAGGTTCCAGGCGCCGATGGCCACCGGACCGAACCGGGCCAGGATCATATTCAGCAGCATCAGACCCACCGGGCTAACAAGATAAGCCACCGTTATAAAAACGCCCTGGCCCAGGATTTGCCGCCACAGCCGCGCCACACCGACCGGCAGCGTCAGGCCCGGCCTTTCCCCCTGCTGCGCCGCCAGTCGCCGCCGCAGATACGCCGCCGCTGCCAGCTGGCCGGTGAAAGTGGCGATCGCCGCCCCGGTCACGCCCCAGCCAAAAACGAAAATGAACAGCGGGTCAAGGCAAAAATTGAGCACATTGCCCAGTATCTGCCCTTTCATCGGCGTCACAGTATCGCCGCGGGCCATGAACAGCGCCTCGGCGGTAAATACATAACCCATCACCGGGAACCCGGCCACCAGCCAGGCCGTAAAGCCGATGCCGGCCGTCGCTACGGCGTCCGTCGCGCCGAGAAAGCCGTAGAATGCCCGGCACAGATCGGCCGACAAAAGCGGCGCGAAAATCGCCATCATCAGCGTCATCAGCGGCAGCAGGGCCATGGCGATCGCCCGCCCGCCTTCCTCGTCGCCCTGCCCGCGGGCGTAGCTCATCAGCACGACACTGCCGAACGAAGCCCCCTTGGCCAGCGACAGCGCCAGGTAAGTCAGCGGCACAGTCAGCGAAACGGACGCCAGCGCTTCCGCCCCCAGCCAGGAAACGAATACCGTATCGACATAGGCGTATAAGTTCTGGAAAAAAAGCGACACCATCAAGGGGACGGCGAACCGGAACATCACCGTCGGAACCTTGCCGGACCCAAGGTCGATTTGTTGTTGCATAAGGCCTCTGCGTTTCTATGTGTTTTACCGGCGATTTCTTGCGTAATTATCTTATCGTTACCAGCGCATGACAACAGCGCCCCAGGTCAGTCCGGCGCCGAACCCGGCGAGGACGACAATGTCGCCGGTCTTTATCCGGCCCTGCTCCGCAGCCTCGTACAGCGCTATCGGTATGGTGGCGGCGACCGTGTTGCCATAGCGAGCGATATTCATCATCAGCTTTTCTTCGGGAAGGTCCATTTTGCGGGCGACGGCCTCAAGGATATGGCTGTTGGCCTGATGAGGCACGAAGAGGGCGACGTCGTCCAGCGAAAGGTCAGCCATTTCCAGCACCTCGGCTGTAATGGCCGGAACGGTGCGAAGGGCAAACATAAATACTTCCTGGCCATTCATCACAACACTGTTAAGTTTGGCGTCCAGTAACTCGTGAGTCAGCGGCATTTCCGACCCGCCGGCCGGAATTGTTAAAAAGTCGGCGCCGCGGCCGTCGGCTCCCAGCTTCCAGGCGAGGATTCCTTTATCCGGCGTCGTTGGCTGCAACACAGCTGCGCCGGCGCCGTCGCCGACCAATATGCAGGTCGCCGCATCGGTCCAGTCGACGGAGCGGGACACGACCTCGGCCCCGACGACCAGGATGTTGCGGTAAGCGCCGCTGGCGACGAACTGACTGCCGACGGTCAGCGCGTAAACAAAGCCGGAGCAGGCGGCGTTCAGGTCGAAAGCGGCGGCCCTCGATAGGCCGAGCCGCCGCTGAAGGATGCAGGCCGCGGAGGGTATCGGCCGGTCGGGCGTCTCTGTGGCCACGATGAGCAGATCGACCTCGTCCGGGGCGACGCCGGCAGCCGCCAGGGCGCGTTCGGCGGCGACGGCGCCCATGGCTGAGGCAGCCTCGCCCGCGGCGGCGATATGCCGTTCGCGGACACCGACGCGGGAAGTGATCCACTCTTCGGAGATATCCAACTGCCGGGCCAATTCGGTACTTGTGAGAACTTTTTCCGGCGCGTACATGCCAAGGCCGGCTATGCGGGCGTTAATTTTGCCGACCGGAGAAGGCCCGATCATGTTATCGCCCCCGTTTCTTGCGCGACCGCCAGTCGATCGGCGCGGATAAAAGCGAGCAGATTTTTGGCGGTATCGGGATAGAGTTTTATCAGCTCATAGCGCGTGTCGGCGAACACCTGCTGCATCAGCAGGCCGTCGCTGCCGAACCAGCGCGGCGCAAGCCCGCCGAAGAAAAACCCACGCTCGCGCAATATCTTAACAGCCTCGCCGATGGCGGGGCAGGAGGTGTCGATAAAAAGCTGGACAGACAGCAGCCGCCGGCGCCGGGCTTCGGCCACCAGCCTGTCGGCCACGGCGGCCCAGTCGCCGCCGACGCGCAATACATTGACCTTCATGCTGCGCGAAGCAGTAATCGGTATAATCTCCAGCGCAGTCGCCGCAGCGGCGGGCAGCGGCTCGGTCGACAGTTCGCCCTCGGGTTCGCACCTGGCGGCGGCCAGCGAAGACAGTATCTCGCGATAAGCGGCCGGCCAGTATGAACGCCCGCCGGCGGGCGGCATCAGGCTGAAGAAAAGAGCGCAGGAAATGCGGTCGATATCCGCCGACCGGTCGTGAAGGATAGCGGCGTCGAAAAGATCCAGCTGGATGGCCGACGCAATCCAGCCGGCCTTGGCGCAGATTACCTGGGAAAAATAGTGATGGCAGACCGTTGAAGCGAAAACGCCGGCGACGCCCTCCGGCCAAACCGCCGGATCACCTAAGGAGCAGGCTAGCAATGTTCCGGCATCTGATTTATTGTACGCGGGAACGACAATCAACCCTTTCTCCTCCCAGAGATAAGGGTTGGGCGCGGTGGGCCCCAAGGCGACATAGCCCGCCGGCCGGCCTGCGGGATCAATGGCAAGCAAGCCGGCCAGCTGACCATGGGCGATTTTTTGCAGCAAGCTTTCCGGCCGGTAGACGGTTGAGTCGACGTAATCCTCGCCATAAACCGCCCGGAAAACCGTCCCGACAAGGGCGACGTTATCCGGGCCCACAGGAACCAGGCGAAACTGTTCGTCAGACACGCAATGCTCCTCCATCGCCGGTTTTTGAAAAGCGCCTACTTCGCGAGCTTTTTGTCGATGTACGCCACGGCGGCGGCAATTGTGGTTAGATCTTTAACCTCCGACAGACCCATGGAAATCTTGAAAGCGTCCTCCGCCAAGACCAGCAGTTCGGTCTGATCCTGGGAGTCGAAATCCAGGTCCTGCTGGAAACGGGCTTCGGGGGTCAGCTTGTCCGCGGTGATGTTTTTCTTCCTCAATTTAAGGATAACTTGACGCAGCTTTTCGATTGTCGACATGGGTAATTCCTCCTTGCGCTTTATATTGAAACAGGTCGAAGCCGTACGCTTCACTCTCCTGCCCCAGCCAGTAGAGATGTCCGGTCCGCCTGAATATAGGCAAGCAGTTCCTTGCCGGTCGGGGAATAAAGCCTGATGTGCTCGTACTCGGTATCAATGCCCAGCACCTGCTGCATGAGCAGCCCGTCGCTGCCGAACCAGCGGGGGGCGAGGCCGCCGAAAAAGAAGCCCTGAGACCGCAGTATCTCCACGGCGGCGCCAATCCCGGGGCAGGCCGTATTCAGCGTAATCTGCAGACTGATTACGCCGCGCCGTCTCGCCTCGGCCAGCAGGCCGGCCGTGAGCTGCGCCCAATCGGCGCCGATTTCGCCGACAGCTACCTTCCAAGTCTGGGCTGATTCGTAATAATGGTCTTCGTGCCGGGTAAGCGTACCCGTCGGCAGCGGCGCCGTCGCCGCGAGAAAATTCCGGGGGTTCAGCGGCAAGGCCAGTTGTCGGAGAAAGCGCTCGTAGACCGGCGGCAGGTAAACCGGATCGGACGGCGGAGAATACTCCTTAAAATTAAGCACGCACGACACGCGGGCGCTGCCTGTCCGGTTGTCCTTGAAGCTCGGCCCGTCGAGCTGGTCGAGTTCGAGGGCGAAATCGGCGTGGCCGGCCTTGATGCTGCTCACCTGGGTGAAATAATGGCAGCACACCGATTCGCCGAACAGACCGTCGCTCGCGGCCTTCGCAAAGAGGGCGCCGTCCGTGTAGGTCGCCGCCAGCAGCATGCTGACATCAGTCTGCCTGTAGGCGGGGACGACGACAAGATTGCCCGCTTCCCAGAGACGCGGGTTGGGGGCGCTTTTGAAAACGGAAACATAACCGGCGGCTCTGCCCCCCTCGTCGACGGCCAATAAGGCCGCCAGACGGTTGTGACGGATCTCCTCCAGAACCGCTTCCGGCTTATAAACGTATTTCACCGGGAAGGCTTCGCCGTACGCCGCGCGGAAA
The DNA here is from genome assembly GCA_023415775.1 of Bacillota bacterium. Taxonomy (GTDB): domain Bacteria; phylum Bacillota; class Negativicutes; order Sporomusales; family UBA7701; genus Anaeroselena. The sequence continues at coordinate 6,571 of JAEZJM010000026.1, read as the reverse complement.
ACTTCGCCGACAAGGCCGGCGTTGAGCTCGTCAATCTTCACAAGGCGAAACGATTGTTCGGACATATCGCACCCTCCCCTCTCTCAGCTAATTCGTCCGGCCGGACTTTGCCAGCGGAGGATCGCCGACCCCCAGGTCAGCCCGGCTCCGAAAGCGGTCAGGGCGACGATATCGCCGTCTTTTACCCGTCCGGTTTCCAGCGCCTCGTGGAGGGCGATCGGCACGGACGCCGACGACGTGTTGCCGTACCGGTCCAGATTGATCATGAACTTATCCATCGGCATGTCCATTCTCCTGGCCGCCGCCTCGATGATGCGAAGATTCGCCTGATGGGGAATGACAAGGGCGACCTCTTCCTTGGCGATACCTGCTGCGGCCAGCGCCTGCAGCGTAGCCTCCGGGAGCGCCCTCATCGCAAAACGGAAGACCTCCTGGCCATCCATATGAAGCTTATCAAGCTTTGCGGCCAGCGTCTGCGGCGTATGCGGCAGCCGCGACCCGCCGGCCGGCAGCAGCAGATGTCTGCCGCCCGCACCGTCGGCTCCGAGCTTAACCGCCAAAATGCCGTACCCCGGCTGCGCGGGCCGCAAAACGACGGCGCCGGCCCCATCGGCAAGCAGAATGCAGGTTTCGCGGTCCGTCCAGTCGGTGATTTTCGATAATACCTCGGCGCCGATGACCAGCACGGTGCGATAAAGGCCTGTTCCGATAAACTGGCTGCCCACCGCCAGCGCGTAAATAAAGCCCGTACAGCCGGCCGTCAGATCGAAGGCGGCGGCATTCTCGAGCCGGAGGTTATTCTGGATGATGCAGGCGGTGGCGGGAAACTGCATATCGGCAGTCGCCGTGGCGACAATAACGAGGTCGATTTCTTCCGCCGTAACCCCGGCATCCTCGATCGCCCTGGCGGCGGCAATCGTGCCGAGATCCGAAGCCGCCTGGGTATCCGCGGCGATCCGCCGTTCCCTGATGCCGGTTCGTTCCCGGATCCAGTCGTCAGAGGTATCCACCCTCGCCGCCAGATCATCGTTCATGAGAACCTTGTCCGGGAGATATATGCCTATTCCGGCTATTGCGGCCTGCAGACCTGCAGAGAACATAGGCGCGTCACATCCCCAAGCGAATTGCCATATTTACCATATTTTCTGTATAATTGCGAAAGCTCCTGCAAAATGGACACTTTGCGACAAATATAGCAACCGCTGTAGCACCAGCAATCCCGGTTCGTACTTGGCAAAACAAATATCCCCGCAGGATTCAAACTGTGACTTTACTCAAAATCTTGCCAATGCGGATGAACTGGCCGTCGGTCGTCGCCCGGCGAAAAAAACTCCGCGTTGGCCAGCAGGCCGAAGCGGACGAAGTATTTCCCTCCAACGCCAAAAATCCACTATACAAAATTGTATAGTGGATCTTTTGTCGTTTTATATCACCCACCGGGTGATTTTTCGACATTTTTTAGTTAAATTCCATCAATCGCCAGGTGAATTTCTCGCGCTCAGAACAAAGGTAATTATGAAGCCAAGCAACAGGAATACCGAAGCTGACGCGAAGGTATACTTTGCGGCCTGTATGGCAAAATTGTCCTTCATAAAGGCAACGATCTGCGGACCGATTATTCCTCCACTGCCCCAGGCCGTGAGGATGGTGCCGTAGACTACCGGCATCATCCTCTGCCCGAAAACATCGAGAACGAACGATGGCATAGAGCCAAAGCCACCTCCATAGCAGAAGAGGATGTAGCAAACAAGTATGCTAAAAACGAGGGGGCTTTCGACGAACATCAGGGCAATAAAAACGGCCAGTTGACTGCCGAGGATAAGGCGGAAAGTCTCAACACGGCCAATTTTGTCGGACAAACCACCCCAGAAAAAACGGCCTAGACCATTAAAGATGGAACTCACGGCGATCAGGGTAGCGCCGGAAGCGGCTAAGCCGGCAATCACCTGCGGGTCTGATAAGGCAGCGGGGTCAAGGGTCTGTTTCAATAGGTCTTGCAGCAGCGGCGACTGGAAGCCGATAAACATGATGCCGGCGACGATGTTAAAAAAGAATACCAGCCACATCATCAAGAACCTACCGGAAAAAATGCACTGTCTGGCGGTTAAAGTATCGTTAGAATTACTTTGCGCGGCCGGCGTTGCCTGAGGAGCAAAGCCTTTCGGCGCGAAACCCGCCGGCGGATTGACCAAGAAGTAGCCAGCCGTCAGGGTTACGGCGAGCATGGCGACGCCGATACAGAAGAATGTCTGGACAAGGCCTCCACCCGCTACGGACATGAGAATAGGGGCCACAACCTTGGCCATCACCAGCGCTCCGAACCCGAATCCCATCACCACCATGCCGGTAATCAAGCCCTTTTTGTCGGGAAACCACTTGGCCGCCGTCGCCACCGGCGTCACATAGCCGAGACCCAGCCCGATCCCCCCGATCACGCCATAGCCGGCGTACAGCAGCGGGAGACTCTTGATATGAAGAGCATAGGCGGCGATCAGGTAACCGATGCCGAACAGGCCGCCTCCGGCCATGGCAAGTCTTCGCGGCCCGAATTTGGAAAGGTTGATGCCGCCCCAAGCCGCCGCCAGACCGAGGAAGAATATAGCTAGGCTGAACGCCCAAGCCGCCTGGGTATTCGACCATCCGCCGGCGGCCATGACCGGCTGCTGAAAGTAGCTCCAAGCATATACCGTTCCCAAAGCCAGTTGCAGCAGCGTCCCCATGACGGCTACCAGCCATCTGCTTGCGATCTTTTCTGTATCTGAGCCCATCTTTAATCCATCCCCCGCCCGGACGACAGCAGGCCTGACTAGAACAGGCCTACTATTTTGCCGCTGTTGTCGATATCCATCGCCTCAGCCGCCGGTTTCTTTGGCAATCCCGGCATCGTCATGATCTCGCCGGTGATGGCGACCAGGAAACCTGCGCCGGCGGCGACACGCACTTCCCGCACAGTAACGGTGAAGCCGGAGGGCCGGCCAAGCTTGGCTGCGTCGTCGCTGAGCGAGTACTGGGTTTTGGCCATGCAAATCGGTGTCTTGTCGAAACCCATCGCGGTCAGTTCGCCGATTGTCTTGTCGGCGGCCGGGGTATAATTCACGCCGTCGGCCCCGTAGATTTCCTTGGCGATAATGGCGATCTTTTCTTTGACCGGCAGCTTCTCGTCATAGAGGAAGCGGAACTGTTTCGGCTTCTCCATCGCCGCCATCAGCTTGCGGGCGACATTCTCGCCGCCGGCGCCGCCCTTGGCCCACACTTCCGACAGAGCCACGTCGGCGCCCATGGCGGTGCACTTCTCCTCGACGAAAGCCAGTTCCTCCGCCGTATCGGTCGGGAATGCGTTGATGGCCACGACGGCAGGCAGGCCGAACTTGCCGATATTCTCGATATGCTTGATCAGGTTGGCCAGGCCCTTCTCCAGGGCCGCCATGTTCACCTTGCCGAGGTCGGCCTTGGCCACCCCGCCGTGGGATTTCAGCGCCCTGACTGTGGCCACCAGCATCACCACATCGGGCTTCATCCCCGCAAAGCGGCACTTGATGTCCATGAACTTCTCCGCCCCCAGGTCGGCGCCGAACCCTGCCTCCGTGATGAGGATGTCGGCCAGTTTGAGGGCAAACTTCGACGCCATGACGCTGTTGCAGCCATGGGCTATATTGGCGAAAGGCCCGCCGTGGATAAACGCCGGGGTATTTTCGAGCGTCTGGACGATATTGGGTTTAATGGCGTCTTTAAATAGCAGGGTGAGAGCGCCGGCGACCTTGAGGTCGGCGACGGTGACCGGCCTGCTATCATAAGTGTACGCGACGATGATGCGGCTGATGCGCTCCTTCATGTCTTCAAGGTCGGAGGCCAGGCAGAGGATGGCCATCATCTCCGAGGCGACGGAGATATCGAAGCCGCCTTCGCGCGGCACACCGTTGGCCTTGCCGCCCAGGCCGAGGACGATATTGCGCAGAGCCCGTTCGTTGAGGTCCATAACCCGACGCCAGGTGATGCGCCGCGGGTCGATGTTCAGCTCGTTGCCGTGGTGGAGGTGGTTGTCGATCACCGCGGCCAGAAGATTATTGGCCGTTGTTACCGCATGGATGTCGCCGGTGAAGTGGAGATTGATATCCTCCATCGGCACTACCTGGGCATAGCCGCCGCCGGCCGCGCCGCCCTTCACGCCAAAGCAGGGGCCGAGGGAGGGTTCGCGCAGGGCGATAACGACCTTTTTGCCGAGGCGGCGCAGGGCATCGCCTATTCCGACAGTGTTGGTAGTCTTTCCTTCCCCAGCCGGTGTGGGATTGATAGCGCTTACTAAGATCAGCTTGCCATCAGGTCGGCCCTTGAGTTTCTCCCAAGCCGCCAGCGATACCTTGGCCTTGTATTTGCCGTATAGTTCCAGATCGTCTTCAGTAAGGCCGAGTTCGTCCGCCACCTGTGTTATGGGCTTCATCTTCGCTTCTTGGGCGATTTCGACGTCACTTTTCATAGTTGCCCTCCTGTTAATCAGCCTCAAGCTGCATTTTCGCCGCTTTGAGCGTATTGTGAAGAAGCATCGCGATTGTGAGCGGCCCCACCCCGCCGGGTACCGGCGTTATCGCGCCAGCCACCTCTTTCACCTGGGCGAAGTCCACATCGCCAACCAGTTTACCGTCGACACGGTTGATGCCGACATCGATCACCACGGCGCCCGGGCTGACCATATCGGCGGTGACGAAGTTGGCTTTGCCGATGGCAGCCACCAAGATTTCGGCCTGGCGGGTCACCGCCGCCAGATCGGCGGTGCGGGAATGGCAAACGGTCACAGTTGCGTTTCTGGCCAGCAGCAGATTGAACATTGGCTTGCCCACGATATTGCTCCGGCCGATTATCACCGCCCTTTTCCCTTCGATGGGGATACCGGCGATATCGAGCATCTTGATCACGCCGTTGGGCGTGCAGGGGACGAGAGCGTCCCGGCCGATGCTAAGATTGCCCACATTCAGCGGATGGAATCCGTCCACATCCTTGGCAGGCGAGATCCGTTCGAGCACCTTATCGGCGCTGATATGCCTGGGAAGCGGCAGTTGAACGAGTATCCCGTGGATTTTCGGGTCGGCGTTGAGGCCGTCGATGACCGACAGCAGCTCTTCTTCACCCGCATCGCCGGTCAGCCTGATAACCTCCGAGTAAATTTCGCATTCCTGGCACGCCTTGTGCTTGCGGCCGACATAAACCTTGGAAGCAGGATCTTCGCCGACGATGACCACCGCCAGGCCGGGCACCACGCCAAAACGGCCTCTGAGGGCAGCCACACCGGCGACAACCTCTTCCCTGATAACGCCTGAGAATAAGTTGCCATCAAGTAACCTCGCCATCGATTATCTCCTTCTGATAAACTTCTTCTGTTCGCGTGGCACGAACTCCGTTCGCAAATATTGCCAAAAAAGAAATTCCCTATTTAGCGGCATGCTCCCTGCAAAGACCCGAGCCTGCCGGATAACTCGCGGGTAAACGCCGTCAGGGTTCCGGCAATTTCCCCGATTACCCGGTCGGTCATTCTGCTGGCCGGTCCGGCAACACTGATGGCGGCTACAGGCATATCGAAGCTGTCGAAAACAGGCGCCGCCACACAGATCAGGCCCACCTCCAGCTCCTCGCGGTCGACCGCGAACCCCTTCGCCTTGATGTCGGCAAGCTCCTGATTTAGAAAATCCATATTGCCGATAGTGAAAGGGGTCAGCTGCACAAAACTCATTTTGTCCATTATTGCTATTCGTTCGCGCTCCCCAAGATGGGCGAGGATGGCTTTACCTACACCGGTGCAATAGAGAGGCTGTCTTTCGCCCACCTTCGAGCATATCCTCATCGAGTGCGGGCTCTCGATCTTATGGATATACAGGATGCTGCACTGGTCGGGGATAACCAGATGGACTGTTTCGCGGTATGCTGCGACCAGCTTCTCCATATAGGGCTTGCAGAGACTGAGCAGGTCCGCTTTCACCTTCGTCCCGAGCCTAAAAAGCTCGGTGCCCAACCGGTAGCGACCAGTGCGGCTGTCCTGTTCCAAAAAACCGTTGCACTCTAAGGTGGATACGATCCCGAAGACCGTACTCTTGGCCAACCCAAGCTGTTTGGCGATATCGGTTATCCCGAGATCCGCGTTATCGAAGCATCGCAGAACCTGGATGCTTCTGCTGATTGTCTGCAGGTTGACCTTGGTCTTTTCCATGTCGGTCGCCTCGTCAGTTTTGACGTTACTTCTTCTCGGCCAGAATCTTGGCCAGCGCGGCGATTTCCTCTTCCGGCATCTTGTACGTGTGCTCGGCGTCCACCGGGAACTGGCCTGCCCGCACTTCTTTGACGTATTCGGCGAACGCGCCTGTTAGCACTTCGCCGACATTGGCGTATTTCTTCACGAATTTCGGCGTGAAATTATCGTACATGCCGACCATATCGGCGTAAATGAGCAGCTGGCCATGAGTGCCCGAGCCGGCCCCGATGCCGAGGATAGGAATCCCGGCCCGCTCGGCGATAGCCTTGCCGACCGCGGTGGGCACGCCCTCCACCAAAATGCTGCACGCCCCCGCTTCCTCGATAAGCTGGG
>JAEZJM010000034.1 GCA_023415775.1 Bacillota bacterium | reverse complement strand
TCGCGCCGCCCGACTTGGACAGCAGCAGCGTGATAGCCGCGGTCAGCGAGGTCTTGCCATGGTCGACGTGACCGATGGTGCCAATGTTAACGTGCGGTTTGGTCCTCTCAAACTTCTTCTTTGCCATATTTCTCTTCCTCCTTAACCCTAGTCGCCCGATCGCGGTGACAACACTAGTATTTTACAAAACAAGGATATTCTATAAGTTAAGGTAAATTCCTGCACGCCACTCGTCCCAACCAGCCGCTAAGACGCAAAAAAGCCCCGCCGTAGTCGGCAGGGGCTCCGGTCGCCTAGAAAACCCCATCTGCTGCGTTGCTCCTCAAAGCGCTTGCTTGCGTACGCCATGAAGTACGCGGCGCAGCGCGCTTTTCCGGTGCGCCTTGCATCTGGGGCTTTCTAGGCGACCTCGGGTTATCACTATCACCTGGGCACCACCGTATACGTCACCAGCACCGTCCCGTACTGATCCACGAACGCGATGCGGACAGGCTTGCTGAAATCGAGATTCGCCCGGTCCACCGCCAGATAATCGTCCGTCTTCGTCGCCGCCTTATCACCGGCCTGAGGGCTCTTCGTCCGCACCGTCACCGTCAGATCGTTGCCGCTCCGCACCACCTTCGCGATGCCCACCCCGTACCCCTGCGGCGACACCGAGCCGACATTGGCGAACAGCAGCAGCTGGCGGCCAAAATCCAGCTTATCGAGCATGTCGGCGGGGACTGTCGTCGCCAACCCCGCGGGCCGCGGGTCCTGCAGCGCGATCCCGAAAGACATATCGCCGGGATAAACCGCCTCAGTCCACGTCCAGGTATTAAACGCCTCTGTCGCAAAAATCGTCGTCTGCTCGGCCGGAGCGGTCGGCGCCGGCAGCAGCGCCGCGCCCGGGAAAAAGCTGGCCGGCGTATAAGTGGCCGGATGGTTCATATCGCCGATCCCGCGGATAGTCGTGATCACCCACGAATCGCCGGCCCGCTCCAGGTCGACCTTAAACGTCTGCCCCTCATGCCGCACCCTCACCGTCGCCCTGTTCGCCGTCTTCGACAGCAGCGAGAACGAATCGCGGCTTACATCGAAACCGAACGTCGCCGCGTTATCCATCACCACCTGCACCGGACTCCGCGCCTCCCAACGGTCGTGGTGGCGATCCCTGTCGCGGTCCCGGTCGCGGTCCTTGTTACCGCCCCGGTCCCGCTCGCGGGCCGCCTCCGCCGCCCCGCCGCTCTGATCCTGGACCGCCGCCTCATCCACCGCGCTCTCCACCGGCAGACTCGGCGCCGCTAACACCTTCGCCACCGGGAACCCGTGCAGCAGCGCCGTCGACATCACCGCCGCCGTCGCCGCCGCCGCGGCCATCTTCCGGTAGCGGCGCTTCAGCCGTCGCCGCTTCGTCGTCGTATGCAATACGCTCCCCTCCCCGTCGTCGTATTTATTTTTAGTCTTCGCCGGGGGAAGAGACTAATTGCCAAGCATATATTGGCAATAAAAAACCGCCGCGAAAAAGGCTCCGGCAGCCGCCGGAGCCTTTTTCGCGCCCTGTATGTCAGCCGCAAGGGCCGTGCTATCAGCCCGCAAGGTATTGCAGCACCGCCGCCAGAGAAGGATCGCCGTCTTCCCCCGAAACCAGTTCGACAAACGACGGGTTGCGCGAAGCCGCCTTCACTTTGCCGTCGCTGCTTTCGATCGTCTGGACGAGCTTGCCTAATTCGGCGAGAATCGACCCCCTCAGTCGCGGGGTCGACCCGAAGTCAAACAACACCCGCGGTTCAGCGGTCAAAAATTCCGCCAGCTCGATCGACAGCGACTGACAGCTGGTTAATGACAGATTGGCGTTGATCTCCACCAGCGTAAGCTTATTGTCGCGAGTGATCCGGTAGGGAGGCAGATATTTGGCATCCCTCAGCAAGGAAGCGCCATCGAGTGTGGACTTAAGTTTGCCGACCAACTCGCGGTGCTTGTCCGGATCGAAATTCTGGCGGAGGACGTTGCCGAGGACCGCCGCAATCTTTTCCTGGGTGATCGGCTTGATGATAAAATGCCGTGCGCCCCTCTCCAATGCATCGATGACCACGCGTCGCTCCTCCATCGCACTGATCACGATAATCCTGGCCTCGGGAAAGGCGGCGATGATCTTCGACGTGGCCGCCGCTCCGTTCATGCCATGCATCGTCAGATCCATCGTCACAATATCGGGTTTACAGCGGGTGTATTCCACAAAAGCCTGCGATCCGTTCTCCGCCTCGCCCGCCACGGTATGGCCCAATGCGATGACTATCTCCCGCAGGCATCTCCTGGCCACCGCCGAATCGTCGACGATAAGGACGCGGACCGCCCGTTGCTCCTTGGCCGTCAGGATACTCTCGATGCCGCCGGCCAGCTTTAATTTTTGGATAAGCTCCCTGTACGCCTGCTGATCCAATTGCTGCTGGAGGACATTGGCGATCGTTGTCGCCACCTTTTCGGGTGTGATCGGCTTGATAATATAATGCCTTGCCCCCCGCTCCAGGGCGTCCAGCACGACCTGCTTCTCCTCGGAGGCGCTAACCACGATAATCCGCGCCGCCGGGAACCTGTCGATTATTCGCGAAGTGGCCTCAGCGCCATTCATCCCCGGCATAGTTAAATCCATCGTTACGATATCCGGCTGCAGATTTGAATACTCGCTCAGCGCCTGCGCTCCGTCGGCCACTTCGGCCACCACCGTGTGACCCAGCTCGACCAGGATTTTCCCCAGAGCTTTCCGGACCACGTAGGAATCATCGACAATCATCACTCTGGCCATCGTATCCCTCCCCCGGCCGGTCACGCTTTCGCGGGCAAAATCCCGCTGATCTTTTCCAATAGCTTCGTCCGGTCAAGTTTATGCTCGTACAGATCGAAACCGGCCCGTAGCCCTTTCTCCTTATGGCTATCGCCGGTCAGAGATGTGAGGGCGATCACCGGCAGCTCGCGAAGCGCCGGGTTGGCGCGGATGGCGCGCACCAATTCGATGCCGTTCATCAGCGGCATCTCGATATCGCTCACAACCAGATCAACCTTGATTTGGTGCAGCTTTTCCAGCGCCTCTCGCCCGTTTTCAGCGGTAACGACCTCGTAGCCTACGCTTTCCAGAAAACTCCTCACAACCCGCAAAAAGAACGGCGAATCTTCAGCAAGAAGTATCTTCGCCTTACGATCTTCCGCAGCCCGGGAGAATCCCTCGTCCCCGCCCGCCCGTTTTCGTCCGGCGCCCCGGCTGTAATACTCCGGCGCGGCCTTGGCGAACAATTCGTGCATATTGATCAGCGTGACCAGCTTTCCGTCGATGAGCGCCGAACCCAGTATTCCGTTGCCCGCCACGCCGCCTTCATCCAGCGATACCGTCGTATAAACCGCGTCGTGGATCTCTTCGGCGATTATGCCGACCGGGACCTTGACCAGCTTCGGCAGGAGGACATAAACCGAGGCAGGCTTATTTTTCCTGCGCGCAAGCGGCAAGTAATGCTCCGGCCGAATAACCCGCGTCGTCTGGCCCTGGAAGGAAAAATAATACTTCGCACCGACCTTCTGCAGCCTGGACACGTCAATCTTTTCGACCCTCGCCACCATCGCCATGTCAAGGCCGAGCAACTCGCCGCCCGAGCATTTGAACAGCAGAATGTACTGCATCTCCCGGTCGACCTGTTTCGCGGCATTGGCCGCGGCCGGCAGTTTGCCGTCCTCGACCAGGGAAATTCCGGCCCGCTGCCGCAGGCTTTCCGTGTCAAGAATGAGCGCGATGCTCCCGTCGCCGAGGACGGTCACGCCCGAATATGAGCCGCAGCCGCCGATAACCGGCGGGAGGGGCTTCACCAGTATCTCCTCCGTATCGTAAACGGAATCGACCACCAGACCGTACGCCGTGTTGCCGGCCTTGATTACCAGCACCCTCAGCGTCCGCTCGCCGGAAAAATACTCAGCCGCCACATCGCCGCCGGGGCGGTTTTCCCCCGCGAGCAGATCCTCCAGCCTCACCAGGGGCAAAATGCGGCCCCGCAGACGCAAGACAGGGTTGCCCCGCACCACTTCGACCTTGCGGCCGCTTTCGCCCGGCTGTATCAGCAGCAGCTCCCTCACGTTCGCCTGCGGGATGGCGAATGCCTGACTCCCGGCGATGACGATGAAAGCAGCGATAATAGCCAGCGTCAACGGCAAGATCAGGCGGAAAGTCGTCCCCCTCCCGGCCTCGGAAATAACCTCGACCTTGCCGCCCAAGTTCTCGATATTCGTTTTTACCACATCGAGGCCGACGCCGCGGCCGGAAATATCCGTGACCTTCTCCGCCGTCGAAAAGCCGGGAGTCATAATGAGGCCGACAATATCGGCTTCGCTCATGGCGGCGACGTCCTTTTCGCCGACGATTCCCCGCTGCACCGCTTTGACCTTCACCTTTTCGAGATCGATGCCGGCGCCGTCGTCGCAGACATCGACGATCACCCGCCCGCTCTCGTGATAGGCCCGCAGAACCAGCGCCCCTGACGGAGGCTTGTTGTGCTCCGCCCGCTTATCGGGCCCCTCGATGCCGTGATCGAGAGAATTGCGCACCAAATGGGTCAGCGGATCGACCAGCGCCTCGACCAGCGAGCGGTCCAGTTCGACCTCCATCCCCTGCATGGTCAGATCGACTTCCTTGCCCACCTTCCGTGACAGATCGCGCACAATGCGGGGAAACTTATTGAAAACGCTGGCGATCGGCTGCATTCGGGTCTTCATTACCGTTTTCTGGAGGTTGGTCGTCAGCTCGTCGATCCCTTTGGCCACCGCCTCCATAAGCGGCGCCTGGCCCGCGACCTCATGGGAGATTCGCAACAGCTGGTTGCGCCGCAGCACCAGCTCGCCCGCCAGGTTGAGCAGATTGTTGAGCAGGGAAACGCTGACCCGCACCCTGTCCTCCATCACCACCTCACGGGCTTTACCGTCGTCGCGGACCGCATCCGGCGGGCTGCCGGCGGCGGCGCTCTGAACGGCAGGCTGAACCACGGCCGCGGCGGGCGCCGTCGCCGGTTCCTCCTTTTCCTCCTCGCCGGTCAGCTTATTCCACAAATCCCAGGCCGACAGCCCCCCGCGCGGCTCGGGCTGCCGCGCCGCCCCGCTTTGCTCGCCAGCCATGAATCGCCGGAGGTCGGACGCGCAGCCGGCGATATCATACTGCTCGCTGGCGGCCGGGCTGTCGATCATCTCCTTCAGCGCGTCGGCGGCCGCCAGCAAGGCGTCGACCATTTCCGCGCCTGCCGTCAGGCGGTGTTCGCGCAACTCGCCGAAGAGGTTCTCGACTATGTGGGCCAACTCGACGATCTTGTTCAGCCCGAAGAAGCTTGCCGTGCCTTTGATGCTGTGGGCGGCGCGAAAAATCCCGTTGACGGTGTCGTCGTCGCCCTCAGCGGCTTCAAGGTGCAGGAGACCTGCTTCTATTACCGCGAGATGCCCCTTCGCCTCGACGATGAATTCATTCAGAAGCTCATTGTCCATATCTATACCGTTCACCTGCCGCAAATACCGTTAGCTAAACCCTGAATTTCCTTACCAGCGTCTCCAGGCGGCTGGCCAGCTCGCCTACATCTCCGGCGCACTCGCTCACCGTCGTGGCTTTGGTCGTCGTATCGAGGATCGCCTTGTCGGCTTCCTGCATTGTCAGGGAAATCTCCTGGGTCCCCTTGGCGATCTCCATAGTGGCCACAGAAATATTCTCCATCGCCGCATTCATGTCATCGGTGCTACGCGCCACCTCCGCGGCCTTCCGGGAAATATCCGCCGTGGTGCGGGACATCGCCTCGACCCCGCTGGCCGCCTCGGCCGCGCTTTTCGACACCTGCCCGGTTTTGGCGGCGATGGCCGCCACTTCGCGGCTGATCGTCGTCGTCCTGTCGGCCGCCGTTGCGGCCGGTGAGGCGGCGGCGCTGTGGGACTGTTCGCTCACCGCCGATGCGATCGTATGGGTAATCTCCATCGTTTCCGCGATGACATCGGCGATCTTACCGACCACCGCCACCGCCTCGCCCATATCGGTTTGCATATCCTCGATCTGCCGTCCGATGCGGGCCGCCTCCTCGGCCGTCCGCTTGGAAAGCTCCTTAACCTCGCCGGCAACCACCGCGAAGCCCTTGCCGGCGTCGCCGGCGCCGGCCGCCTCGATGGTCGCGTTGAGGGCCAGCATATTTGTCTGCTCGGCGATATTGCGGATAACATCGACGATCTTATTGATCTGCTTGGAAGAAACGCTGAGCTTATGGATGATTTCGTTGGTTTCGCGGGAACGGCTCTGCGCCTCCGCGGTAATCGCCATCGAGCGCTGGCACGACGCCGCGACCTCCTGGGCGAAAATCGCCACCTGGCTGATGCTTTGCGACACATCCTCGATAAGCCCGCTGACCTCTTTCACCTCGGCGGCCACGCCCTCAGACACCTGGACCGCCTTCTCAGCCTCGCCGGCCATCGCGTTGGCCATCTTGGCGACTTCCCCGACCCCGTGGCTGACCTGTTCGGTGGACCCGGCGTTTTCCTCGGTGCCGGCCGAGATGTTCTGCACGCTATCGCTAACCATACTCACCGTGGCGCTCATTTCCTGGCTGTTGGCGGCCAAAGTGGCGGCGGTGTCAACCAGGCTGTTCGAGCTATTCTGCATATCCTCCGTCGCGCCGCGGATATCGGCTATCATCGCCCGCAGGTCGTCCACCATTTTGTTAAAGTTGCGGGCCAGAATGCCAATTTCATCTTCGGAGTTGACATCAACCGTCACGGTTAGGTCGCCACTCTTAATGCGTTCCGTGGCGCCGACAATTTTAATAAGAGGGCTGGTGAACCGGTTAGAGAACCAGTACGAAAACAGCGCGGCAATCAAGATTACCAAGATACTGGTGAAAATATTCTTTATTGCGACGTTATTAATAAAAGCCATTGCAGCGCTTTTCTTCTGGACCATGATCAGGCTCCAATGGTCTGAGCCACCAGGCATCGGAACACTACGATAGGCGCAAATATATTCATCGCCTTTATCGTCAATATACTCTCCGACTCCCGTTTCGCCTTTAAGGACTTTATCGATAATATCCTTCAATTTTGCGGGAACTGCTAAATCAACTTCTCCCGTCTGCGCATTACCCTTTGCGTCTCTGATAATGCTGCCGTGAGCATCCTTTTTCAATACTATTTTCTTTTGTGATTTGTAATTGTACAATTCGGAAACCTGGCCTTTATCGGGATGAGCCACAACGACTCCTTCCCCATCCAAAAGGTAAGCATAGCTTCCTACTCCGGAATTGTACTTTTCCACCATTTGTTGGAGCGTGATAGTATCTATATCAGCCATCATCACGCCGACCAGCTTGTCGTCGCTGTACATGCCGTTCACAGCGGTGGTAACGGCTACATTCCTGGTAATGTCATAATAGGATTTTGTTATGTAGGATTTTTTTTCGGTCATAAACTTTTTAAACCACCAACGATCGGCGCGGTTCGCTAATTCGCCGCTGGAACGCGCTGTCTGATCACCGTCAAGCTTGTGGCTTGCGAGTAATTGGAAAAACGGATAGCGCTTTACGGTATCCTCCAATATTCTTTTTTGTTTTTCCCCATCATTACCAACCATATCAGCATTTAAAGCCAGCTGGCCGTTAAGGTTGTAAGCATTCTGCATGAATTGACCGATGTTAGCTGCCAAACTTTCCGCCATCACTGTATTTGTCTGTTTAATACTCTTATCGTAATCTGAAGCAATTAAGTAGTAGCTGACAGACATTGATACCACGATAGCAAGGACTACCAAAAAACAGTTCATGAAAATTAACTGATGACGGATGGATTTAAACATACTTTTTTTCATTTCCTGGACTCGTAGAGCCATGCATATAACCTCCCAAATGACTTCAGCGATGTATGCAAGAATATAACCGAGAGCCCGTGTGAACAGTTATTCAGCCAAATGGCCACATTTTACGACATATTTCGTTGTTCACAGTACCATTTTACCACGGCACTCTCCAATTGTCATAATATTGAGCAATTGCAACTGTGAAAAAAACGGACACTTAATAAACCGCTACTTTTCTAAGAAGGCCAAAATGCAAAGCCGCGAACATGGCTCCGGCTTTGGATAAACTCGCTTGGAATAAAAAATTCCCTGTAATTGAGTCCCCGCACAAACGCGACAAAACCCCCGCATCCCTGCGGGGGTTTTGTCCAAAATGGTGGCGGCGCACGGATTTGAACCGCGGACCCAGCGGGTATGAACCGCTTGCTCTAGCCAACTGAGCTACGCCGCCAAAAAAAATGGAGCTAGTGACCGGGATTGAACCGGTGACCTTATCCTTACCAAGGATACGCTCTACCAACTGAGCTACACCAGCATTTACACCGGCCGGCGGATAACCGTCGGCCGGATATTAACTTGGTTGCGGGGGCAGGATTTGAACCTGCGACCTTCGGGTTATGAGCCCGACGAGCTGCCAGCTGCTCCACCCCGCGATGTGCAAAACGCCAAACTCCAGCAGATGAGGTAAATGGTGGAGGGGGGTGGATTCGAACCACCGAAGCGAAACGCGGCAGATTTACAGTCTGCTCCCTTTAGCCACTCGGGAACCCCTCCATATTATGCTGTGGAGCTGGCGAAGGGAATCGAACCCCCAACCGCGGGTTTACAAAACCCGTGCTCTGCCAATTGAGCTACGCCAGCGAAGGTCTGCGTCTTTAGTGACAGAAGTTATTATATAATAACCGTCTCTTTATGTCAATAGACTGCAACGAATTCCTGACGAAACCTCTTGGGCTCGTTCCACCTGACGAGATATAAGTTTATCATACCTCCCCCGCCCGCGCAAGTGGTAAATCGTGTATTTTTATCGCGTTTTTCCGTCCGTCGCCCCCGGCCCGTCCCCATCCTGCCGCGCTTCTCCGCGGCAGCGAAACCGCCCTTTGCCATCCGCCCGCTTCTCCCGCCACAGTATTTGTCGAAAATTCAAAAAAGATTGCAAATTTTTGCTATAATCTTAGTATACAATCATACACCGCTTGGACGGCCGCAGGCAACCCCGCCCTCAGCCATACCCCGTCCGGCCGCGATAACATCTTCTCTGATCGTTATAAAGCGAGGGGGGAATCAGATTCCGATGGCAACCATCCTATTGCCGATAAACGCCCTCAAACCAGGAATGACGGTAGCGGAAAGCGTATGCTCCGACAACCAGGTCATCCTGCAGGAAAACACCGTCCTCACCAGCAACATCATCCGCCGCCTCGCCGCCTGGCACGTCCGCAGCGTACGGGTCAACCAGGAGCTGAGCTACGAAAACGGCGCCAAATCCATCGCCAACCTCAGCGCCGAATTCGTCAAAGAAAACCCCGCCTTCTTCGAGCAGTACGGCAAAGCGATAACAACCGCCGGCAAACTCTTCCAGCACATGCGCGAGCGGCAGGTCGTGCCCTTCCAGGAACTCCGCCAGCTCGCCACCGTCAACCTCTACAACCTGCTGCGTACCAAAGGCATCCTCGGCAACCTCTACCGCCTCAAGTCCTACACCGACTACACCTTCATGCACGCCGTCGACGTCGGCCTCCTCTCCGGTCTTTTGGCCATGTGGAACGGCCTGCCCGAGGAAGAGATAAAAAGCCTCATCCTCTGCGGCGTCATGCACGATATCGGCAAATCGCAGATTCCCCTGTCCATCCTCGACAAGCCGGGGAAACTCAACGCCGAAGAGCGGAAAACCATCGTCCTCCATCCCGAATACGGCTACTACATGACCAAAAGCATCCCCGGCATCACCCCCGACGTGCAATACGCCGTCTGGCACCACCACGAGCGCGAGAGCGGCGAAGGCTATCCCGGCCAGCTGCGCGGCGACCGCATCCACCCCTACGCCAAAATCGTCGCCCTCGCCGACACCTACGACGCCCTCACCACCGACAAAGCCTACCAGAAAAGCGTCACCCCCTTCCAGGCGCTCGAAACCCTCCAGGACCTCATGTTCATCCACCTAGAGCGCGAGCTCTGCCAAACCTTCATCCGCAACGTCATCTACAGCCTCATGGGCTCCACCGTCCTTCTAAGCGACGGCGCCCAGGCCGAAGTGCTCCAGCTTGCCCACTACATGTCCTGCAAACCCGTCGTCGCCACCAACAGCGGCCTCATCGCCGACCTGCACCTGAGCAACAAAACCTCCATAGTCGAGGTCCTCAAATTCCGCCAATAGCCCCAGGCTGTCGATAAAGCCCCCAAACCAAAAACCCGCCCTCCGGCGGGTTTTCTTACATAATATCCTCCACGCGCACCTCATGCCCGCAGCGTAAACACGCTGACCTCCGGCGGGCACCCCAGCCTGAAGGGGAACCAGTGCCCCGCGCCGCTCGACACATACCCCCACAGCCCGTCCTCCCGGTACAGGCCGCGCACATACTTATGCAGCGACACCAGCGGCTTGCCGCCGATCACCACCTGCCCGCCGTGGGAATGCCCGGCCAGCGTCAGCGGCACCTTCCCGGCGAACCCGTCGATGATAAAATCGGGATGATGGGCGATCAACACCCGGACCGCAGCGTCCGGCACGCCCCGGTTAGCGGCCGCCAAGCACTCCCGCCGGCGTTCTGCCGGGATATTCATACTGCGGCGGGCGCTCTCGCCCGGCGGATAATCCACCCCCAGCAGATAAAGCGGCCGCTCGCCCGGCACGACCTCCGCCGCCGCGTCCTTGAGGATCTTTATCCCCCCCGCCCGCAGCGTCGCCTCGATCAGTCCGGGGTCGCGGAAATACTCATGATTCCCCCAGCAGAAATACACCCCGTGGGGCACACTCTTCGCCAGCGCGGTCAGCCTTTCCACCGCCGGGCCGATCTGCCGCAGATCGTCGGCAAAATCGCCCGTCACCGCCACCAGATCGGGCCGCTCGTCCCGCAGGCGCGCGCACACCTCATCCAGCCTCGCCAGATCGAAATACTGCCCCACATGCGTATCGCTCACCTGGCCGATCCTGAAGCCGTCCAGGCCGGGCGGCAGATCGGGCATCTTCAGCTCGTGGCGGACGACCGCCAGCTCCACCTGGGCACTGTAGATACCCTGCGCCCCCGGCACGAACGCCGCCAGCGGCGCCGCCGCCAGCGCACCGCTCAAAAAAGCGCGGCGGGTCATCCCCGGCCCCGCCGGTCCCGTCTCCTTCCCCTTCCTTCGCCCTCCGCCCCAGCGGTCGATAACGAAAAACAGCGGCTGCAAAGCGATGAGCACGAGCTGCCCGGCCAGCCACACCAACGCCCCGTATATAAGAAAAATAAGATACTGCTGCGCCGGGTCGGCCGACCAGGGGCGGTGCGGCCAGCCGAACACCAGCACCAGCGCCGCGGCCGCCGTCAGCAGCAGATAAACGTACCGCACCTTCCGGCCGCGCCAGAAGATAAACAGCCGCGCCAGCAGCCGGTAATTGAGCCAACTCAGAAAGACCGTCAACGCCAGCAGCGAATAAATGGCGAAAAGAAAACGCATCAATACCTCCGTAACCTAATCAGACTTATAATACACATTTTGACGCCCGCGGCCCCGATACCTCCTGTCCGCCCCCCGCCATAATCTTCCCCGTTCCGCCGCCGGCAATAAGCCGCCCCCAGTCGAATCCCCCGCTTTGCGCGTGGTATAATTATCCTGACAAAACAACACCGGGAGGTGACGGCGGGACAACGTCCCGCGACCAATGGCAGATACCACCGGCATCCAGGCCCTCGCCATCGACGCCGACGTCTTCGGCACCACCAGCACCATCCACCCCGTCCTCATCCGCGACGAAGCAAACGGCGCCACCCTCGTCGACACCGGCTACCCCGGCCTCTTCCCCCGCCTCCGCCAGGCCATCGAGCGCGCCGGCGTCCCCTTCCCCCAGCTCCGCCGCGTCATCCTCACCCACCAGGACTGGGACCACATCGGCGCCCTGCCCGACCTCCTCGCCGCCGGCGATGGCATCCTCGTCTGCGCCCACCGCCTCGAAAAGCCCTACATCGAAGGCGCCCTCCCCGACTACAAGCTCACCCCTGAAAAGATCGCCGCCCGCATCGCCGCTCTCCCTCCCGCGCTGCGCACCAGTGCGGCCGCCACCTTCGCCGCCCTCCCCCACGCCCCCGTGGCGCGCGCCCTCGAAGACGGCGAACTTCTTCCCTGGCACGGCGGCCTCGAAGTCATCCACGCCCCCGGCCACACGCCCGGCAACATCTGCCTCTATATCAAATCCCGCCGCCTGCTCATCGCCGGCGACCAGCTCCGCGTCATCGACGGCGCCCTCGTCGGCCCCGCTCCCGAACACACCCCCGACATGCCCGCCGCCCTCGCCTCCCTCAAAAAACTCGCCGCCTACGACATCGACACCGTCCTCTGCTACCACGGCGGCGCTTACGGGCCAAACGCCGCCCCCCGCATCGCCGCCCTCATCGGTTGCCGATAAAACCCCATCTGCTGCGTTGCTCCTCAAAGCGCTTGCTTGCGTACGTCCGAGTACGCGGCGCGGCGCGCTTTTCCGGTGCGCCTTGCATCTGGAGCCTTCTCGACAACCTGAGTTTGGCTACAATTTGACCCGAAATATGTTTTCCGCCCCTCCGGAAACACACAAAGGCTGCTCCGTTATGGAGCAGCCTTTGTATGCTGTATGCCCGTAGGACGCTACATCGCGCCCATCTCTTCCGGCGGCGTCCTGGTGATCACTCCCGCCGCCATCAGCTGATTGACGATGTCCTCCTGAATCGAAAGCGCCTGCACGAAGCCCTCCAGCGGCATGATTATCCTGCGGCTGACGTCGATGACCGGCTGGCCTTCGCCGCCCGTCAGGTGAGGCTGCACCGTCATCAGATCGATGCGGACAAGATTCCCGGTTATATGGATGGCGCTGATGCCGTCGGCGAAAATCTCCTGCTGCATTGTCTGTCATCCTCCTTCGCTTCTTTTATATTTCCCCCAAAATACCAATTAAAGAGCTTTCGTCGGCCACCGCTTTTTTCCTCCCCGCCATTCACCGGATATCGCCAGAGCCGCCGCATATTGCCAGCCCCTGTCCCGTTACCTTTCCCCGCCTGCGCCGTTAAATAGTACGTGACAAATAATTAATACCGAACAGGAGGTCTCGATGAACACCATGCGCACAAAATCAGTCAACTTCTTCGCCGTACTTCTGCTATCGGGAGCTCTGCTTCTCGGGGGCTGCGTCAACCTCACCCAAACCGGCTCCCCGTCCTCGCCGTCCGCGCCCTCCGGCCCGTCGACCGGCGCCGGGGAGGTCAAAGTCGTTTACAACTACAACGACACCGATAAAGTCCAGCTCTCCGAAAACGACCTCGTCCTCAAAGTCGGCGAAAAACTCATCCTCCAGCCCGCCGCCGGCCTCACCAAAAACACCCGCTTCAAATCCGCCGGCAAATACTTCATCGGCGACATCATGAAGCAGGAAACCGGCCAGGACGGCCGCGTCGTCTTCACCGCCGTCAAAGCCGGCCAAGGCGAATTGCAGATTATACCGGATACTGACAAGACCGACCGCGCCGTCGACCTCCGGGTAACTGTAGAGTAATTACTAGGGGATTGGCGATAAAGCCCCATCTGCTGCGTTGCTCCTCAGAGCGCTTGCTTGCGTACGTCCGAGTACGCGTCGCGGCGCGCTCTTCCGGTGCGCCTTGCATCTAGGGCCTTCTAGCCAATCCCGGCAATCCGGGAATCCGGGGAGCGCCGGGGAAGGCGGGCGTGCTGCGCCGTTGCGGAGGCTGTTACGCGCCGTTGGCGAAGCAGGCCGGTAACACGAACGTACGCCCGTCCATGGACGGACGGGCGAGGAGCCATCTGTCACGGATGACAGTTGGCGACGGTACGGCTGTGTCGGCCCGAGCCTTACGGCGCGTTCAGTCGGAGCTCCGGCGCACAGGCTACCTTCCCCGTGACCAAGACTTGTTACAAGCACAAAAGAGACCGTCAAACGACGGTCTCTTTATCATTTTCCTATCCCTTCTCAAACGCCGCGCGGAGCTTGTCCGCGATCAGATCCCACGCCGCCCGCGCCGCCTCCTTCGGTCCGAAATGGGTAAAAGCGTGCATGCAGCCGGGAAACATCCGGTATGTTACCTCTATCCCTGCCGCTTCCAGGCGCGCGGCGTACCGCTCCCCGTCGCCGCGGAGCGGGTCGTGCTCCGCCGTGATCACCAGCGCCGCCGGCAGCCCGGAAAGATCGTCGGCCAGCAGCGGCGAAAGCAGCGGATTATGCACATCCTGCGGCGCACTCACATAGCAGGCGGTGAAAAACTTCCGCGCCGCGGGCGTCATCAGCTTGTCGCCGGTCACCGCCGCGTAAGGGTCGACCGTCAGATCGAGGGGCGGATAATCCAGCACCTGATACACCACGGAAAACTCGCGCCGCTCCTTAGCCAGCAGGCACAGCCCCGCCGCCAGGTTCCCCCCCGCGCTGTGGCCGCCGACGGCCAGCCGGCCGGGGTCGACGCCCAGCCCGTCTGCATCCGCGCATACCCACTTCGCCACATCGTAGCACTCCTCCAGCGCCACCGGGAACCTGTGCTCCGGCGCCAGCCGGTAGTCCGCGCTTACAACCGCGCACTCCGCCATATCCGCGATCCTGCGGCACCACACATCGTCATCGTCCGCGCTGCCCATCACAAACCCGCCGCCGTGAAAACTCACGAAAACGGGCAAAGGCCCGCGGGCTTGTCCCGCCGGCCTGTACACGAGCACGCGCGTATCGCCCGCGCCGGTGCGCACAATATATTCCGCCGCGCCGCCCGCCAGGGCGTTTCGGGAACGAGGCACCCCATTCCCCGCGGAACCTCTCCTCGCCGTGATCGCCGCCCCGGCCATCTTCACCAAGTCGATTGCCATCGTTAAAATCCCCCGGACTAAGGCGCTCAGCGCATAAAGAAATACCAGTACGACGCAGCCGCCAGCACGAAGCGGTAATAGGCGAACGACGCCAGCGTCGACTTGTTCAGGAAGCGCAGAAACCACACGATCGAAATATAAGCGACGATAAAAGACACAACGAAGCCGACGGCGATCATCGCCAAGTCGTCGCCGTTCAGCTTGTTCAGTATCTTCAGCAGGTCGTAGACGCAGGCCACCAGCATCAGCGGCACCGCGATGATGAACGAAAACTCAGCCGCCGCCGTGCGGCTCATCCCGAACAACAGCCCGCCGGCGATCGTCGAACCGGAGCGGGAAAAGCCCGGCCACAGCGATAGTATCTGAAAAAGCCCCACGAAAAATGCCTGTTTGATCGTCATATCCTCGACATCGCGGGTCACCGGCCGCTTGGCGACCTTCTCGGCCGCCAGCATCACGACCGCCCCGGCGACCAGCCCGACGATCACCGTGAAATTGGAAAACAGGTACGTCTTTATAAGCTTATGGAGCAGGAAGCCCACCCCCATCACCGGCACGATACCTGCGGCCACATGCCAGGCCGACAGGCCGTCGGTGCTCGTGATGCGCCTGAGATCCATCATCCGCAGAAACTTATCGCGGTACAGGATAAAGACCGACAGGATCGCCCCCAGCTGGATAAATACCATGAAGACGCTCGCCTTCTCCCCCTCGTAGCCCAGCAGCGACCCCGCCAGGATCATATGCCCGGTCGAAGAGATTGGCAAAAACTCGGTCAGCCCCTCCACGATGCCAATAAGGATTGCAATTACATACTCGTTCAAAAATTATTTCCTCCAAACCTTAGGCGGCCGTTGATAAGCCCCCATCTGCGTTGTCAGCCCTCCGAGCGCTTGCTTGCGTACGTTCCGAGTACGCGGCGCTGCGCGTTCTCGGGCTTCCTAGCATCTGGAGGCTTCTGAACGCCCGCGGCGGCACTATTATAAATTATACACTACTACCTGACGAATTCAAGCGTCCTTTCAGCATCCCGAGCACCGTCGCGTCCGTCGGAAAAGCCAGCGGCGGCGGCGCGTCCAGCGGGAAATACGCCACCGCGTCGAGGTCGTCCCCCGCCGCCGGCACCCCGCCCGTCACGCGGGCCTCAAACCAGATGCCCACAGTATGCGCCTCGGGATTGTGCCAGTTCGAAAGCACGGTGAAAACCCCGTCCACCTCGACGCTCAGCCCCGTTTCCTCGCAAAATTCGCGTTTTATCGCCGCATACACATCCTCATCATATTCCACATACCCGCACGGTATGCACCACAACCCCGGATAGGTCGACCACCCTGCCCGGCGGCCGAGCAGGATGCGCTCCCCGTCCAGCACGATCGCCGCCACGCCGACGACCGGATTCTCGTACATAACATAGCCGCAGGCCGAACACGTCAGCCGCTCCCGTTCGCGGCGCGGCCGCAGGGCGAGAGCCCCGCCGCACTTCGGGCAGAAATCGAACCGCTGTTTTCTTGTCAAATTAAGTCACCTCACCCCTCCCCTTCGCCGCCCGCGTCCCTAACTCCTCCGCTCAGTGCAGGAAAGAGCCGTTCTCCGTCACATCCTCGCGAATGACGTGCATCTGCCCGTCCCTGTCCATCAGAGCGATGAACACATCCTCCAGCCGCGCGCCATAGCTGCCGCGTAAATCGTCTATCTGCCCGGCGGAAAACCCCAGCTTCGCCAGCGACTCCTCCTGCAGCTTCCCCTCCAGCACCACCGGCACCAGCACCCGGTTGGGCGACACCTTCTGCCCCAGCCGGCTGGCGGTCACCGGCAGATACTCCGCCTTCTTCAGCACGCTCAGCCTGCCGGTCGGCTCCAGCACCGCCAGCTCAACCTCGGTAATATCGAAAACATCCTTCTCGCGCAGCAGCTGCAGCAGCATCTCGGCCGTCAATCGCGCCCCCCGCAGATTGGCCTTGATAATCTGCCCGTTCTCCACCACCACCGCCGGCGAATAATTGAGCCGCCTATACACACCCCGGTACTTCAGGCTAATCCAGCTGACGGCGACCTGGATCACGCCAAGCAGCACCAGTGCTACCAGCGCGTGGCCCATGCTTATGCGGGGATCGGCTATGCTCGCCCCTGCCACCGTTCCGGCGGTAATCGACAGAGCGAAATCCACCGGCGTAAGGTCGGCCATCTGCCGCTTGCCGGCCACCAGCAAAACGGCCACAAGCACCGCCATCGTCGCCAGAACAGTGAAAGCGATCGAGCCCAGTTCACCCACGTGCACACCTCCCGTATCGCTAGTGTAACCGCCCGCCGCCCTGGACAAACGCAAAAGAGGACGCTACCGCGTCCCCCGATCTTTCGTGTCCTTTGCCGCGGCCGATCAGAATGCCCTAGATGCAAGGCGCACCGGAGGATTGCCCGCGCCGGCGCACTTGGTTGCGTACGTCAAGCGGGCAATCCGAGGAGCAACGCAGCAGATAGGGCATTATCATCGGCCGACAACGTTTCGCTACAGAGTCCGGTCGCCGGGGTGCCAATCTATGGGGCACATCCCCCCGCTCTGCAGCGCCTGCAGCACCCTGAGCGTCTCGTCCACGCTGCGGCCCACATTCAGATCGCTCACCACCGCATAACGCAATACCCCTTCGGGGTCGATGATGAACAGGCCGCGCAGCGCGATGCCCTCCTCCTCCACCAGCACCCCGTAGCGGCGGGCGACATCCTTCGTGATATCGGACGCCAGCGGATAATCCAGGCCGCCCAGGCCGCCATCGGCCGGCGAACTTTTCACCCACGCCCGGTGGCTGTAGACGCTGTCCACGCTCACCCCCAGAATCTCCGCCCCCGTGGCGCGGAACTCGGCGAGCCGGGAATTGAAGCCGCGGATCTCGGTCGGGCACACGAACGTGAAATCGAGCGGATAGAAGAACAACACCAGCCACTTCCCCTGAAAATCGGCCAGCTTGGCGACATGGTCGAGCGCCTCCAGGTTCTTGGTCGTCGGCATGGCAAAATCGGGAGCTTTCTGGCCTACCTTGGCGGACATATGTATTCCTCCTTAATCGATAATTATTATTGTTTGATATTTATTATATTATATGCGCGTCAAAAAAATCCTCCTGCGCGTAAAAATTATTTTCGCCAGGAGCGAAAAAAAATATACGCCGGTTGTTCTATGAACAACCGGCGTCGAATGTCAGATATGACGTCAGAGTTTCCGACAGATTTTCTGTATGCTTTTGTCAGGGCAAATGCCAGAGTCTGTCAGCCGATCTCGATGACCTTCAGTTCGGTCGCCGGGTAGCGTTTGGGCTCGGGCAGCCCCGCTTCCATGTACCCCAACCGGCTATCGGCGTAATCGCCCGGCCACGCCGCCACGATGGTGCGCTTCTTGCCGAGCTGCCGCAGCAGCTCCAGGGGATCAAGGTTCAGGATGGGGGTGAAAAGCACCTGGACGTTGTCGAGCAAAATAACGTCCGCGCGTTCGCGCTCCAGCATCTTGTCCATGATATGGGGCGCCTCCCGCGGCCGCGCCTTGGGTACAAGCTCCAGCAGTTCGTCCGTGATCAGCTCGCGGCAATCGACATAACGCCAGCCACGGTTGAGCCCGAGCTCGCGCATGATCTTGCTCTTGCCGCTTCCCGGGCGGCCGACGATAAGCACGAGGCGTTCCTGCGAATCCTTCAGTTCCTGGACGTAGTCTACTACCATCTGTATTGCTACCGGCATGGCACAGTCCCCTCCCGCCCCGCGAAATTTGCACTAGTCATATTCGGCAATGTGTGGCAAAATCCTGCCCAGATTGGCAAAAAACTACGGCGCCGCCGAGATGATCGCCTGGGCGTTGACGCCGCCGGGCTGCGGCCGGTGATCAATACGCACGTTCCGGCACTCCATCACGAACTTGAGAACGAAGCCGTCGCCCCGATAACAGAAGAACTCGTCGGGCACAATATAAACGATGAGGTCGATATCGTCGACAATGCAGGCGCCGCCTGCGAATACGACCGTCAGGTCGTGTGGCGCCTTGAACTCGACCCGCGATCCGACCCGCTGGTTGGCGATGACCTCCGGCGTTATGGCGGCCACGGCGGCCGGGTCTCCCTTGGGCGTATTGATGATGAATTCCATCGCCTGTTCCTCCCGTTATCATAACTGATATTTGTGAAGGCAATAACAATCTCCTATATGGACGGCGCCTGTTTGTAGGCCGGCGCGCGGACAAGTGTGTTATAATCAACTTGGCCATATTTTGACCGAAGGGAGCGAACCCGATGCAAAAATTCACCTGCGGCTGCGGGCGGTCCGTCCGCGACGTCTATTTCAAAAACGGCGAGTATATGTGTGGCAAATGCTTCTGGCTCGGCACCGAAAGCCCGTACGATTACCTCATCAACCTGCTCGCCGCCAAGGGTCTTGTCATCACCTACCAGAACACTCCCGTGCTGGTAATCAAGCAATTCAGCGCCGACGACGACCGCGAGGCCGCCATCCGCCCAGACGATAACTGGGTTGTGGTGGAGGGCGACGACTTCTGGCATGGCTACTCCGGTTCGCCCGCCCACCTGCGCGACTACATCAGCGAGTACGGCCAGAAAAAAGACGGCGGCTGCGAGAGCAAAGAAGACTGACAACAGCATATCCAAAGGTTGAAAAAAACGACACCAGACGGTGTCGCTTTTTTTGCCTTAATCGTCGATAGCGTCCAGATCGTCCAGATCGCCCTGCAGGTCCTTGTTCAGGTTGGCCAGCCCCTTGTACATGCTGCCGACTTCGCTGTCGTCGGCGCGGTTGTCGAGGTAGCGTTCCAGTTTGCGCTTGACGCGCTGCAGAGCGTTGTCGATCGACTTGACGTGCCGGTCGAGCTCGACGGCGATCTCCTGGTAGGACTTGCCGTCGAGGTAGGACATGAGCACTTTCCACTCTAGATCGCTGAGGATCTCCCCCATCTTCTCCTCGATGTCGACAAATTCCTCGCGGCTGATGACCAGTTCCTCGGGGTCGGAAATCTTCGACCCGGACAGGACATCGAGCAGGGTGCGGTCGGAGTCCTCGTCGTATATCGGTTTGTTGAGGGAAACGTAAGAGTTGAGCGGGATGTGTTTCTGCCGGGTGGCGGTCTTTATGGCGGTGATGATCTGGCGGGTTACGCACAGTTCGGCGAAGGCGCGGAACGAGGAAAGTTTATCGTTGCGGAAATCCCTGATGGCCTTGTAGAGACCGATCATACCCTCCTGGATTATGTCCTCGCGGTCGGCGCCGATGAGGAAATATGATCTGGCCTTGGCCCGGACGAAATTGCGGTACTTGTTGATCAAATACTCCAGTGCGACCGTGTTGTCGTTGTCTTTTGCGTCGATTACGATTTCTTCATCTGTCATGTTTTCGAAACAACCGTACAGATCGCGTTGGGTACTAGCCCGCATCATATCGCCCCCACTCTTCATCTTGCCGGCCGTAAAAAGAAAACGCACTAAATAACTTAGTGCCACAATCGATTGTACATGCCACTTTCAAACCAAATTATAACCCACGCCCGCTACTTAGTCAAGCTATTCTTGGGGGTCGCGAGCCCTCACAGGCCGCGGCGCAGCGCGTCGAGGCGCTTCCTGACCTCCTCGCCGACCCGCCCGCCGAGCTCCTGCCGCCGGTGCATCCGGTCGGCCTCGCTATACCCCTCGCGGACCTCCTTTTCGGCGGCCAACACGCTCAGGCGCAGCTCGCGGGCCGATACCCGCCACGCCCCCGATCCGAGGACGGAAAACTGCTGGTCACGGTCGGAGGTGACGACATAAACCCCCTGGCCGGCATGGGTCAGCTGGTAGGTAAGCCGCTCGATATAGCTGTCGGCCGTCTCCCCCTCGGCGGTGAAGACCACCTCCAGGCCGCCGGGCAGCGTCTCGGTCCGGGAGTCCCCGGATACGGCATGGGCATCGAATACGATGACAACTCTATAATCTTTATATGCGCCATAGCCCGCAAGAATGTCCATTAATTTCGCCCGGGCGTGTTCGAGGTTGTCCTCTTTCACCGCCGCGAGCTCCGGCCAGGCGTTTAGGACGTTGTAGCCGTCGACCAGCATGATGTCCGCCAAATCCGCTTCCCTCCGCGAGTTACTTTTTATCCTGGACGGGGCCAACCTTTTCCTGGGCGAACGGCGGCAGCCTCGTACCCACCTTGACGATGGTGTTCTCCGGCTGGTAGCGGTCCTTGGCCAGTACCTCCCGCCTGAGCTCCCGGCCGCTGGCCGACACCACCCGCAAGGTGGTCACCTCGTAGCCGGGCTTGCCCTGCTTGTCCACTTTGGTTTCGCCCAGATAGAGCTCGGGGTCCTGCTTTTTGACCACCGCCGGCGGGATGACCTGGCGGTCGGCGGACAGCAGTTCGACCGCCACCGCCAGCGGCTCGCGGCCGACGACGCCCACGGTAAGCTTGTTCTTGGCCGTTTCGGCCATAATGACGACCGGCGCGCCGGTGTCGTTGACGAACTTGAAGTCGAGCGCCCCAAAGACGACGGTGGCGTCGCGGCCGAGGCCAACATAGCCGAGCGGCTTGGAGTGGTTGGTCCGCTCCACAACGGTCAGGTTGGCAAGGAGGACGGCGTTGTAAAGGGTGGAAGACAACTGGCACACGCCGCCGCCGATGCCGGGGACGAATTCCCCGTCCACGATCTCCAGCGCCTCCTTGAAGCCATGCTCCCGGTCCCGCGGCCCCACCACCTGGTTAAAGGAGAAAACCTGCCCCGGATAGACGATGTGGCCGTTGATGCGGCGGGCCGACAGGCGGATGTTGGCGGTGCGGTTGGCGTCGGCCGGGTCGAAGACGGTCGTGAACGACGACCACAGTTCCCTTATGCCCGTCTGGCGCAGGTCGGCCACGGTAACGTCGGGATAGAGCGGCGTCACCGGCAGCGGCAGGTTGGCGGGATCGCCGGCGTGCAGCGCCTTGAGGACGAGCGGTTTCACCGCCGCCACGTCGAGCCTGCGCCCCTGCTCCTGGGGCACGACGCCGCCTTCTTCGAGGCTGATGGCGGCGTTACGCGGCGGCCGGTCGATGGCCTCCCGCCACGAATCGAGCAGGGCGGACAGTTTATTCTCATTATACCTGACCCGGATCGGGATGCGATAGCCTTCCCGGCGGGCGGCGCCGATATTTTTCAGCCGCTCCGACCACGAACCGCGGCGGCCGTATGCCCATACCTCGTCCGCCGTCGCCTCGATATCGAGGTCATAGTCGATGCTGGCGGCGTCGAGCTTGAAGGCGGTGTCGCCGTAATAAACGACGATATGGCGGCCATGGTATTCCTGCCGCCACGCCGCCAGAAGCTGCCTGAGTTCCTCCCGGCCAAGGCCGCCGACGGCCACGCCTTCCACAGCCACGCCCTCATAGACCCCGCCGCCGGCAAACGGGCGCGCGAGCGCGGCGGCCAGGGCGAGGACGATGATGGCGGTTGCTGTGACAAGCCGGGATTTCCGTATCACTCAGTTCAAGACTCCCTTTGCCGATAGACTTCGTACAATAACAACGAACACGCCACCGAGGCGTTCAAAGATGTAATCTGGCCTTTCATCGGGATGCGCACGAGAAAATCGCACGTCTCCTTCGCCAGCCGGCTGAGGCCGCGGCCTTCGCCGCCCACCACCAGCAGGATCGGTCCTTTCAGGTCGGCCTTGTAGTACGGACGGTCGCCGTCCATATCGGCGCCGACAACCCACAGGCCCTCCTTCTTGAGGGCCTCGATGGCCTGGACGACATTGCCGATCCTGGCGACCGGCACATACTCGACCGCTCCGGCCGAGGTTTTGGCGACGACCGCCGAGAGGGGAGCGCTGCGCCGCTTGGGGATGAGAACGCCGTGGGCGCCGGCCGCGTCGCAGGTGCGGAGGATGGCGCCGAGGTTGTGGGGGTCCTCCAGTTCATCCAAGAGGACGATGAAGGGCGGTTCCCCCAGGTCGCGGGCCTTGGCGAGGATGTCCTCCACCTCGGCGTAGGCCACCGGCGGCACCATGGCGACGACCCCCTGGTGGCGCATGCCGCCGGTCAGCTCGGCCAGCTTGGCGGCGTCGACCTCCTGGACGACCAGCCCCCTCGCCTTGGCCTGGCCGATTATCTCCCGCAGCGAGCCCTGCCGCTCGCCCTTGGCCACCAGCACCTTGTTGACCGGCCGGCCGCTCTTCAGCGCCTCAAGGACGCTGTTGCGCCCGGCGACGAATTCTTCGCTCATTTCCTCTGACCCCCATGCCGCGACGAGGCGGCCTTATATTATTTGCCCGAACGGCGGATGTTTATGAGTAATAGCTGTCACTTACAAAGAAACCGGGGGTACCCCCGGTTATTCCTGGATTATGCGGGCCGTTCAGAAGCCCCCAGATGCAAGGCGCACCGGAAGATGCGAAGCGCCGCGTACTCGGAACGTACGCAAGCTAGCATCTGAGGAGCAAGGCCGCAGATGGGGGCTTATCAACGGCCCCCCTGTTTTTTGAGCGAATCAAGCCGGCCACACGATAGGTCGCCTTCCCCGCATACTCCCTGAGTCACGCACGTCGGGCCTGCCTTCGAGAACAAGTGCGGCGCGACCTTGCGGACCTCGACCAGCATCGCCTCCGCCAGACGGCGAATCTCCCACTGGGCGCGCGTGCAGCAGCGCAGCTCGAAGAAATGCAGCAGTGCGCGGGCGTTCATGGTGACGACGATCTTGGTCTCGGTGGCGTTGGCCAGCACATAGCGGGCGTCCTCCTGGTGGACGCCGAGGGCGGCGAGTTCGTCGTAGGCGACGCGGATCTGGTCCATGACGGCGGCGAACTTGGCCGCCGCCTGCGGGTTGGCCGCCACCGACGGCGGCACTATGTATTCGAAGTCGTGCTCCTTGACGTAGCGCTGCGACTGCTGGGAATACGATGCTATACGGTGGCGGACGAGCTGGTGGGTAAGCACCCGCGACACACCTTCAACGGCAAAGGTGAAGCTGGCGTGCTCGAAGGTGGACAGATGCCCCATTTCGACGATCTTGTCGACCAGCTTGGCCACCTGCTCGGGCGACATTTTTTCGACAAGCTGCTCGGCGCCGACCGCCGAATAGCAGAGGCGGGCCGACATGGCCACCGTGCGTTCGGGGTCGGGGGTATGACAGATAAGTTTGACCTTCATTTCTCTTCCCCACTTCCGTCCGGATTCGATAATTTCCGGGAAATAACGACAAATGCCTCGCCGGCGAGCGCCGTCAGCCGGGCCTCGTCGCCGCTCAGATACAGGTACCCGAGCAGCGCTTCGAATCCGGTGCTGGCGCGGTAATCGCCCACTGAGGCGCTCTTGGGCACCGTCGACTTGGCATTGCGGCCGCGCTTCACCACAGCCAGCTCGTCCTCGCTCAGGCCGCCCTCCAGCGCCCTGAGCGCATGGGCCTGCAGCGTCGCCGACACCATCCTCGCCCCGTGGCCGTGCAGCACCCGCACGCGGCTCTGCTCGAAGGCGAGCAGCCTGGTGCGCACATAGAGGTTGAAGTAGGCGTCGCCGATGTAGGCGAGCACCAGCGGGTGAAGGGCCCTGGCGTCGGCGGCCGCAAACCTGGCCTGCGGCGCGCCGTCCGTTCCCAGGTCGCCGAAGGTCCTGGCGGCCAGCAGCTCAAACTGGTCAAACTTCACGTTTCTTCCACCTTGCTCCCTGCGGAGAGTCCTCGATGACGTAGCCCAGCTCGCCCAGCCGGTCGCGGATGCGGTCGGCGGTCGCCCAGTCCTTTTTGGCGCGGGCCTCCTGGCGGATCTCGA
Organism: Bacillota bacterium; assembly: GCA_023415775.1. Lineage (GTDB taxonomy): Bacteria > Bacillota > Negativicutes > Sporomusales > UBA7701 > Anaeroselena. The sequence goes on along the minus strand of JAEZJM010000034.1, from coordinate 26,033 downwards.
CGATGAGGTCGAGGAGGGCGGGGGCTGTGGTATCCTGGACAGGCGCCGCGCCGACCACGTCGGGGGAGCCCATCCGCTCGGCCACCAGCAGGCCGAGGATATCGGCCAGTTCGTAATAGGCGGCCTGCACTGAGGCTATTGCTTCGCCGGCCACGGGCGCTTTCCCTGCCATGACGGCGCTGTAGTAGATATTGATCTCCTTGGCCAGGCCATGGAGAACACTGATGGCCAGCGCGGTGTTGAAATCGTCGTCCATGGCGGCGTCGAAGTCGGCCCTGGCCTGGGCGGCCGCCGCCAGCAGCGCCTGGGAGGCGTCGCTCGCCCCGCGGGCGACGGTGGTGCCGGCCAGGTACTTCATATTGTCGACCGCGGTACGCAGCCGCTCCAGCCCCCGGCCGGCCTCGGCCAGCTGCTCGTCGCTGAAATTGAGCGGGCTGCGGTAGTGGGTGGAGAGGATGAAAAAGCGCAGCACCTCGGGCGGGTAGTGGGCGAGGATATCTTTTACGAGGAAGAAGTTGCCGAGCGACTTAGACATCTTCTCCTCGTTGACGGTGATGAAGCCGTTGTGCAGCCAGTAGCGGACGAAGGTGCCGCCGCCGGCGTAGGCCTCCGACTGGGCGATCTCGTTCTCGTGATGGGGGAAGACGAGGTCGCTGCCGCCGCCGTGGAAGTCGAAACCGTGGCCGAGGTACTTGGCCGACATCGCCGAGCACTCGATGTGCCAGCCGGGGCGGCCGGGACCCCACGGGCTCTCCCACGAGGGCTCGCCGGGCTTGGCGCTCTTCCACAGGGCGAAGTCCATCGGGTGGGTCTTGCGTTCGTCGACGTCGACCCGCGCCCCGGCTTTCATATCGTCGAGGCTGCGGCCGGACAGCTTGCCGTAGTCGGCGAACTTCTCCACGCTGTAGTAGACGTCGCCGTCGACGACATATGCATAGCCGTCGGCGATAAGTTTTTCGATCATGGCGGTTATCTCGCCCATGTGGCCCGACACGGTCGGATAAAGGTGGGCGCGACGGATGTTGAGCTTATCCATGACCTCGAAATAAGCCTTTATATAGCGGTCCGCGATAACGTCCCAGGTGACGCCCTCGGCGTTGGCGGCGTTTATGATCTTGTCGTCCACGTCGGTGAAGTTCTGGATATGGTAGACGGCGTAATCCTTGTGCTCCAGGTAGCGGCGGATGACGTCCCAGGTAATGAAGGGGCGGGCGTTGCCTATATGGGGATGGTTGTAGGGCGTCACGCCGCAGACGTACATCTTGACCTTGCCCGGCTCCACCGGAACGAAGTCTTCCTTCTTCTTGGTCAGGCTGTTATATACTCTCAGGGTCACGGTTCTTCAGCTCCTCTTCTAACTGGACCACCCGCTGCTCCAGCCTGGCCAGGTGCCGGTGGAGGCAGAGCAGCATTTCGCCCTCGGGATCGGGGAGGTTGTCGTGATTCAGGTCTATATTCGCCGCCTCGTCCGACAATACCTTGCAGCCGTCCTTGACGACCACCTTGCCGGGAATGCCGACGACGGTCGAATTGGGCGGCACGGCGCTCAGCACCACCGACCCGGCGCCGATCTTGGAATTCGCGCCGACGGTGAACGAGCCGAGCACCTTGGCGCCAGTGGCGACGACGACGTTGTCGCCGATGGTGGGGTGGCGCTTGCCCTTCTCCTTGCCGGTGCCGCCGAGGGTCACCCCCTGGTAGAGGGTGACGTTGTCGCCGACCTCGGCCGTCTCGCCGATGACCACCCCCATGCCGTGGTCGATAAACAGCCCCTCGCCGATCTTGGCGCCGGGGTGGATCTCGATGCCGGTGAGGAAGCGGGCAAAGTTGGAGATGAAGCGCGGCAGCACCACCCAGCCGCGGATGTAGAGGCGGTGGGCGAGGCGGTGAGCCCAGATGGCGTGGAGGCCGGGATAGCAGAGGACGACCTCCAGCGCGCTCTTGGCGGCCGGGTCGCGATCGAAAACGGCCTGGATATCTTTTTTCAGGCGTGCGAACATATTGTTCCCCTCTCTTGCGTCAGAAATCATCTGCTTTCTGTTTGACGGCAAAAAACCACCGTCTCTCAGAGACGGTGGTTCCGTGGTTCCACTCTGTTTCGGGCGCGGGTGCGCCCCTCTCGCTCCTTTAACGGCGGCAGCCGGGACGGCATACTGTCTTTCCGCCGTCCTGCTCACGGGGGCATTTCGGCCGCGCCGCTCCCGGTACCGCTCGCAGCCTGTGACGGTACCTCTCTGCCGGGTGGTGTGCGCCTACTTCTCCCGATCTTCGCATTTCCCAGTATTATGATGGGTTTTATTGCAATTGGCTGTACTCACATTATAGAGGGGGACAAGAGTTGTTGTCAACGCCGCAGATGGACTTTTTAGACTGCCGCCCCTAGACCGCAGCGAGCGACTTCTCCATCCGGGCCAGTACCCTCTCCCTGCCCAACAGTACAATCAGGCGGATAAGGTCGGGGCCGTGGGCCTGGCCGGTGAGGGCGACGCGGACGGGCATGTAGACCTTGTTGCCGCCCAGCTTGAAATCCTTGACGATCCCCTTGAGCACACCCTTCACCGCGGCGTCGTCGACGGCCGGCAGGGCGGTAAGCCGCTCGCGGAAGGCGGCCATGACCTGCGGGATGTCGGCGTCGCGGAGGATCTCGCGCGCTTCGTCGCTTTCGAGAGCGACTTCATCGTTGAAAAAGACGGCAAGGTGTTGGGCCGCCTGGGCGGCATAGCTGATATGCTCCTGCACGACGGCCACCGCCTGCTCCAGCCACGCCCGCTGTTCGTCAGTCAGCGGCAGGGAGATGTAGCCGGCCGCTTCCAGGTGCGGCAGGGCGAGCTCGGTTATGACGGACGGGCCGGCCTGCCGGAGATAGTGGGCGTTGAGCCAGTTGAGCTTGTCGACGTCGAAGACGGCCGGATTTTTGGCCACCCGGTCGAGCGAAAACTTCTCAATAAGCTCCTCGCGGCTGAAGATCTCCTCCTCGCCCTCCGGCGCCCAGCCGAGCAGGGCGAGGAAGTTGACGAGCGCGCCGGAAAGGTAGCCGAGGCTCTTGTACTGCTCCACCGCGGTGGCGCCGTGGCGCTTGCTCATCTTGCTGCGGTCCTTGCCGAGGATGAGCGAGATATGGCCAAACTCGGGCAAAGGCAGTCCGAGGGCCTGGTAGATGAGGATCTGGCGCGGGGTGTTGGACAGGTGCTCCTCGGCGCGGATGACGTGGGTGACGTGCATAAGGGCGTCGTCGAGCACGACGGCGTAGTTGTAGACCGGGATGCCGTCCGATTTGACGATGACGAAGTCGCCGATGCCGCTCGACTCGAAGCTGACGGTTTCGCGGACAAGGTCGGTGAAGATTATCTGCCTGTTCTCCGGCACCTTGAAACGCACGGTGGCCTTGCGCCCCTCGGCGGCGAACCGCGCCTTGTCGGCGTCGGTCAGCGACCGGCAGCGGCCGAGGTAGCGGGGCGTCTCGCCCTTGGCGGTCAGCTCCTGCCGCTCGGCCTCGAGCTCTTCCTCGCTGCAGTAGCAGTGGTAGGCGTGGCCGGCAGCCAGCAGCTTGTCGGTGTATTCGCGGTATAGGTCGAGCCGCTCGGTCTGGCGGTAAGGGCCGTAGGGGCCGCCCACATCCACGCCCTCGTCCCAGTCGATGCCGAGCCAGCGCAGCGCTTCCTTGATATTTTCCTCCGATTCGCGGGTCGACCGCTCCAGGTCGGTGTCCTCGATGCGCAGGATGAACTTGCCGCCCTCCTTGCGAGCCAGCAGCCAGTTGAACAGGGCCGAGCGGGCCCCGCCGATATGGAAGGGGCCGGTTGGGCTGGGGGCGAACCGCACCCTGAGTTCTTTATTCATAATCCTACCTCCTATACATTGCAGGCCGTTGATAGGCCCCATCTGCGGCGTTGCTCCTCAGATGCTTGCTAGCGTACGCACGAGTACGCGTCGCGGCGCATCGCACCTTTTCGGGTATAAGCGATCACATCAACGCTAAAGCGTTGTGTGTCTGCTTATCCGGTGCGCCTTGCATCTGGGGCCTCTGAACGGCCTGGCACATTTCGATGGACGGACTGGTGTCAAAACCCCTTTTACCTTCTGATATTTTAATGCATATTATTCCTTTTCGCAAACTAAAGTTTTCCGAAACAAAAAAGCACTTGCCTTTATGCAAGCGCTTGACTATTCGGTATTACGCCGCGGCCGCTCAGAAGTGCCCAGATGCTAGGCGGCTCCGAGGACGCGCCGCGCCGCGTACTCGAACGTACGCAAGCAAGCGCCCGCAGGTCTGACAACGCAGATGGGCGCTTATCAGCGGCCGCCTCCTTATTGGTTGTAAACTTTGAGGAGAAACAGCCCGCCCTCCATATCCGGCACCACCACCGTCGTCCTCGTCCCGGCGGGGCCGGTCACCGGCTGGGCTCCGTCACTGGCGATCCGCAGACGCCACAGCACCCGGTCGTTGAACCACAGTTCGCCGGTCGTGGCGCCGTCGTCCTGGCGGCTGACGGCGATGTTGAATTTAAACTCCGCGGCGCTGGCCGTAGTCGGCGCGAGCAGCGCAAATACCAGCAGCAAAACGCTTAATATCCTGGCCATACTTCACACCCCCGCTATCCGTAATATGCGCGTGAGCCGAGGATTGTGCATAGTATGCGCCAAATCTCCGTATTTATGCCGTCCTTACCCGACCGGCTCGATCGCCGCGACCGCCTGGGCGGCGATACCCTCGCGGCGGCCGGTGAAGCCCAGCCCCTCGGTGGTCGTGGCCTTGACGTTGACCTGGCCGCCGTCGATGCCGAGCGCGGCGGCGATGTTGGCGTTCATGGCCGCGATGTGCGGGGCGAGCTTGGGCTTTTCAGCGATGACGACGGCGTCGATATTGGCGGCCCGCCAGCCCGCGGCAGCCAGTTTTTCGCCCACGACGGCCAGCAACTTGAGGCTGGAGGCGCCCCTGTAGGCCGGGTCGGTGTCGGGGAAGTGGCGGCCGATGTCGCCTAAAGCCGCCGCCCCGAGCAGAGCGTCCTTGATGGCGTGGAGGAGGACGTCGGCGTCGGAGTGGCCTTCGAGGCCCTTCTCCCAGGGGATGTCCACGCCGCCGATGATGAGCGGCCGGCCCGTCACCAGGCGATGCACGTCGTAACCGATGCCTATTCGCCGCATTTTCTCCGCCTCGCTTTCTAGCAGCGCCTGAGCCATGATCATATCTTCCGGGGTCGTTATCTTGAGGTTGCGGTAGCTGCCGGGCACTATCCTGACCTTGTGGCCCAACCGCTCCACCAGCGCGGCGTCGTCGGTAGCCAGTACGCCGGCGGCGGCAGCCGCCGCGTACGCCTCGCGCAGCAGCGGGGCGGCGAAGACCTGCGGGGTCTGGATGGCCCACAAGGTGCGCCGGTCGGGGGTGGCGGCGATGCAGCCGCCCTCGTCGACCGTCTTGATCGTATCCTTGACCGGTACCGCGACGCCGGCCGCCCCGCACTCGCGGGCCGCGGCGACGGCGGCGGCGACGGTGGCGGCCTTGATGAGCGGCCGGGCGCCGTCGTGGATGAGGACGATGTCGGTTTCGGCAGGCACGGCGGCCAGCGCGTTAGCGACCGAATGCTGTCTTTCGGCGCCGCCGGCCACCACCCGCCAAGGTTTGGCAAGCGCGAGCGGCGCGAGGATTGCCGCCGCCCGCTCCTCTTCTCCGGGGGCGACGACGACCACCAGGCTGTCCACCTCCGGGCAGGCCATTAAAGCTTCGACGCTGCGGGCCAGAATCGGCCGGCCGGCCAGCGGCAGAAACACCTTATTAACTTCCCTTCCCATCCGCCGGCCGCTGCCGGCGGCGGCGACAACCGCCGTCACCACAGGTCCCGTCCCCCTTCCGGTATCTCCGGGAGCGCACGGTAGATGCGCCCGCTATCTTCGTTAATCGCTCTTTCATTATAAAGCATCCGCCGCCGGGAATAAAGATAAGGCCGCAAACCGGTTGTGGTTTGCGGCCTGCGAAGTGTCGGGCCTTTAGTTTACAGCGCTTTCGGTTTGGCGAATATCATGCGGCCGGCGGCCGTCTGCAGCACAGACGTCACCAGCACGCCGATGGTCTCGCCGATATGGCGCTTGCCGCCGTCTACGACGATCATCGTGCCGTCGTCGAGATAAGCCACGCCCTGGCCGAACTCCTTGCCGTCCTTGACGACATGCACGACCATCTCCTCGCCGGGCAGCACCACCGGTTTGACCGCGTTGGCCAGCTCGTTGATGTTGAGTACCGGCACGCCCTGCAGTTCGGCGACCTTGTTCAGATTGTAGTCGTTGGTCACGATCTTGGCCTTGAGCACCTGGCCGAGTTTCACCAGCTTGGAATCAACCTCGGCGATATCGTCGAAATCGCGGCTGTCGATCTGGACGTACATGCCGAGCTCCTTCTGGATGCGGTTTAGGATGTCCAGCCCGCGGCGGCCGCGGTTGCGCTTCAGCAGGTCGGAAGAGTCGGCGATATGTTGGAGCTCCTCGAGGACGAACTGGGGGATGAGCAGCGTGCCTTCGATGAAGCCGCTCTTGCAGATGTCGGCGATCCGCCCGTCGATGATGACGCTGGTGTCAAGAATCTTATACTGGGCGATATTCGACGCCTTATCCTTCGTCTTGTCCTTGGCCAGCCAGGGGACCATGGAAAGCAGGCCAAAAAGTTCCTCCCGTTTGCGGATGGCGACGTTTATGCCGATATAACCGAGGACAATGCTGATGATACCGGGAACGTACTTGCCCACGATGGGAATCGGCAAAAACGCGGAACCTAACAAATTAGAAATTATAAGTCCGACGGCTAAACCCAGAGAACCGGCAATCACATCATATACGGGCATTTTGTTGAGCCTGGCTTCCACCCAGTAGGTAAACTGCCACAAGCGTTTGATGATCAAGGGTGAGAGCAGATACCCGATGAAACCGCCCGCTACACCCCCCAAGGCGAAGGACAGGATGGTCGCCATCGTGATGCCGAAGAAGCCGTAACGCAGGAATTCGGGGCTGAAGAACACGTTCAGAACCGCGTTGTTAATGCGGTCGGCCAAAACTAGTCCGGCGACAGCTGCGAGGACCGTGATTACGAATCTTAGTGCCTTATCAAGCAATATTTCACCTCCTATCGGTCACTATTAAATTATATAGGACATTGCGCCTCACGACAAGCTTAAAAATACATAAATTGGAAATCATCGCTAGTTTATCCAGTGTTCACAAAAAAATACGTCAGTTGCCTGGCGTATTTTCGTTAAATAGGCCGTCGATCCAGGCTTCCACGCTGCAGAGGTCCTTATTGCAGGCTAACACGAGTTCGCTGACGAGTATCTGCTTGGCTGTATCCAAAAGCCGCCGTTCGCCGGTGGACAATTTCTTGATCCTGTCCTGCAGCATGAGATTGCGGACTACCTCCGCCACCTCGAAAATGTTGCCGCTTTTGATCTTCGACAGGTTGGCGTTGAACCGCCGGTTCCAGTTAGCGTTGGTCTGGGCCGGGGCGGTGCGGAGGACATCGAGAACCCTCGGGATCTCCGGCTCGCCGATCACACCGCGCAGACCGACGCTGTCGGCGTTCTTCAGCGGGATCATCACCCGCATGCCGCCGTAAGGCATTGTCAGGATATAGTAGAACTGCCGCTGGCCGAGCACTTCGTGCTCTTCGACTGCTTCGATCACCCCGGCTCCATGCATGGGGTAGACTACTTTGTCGCCAATCATCAACATCGCGGCACCTCCCTAGCGTATGCGTATAGTATAGCACAAAGGCCACGCGTCTGTCAAAATTAAATATTTTATCACAGGCTTCCGTTTCTTGTCAATGAATGATTTTTAAGAATTTTAACCGCCGCCGGGCTGCGGCAGAGGCGCGAAAACAGAGCCATCTTTCTGCGCCGGATAAAGGGGCAGCCATTGACAACGCCTGAACGGTATTTATATAATAAGCCTAAAGTGAGGTGTTGGCCGAGTGGATGACAAGTGCTGCGTCGACTTCCAGGCGGCGGTGGATGAGTATCTGATCCGCCATCGCAGCGTCCTCGATGTTCTCACCAAGTATCAGGAGGCTACAGCCAGGGTCAACCGCGCGTTGGCCAAAGCCGTGACCGAGTGCGGCTGCGTGGAAATCAAGGCCGGCCGCCAGTCCGCCCCGGCCGAAGTTCAGTACAGCGACCTGAAGAACTTTGTCTCCTCCCATGTCTCCGGCGAACCGTGCGAGCATTGCAAAGAAGTCCTCACCAAAGAGCTGGGGCGCAGCCTCTTCTACACTGCAGCCCTGTGCAACATCGCCGGCCTCAGCCTCCACGACGTCCTCCGCCGCGAACACCGGAACATAGCAACCCTGGGGATATTCCATCTCTCCTGAAACTTTCAGCCATAAGGCCGCTGAGGGCGCAACCCTCAGCGGCCTTTCCGTTGCCGGCCGTCGCTAGGGCCTCATCACATAAATAGGCAAGCGCCAGGTTATCCTAGACCCAAACTCCTTATTTGCGAGGTGCCGTCATGGGCCGCGTTGCATTAATCCTGGCATTCTGTCTCTGCCTCGCCCCGCCGCTGGCGACGGCGGCCGCCGACGACGGCCACGAGCTGCTCGACGGCTATATGACAGTGGTCGACGAGCGCGGCGCCGTCATCCTGGAAACAGGGCTGGTGGTCCGCACCGGCGATATGTATATCGGCGAAGACAACCGCCTGTACGAGATAAACGCCGTCGAAGGGACGCTGGCCAGAGCTCGCTTCCTCCGCGACGAAACCCTGGCGGCTGAAGAAAGCGTCCCCGCCCAGGCGCCGGCAGCGCCGCCGGCCGCCCCCGCGCCGGTCGATCCCGCCGCCCCCGCCCCAGACATTATGCAGGCGCCCTCCCCGGCGCCGCCGCAGCAGCTTATTGCCGTCTACTACACCCACAACGACGAATCCTATATTCCCACCGACGGCACGGCGACCATCAAGGGCAACGGCGGCATCTACAAAGTGGGCGGCGCGTTCGCCCAGCGCCTCGTCGAACTCGGCTACGCGGTCGAAAACGACCAGACGCGCCACGACCCCCACGACGCCAACGCCTACCAGCGCTCGCGCCGCACCTTCAAACGCCTGCTCGAGCAGGGGCCGGCCGCCTCGTTCGACATCCACCGCGACAGCGCGCCGGCGAGCGCCTACCAGATCACCGTCGACGGCCAGCCGGCGACCAAAATGCTGCTGGTCGTGGGCCGCCAGAACCAGAACCGCCAGACGACCATGAACTACGCCAAAAAGATCAAAGCCGCGGTCGACTCCAAGCACAAGGGCCTGGTACGCGGCATCTTCATCGCCCACGGCAACTACAACCAGGACCTCAGCCCGCGGACGATGCTGGTGGAAATGGGCACCCAGTATAACTCCCGGGGGGCGGCCGAACGCACGGCCGCCTTGTTCGCCGATGTCGTCCCCCTTCTTCTCGCGCCGGCGCAGGAAAACCCCGTAGCGGCCGCCCCGCCCGGCGGGGAAGGTCCGGGCGCGGAAGAAGGCGGCTTCGGCCGCGACATCATAAACATCATCGCCGTCCTTGTCGCCGGAATCGCCGGGTTTCTCTTCATCAGTACCGGCAGTTGGCGGGAAGCCAAACGTAAACTGGCCCGCTTCCGCCGCCTCGAATTCACCAATTTCTTCGGCAAAAAGCGCAAGGATTAGACAAGGGGTGAACTGCCGTGGTTGCCAAAAGGCGTCTATTCATCCTCGTCGCCGCCTTGCTGGTCGGCGGCGTCGCCGCCTACCTGCTGCTCAACCAGCTGCCCCTCAACCTGCTGCCCATCCAGCAAAAACCCGAACAAGCGCCGCAGAAGGTCTACGAGCACTATGTCATCCTCGAAGACGGGACAGATCGCATGCTCATGTACGTACCCCTGGTGGTCAGCGTCGGCGACGAACTGATAACCGAGGAGAACAAGCGCTACGAGATCGTGCGGATAGAAGAAAACCGGGCTTACGCCCGGTTCGTCGAAAACGTCGGTATACCCAAAGACGGTCAGCAAGAAAAGAAAGATAAGAAAAAGCAATAAGATAATACCCGGTCAGATCACGAGTGACGGTCGAGCAACGCCTGTTCCCTCAGGCGCTTGAGGCCGTCCCTTATCGTTTTGGCGCGGACCTCGCCGATGCCGTCGACCTCGTCCAGCTCCTCAATTGTGGCGGTGAAAACCCGTTTGAGGGTTTTGAAACGGCTGACAAGATTCTCGACCACCGGCATCGGCAGGCGGGGAATACGGTTCAGCAGCCTGAAGCCCCGCGGCACCACCGGCACGTCGATAGCGTTGGGGGTTACGCCGTAGCCGAGAATGCGGCAAACGTTGTAGTGATCGAGATTGTCCTCGGGCAGGGCGGCCAGCTGCTCGCGCACCGCCTCGTGGGTCTTGGCGTCCGCAGTCACGCAGTAATCGCGGATAAGCAGCAGGACATCGTCCTCCTCGGGCGTGAGCTCGCCCAGCTGCATGCTGATGAGGCGGCCCTCGCTGCCGAGTTCAATGATGTTGCGCTCGATCTCGGTGGCGATGCGGCTGACGTGTTCCGCGCGGATGATAACCGCCGCCACGTCGCTGAGGGTGACGAGGTCCTCGAATTCGAGGGCGCTCAGCGTCAGCAGCCCGTCCGTCAGCACCGATTTGTACTTCTCCAGCGTCTGCAGAGCCTGGTTGGCGCGGCTGAGGATGACGGTGATATCCTTGAGAGTGTAACGGAGGTTGCCGAGATACACGGTGATAATGTTGCGCCGTTGGGAGATGGCGATCACCAGCGCCCCCGTCTGCCGGGCCACCCGCTCGGCGGTGCGGTGGCGGGTACCGGTTTCGGTGGTAGGCACCGCGGCGTCGGGAACGAGCTGAGCGTTGCCGTACACGATTCGCCGCGCGTCGGTAGACAGCACCAGCGCGCCGTCCATCTTCGCCAGCTCGTAGAAGCCTGCCGGCGAATAATCGCAATTGATGGCGAACCCGCCGTCCACTACCTCCATGACCCTGGGGCCGTCGCTCACGACCACCAGCGCGCCCATCTTGGCGCGGAGAACGTTCTCCAGCCCCTCGCGGAGCATGGTGCCGGGGGCTAGGTACTTGAGCGTTTTAACGAATCTTGCATCCCATAGTTGTTCTTCCCGGTCTTTTGTCATGTCATAACCGCCTCCATCGCCTCCATGACATTGCTTGCCCCGATTATCTCCAGTCCGGCCGGGCGGGCCTTCAGGCCCGCTATGTTGCCCGCCGGGACGACGACCCGCTTGAAGCCCAGCGCGGCCGCTTCCCTGACCCGCAGGTCCACGCGGGAAATCATCCGCACCTCGCCGGTCAGGCCGACTTCGCCCATGACCGCCGTCGCCGGGTCGATGACAAGGTTGCGGAAACTGGCCACCAGCGCCAGGCATACCGCCAGATCGGCGGCCGGCTCGTCGGTGCGGATGCCGCCGACGGCGTTCACATATGCGTCCTGGTTACCCATGGCCAGGCCGACGCGTTTCTCCAGCACCGCCAGCAGCAGGATCAGGCGGTTATAATCGAACCCCGCCGCCATGCGCCGCGGCATGCCGAAACAGGTGGTGCTCACCAGAGCCTGGATCTCGATCAGCAGCGGCCGCGCCCCTTCCAGGCAGGCCAGCACGACCGAGCCGGGGACGCCCTGCGGGCGCTCGGCCAGCAGCAGCGCGGAAGGGTTCTCCACCTGGGTCAGGCCGTCCTCCTCCATGCTGAACAAGCCGCTCTCCGTCGTCGCCCCGAATCTGTTCTTCATCGCCCGCAGCACCCGGAAAGCGTAGCTTCTCTCCCCCTCGAAATAGAGGACGACGTCCACCATATGCTCGAGGAGCCGCGGCCCGGCGATATTGCCGTCCTTGGTGACATGGCCGATGATGACCACCGGGATGCCGCTCTCCTTGGCGAAGCGCAGCAGGCGGCCGGTCGATTCGCGCACCTGGCCGACGCTCCCCGGCGCAGACGGCAGGTCGGGGCTGAACATCGTCTGGATGGAGTCCACCACCACCATCGCCGGGGCGATCCCCTCGGCCTGGGCGATGATTTCGTCGAGATTAGTTTCTGTCATAACGAGCAGATTATCACTCATTTTGCCGAGGCGCTCGGCCCTAAGGCGCGTCTGCGCGGCCGACTCCTCGCCGGAGACGTACAGCACGCGGCCGCTGGCGGCGCCGATGCCGCCGGCCACCTGCAGCAGCAGCGTCGACTTGCCGATGCCGGGGTCGCCGCCCAGCAGGACGAGCGAGCCGGGCACGATGCCGCCCCCCAGCACACGGTCGAATTCCCCCACCCCTGTCTTGATGCGGGGCAGGCCGGCGGTGTCCACAGCGGTGATCGGCAGCGGTCTGGCCGCAGGCAGGGAGCGGGCGGCAGCCTTAGACGCCGGCTGCTTGGCCACAACCTCCTCGACCATGCTGTTCCAGGCGCCGCAGCCGGGACAGCGGCCCAGCCATCTGGGCGAGTCGTGGCCGCACTCCTGGCACGCGAAGCGGATTTTCGTCTTGGACACCGATAGTAGCCCCTTTCAAGGGAAAAAGGTACTTAGATTGCTCTAAGTACCTTTTTCGTTATATTTCGCGCATTTCCTTCCTAATCAGCTTTTTTTGCTGAAAGTAAGCTGGCCGTTGTCGTCGGCGTCGACCACGACGGTGTCGCCGGCGGCCGCCTCGCGCTTAAGCAGCATCTCGGCGATGGCGTCCTCGACCAGCTTCTGGATGGCCCGGCGCAGCGGGCGCGCCCCGTAAGCATAGTCCTTGCCCTCGGTCAGCAGGCGCGTCTTGGCCTTGTCGCCGACCTCCAGGCCGAGGCCGTTGTCCTTCAGCCGCTTGGTCACGCCCCGCAGCATGATGTCCACCACCTCTTTCAGCTGGTCGTCGTTCAGGCTGGTGAAGACGATTATCTCGTCGACCCTGTTGAGGAACTCCGGCCGGAAGGTGCGGCGCACCTCCTCCATGACCCGGTTCTTGGCCGCCTCGGTGTCTTCGGCGTCGCTGCCGGCCAGGAAGCCGACGGTGCCGCTGTCCTTCTTAAGGTGCTTGGCCCCGGCGTTCGAGGTCATGATGATGACGGTGTTCTTGAAGTCGACCACGCGGCCGTGGCTGTCGGTCAACCGCCCGTCCTCGAGGATTTGCAGCAGGATGTTGAAGACGTCGTAGTGGGCTTTCTCGATCTCGTCGAAGAGGATGACCGAGAAAGGCTTGCGGCGCACAGCGTCGGTCAGTTGGCCGCCCTCGTCGTAGCCGACATATCCGGGAGGCGCGCCGACAAGGCGGGACACGGTGTGCTTCTCCATGTATTCCGACATATCCATGCGGATCATGGCGTTCTCGTCGCCGAACAGCGCCTCGGCCAACGCTCTGGCCAGCTCGGTCTTGCCGACGCCGGTGGGCCCGAGGAAGATGAAGGAACCGATGGGCCGTTTGGGGTCCTTGAGCCCGGAGCGGGCGCGCCTTACGGCGCGGGCCACCGCCTCGACGGCCTCGTGCTGGCCGACCACGCGCTGGTGGAGGACTTCCTCCAGCTTCAGCAGGCGCTCGCTTTCCTCCTCGGCCAGTTTCTTGACCGGGATGCCCGTCCAGCTGGCCACCACCTGTGCGATATCCTCGCCGGTCACGGTGATGCGCTCGCCGCCGGTCTGCTTCCATTCCTTCTGCTTAGTCTCCAGTTCTTCCTGGATATTCTTCTCGTCGTCGCGGAGGCTGGCCGCCCGCTCGTACTCCTGGGCGGCGATGGCCGCCTCCTTCTCGGTGCGCGTCTTGGCCAGCCGCTGCTCGATCTCCTTGACGTCGGCCGGCGGCACGAACGCCTTCAGCCTCACCCGCGAAGACGCCTCGTCCATGAGGTCGATGGCCTTGTCGGGCAGGAAGCGGTCGGAGATGTAGCGGTGGGAAAGCTTGACAGCCGCCTCGATGGCTTCGTCGGTGATCTGGGCGCGGTGGAAAGCCTCGTACTTGTCGCGCAGGCCCTTGAGGATGGCGACCGCCTCCTCTTCGCTGGGCTCGCCCACCTGGATGGGCTGGAAGCGGCGCTCCAGCGCGGCGTCCTTCTCGATATGCTTCTTATACTCGTTGAGGGTGGTGGCGCCGATGGCCTGCAGCTCACCGCGGGCCAGGGCGGGTTTGAGGATGTTGGCGGCGTCGATGGCGCCTTCGGCGGCCCCGGCGCCGATAAGGGTATGCAGCTCGTCGATGAACAGCACGACATTGCCGGCGCGGCGGATCTCGTCCATAACCTTCTTGAGGCGCTCCTCGAACTCGCCGCGGTACTTGGTGCCGGCGACCATCGAACCCATATTGAGCGAGATTACCCGCTTATCGCGCAGCGTTTCCGGCACCTTGCCGTCGATGATCCGCTGGGCGAGCCCCTCGGCGATGGCCGTTTTGCCCACGCCGGGTTCGCCGATGAGCACCGGGTTGTTCTTGGTGCGGCGGCTCAGTATCTGGATGACCCGCTCGATCTCGTTCTCGCGGCCGATGACCGGGTCGATCTTGCCCTCGGTGGCCAGTTTGTTGATATCGCGGCCGAACTCCTCCAGGGTGGGGGTGCTCGACTGCTGCTGCTTGCCGGCGGCCTTGGGCGCCGGGCCGTGCTGGTGGGGATTAGGCGCGGGTCCCTGAGTTGCGTATCCGCCCAGAAGTTCGATCACCCGCTGGCGCAGCTGGTCGACGGCAATACCCATGCCGGTAAGCACCTGGGCGGCCACCCCTTCGCCCTCGCGGACGAGGCCGAGGAGGATATGTTCGGTGCCGATGTAATTGTGGCCGAGGTTCTGCGCTTCTTCCACCGACAGCTCAATGACCTTCTTGGCCCGCGGTGTATAAGCGATCTCCCCGTTGTTCTCTTCGCCGCGGCCGATGGTGCTCTCCACCTGGGCGCGGACGTCGTCAAGGTTGATGTTCAGCGTTCCGAGGGCTTTGGCGGCGACGCCCTCGCCTTCGGCGAGCAGCCCCAGCAGCAGGTGTTCGGTGCCGATATAGTTGTGCCCCAGGCGGCCGGCCTCCTGCTGCGCGAGAGTCAGCACTTTGCGGGCGCGGTCGGTGAATTTGTTAAGCATTGGGTTTCCCCTCCTTCAATTTCTCTCTGATCAACTGGGCCCGCAGGCGGTCGCGCTCGCCGGGATCGATTTCCTCCCGGCCGGCGATTTTCTGCAGGAAATTCGGGCGGGTGGTGACGAGCAGTTCGTTGAACACCGCCGCATCCACGCCGGTAATTAGTTTTAGGTCGATACCCAGACGCACCTCGCTGAGCAGGCTCATGGCCTCCTGGCCGGAGATGCTGCGGGCGTAGCTGAGGACGCCGTACGCCCGCCATACCCTGTCGTCAAGCGCGTCCGGCGATTTGCCCGCCAGCGCCTGCCGGGCCGCGCGCTCCTGCTCGACGACCTGCCTGGCAATACCCTGCAGATTGTCGATGATCTCCTGCTCGCTGTGGCCGAGGGTGATCTGGTTGGATATCTGGAAGATGTTGCCGATGGCCTCGGTGCCTTCGCCGTAGAGGCCCCGCACCGCCAAACCGAGCTGGGTGGCGGCGGCGACAATCCGGTTGATCTGGCCGGTGAGAACCAGCGCCGGCAGGTGCACCATCACCGATGCCCTCATGCCGGTGCCCGCGTTGGTGGGGCAGGCGGTCAGGTAGCCGGCCCGTTCGCTGAACGCGAAGGTGTGCTTGGCCTCCAGCAGGTCGTCGACGCGGTTGGCGAGAGCGAACGCCTCCTGGAGGCTCAGCCCCGGCACCAGGCACTGGATGCGCAGGTGGTCCTCCTCGTTGACCATGATGCTCACCGCGGCGTCGTCGCGCACGACAAGAGCGCGGTGGCCGCGGTCGTCGGCGTGGTGCGGGCTGATGATGTGCTTCTCCACCAGTACATTGCGCTCCAACTGCGGCAGTTTGTCCATTTCCACATACATATATACGTGCTTGTCGGCGGCGCCGAGGTCGCCCACCGATTTGCGGACCTCGTCGGCGACGGCGGCCAGCGCCTTGCCGTCAGCCCGCCCCGGGAAAGGCACGCCTTCGAGATTGCGGGCCAGGCGGATGC
Organism: Bacillota bacterium; assembly: GCA_023415775.1. GTDB lineage: Bacteria > Bacillota > Negativicutes > Sporomusales > UBA7701 > Anaeroselena. The sequence goes on along the minus strand of JAEZJM010000034.1, from coordinate 10,022 downwards.
GGCTGGAGAGGACGATGTCCCCGTCCGGTCCGCCGCCCTTCATCCACGGAGTCAGCGGCTTATCGAGCAGATTCTCTATCGACATCGGTCTCACCCCTTCTCCGCGTTAATTTGCCCTTCGAGGGCCTTGATCTCGTCGCGCACCTTGGCGGCCTGCTCGTATTCCTCGCGGCCCACGTGACGGTCGAGCTCGCTCCTGAGCTGACGCAGTCGCTGCCTGAGCGCCAGCTTGCCGCCGCCCCGCCGCGGCACCTTGCCGGTGTGGGCGCTTGTGCCGTGGATGCGGCGCAGCAGCGGTTCGAGCCGGTCGCCGTAAGCCGTATAGCACTCGCCGCAACCAATTTTGCCGCTGCGGCCAAAATCCCCGTAAGTCAGGCCGCAACTGGGGCAGGCGCTCTCGCCCCTGTGCTGGGGCGGGCCGACGAGGCTGGCGCCCATCATCCCTTTGAGGAAATCCTGGAAGGCGAAATTGGCGTCGGTCGAGAAAGTCAGCTCGCCCGCCTTCTCGGCGCAGGTATCGCACAGATGCTTTTCGGTCTTCTGATTATTGTTGATTTTGGTGATATGCACACTGGCCGGTTTTTCCTTGCAATCGTCGCACAGCATTATCGTTACCTCCCGTTTATTCGAAATCCGTCAGTCGCCTCAAGAGCGACCTCAGAATGCGGGCCTTCTCGGCCGTGTCGAGCTGGCCGCCGGCCGTCTGGAAGAAGTGATGCATGATGCCCGCCTCGCGGTCGCTCAGCATGCCGTACATCCTCAGCCGCTCGATAGTCTGCTCGATCTCGTCGGCCTGCGCCTCCTCGCTCAGTTGGCGGGCGGCATCCTCGTAGACGATCTGCCGCACCGGGATGCGGACGATGCGGACGAACCCGCCCGAACCGCGCCGCGACTCGACGATGAAACCCCGCTCGACCGTGAACCGCGTGCTGAGCACATAGCTGATCTGCGACGGGGCGCAGTTGAGCTCATCGGCCATCTCGTTGCGACGGAGAACGGCGACATGTTTCTCCTCGTCCGCCAGGCGGCTCAGGATGAAGCTCTCGATTATATCGGCCAAATTTCCCATGTTACCAACTCCCGGTTTCTGACTATATGACCTTTTGACATTTTGACCTTTGACTTTATTGTATCTGACTTTTTGACCTTTTGCAAGAGGAATATGAAAAAAATTACAGCCCCTGACGGGAAACCCGTCAGGGGCTAAAAAGGCACCAGGGGGATGGCCAGCGATTGTCTAGAAAGCTCCAGATGCACGTCCTGATCACTCTAACCCTGTCAGCGTTCCCGGCTGTAGGCGATTATACCACGTACAGTGTGCGGGGCGCACCGCAACTAGCAGCCGAGGAGCAACGAAGCAGATGGACTTTCTACACAGTCTCACAATACCTCTAAGACAAGGAACTTGAGATAATTCGTCTCCGGCGCGGCCGGCAGAATCGGGTGATCCTTCGCCTGGGTGCGGTATTCAACCTGGCGCACCGTCCGCCGGGCGTCGCGGGCGGCGTCGAGGACGATGGCGGCGAAGAAATCGCGGTCCATGTGATAAGAGCACGAGCAGGTGACGAGGAAGCCGCCCGGCTTCACCAGCTTGAGGCCGCGCAGGTTGATCTCCTTGTAGCCGCGGGCCGCCCCCTCCAGGCCGCCGCGGTTCTTGGTGAAAGCCGGCGGGTCGAGGATGACGACGTCGTACTGCCTGCGTTCGTCGGACTGGCTACGCAGCACGTCGAAGGCGTTGGCCACCTGAAAGTCGCAGCGGTCGGCCACGCCGCTCAAGGCGGCGTTCTTGGCCGCCAGCTCGACGGCCGGCGCGGAGATGTCGACGGCGCTGACATACTCGGCGCCGTAGCGGAGGGCGTGGACGGCGAACGAGCCGGTGTGGCAGAAGCAGTCGAGGACGCGGGCGCCGGCGACGAAGTCTTTCAGCAGGGTGAGGTTCTCCCGCTGGTCGAAGAAGAAGCCGGTCTTCTGGCCGTTTTCGATATCGGCGTAAAAGGGGATGCCGTTCTCGCGCACCTCGATAAGGGTGGGGAACTCGCCCCGCAGGAAGCCCTTGCGCTGCTCCAGTCCCTCCAGCTCGCGCACCGGTACGTCGTTGCGCTCGTACACGCCGGCGGGGCTGAACATCTCCTCGAGGATATCGACGATCATTTCCTTATATATATCGATGCCGAGGGCGAGCGTCTGGATTACGAGGTAAGGCCCGAACTTGTCGACAATCAGGGCGGGCAGGAAATCGGCCTCGCCGAAGACCAGCCGGCAGTACTCCGTCTCGGCGACAAACCGCTGCCGCCACTGCCAGGCGGCGGCGAGCCGTCGCTTGAAGAACTCGCGGTCGATGGGCTCCTGCTCGCGGGTTAGGATGCGGACGATGATCTGCGAGCGGGGGTTTATGTAGCCGCGGCCGATGAAACGGCGGCGGAAGTTGTACACGTCGACGATGTCGCCGGGGGCGAAGTCGCCCTCCACGGCGTCCAGCTCGGTCTGGTATACCCAGGGGTGGCCCGCTTCCACGCGGTGCTGCGCTCCTTTGCGCAGGATTATCTTGGCTGTCGCGTCCATATTCAGTTCCTCTCTCTCCGCTTTTTCCACCAATGATAGACGAGGTAGGCCGCTGTGAGGCCCATGAGCGTGCCGTTGACGAGTTTGAATTCGCGGGCGAAATAGGTCGGCTCCCAGTAGGAAACCGGGCTGTGCGCCGCCAGCAGCGACAGCGGATACAGGAAAAGGTTGGCGTGGGCGGCATGGGTGAGCCCGTCAAGGAGTATGTGCGTGCCCCAGCCGACGACGAACGCCTGCCCGCTGCTGAAGGGCGGCAGCAGCGACAGGACAAAGGCCGCGCCCCAGAAGACCGCCGAATGACCGGCGAGATCGACGTGCTGCGCCCAGGGGTACTGAGGCAGATAGGTCATAAAAGTCGTCGGCGAGAGGCGGAAGAGCTCGCGCCAGCCGAGCTCGCCCCGCATCAGCAGGACGGCCATGAGAAAGATATATACGTAGTCCGGCAGCATCGACCCGGCGACAAACTGCCATACCTTGGGATGGCGCCGGGAAAAGAAATACAGCCAAAAGCCGTGATGAAAAGTAAACATCCGCACCTCGCCGCCTGTTTACCATTATTGTGGCACGAGGTGCGGAAGCGTATGCTACTTCACGAGACCGGGTGCCCCGGCCAGCACGCGGCCGGCTTCGGCGACAATCGCCGCGATTATATCCTTGACCGGCTCGATCTTCTTGAGCGGCAGCAGGCTCTGCCCCGCCTGCACCATACCGTTCTCGATATCACCGTCCACCGCCGCCAGGCGGTTGGTGCCGGCGGCCAGGCTGTTGAGCTCTTCGACCGGGGTGCCGCTGCGCTCCATGGCGAGAAACTTCTCGGTGAACTTGTTCTTGAGGCCGCGCACTCCGTGGCCGATGGTCGCGCCGGTCACGACGGTGTCGGTGTCGACCGCCGCCAGCAGCTTCTCTTTGAACTTCGCGTGCACCGGGCACTCCTCGGCAACCATGAACCGCGTACCGATCTGGATGCCGGCCGCGCCCATCACGAGCGCCGCCGCCAGGCCCCGTCCGTCGGCGAAGCCGCCGGCCGCGACCACGGGGATCGATACCAGCGGGATCACCTGCGTCATCAGCGCCATCGTCGTCAGCACGCCGATATGGCCGCCGGCTTCCATGCCCTCGATGACGATGGCGTCGGCGCCGCTGGCCTCGACGCGCTGGGCCAGCTTGGCGTTGGGCACGATGGGGATCTTCTTGATCCCCGCCTTGTCGAAGACCGGGAAATACGGCACCGAATTGCCGGCGCCGATGGTCACGAACGCCACCTTCTCCTCGCAGATAACCTCGATAACCTCGTCCTTGGTCGGCGACAGCAGCGTCACGTTCACGCCGAACGGCTTGGAAGTCAGCGACTTGGCCAGGCGGATCTGCTCCCGCACCCAGGCCCCGCTTTGCCCGCCGGTGGCAATGATGCCGGCCCCGCCGGCCGCGGACACCGCGGCGGCCATACGCGCTTCGGAAACCCAGGCCATGGCTCCCTGTAAAACGGGGTATTCGATACCCAGCAATGACGTCAGTTTTGTCTGCATATCCCTTCTCCTTTTAAGTCTCCTTATAAGACATTGGCGCTACGGTCTATGCCAAGATTTTACTATGGCGGGCGCCTTCCTTGCAAGATAGTATGCCACCTCTCCCGGCCGAAAGTACACGGCGGAAATTTTTTTTGGCGATTTTAGAAATTACTCTTTACATTCATGTCCAAGAGACTTATAATGAAAAATTGTATAAAGCATATAATAATGGGAGGAAGACAGCAATTCCTTGTGGAGAATGCCGCTTTTCATCAAAAATTTCCGGGTTTTCGGCTGTTTTTGCGGAAAAGTTGCTGTTTAGGGGTCGGTAATACCTGGCAAAGGGGCGATAATTATGATGAAAGTGATTGGCAAACATATCACGGTCGACATGTATGGCTGCAGCTTCGAGCGCCTCGACGACCTGGAATTCGTCAAGACGGCCATGCATACCGCGGTACGCGAAGCCAACATGACTCTCCTGGACTTTTCTTACTACAAGTTCGAACCGCAAGGTTTGACCGCCCTGGCGCTTTTAGCCGAAAGCCACATGAGTATCCACACATACCCCGAGCTGGGGTATGCGGCGGTAGACGTCTTCACCTGCGGCGACCACAGCCGTCCCGATAAGGCTGTATCCATCCTCAAAAATTTCCTCAAGCCGGAGAAAACGAAGATCACCAACATCAAGCGCGGCGACTTCGGCTCGGAAAGCGATATGAAACCCAAAGTCAAAACGAGCATGACCCCCCTGCGCCGCGTCCGCACAACCGGCGCCAGGGTGCTCAGCTTCCTGTCCCGCGCGAAATAGCGACGAACAGCCTGGCGCCAGCCGGGCTGTTATTTTTTGTCCCCGCATCCCCGTATAAAAACGGCCGCAACGGCTAAAATACGGTTGGCAGATATGGTAAAATGTACTTGACAAATTGGGTGGAATAAATAATAATATCCATTAGATGATAATTATTATTGTTTGGAGGGGTTGTAATGAGCACCGACAAAAACCTCGCCGCCGCGTTCGCCGGCGAATCCCAGGCCAACCGCAAATACCTCGCGTTCGCCAAACAGGCCGACCAGGAAGGCTTCCCCCAGATCGCCAAACTCTTCCGGGCCACCGCCGAAGCCGAAACCATCCACGCTCACGCCCACCTCAAAGCCATGGGCGGCATCAAATCGACCGCCGAGAACCTCAAAGCCGCCTTATCGGGCGAAACGTACGAATTCGAAGAAATGTACCCGCCGTTCATCAAGACAGCCGAGGCCGACAGCAACGCCGCCGCCGTCCGCACCTTCAAGCTGGCCAACGAGGCGGAAAAAGTCCACGCCGACCTCTACAAGAAGGCGCTCGCCAACCTCGCCAGCAAGGAAGTCTACGACGTTTTCCTTTGTCCCGTCTGCGGCCATGTGGCCGAAGGCTCCGTGCCCGACGCCTGCCCCATCTGCGGCGCGAAAGCCGCGGCCTACAAGAAAATCGACTGACCTGATCCCCCGAGCCCCTGCGAAGCCGCGGTTATGCCGCGGCTTTTTTGTTTTACATTTATTCCCAAAACATATTATAATAAAGACACTGTAAATTTTTTACATTTAGGCGAAGGGGGTTAATATCATGTCCAGACTGATTGCCAGGCGGCTGATATGGCTTTTGTGCGGGGCGTTTCTGCTCGCGCTGTGGCTGCCGCAGGCCGCGCTGGCGGCCGAGCCCGGCGGCCTCCGCTACACCGTCAGCGTGGTCAAATTCGAGAACCGGGCCGGCTGGCGCGGCCAGTGGGACGTCGGCGACGCCTGGGGGATGGTTCTCACCGACCTATTAAACCAGAGCGGCCGCTTCATCGTCCTCGGCGAAAAAGACATGCGCACGGAAGCTCTTGACGAGCAAGACCTCGGCAAGTCCGGACGCACCGCCCAGGGGGCCAAAACGCCGGCCGCCGGTCACCTGACCCCGGCCCAGCTGCTCGTCAAGGGAGCCATCACCCATGTCCAGGAAACCGGCCGCAGCGGCGGCGGCATCTCCGTCGGCGGCGTGACGGTCGGCGGCGGCGGCGGCAAAGCGGAAATAAACGCCACCATGTATATTGTCGACGCCACCACCGGCATGGTGCTCGCCTCCACCAGCGTCGTCGGCAAATCGACCAGCAGCCGCACCGCCATCCATTATCACGGCCCCGGCTGGTCGGGCGGCTACAGCAACTTCCAGAAGAGCAACATCGGCAAAGCGGTCGAGGACGCCGTCGCCCACGGCGTCCAGTGGATGATCGCCCAGTTGCCCAAGGTCCCCTGGCGGGGCGAGGTGGTCATGGTCCGGGACGGCAGCGTCTACGTCAACCGCGGCGCGCGCGAAGGCGTCACCGTCGGCCAGGAGTTCCTCGTCGGCGTCGCCAACGTCATCCGCGACCCCAGCACCGGCGAAGTGCTCGACGAAAGCGTCGAAGAAATCGCCCGCCTGCAGGTGACGACCGTCAAGGAAAAACTGTCGGTCTGCGAAGTCATCGGCGGCGATTCGGCGGCGATAAGCAAAGGCATGATGATCCAGAAACAATAAAAAATAGGGCGGCTGCCGATGCAGCCGCCCTATTTTTGTAACTTCTCGTTGGTGTCCGTCCACATGAACTGTTCGAGGATTATCCTGCTGCGCGGACCGAAGCCATCGCCGAACTCGGGGGGCATATAGCTCATTACGTGAAAGAGCATATTCTTATGCTGGCCGACTGCGAGGTGGCCTACCCTTGCCGGCGTTTTGGTCGTGTCTCGCAAAGTCCACTCCCGCACCGACCATGCGTAACGCTTTTCCGATCCCTTAACCACCCAGCCCGGCTTGCTGATGCCGTTTGCGGCCCGGAGCACAGCCTGGTCGGTTGTCATGCCGGCCGGATAGAAGAAAATGGACAGATAGACGTCATCCCGCTGCTGTCCGCCGAAACGGGCCGAAAAGCGGAACTCGGTTCCTTCGGGGGAGGTCGCCCTGCTTACCGCCAAGTCCGGCGGTGCATAGGTGTAGAAGGGCAACGGGTCGCCCTCAACCAAGCTGAGCACGACCTTGTGAGGCGTCCCTTCAATGGTCAGTGTGCCTTCCTTTACTTCGGAGGCTGGCGTCTGCTTGTGAGCCTTGAGCCTTGATACAATCCTGTCCTGGCCGGCGATGAACTCCCGCAGCACAAGGCCGATGTCAGGGGCGTAGTATTCGAAGGTTTGGCCGCTCGCCTGAGCCGCCAGGCTTGTAACCTTGATTTTGACCACGTTATGATAAGTTCCGGCCGGCACCTGCACCTCCTCGCTTACACCGACAACTTCCCGTCGCTCCTGGGCGCTTTCCCAGGACGCGCCGGCCTTCAGGGGAGCTTTCAGAATGACGCGATGCCGGTTGGGCTTTTCGCCCAGCAGGCTGACGTCGCTGTAGAATTCTTCGCGCGAGAAAAGCAACGTAACCTCGGCGGCGCTGACCTGATATACCTGGCCCAGGCGCGTGCCGCCGCTGTTTTGGGAAAACTGCACCCGGTCGCCCTCGCGAAGCATCGCCCGGGCCGTGAAGCCCGCGTATTCGTTGCCGCTGCCTTCATATACCCACGTAAGTTTAGGCTCGGCGGGAAAATAGCCGCGAACGTCGGTGACAGCCGCCTCGGGCATTGGTGGCGGCGGTGCCGTTTTCTTGGCGCACCCTACCGCAGCCACGACAAAAACCGCCGTCATCGCGACAATCAGCAACCTTTTCAATAATATTACCTCCCGGCTGCCAGCGAATTATTATTTAGCCTTCGCCGCCAGCCGGTTTTTTATCACCGCTCTTCTTGAATCCCTCCAGCACCTCCGGCACCAGCTCGATCAGCCTGTCCAGCGGCGCAGCGTTCTTCAGCTTCATCACCTGCACCTGGCCCTCGCGCACCACGATGACCGCGGACGCGGAGATCTTCGCCCCGGCGGCCCCGCCGCCGCCCTCGCCGTGTGCGCCCTTGTCCGGGCACGAGCCGCCGCCCGAGCCGGCCCCGAAAGCGATGTCGACCACCGGGATCAGCGTCACCTCGCCGACCGTAATCGGGTCGCCGAACACCGTCTTGGCCTGCAGCATCTTTTCGAGATGGTCGAACAGCACCTGCATTGAGTCGGTTATGCCTGTACCTGCCATTTTTTTCTGCCTCCCGTAAATTTTTCGCTTATCCGTCGCCGATAAAGCCCGCATAAAAACCTTGCCACCGGCAGCATCACCGCGGCCGGCCGCAGCGTCAGCACCGCCGCCGCCCGCCCTGACAAGCCGGCGTCCGTGAAATCCGCCGCCGCTTCCAACCCGGCCAGTCTTCCCGTGCCGCGGGCGGCGCAGTACAGCGCGTGCCCCCAGGCGGTCACGGCCGGGTCGGCGAACCCGTAGCGGATATTGCCCTGCACCGCTATATCCACAGCAGCCCAAATGTCGGCCAGCGCCCTAAACAAAGCCCGCCGCTCGCCGCCGCCCAGGCCGCCCCATTTACGGGCCAGCGCCCGGCCGCGCTCCGCGGGCGAAGCTCCGGGCTCCCGCCGAATATCCGCGGACGGCGTCAGAGCGCGGCGCAAACCGCCGCACGTCCAATAGCCGCCGTCACCGTCGCGGCCCACCCGCACCAGGCCGCCCAGCGCCGCCGCCTCCGCGAACCAGCGCTTCCGGCCGTCGCCGTCCAGCCCGGCCCGCAGCCGCAGCGGCGCAAACAGCACCGCTGCTATCGCCGCGACGGCCGCGACCAGCACCCACACCATGGCAACGCCTCCCAGTATCCCCTGTTAATACTTCCGGTTCTGCGGCAGCAGCCTGATTATCCATCCGGGCGTCACCGCCCGCACCAACCGGTCCAGCTCCGCCTGCCTGCGGTGGTAGAGCCAGCCCGCGTAAACCACCGCCAGGCCCACCAGTGTCAGCGCAAACGGGAAAAACAGCGAATCGCGGAACACCGTCCACGCGAGATGGCCGATATAGCCGAAAGTGCCGATCCCGCCCAGCACCAGGAAAACCTTCCGCTCCAGCAACACGCCGCAAAACATCATGACCACGTTGATAGCGCAATATATAGCCCTGTTCAGCTCCGACTTGCTGTTCAGCATCGACAGTCCGCCCCAAAAAGCCATCGCCCCGAAAATATACAGCCACTTGGCGTAATCCACCTCCCGCCGGCGGTCGATGACGAAGGCAGCGGCGGTCATGAGCACCCCGAAACCGATCGAGACATACTTGTGATAAGTCCAATAACGGTCCGGCCCAAACAGGACCGGCGTCAAGTCCATCGACATATACCAGAGCGTGAACGCCACCGGCGCCATCGCGAAAGGTATCTTGGCGAACCTCATGCCGATGAGGCCGGCGACCAGCGTCGCCACCTCCATCGTAAACCAGCCGCTCTTAACCCATACGTGAAAATCACGGTAAACGCCGGGGTAGCCCTTCGGCCATAGCCCCAGCCACTTCTGCAGCCCGTACACACCCAGCGGCGTCATACAGACCGCCATAACGATCAGCAGACCGCTCAGCACCACGGATTTATCCCTGAAACGGCGGGCGGCGATAACAAACGCGAGCGCGTAAGCGGCGGCGATCGAAAACAGCCCCGCCCCGCCGAATATCTCCCAAGCCGAATTCATAAACCAGCCCATCGCGCCGATCACGATCAGCGCCCCCAGATAATAAAGGAACTGGCTCAAAGTCGAACTTGCGTCCGACCGCTCCGCGCCCTCGCCTTTCACCAGCGCCATCTGCCAGAGCGCGTCCGCCTGTTCCTGGGTCAATATTCCTCTAGCGACTGCTTCCGCCATATCCTCGCGCCCGATTGTAGCCTTCATCTTTTCACCTCATAAAGAGACATTCGACGCCCGCCGCGCCAGCTCCTACAAGCAGACAAAACCCGCTCGTTATAAACGAGCGGGTTTTTCCAACCGGCGCCTACCTATCCTCCCAGGCCGTTTCCAGCCAAGTACTTTCGGCGTATGTGGGCTTAACTG
>JAEZJM010000004.1 GCA_023415775.1 Bacillota bacterium | reverse complement strand
CGCTTGCACGCGGGGTCCAACATTTTCAGTTTCTCATGTGCCCACTTGATGATCCGCATGGACAGTCGGCTGATGTTTAATCCAGCTCGAACGCGCCGGTATAGAGGTTGTAGTACGTGCCCCTGTCCGCGATCAGCTTTTCATGGCTGCCGCGCTCGATGATGCGGCCGTGGTCCAGCACCATGATGACGTCGGCGTTCATGACGGTGGACAGCCGGTGGGCGATGACGAACACCGTGCGCCCCTCCATCAGCTGATCCATGCCCCGCTGCACGATCTGCTCGGTGCGGGTATCGATCGACGAGGTGGCCTCGTCCAGGATCATCACGGGTGGGTCTGCCACGGCGGCCCGTGCGATGGCGAGGAGCTGCCGCTGTCCCTGGGACAGGTTCGCGCCATTGCCGTAGAGCACGGTGTCGTAGCCTTCCGGAAGGCGCGTGATGAAGTCGTCCGCACCGGCGAGGCGCGCGGCCTCTCGGCATTCCTCGTCGGTCGCCTCCAGCCGTCCGTAGCGGATGTTCTCCATGACGGTGCCGGTGAACAGGTTCGTCTCCTGAAGCACGACGCCCAGCGAGCGGCGCAGGTCGGCCTTTCTGATCTTGTTTACATTGATGCCGTCGTAACGGATCTTGCCGTCCGCGATGTCGTAAAAGCGGTTGATGAGGTTCGTGATGGTGGTTTTGCCCGCGCCGGTAGCGCCGACAAAGGCCACCTTCTGCCGGGGCTCGGCGTAGACGGTCACGTCCGAGAGCACCGGCTTTCCCGGCTCGTATTCGAAGTCCACGTTCTGCAGCCGCACGTCGCCGGCCAGCTTTGTCAAGGTGACGGTTCCGTCCGGGTTCGCACGCTTCCACGCCCAGGCGCCGGTGCGCGCCTCGCTCTCGGCGACGGTTCCGTCGGGCGCAATCCGCGCGTTGACCAGCGTCACACTTCCCTCATCTGCCTCGGGCGCCTCGTCCATCAGATCGAACACGCGGCTCGCGCCCGCAAGGCCCATCACAACGGCGTTGATCTGCTGGGACAGCTGCCCCACGTTGCCCGCCAGCTGCTTGGTCATGTTGAGGAAGGGCACCACGATGCTGATGCCGATGGGCAGCCCGGAAAGGCTGAAGTTGGGCGCGTTCGCAACCATGAGCAGCCCGCCCGCCATCGCCACCAGCACATACAGTACGTTCCCGATGTTGCCGAGGATGGGCATCAGCATGTTGGCGTAACGGTTGGCCTTGCGCGCGTCCTCAAAGAGCGATTCGTTGATCCGGTCAAACTGCTTCTCACTCTCCGCCTCGTGGCAAAAGACCTTTACGACCTTCTGGCCGTTCATCATCTCCTCGATGAAGCCCTCGGTTTCGCCCAGCGCGCGCTGCTGGCGCACAAAGTACTTGGCCGAGCTGCCGCCCACCTTGCGGGTGACCGCCACCATGCCGAGGAGCCCCAGAAGCACCAGCGCCGCCAGCCAGCCGCTGAAGTACAGCATCACCGAGTATACCGTGACGACGACCACCATCGACTGGATCAGCTGCGGCAACGACTGGGAGACGAGCTGCCGCAGGGTGTCAATGTCGTTGGTGTAGTAGCTCATCACGTCGCCGTGCTTGTGGGTGTCGAAGAACTTCACCGGCAGCGACTGCATGCCGTCAAACATCGCGCGGCGCAGCTTGCATAAAAAGCCCTGGGTGATGTAGGCCATCATCTGGGTGTAGACGACGACTGACAGTATCGAGATCAGATAGAAGCCGCCCAGCTTCAGAACCATCGGCACGATCTCCACACGGGCGGAAGCCCAGTCGCCGGATCTGTACCATTTTTCGATGACCTCGATGATCCGCTGCATGAAGAGCGTCGGGATGGAGCTGACCACGGCGGAAAACACGATCAGAACCGCCGTCAGCGGCACCAGAACGGGGTAGAATTTTATGAGCGTCCCGATCAGCCGCTTGAACGTGCCGCGCTTCGCCCTGGGCCGCTTCCCGGCAAATTTCTTATCAGCCAACCTGCTCGCCTCCCCGGTTCTGCGAGGCGTACACCTCGCGGTAGATTTCGTTTCTTTTAAGGAGTTCCGCGTGGGCGCCATGGTCCACAATGCGACCGCCCTCCATGAGCACGATCACATCCGCGTCCTCGATGGATGCCACCCGCTGGGCGATGATGATCTTGGTGGTCTCCGGGATGAACGAGCGGAATCCATTGCGGATCAGGGCGTCGGTGCGGGTATCGACGGCGCTGGTCGAGTCGTCCAAAATGAGGATCTTCGGCTTTTTCAGTAGCGCCCGGGCGATGGACAGCCGCTGCTTTTGCCCGCCGGATACGTTGGCTCCCCCCTGCTCGATCCAGGTGTCGTAGCCCTTGGGGAAGCCCATGATGAAATCGTGGGCCTGGGCGAGCTTGCAGGCGGCGATCATGTCCTCGTCGGTCGCGTCCTTGTCGCCCCAGCGCAGGTTGTCCCGGATGGTGCCGGAGAACAGTTCGTTCTTCTGCAGCACCACCGCCACCTGGTCGCGTAGCTTGGTCAGGTCGTAATCCCTCACGTCCACCCCGCCCACGCGGACGACCCCTTCCGAAGCGTCGTACAGGCGCGGGATCAACTGAATCAGCGTGGTCTTTGACGAACCCGTGCCGCCCAGAATGCCCACCGTCTGGCCGGATTTTATCGTAAGGTTGATGTCCGACAGCGCGAACCGCTCCGCCCGCTTGGCGTACTTGAAGCTGACGCCTTCGAATTCGATGGAGCCGTCCCTGACCTCCGTCACGGCGTTATCGGGGCTCTTCAGCGCCGGTTCCTCATCCAGCACCTCGACGATGCGCCGGGCGGACTCTTCGGCGATGGTGATCATCACATAGACCATCGAAAGCATCATGAGCGACATGAGGATCTGAAAGCCATAGGTCAGCATCGCTGAAAACTGGCCCACGTCGAGATCCAGCCC
>JAEZJM010000012.1 GCA_023415775.1 Bacillota bacterium | reverse complement strand
TCTCTGCTGTCGCTAACTTGTCCAATGCCGTCAGCAAGTCGGCGGCGAGCTTCGGTGAGCTGGTCTGCAAGATGCTGATTATTTGCCCGAGCCTCTGCGAGTTGCTGACTAATTGATTGTAATCGGCCCTCGTAAGCGTCACTGTCTCCGGCTCCGTCCCGGACGCCTGCCCAATAACCGGCAGCAAAAACAGCAGCAAGAATAAGCAGAGCCACAGCCATTTTTTTGAGCGTGTCAATTGGTATCACCCCCCTAATTAAAATCAGCGTACAGAAGCCCCCATACGACTTCCCAATAAGGGTCTTGAGGCTTCAGCTCGTCCAACCTACGCCACCCCCTGGGCTATCTCCTCGGCCACCTGCTGCCGGATCTGCGGCAGGATGGAGTAAAGCATCTGGCCAGGGCATTCCGTCGCCAGCCAGTCGCGGTGGCCGCTGATGACGTCCTTACCGCTCGGCAGTGTGCCCATGGGGTTCAGGCCGTACTGCTCGCACTTGTCGGCCAGGAGACTGACGAGCGACTGCAGCTGTGCTTCGTTCGGCAGCTGGCCGATAAAGCAGCCGGCGACATGGACGCCAAGGGTAAACCGGTTCGCCCCGGTGCATGGGCTCCCTCGCAGTCTTCCGGCCGGCCGCGCTCGACGTCGCCGCTCTTTCTAATGACAAAGTGGTAGCCGATTCCCGACCACCCGTTGCCGATATGCCATTGATTGATATCATCAGCAGACGGGTCGATGTCTTCGGCCCCAGTTTGGTGGATCACAAACCCCATGACACCTTCGTTGGGATTCATTCCCCGCGCAAAGGCCAGTTCGGTTTCGATGATGGGTGCTCGCACTTATGCTCCCTCCCCCGGGTTATCATCCGGGACGGCCGGCGCCGCCGGCGCGCCCTCTTGGTGCAAATTTTCAATGCCAGTCGCCGCTTGCATCCGGCGGATGATCGCCACCTCGGCGTCGATAATCCATCCTATGACGGCGGCCGGCGGATAGACACGCCACCGGTTTATCACTGGCCAAAACATGAGCTGCTGGAAATCGCTGATCGCCTTCGCTCGTTTCGCCGGCGCCTCCATGTCGTCGCAGCCTTTGTCGATCGCAAAAAGAATATTCCGAAGGCTATCCTTGAATCGGCCGGTCGGCAGTCCCCTGATTTTGACGAACAGCGCCATGGCGGCCAGCACCAGGATGTTGACGGCTGCAAAAATAATGAGCAGCGACCACGCCAGGTGCTGCTCAAGCCAGGTAAGTATGCCGGTTATTATCTCCATGACAGACCTCCTAGGTATCCCGATTTTTCCACGCGCGCCGGATTTTCAGGACAAGGTAGAGAGTCCCGAAAGCGGTGTAAATCAGTGTGGCCACGCAAACCCAGTCTTGCAGGGTAAACCATCCGAACTTAGCGCCTGTTGACAGCAAAACCGGCGGCGTCAGCTTTGCCAATTCCCCCCCGATCTTCTCGTGCTCCACCTCTCCCACCCCTCTCCTTTTACTCCGCCCAGACCGGCAGCGCCTCGATTTCCGCCGCCGTGGCGCCAGCTTCCAGCGCGTCGTCGACGGCCTGCTTGAGCGTCCGGGCTGTATGGTGCAGGCCGTCAGAGTGTGTCGCCAGTGACGCCGCCAGCCCGAGGAGCTGCTGGGCACTCAGTTCGATAGTGCTGTTGTCCGCGCATGTCCAAGTAACGGAAAAGGTGTTCCCCGTCATTATTGCCGCCGCAGCGTTAACCACGGCGCCTAGGATACGGGGAACACTTTTTTCGCCATCACTGTCAAATCGCTTGCCGAGATAGTCGAAACCTCCAGCTTCCCGCCTGTCGCGTTCAGCATTTATGGCTTTACGTTTAGCGGCAGCAGTCGCTTCCGGTGTCTGGCCAGCAGGTGGAGTAAACGACTCCCCCTCAATGAGCCACCCTAGCCGCACACCTGCCGAGCATTGTTTGAACTGGTTCACGATCTCCGGCGTAAACCGCCCGGCCGGGTCAATGTCCGTTAATTCAGCGACTCTACCGTTTTCAACTCTTGCCCACATCGTTTTCTCCTCCCTACCATTCAACTATGACAACGCCGGCGCCGCCTGCGCCGCCGGCCGCCGTACCAGCCCCAAACTTGACCGCGCCCATTCCACCGGCGCCGAGGATGCTATTAGCCGGTGTTCCTGTTACATTTATGCCGGGACCACTCGATAGATAACTGGCCCCACCAGGGCCACCGTAACCAGACGAGCCAGTTGTCATGTTGTCAGGTATACCTGCTTGACCAGTACCACCGTATCCATTTATATCGCCGCTGCTACCAATGCCACCATTACCGCCGGGGGCATTGTCGCTAGTTGTGCTAGAACTATTTGCGTAGTTTCCGCCGCCGCCGCCGGTTGCCGAGCAATGTGAGCCAAAGGACGAAGTACCGCCTTGATACCCTGCCTCAAGGCCATTGCCTCCAGCCCCGCCACCACCTACAGTCACAGTGACGTTGTCGCCAGCAGCAAGAAATACGTGTTTTATTGCAAGCCCTCCAGCCCCACCTCCGCCGGCGTAGGCTCCCACAGAGCCGCTGACATTAACGCCTCCGCCTCCGCCGCCACCGCCAATGACGGTAACCTTATACAGCCCCGATACCGGAGCAGTAAAAGTTGGCGTGCCTGTTGTGGTGTACATCTGGCGATTATACGGTACATGATTGCCGAGCCGACGAGACTGCCAGGTGACAGTGCCATCCACCACCGTACTGCCGACAGCTGGCCAGGTAGGCTCATTTGCCCCGCTGGTACCGGCTACTGTGCATTGAAAAAACTTGAACGAGCTGTTTGCTGCAACGGTGTATACGATATCGCCGACCGCATAAGCGGTTGACGCTTGCCACAGATGATGCGCTTTTTCAAGGTGTTCATTGTATGTCGAGAGTGAAACAAACACCGCCGCCTCGTCTATCGTCGCCGTAACCGTGGTCGAGCTGCTGATCGCCACCACGATGTCCACAACCTGCTCGACCACCACGGCGCCGCCCCCGGCCGGCAGGTAATCGCACTGACTGCCGGCGTTGGCCACCGAGTACAAGACCTCGCCGTCATCCGGGTCGGTGCCGAACAGGCCGACCTCGCGCACAAAAAAGCCGGCCGCAAGACCGGTGTTCGTGAGCGTTCCCCGCACCCGCCAGGTACCATCTCCCAGCGAGGTGACCGATTCGATATTGACGATCAGCTTCGGGCTCACCAGGTCGGTCAGCGCCTCCAGAGTGCCCCCCGTGGGCAACGTACCGTCGCCCAGCTTGATCTTCGTGAACGAGAGCGTCGCCCCCGCCTGAACCTTGGTCTGCAGAGTGACGCCCTTAGTCGTCATCGTCATGCCGTTAAATGCCATCACGACACCTCCAAACTCAGTATTTTACCGCTATGCAGCGCACCTCCGAAATAAGTTGGCCCGGTAACCGCGTCCATAGTAAACGCAACAGGGTACAGGGTGAGGGTTTTGCCGAAAACCTGCGCTGCCCCGAAATATGTAGTCCCCGACCAGGTTCTCCGGATCGTCACGCTTTCCAGCCAAGAGCGCTCATTCTTGACGGCAAAGACCAAACCGAAAAGACGGTAATAAACCGTCTCGTCGGTAATTATCTCGTCCGTCTCAACCTTGAACTTGTACGGATCGCCACCGTATTCAAACCATTCGGAGACAACGCCGCTCGATAAGACTGTCGACACCATTTCCTGTACGACGCCGGGGGTACCTTTCCGCCGGTGCCAGGCTATCGACTGCCTGACCAGTTCGCGCTTTTTCTCGATCGGCAACGCCGAATCGTAGAAATCAACGTGCCATTGCCAGGCCAGCAGGGAGACGACCGCCTCGACCAGCTCGTTTAGACGGGGAAGGTGCAGCCCCTGGTTGATGTCGGCCACCAGCAGTTGCATCTCCGTGTCTATCGCCTCAGCGATTGCCTGGACATCCTCATCGCCCAGAAGGTTCGGCGGCAGTATATCGGCCATCTTCACGGACTGAAGGAACTTAGCCATCCTCAAAACCTCCGAATGCCGCAGCGACGGTATCGACGACGGCTACCTGGGATTTCAGCAGCGAGGTATATACCGGCGATGTAATCAGCACCCGCTTGGCCCCCGCGTTAACCATGCGCCTGTTCAGCTCCGACGGGTTGATATCGCGGCCAAGCTTTGACTTCTGCCAAAGCACCCAGTCAGCCACAGCCTGCTCCACAGCCGCTTGAATGGTCGCGGCTACCGTCGAGTTGTCGCTGTCGATCCAGTACGTCGCGTCGACGTCGTACGACACAACCGTGGGCGCCAGCACGCTGACGAGGTCGGTCAGCGGCCGCACCGATTTGTCGTTACAGGTGGCTGTCACTGCGTCCAGAATCTCCTGGCCGGGAATTTCGCCTCCGCTCAGCAGGGGACGGATTTCGACCTCGCCGGGATCGGGGGAGATAACGGAAACATCGACGATCAACGCCGATGCTTTTTTCGCGTGGTATTCGTACGCGCCGCCGGGGCCGGCCGTCGAAAACGACTCCGGCGCCAGCCTGATCCGCTCGCGATACGCGTCGTTCTTTTCGATATCGGCGCCGCCCTCGCTCTTGGTCGTGTTCGTCACTGAGGCCACCCATTGGATGGGGTCGACGATCTTGTTGATCTGGCCGGGGGAGTAGTCGTTCCCCTTCGCGCCGGTTTCAGTGCAGGCGGCGTCGACGTACGTCTGTCCGGCCGGGATTGTCGCCGTCGCCGTGGTGGCAAACAGCAGGTTTCCCCCGGGAGTCGCCCTGGTGCCGGCCGGGATAATTACCGCCCCGCCCTGGGCAGCAGACAACGTAAACCGCAGCGTCACTGTCGCGGCGGCCGCCTGCAAGCGGTCGGTACCCACCAACACGCCCAGATGATCCTCGTTATCGCCGACAGCGTATGCAAGGAGATTCTGTTTGCCCGTATAGTCGATTTCGTTACGGACTTGGGCGAACATGAAAGCCACAGCCTCCAGCAGCAGCCTCACTGGGTCGCCCGGGTACAAGGTCTTTTTCGTTTTTTCCTCGTACTTCGCAATGAGAGCCTCCTCGGTCACCGCGGCCGAACGCTCCGCAAACGTTATCTGAGGTAGATTCTTAAACTCCACTGATGATCCTCCCCCTAACTGTCGGCCGGAGTACGCCGTCGATGGCGTTGCCGTCATACAACACCCTGGTCACCCGAAAGCGGGGCTCGTATTTATGCACAGCGGCGATAACCTTCGCGGTCAGTTTCGCCTGGGCGACCGGCAGGGGCTCGTCCAGCATCGTGGCATCAATGCCGAATAACCGGTCGAGGGGTACGCTGTATATCGGCGTCGTCAGGATGGTCCGGACGTTCTGGAGGATTTCCTTTACGCCGGTGGCGCCGAAATCAATTTTGTCCAGAGTTGCCGTCACGTCGAATTCGCTCACCCAGTTTCCTCCTCCCCGCTCGCCGCCGCGGCGCTGGCGTTAGTCGCCGTGCCCGTCGCGTCAGAATCGCGCGGATATTCCTGGAGATCCACGTCAACCCTTGCGAACAGCAGATTGCCCTTGTTGTCGACCGGGCCCCAGTCCTCGGAAACCTCCTCGATTACCCACAGGTTCTCGCTGACGGCCGCGCCGCCGATTACCAATTCCAGCGGTACCCCCTTGTCCCGGAGCTCGCGGAGTTTTTTAATTTCGTTCTGCGGGTTAAGACCGGCGGACACGGAGAAGAACATCGAAAAGCCGATGCTTTCCAGCCCCGGGCCGATGAACTCCTTGACCGGCTTCTTTCCGAGAACGTCGTGGGTGGCGAATCTTGCGCCGCCACGGCGCCGCAGCCTGTCGAAGGTACGGACCTTTTCCGCCGATACTTCGAAGGCGATATCGCCCAACGTCCCTATCGCCAAGTTACGCACCTCCCGACGGCGGCCCGGTCTGGGTGCCGATGCTCTCCGGATGCACATGCTGCTTTAGGCTGATTCCGTCAGCGATGACGTCGCCGGTCACGTTGACGTTGCCGCCGGCGACGATGTTGACCGTGCCGGTGCCGCAATTTATGTCCAGGACATGGGCCTTGCGGTTGTATGATACGGTGGTGCCGTCGGCGAACCTGACGCTGCGCACGTTGACGTCGGTGTGTGGCGGCGGGTTTCCCTGACGGTAGAACGCGCCGAGACAGAACCCCGACGACACCCCGTTCGGCAGGAACACGCAAACGACATCTTCACCCACGTCCATGGGCTTAACGTCCTTGTTGTCCTTGGTGTTCGGCACGACAACCGGCAGCCAGTCGCTGACCAGGCCGTCCTCGTCCTCGAAGGCGACGCGAACCCGATCGGCGGCGACGGCCGACACCACGCCGTAACGAACGAATTTGAAATTACTTGTCATACCACTTCCGCCTCCGTGTCCGCTTGCGGGCCTTCTTCTCTACTACGATGGTCTTGGCTTCGTTCAGGGCATACGCCATGGTTTTGTGAATGTCGATACTGACGGTGTAGCCATTCAGAGAGTGCTGCGCACGGGTGACGTAGTATTTGCCGTCGAAAGAGCCCCAGTTCTTGACCAGGACGGTCGCCCCGCCAACCAAGCGGACGTCGCCGACCAGCGTCAGGCTGGCCATGTTCTCCTTGCAGTTTTTCTCCCGCAGGCGCTTCCTGGCCAGGACCTTGCCCTCCTCGGCATCCTCGACACGCTCGTTGATCTTGAGCAGCTGCCCGGTCACCGGCGCGTTCGGCGGTTCATAGATATGCTTGAAGGTCTGGCCGGTCGACGGATCCTTGTACTGAACGACGCAGGCCCGGTAAATGTCGCGACTGCGCGAGTTGAACCGGTACCGGAGAACGTTGCTTTTTCCCTTCTCGATAGTCATCACCGGGGCCTGGGCTTCCATCTGCTCCTCGTCGAAGATGACGATGTTGTCGTTGGTCACCTTCAGCGCCAACCCGGCCTTCTCGCAGCATTCGAGCAAAAACGCCAGGTCAGACTGTTCCGTCTGATCCCGGCGCTTGTAACGCGGATTGTATTCCGCAAGGTATTGCAGCCCCATCTCGGCCTTAGCGGCCATGTCCTGGGCGATGTCGCGGAGACGGATATTCTCCCATGCTCTGGTGCTTTCCTCGCCTCTCAGGGCCGCTGAGACGGCAGCGGAAACTGCCTTGACGGTCACGATGTTGGGCGGCCCGCTCATTTCGAAGTCATCGATTTCAAAAAAGCCGCAGTCCAGCGTCTCGCGGCTGCCCTCGCCGTTGAAATTGAGCGCCGTCAGCTGCGCCGAAATTGTGTCGCCTTTTTCCGGTACCCAGCCGTTTGCCCAGAGCTGTTCGCGATCCTCCAGCGTGATCTGTAGATCGTCAGCCTGGCCGCTGGAGTTGTCGGTATAGGTCAGGGAAAGCAGGAACCGGGCGATGTCGCTGGATACCTTCGTGTGATTGTAGGTCAGGCTGACTTCTACGCGCCGGGGCTCCACTTAATCCACGCCCCTTTTCCAGGGCGGCACGCTGCTGGGGATGGACGATACCGACCTGGTGGGGACGGTCAGTTGCACCCCTGCCGCGAAGATGACGGTCCCGCGATGCGCCGGGTTGGCTTCGATGAGCGTCGACATGTTCTTCTCGGTACCATAGACTTTCAGGCTGATGATATCCCAGGCGTCGCCCTGGACGGTCGTATATGTGCTAGGCATAGCTGAGCCGCCTCGCTTCCTGCATCATGTCTTCCCACATCCGCCGGAATTTTGCCCGTTCGTCGTCGAGCACCTTTTGTACATCCGCCGCCTTCGCGCTGTCGCCCACTTGGATGACCGGCGCGAACGTGGCGGTGAAGGCACCGCCGCCGCCCGCAGACACACCCAGCATCTCCCCCGTTTTCTGCCATAGCCCAAGCGACCGGCTGCTGCCGTCGATAGGGATTGCGGACTCCGGTACTCCAGCTTCGGCGAGAAGACCTACGTGCGGCCGGTTGAATATGCCGCCTGCAGCGTGGGGGATGATCATCGGTACGTCGCCGCCGGCGACCGGCATGCTGACAAGGATATTTATGCCGGTGCCGAACAGGTTTTTAAGCCTTTCCCATGCCGTCTCCAACCAGGCGAATTTATCCTGAAACCAGGCGATAACCGTGTCCCAATTCTTGTATAGCGCCCAGCCGGCGGCGATCAGCGCCGCTACGCCGACAATAACGAGCCCGATGGGGTTGGCGGCCATGGCCGCATTAATCAGCCACTGCGCTGCCGCCCAGGCCCGCGTCGCTATGATGGCGGCCCGAGATGCGAGAACCGTGCCGTCAGTGGCCATCCTGCCCAGGAACATCCAGCGAGTAAACGCGATCAGCGGCGCCACTGCTCTGGCAACAACGAAAGTTGCCATCGACGCTGCCAGCGCAAAGGCCACCAGCCCGGCAGCGCCGGTCATAACCGCGCTTGTCAGCGCCGGGTGCTCGCGGGCGAACACGCCGACCGTCTCGGCTAACCTGGCCAGGCCTTGAGCTTTTTCATTAAGGCTCGGCAACAGCCCTTCGCCCAGTGCGCCGCCGGCACGTGCCAGTGCCGTCGCGGTACCTTCCAACTGCCTTTTTGAGGTCTTGGACATTATCTCGAATTCTTTACGCACGCTGCCCTTGGCAGCCTCGGAATTTGCTTTTTTAATGGCGTCCAGGAATTTGTCGTAGTTCCCTGTCAGCTTGCTGATGGTGTCGATGTGGTCCTTGCCGATCAGCTCGGCGAGGACGTTGTTCTGGGTTGCTTTGTCAAGCTGCTGAATCCGCTCGAAGAGATTTAAAATCGTAGCGTCGGCGTCCTGGATCATACCGGACTGCAGCTGCTCCGCACTCATTCCGATTACCGACAGCGCCTCCTGGAAGCCCTTTGACTCCACCGGCGCTGCGGCGAATTTGGTCAGCATGTTGTTGATCGCCCGACTGGCAATCTCAGCCTTCTCACCGGCTGCCAGCAGACCGCCGCCCAGACCGATTGTCAAGCCTTCACTCATTGAAGGTGCCAACCCCTTGATAACGCCGGCGGTACGCTTCACAAAGTCGATCAGCTCGTCGCCGGTGGCGAGCGTCTGGTCATCAACGTAGTTGATCTTGTCGGCCAGAGCTTCTAGCCTGGCGATGCCTTCTGCCGTTTCGAGGTTATAGCCCAGGGCGTTACCTATCTTCGCCATGTCGGTGGACACCTGCTCGGCCGGAATCTCGAAAGCCGTACCCATCATAACGCCTATCTCCGTCATCTTACGAAGGTTTTCCACTCCCTTGACACCAGACCGGGCGGAAAGAGCGTAGGCCTTCGCGACTTCGTCGGGGTACCTCATCAGATCCCTGGACAGAGCCAGGATATCCAACTTCGCCTGCAGCCCGATTTCCGTCAGCCTGCCCGCCTCATCCCTGGCATTGTCGACCTGTTTTGCCACGTACGCCATTTCGGTATCAAAGGAAATCGCCGCCGCCGCGGGAACTGCGAGACCAGCGCCGGCGGCCGCCGCCGTGGTGGCCACGCCCCTGGCCTTGTCGCCAACCGCGCTTACCCGGCTCTGCAATGCCTGTGACTTGGCTAGCCGCCCCTGCAGCTGCTCGGCCTTATAGAGTTGCGCGGTCAGTTTTTCGTAACTCGCTGCGTACTCGAGGGTGGAGACGATACCTTTCCGCTGCTGCATCTCCAGTTCGCGCATCGCAGCCCGAGTGCTCTTGACATTGGTTTGCAGGGTGGAAAGCTGCTGAGACGCACCGGAAAAGGTGCTGCTGAACGAACTGCCGAGCCTAGCGGCGAGGTTAAAGGCTATTTCGTATGTCTTGCTAGCCATTAGGCACCATCCTATGCGCGCTTAAATGGTCGGACGTCGACTTCGATAATCGAACGATAAGTATCACAAAAACATATTACAATCCAGGGAACAAAATTGAAGCCTACGAATTGCTGCCGCCGAAAACGAAGACGTCAATCCGAGAGGTAACAGTCTCGGCCAAGGTGATTACCGAACTGGAACTACACCAGGCTCGGCAGCGTATCTTTAAGATGAAAAAGCGCGATGTATGGCATGACGAGAATTTTGTTTTCACACTCGAAAGATACCCGGGGTACCCTCATTACATCAAGCGGATTGAAAACCGCATGTCGCGCCTCCTGCGCCTCTCAGACTTGAATTCCGAGCTTACCCCCCATTCCCTCAGACACACACATACGTCACTACTGGCGGAGGCTGGCGTGGGCCTGGAGGAGATTATGGAGCGACTCGGTCATGCCGACGACGAAACGACCAGGCGGGTGTACCTCCATGTCACCAAGGACATGAAAAAAGAGGCCGCCCACAAGTTTGATCGACTCATGGACAGCCTCTAATTTTTTATGCTGAATTCGGGTAACAAAATGGTAACATTGGCGGATTCTGACGGTCGCCGGCCTTGTATTTTAAGGCGCGGCCGTCTTTTTTTACATCATGCCGCCCATGCCGCCCATGCCGCCCATGCCGCCACCCGGAGGCATCATGGGTTCTTTTTCGGGCTTGTCGGCAACGAGCGATTCGGTGGTGAGGACCATGGCCGCGATCGAGGCGGCGTTCTGGAGGGCGGAGCGAGTAACTTTGGCCGGGTCGACGATGCCGGCGGCGATCATGTCGACGTACTGCTCGGTGAGGGCGTTGAAGCCTTTGCCCTGGCCGGCTTTCTTTACGTTCTCGACGACGACCGAGCCTTCGTGGCCGGCGTTGTTGGCGATCTGGCGGACGGGTTCTTCGACAGCCCGTTTGACGATGGCTACGCCGGTCATTTCGTCGCCGTTGCCGGTGAGTTTGGCGAATACGGGCAGGACGTCGATAAAGGCGGTGCCGCCGCCGGGGACGATGCCTTCTTCCACCGCGGCGCGGGTGGCGTTGAGGGCGTCTTCGATGCGGTGCTTCTTCTCTTTGAGTTCGACCTCGGTGGCTGCGCCGACGCGAATGACGGCTACGCCGCCGGCCAGCTTGGCCAGACGCTCCTGAAGCTTCTCTTTGTCGAAGTCGGAGGTGGATTCTTCGATCTGGGCCTTGATCTGGGCGACACGGGCCTTGATGGCGTCAGCGGCGCCGGCGCCGTCGACGACGGTGGTTTCTTCCTTGGAGACGCGGATCTGACGGGCCCGACCAAGGTCGCTGACCTGAACGCTGTCGAGCTTGCGGCCGAGTTCTTCGGTGATGACGGCGCCGCCGGTGAGGGTGGCGATGTCTTCGAGCATGGCTTTGCGGCGATCGCCGAAGCCGGGGGCTTTGACGGCGACGGCCCGGAAAGTGCCGCGCAACTTGTTGACGACGAGGGTGGCGAGGGCTTCGCCTTCGACGTCTTCAGCAACGATGAGCAGTTCCTTGCCCTGCTGGACGACTTTTTCGAGGACAGGCAGCAGGTCGGCGATGGCGCCGATCTTGCGGTCGGTGATGAGGATGTAGGGGTCGTTGAGGACGGCTTCCATCTTCTCGGTGTCGGTGATCATGTAGGGGGAGATGTAGCCGCGGTCGAACTGCATGCCTTCGACGACTTCGAGGTCGGTGCCGGTGGTTTTGGATTCTTCGACGGTGATGACGCCGTCTTTGCCGACTTTTTCCATGGCTTCGGCGATGAGTTTGCCGATTTCTTCGTCAGCGGCCGAGATGGAAGCGACCTGGGCGATGGCTTCTTTGGTCTCTACCTTTTTGGCGTTCTTCTTGATTTCTTCGACAACGGCGGCGACGGCTTTTTCGATGCCCTTCTTGAGGATCATCGGGTTAGCGCCGGCGGCGACGTTGCGCATACCTTCGCGGATCATGGCCTGGGCCAGCAGGGTGGCGGTGGTGGTGCCGTCGCCGGCGACGTCGTTGGTCTTGGTGGCGACTTCTTTGACAAGCTGGGCGCCCATGTTCTCGAACGGGTCTTCGAGGTCGATCTCGCGGGCGATGGTGACGCCGTCATTGGTGATGGTCGGCGCGCCGAATTTCTTGTCAAGCACTACGTTGCGGCCTTTGGGGCCGAGGGTCACTTTTACGGTATTGGCCAACGCGTTGACGCCCTTTTCAAGAGCGCGACGAGCTTCTTCGTCAAAAATAATTTGCTTCGCCATTTCTCTTCTTTACCCCCTTATATTACTCAACAATCGCCAGGACGTCCCGCTCGCTGAGGATAAGATAATCCTGGCCGTCGATTTTGACTTCGGTGCCGGCATACTTGGAGAAGATGACCTTGTCGCCTTCCTTGACGTCGAGCGCGATGCGCTGACCGTTGTCAAGCACTTTGCCGGTGCCGACCGCCACGATTTTGCCCTCCTGGGGCTTCTCTTTGGCGGTGTCGGGAAGTACGATGCCGCTCTTGGTTTTCTCTTCCTTCTCGAGGACTTTGATGACTACTCTGTCGCCTAACGGCTTGATCATGTGGAAAAAACCTCCTTCTGTATTTGTATTAGTATGTATTCTTGTTGTTAGCACTCACCACAGGCGAGTGCTAATTCCATAAATTATGATATATAATTCGCGGCGGAAAATCAAGAGCCGAAGCGGGTAAAATCGGCATTTTTTAAAACATTTTTTGGCCCGGGCGGGACATCTCTGGTATTTTCTTCGCCCCACGGTTATTTTATGCATGCGGGAGAGGGCTTAGGCGTTGTCCCGTGGGGCGGTGGATAAAGATAAAACCGGCAGGGTCAAGCCCTGCCGGTTTTCTTTCTGCTCATAAGCCCGTACGCCAGTACCGCCACGAGGGCGGTGAGGATGATATTGGTCCAGGCGGCCGCCGCGACCTGGTCGGGGAGCGGCAGCCGGGGGTGGGTGAAGAGGATGTAGTCGAAGAAGTCGTTGAGCGACAGCCACAGTACGGTAAGCACGGCCGGCATCGCCGTCCGGGGCAGCCGCCCCATGTAGACTAGCCCTTGGAGCGCCATGCCGCCGTGGCTGAAGTAGAGCATCCAGTCTTCGAGGCCGGGCTGGGTCCCCTGGGCGATGAGGTACTGGCTGATGATGACGGTCGTCCACAGGCCGTATTTGATTACCCCCAGCACACCCGCCCAGGCGAGGAAGGTCTGCCCGGGGCCGAGGCGCTCCACCCGTTCTTTCGCCAGCCACCAGACATAGATGCCGAAGAGGGCGGCATGCCCCGGCGAGTCGGGTACGAACGGCAGGAAGTACCAGGGCGTGGCGAGGAGCTGCTCCCAGTACCAGACGACGCCCCAGACGGTGCCGGCGGCGTTGACGGCGACGAGGGCGAGCAGGAACCAGCGCCGGTAGAATAGGGCGATCATTTGCCTGCCCTCAGGTCACGCGCCGGCACGCCGCCGTAGAAGGAGCGGGGCGGGATGTCGTGGTTGACGAGCGTCATGGCGGAGACGACCGCGCCTTCGCCGATGACCACTCCGGGCAGAATGGTGCAGTTGGCGCCGATGACGACGTCCTTTTCGATGACGATTTTGCCTTTGCGCCATTCGTCTTTGAGGAATTCGTGGCCGAGGAGGGTGGTGTTGTAGCCGATGATGACGTTGTCGCCGATGTCGATGGTTTCGGGAAAGAATATGTCCAGCATGACCATGAGGCCGACGGAGGCGTTTTTGCCGATTTTGACGCCCAGGAGACGGTAGAGGAAGTTTTTGACGTGAAAGGAGGGCGAAATGCGGCCGAGGGATATTATTGTGAAGTTCCAGATGACCCGGAGGGGACTGACCGCGTCGGGCCAGAAGCGCAGCGAATTTTTACCGGCGACGGGGTGGACTTCGTAACGACGCTTCATAACGATAACCTCATTCAAAGGTGTTTAGAAATGACGTTATTTCTTGGTGGCGGCTTCGACGATCGCCTCGGCCACTTCTCTGATCGATTTGCGCTTGGACATGCTGTATTGCTGGATGCGGCGGTAGGCTTCGCTTTCGCTCAGGTTGTAGGCGTCCATGAGGATGCCTTTGGCCCGGTCGAGGATCTTGCGCGTTTCGAGGGAGTTTTTTACTTCTTCCAGTTCGCGCTCTAGCTCAGCGAACTCCTGAAACCGCGACAGGGCTATCTCGATGGCCGGGAAAAGGTTGGCTTCCTTGACCGGCTTGACGAGGTACGCCAGTACGCCGGAATCTTTGGCTTTTTCGACGATTTCCTTCTGGCTGAAGGCGGTAAGGAGCAGCACGGGGGCGATTTTTTCGTTGGAGATGATTTTGGCGGCGGTGATGCCGTCCATTTCGGGCATCTTGATGTCCATGACGACAAGGTCGGGCTTGTGGCGGCGGGTCAGTTCGATCGCCTTGACGCCGTCGGCCGCTTCGCCGACGACGGTGTGGCCCGCTTCTTCGAGCAGTTCCTTGAGATCCATGCGGATTATCGATTCATTGTCGGCGATGACGATTCGTAAGGGTTGCATGTTATCCTCCCTCCGTGCTGCACGGTACGATTATGCTTGCCCTGGTCCCGTTCCGCGAGTGCAGCCGGAACGTGCCGCCAAGGTCGTTTTCGACGAGCGTTGTGATGATCTGCAGGCCGAGGCTGTTGGACTCTTTCTGGCCGAAATCGGGCGGCAGACCGATGCCGTTGTCCCAGATGTCGATCTGGTAGGCGTCTTTCAGGGCGACGATTTCTACGCCGATGACTCCTTCCCGCCGGCCGACGAAGCCGTGCTCGATGGAGTTTTGGATGAGTTCGTTGATCGCCAGGGCCAGGCTGATCGCCTGGTCGGACGGCAGCACCAACCGCTGGCCGTTGAATACCGTCTGGACGTTGAAGTCGGGCTCGAGCATGTTTTCGATGACAAGGTCGAGGATGTTTTTGGCAACTTCGGCTACGTCGATGAATTCGGCGTCCTGCTGGGAGAGGAATTCATGGACGACTGAGATGCTGAGGATGCGGTTGACGCTTTCGCGCAGGGCCGCCTTGACTTCGGCCGAAGGGGTGCGGCGCGCCTGGAGCCTGAGTAGGCTGGCGATGGTCTGAAGGTTATTTTTTACCCGGTGATGGATTTCCTGGATGACGGCCGATTTTATGAGGAGTTCTTTTTCCTTTTTCTTGACCTCCGTGATGTCGGCGACGATCATGACGGTTCGCGCGGTCTGCGCGCCGCGGACGATTGGGATGGCCCGCTGGGCGAGGATGACGTTGCCGATTTCCAGCTCGCTCTCCTGCGGCTGGCGGGTGCTTGCGGCCTTGAGGGCGAGCCGGAGGTTTACCTGGCGGTCGTAGACGCGGCGGCCGATGATGCGCCCGACGCCGAAGAGTTTGTAGATGCTGGCGGCAGCGGTGTTGGCGTATACGACCCGCCCGCGGTCGTCGAGGATGATGATGCCTTCGCGGGCCGAAAGCGGGCGGTAGACGGTGCCGGCGGCGACGTGGGCCGAGGTCAGGAACTGAAAGGCTGTTTCGATGAGGATGCTGTGGTCGCCGGCGGCGTCGTCCTCAATGCCGGATTCGAAGCTGACGGCGGCGACGGTTTGGCCGGCGGCGTCAGCCACGGGGAAGGTCTGCATGGCGAGCACTTCCATGCCGAGCGCCCATTCCCGCTCACCGCTGATGTGTTCGCCGGTGGAGATGGTCCGCCATATCAGGGGTTCTTCGGTGGCGCTGACCGTCGTGCCGAGAAGGTTTGGCCTGTATTGGATGAAGCTGGTGTGGGGCTTGGCCTGGGCGATTATAACCAGGAAGGCGGCCTCGCGGGCCCTGGCGTATACGGTCACTTGGGCGTGAGCAAGGTCGGCGGCGATTTGCAGACCATCGGCAACAACTTCCAGCGCCTCGATCTGTTCCGCGGTAAGGGCGGTTGTTTTCCGGCAGACGTCGCCGACGATACCCATAGAGACCTCCAGAGGCATATTAAGTTTGATAGTATTCCACCTCGGTCGGCGAAAATCCTGTTTGGCGGCGGTAATTTATCGGCCGGCACGACAAAGCCGGCCGCACTGTCCCAATAGGAGAAGGGGCCGGCGAAATTCGCCATCGATAGTGCATATGCGACATTTCCATCGACATATCAGGACATATGCCAACGCTGTTCGCTATTTTTTATACCCGTAATTACGTGACCAACCAGTCATCCCAGGGTTATCAACACAATTCACAGGTTTATCCACAGAAAACAACGTTGTTATTCGTCTTTTTTTTACATTTCAGCCACTTTATCCACAATTGTAGGATAATTCTTTTTCCACATCAGTAGCGTCGTTCACCCAGCCTGAGTGACGGTACGGCGTTGAGGTTGAGCCCCGCCCAGTCCCCTGCAAGGTGCTGGTAGTGGGCGCGGCAGGCGATCATGGCGGCGTTGTCGGTGCAGTAGACGGGCGGCGGGTAGTGGAATGTGATGGTGTGCGCGGCGCAACGGGCGGCGAGGTCGGCGCGCAGACGGCCGTTGGCCGCCACCCCGCCTGCCAGGACGACACTGCCTATGCCGGCGTCTTTGGCCGCCTGGACGGTTTTTGCGACGAGGACGTCGACGACGGCGGCCTGGAAGCTGGCGGCGACGTCGGCTTCGTTGACCGCCTCGCCGCGCTGGCGGGCGGCGTTGAGGTGGTTGAGGACCGCGGATTTGAGGCCGCTGAAGCTGAATTCCAAGCCAGCGCCGCTCAGGGCGCGCGGAAAAGCGATGGCCTCAGGGTCGCCCCCGGCGGCAAGTCTTTCGATCTCCGGGCCGCCGGGGTACGGCAGCCCGAGAACTCTGGCCACCTTGTCGAAAGCTTCGCCGGCGGCGTCGTCGCGTGTCTGCCCCAGGAGACGGAAGGTGTTGTAGTCGGCAAGTTCGACCAGCGAGGTGTGGCCGCCGGATACGACGAGGGCGATAAGCGGGGGGGCGAGTTCGGGGTCGGCGAGAAAGTTGGCGAAGACGTGACCCTCGAGATGGTTGACCCCGACAAGCGGTTTGCCGGATGCAAAAGACAGGGCTTTGGCAGCCGCCACGCCGACAAGCAGCGCGCCCACCAGCCCCGGCCCATAGGTGACGCCGATGGCGTCGATGTCGGCCAGTTTCGCGCCGGCGTCGGCGAGTGCCTGGTGGACGACCGGCATGACGTTTTCGATGTGCTTGCGGGAGGCGAGCTCCGGCACGACACCTCCGTATCGCCGGTGCAGCTCCACCTGGGAGGATATGATGTTCGACAGGACTGTCCGTCCGTCGGCTACAACGGCTGCCGATGTTTCGTCGCAGCTTGTCTCCAGGCCGAGTATCAGGGTCAAGGGCTTAACGCTCCTTTTTGGTAGTAATATTTTCAATGTATCCGCAAAAATTATAAGTGCACAATAGTAATGGGCATGAAAACAAGATTGCCCGAGAAAGGGGGGAATTAAATGGCACGCTCGAGAAAACCCGTGAATCCTGCCGCCGAAAACGCTCTTGACTCAATGAAGTTCGAAATCGCTTCCGAGCTGGGTATTGCCGAGCGCGTTCGTTCCCAGGGCTGGAACACTATGACCTCGGCCGACTGCGGCCGCGTTGGCGGTCATATGGTCCGCAAGATGATTGAGCAATATGAATCGAATAACCTCACCTAAGGGTTCCATGGGGCGGCTACGGCCGCCCTTTTATATTGTTTCTGGATTGCTTAGAAAGCTCCAAATGCAAGGCGTACCGGAAAAGCGCGGCACCGTTTCCTCTGCGACCTAGTTTGCTAGACTGATTGCACATGCATGTTTAACAGCATCGTAAGCGTGCTCGAGCGTACGCTAGCAAGCGCTTTGAGGAACGACGCAGCAGATGGGGCTTTCTAGGCAATCCGGGTGTAACAACGGGCGGGGCGCCGGCATATCCTATACCACAATCACCCCTTAGCCACGTCAAGTGGCTCTTTTTTTACCTACAGCTTGTCCCGCCACATTAT
Organism: Bacillota bacterium; assembly: GCA_023415775.1. Lineage (GTDB taxonomy): Bacteria > Bacillota > Negativicutes > Sporomusales > UBA7701 > Anaeroselena. The sequence goes on along the minus strand of JAEZJM010000012.1, from coordinate 21,015 downwards.
GACGGCGTCTTCCTTGGTGTCGGTATAGTAGCCGGGCCGGACGCCCCTGGCTTCGAAGCCCAGTTTGCCGTAAAGGCGCTGGGCGGCGTGGTTGGACGGCCTGACTTCGAGGGTCATGCGGACTGCTCCCAGAGCCTTTGCAATCATGCACAGCGCATCCATGAGCCTCGTTCCCAGCCCCCGGCCGCGGAAGACCGGCAGTAGGGCAACATTGGTGACGTGGGCTTCGTCGAGGATTACCCACATGCCGGCGTAGCCGACGACTTTCCCCCCGGCTTCGACGACAAGATAGCAGGCGAGGTCGTTGTCTTCGATCTCGGCGGCGAATGCCGGCCGGGACCAGGGGGTGACGAACGATGCTTCTTCCACCGCCAGCACGGCGTCTATGTCGGCCAGTTCCATCGCGCGGATGTTCAGCTCGGCCGGCAGCCCTGACGTTTCTCCCATAATTCCTCCGCTTCCGACCGTCTGATGTATAAGGGTTCGAGGTCCATGACGTCTTGTCGCTCGCCGGCGGCGAGGAGCCTGGCGCCCAGCAGGGCGACGCTGCCAGCTCGCGGCATGGCGATGTGAGGCTCGGCGAGGGCGATCCCCGCCTGGCGGAAGGTGTCGGCGTAGAGCTCGGCCGCTTCGCCGAGGAGCAGCACGGGCTCGGGCCGTCCGGCCAGACAGGCGGCGGCTTCGTGGGGCATGACTGCCGGCGGCGTCACTTCGTCGAGGCTGCCGTTCCGCCACCGATAGAGGGCTATATAGATGTTGCCTTTCTGGGCGTCCATGGTCGGCGCGAGGACCGCGCCGGGCACGGGACAGCCGAAGGCCAGCGCGGCCAGGGTCGGTACGCCGACTATCGGGATGTTGAGGGCGTAAGCCAGGGCTTTGGCGGTCGCCAAACCGATCCTCAGGCCGGTGAACGACCCCGGCCCAATGCTGACGGCGATGGCGCCGATGGCGGCTTTGTCCGTGTCAGCCAGGGCCAGGAGTTGCTCGATGTGGGGCATGAGGCGTTCGGAGTGGGTTTTCTTCGTCTGGATGGTCAGCTCGGCCAGCAGCCTTTGGGGGCCGGCCAGGGCCACGCTCGATACCAGCGTGGCGGTGTCCAGGGCCAGTATCAGCATTTGTCGCTCAGCTCCTCGCACAGGAGGCGGTACCGCCCGCCCGTCGGCGTCATTTGGATGATGCGGTCGCTTTCGCCGGCGCCGCCTGTCATTTCGATGAGAAGATGCTCGTCCGGCATGGCGGCGGGAAACTTGTCCGCCCATTCGATGACGGCCACGCCTTCAGCCCCGACATAGTCGGCGAAGCCGATATCGTCCAGTTGGTTTTCGTTGTCCAGCCGGTAGAGGTCGAAGTGATAGAGGGGCAGGCGCCCGGTTTCGTATACCTGAAGAATGGTGAAGGTCGGGCTTGTTACGTCTTCGCCGACATCGAGGCCGGCGGCGATGCCCTGGACGAGGAGGGTCTTGCCGGCCCCCAGGTCGCCGGTCAGGCAGAGAACGTCACCGGCCGTCAGCAACCGGCCGAGAGTACGGCCGCAGGCGAATGTGGCGGCAGGTTCGCAGGTTTTTATTGTCAGCATGGTTGCTCCCTTTAGCGAAAGTGGTTGTAGCCGCGGGGTTCGAGGGGGCGGGCGGCGCCGCCGGCGATAAGCGCAACCCCGTGTTCCTGGCCGGTGACCTCGCCGACGACCGTCAGGCCGCCGCGATATGTGATCTGTTCGAACTTTTCCGGACTGATGGTGAACACAAGCTCGAAGTCTTCGCCGCCGAACAGGGCGTAGTCGAGCGGCCGGCGGCCGAAGATAGCCGCCGCTTCGACAAGTTGGGGGGAAAGGGGGATAAGGTCGGCGTGGATTTTGATGCCTACCCCGCCGGCTTTGGCGAGTTCGTTGGCCTCGCTGGCCAGACCGTCGCTGATGTCGTCGGCACTGGTGGCGCCCCAGGCGGCCAGCCTCAGACCGGTGGCGATCTGCGGACGCGGCGTGAGGTGGGCGGTGACGAGCGGCCAGGCGAATTCGTGCTCCTCCCAGCCGGGGGTGCGCAGCAGGTCGAGGCCGCAGGCCGAGTCGCCGAGGGTGCCGGTGACCACGACAAGGTCGCCGGGACGGGACCCGGATCGCCTCAAGAGTCCGGCTGGCGCCACTTCGCCGGTGACGGCGGCGTTGACGACCAGGCCATGGGGGCTGGCGACGGTGTCGCCGCCGATGATGTTGACGGCGAATTCGCGGCAGATTTCTTTCATTCCCCGATATAAGTCGACGACGAACTCCACCGGCAGGTGCGCGGGCAAGCCGACGGAGACGACGGCTTGCCTGGGGCGGCCGCCCATGGCGCCGATATCGCTGAGGTTGACGGCGATCGCCTTGTACCCGAGCTGCCAGGGCGTTGTTTTATCGAGCAGGAAGTGAACGTTTTCGACCAGCATGTCGGTGGTTATCAGTTGTAAGAGACCCGCCCCCGGGCGGTACGCGGCGGCGTCGTCGCCGATCCCCACCACGACGTCGGCCTGGTCGACGATGGCGCCTTCCTTTATGCGGTCGATGAGGCCGAATTCGCCGATTTCGCTGAGATGCATCATAATCACCGTCTCATAAAAATCCGTGTTTGGTTTATACTACCATTTCACAGTTTAGTATACCACGCCGGCAAAAAAAGTTGTACCAGGCGAAGGATTATGCCTGGCCACTGTATAATTCTGTAATATTATTCCTCTTAGGAAGGATGTCCGCCGATGCAGCTGCTCCGCCTGCGCATCCCCAACATCGACCGAGTCGGGCTGGTTCTCGATATCTCGCAGGTGCTGGCTGCCCGCCATTTCAATATCCTGACGATGGAAGTCGAGCCCAACACCGTTTTCCTGGAAACCGAGATGACCGTGCCGGATGATAAGGACTCTGTCATTGCCGCCCTCAAATCCATCCCCCAGGTTATCGACGCGCTCGAGATCGACCTTATGCCCCACCAGGAGAAAGCCGAACAGATCAAGGCGGTGCTTGCCTCGGTGGGCGAAGGCATCGTCGCCATAAACCACCACGGCGAGGTTACCCACTATAACCCGGCGGCGGAAATGATCGTCCGCCTACCGTACCAGGAGGTTATCGGCCGCCCACTGGCCGAGATTTCGCCCGACCTGCCCCTGCTGGAGACGCTGCGTACGGGGGCGGTTTATAACAACCGCGAGATTGTCCTCGAAAGGACCAAGAGCCACTACCTGGCCAGCGGCCGCCCTATCCTGGGAGCACGGGGCCGGATAATCGGCGCGGTAGCCGTCCTTAAGGATATCAGCGATGTGCGGGAACTCGTCTATACCGTTACCGGACAGATGACGTTCACCTTCGACGAGATTCTATATACCAGCGCTGCGATGCAGCAGGTGGTCGCGGTGGCTAAAACCATCGCCCGCGGCGACTCTACAGTGCTCATCCGCGGCGAGACGGGCACCGGCAAAGAGCTGTTCGCCCGCGCTATCCATGCCGCTTCCCCTCGGGCCGCCAAGGTCTTCGTGCCTCTCAACTGCGCCGCCGTCCCCGACACGCTGTTGGAAAGCGAGCTGTTCGGCTACGAGGAAGGTTCCTTCACCGGCGCGGCGAAGGGCGGCAAGCAGGGTCTGTTCGAGTTCGCCAACAATGGCACTCTCTTCCTCGACGAGATCGGCGAGCTGTCCTCCCACCTCCAGGCCAAGCTGCTGCGGGTGCTGCAGGACGGCAAGGTGCGCCGCCTGGGCGGTACGCGGGAGAATACCGTGAATGTGAGGATACTGGCGGCCACCAACCGTCATCTCGAGGAGATGATCGCCAAAGGCGCCTTCCGCGAAGATCTTTATTACCGGCTCAACGTCATCCCCCTTTTCCTCCCGCCACTGCGGGAGCGGCACGAGGATATCCCTATCCTCGTGCAGTACTTCCTGAAGAGGTTCGCCGCCAAGCTCCAGAAACCCGTCGACGCTATCAGCGAGACAGCGCTCGCCAAGCTGACCGCCTACCACTGGCCGGGCAATATCCGCGAACTGGAAAACGTCATCGAGCGGGCCGTCAACATCGTCGGCGACAAGATTATCCTCGCCGGCCATATCGTCCTCGATCAGGGCCAGACCCCCCTGCCGCGGAGCGCTGCCGCTCCCGAACGCCCGCTGGCGGAGACGCTGGACGAAGTGGAGCGGGATGTGCTGTTGCAAGCCCTCAAACGCTACCGGACTTTGCGGCAGACCGGGGCGGTCCTCGGCCTTTCCCACACCGCCGTCCTAAAAAAACTGCGTAAACACGGCCTGTCGATAGGGGAAAAAAAGCGATAGAAGGGGTTAGAATGCGACCTACGCACGCCGAGATCGATCTGGCGGCTATCCGCCACAACATCCGCCAGGTGCGCGAAGCTGCGGGCCCGGCCGTCAAGCTCGTGGCCGTCGTCAAGGCGAACGCTTACGGCCACGGGGCCGTCAAGGTGAGCCGCGCGGTTCTGGAGGCCGGCGCCGATTGTCTGGCGGTGGCGCTCCCGGAAGAAGGCGCCGAACTGAGGGGTGCAGGTCTGGCGGCGCCGATCTTCATCCTCGGCCTCACTTTCCCGGACCAGGCAAAGCTGGTGGTCGACTACCATCTCACCGCCACAGTCGCCACAATGGACAGTATCAGGGCCCTTTCCCACGCCGCTCGCGACGCCGGCCGCCGCTGCCGCATCGTGCTCAAGACCGACACAGGCATGGGCCGCATCGGCGTTGCCCCGGTGCAGATCGAGGAATTCCGCCAGTATATACAGGCCAGCCCCGGCGTGGAACTCGTCGGCGTCTTCACCCACCTCGCGACTGCCGACACGGCCGATAAAACCTACGCCGAAAAACAGCTCGCCGCCTTCCGGGCCGCCGTCGACCGGCTGGCTGCCAAAACCAGCCTGCCCTATGTTTCGGCCGCCAACAGCGCCACCGCCATCGATCTCCCGCAGGGCCTTTTCAATACCATCCGACCGGGCATAGTCATCTACGGCCTGCCTCCTTCCCGCGAGATGCACAAAAGTCTCGACCTCCGTCCCGCTATGCAGCTGAAAACCCGTATCGCTTATATCAAGGAAGTCTCGGCCGGCACCCCGGTAAGTTACGGGTGTACCTATACGACCGAACGCCCCACCTTCCTCGCCACGCTGCCGGTGGGCTACGCCGACGGCTACAGCCGCCACCTGTCGAACAAGGCTTCCGTGCTGATCGGCGAAAAGCGCCGGCCGGTGGTCGGACGGGTGTGCATGGATCAGATTGTGGTCGACCTGGGAGTGGACGGGTATGCGGCCGTCGGCGACGAAGCAGTCCTTTTCGGCCGCCAGGGCAAGGAGGAGATTACGATGACCGAGCTTGCCGAGCTCGCCGGGACGATCAATTACGAGCTGGCCTGCGCGGTCAGCGCAAGGGTCCCGCGGGTGTATGTGAACGAGTAATAAAGGTAAACAAGAGCGCCCCGCAAATGCGGGGCGCTCTTGTAATCAGCATTTTTCGATCGGTTTGCCCAGGTACTCGCTGACGATCTTCATCGCGCAGTAGTTGCCGCACATCGAGCACGCCTCGGCGCCGCCGGGGTTGCGCTCCTTGCGGTAGCGGCCGGCCTTGACGGGATCGATGGCGAGTTCGATCTGTTTTTCCCAGTCGAGAGCTTTGCGAGCTTTGGCCATGGACAGGTCCCACTCCCATGCCCCTTTGACGCCTTTGACGATGTCGGCGGCGTGGCCGGCGATACGGGAGGCTATGACCCCTTCGCGCACGTCATCGATGGTCGGCAGGCCGAGGTGTTCGGCCGGGGTAACGTAGCAGAGGAAGTCGGCGCCGGCGGCGGCGGCCAGCGTGCCGCCGATGGCGGCGGTGATGTGATCGTAGCCGGGCGCGACGTCAGTGACGAGCGGGCCGAGGACATAGAAGGGCGCGCCTTTGCAGATCTGCTTTTGCAGTTTGACGTTGGCCTCGATCTGGTTGTAGGGTACATGGCCGGGGCCTTCGACAAGCACCTGGACGCCTTTTGCCCACGCCCGGTCGACGAGTTCGCCGAGGGTGAGCAGTTCCTCAAGTTGGGCGCGGTCGGTGGCGTCGGCGAGACAGCCCGGACGCAGGCCGTCACCGAGGCTGATGGTGACGTCGTAGGCGGCGCAAATGTCCATAAGTTCGTCGTAGCGCTCGTAAAGAGGGTTTTCTTTGTCGTTGTGGAGCATCCAGCCGGTGATGAAGGAGCCGCCCCGGCTGACGATGTCGGTGACCCTTCCCTGCTGGCGCAGTCTGGCGATACTGGCCTGGGTGATGCCGCAATGGATGGTCATGAAGTCGGCGCCGTCTTTGGCGTGTTTTTCGATGGTGCGGAAGATGTCGTCGCCCGTCATTTCGACGATCGAGCCTCTGCTCTTGATCGCCTCGACAGTGGCCTGGTAGATGGGCACCGTGCCCACAGGTATGGTGGAGTGCTTGATGATCTCCTTGCGGGAGTAGTCGATGTCGTCGCCGGTGCTGAGATCCATCACGGCGTCGGCGCCGGCGTCGATGGCGGCCTGGAGCTTTGCCAGCTCCGGCTCGACGGCGGGGAAGGCGCTCGATGTGCCGATGTTGGCGTTAACCTTGGTTTTGAGGCCAAGACCGAAGCCACGCGGTTTTAGGCTGGCGTGGTTGATATTCGCGCATATCGTCACCGTGCCGGCCGCCACCCGTTCGCAGATGATTTCCGGCGCAAGTCCCTCCTCGGCCGCCACCGCCGCCATCGCCGGGGTAATCTGGCCGCTAAGGGCCTTCTTTAGCTGAGTCGTCATAGCGAATCCTCCTACTACTTATTTATGCAATAAAAAACAGCCATCCAACGAACGGTTAGATGGCTGCCAGTTGCCTGGTAAAACCCACTTCCCTACGCTGGTATTAACCAGAAATCAGGTTCCAAGGGTCGGCTTTCGCCTCTCAGCATTACGCTCCCCTAGTGGTTTGGTATTTGGTTACAGTCTTATTTTACCAGATGCTATTGCGGCTCACAAGGATTTTTTGATGATCTTTTCCGACCTGCTCAGCGGTTCGCTGGTGTCCATATGGCCGTAAAGGGTATGGATCTTTCTGCCTTCGACCATGATCTGGACTTTGTAGATATCGGCGAATTCGGTCACGGTGTTGACGATGGCGCTCACGGCCATTATTTCGCCGGCCGAGCCGCCGCTGCCGTTCTTGACGAGTTTGTCGTTGAAGTCCACGTAGGCGATATGATCCTTGACGGTTATACCCCTGAGCTTGGTCCCCTCAGGCAGGGCGCGGATCAGCGCGGGGTTTTTCGGTCCGGCCAGCAGTTGCTCGACGGCAGCCTGGACGGGCTTGTCGGATTTCGGGAGTGTGTAGGTTTCCTGCACGAGAAATGCGGCGTCTTTGGTGGCGTGGTATACGGTGACGGACATCGTCTCGGCGGCCGGCGGGGCCGCCTGCTTGTCGGGCGGCTTGGCGCCGGGCGGCTGGCTGGTGACGGCCTGGTCGGGTTCACAGCCGGCCGCGAATAGCGCGATGAGAAGGACGGCCACTAATGCAATATATCTGCTGCGACTAGACATCACCATTCACCCCCTTTGGTGGCTGCCTGGGAGAAGAAGCTCTCGATGCCCTGGACGATGCCTTCGGCCATCTTCTGCTGGAATTGGGGACTGGTCAGCAGTTTTTCCTCGGCCGGATTGGACAGAAACGCCATCTCGACGAGCGCAGCCGGCATGGTGGTGCGCTTAATCACGTAGAAATTCGCCGATAGGGTCCCTTTGTCCTTCAGACCGCCGGTCTGCAGCATACCTGCCTGGAGATTGTTGGCCAGCAGGTAATCGTAGCGGGTTTTTTGGTAGAAATATGTAGAGGTGCCGTCGGCGTTACGGTTGGCGGCGGCGTTGGAGTGGATGCTGACGAATATGTCGGCTTTTTTGACGTTGGCGATGGTAGCCCTCGCTTTGAGTTCGTCGACGGCCGATGCGTTGGGGGCGAAGACGTCGCGGTCGTCCTGGCGGGTCATGACGACCTTGGCTCCCGCCTTGTCAAGCAGCGCTTTGACTCTGAGGGCGACGGCAAGGTTGAGGGTTTTTTCCCGATTGCCCGCCAGGCCGACCGCGCCAGGGTCGCTGCCGCCGTGACCGGGATCGAGGACGATGAGCTTGCCTTTCAGACCCGCGGTGAAGTTGAATTTCGCCGGGGGCAGGGGCTGGTTGATATCGATAACCACGCGATTCGGTTTCTTGTTGGGAATGTCCTGCGGCAGGGTGAATACCTTGTATTCCCCTTCGTCGACCATCAGCGGCAGCTCCACCGTTATGACGGTGTTCCGGTCGTCGTCGGATTTCATGTTGATGCTGTCGGCGATGCGGCCGTCGAGGTCGATTTCGGTGTCTGTCTGGCCCGGGACCGCGCCTTTGACGTTGACAACGAGGCGTGGCGTGGGCGAGGCGGAAACGGTGCCGCTGACCTGAACAGGGCCGGTTGTGTCGATGACAAGGCGAAGCCTGCCGGCGCCGGTGACGGCGTCGGTGTGGTTGGCCCAGCGGATCTGGGTCAGCTGTTGCCCACCGGGAGTGATCGAGGCGCCGGCGGTTTTGCCGACGACAGCCAGCAGTTTGCTGCCGGGCTGGTAGGCCACGGGAGACGTCGGAGCTTTGGCCGCGTAGCCCGCCGAGGAGAAGGCCAGCACGGCACTAATTACCAAAAAACAGAGGACGCGACGCAACACAACACCTCCTTATTGCGACGTGTTATGTTACAATTCGCCTTTTATAGCCAAATTCCTGCCAGTTTCCTGTCGGTTTTTTTATGTTACGCTCACAACTTGTCGGTAAACTCTTTATTTAAAGCTAAAAAGGAAAAATAAGGAGGCGGCTGCGCCACCCCGGATCTGTTTCGAAATTCCTAAGGCCGTTCAGAAAGCTCCAGATGCACGTCCTGGTTACATCAGCCTTGCCAGCGCGATAAGTCCGTGGCGATTGTCGATACGAATTTTGTGCGGGGCGCACCGGAGGAGCAGCGCCGCAGATGGGGCTTTATCAACGGCCGCCGTTCAATAGTTTGCGCAGCAGGTCTTCGGCCTCCGCCTTCGCCGCGCGGGTCGCCTCGCGGTCGACGCTCAGGGACAGCCACAGGATGTCTCCCTCCGCGGTTTCCTCCGGGAGGAACGCCCGCGGCCAGGATACGGATTCTTCGGCGTCGCCGACGAGCAGGACCGCTTTTTCGCCTTCAAATCTGTCTAATACCGCTCGGACGCGCATGTTATTTCTCCTTGGTGATGGTGTAGGTTTTGCCGTCGCTGGCGATGGTGACCGTGCCGTCGGTGTCGGTGCGGTAGATTTTGAGCTTTTGGTCCCCGTAGCGCTTCAGGAGCGACGGGTGGGGATGATGATATTCGTTGTTCGCCCCGACTGGAATGACAGCCGCATCGGGGGCAACAGCCTTGAGGAAGGCGGGCGAGGACGAGGTGCGGCTGCCGTGGTGGCCGGTTTTCAACACCTGGCTTTTCAGGCCTGTGCCGTATTTCTTGACCATGGCCGCCTCGGCTTCCTGCTCGGCGTCGGCGGCGAGCAGCAGCGCAAAGCTGCCGTAAGCGAGCCGAGCGACGATGGAATTGTTGTTGAGGGCGGCTTCGCCGGCGAAGGGCGACTCGGGGGGGTTCAATATTTTGAGCGTGCCGCCGCCGATGTCGATTTCCTTGCCGTCGGCGAGCAGCGCGAAGGGGATGCTCTTTTTCTGCACGGCTGTGAGGTATTGACGGTAGAGGGCGCTGGTGGTCGTTTGCCCGCTGTCGTAGACCCTCTTGACGGTGAAGTTGTCGATGATGGCGACGGCGCCGCCGATGTGGTCAGCGTGAGGGTGGGTGACGATGAATGTGTCGATGGTTTTAACGCCCTGCTTCTTAATGTAGGCAACAAGCTTGTCCCTGGCCGGAACGTCGCCGCTGTCGATCAGGGTGACTTGACCAGGGGTGCGGATGAGGATGGCGTCCCCCTGCCCGACGTCGATGACGTTGACCACCAGGTTGTCCACCTTGGCCCGGTCGGCCGCAGGCGCACCGCACCCGGCCGCGATAACCAGCGCCAGCGCGGCGAGGGCAAATGCCCAGCTTCGTCTGAACTGCATCTTCTTCCTCCTCGGCTTTTGCGTTGTAGACGGCTTATTTTGCTGCATTGCTAATTATTATATACCAGAGCGGCAATTAAAAAAATAGGCCCACGAGCGCCTATCCGCAAATCAAAGCAGAATGAGCCCCAGGCTAATCCTGATGGCCTCGTCCACTTTCGCCATGACTTCTTCGCTCAAATGAGTAATCTTCTCTTTCAAGCGGCGTTTATCGATTGTTCTGAGCTGTTCCAGCAGTATGACCGAATCTTTGTCGAGGTTGAACTGTTTGGCGCTGATCTCAACGTGGGTTGGCAATTTGGCTTTGGATATCTGGGATGTGATAGCGGCGACGATAACGGTAGGACTGTATTTATTGCCAACATCGTTCTGAATGACCAGCACGGGCCGGTGTCCACCCTGTTCCGATCCGACCACCGGGCTCAGGTTTGCATAATAAATGTCCCCGCGCTTAACGATCATCCTATTCACGCTCCACTAGCAAGGTGGGCATCATCTCGTACACTTCCACGTCGGCGGTGAGGCCTTCCTCGGCCAGGGACAGGTTGATGACGGCCATCTCCTGATAGCCTTTGCGCATCAAGTCTCTAACAGCTTTGCGCTTGCGTTCCTCGATGTAGAGGCGCATGGCTTCCCGCACGAATTGGCTGCGACTAAGCTTTTCCATGGCTATAAAGCCGTCGACTTCCTGCAGCAAGCTGTTAGGGATGCTTATCATGATACGCTTTAACTCGGCCACACCATCACCCCCGCCTCAGGTTATGCACGATATAACATAATATATAATCATTATATGAGTATCGCTATACGAATGTCAATGATGCTGATATACTGGAAAGCCGTTTTAAGCCTGTCAATCACTGGATTCCCGCTTGTACTGTATCATGGTTAAGTATGCATTGGCAAGACGCAAATTATGCCGCAAAACGCAAATGTTGGCAGTCGCGTTCAGGCGTTGTGGAGGGCGGCGACGGCCGCCGGGAGCGCCGCAAGGAGGTCGCCGGCCGCCATGCCGATCAGACCGGTACGGGATGCTGTTTCGCCCGCCAGGCCGTGGAGGAACACGCCGGCTACTGCGGCGTCGTGGCTGGTGAGGCCCTGGGCGATGAGGGCGGCGACGACGCCGGTGAGTACGTCGCCGGTGCCGCCGGTGGCCAGGGCGGCGTTGCCGGTGGTGTTGATGAATACTTCGCCGTCAGGATAGGCGATGACTGTGCCCGGTCCTTTGAGAACGACGATGGCTGCCAGGGCGGCGGCCGCGTCGCGGGCCGCCGACAGCCGGTCGGCGTTGATGACCGGCAGGGGGCGCCCCGTCAGGCGGGCAAGTTCGCCCGGGTGGGGCGTGAGGACGGGGAGGGCTTCGGTTTCGAGCAGTATTTCGGTGTGACCGGCGAGGGCGTTTAGGCCGTCGGCGTCGATGACGAGCGGGCAGCGGACGCTGCGCACGATTTCCCTTACTGCGGCGAAGGTTTCCTCGGCGCGGCCGAGGCCCGGCCCAATGGCCAGGACATCGGCGGTTTCGGCCATGACGGCAATTTCTTCGACGGCCGCCAGTCCGAGGAGGCCGTTGGTCTCTTCGGACAGCGGCCTGGTCATCACTTCGGTCAGCTTTACTTCCATTATAGCGTTGAGGCCGGCGGCGACACCCAGCGTAACCAGGCCCGCTCCGGTGCGCACCGCCGCCATCGCGGCGAGGGCGGCAGCGCCGGTGAGGCCCGGCGATCCGGCGACGAAAGCGACCCGGCCCCCGGTGCCTTTGTGGGCCCAGGGGGGACGCGGCGGCAGGAGGCGCCGGACAAGCCCGGCGGTGACGGTGTTTTGCCGGATGGCGGGGTCGGCGAGGAGCGCGGGCGGCAGTCCGATGTCGGCGACGGTTAGCGCGCCGGCGTGGGCTGCGCCGGGTTGAAAGAGGAGGCCCGGTTTCGGCAGTCCGAAGGTGACGGTATGGGTGGCGCTGACAGCCACGCCCCGCACGCGGCCGGTGTCGGCGTCGATGCCGGTGGGGATGTCGACGGCGACTACGGGCTTGCCGGCGGTGTTGATTATCTTGACGATTGCGGCGAGGTCGCCGCCGATTTCGCCGCTGAAGCCGGTGCCGAGGAGGGCGTCGACCAGGCAGTCGGCGAAGGCGGTCGCCAGCGCCGCCTTGTCGCCGTCGCGCTCGCCGACAATTTCGATCACTTCGGTGCCCATCTTCAGAAGGATGTCGAGATTGGCGAGGGCGTCGCCGCCGACGGCGCTTTTCGCCCCCAGCAGGAAGACCTTGACCTTGGCTCCGCGGGTGGCCAGGTGGCGAGCGGCTACGAAGCCGTCGCCGCCGTTGTTCCCTTTACCGCAGAAAATGCATACCTTCTTGTCGGCCGTGCCGCCGAGGATTTCGGCTACTTTGCGGGCCACCTCGCCACCGGCGTTCTCCATGAGGGCGATGCCGGCGAGACCGTATTCGTTCATGGCCTGTTCGTCGATCCGGCGCATCTCCGCCGCCGTAGTCACCTTCACGTTTGGTCGCCTCCCCACAGGACAGCTTGCGCTGTTGCGAATTCGCGGGCGTGGCTCAGTGAGATGTGGACGGCGGTCACGCCCATTTTTGCGGCCAATTCCCCGAAGCATCCGTGGAGCTTCACCGTCGGCCGCCCGTTGGCGTCCGCGAGTATCTCGACGTCTTGCCAGGTGCCTGCCGACAGTCCGGTACCGAACGCTTTCATGACCGCTTCTTTGCCGGCGAAACGGGCGGCGTAGGAGGCCGGCCGCTGCACGCCCCGCCTGTCGCAATATTCGCGCTCGGCGGCGGTGAAGACGCGGCGGACGAAGCCGTCCCGCTCTACTGCCGCCCCGATGCGGTCGATTTCGATGATGTCGATGCCGATACCCACTATCACGCGGGCCACCTCGTTTCGCAGTGATTATAGGATTATTATTCCGTTTGCGGCGGCGCATTCCCTTCCGGTATGGGTAATTTTCCCTTTATCGCCGATCTGCATGTTTCACATTTTTGTCACAACTGCGCCATATTTTTGCCAAATTGATTTTTTATAATAAAAGCAAATAAACCTCAAGGAGGAACAATCATGAAAAAAACAATCGCCTATGTAACCCTCGTAGCAATGGTCCTGGTGGTAGCCGCCTCGCTTGTCGTGAGCGCCGCCCCCGCCCAGAATCCGCCTCCCGGCCCGCAGCGCCAGGCCATTACTCTGACCGACGAGCAGAAGAAGGAACTCGCCCCGCTCTATGACAAGATGTTCGAGACCCGAAAAGAGATCATGCAAAAATACGTCGACTTCGGCTACATGACCCAGGAACAGGCCGACCAGCGCATCGCCTGGATGAAAGAGCACATGAGCCAGGGGTACGGCCCCGGCATGATGGGCAAAGGCTTCGGCAGAGGTCATGGGATGGGCAAAGGCCCCGGCTTCGGCCAGGGCGGCCGCGGGCCCTGCTTACAGCAGCCGCAGCAGCCGGCCGCCAACCAGTAGCAACTGAAGAGGAAGCCCTTGCTAACGCAAGGGCTTCTTTTTTATACGAAATATTCCACCTTGGCCGCCGGAAAATACTTATCTACCTGTTCGCCCATGAATTCGCGGATGGCCCGCGTCGTGTCGGGGTCATAGACGTATTTGCCGTAGCCGAACTGGCCGAATTTGTATTTGCGTTCTTCCTCGTCCATGGGCAGGCCGGTTTCGGGGAAGATGGCGGCGATGTTGGCTTTGGCCCGTTTGGTGAAGCGATGGGTGATGAATTCGAAGGTCAGGCTATGGGCGGCCGCCTCCGGCAGGGCTTCGGCCAGACTGCGGAAGAGGGCGCCGTAATCTTCCTGCCATGCGGGGTAGCGAAAGATGGGGGCGACGATGAAGCCCAACGGGTACCCTGCCCCGGCCACCTGCGCAGCCGCAGCCACCCTTTCCGCCAGGCCTGGGGTACGGTGCTCGTACTGACGGATGACGGCCGCGGCGTTGAGGCTGAAGCGAAAGCGGGTGTGGCAGTTATGCGCGGCGTTCAAGAGCGGCGCCACATCGACGTGCTTGGTGACAAAGCGGAACCTTCCCAGGGGCTCGCGGCCGAAATACTCGATGGTGGTGCGCAAAAGACCGGTGAGGTATTCGGTGGGGACGGGGTCGGAGGTTGCCGCCCCCTCGAATACGGTTATTTCCGGAGCTCGCGCCGCCATATATTCCCCGGCTGTGGCCAGTATTTCCGCGATATTCACGTACACCCTCATATACGGCCGCCGGCCCAGGGTGGTGGCTAGATAGCAGTATTCGCACATGCCCGGACAACTGGTGTTGAGCGGCAGCTGATAGTGTGCCGACGGCTTGCAGGTCGCGAAGTCGGCGCTTTTTCTCACCCCGACCACGAGCGTCCGCTTGGCCTCGCGGTAGGCCTCGCCCGCGGTTTTGCCAGGCAGGCCGGTCACGCGGTTATGCGAGCCGGTCAGTTGGACCGGCACGTTCATCGCCCGCAGGCTGTCGTACAGCTTGCGCCCCAGGGGATAATCGAAGGCGGCCGGCTCGAAATAGGCCCTTGCGGGAACGAAACGTTGCATGCGTCCACCCCTTGCGCGTTTTTTTCGCTAATAGTATCCCCTCGCGGGAAAATTTCCATCAGCACTGGCGAAAGCGCGGGCAGAGCTATAGAATATTAATAAGTATCCTGACAGGAGGTTCGATCTGTGTTTCCCCTCCGCGATAACATTCCGTCCCGCGCATGGCCGCTGGTAACCGTTGCCCTCATCGTCGCCAACTTTTTTATTTTCTATCAGGAACTGATCCTCAGCGACGCCGCGCTGGGCAAATTCATCAATACCTGGGGCCTCGTGCCGGCGGATTTTATCGCCCGGCTGGTCCGCGAGCCCTTGCAGCCAGCAACCTATGCGCCGCTCTTCGCCAATCTCTTTCTCCACGGCGGCTGGATGCACATCCTCGGCAATATGTGGTATCTGTGGATCTTCGGCGATAATATCGAAGACAAGCTGGGCAAAATCCGCTTTCTCCTTTTCTATATTCTGTGCGGCGTAATCGCTAATGCGGCCCAGATCGTCGTCGACCCCGGCTCCACCATCCCCACGGTCGGGGCCAGCGGCGCCATTTCCGGCGTGCTGGGCGGCTATCTCATGCTTTTCCCGCGGGCGCGCATCGCTACCCTCGTGCCCCTTTTCCCCATCTTCCCCATCCTCCAGATACCTGCCCTGCTCTTCCTGCCGCTGTGGTTTTTCCTCCAGCTTTACCAGGGGGCCGCCGCCCTCTTCATGGCCGGCGCGAATATCGCCTGGTGGGCGCATATCGGCGGTTTCGTCGCCGGTTTCGTGGTGGTCAGAATCGTCAGGGCTTAGTATAATCGGGCCTCTTCCCGGCCAACCTATCTGCAAACGGCAAAGGAGTTGGCGCTGTGTTGCAGAAACTATCGCCCTGGCTGGCGGCCGGGCTAACCACCGGGCTCGTCGTCACCCTGGGGCTATGGCTTACGGCGGCCATTTTTTTCAATACCTTCATCATCGGTCAGCGCGTCGCCCCGGACCAGAAGATGGTCGCGGCGCTCATCGAAACCGGCCTCAACAACCCCGAAGTCCAGGCGGCGGTCAAGCACCAGGTCATGCTTTACCTGCGTTCGCCAGAGGGCAAGGCCCGCCTGGCGGAAATGATAAAGTCGCCGGAGATGGTCAAGGCTTTGTCGGAGAACATCCAGTCGCCCGAGATGCGGATCGCGATCCTCAAGCTGATGGAGGTGCCCGAATTCCGCGCCGCCGTCCTCGATATCGTCAAGGACACCCCCGAGATGAAGACCCTCACCATCCTGTCCTCGGCCATCGTCTGGGACCCCCAGCCGGCGACGCCGGCAACCGAGCCTTATTTCTGACACATAAAAAAAGAGCCGCAAACGGCTCTTTTTTTATGTGTTTCTTGCGTGCAACCAGGCTTATTTCTCGCATTCGAAGGGCCAGGCGTTGATGCCGCCCTCCATGACCTGCACGTTCTTGAAGTCCTCGCCTTCGAGGATGAGGGCCGCTTCGTAGCCCCTGAGGCTGATCTTGCAGAAGGCGACGATTTCGTCGTCCTTGTTGAGTTCGGCCAGCCGGCTGCGGAGCTGACCCAGCGGGATGTATTTGACGTTCGGGCAGGCAATCCGTCCCTGCTGTTTGCATTCTTCGGGGGTGCGGACGTCGAGGAATACCGTTTTGCCCGCACCGATCTTCTCTTTGGCCGTCAGCGAGGTGATGCCTTTGAGCCTGCCGGCCAGCTTGTTGAGAACGGCCAGCGCGGCGACCGCGACGTTGTCGATCGGCGAGTTGAAAGGCGGGGCGTAGGCTACGTCGATATCGAAGAGGTCGCCGACCGTACCCCCGAGGGTGATGGCGGTGGCGACGATGTCGATACGCTTGGCGATTTCGCCCTCGCCGAAGGCCTGGGCGCCGAGGATGCGGCCGGTGTCGGCCTCGGCGATGAGTTTGACGGTGATGAGTTTGGCCCCCGGCATGTAGTGGGGCCGGTCGTGGCCGCCGACCATGGCGGTGACGTAATCGTAGCCGAGGCGTTTGGCGTCCCGTTCGCTCAGGCCGGTCTTGCCGACGTTCATGTCAAGCACTTTGACGACGACCGTGCCGAGGACGCCGCGGAATTTCTCGTCGCCGCCGAGCAGGTTATCGCCGATCACCCGGCCGTGCTTGTTGGCCGTAGAGCCCATCGGCGTGAAGATTTTCTCGCCGGAGATGATGTGGGTGTTTTCAACGCAGTCGCCGCCGGCGAAGATGTCGGGATCGTTGGTGCGCAGGTTTTCGTTGACCGCGATCGCGCCCGTCGGGCCGATGGCGAGGCCGGCGTTTTTGGCCAGGGCGACGTTCGGACGAACGCCGATGGCGAGGATAACGAGGTCTGCCGGGATGGTCCGCTGATCGGTGACTACGGCCGACACCGCTCCGTCGCCGGTGAATTTTTCGACCTTTTCGCCAGTCAGGAGGGTCAGGCCCTGCTCGCGGGCGTACTTGGCCACCGAGCCGGCGATTTCCTCGTCGAGGAACGCGGGGAATATCTGGTTCTGCATTTCGATGACGGTGACGTTGACTTCCCACAGTTTGAGGGCTTCGGCCATTTCCAGCCCCACAAGGCCGGCGCCGATGATGACGGCGTTCGCGAACTTGCCCCGTTCGAGCCCCGCCCGCACCGCCTTGGCGTCGTCGGGATGCCAGAGCTGGAAGACGTTTGCAAGCTCTATTCCGGGCAGCGGCGGTTTGACCGGTACGGCGCCGGTGGCGATGACCAGCTTGTCGTAGGGCAGTTTCCGTTCCTCGCCGCTGGCAAGATCTTTGACGGTTACTTCCTTGGCGGCCCTGTCGATACCGGTGGCCAGTGTTTCGGTCAGTACATCGATGTCCTTTACGTTCTTGAAGAAAGCCTGATTGCGCACCGCGCCGGCTGGGGTCGTCATCAGTTGGTTGATGTCCTGCACGTCGCCGGCCACATAATAGGGCAGCCCGCACGCCCCGTAGGAAATCATCTTGCCTTTTTCAACCACGGTAATCCGGGCGGCCGGGTCGACGCGTCTGGCTTTGGCCGCAGCCTTAAGCCCGGCGGCGACGCCGCCGATAATCACGATATTCATCAATTTACCCCTTTCGCCGATGGATTTCACCTTCGATTGTATGTTGACCGCTTGTTTAAAGTCAATAAATCGCTCGGAATTGGCTGTATCGATTTTCTTATTTCTACATCAGAAAATGTTTATAGGTCGGCCAGCAAACAGACTTCCACGGTGCTGCCGGCGGCCAGGGGCGGACTACCGGCCGGAATGACGATCATGGCGTTGGCGGTCACCGCAGATTTGAGCATCCCGTTCCCTTGCAGCGGCATCGGTTCGACGGTCAGGCCTCCGTTCGCCGGACGGCAACTGGCCCAGACGAACCGCGTCGCTCCCGAAGTTTTCGTGAAAGGCGCGGTCAGTAGCGCTTTGGCCCGCGGCCGCCACCAATCGCTTCTGCCGGCCATTTTGAGCAGCGCCGGACGGACGATCTGCTCGAATGCCACGCTGGCCGCAGCGGGGTTGCCGGACAGCCCGACGTAAAGCTTGCCGTCCTTGTGGCCGGCCAACACCGGCATGCCCGGCTTTATTCCCACCCGCTCGAACATGACGTTGATGCCCAGCTCCCGGTAAACGTCGGCGAGGAGGTCGTAGTCGCCGGCGGAAACGCCGCCGGTAGTCACGATCAGGTCGCAGGCTGCGGCGGCCGATAGCCGGGAAGTAATCACGGCCACCTCGTCGCGGGCGATGCCGAACATGATCGGTTCGGCGCCGGCGTCGCGCACCTGGGCGGCGAGCATATAGCTGTTGGAATTGCGGATAGCGCCCGGAGGCAGCGGCGCCTCGATATCGGTAACCTCGCTGCCGGTGGCCAGCAGGGCAACCCGCGGCCGTTTGAACACCCGTGGGCGGGAAACCCCTAGCAAGGCCAGCAGCCCCATAACACCTGCGTTGACAACCGTTCCGGCGGCGATCACTTTTTCGCCGGCGGCGATCTCCTCGCCGCGCCGGCAGAGGTTTGCGGCCACTCCGGCGCCGGCAAAGACGGTCGCCCGCCCTTCCTCCTCGCGGACATCTTCCCGCCGAACCACGCCTGTGGCGCCTTCCGGCACCGGCGCTCCGGTCATTATTTTGGCGGCCGTACCTGGCCGCACCGCGACCCGCGGCACGCTGCCGGCCGGAATGTCGTCGACTACCTCGAGCACGACCGGCCGCTCCGGAACGGCCTCAGCCACGTCGGCGGCGATTAGCGCATAGCCGTCAAGCGGGGATCTGTCGAAGGGCGGAAAGTCGGCGTCAGCCACGACTTCGTCGGCCAGCACCCGCCGCCAGCAATCCGCCAGCGCAACCTCCTCGGCGGCTAGCGCCCGGACGGCCTTGAGCAGTTTATCTTGAGCCATATCCAGGGAAACAGCCATACGGCTCACCTCCAATCAAGTAATCTGTTCATAGCTTTCCCGGTCGGCGCGGAGGAAAACGGCTATTACCCTGAGCACCTGACGGTAGAACAAGGGTATGCCGGTATTTTCCGCCTCTGCGGAAAGCTCGTCGACCCAGTCGAGATGTTCCCGCCAGAATATCGCCTGACGCTCGGCCGTTTCGTTCTCCAGCAAAAAAGCGGCGAACTCGAGTTCGAGCCCGAGATGGTCGGGTGTGGCGCCGAAATCAGGGGGCATCTCCAGGCCGTATTTTTCGTAGAGTGCCTTCATGTGCAGTGCGGCGTCGCTCATCAGATAGCCTTTCTCTTTGGCGAAGGGCACCTGGGCGCCGCTGTCGGCCGTCCATTGCCGATATACCGATTCCACCGGCACCACCCGGCTTTCCGGCGGGAAGATAAAACTCTGATTGTACGCCCGCGCGATGGTCTCGCGGTCGCCGGCCAGCCGCGGCCAATCGTTGTAGGCCAGCAGCGGCACGGGATAATCGAGCGCAACAAACGCATCGCGAAGGTATTTGACCGCCTCAGGCAGCTCGTCCACAAGCGCGTCGGTGGGTGCCTGCATCAAATCGGCCAAAATTGCCAGAACGCCTTTTCTGTATGCTAATTTATCCATCCCGCCACTCCTTATGCGATAGCTTTCACTTACCATCTTTCGCCACCCGCCCCGTTTCATCCTGCCCTCTCGGCTGGAGGGCGGGCCGTTTCCTGCGCGGGATAGTAATGGTGCCATAATCAAATTATTATACCAGGAATCGGCCGGGGCTGAGGACCATTTGGCCTAACTAGACTTCTTGTTATTTGATACGATATGCGATAGGCCAGGATTAAAAAAACGCTGACAAAATATAGCCGCAGGAGGGATAAACCTCCTGCGGCCTTTCGTAATGGTGACTACGACTAGAATAGAATTGTTTTAATCAGGGATTAATTTTTTCCCGGAATGTCTGCGCACCGTCTTTCATTTCGATAATGACAGCGCTTTTCACGGGATCATGATTGGCGTCAAGCGAAAGTACGCCGCTAACCACCTGAAGATTGCTCGTCTGGGCAAGCGCTTCCTTGATCTTGGCCGGGTCTGTACTGTTCGCCCGCTTAATAGCGTCAATCATCATCAACGCTCCATCATATCCAAGCACGGCGAGCGCGTCGGGGTTTTGGCCATATTCTTTTTTGTAAGCCTCTACGAATTTTTGCACTCTAGGATCTTTGTCTTGTGCGGAGTAGTGGTTGGTAAAAAATGTATTGTTAGTGGCTGCTGCGCCGGCAATTTCGACCAGTTTCGGCGAATCCCATCCGTCGGTGCCAAGAATCGGCACAGTGATGCCCATATCCCGGGCTTGCTTAATAATCTTGGCTACTTCCTCGTAATACGCAGGAAGATAAATCACATCCGGATTTAACGCTTTTATTTTGGTCAGCGTAGCCCTGAAGTCCTGGTCTTTTTGCAGGAAAGCCTCTTTTGCAACAACACTGCCGCCCTTTTGGGTAAAGGCCTCTTCAAAATTCTTCGCTAACCCCTTCGAATAATCCGAGGAGGAATCGATATAAATCACGGCCGTTTTGGCTTTTAGGGTATTCGCCGCAAAATTGGCCATTACTTTTCCTTGGAAAGGATCGATAAAACAGGACCGGAAGACATAGTCTTTCACTTTGCCGTCTTCCACTGTAATTTTTGGATTTGTACCGGTCGGAGTCAGAAGCGGAATTTTACTGGCCTGAGCGACCGGAATCGCTGCCAGTACATTGGAGCTGGCTGCCGGGCCCATCACCGCGACAACCTTATCTTGGGTAATCAACTTCGTAATTGCGTTAGCCGATTCAGACGGCTCGGATTTATTATCAGCCGAAATCAGGGTGAGTTGCTTACCCAGAACCCCTCCGGCTGCGTTCGTTTCTTTAAAAGCCAGTTTTATCCCGTTGGCGGCAGATTGCCCATACTGAGCGACCCCGCCAGTAAATTCAAAATCGGCGCCAATTTTAATGTCGTT
>JAEZJM010000006.1 GCA_023415775.1 Bacillota bacterium | reverse complement strand
CCGCCAGGCAACAGGACGATGAAGCCGGATTTGCATGGTATTACGTATGACCCGGAGACAATGACGATTACGCCGAATGAAAACGGCGGTTTCGAAATAAAAGGGTCGAAGGTGCCAGGGCAGTCACCATTTTGGAAAAACGCTGCCGATATTTTTTCCCCCAGCCGGGGAGGGACGTATAGGCCGCTGAGTTATACGGCAGGCGGGAATGACGTTAACACCGGCGGGCGAGGGGCGAATACGGCAGCCGCCAACCCCTACGCGGGCGGGTATGCGGACGGCGGGGCATACGGGGATATGACGCTGCCGGGAGTTGCGCACGAAGAGGTGAATAATGGAAGGAGCAAAATGGCTTATCCAGACCTCGACGATGAACAGAAGCTTTTTATTGCGACAGTGGCCGGGGAGGCAGGCGGAAACAGCGAGAATGCGCAACGGGCGGTCGCTCACGTGATTATGAACAGGGTTGGCTATAAGGACTGGGCTAAACATGATACAGTTGGAAAGTTGTTAACACCAGACCAGTTTTCTAGCATCAATGACCCCAACAGCCAACCGTTTCAAGAGATGATCAGGTATTTACAAAACCGTGACGGTTCAGACCCAAGGCTGGAACGTTTGATTAACACCGCTATGAATGTTTATCACGGAAAGGTGCCGGATTTCACTGGGGGCGCAGTGATGTTTTACAGCCCTAAAGCTCAGGCACAACTTCATAGGGATCGCCCCGACCTATATCTCAGGGAAGTTCCGGCAGATTGGGATTTTGAACAACTTCAAAAGTTGACCGTCCCCATTGAGGAGGATGACGATTTTCTATTTTACAAGTACAAATAAAGCATAATTTCTAGCTCAAACAAAAGGGTAAAATTACCTCCTGGCGAAATTATGGGTTAATAATGCAGGAGGTAATTTTACCTTAATAACTTAAAAAATTGCATGGTGTCGAATGGAGCTGTGTAAAATGATTTCAAAAAGCGGTTGGCGTTTTTTTGCCGCGATGGTGGTTTTGTTGGTCATGCCGTCTGTTGTGAGTTGCGGTAATGACAAGCCTGCTCAACCGGTTAAAAATGAAACGGTCGAAAGAACGTCCGAAAAGAATGAATTGGTCACCGACAGGGTAGAATACCAGATGCTGAAAGGCACGAAGGATTCCGAAGGTTTTACAAAGTATAGCATCAGAATTTTTGACGACGATAGAAAGCTGGTTTGGGAAAAAAGCTATCGGCTGACGCGCGACTCAATCGGACTTGGCATGTTGGGTAATGATATTGTCGTATGCAGAATAGGCGTGGGGACCGGGCTCAATTATACCCAGTATTTCGACAGGAATAACAGACGGGAATCACCGGTGTACACTACGCCGCTCTTAGTAGGCTACGGGAAGGTTGTGGCACCGAAAAAAGGCAAGCTGATAGTTGCGGATATGTTTGAGCATAAGGTGTTTTACAAAGAACTGATAATCGAGGACTTCCCGCCGGTGGCCAATCCGGTGGACGCCTTCAGCGAGATAAAATGGGTTGGAGAGAATAAGTTGTCTGTTACATATTTGATAGGCAATAGGGGCGAAAAATTAGGAAAGAAGACAGTCGAGTTCGATTTAAATGAGTAGGGTGTGCTGTGAGCCGAAAAACTCCCGGAGAAATCCGGGAGTTTTTTTGTTTATCCGCGTCTTTTTCCGCCTGCAGCGTCCCCGGCATGGGGTCAACCCTCCGTGTCAGAGCGAGGAGTGCGTGGCTCGTAGCGCTTTAGCGCTTAGAGCCGCAGCCTACCCCTTGCGGGTGCGGTGACCGGCGCGAGCCACGGACGGCGAGCGAGAGGCGACAATTGGATTCTTTGGCGCTATAGGTAGTCGAAATACCTATTCCACCAAGAGACACCGCTATTGTGCAATTTACTGTGAAGACCATCATAAGGCTCTTGTAGCAAACTAGCTTCGACAAAAACATATCCATTATCTTTAAGTATATTCAATATCCTATCGACAGGGTATTTTTGTAGAAAATCCGTATTAAAATGGCTACTGTATATTGAAACCAAGCTGCCGAAGGCTGAAAATCTAATGGCAAAATCAACGTAATGAATATGACCTTTACCAGCATTCCTGCTTTTTCGTTGGTTTTCTTCCAAAATATATAACTCTGTAAAATATGAAGCATCTTGTACACACTCGTCAATTTCAAGTGTATGCTCCAGGACGCTTTCAACTAGGGTCTTAATGTTTTTAACCTTCCCGATTGCTTCGTAATAATTAAATCCATTAGGGAATTCCCATTCGTTAGGGTCATCGACACTTAGTAATAATTCTCTTAGTTCTGAATTCACACCGTCACCTACTATATTAGGTATTTGTATTGATTAATTATTACCATTCTATATAACGATATATTTCCCTGTAATGGGTTCGGTGCGTTCTAACCCTTAATAAGGAATTGCCGGAAGGCGTTTCAAAAGCTCCAGGTGCAAGGCGCACCGGAAGAGCGCGCCGCGACGCGTACTCGGATGTACGCTAGCAAGCGCTCTGAGGAGCAACGCCGCAGATGGATTTTTGAAGCGCCTTCCCCTGTTGACACGAATAACCAAGGGGTGGTAGAATATTGACAATAACATATAGCCTTTAAGCTGGTCCTGTGAGACCGGGAAGGATCTGATGCCGAGGATTGGCCTTCTTGCGTGCTCACACGCGGGGAGGCTATTGTGATAATATGGTACCTTTAAACTGGTCCTGTGAGGCCGGGAAGGGAACTATACGAAGGGTTTGTATGGCCTTCTCGCGCCTTGGTGTGCCGAGAGGGCTTTAATTTGTCCGGGAAGCGGGGAGCCAGGCTTGGGTATCATATGGAAGAGAGAACGGGAGGAGAGAGGCTGATGACGAAAAGCCAGGTTTCGCTGCGCGGACGGGATATTTTGGAGCTGCAGGGGATGAGCGTGCCGGAGATGGAGCTGATTCTCGATACGGCCCGCGAGATGAAGAATATCATCGACCGGGATATCAAGAAGGTGCCGACGCTGAGGGGCAAGTCGATCGTGAATCTGTTCTTCGAGCCGAGTACGCGGACGAGGACTTCTTTCGAGCTGGCCGGCAAGTATCTGGGGGCGGATGTGGTGAATATCACGACAAGCGCCTCTAGCGTGGTGAAGGGCGAGAGCCTGCGGGACACGCTGCTGACGGTGGAGGCTATGGGGGTGGATGTGATCGTGATGCGCCACGAGGCCGAGGGGTCGTCGCACTACGCGGCCAAGGTGGTGAAGCCGGTGATCGTGAATGCCGGCGACGGGCAGCACGAGCATCCGACGCAGGGGCTGCTGGATATGTTTTCGATTAAGGAGAAGAAGGGCGATATCGCCGGGCTGAAGGTGGCGATCGTGGGCGATATCCTCCATAGCCGGGTGGCGCGTTCGAATATCTGGGCGCTCTTGAAGCTGGGAGCCGAGGTGAGGGTGGCGGGTCCGCGGACGCTGCTGCCCCGCGATATGGACAGGATGGGTGTGCAGGTGTACGACCGGGTGGAGCCGGCGCTGGAGGGGGCGGATGTGGTGAATATCCTCCGCATCCAGAAGGAACGCCAGCAGAAGGGACTTTTCCCGACGGCCCGCGAGTATGCGCGCATTTTCGGGATTAATAAGGCGAGGCTGAATCTGGCCAAACCGGACGCGCTGGTGATGCATCCCGGCCCGATGAACCGGGGGCTGGAGATCGCGCCGGATGTGGCGTACAGCGATCAGTCGGTCATCCAGGAGCAGGTGAAGAACGGCCTGGCTGTGCGGATGGCGATTCTGTTCCTTGTGCTGATGGGAGGGACTAAAGTTGAAACTACTGCTTAAAGGCGGCCGGATAATCGACCCGGCGCAGAAGCTGGATAAGGTTGGCGATGTTCTGATCGAGGACGGCGTGATCGCGAGGGTCGGCGGCGATATCGACGCCGGCGGGGCGGAGGTTTTCGACGCCTGCGGCCTGGTGGTGGCGCCCGGTTTTATCGATATGCACGCGCATCTCCGCGAGCCCGGCCAGGAGGCGAAGGAGGATTACTCTTCGGGGACGCGGGCGGCTGCGGCCGGCGGGTTTACGACGGTGTGCAGTATGCCGAACACGCGGCCGGCGGTGGATAACGCGGTGCTGGTGAACGGCCTGATCCGCCGCGCCGAGTTGGAGGGCGTGGTGAATGTGAAGGTTATCGGCGCGCTGACGAAGGGCCAGGAGGGCAAGGAGCTGGCGGAGGTCGGCGATATGCTGCTGGCCGGAGCGGTGGCGCTGTCGGACGATGGCCACCATGTGAATAGCGCCCGTATCCTGCGGACGGGGCTGGAGTACGCCGGGATGTTCGGCGGGCTGATTATTTCGCACGCGGAGGAGGAGTCGCTGGTCGAGGACGGCTTTATGCACGAGGGCGCGGTGTCGGCGATGCTGGGCCTGAAGGGCCGGCCGGCGGTGGCCGAGGATATCGCGGTGGGCCGCGATATCATGCTGGCGGAGTATACGGGCGGACGGCTGCATGTGGCCCATGTGAGCACGGCGGGGGCGGTGGAGCTTATCCGCCGGGCCAAGGCGCGGGGCGTGAAGGTGACGGCCGAGGCGACGCCGCATAATCTGACGCTTACGGATGAGGCGGTGATCGGCTACGACCCGGCGACGAAGGTAAATCCGCCGCTTAGGTCGCAGGAGCATGTGGACGCGCTGGTGGCCGGACTGAAGGACGGGACGATCGACTGCATCGCGACCGACCATGCGCCGCACGCTTATGAGGAGAAGGATATGGAGTTCCGCTACGCGCCGAGCGGGTTCGCCGGCCTGGAGACGGCGGCGGGCGTGGTGCTGACGGGGTTATACCATAGCGGCAAGCTGACGCTGCCGGAGATCGTGGAGAAGCTGACGGCGGCGCCGGCGCGCGTGCTCGGCCTGGAGGCGGGCAGCCTGAAGGCGGGGGCGGCGGCGGATATTACGGTGCTGGACCCGGAGGCGGAGTGGACGGTGGAGAGCGAGAAGTTTTATACGCGGGGCAAGTGTACCCCGTTTGAGGGTAAGAGGCTTAAAGGCAGGGCGGTGGCGACGATTGTCGGCGGACGCTTTGTGATGAGGAACGGGGAGGTATATGGATGATCGGAAAACTAATTCTGGAGGACGGCAGCGTTTTCGCCGGCGAGGTGATAAGCCGCGAGCGGACGGTGGGCGAGGTTGTGTTCAACACGGGCATGACCGGCTACCAGGAGGTGCTGACCGATCCTTCGTACTGCGGCCAGATCGTGACGATGACGTATCCGCTGATCGGCAATTACGGTACGGCGGCGATATACGACCAGGCGATAAAGTCTTATGTGCGGGGGTTCGTGATCAGCGAGCTGGCCGGCGAGCCGAGCAACTGGCAGACGGAGTGCAGCCTGCCGCAGTATCTGCTGAGCCGCGGCATCCCGTGCATCCACGGGGTGGATACGCGGGCGGTGACGCGCCGCATCCGCTCGGCGGGTACGATGAAGGGTGTTATCGTGCCCGCGGACGCGGGGGCGGAGGAGATAAAGGAGCTGTTTGGCCGCCCGCCGGAGCTCGCGGTGGTGGCGGAGGTGACGCCGCAGGAGGTGTACCGCATGCCGGCCGAGGGGCCGCGGGTGGCGGTGCTGGATTACGGTATCAAGCGCAATATATTGAATTCGCTGGTGAAGGCGGGCTGCGATCTGACGGTGTTCCCGGCCGATACGCCGGCAGCTGATATCCTGGGCCGCGGTTTCGCGGGGGTGTTTCTGTCGAACGGCCCGGGCGACCCGAAAGATGTGCCGAAGTCGATTCAGGCGGTGAAGGAGCTAATGGGCAGGAAGCCGATTTTCGGCATCTGCCTGGGCCACCAGCTGCTGGCGCTGGCGTCGGGGGCGGATACGTACAAGCTGAAGTTCGGCCACCGCGGCGCCAACCATCCGGTGAGGGATCTGGCTACCGGGCGGGTGTATATAACGTCGCAGAATCACGGCTACGCGGTGGAGGAGGCGACGCTGGCGGGCAAGGATTATATCGTGACCCACCGGGCGGTGAACGACGGGACGATCGAGGGGATGAGGCACAGGGAGCTGCCGATCTTTTCGGTGCAGTACCACCCTGAGGCGGCTCCGGGGCCGGACGACAACACGTATCTGTTCGACGAATATATGGAACTGCTGCGGAAGGGGGGGTAAGGGTGCCGAAAAATACAAAGCTTAAGAAGGTTATGGTTATCGGGTCGGGGCCGATCGTGATCGGCCAGGCGGCCGAGTTCGACTACGCCGGCACCCAGGCCTGCCGGGCCCTCAAGGAGGAGGGCCTCGAGGTGGTGCTGATAAACTCCAACCCGGCGACGATTATGACGGACGCGAATATCGCCGACCGGGTGTATATCGAGCCGATCACCCCGGAGTTCGTGGCCGAGGTTATCGACAAGGAGCGGCCGGACGGGCTGCTGCCGACGCTCGGCGGCCAGGTGGGGCTGAATATGGCGGTCGAGGTGGCCAAGCGCGGCGTGCTGGATAAGTACGGCGTGGTGCTGCTGGGGACGCCGCTGGAGGCGATCAGGAAGGCCGAGGACCGCGAGCTTTTCAAGCAGACGATGGAGGAGATTGGCCAGCCGGTGCCGGAGAGCGTGATCGTGGAGGACCTGGCGAGCGCGCAGGCGTTTGCCGCCAAGATCGGCTTCCCGCTCATCATCCGCCCGGCTTATACGCTGGGCGGCACGGGCGGCGGCATCGCGGCGAACGAGTCGGAGCTGAAGGATATCGTCATCCGCGGTCTGAAGCACAGCCCCATCGGCCAGGTGCTGGTGGAGCGGAGCGTGGCCGGCTGGAAGGAGATCGAGTACGAGGTGATGCGGGACGCGAACAATACCTGCATCACGGTCTGTAATATGGAGAATTTCGATCCGGTGGGCATCCACACGGGCGACAGCATCGTGGTGGCGCCGTCGCAGACGCTGACCGACTACGAGTACCAGATGCTGCGGACGGCGTCGCTGACGATCATCAGGGCGCTGGGCATCGAGGGAGGCTGCAACGTGCAGTACGCTCTCGACCCGCACAGCACGCAGTATTATGTCATCGAGGTCAACCCGCGGGTGAGCCGTTCGTCGGCGCTGGCTTCGAAGGCGACGGGCTACCCGATCGCCAAGGTGGCGAGCAAGATCGCCATCGGTTACCACCTGGATGAGATCGTCAACGCGGTGACGGAGAAGACGAAGGCCTGCCACGAGCCGACGCTCGATTACTGTGTGGTGAAGTTCCCGCGCTGGCCGTTCGACAAGTTCAATTTTGCCGACCGCATTCTTGGCACGCAGATGAAGGCGACGGGCGAGGTGATGGCGATCGACCGGTCGTTCGAGGGGGCGCTTTTAAAGGCGGTCCGTTCGCTGGAGATCGGCCTCCACCGCCTCCATATCCCGGAGATTGCCGCGCTGAGCACCGAGAAGGTCCGCGACAACCTGAAGCTGGCCAACGACGAGCGGGCGTTCGTGATCGCCGAGGCGCTGCGCCGCGGCATCGGCATCGAGGAAATTTGCCGGGTGACGGCGATCGACCGCTGGTTCATAGGCAAGATCGCCGCTATCGTGGCGATGGAGAAACGGCTGAAGGAGCAGAATCTGACCGGCGAGCTGCTGGCGGCGGCCAAGAAGATGGGGTTCGCCGACCGCTCGATTGCCGAGCTGACGGGCTGCACGACCGACTTCATCCGCCAACTGCGCAAGGATAAAGGGATAACGCCGTGCTATAAGATGGTCGATACGTGCGCGGCCGAGTTCGAGGCGGTGACGCCTTACTACTACTCGACGTACGCCCAGGAGGACGAGGTGACGACGACCGGCCGCCGCAAGGTGATGGTGCTGGGGTCGGGCCCGATCCGTATCGGTCAGGGGATTGAGTTCGACTACTGCTCGGTCCATTCGGTGTGGGCCTTGCGCGATATGGGCTTCGAGTCGATCATCGTGAACAACAACCCCGAGACGGTGAGCACCGACTTCGATACGTCGGACCGGCTGTATTTCGAACCGCTGACAGCCGAGGACGTGCTGAACATCGTCGAGAAGGAGAAGCCGGAGGGTGTTATCGTCCAGTTCGGCGGCCAGACGGCTATCAACCTGGCCGGGCCGCTGGCCAGGGCCGGGGTGCCGATTTTCGGCACGGCGGTGGGCGATATCGATCAGGCGGAGGACCGTGAGAAGTTCGACGCGCTGCTGGAGAGGCTGAGCATCCCGCGGCCGAAGGGCACGACGGTGACGAACGCCGGGGAAGCGGTGGCCGCGGCCGAGAAGGTGGGCTTCCCGGTGGTGGTGAGGCCGTCATATGTGCTGGGCGGCCGGGCGATGGAGATCGTCTACAATGTGGCTGAGCTGATGGATTATATGCGCTACGCGGTGAAGGCTTCCGCCGAGCACCCGGTGCTGGTCGACCGTTATATGATGGGCACCGAGGTGGAGGTGGACGCGATCGTCGACGGGGCGGAGGTGCTGATCCCCGGCATCATGGAGCACGTGGAGCGGGCCGGGGTGCATTCGGGCGACAGTATCGCGGTGTATCCGCCGCAGACGCTTTCGCAGGCGGTCATGGACACGATCGTCGATTATACGAACAAGCTGGCCCTTGCCCTGAAGGTGAAGGGGCTGATCAACATCCAGTACGTGGTGGTGGACGAAGCCGTGTACGTGCTGGAGGTCAACCCGCGCTCAAGCCGCACCATCCCGTTTTTGAGCAAGGTGACCAATGTGCCGATGGTCGAGCTGGCCACCAAGGCGGCGATGGGCGTGACGCTCAGGGAGATGGGCTACGAGGGCGGGCTGCTGCCCGACCAGGAGTATACGGCCGTGAAGGCGCCGGTGTTCTCGTTCGCCAAGATGCAGCAGGTGGATATATCCCTCGGCCCGGAGATGAAGTCGACCGGCGAGGTAATGGGCGTGGATTTCAACTACGCGCGGGCGCTGTATAAGGCGATCACGGCGGCGGGCATGAACATCCCGGCCACCGGTTCGGTGCTGTTCACCGTGGCCGACAAGGACAAGGAAGAGGCCGGGGAACTGGCGAAAAGCTTTGTCGAGCTGGGCTACAAGCTGATCGCGACCGAGGGGACGGCCAGGTATTTGCAGGGGCTGGGCCTGGAAGTATATACGGTTTTCAAGGTGCGCGAGTCCGGGATAAATATCATCGATCTGATCAAGGCCGGCAAGATTAATATGGTTATCAACACCCTGACCCAAGGCAAAGAGCCGGAACGGGACGGTTTCCGCATCCGCCGCGCGACGGTGGAGCACGCCATTCCCTGCCTGACGTCTATCGATACCGCCCATGAGGTGCTGCGGGTGCTTGAAGTTATGAAGGAGCGGCGGCTGGTGTATGTGCTCGCCCTCCAGGATTATGTCGGAGGAGGGGACGCGCTTGTCTAAGATTGTGGCTGACGGCATTGTCATCGAGCATTTCAGCCTTGCGCCGATGATCAAGCGGCTGACCCTCGGCGCGCCGGCGATCGCCAGGGCAGCCCAGCCCGGGCAGTTCGTGCATGTGCGGGTGGGGGAGAGCTATCACCCGCTGCTGCGCAGGCCGCTGAGCATCGCCGAGGTGGACCGCGAGGTGGGCAATATCACGGTGATTTACCGTATCGTCGGCCAGGGGACGGCCCTGCTGGCGTCGCTGCCGCCGGGCGAGTTCGTGGACTGCATGGGGCCGCTCGGGAACGGCTTCGATATGAACACCGAACGGCCGCTGCTGGTGGGCGGCGGCATGGGCCTGGCGCCGCTGCTGTTTCTGGCCAAGGCGCTCTGCCCCAAGCCGGTGACGGCGCTGATGGGCGGACGGACGAAGGAGGAGCTGTGGTGGCGGAATGTTTTTCTCGGCGTGTGCCGCAGCATCCACGTGACGACCGACGACGGCTCGATGGGGCGCAAGGGGTTCACGATCAACCTGCTGCCCGAGCTGCTGGAGAATTGCAAGTATGACCGCATTTACGCCTGCGGCCCCCTGCGGATGATGGAGGGGGTGGCGAGGCTGGCGAGGGATAAGGGCATCCCGTGTCAGATTTCGTTCGAGGACCATATGGCCTGCGGCGTGGGGGCGTGCCTGTCGTGTACATGCGCCGGCACGGACGGCAAGCGCCGCAAGGTGTGCAGCGACGGTCCGGTGTTCTGGGCGGAGGAGGTGCTTGAGCTGTGATGTTGGCGGTGGATATTGCGGGCATCAAGATGAAGACGCCGGTGATGACGGCGTCGGGCACGTTCGGTTCGGGGCCGGAGTACGCCGATTTCGTCGATCTGAACAAGATCGGCGCGATCGTGGTCAAGGGGACGACGCTAACGCCGCGCGACGGCAATAAGGGGCGGCGTATCGCCGAGACGCCGGCCGGGATGCTCAACTGCATCGGGTTGGAGAATCCGGGCGTGGACGAGTTCGTCAGCCGCATTCTGCCGGGACTGGCGGCGTACGACACGCCGATAATCGTCAATATCGCCGGCGCGACGACGGACGAGTTCGCCGAGCTGGCAAGGCGACTGAGTGTGCCGGGGGTGGCGGGCCTGGAGCTGAATATCTCCTGCCCGAATGTCAAGGAGGGCGGCATCGCTTTCGGCACAGACTGCGCGAGCGCCGCCGCCGTAGTGACGGCGGTACGCAGGAACACGATCCTGCCGGTGATCACCAAGCTGTCGCCGAATGTGACCGATATCGTGAGCATCGCCAAGGCGGCCGAGGATGCAGGCAGCGACGCGGTGTCGCTCATCAATACGCTGCTGGGGATGTCCATCGATATCCGCCGGTGGCGGCCGGAGCTGGGCAACGTGTTGGGTGGCCTGTCGGGACCGGCGATCAAGCCGGTGGCGCTCAGGATGGTTTGGCAGGTGGCGCGGGCGGTGAAGTGCCCGGTCATCGGCCTGGGCGGCATCATGACGGCTGAGGACGCGATCGAGTTCCTGCTGGCCGGGGCGAGCGCGGTGGCGGTGGGTACCGCCAATTTCGTCAACCCGCGGGCGAGCGTGGAGATCGCCGAGGGCATCAGGGATTACCTGGTGGAGCGCGGGATAAAACATGTGAGCGAGTTGGTCGGCCGCGTGAACGATAATATTTAGGCATCTATACTGTGCAGGCTGTTGATAGCGCCATCTGCTGCGTTGTTCCTGCGGGCGCTTGCTAGCGTACTACCGTGTACGCGCGATGCTGTTAAACCGTTCCTGTGCAAACCATGTAAGCATACTTGGTCGCGGAGGAAACGGTGCGGCGCGTCCTCGGAGCCGCCTTGCATCTGATCGCTCTGAACAGCCTGCGTATATAAGGGCGATGGAGTGATAAATTTGAGCGATAATCGTCTAATTGTGGCGCTTGATTTTCCCGATCTTGACAAGGTCCAGAAGCTGGTGGCCGAGTTGGGCGACGCGGTGGGGCATTACAAGGTGGGAATGGAGCTTTTTTACGCCGTGGGCGGCGAGGCGGTCCGCGTGCTGCGCGCGGCCGGCAAGGAGGTTTTCCTCGACTTAAAGCTGCACGACATTCCCAATACGGTGAGCCAGAGCACCAAGGTGCTGTCCTGGCTGGGGGCGACGATGGTCAACGTCCACGCGTCCGGCGGGCTGGCGATGATGAAAGGGGCCGCGACGGCGGCGGTGGAAGCGGCGGCGACGAGCGGCCGGCCGCGGCCGCGGTTGATCGCGGTGACGGTGCTTACGAGCATGGACGAGGCCGAATGGATGAGGCTGAACTATGCAGTGCCGATCAGGACCCAGGCGGTCCGTCTGGCGGAGATGGCCCGGGAAGCCGGGCTGGACGGGGTGGTGGCGTCGCCGCAGGAGGCGGCTGCCATCCGTGCGGCGTGCGGGCCGGATTTCCTCATCGTGACGCCCGGAGTGCGGCCGGCCGGCAGCGCGGTCAACGATCAGAGCAGGGTGGCGACGCCAGCCGGGGCTTTAAGGGCCGGGGCCAGCCATCTGGTGGTGGGCAGGCCGATCACGGCCGCTCCCGACCCGCGGGCGGCGGCGCTGGCGATTTTGCGGGAAATGGAGGAGGCGTAGCATGGAGGAAGCGGCGGTAAGGAAGCTGCTGGTCGATACCGGGGCGATCCTGGAGGGGCATTTTCTGCTGACCTCGGGGTTGCACAGCCCGCTGTACGTGGAGAAGTTCCAGGTGCTGCAGTGGCCGGAGCATACGGCCAGGCTGTGCGCGGCGCTGGCCGAAAGGTTCAGGGACGCCGGGATACAGGTGGTGGTAGGGCCGGTGACGGGCGGCATCATCCTAGCCCACGAGGTGGGCAAGAATCTTGGCACGCGCGCTATTTTCACCGAGCGGGAGAACGGCAAGATGACGCTCAGGCGCGGCTTCGCTATCGCACCCGGCGAGAGGGTGCTGGTGGTGGAGGATATCGTCACGACCGGCGGCTCGGTGCACGAGGTGCTGGAGGTGGTGAAGGAGCAGGGCGGCGAGGTGGCCGGGGTGGCGCTGCTGGTTGACCGCAGCGGCGGCAAGGCCGACTTCGGGGTGCGGACGGAGGCGCTGCTGAAGCTGGCGGTGCCTACATACCAGCCGGACGCCTGCCCGCTTTGCCAGGCCGGGACGCCGATCACCAAGCGGGGGAGAACGGGAAAGTAACCCAGGGAAGAAGAAAAAGCCTGACGATAACGCGTCAGGCTTTTTTATTCAGATGGGCCTTTATCGCCCGCCTGACAGTTTAACGCCAGTCGACGGCGAGGGGGTTCCTGTCGACGAGTCGGTGGTAGCGGTATACGGGGTAGCCGCAGAAGATGGCGCCGGTGATTGCCTTGTTTTCAGGAACGGCTAGCAGGTCGTAGATTGCGGGGTAGCCGGCGAAGGCGCACATTTCGAAGAAACCCGACCAGCAGGTGCCGAGGCCGAGGGAGGGGGCGTAGAGCTCGGCGTAGGCGAGGGAGTAGCGGGTGTTCTTTTCGCCGATGGGGAAGTTCTTGGGCGCGAGGGCGACGATGAGGTGGGGGGCGTTGCGGAAGATATCAAGGTCGCCCTGCCGGTAGCGCCGGACGACGTGGGCGTAAGGCTTTATCCAGGAGACGCCGGCAGCGATCTGCTCCTCCATCCAGTCGAGGGTGGCGTCGCTGAGTTTCTTCAGCAGGGAGCGGTCGCCGACTACGAGGTAGGAAAGGCCCTGGCTGTTGCCGCCGGTGGGGGCGAAACGGGCGATGTCGAGTAGCTTGAGGAGCGTTTCTTTGGGTACGGCCCCGGGTTTGTAGCGGCGGATGGAACGGCGGGAGCGGAGGAAACGGGCGGCGGTGTCGGCGTCGAGGACGGGTAAGTCGCCTAGGGGGGCTTGGGCGGCGAGGGGGGCGAGGCTATGGTCGAGGGCGGCGTGGGGACAGGAGGCGACACAGTGGCCGCAGCGGATGCAGGCGTCCGCGTTGAGCAGTTTCGGGCCGCTTTCGTCCATGCCGATGATGCTGATGGGGCATACCTCGGCGCAGATGCCGCATTTGACGCAGGCGGGGGAGATGGTGAACATATGGACAACACTCTCCTTAGAAGTTTTTATATTTTATGCGACCAAGGTCTATAGTAGACCGGTCGGTTACTAAGTGAAGGGATTATGAAGGTTGGCCGCCGATTTCGCGGGCGGCGAAGGCGATGAAGATGTCGAGCGGCGCAACGGACTGGGTGGCCTGCATGCGGGTGATGGCGCCCGCCCAGGCGGCGTAGAGGAATTCGGCCATGACGGCGGGGGGCCGGAAGAGGGCAAATTCGCCGGCGGCTTCTCCTTCGGCGAGGCAGGCGGCGACGGTTCGTATCCAGCCATTCATGCCGCGCTGGAGTTCGGCGCGGATGGGTTCGCTGAGCAGGGCCATTTCGAGGGCGAGTTTGGCGAGCAGGCAGCCGTGCTGGCACTGTTTTTCGCGGAAGTATTCCTTTTCCTGGGCGAAGAAGGCGAGGAGGCGGTCCCTGGCCGGGCGGGCGCGGTCCTCCAGGACGGCGAGGTGTTTTTCGGCGTACAAGCGGATGTAGTGGTCGATGATGGCGACGCAGAAGTCTTCTTTGGAGCGGAAGTAGTAATAGAAGGACCCTTTGGGCACTTGGGCGGCGGCGAGGATTTCCTTGAGGCCGACGGCGTGGTACCCTTTGGCCATGAAGGCTTTGGCGCCTACTTCGATAAGGTGGAGGCGAACATCTTGTTTATCCATGGTTATATATTAGACCGGTCGTCTATAAAATGCAAGGGAATTTTTTCTAGAGGGGTGGGATGAAGGAAGAATAGGGTTTCGTTGTGGGCATTGGATTATTAGGCTTCATGTGCTCTACCAAATCTATCTTTATTGAGATACTTTAAGAAAATATAATCAATTTCAGTTCCAGGTTGCGAATTTCTAATTAACCTAACTCTTTCTTCTACTGGAATGTCTGCATCTGTATATCCTCTTGGAAAACCCGCGTTTTCTTCTACATCTTCAATAGTTTGACCGAGATTCCTAATATTATCTAGAGTATAGTATTGTTCTGGATCGATTATCGGGCCGAACCTTTGAAAACAGTCATATATTATTTCGGATAGTAAAAGCATATAACTTCTTCCTTGCGTATAAGCATCAACCATTTGCATTTCAGCTTGTTCATCACCAAGCATTATTCTGACAAATAGACTGGCGTTATGCGAACTTGAAACTGGAGTATCAAAATAATAGCGCCGAGGGAATATCTCTTCATTCTCAATAGAATACTGGCGGCTGC
The DNA here is from genome assembly GCA_023415775.1 of Bacillota bacterium. Taxonomy (GTDB): domain Bacteria; phylum Bacillota; class Negativicutes; order Sporomusales; family UBA7701; genus Anaeroselena. The sequence continues at coordinate 9,436 of JAEZJM010000006.1, read as the reverse complement.
TTGAATGAATATATATTCGGCCTTGTTTTTGCGAATAATTTCGAGCATCAGTAAAGAATCGAGCTAATTGATTTTCACGCAATATCTTTTGTTTTTCTAAATACCATTCTTCGAAACCTGCTATACCAGATAAAGAAGCTTGTAATGCAAAAGTGACACTTCTTGCAGCTGAGATAAAAGCGCTAAAGTAATAATTTGCTTCGCGCATATCATCGCTTTCTGCTATCTTTTCTAAAAAGAAGTCCGATTCGTACATTTTTTCCTCGACAATCCCAAATGATCTAGGCAAGGAAACTATCCCTCCCTCTGTAAGGTTTTTATGTTCTTAGATTTCAATAAAAGTTGTAGGAGGACCTTTTGAATTCTTTTTTGTTCCTATTTTCTGTTGCGGTGAACTAACGATTTTTGTGGATGGATTGGCGGCGTTCCCGGCGATGGGTGAGCCACGTGAAGCGAGGCGGCGGCCGCTACTTGGCGAGGGAGTCGGTAACAGCACCGCACGAGCGGCCAGGACGGCCGCGAGAACCGACAATTGAACATGGACGTGAATTTGGCGGTGGTGCGGTGCTGTCGGCGATGAGCCTACGTAAGACCGTCGCCGTAGCGTGTGGCGAACCCAGCGCCGGGAACAGAGCCGGCCAGTAGATAAGAAATAAACTTTGAAAACCGTACAATTCCACCCTGGCCTATTAGCAGCATAACTTTAAAGGGTTTCTGTAGCTTCTCCGAGAAAACGGGTATAGGGTTGTAGCTTTCACTATTGGAGGGCGAACTGCGTGGAAGTAAACGCAAGGTTTATTAAATTCGAAAAAGAGCTAATGGAAAAACTATTGGAAGGCCAAGACAGTAAAGTGGATATTCTACGTCGCCAGTATGAAACAGCAAGTGTAATAACTCGAGAATTCTCAGGCGTAGGATTTTTCACATCATTTAGCGTCTTGGAGGATAGTGAAAAATTGCACCAGGCAGAATCTCTCCAGTTAGGCGGAGTTAAGGGACAGATCAACGGAGTCGCTAATGGAGTCGGATTTGTACTTTTTATAAATAAAGGAGTAATCGATCTACTAGAAGGCTATACATACGGTGATGAGAAATGGCCGGAAATTTTGACAGAATATACGTTAGCCCGGTTACAAGCGTAAGATACCGCCCCCTAAAGCCGTCTCAAATGAGGCGGCTTTACTGTTAACTATTTGAAACTAATACTATTTACGAATGAGCCAATAGTAAAGCCTGACGTATTTATAATCGTCAGGCTTTACTATTGGGTTCAGAGTGTTTTGCCGAGCATATGGCCGCGGGTTTCGAAGCCTAGCTTTTCGTAGAATTTGATGGCGGCGGTGTTGTCGAGGTTTACGGAGAGGTTGAGCTGGGGACAGCCGAGGGCGGCGAGACGCTGGCCGACGGCGGCGATGAGGCGGCGGCCGATGCCCCGGCCCTGGTAGGCGGGCAGGACGGCGAGGTGGTAGAGGTGGCCGCGGCGGCCGTCGTAGGCGCCGATGGCGGTGCCGATGATTTCGCCGCCGGCGCAGGCGACGAGGAAGAGGCCGGGATTGCGCTCCAATGTGCGGCTTATCGAGGCTTTATCGTCGCCGGGCCTTACCGCTAGGCCCGCCTGCTGCCAGATTTCGACGGCCCGGTCGTAATCGTCGATGCGGAATTGCCTGATGTCGATGGTGTCCATGAGTCCTCCCGGCGGTGAAAGTAGCTATTGCCACTATATTACACCGCGGGGCACCGATAGGCAAGAAAAAACGCCGCCGAGGGCTTTCGGCTGCCCGGAAGGGGGCGGCGGTATGCTTAGCGGCCGGAGGGCATTTTCCTGGCGGCGAGCTGCAGCTCCAGGAGGGCGGCGAAGAGGTCGGCGGTTATGTATCGGTACTCGTCCGGGTACCAGTCGTTGGTGAGAGCGGCGAGGCGGTCGGCGGCGAGCAGCAGCTCGCGCAGGGCCGTTTCGTGGGCGGCGACAGGCGGACCGGTCTCAGCGCGCATTGCGCATCACGATGGCGAACAGCAGTCCATAGAATACCACGTACCAATACACCATAAGCCACCATCTCCTTCCGGCTTGTGTAATTATATTATCATTAATTTACAAAAGTTACCATATGCGCCGGGTGAAAAATGCTTTTTATTTTGCGAAGAAGTGGTCAAAGACCCCCTTTGCGGCGGCAGAGGGGGCTGGGGGTGGCGGTATGGTTGCTGGCGGTTACTTGTTTTCGAGGCTGCGCCACAGGTACCAGCTGGCTATCGACCGCCACGGGCGCCAGGGGACGGCGATGCTTTCCATCTCGGCTTTCGCCGGCATGCCGGCAAGGTTGTAGCAGTTCATCATCGCCTTGCGGACCCCGAAGTCGTCGACAGGCAGTACATCGGGGCGGTTCAAAGCGAAGATGAGAAACATCTGGGCTGTCCAGACGCCGATCCCTTTGACGGCGGTGAGCTCACGGACGATCTCTTCGTCAGGCAGCGCCGGGAACTGGTCGAGCTTGATGCTTCCGCTGACGACTTTGTCGGATAGGTCCAGCATGTAGCTGATTTTTTGGTTGGAGAGACCCAGTTCGCGCAGTTTTTCCGGGGCGGTCCCGGCTACCGCCGGTGGTGCGGGATGGTCGTCATAGAAGGCGGAGAAGCGGGCGAAGATGGCCGCCGCCGCCTTGGTGGCCAGTTGCTGGGAGACTATGGAGCTGCAGAGGGTGGTGAAGTAATCTCTTTTGGGCTGGAGGTGGCAGGGGCCGTATTTTTCCACGAGGGATTTTAGGACAGGGTCGACGGTTGTCAGGTGTTGTTCGGCTTGCTGCCAGGTACGAGACGCTTCGGTCATGATAGCCCACCTTTGCTGATTGTCCACTTTCAATTGTACACCGGATGTCATGAAAACCCAAGAGTGTCGGCGAATTCCGGCAGGTGTGTAACAAAATGCAACTGAGTAACGAATTGTTACAATGGCGTTATTTTTAGAATATTCAACCGAAACGCGGCAAATTAGTAACGATTTGTTACTGGCCGGCGGATGGGCGGAACGGTCTTGCCGGGGCGAGAAAGGCCCAGACGGGCGGAGAAAGGTTCAAATCGTTACTTTGTATCGAAATGTAACCGCCTGAAGTCCTGATTTCCCGCGATTGCTGTTACGAATTGTTACACGGGCCGGCGGATGATGCCGGATGATGAAACGATGCGACGTCCGCACGGTTGTTGGCACGGGAATTGCGTTATTATTCCGGCGAGTTGGCCAACTCGATTAACGAAGCTTCAGGAAACGGATAAGGAGAGGCGTATGATCGAGAAAAAAGATTTCTGTGTCGGGATCGTGGGCTGGGATTTGTATCTGCCGGAGAAGTACGTAACCGCGGAGGAACTCGCGCCGCAGATCAATATTCCCGCGAACATCATAAAGGAGAAGATGGGGTTTGACCGCAAGCCGATCGGCGGGCCCGAAGACCATTGCGTGACGATGGCCACTAAGGCGGCGAAGAGCTGCCTGGCCAAGACCGGGACGGCGCCGGAGGAGATCGATCTTGTGCTTTGGGCCGGCGAGGATTATAAGGAGTATGTCTGCTGGACGGCGGCGATCGCGATTCAGGAGAGCGTCGGCGCGGTCAAGGCCTGGGCGTTCGACAGCGCGCTGCGCTGCGCCGGGACGCCGCTGGCGCTAAAGCTGGCGAAGGATCTGATGTACGCCAACCCGGAGCTTAAGAAGGTGCTGGTGGCCGGCGGCAATACCAATTGTTATCTTATCGATTACCGGCGGCCGGAGCAGTCTTTCATGTTCGACATGGCGCCGAGCGGGTTCGCGCTTGTGTTGAAGCGCGACTGGCCGGTGAACAGGGTGCTGGAAAGCCATATCATTACCGAGAGCTCGATGTCGATGGATGTCGTGTGCCTCAAAGGCGGCAGCCTAAACCAGCTGAGCAGGGAAGACGTGGACGGGTTGGGCTGGAAGATTTCCGTGACCGATCCTGAGGGGATGAAACAACGGCTTACGGAGAAGTCGCTGCCTGCGTTCACCGGAGCGGTGCGGGGCGCCCTGAAGCGCAGCGGTCTGAGCGAGCAGGACGTGGGTTGGGTTTGCCCGGTGCATATCAATCCGAAGGCTCATAAGGCCATTCTGGCCGATCTGGGCATTCCCGAGGAAAACGGCGCATATCTGCAGCAGTATGGCCATTGCGGGCATGGCGACCAGTTCATCGGCCTGAAGCTGGGACTGGAGAACGGCAAGGTAAAGGACGGAACTAATGTGGTTTTCCTTGGCGCGGGCACAGGCTATGCTTTTTCCGCGACGGTCATCCGCTGGGGCAATTAGGGGAGGTGTCGGTCTTGTCGTATAACGAGCTGTACAAGCAGAAGCTGATAGCGGCGGAAGAGGCCGTGATGAAGGTGAACAGCGATGATGAGATTTATGTGGCGGTGGCTGCCGCCGAACCGGCCGGGCTGCTGAGCAAGCTGCATACCGTCCGGGAGCGGGTGGAGAATGTATCGGTGGTGATGATTCTGCCGCTGGGGGCCTACGATTTTTACATGAAGCCGGAGATGAAGGGCCATTTCCTCCTCAACGCCTGGTATTACGGGCCGGGTTGCCGGCAGATGCACGACGCGGGCACGGTTTCTTACAATCCGTCCCATGTCCATAACGCTATCAGCCGGCGGGCGCCGCTTAAAAAGTCGAAGATTTTCTTCGGGACGGCCGCCCCGATGGATAAACACGGCTATCTGAATTTGTCGCTGGGGATGATGGTGGAAAAGGACGCTCTGGAAGCGGCCGATCTGGTTATCCTGGAGATCAACGAGAATCTGCCGAGGACGTTCGGCGACACGCAGGTCCATATCCGCGACGTGGATTTCGTGGTGGAGAATAACCGCAAACTGCCGGTTTTGCCTGCGGCGGAGATTACCGACAAGGACAAGGTTATCGGCCAGTACATCGCCGAGCTTGTCGAGGACGGGTCGACGATTCAACTGGGGATCGGCGGGATTCCCAACGCGGCGGCCCTTTGCCTGATGGATAAGAAGGATCTCGGGGTGCATACCGAGATGATCTGCGACTCGTTCGTCGATCTGACGGAGGCTGGAGTGATAACCGGCCGCAGGAAGACGATTTTCAAGGATAAGATGGTGGGGGCGTTCGCGCTCGGCTCACAGCGGCTGTACGACTGGCTGGACTGCAACCCCGGCGTGGAGTTTCACCGGGGGAGCATGGTCAACGACCCGATGGTGGTGGCCAAGAATCATAAGATGGTTTCGATCAACACGACGCTGCAGGTGGATCTTTTCGGGCAGTGCGTGTCGGAAGCGATCGGCCACCGCCAGTACAGCGGCTGCGGCGGCGCGGTCGATACGTGCATCGGGGCGCAGCGCGGCGGCGGGAAATCGATTGTGGCGCTTTACTCGACCGCCAAGAATGACACAATTTCATCCCTGGTGGCGGCGCTGGCGCCGGGCACTCCGGTCACGATCAGCAGGATGGATGTGGATTACGTCGTTACCGAGTACGGCGTGGCCGCTCTGCGATCCGCCAATATCCGGGAGCGGGTCCGGCGGCTGATTGCTGTCGCTCATCCCAATTTCCGCGACCAACTGCGCGAGCAGGCGGATAAAATGGCATTATGGTAAGGAGGACGGATAAATGAAAACGAGTCATAAGGTAATTTTCGCGGTATTGGCCTGTTACCTCGTGGCCTGGCTCGACCGGATGGCGATCAGTATGGCTCTGCCGTATATCGGCAAGGAGTTCGACCTGTCGGCGACTGCCCTGGGCGGGGTGTTGAGCGCGTTTTTCATCGGCTACGCCGGCTGCCAGATCCCCGGCGGCTGGCTGGCGGATAAGTTCGGGCCGCGGCGGGTCATCACCGGCGCGTTGGCCGTGTGGTCGCTGTTCACCGCCTTCACCGGCATGGTGGGCAATATGACGCAGATGCTGATTGTCCGCTTTGTGTTCGGCGCGGGCGAGGGCGTATTCCCCGGGCCGGTGTGGAAGGTGGTCGGTACGTGGTTCAGCAAGAAGGATCGCGGCACAGCCAATTCCTGCGTGCTTACCTCCACGACGCTGGGGCCGGCGCTGACGCCGCTATTGGTGGCGCCGCTGATCGCCAACTACGGCTGGCGGGGCGTGTTCTATATTCTCGGCGCACTGGGCATTATCTGTGTGTTCATCAGTTGGCGCTATATCGTCGATAGGCCGGAGCAGTTCCCAGGCATCACGGCCGAAGAGGTGAAGGCAATCAAGGAGGAGCGGGCTGCAGACGAAGCGGCCAGCGCGAGCCTGGAGACGAGCATCGCGCCGAAGGCTTCTTTTTGGGAACTGATCAAGGAGCCGCGCATATGGGTGATGTTCTTCGGGGTGTTCTTCCTTACGGTACCCATCTGGGGCTATATGACGTGGCTGCCGACCTATTTGGTAAAAGTCCGCGGCCTGACGCTGTATAAGATGGCCTACGCGGCTTCGATCCCCTTTTTCGTGGCAACAGTGGGGATGCTGCTGTCCGGCTGGATGTCCGATAAGTTCTTCCGGGGCAAACGCCGTTATCTGGTAATCTGCGCGGAACTCATCGGCGCCTTCTGCCTCTATCTCTTCTACACTACGCCGTCGGTGGAGTACGCGACCATTTACCAGAGCCTCGCGGCCGGTTTCCTGTTTATGGCGCTGGGCTCCATCTGGGCGCTGCCGGTTATCTATCTGCCGGAAAACCTGATGGGATCGGGCAGCGGTTTTGTCAATACCGGCGGCCAGTTGGGTGGTTTGGTGGCGCCTCTGGCGATCGGCATGGTTATCGACTGGACCGGCGGCAGCTACGACGCGGCTTTTAAACTGCTGGCCCTCTCCTGCCTGGTGTCCTGCACGATCATTTTCTTCGGCATCAGGGAAAAGATGAGCACTCCTGCTCCTGCGGCCACGGCCAAGGCGGAAAATTGAGGCTGAGCGGCAGGAATTTTGCGGCCGCAGACCTAACAATTAACGGGAGGTGATTAGACGGTGAAAGCTATCGCGATCTGCGGTTCTCCCCGCGAGCACGGCAATACCGAGTATTATCTGGAGGTCATGCTGGCCGAGCTGCAGAAACTGGGCTGGGACACCGAGCTCATCCCGCTGCGGGACAAAACTATCCTGCCTTGCCGGGGCTGCTACGGCTGCCTTGAGAAGAAGCGCTGTGTTCAGGAGGACGATTTCGAGGCAGTATACGCAAAGATGCATGCGGCTGACGCGATTATCATCGGTTCGCCGGTGTATGTCAGTAAACCTACTTCGCTGCTGCAGGCGCTGCTGGAACGGGCGACGTTCGCAGGCAGGGGCTCGGGACGGCTGCTGAGCGGCAAGGTCGGCGCTCCCGTGACTGTGGCGCGCCGGGCGGGAACGACGCTGGCGCTTTCGGAGCTGCTGCTGTGGTATTTCATCAACGATTTGGTGGTGCCGGGGTCGATGTACTGGAATGTGGGGGTGGCCGGCGCACGGGGCGCCAGGGATGCCGAAAGGGATTTGGAAGGCATCGAGATAATGAAGTATTCGGCCGGCAACATCGCCAAGGTGGCGAAGGCACTGGAAGGCACGAAGGCTGCCGCTATCGCCCAGAACAAGCTTTTCTACCAGGCCGACCCGGACAAGAAGGACTGAGATGCGCAGAGCCCCCTCCAGGGGGCTTTGTATTTGATCGGGCGCATGGTAGACTATAGCTAGACGACGAGGTACTGGGGGGTCAGTCATGACCGAAGAGTTGACCATACTGGACGGGCAGGACGCGCTGGGGTCGAAATTCGTCCATAATGTGTTCAAGATATTCGACCATATGCCTATCGGTATTAACTTCGTGGACGAGAACGGCTATATCGTTCGTATAAATCAGGCTATGCTGGATTATTTCAACTTTACGCACGCGATGACGGCCGGCAAGCATATCAGCGAGGTGGAGCCTTCGTCCCGCCTGCCTATCGTTCTCAAGACCCAGAAGGCCGAGGTCGCTCACCGGCACCGTTTTTCCGACGGCCGGGAGGCCATCGTTCACCGCGTGCCTGTCCTCGACGCCGGCAAGATTATCGGCGCCCTCGGTATCATTCTGTTCGGCGACCTCCAGGAGATCTACATGCTGGCTCAGAAGAACAAGCTGCTGCAGAAGAAGCTGGCCGACTACGAGAAGGATCAGATCGTTTACCGCACCAAGTACTGTTTGGCCGACATTATCGGCAGCAGCCCGAGCATCAGGGCCTGCAAGGAGCAGGCGAAACGCATCGCCCGCTCGAACTCGAACGTGCTCATCGCCGGCGAAAGCGGCGTCGGCAAAGAGTTGTTCGCTCACTCCATCCATGAAGAGTCGAGCCGCCGGAAGGGGCCGTTCATCAGGGTCAACTGCGCCGCCATTCCGGAGACGCTGCTGGAGTCGGAGCTTTTTGGGTATGAGGAAGGGTCGTTCACGGGGGCCAAGAAGGGCGGGCAGCCAGGGAAATTCGAACTGGCCAACGAGGGCACGCTGTTTCTGGACGAGATCGGCGACATGCCGTACATGATGCAGGCCAAAATCCTTCGCGTGCTGCAGGAGCGGGAGTTCGAACGGGTGGGCGGCAACGAGATACGTCAGGTCAATGTCCGGGTTGTCGCCGCTACTAACGCCGATCTTGAGAAACTGGTGCAGAGCGGCGGGTTTCGCAGCGATCTGTTCTACCGGCTTAACGTGCTGTCGCTCAAAATCCCTCCGCTCCGGGAAAGACGGGAGGATATAGCCAGCCTGGTGTATCATTTCCAGGGGGCGATTTACCAGGAGAACGGCGTTTATGCCAATATAGCGACAGCCTGCCTTGACGAACTGGCCCGTTATGAATGGCCGGGCAACATCCGCGAGCTGCGCAACGTCGTGGAGAAGATCGCTCTGGCCGCGGAGGGGCGTGTCGCCCAGGTGGCGGATATTCCCCAGTACGTCCTCCACAATATCGACCGCGCCAAGGTTCGTCAGCAGGTGCAGGGGTCGAGCCTGGTGGCCGTTCTGAAGCAGGTGGAGGAGGAAGAGATAAGGCGGGCGATCGATATCTGCGGCGGAAACAAGATCAAGGCCGCCGATTATCTGCAGATTCCCAAGGTGCGCCTCTATCGCAAGGTCAAGAAGTTCGGGATCGAGTAGGGAGACGATAATGGGGTGTAAACCCGCCTTTTGCCGCGCGCGCGGGAGAAAGGCTGAAATAATCGCGGTTTATTAGCCGCGCCAGGGCTTGAAAAACGGCGGGAACCATGGTAATATAAGAACCCTCGGGGCCCCGTGGTGTAGTGGTCTAACATGCCGCCCTGTCACGGCGGAGATCGACGGTTCAAATCCGTTCGGGGTCGCCATTTGCGGAAGTAGCTCAGTGGTAGAGCATCGCCTTGCCAAGGCGAGGGTCGCGAGTTCGAATCTCGTTTTCCGCTCCATTCATAGGGGTATAGCTCAATTGGTAGAGTAGCGGTCTCCAAAACCGTTGG
>JAEZJM010000003.1 GCA_023415775.1 Bacillota bacterium | reverse complement strand
TGCTTTCGCGCAGTTTGGCGTCGAGGTTGGAGAGCGGCTCGTCGAGGAGGAGCAGGTCGGGCTCGGCGACGAGGGCGCGGGCGAGGGCGACGCGCTGCTGCTGGCCGCCGGAGAGCTGGCTGGGCAGACGCTGGGCGAGGCCGGTGAGGTGGACGAGGTCGAGGGCGGTATTTGTGCGGTCGGCGATTTCGGCTTTGGGGAGGCCTTTGATTTTGAGGGGGTAGCCGACGTTGTCGAAAACGGACATGTGCGGCCAGACGGCGTAGGATTGGAAGACCATGCCGATGCTGCGTTTCTCGGGGGGAACGAATATGCCCTTGGCGGGCGAGCTTACGAGGCGGTCGCCGATGTATATTTCGCCGGCGGTGGGCTTTTCGAAGCCGGCGACCATGCGCAGCATGGTGGTTTTGCCGCAGCCGGAGGGGCCTAGGATGGAGACGAATTCGCCGTCGCCGACGGTGGCGACGAAGTTGTCGACGGCTTTGACTTCGCCGAAGTGTTTGGCTACAGATTGCAGTTTAATTTCCGCCATAGTGTTAACTCCTTCTCGGCCGTTGATAAAGCCCCATCTGCGTTGTTGCCCCTGCGAGCGCTTGCTAGCGTACGGCCCGAGTACGCGTCGCTGCGCGTCCTCGGTGCGCCTAGCATCTGTGGCTTTCTGAACGGCCTTGTGCTTTCAGATTAGACGCGCTTTATATGCCGATGGCTCCCTTGGAGACCTTGCGGAGGATGATGTTGCCGACGAGGATGATGAGGAGGATGATGACCGCGAGGACGGAGGCGTCCTGCGGGTCGGCGTAGGTCTGGAGTTCGTAGAGGAGGACGCCGATGGTTTTGGTCTGGGAGCCGTAGAGGATTATCGACATGGTTAGTTCGTAAAATGAGGGCATGAATACGAGGAACCAGCCGGCGACGATTGAGGGCCCGATGAGGGGGAGCATTATGTCGCGCAGCGACTGGAGCCAGGTGGCGCCGGAGTTCAAAGCGGCCTCTTCAAGGGAGGAGTGTACCTGGCTTAGCGAGGCGGCGATGGTGCGGACGGCCATGGTGAGGTATTTGACCATGTAGGCGACGATGAGGATGCCGAAGGTGTTGTAGAGGTTTAGCCCGAATTCGCCGGAGAAGGTGATGATGAGGGCGAGGGCGATGACGATGCTGGGGGTGGCCCCGCCAAGGGTGGAGAGTCCGTCGGGGATGGTGCGGCCGCGCATCCTAGTCTTGACGAGCAGGTAGGCGATGAAGACGGCGATGGCGGTGGCGGCGGTGGCGGCGGCGGCGCCGGTGACGAAGCTGGTCCACAGCGGCGTCATGTATTGGTCGTTTTTGAGGGCGGCCAGCCAGGTGTCGAAGGTGAGGTTGTCGAGGGAGATGGGCCGCGAGAGGGATTTGATGAGCGAGGTGACGGCTATCGAGGCGAGCGGCAGGAAGATGGCGATGAAGCCGTAGAGGCTGACGAGGAAGGTGAGCGGCCATTTCCATTTGCCGAGTTCGACGAGGTTGGGTCTGGTGCTCTTGCCGCTGATGGTGACGTAGTCTTTGCGGGTTAGAAGCCAGGTGGAGGCGTAGAGGACGAAGTTAGCGGCAATCATGAGGGAGACGGCGAGGGCGGTGGCGTCGCGGATGCCTTTGCCGGTGCCGAGGTAGACGTAGGTGACGATGCGGGTGGTGAGGACTTCGATCTGGGCGGGCATGCCGATGATGGCGGGGATGCCGAAGGCCGAGCCGACGCCGATGAAGACGAGGACGCCGCCGGCGATGATGCTGGGGAACATGAGGGGCAGGGTTACCCGCCACAGGGTGCCGAGCGGCGAGGCGCCCGCGACCCGCGAGGCTTCCTCGAGGCTGGGGTCCATTTTTTCGAGGGCCCGCGAGATGGTGATGAAGGCGAAGGGCGAGTAGAAGAGGGTGAGGACCCAGATGAGCCCGCCCATGCCGTAGATGTCGAAGGGAGCTTTGGCGAGTTTGAAGATGCTGACCAGCCATTCGTTGAGGTAGCCGACGCTGGGGTTGAGGAGCTGGGCCCAGGCGATGGCGCCGACGTAGGGGGGAATCATGTAGCTGGCGATGAAGGTGGTGCGGAAGAAGCCTTTGCCGGGGAGGTCGGTGCGGCCGACGAGCCAGGCAAGGGGGAAGGATACGGCGACGCTGGCGAATGTGACGACGAGGGAGATGTAGAAGGTGTTGATGAAGGCTTTCCAGTTGGCGGACTGGGAGTAGACCTGCTTGTAGGTGGCGAAGTTGAAAGAGCCGTCGATGAAGATGCTCCGCCAGATGAGGTAGAGCATGGGCAGGACGACGAATAGGACAAGGACGCCCACGGCCGCGGCGATGGCCATCCATTTGGCGTCGAATTTTTGGCGCAGGCGGTTTATCACGAGTACCCCCTGAAGTGTTGGGGAGAGATTTTCCCCAGAATTACGTTACGTCATAATGGCGCACGGCCGTTCAGAAGTGCCCAGATGCAAGGCGCACCGGAAGAGCGCGCCGCGCCGCGTACCCGGAATGTACGCAAGCAAGCGCTCTGAGGAGCAACGCCGCAGATGGGCGCTTATCAACGGCCGCACTGAAGGAGGGGGAGAGTCCTCCCCCTCCCTGCTGTAATAGATGTTATTTCTCCAGTACCTTGCTGCGGAACGTCTCCTTGACCTTCTCGTTTTCTTTGGAGAGTTTTTCCCAGTTGGGTTTGATGGCTTTGTCCATGAAGGTCTTGAGGGCGGGAGCGCCTTTGGGGGGAGCTACGTCGCCGCGGACGGAGTGCATCCAGCCTTTGACGATGACTTCCTGGCCTTCCTTGGAGAGGAACCAGTCGAGGACGACCTTGGCGGCCTCCTGGTTTTTGGAGGTGTTGAAGATGGCGATCGGGCTGGGGATTACGATGGTGCCGTCTTCAGGGTAGACGACTTTGACGGGTTCGCCTTTGTCGCCGATTTTGAGGATGTTTTCTTCGAGGATCATTACGGCGAGGTATTCGCCGCGCACGAGTTTATTCTGGATGGCGGAGTTGCCTTCTTCGACTTTCATGCCGTTGGCTTTGAGGTCTTCGAAGTATTTCCAGCCGTATTTGTCGGATAGTTCGCCGGCGGCGACGTAGGCGGTGCCGGAGAGCAGCGGGCTGGGCATGGCTATTTTGCCCTTCCATTTGGGATCGAGCAGGTCTTTCCAGGTTTTGGGGACGTCGGCGGCGCCGACCTTGGCGGTGTTGTAGGCGATGATCATGTTGGAGATGCGCACGCCGGTCCAGTAGCCTTCAGAGTCTTTGTTGATCTGGACGTCTTTGCGGTTGGGGGAGTCGTATTTGAGGAGGAGATTCTGGTTTTTGAGGGTCAGGTAGTAGGAGGGATCGGCGACCATGAGCAGGTCGGCCTGGATTTTCTTGGCTTCGATTTCACCGGCGACTTTGGCCATTACTTTTTCGGTGCCGGCCTGGAACCACTGGACTTCGAGGTCGGGGAACTGTTTTTTGAGGGCCGGTTTGATGAGTTCGATGATGTCGGGGTAGATGGAGGTGTAGATCATTACGGTGCCTTTGGGGCCGGCGGCTTTGGGGGTTTCGGCGGGTTTTTTGTCGCCGCCGCCGCAGCCGGCTACAAGGGCGAGGGACATGGCGGCGATGACGATGAGCGAGACGATGAGATACCAGGGTTTTTTCACGGTACTACCTCCCTAAATAAAAATTGGTGCCCGGGGTTATGTGGTCAGCCGCCGGACGGGAAGCTGTCTTCCTGTCGGTCGCCGGCGGCCAGGGCCAGCTGGAGAGTGCCGAGGCCGGCGAAGATGTAGTCGGGGGCGACGGCGGTTGAGCCGAGGTCGGCGGCTTTGGTTTCGCCGCTGAGGACTAGTATGGAGGTGATGCCGGCGTTTTTGCCGGTGGCGATGTCGGTGTAGAGGCGGTCGCCGACGATGGCGGTGGCGGCGGCGGAATGGCCGGTCCGGGCGAGGACGGCGGCGACGATGTCGCGGTGGGGTTTGCCGATGATGTGGGGCCGGACGCCAGTGGAGGCGGCGATGAGTTCGATCATGGCGCCGCAGTCGGGGATGAAGCCGTCTTCGGTGGGGCAGTTGATGTCGGGATGGGTGGCGATGAAGGGGACGCCGCCGCGGATGAGGGTGCAGGCGGTGGTGAGTTTGTCGTAGGTGAGGGTTTTGTCGAAGCCGAGGACGACATAGTCGGGGGCGTCGGCGGTGAGGGTGAAGCCGTGGGCGGCGAATTCGGCTTCGAGGTCGGGGGTGCCGAGGAGGAAGACGCGGGCGGCGCTTTTTTGCCGGGCGAGGTAGAGACAGGCGGCTTCGCCGCTGGTGAGGATGTCGCTCGGCGCTGCGGACCAGCCCATGGCGGTGAGTTTTTTGGCATAAAAATGAGCGGACCGGGACGAGTTGTTGGTGAGGAAGAGGTAGTCCCTGCCGCTGGCTGTTATGTATTTCATGAAGTCCAGGGCTCCGGGCAGGAGCTGCTCGCCGAGGTAGAAGGTGCCGTCCATGTCGAGCAGGAAGCAGCGTATGTCGGATAACGGTTTCAAGGTCGAATTCTCCAGTCCTGTTTTGCGCTAGGAAGTAATTCGCTAAGAAAGGCTGGCAATCCTCTCATATTCGGAAAATAATGCAAAAAGTCCTGTATAGATCGTCCGGATAAAATTTTTTCGGAAGATTGCATGAAAATTCTTGCTTTGCGTTGAATATATTACGGATATCCGGTACCTGAGAGGTGACTTACGATGGAGTTCGATTTTACCTGGCTGAAGAAAAGCGTGCTTACGATGGGCGACAAGACTGCGGAGGCGGTCGGTCTGGCCGTGCGCGCGCTGGTGGATAACGACGCGGCGGCGGCGGCCGGGGCGCGGGAGATTGAGAAGCAGGTCGATCTGATGTATCAGGAGATCAATGAGCATTGCCTCGACAGTCTGACGGCCAGGCTTTGCAGCCGCGAGGAGGTCAATTTCGTGACCTGCAGCCTGAAGATCGCGATGGAGCTGGAGCGGACGTGCGATTACGCCAACCAGATCGCGAAGATGGTGCAGAAGAAGTTCGCCGCCCAGAATATGCAGCCTCTGGCGACGCTGCACGGGTCGGTGGCGAGTATGAAGGATCAGTCGCTGGAGATGCTGCGGGGGGCGCTGCGCTGTTACGATACGCTGGACTGCGCGCTGACGGGGCAGGTTATCGATAAGGATAATTCGGTGGACAAGCGCAACCGCGATCTTTTTCGCGATATGGTGTGCGTGCTGTCGGTGCATCCGTGGGCCCAGGAGACGATCATGGATTATCACGTGGCGATCCGCTATATCGAGCGGGTGGCCGACCGGGCGACGAATATCGCCGAACTGGCGTTTTATATTGTTCAGGGCGAGCCGCTGAAGAAGAAGGGCGCGGGGGGAGGCGTGGCTGGTGGTTGACGATTATACGACGGTGATCCGCCTGGTGGTTTCGGTGGTGCTGGGCGGGATTATCGGGTTCGAGCGACAGCACCGCGGCAAGACGGCCGGGCTGAGGACGCATATCCTGGTGTGCCTGGGGTCGTGCCTGGTGGCGATCCTGTCGCTGAATCTGTATTCGGATGTGGAGGGCAAGACGAACGCCGACCCGGCTAGATTGGCGGCGCAGGTGGTGAGCGGCATCGGTTTCCTCGGCGCGGGGGCGATCATGAAGGAGGGCCCGACGATCAAGGGCCTGACGACGGCGGCCAGCCTGTGGGTGGTGGCGAGCGTGGGCCTGGCGGCCGGGGTGGGCGCGATGGTGGGGGCGGTGGCGACGACGGTGCTGGTGGTGGTGGCGCTGGAGGTGCTGCCGCGGATCGACCGCCTGTACACGAGCCGCAGCCCGCGGGTGGCGAATCTGCTGATTAAGTCGCTGGACAAGCCGGGCCAGATCGGCCGCATCGGTTCGTGCCTGGGCGGCCTGGGGGTGGGTATCCTCCAGATCCAGATCGAGGACGCGGAGGAGCCGGGGAAGATTTTTATCCCGGTGACGGTGAAGCTGTCCGACCGGAGCGAGCTGGAGCAGGTGATAAACGAGCTATGCGGCATCGAAGGGGTACTGGATATAAACAAGAAGTGAACGGGAAACGCGAGAAAACCGCCGGGCGACCGGCGGTTTTGTTTTTGGCTATATGTGCTAGCTTGCTTTTTTGAGGGTTTGGCGCAGATAGTTGCTGAATTCCTCGCCGAATTCGGCCACGGTGACGCCGAAGGTTTTGGTGAAGGCGGCGTCGGCGCTGCCTGTTGCGGCGACGGCTTTGAACCAGTCGTTGAAGGCGGCTGGCCCGTGTTTGTCGAGGAGGTAGAGGCCGGCGAGCAGGATGACGCCCTGGACCTGCGGGGCTCCGCGGGTCTTTTTCGCCTGCTCCCACCCGGCCGCGGTGGTGAGTTCGTCCAGGGCGGGGATTGCCGCCGATTTGGCAAGGACATTCAGCCAGGCCTGGCGGTAAGCGGCCTTGGTGTGGGCGCCGCCGAGTTCGACGATGTGGGCGGCGACGGCTTCACTGGAGGCGAGCTTGAGCCAGTACAGCTGGTCGAGGAGCTTCTGGGGGGCGATATCGTTGGCGTACCGCCGGACGAGGAGGTTGGAGACCGCGTGGATGCGGAGGCGTTTGGCGGGGTTGGCGGTGATGTCGTAGATGGCGGTGCCGCCGGAATTCCACCAGGTGCTGTTTTTGGCCCGCTGGGCGGCCTCGGTTTCGCTGATGCCCAGCTCTTTGGCAAGGGCGGCGGCGTAGGCGGGTTTGCCGGATACGAGGACGAAGCGCATGGAGCTTATGAGGTCGCCGCCCCAGGCGTCGACCATGAATTGGCGGGTTAAGGCGACGCCCTGGTTGAAGTCGTCGAGGCCGGGGGTGCCTGGGGCGGCGATGACTTCGACGGTGGCTGACTGGGTGGAGATTGCGGCGAACCAGGCCTGGAAGCCGCCGATGATGCCGTCGGCGGTGACGTCGAAGGCCTGTTCGAAGGCTTTGTCGTTGTCAAGGCCCTGGCCGAGGAGCCGGTAGTAGTCGCCGATGGCCCGGTAGCCGCCGGATTTGGTGCGGCTCATGAGGTAGAAGACCATGAGGTCGGACATTTCGTAGGGGTGCAGTTTTTCTTCGATAAGGGTCGTCCATTTGTCGAGGTTTGTTTTCAAGATGGCCTGCGGGGAGACGTATTTGTCGGCCTTGCGGAGGGTGTTGACCTGGTCGAGTTTCCATTTGTCGAGGCTCTGGTAGCCGACTTTTTCGGCGACGGCGGCACCGAGGAGGTCGGCGGCCCCTTCTTTGAGCCAGTAGAAGGATTTGCCCATGTTGTTGCCGGCGAGCTGGTATTCGAGCTGGTGGAAGAGCTCGTGGGCGGTGGTTTTGTAGGCGCGGGCGCTGGCGGCTTCGCTGGCGTAGGCGCCAAAGTTGATGGCGACCGCTTTGGAGCGCCCGCCGGACATGCCGGCGGTGACTTTTGACGAGCGCTCGGCGGTGTCGGGCTTCTGGCCGAGCTCGCGGATGAGGACGGCGCGGTAACTTTCGGCGGTGGAACAGACGAAGACGCGCACGTCGTTGTTGAGGGTGACGCCCATTTCGGCATCGACGATGGTGTTGAAGGCGTCGACCGTTTTCTGGACGATGGCTACGTGGGCCGGGTCGGCGCCCGGCGCGGGAATGACCCGCATGGCCGCCCAGGCGGAGGTCTGGAGGGCAAGGACGAGGATGAGGACGACGAGGAGCGCCGTCAGCCGCCGGCAGGAAATCACTATGCCACCTCCCGAGTTCTGTCGAAATAAAGAATTTCGCCAGGATATGGCAAAAACCTCTAACGAAAAAAACCGCCGTACGGCGGTTTTGGTTGTTTTCGTAACTATCGTTTTTTCTGCGAGCGGACGTTCAGAAGCCCCCAGATGCTAGGCGGCTCCGCCTGGCGTGCCGCGACGCGTACTCGGGCCGTACGCTAGCAAACGCCAGGCGGAACAACAACGCAGATGGGGGCTTATCAACGGACGCCAATATTTACACAATCTTACCCAAAAGATGTTGGATGAACTGGCGGGCTACGCGGCCCGACCTCCCCGAATGGCTGAACTCCCACTGGAGGGCTTCTTTGTTGAGCTGTTCTTCGCCGAGGGCGACTTTGTGCTTTTGGGCGAGTTTGTGGACGATGTTGAGGTATTCCTGCTGGTCGGGAGACGGGAAAGTGATGGTGATGCCGAAGCGGTCGGCGAGGGCAATTTTTTCGTTGAGGGAGTCGAAGCGGTGGATTTCGTCGTCGCCGCCCTGGCGGTCCTGCCAGGTTTCCTTGACGAGGTGGCGGCGGTTGGAGGTGGCGTAGATGAGGACGTTGGCCGGCCTGGTCTGGAGGGAGCCGTCGATGACGGTTTTGAGATGCTTGAAGTCGCCGTCGGAGTCTTCGAAGGAGAGGTCGTCGAGAAAGAGGATGCATTTTTTGCCGCGGGCGCCGAGGAGGTCGCTGACGGTCTGGAGGTGGATGAGGTCGCCTTTGGCGACTTCAACGAGTCTGAGGCCGCGGATGGCGTAGGCGTTGACGAGGGCTTTGACGGTGGAGGATTTGCCGGTGCCGCGCGGGCCGATGAGGAGGACGTTGTTGGCGGGGCGGCCGGCGAGGAAGGCTTCGGTATTTTCTTTGAGGGTGTTTTTCTGGCGCTCGTAGCCGATGATGTCGTCGAAGGTGGTTTTGTCGTAGTGGGTTATGCCAATGAGACCGTTTTTGCGGTCCCAGCGGAAGGCGACGTGGTTGGCCATCTGGCCGCAGCCGTAGACGGCGTAGTGGCGGGCGAGCATGGCGGCGCCGGCGTCGGGGGCGGCGGCTCCTGCGGCGGCCCAGCTGTGTTTGAGGGCGTTGAAGGCGAGGAGGTCGCTGGCGACGGTGGGCCGGTAGTCGGCGAGGAGGCCGCCGGCGAGGGCGGCGGTGCTGTCGTAGAGGCGCCTTAAGATGGCGAGGTCGTGGGCGCAGGCGGCGAGGAGGCTTTCGCCGACCTGGCCGCGCTGTTTTTCGGCGGTGATGCTGAAGGTGTTTTCGTCGACGACGAGGAGGTAGATGAGGTGGTCGCCGAGGACGTTGCCGGCGAGGCCGTATTGTTCGGCGAAGGCGATGAGGTCGGCGACGGTGGCGGGCGGCAGGTCTCCCCCCTCCCCCGCCCTGTCGGCGTGGGCGAGGAGCTGTTTGATTATCGGGTCGTCCAAGAGGCCTCGGAAGATGACAAGCTTGTTAAGGTCTTTAAGCTGTGGGAACATGGGATCACCTCGTCCGTGTTCGTTCCGCAGCGGGCGGAAAGAGATATTTCCTTTAATTAAATAACAGGCGAGGTGTCCGTGTCAAGAGTCGGTCGGGTTTTGGCCGTCTACGAAGGCGGCGGCGTGGTAGGAGCTGCGGACGAGGGGGCCGGCGGCGACGTGGCTGAAGCCCAAGGCGTACGCGGCTTCTTCGTAGCGGCGAAATTGGTCGGGGTGGATGTATTCGCTGACAGGCAGGTGGTCGGGCGAGGGCCGGAGGTATTGGCCGAGGGTGAGGGCGCGGACGCCGGCGGCGGCGAGGTCGGCGAGGACGGCGTGGATTTCGTCTTGCTGCTCGCCGAGGCCGAGCATGAGGCCGCTTTTGACGAGGACGGGCCGGCGGGCGGCGGCGGCGAGGATTGCCAGCGAGCGGCGGTAGTCGGCGCCGGGCCGGACGGCGGGGTAGAGGCGGGGGACGGTTTCGAGGTTGTGGTTGAAGACTTCGGGGCGGGCGGCGAGGACGGTGTCAAGGCTGTCTTCGCGGCCGGCAAAATCGGGGGTGAGGATTTCGACGCTGGCGCCGCAGGCGGCGCGGATGGCGGCGATGACGGCGGCGAAGTGGGCGGCGCCGCCGTCGCGGAGGTCGTCGCGGGTGACGGAGGTGACGACGGCGTGGCGGAGCCCCAAAGCGGCGACGGCCTGGGCGATCCGGGCTGGTTCTCCGGGGTCGGGAGGGACGGGTTGGCCTTTGGGGACGGCGCAGAAGCGGCAACCGCGGGTGCAGACGCCGCCGAGGATGAGGAAGGTGGCGGCGCCGTGGCCGAAGCATTCGCCGATATTGGGGCAGTGGGCGCTCTGGCAGACGGTGTGGAGGCCGAGGCCGCCGAGGAGGCCGCTGACTTTTTCGAAGGAGCCGGGGGCGACGCGCTGGACGAGCCAGGACGGCCGCGCGGGCTGGGCGGTGGTCACGTGGTTTCATCTCCTTGGGGCTCGATGTATTCGAGGTCGAAGACGGCGGCGATTTCGGCGGCAAGGACGGCGGCGACTTCGGGCAGAGGGGCGGCGACGCCGGCGCGCGCGAGGCTGGTGACGCCGAATTCGCGGATGCCGCAGGGGACGATGGCGTCGAAGAGGGCGAGGTCGTTGGCGATGTTGAGGGCAAGGCCGTGGCCGGTGATCCAGCGCCTTACCGAGACGCCGATGGCGGCGATCTTGTCGTCGGCGAGCCAGACGCCGGTGTATTTGGCTTTGCGGCCGGCGGTGAGGCCGTAGCGGGCCAGGGTGCGGATGACGGCTTCTTCGAGGGCGTGGACGAACCAGTGGACGTCCTGGCGCCATTTGGCGAGGTCGAAGATGGGGTAGCCGACGAGCTGGCCGGGGTTGTGGCCGGTGACGTTGCCGCCGCGGTCGGTGTGGGCGACGGCGACGCCGTGGGCTTTGAACCAGGCGGGGTGGGCGACGAGGTTTTCGTCGCCGCCGCCGCGGCCGATGGTGACGACCGCCGGGTGCTCGAGGAGGATGAGGATGCCGTCGTAGCGGCCTTCTTCTACGAGGGCGCGGGCTTCGTTTTGCAGGACCAGCCCGGTGTCGTAGTTAACGAGACCGGGCTGGAGAAGGAGGCAGCGTCGCATCAGCTTTTGCGGGCCGGCGGCCAGTGGATGGCGGCGCCGGTGACGGCAAGGGCGGCTTCGCCCATGGCTTCGCTGACGGTGGGATGGGCGTGGATGGTGGAGACGAGTTCGTCGACGGTGGCTTCGAGCCTGAGGGCGAGGGCGGCTTCGGCGATGAGGTCGGTGGCGCGGGGGCCGAAGATGTGGACGCCGAGGATTTCGCCGTGTTTGGCGCCGGAGATGATTTTGACCTGGCCGACACCGCCGCTTTCGATGAGGGCTTTACCGTTGCCGGCCAGGGGGAAGACGCCTGTTTTGTAGGCGATGTCCTGGGCCTTGGCTTGCTCTTCGGTGAGGCCGACGCCGGCGACTTCGGGGCTGGTGTAGATGCAGGAGGGGATGGTGTGGCCGTGGTAGGCGCTGCGGTGGCCGAGGGCGTGCTCGGCGGCGGCGGTGCCCTGGGCGGAGGCGGCGTGGGCGAGCATGATGAGGCCGTTGACGTCGCCTACGGCGTAGACGCCGCTCCGGTTGGTCATGAAGTTGGCGTCGACGGTGACGCGGCCGCGCTCGGCGGCGATGCCGGCGTTCTCAAGGCCGAGGCCTTGGGTGCGCGTTCGGCGGCCTACGGCGACAAGAACCTGTTCGACGGCGATTTCCTGGGTTTTGTCACCGGCGACGACGACGGCGGCGAGGCCGGCGGCGGTTTTTTTGACTTCGCTGAGGCGGGCGCCGGTGAGGAATTTGACGCCCTGTTTGGCGAGGTGGCCGCGGATGAGGGCGGCGATTTCGCCGTCGACGGGCGGGAGGATTTCGGGGAGCATTTCGATGACGGTGACTTCGGCGCCGAAGGAGCGGTAGAGGGCGGCGAATTCGACGCCGATGACGCCGCCGCCGACGATGGCGATGGAAGCCGGAATGGCCGGCAGGGAGAGGGCAGCGGTGCTGTCGATGACCCCGGGCAGGTCGGCGCCGGGGAAATTAAGACGGACGGGCTCGGAGCCGGTGGCGATGATGACGGCGTCGGCTTCGAGGACGGCCGGGCTGTCGCCGCTTATTGCGACGGTGCGGGGGCTATTGAGGATGCCGGCGCCGCGGTGGACGGTTACGCCGTTGGCTTTGAGGAGGCCTTCGACGCCGCGGACGAGCTTGGTGACGACGGCGCGCTTGCGGGCCATGACGGCCGGCCAGTCGACGGTGACGTTTTCGGCTTTGATGCCCTGGGAGGCGCCGTGGGTGATGGCGTGGTAGAGTTCGGCGGCGTGGAGGAGGGCTTTGGTGGGTATGCAGCCGACGTTGAGGCAGGTGCCGCCGATGTGCTCGTTTTCGACGAGGTGGACTTCGGCGCCGAGCTGAGCGGCGCGGATGGCGGCGACGTAGCCGCCCGGCCCGCCGCCGATGATGATTATCTTCTTGGGCATAGTTAACCTCCTATAACCTAAAACCTTTGCGGCCGTTCAGAAGCCCCATAGGCAAGGCGCACCGGAGGATGGCCCGCGCCGGCGTACTTGGTTGCGTACGTCAAGTGGGCCATCCGAGGAGCAACGCCGCCTAGGGGGCTTATCAACGGCCGCCCATTAGATTAAAAGCAACAGTGGCTCCTCCATAAGGGAACGAATACGCGACATGAACTTGGCGGCCAGCGCGCCGTCGACGAGGCGATGGTCGAAGGACAGGCAGAGGTTGGCCATGGGGCGGACAACTATTTCGTCGCCGATGACGACGGGGCGTTTGACAACTCGGCAGACGCCGAGGATGGCGGATTCGGGCGGGTTGATGATGGGGGTGAAGTGGTCGGTGCCGAACATGCCGAGGTTGGTGACGGTGAAGGTGCCGCCGCTGTAGTCGTCGGGGCCGAGCTGGCCCTGGCGGGCTTTGGCGCTTAGGGAGGCGATGTCTTCACGTATCTGGCCGACGGTTTTGCCTGCGGCGTTTTTGACGACAGGGACGATGAGGCCGTTTTCCAGGGCGACGGCAACGCCGATGTTGACGCTGTCGTGCTGGACGATGGCGCCGTTTACGAGGCTGGCGTTGACCATGGGGAATTCGCCGAGGGCTTTGGCGGCGCATTTGACGATGATTTCGGTGAAGGAGGCTTTGGCGCCGGAGGCGGCGAGGGTGTCTTTGAGACGGCCGGCGGCGGTCATGTCGATTTCGACGGTGAGGTTGACGTGGGGGGCGGTCTGCCAGCTGAGGCTCATGCGTTCGGCGATGATTTTGCGCATGCCGGCGAGAGGCACGGCGGCGTCGGGCGTCTGAGCAGGCACGGCGGCGCGGACGTCGGCGGCCATGATGCGGCTGTCTTTGGCGATGGCGGTGAGGTCGACGCCGGTCTCAGCGGCTATTTTGGCGGCCAGGGGCGAGGCTTTGGGGGCCGCGGCCTGGCGGGCGGCGTAGGCGAGGATGTCTTGTTCGACGACGCGGCCGCCCGGGCCGGTGCCGGTGACGAGTGCAAGGTCGATGCCTTGTTCTTTGGCGAGTTTTTTGGCGAGGGGCGAGGCGATGACGCGGCCGTCGCCGGCGGCGGGGGCCGCTGCGGGAGCCGCGGCGACTGCTGCCTGGGCCGGGGCTACCTGGGCGGGCGCGGCGGCGACTTCGGCTACAGCGGCGTCGATTTTTTCGCCGGGGGCGCCGATGACGGCGAGGACGGACTGGACGGGCGCGACGCCGCCTTCGGGGACGAGGACGGCGAGCAGGACGCCGTCAGCCGGAGCTTCGATCTGGTTGGTGATTTTGTCGGTGGAGATTTCGGCGAGGATTTCGCCGGCGGCTACCTTCTCCCCCACTTGTTTGAACCATTTGCCGACGGTGCCTTCGGTCATGGTGAGACCGAGCTGGGGCATGGTGAAATTGGTTGCCATATTTACTCCTCCTCGGAAATTGTTGGTATTTTACGCCGGGTTAGCGGCCGAGGGTTTGCCTAACGGCGGCGGCGATATCGCCGGGGTTGGGGTAGATGAAGTCTTCGAGCGCCGGGCTGAAGGGGGCGACGACGTTGAGGCCGGCGACTCTTTTGACAGGGGCGTCGAGGCTGTCGAAGAGGTCTTCGCCGATCTGGGCGGCGAGTTCGCCGCCGTAGCCGCCGCGTTTGACGGCTTCGTGGACGACGACGGCGCGGTGGGTTTTGCGGATGGAGGATTCGAGTGTTTCCCAGTCGAGGGGGACGAGGCTCCTGAGGTCGATTACTTCGGCGTCGATGCCTTCGCCGGCGAGGGTCTGCGCGGCTTCGAGGGCGGAGTGAACCTGGCGTGACCATGCTACGATGGTGACGTCGCGGCCGGGTCTTTTTATGTCGGCTTTGCCGAGGGGCACGAGGTGGTCGCCGTCGGGGACTTCGCCTTTGGTGGCGTAGAGGAGTTTGTGTTCGATGCAGACGACGGGGTCGTCGTCGCGGATGGCGGTTTTGAGGAGGCCTTTGATGTCGGCCGGGGTGCTGGGGGCGATGACTTTGAGGCCGGGGATGTGGGTGAAGAGGGCCTCTAAGCTCTGGGAGTGCTGGCCGGCGTTGCGCCGCCCCGCCCCGCCGGGACAGCGGAGGACGAGGGGAACGCTGGCCTGGCCGCCGGTCATGTAGCGCATTTTGGCGGCCTGGTTGACGATGGCGTCGAAGCAGACGGGGGTGAAGTCGACATACATTATTTCGACGACTGGCCTGAGGCCGCGCAGGGCGGCGCCGACGGCCATGGCGGTGAAGCCGGCTTCGGAGATGGGGGTGTCGATGACGCGGTTGGCGCCGAATTCGTCGAGGAAGCCTTTGGTGAGGCCGAAGACGCTGCCCATGACGGCCATGTCTTCGCCGAGGATGAAGACGTTTTCGTCGCGGAGCAGTTCTTCGCGGAGAGCTTCGCTGATGGCCTGGCCGTAGGTGATGGTCTTCATCTGGCCACGCTCCTCTCGTTGTCGACGGCGTAGACGTCGCGGACGACTTCGTCCGGCTCGGGGTAGGGCGATTCTTCGGCGAAACGTACGGCGTCTTCGATTTCGCGGCGGACGCTGGTTTCGATTTCTTCGAGTTCGGCGGCCGCGCCGGGGTCTAGCGCGAGGACGGCGTCTCTGAGGAGGGCGAGGGGGTCGCGTTCTTTCCAACCGGCGGCTTCGTCGGCGGGTTTGTAGATCTGGGGGTCGCCTTCGTAGTGGCCGCGGTGGCGGTAGGTTTTGGCTTCGATGAGGGTGGGACCCTCCCCTGCCCTGGCCCGCGCGGCGGCTGCGCTGACGGCTTCGAAGACGGCGATGACGTCGTTGCCGTCGACGACGATGCCGGGGATGTCGTAGGCTGTGGCGCGGTCGGCGATGTCGGCGATGTTGGTGACGCGGTCGATGCAAACGGAGACACCGTATTTGTTGTTTTCGCACAGGAAGATGGCGGGCAGGCGCCAGGCGGAGGCCATGTTGATGGCTTCGTGGAAGACGCCTTCGTTGGAGGCGCCGTCGCCGAAGAAGGCGAGGGTGACTTCGCGGCTGCCTTTGATTTTGCTGGCGAGGGCCGAGCCGGCGGCGATGGGGATGCCGGCGCCGACGATGCCGTTGGCGCCCAGGATGCCGAGGTCGAGGTCGGCGATGTGCATGGAGCCGCCCTTGCCTTTGCAGTAGCCGGTGGCTTTGCCGAACAGTTCGGCCATCATGACGGCAGCCTGGCCGCCTTTGGCGAGGCAGTGGCCGTGGCCGCGGTGGGTGGCGGTGATGAAGTCGGTGGGCTCTAAGGCCTGACAGGCGCCGACGGCGGTGGCTTCCTGGCCGACGCAGGTGTGGATGTTGCCGGCCATGCGGCCCTGGGTGAAGAGTTCGGCGGCTTTGAGGTCGAACTGGCGGATGCGCTGCATTTCCCGGTAGAAGCGCAGCAGGGTGTCACGGCTGGATTTTTTTGTTTTCATGCGCTTTGCACCGTCCTCGCTAGGCTTGTGTCACGGACCGTGCGGCGGAACCGGCGGCCATGATGGCCGAAGGTTCCGCCGCGGTCCGCGGGAGGGGGGGGTATAGCGTTGTTATGTCAGCCGCGGCGATGCCGGCGGCTATTTTTCAGCTTCGGGCAAAGAACCGCCCGGGACGCGGGGGGGCACCGGCAGTTTACGCTCCGGCCGGTGCACCCCCGAAACGCGGCGTTATTTCATGCCGAGGGCGGTGGGCAGCCACATGGAGATGGCGGGGATGTAGGTGATGGCCGCCAGGGCGATAAGGGAGGCGATGAGGAAGGGCATCAGCGCCGCCGATATCTGTTTGAGGCTGATGTTGGCGATGTTGCAGGCGACGTAGAGGTTGACGCCGACCGGCGGGGTGATCTGGCCGATGGCGAGGTTGACGGTCATGATGACGCCGAAGAGGACAAGATCGACGCCCACCGCGTTGAGGATGGGGATGAAGATGGGCAGGAGGATGTAGTAGGCGGAGATGGCGTCGATGAAGCAGCCGGCGACGAGGAGGATGAGGTTCATGATGAGCATTATTACGTATTTGTTACTGGAGAACTCGACCATGGCTTTGGAGATGTCCTGGGCGACGCCTTCGGTGGTGACGAGCCAGGCGAAGACGGTGGCGGCGGCGACGATGAGCATGACGACCGCCGAGCCGACGGAGGAGTCGATGAGGAGTTTTTTGAGTTTGGCCAGGGTGAGTTCCTTATAGACGAAGAAGCCGACGAACATGCCGTAGACGGCGGCGACGCCGGCCGCTTCGGTGGGGGTGAAGATGCCGCCGTAGATGCCGCCGAGGATGATTACCGGGGTCATGAGGCCCCAGGCGGCGTCTTTGAAGGCGTCCCAGATTTCGCCAGGGGTGGGTTTTTTGCCGCCGCCGCCCCAGCCGTGTTTCCTGGCGAGGAAGTAGCTGACGATGGCGAGGGCGAGGCCGACGAGGAGGCCGGGGACGACGCCGGCCATGAAGAGTTTGCCGATGGAGACTTCGGCGACGACGCCGTAGACGACGAAGGCGATGCTAGGGGGGATGATGATGCCGATGGCGCCGGCGTTGGCCATGAGGGCGGAGGACATGGGTTTGTCGTAGCCGGCCTCAGCCATGGCGGGGATGAGGATGGAACCCAGAGCTGCAACAGTGGCCGGGCCGGAGCCGGAAATGGCGGCAAAGAAGCAGGAGGTGATGACGAGGACGATGGCCAGGCCGCCGGTGATGTGGCCGACACAGACGTTGGCGAAGCGGATGAGGCGGCTGGAGACGCCGGCCTGCTCCATGACGACGCCGGCGAGGATGAAGAAGGGGATGGCGAGGAGGGTGAATTTGGCGGTGGCCGAGTACATGGTGAAGGCCATGATGTCGAGCGAGCTGCCGCTGAGGAAGATGGTGATGACGCTGCCAAGGCCGAGGGCCACGGCGATGGGGGTGTTGAAGCACAGCAGGATGCCGAAGATCAGGAAAAGGAGAATGCCGGGTTCGATGTCCATTTATCAGTTGCCCCCCTTCTGCCAGGCTTGCCAGCCGGCCTGTGCGAAACGGATGAAGCAGAAGGCGGCGCCGACGGGGACGGCTATGCCCATTGTCCACTCGGGGATGCCGAGGGCCGGGGTGGTCTGGCTGCTGGCCATCTGCGACTGGACCATGCCTACGCTGGTCCAGACGATGACGGCGAACAGCACCAGCGACATTATCGATACGATGAGGGCGACGAAGCGCTGCCATTTGGCGGACAGCATGTCGGTGAAGAGGCTGAGGCCGAGGTGGGCGCCGCGCTTGGCGGCGGCGGACGCGCCGAGGAAGCAGCTCCAGACGAAGAGGTTTGTGGTTATTTCTTCGGTGAAGGACATGGAAAGGTTGAGAAAGTAACGGGAGAGGACGTTGCCGAAGTTGAGCAGGAGCATGGCTCCGAGGGAGATGGCGAGAAACCATTCTTCGATGGCGTCAAACAGTTTGGACATGACAGCCTCCGCTTTTTTAATAGTCGAGGTGGCCCGGCTATGGGCCAAGCCACCTCGCTAATGCTGTTTTTGATGAGGCTATTTCCCGGCGTTCCGGAAGGCGTCGAGCAGGTCTTTGCCGATGGTGGGCTCGTATTTGGCGTAGACAGGGCCCATCTTGGCCTGGAAGGCTTTGACCTGGTCGGCGGTGAGGACGGTGACTTGCATGCCTTTGGCTTTGAGCTCGGCGAGTTGCTTGGCTTCTTCTTCGCGGTTGAGTTTGATCTGGAATTCGCAGGCTTCCTTGGCGGCGTCCTGCAGGATTTTCTGGGTTTCTTTGTCGAGGGAGTCGAAGAGTTTTTTGTTGATGCCGAGGACGAGCGGATCATAGGAGTAGTTCCAGATGGTCATGTATTTCTGGACTTCGCCGAGTTTGCTGGTGTAGATGACGGGGATGGGGTTTTCCTGGCCGTCGATGGTGCCCTGCTGGAGGGCGGTGAAGACTTCGGCGAAGTTCATGACGGTCGGGTCGGCGCCGAGTTCTTTGTAGAGGTCGATGTACATTTTCATGGACGGGATGCGGATTTTGAGGCCGGCGGTGTCGGCGGGGGTGGCGATGGCTTTTTTGCTGTTGGTTACCTGGCGGAAACCGTTTTCGCCGAAGCCGAGGGGCTCGATGCCTTTAGAGCGGAGGATTTCTTTGATTTTGTCGCCGCCGGGGCCTTTGAGGGCTTTGTCAGCGGCTTCGTTGCTGGGGACTATCCACGGCATGGAGATGACGCTGAATTTGGGGTCGAGGACGGAGTAGATGATGGTGGAGTGGAAGGACAGGTCGGTGACGCCGTTCTGGAGCTGCTCGATGCCTTTGGGCTGATTGCCGCTGGAGAGCTGCTCGTTGGGGAATACCTGGATGGTGACGCGGCCTTTGGTTTTCTCTTTTACGATGTCGGCGAATTTTTGGGCGCCTTTGGTCCAGGGGGAGCTTTCCGCGGTGGTGACGCTCATTTTCATCTTGATCTGTTTCTGTTCGGGAGCTTTCTTTTCGCCGCCGCCGCAGCCGGCAACGACCAGGGAGACCGCGAGGACGAGACAGAGAAGGATGATCCACGCTTTTTTCATGTTTTTGTACCCCTCCAATTTTTCTATTACTTACACAGCTTCATAGCTGCAAGGGTAACGTCGTCGGCGGTGATTTTGACGAGTTTTTCGAGGTTGGGGCTGAAGGGTATCGGCACGTAGGGGGCGCCGATGCGCACGATGGGGGCGTCGAGGAGGTCGAGGTTTTCTTCGGCGACCCGGGCGGCGATTTCCGCGCCGACGCCGCCGGTTTTGACGGCTTCGTGGACGACCATGAGCCGGTGGGTTTTGGCGATGGAGGCGTAGATGGCGTCAAAGTCGATGGGCGAGATGGTCCGAAGGTCGATGACTTCGGCTTCTATCCCCTGCCCGGCCAGTTTGTCGGCGGCTTCGAGGACGCGGTGCAGCATCATGGAGTAGGAGACGATGGTGACGTCGCGCCCCGGCCGGACGATGTTGGCTTTGCCGATGGGGACGATGTGGTCGCCGTCAGGCACCGGCCCTTTGGTGGGGAAGAGAGCTTTGTGCTCGAAGTAGAGTACAGGGTCGTCGCTGCGGATGGCGGCTTTGAGGAGGCCTTTGGCGTCGGCGGGGTTCGAGGGGACGACGACTTTGAGGCCGGGGACGTGGAGGAACCACGCTTCGAGGCTTTGGGAGTGCTGGGCGGCCGCCGAGCGGATGATGCCGTCGGGGGCGCGGAGGACGACGGGGACGGTGCACTGGCCGCCGAACATGTAGCGGATTTTGGCCATCTGGTTGACGACTTCGTCCATGCAGACGGTGATGAAGTCGGCGAAGTGCATGTCGACAACGGGCCGCATGCCGGCCAGGGCCGCGCCGACGCCGGCGCCGACGATGGCGGTTTCGGAGATGGGGGTGTCGAGGACCCGCTCTAGGCCAAACCGCTGGGGCAGGCCTTTGAATTGGCCGAATATGCCGCCCTGACGGGCGATGTCCTCGCCCATGACGAAGACGCGGGCGTCGCGTTCCATTTCTTCGGCCATGGCTTCGAGGGTGGCGTCGGAGAAGGTTATTTCCCGCATGTTACTTCACCCCTTCCACATAAAGGTCTGCGAATAGTTCGGTTTCGTCGGGGTAGGGCGCCTGGCGGGCTTCCCCGACCGCCTGCTCGATTTCGCTGGCGGCTTCGACGCGGATGGCGTCGAGGTCGGCCTGCTTAAGGATTTTGGCGCCGATGACTTTGTGGGCGAAGTTTTTGAGGGGGTCGTTTTCGTCGAGGTGTTTTTGTACTTCGGCTTTGGTGCGGTACATTTCGGGGTCACCGACGAAGTGGCCTTTGATGCGGTAGGTTTTGGCCTCGATGAGGGTGGGGCCGTCGCCGGCGCGGGCGCGGTCGATGGCGGCTTTGGCGGTCTCGAGGACGGCGAAGATGTCGTTGCCGTCGCAGATGACGCCGGGGATGCCGTAGCCTTTGGCGCGGTCGGCGATGTCTTCGATGTTGTTGGTTGTGCGGTAGGGGGTGGTGGAGGCCCACTGGTTGTTTTCGTTGACGAATATGACGGGAAGCTTCCAGGCGGCGGCCATGTTGATGCCTTCGTGGAAGGTGCCGCGGTTGGAGGCGCCGTCGCCGAAGAAGCAGACGGCGACCTGGCCGGATTTGCGCATTTTTGCGGCGAGGGCCGCACCGACGGCGAGGTTGTAGCCGCCGCCGACGACGCCGTTGGCGCCGAGCATGCCGACGGAGAAGTCAGCGATGTGCATGGAGCCGCCCTTGCCTTTGCAGTAGCCGGTCTGTTTGCCGAAGATTTCGGCCATCATCGGCCTGATCTGCGCGCCTTTGGCGATGCAGTGGCCGTGGCCCCGGTGGGTGCTGGTGATGTAGTCCTGGTCGGTGAGGTTGGCGCAGACGCCGACGGCGATGGCTTCTTCGCCAACATAGAGGTGGACGAAGCCCGGAAGTTCGCCGCCGAGGAAGAGTTCGCCGATTTTTTCTTCGAATAGTCTGATGCTTATCATCCGCCGGTAGAGGTGGCGTAGAAATTCGGCATCATGGTTCATGGAGATCACCCCTCTCGTTTTTCCCAAAACGTCTTTGTGGAAAACTAATAATGCATTTTCCATGCCAACGGGGAAAAGGACAGGGATGTACGGGTGTTTGGTTTGAAACGGGGCAGTTTGCCCGCCGGGGATGGCGCTAGGGTGTTCGGTTATAGAGCAGCAAGTGGTCAATTAGTGAACATGTCGTTTTCTTTCGGCACGATTATGGCGTAGTCGCGCAGTTTGCTGTAGAGGGTGTTGCGGCCGATGCCGAGGAGTTTGGCGGCGTGGGAGATGTTGCCGCGGGTGTTGTGGAGCGTTTCTTTGATGATTTTTTTCTCGGCGTCGCGCAGTGATAGCTGACTCCAGGCAGCGACCTCGGTTTTTTCGCCCATGGTGCGCGGGAGGTATTCGGCGCCGATTTCGTCGTATTCGCAGATGTTGACGGCCCGCTCGACGACGTTTTCGAGTTCGCGGACGTTGCCGGGCCATTCGTAGGTCATGATGCGGGCGAGGGCGTCGTTGCTGAAGCGTTTGTCGTGGACGTCGAGCTGGCGGCACATTTTTTTGAGGAGGTAGCCGAGGAGGGGCGGGATGTCTTCGAGGCGCTCCCGAAGCGGCGGGACGTAGATGGGCAGGACGTTGAGGCGGTAGTAGAGGTCGTGGCGGAAGTTGCCTTCGCGGACTTCGAGAGCGACGTCGCGGTTGGTGGCGGCGATGACGCGGACGTCGATGTCGAGGTAGCGCTGGCCGCCGACCCTGGTGATGCGTTTTTCCTGCAGGACGCGGAGGAGTTTGACCTGGATGTCGAGCGGCATTTCGCCGATTTCGTCGAGGAAGATGGTGCCGCCGTGGGCGAGCTCGAATTTGCCCGGCCGGCCGCCTTGTTTGGCGCCGGTGAAGGCGCCATCTTCGTAGCCGAAGAGTTCGCTTTCGACGAGGTTGCGGGGGATGGCGCCGCAGTTGATGGCGATGAAGGGGCCTTCGGAACGGAGGCTGGCGTTGTGGATGGCCTGGGCAATGAGTTCTTTGCCTGTGCCGCTTTCGCCCTGAATGAGGACGGTGGCGGCGCTGTTGGCGGCGATTTTGGCGAGGCGGACGCATTCTTTCATGGCCGGGCTGTTGCCGACGATGTCTTCGAAGCTGAATTGGGCGGTGGCGCCGACCATTTTGGTGACGAGCTGGCGGATCCTCTTGATCTCGCGGAAGATGTCGATGACGCCTTCGAGTTCGCCTTTGCTGTTTTTGAGGGGGATGGCGGTTTTGATGAAGTGGAGGATGCCGCGTTTGGTCTCGATGACAAATTCTTTGTCGGTGTAGCCCTGGCCGGTTTCGAGGACGCGGAGGACTACGGGCCGGAAGTCGACGAGGGTGGAGATGTGTTTGCCGAGGGCTTCGGCGGCATTTATGTTGAGGATTTTTGCGCCGGTGGGGTTGACGAAGGTGACGATGCCTTTGGCGTCGATCATGAGCAGGCCGTCGGATACTTTGTTGACGATGGTGGAGTGGATGCTGGCGGTCTGCTCCAGTTCTTTCTGGGCTTTCTGGACGGCGAGGTAGTTGTTGATGGCGGCGGCGGCCGATACGACCATGCCGAGGGTGTGGCAGTGGACTTGTTCTTTGCGGCCGGTGACGCTGAGGACGCCGAGGAGGGTGCCGGCGGAGTCGGTGAGGGGGGCGGCGGAGCAGGCCCAGTCCTGGTGCTTCTGGCAGTAGTGCTCGTAGCCGGCGACCTGGATGGGACCGCTGCCAAGGAGGACGAGGCTGATGGCGGTGGTGCCGACGAGGTCTTCTGACCATTTGACGCCGTTGACGTACTGGATGCCGCGGTGGGATTCGAGGACGACGGCGTCGCCGATGACTTCGATGACGAAGCCGTCGCGGTCGACGAGGATGACGGCGAAGCCGGAGTTTTCCATGAGCTCGTAGAGGCTTCGCATGAAGGGCCTTGCCGCGTCGATGAGGGCGGCGTTGCGGGCCAGGAGGGCCTCTAGTTCTTTGCCGTTGACGATGACGCTGCTGCCGCCGCTGCGGTGATCGACGCCCTGCTGTTCGCATCTGAGCCAGGAGCGAACGATGTCGGTCCTTATGCTGCCGGGTTCGATTTCCCGGTGGGCGATGTAGCGTTCCCAGGCGGCGCGGGTTTGCTCGTCCTGGATCATGTTTGCTCCCTCCAAATCGTCCTGTATTGATACATAGAAGAATGTCTGTATTTTCCATTGGACAAAAAACGTTCGTTTCCTGCATTCGCGAGAATTTTTCGAAAGGCACGACTATTCAGCGGGGCAGACGAAGGCCGCGCGGCGGGTGTGCCGTGCGGCCTGATGATTGCGAAGGTGAGAGGTCGTTCAGAAGTGCCCAGATGCAAGGCGGACCGGAAAAGCGCGCTGCGCCGCGTACTTCGTTGCGTACGCAAGCAAGCGCTTTTAGGACCAACGCCGCAGATGGGCGCTTATGGACGACCGTTTAGCGTTTGGGGGGCTGGGTCATTTCCGTGGCAAGGATTTTACTGAACGGTTCCTGTTTTTTTGTTTTGTCTTTGCTGGTGGCGCGACGTTTGTCACGGCTTTGGTTGTTGGCCTGCTGCACCTTGGTGGTGACGATGAGCATGGTGCGACCCCCCCTGCCGGTTTTATCTCTTCACTGATTATATCGACGGGAAGGGCGAATTTGCTTAGTAATTTTTGGGGAGAACTTATGGGCGACCGAGAAGGTCGTTCAGAAGGCTCCAGATGCAAGGCGGACCGGAGAATCACGCCGCGCCGCGTACTCGAACGTACTCAAGCAAGTGATTCGAGGACCAACGAAGCAGATGTGGCCTTATGGGCGACCGAGGATTTCGGCGAGTTTCCATTTGATTTGCACTTCTCCCGCTTTTGCCGCTCCGGTGGCGCCGTCCGTGCCGGCGACGGCCGGGACGGCGGTGACGGTGGCGCCGTCGATGAAGCATAGGGGCGGAAAGAGGACGCACCACCAGTTTTTGCCTTCGGCGGCGCCGAGGAGGATGCGCACGGTTTCGTAGCGGCCGGGCGGCAGGACGAGGGCGCCGTAGGTGCGGAGGGGGAAGTCGAACCAGCCTGTTTCGATGGCGACGGGGTAGGATGCGCCGCCGGCGGCGATTGTGCGCCGGGCGATGCGGAGGATGTCTTCGCGCTGGGCGGCGACGATGCGGCGGGCGTCGTCTCCGGAGGCGGCGCCGGCGAGCCGGGGGGCGAGGTGGGCGGTGATGGCGTCGCGGACGCGGTATTTGAGCTGCTGGTCGGCGGCGCTGTCGCTGTTGGCGATGATGTGGAGGCGGATGAGGTCTGGGGGGGATGCCTCCTCCCCCCTGCTCTCGCCGGCGAGGAGCAGGCTCCAGCCGCCGGTGACGAAGACGAACAATAAAACGGGCAGGACGATGCGGATCAGGGTCTTATTCATTTTTTGATTCCTCTCCAATTTGAATCTTAAACGGTTCTTCTCGTTCTTCTTTGGGTTGCCGGGAGGGCGTTCAGAGGCCCCAGATGCAAGGCGCACCGGAAGAGCGCGCCGCGACGCGTACTCGGATGTACGCTAGCCAGCGCTCTGAGGAGCAACGCCGCAGATGGGGTCTATCAACGCCCTCCCCTAGACGTATTTGCGCATATGTCCTAGGGCGGCTTTTTCTAATCTTGAAACTTGGGCCTGCGATATGCCGATCTCTTCGGCAACTTCCATCTGGGTCTTGCCTTCGAAGAAACGGAGGGTGAGGATGTGTTTTTCGCGGTCGCTGAGTTTGCGGAGGGCTTCTTTGATGGCGACGCCTTCGAGCCAGTTGAAGTCGTGGTTGCGGTCGTCGCCGATCTGGTCCATGACGAAGATGGGGTCGCCGCCGTCGTGGTAGATGGGTTCGAAGAGGGAGATGGGTTCCTGGATGGCGTCGAGGGCGAAGACGATTTCTTCGCGGGGGATTTTGAGTTCGTCGGCGATTTCGTTGATGGAGGGCTCGCGAGAGTATTTGTTGACAAGCGAGTCGCGGACCTGGAGGGCCTTGTAGGCGACGTCGCGCATGGAGCGGCTGACGCGGATGGGGTTGTTGTCGCGCAGGTAGCGGCGGATTTCGCCGATGATCATGGGGACGGCGTAGGTGGAGAATTTGACGTTCTGGGCGAGGTCGAAGTTGTCGATGGCTTTCATGAGGCCGATGCAGCCGACCTGGAAGAGGTCGTCGACGAATTCGCCGCGGTTGTTGAACCGCTGGATGACGCTGAGGACGAGTCTGAGGTTGCCGTAGATGAGCTGTTCGCGGGCGCCCGCACCGCCCGACTGCATGATTTCGAAGAGTTCGCGCATCCGGCTGGCCGGTAGGACGGGGAGCTTGGCTGTGTTGACACCGCAGATCTCGACTTTGTTTACTAGCACGTCTGTCCCTCCCACAAGCTTCCAACCCTGTTAATTTCCTATCAGCATTATTGCCACGGAGGGGCTGTTTTATTCGGGCAAAAGAAAAAGCCCCTTTTCCGGGGGCAATGAGTGGCGGCTTATTATAAGCTGTCCGCTTATGGTTTGGCGATAAATCCGTTGTCTTCGAGGAGTTCCATCGCTCGCGCATAGGTTTCGATGACCATCGCCGGACAGCGCAGCATTTTGTTCCAGGGGTCGTCGTTGAGGATTGTCTGGCAGTCGGTGCCGCCGTAGGTTGGGACGTATTTTTCCTCGAACCAGTCTACCAGATTTTGCGCCATGAGGTTGAGCAGGTGATTTTCCCGTTCCTGCGGTTCGCCCCGGCCGGCGTAGAGGCCGAGCAGGCAGACCGCTCCCGTGAGCACGCCGCAGATTTTGCCGCAGTCGCCCAGGCCGTTGGCCAGGCCGTTCATGGCCCGCACCATGTCGGGGTTGCTTTTGCCCTGGCTCTCCAGGCCGAGGATGATGAGTATCTGGCTGCAGTGAAAGCCTTCCGCGCGCAGTTTTGCTATGCGGGCCATTTCGTCGGCCACGGTAATCCCCCTTTCTCTTGTTGGTGTCCGGCGTTCACCGGTAGTTGACGAGTTTGAGCTGATGGCCGGCGCCGCCGCACTGGATGATGTTGATACAGCCATAGTTCTGGGCGATGCGGAAAACGTTGGTGACCGGCATGCCGAGGATATGGCCGAGCAGTACCCGGTTGACGCCGGCGTGGCCGACGATCGCCAGGTCGCCTTGCGCGGCCCCCAGTATGTCGCGAAAAGCGGCGATTACCCGTAGGCTGCAGTCGGCGAAGCTTTCGCCGCCGGGGACGCGGTAGTAGCCGATATCGGCGCCCCGGGCTTTGAATTCGTCGGGAAAGCGGCGGGTGATGTCGGCGAAAGAAAGACCTTCCCATTCGCCGAGCGATATTTCCCGCAAGGCTCTTAGCGCCGTTACGGGGATTCCTTTAGGGCCGGCGACGATTTCCGCCGTCCGGCGCGAGCGGACGAGGTCGCTGCAGTATACCGCGCCGATGGCGGCGGGGTCGAGCGCTTTCTGCAGCCACACGGCCTGCTTCTCGCCTTCGTCGCTGAGCGGCAGGTCGAGCTGGCCGATATAGCGCCGCTGGTCGTCTTCGAGGCGGATTTTTCCGTGCCTTAGCAGGTATATTTTTCTGTCCATCAGCTTAGCTCAACTCCATGATGGCTCTTTTGGCCGCGCTGGGCTCAAGCTCGCCCCGGCAGCGCCCGGCCCCGACGGATACCGCGAGGCTGCCGGCCTGCCGCGCCAGCCGGATCGCCGGCACGGTGTCCGCGGCGGCGATGAGCGCCCGCGCGCACCGGCCGTCGGGGTCGGCCGCCAGTGAGGCGTCAATGGCGAGTCTGGCTGCGCGGCGGCGGTCGTCGACGGCGGCGGTGAAGCTTATAAGGCCCGGGAGGGCGAAGAGGGCTTCGTCGAGGTCGGCGAGGGTGAAATGGCCGTGTCCGGGGAGGATTATCCGCCCGTCCGCCCTGGCGGTCACCGGCGCCAGCCGCCGCAGTTCCGACCCGCAGGGACACGGCTCGCTAAGGATGCGGGATATGTCGCCGGTGCGGTAGCGGATGAGGGGCATGGCGCGCCGGGCGAGGGTGGTGACGACGACCTCCCCCTCCCCGCCTGCCGGTACGGGTTGGCCGGTGAGCGGGTCGACGATTTCGAAGAAGAAGTCGGCCTCATGCAGGTGGCAGCCGGTATGGGCGGCGCAGTCGGTCCCGCCGCCCAGACCGAGTTCGGTCATGCCGTAGTGTTCGAAAACGTCGCAGCCCCACAGCCGCGCAAGCTCGCGGACGACGGCGCGGGGGACGTGGTCGGTGCTGAGGAGGACGCTTTTCAGCGCGGGCGACACGCCGGCGCTTTCCGCCCAGCGGGCCAGCGCGAGCACCTGGGCGGGCACGCCGACGAGGCAGCTGACGTTTTCGCGCACCATGACGGCGAGTGTTGCGGGCAGGGAACGGATAAAGCCGTGGGGGATGGGGCGAACGCCGCTGCGGTTGAGGGCGGCGGCGAGCAGGTCGCCGACGCCGCCCGGCCGCTCGCCGGGCAGGAGGATGAGCACCCGGTCGCCGGGCTGCGTCAGAGAGGCCATGCCGTGGCGGAAGAAGTCGAGCGTCGCTTCCTGGTCGGCGGGGGTGAAGTAGAGGCGTTTGGCTGCGCCGGTCGTGCCGGAGCTGTCGAGGGTGACGACCCGGCTGACATCGCTCTGGGATACGCAGAGGAAGCGCGGCCCGTGCCGG
This sequence comes from Bacillota bacterium, assembly GCA_023415775.1. Lineage (GTDB taxonomy): Bacteria > Bacillota > Negativicutes > Sporomusales > UBA7701 > Anaeroselena. Next base: position 153,797 of record JAEZJM010000003.1, on the reverse strand, counting down.
CGGAGGTCGGCGGCGGTGGTGAAGGGCAGTCTGTTCAGGTCGCATGGCTTGGTGATATCAGTGGCCGCGAAATCGGCCAGCCGCGTGCGGTAAAACGGGCTACTGCCAAGCGCCCAGCCGATTGTCGCCCGCAGTCTTTCGAGCTGGTAGCGGTCAAGCTGCTCGCGCGCGAAGCCGGCCCCGCCGGCGCCGATTTTTTGCGCCGCCCAGGCGTCGAGCGGTGTCCTGGCAAGGCCGCTCATGGCGTCGTCCCACGGGGACGGTAGAGCGGCTCGCCGTTGATGCGCGTGAGGCTGTAGGCGCAGAAGGGGATCAGCCGGCTGTCCGGGGCGACGACGTGCAGAGGGCAGTCTTTTACCCTGTCGAGGTCGATGGTGCCGTTGTCCTGGAACGCCATGGCGGATATGCAGAGGGTTCGCTTATCGACGGTGTCGAGGAAGGCGTCGAGGCTGTCGGTGACGATGCCCGGACCGTATGCGGGGCTGTCGGCCCGCGGGCCGCAGGCCGCCGACCACCGCCTGGCGACGAAGGAGCGCGCTTTACGGACGTCGTCGCCGGCGGGCCGTGTCTGACAGCAGCCTTGCTCGCCGCTGTTCCATAGCTTCAGTTGTCCGTCGGCGGCAACCAGGTAGTTGGCGTGGAAGGAACAGTAAGCGTTTCTGCCGCCGGAGGGGCGGAAGTCGCTGATTTTCATTTTTCCGCCGGTCTGGGCGACCAGCGCCTGCATGAGCTCGGGGAGGGTGAATCTGTCGGCGTCGGCCGGAGGGTGCGGGTAGCGGCCGAAGTAGCTGACCGGCTGGAAGTGGACACCGCGCACCGCCGGCATGAGGCTGACGGCGAAATCGACGAGGCGACCGATGTGCGCGGTATTGATCCGCGGCACGAGCGTGGGTACGAGCACTACGCCGAGGCCGAGCTCGGCGCAGCGGGCGATGGCGGCTCTTTTTATGTCCAGCAGGGGTTTTCCCCTGATTTTTTCGTAGACGGTGTCGTCCAGGCCGTCGAACTGCAAAAAGACGCACGACAGCCCGGCCTGTTTGAGCCGCAGCCCGTACTGGCGGTCGTCCGCCAGCCGCAGGCCGTTGGTGTTGAGCTGAAAGAAGGTGTAGCCCAGCGAGCGGCCGAGGGCGATTATCGCGGGCAGGTCGTCCCGGAGGGTGGGCTCGCCGCCCGACAGCTGGATGTTGTAAGGTCCGCCGCCGGCGAGCAGCCGCCGGTACCAGCTTTCGATTGTCCCGATGACGGGGTCGTCGTCGCCGCCGCCGGCCGAGGCGAAGCAGACCGGGCAGGCGAGGTTGCAGCGCCGGGTGACTTCGAGGAGGACGCAGCAGGTATGGCTGCGGTGGGCGGGGCAGAGGCCGCAGTCGAACGGACAGCCTTTGTCCGCGGCGGCGGCGCATGCGGGGGGCGGCGGGGGCTGGCTGGCAAACGCCCACGCGTTATACGCCGGCGGCCCGCGCCAGATTATCGTCCGGCAGGAGCCGTGTTCGGGGCAGGCTTTTTCAAGATAGACGTCGTCGCCGATGGCGATTTTGTGGGCGGGGATTCGTTTCAGGCACACGGGACACAGGCTTTCGGCCGTGCCCGCTATTGCTGCTTTGTTCATATGTTGTCACCGCCTGTCGGCAGAGGGCTGTCCCCTTTGATTATCGCCGCAAGTTCGGCTCCCAGGGCTTGTTCCACCACGGCGGCGATGCGCCGCGCCTGGGTGAGGCGCTCGCCGAGCGCTTTCTGGGCGGCGGCGTCGGCGAACTTTTCCCGCGGGCAGGAGAATCTTTCTTCGAGCGATACGATGGTGGCGTTTTGCACGAGCTTATCGGCCAGATAGACAACCGCCGCTTCGTCCAGCGGCTGGCCCGCGGCGAAAGATATGTCGTGATGGGCGGCGACGACCGCCGCCACCTGCGGATAGCCCAGGCGGCCGATGAGCCTGGCTCCGCGGCGGGGGTGGTCGGGGCGGCCTTTGGCCAGATCGTGGAGAAGAGCCGCAGCGGTAATAAGCCCTTCGTCAAGGCCGCACCCGGCGCGGTTGAGGCCGGCGGCGAGCCGCCGGGCGACGCCGGCGACGGCGAGGCTGTGGCCGGCCACCGGGGATGGGACGGCGAGGCGCGCGAGCAGTTGCTCGCATTCTTTGCCGGTCGGGCAGTGGCGGCCGGCGTGACGCATGACGAGCTGCCGGTAGTCGGCAGCGGTGTCGATGTCGAGCAGTATCCCCTCGTCTATGACCGCCAGATCGCAGGCGTCGGCCTCATAGCGAGCCAGCAGGGGGCGGAGGCCCCCCGTCCCTTCCCAGCCCAGGATGGCGGGCGCGAGGCGGGCGGCGATGAGTGGCGGATGGCCGCGCACGCCGCCGAAAACGGGGTAGACGACGGCGGCGCCGGTTTTCCTGCCTGCCCTGGCCAGCAGTCTGACGGTGTGGCTTTTTACGAGCGGCAGGTCGGCCGGGAGGAGGAAAAAGGCGTCCGCGTCGGCGGGGAGGGCTTTGACGCCGGCGACGACCGAGGAGAACATGCCGTCGCGATAGCGTTCGTTCAGTACGGTCCGCACCGGCAGGGTGCCCAGCACGGCCAGCAGATCGGCGGCGCGGTGGCCGACGACGACGGCGATGTCGCCGATGCCCGCCCGCCGAAGAGCGCCGACGCCGGTCTCGATGACGGTGGCATCGCCCAGCGGCAGCAGCGGCTTGAACCCCGGCGCCCGCGACGAGTACCCGGCGGCCAGGATTATCGCCGCCAGCTTACCGGCGCGGCGCACTTTCCCGCTCCGCCCGCACTCTGATCAGTTCGCCGACGATGCTGACCGCCAGTTCTTCGGGGGTCTCGGCCAGGATATCGGCGCCGATCGGCGAGTATACCCGCCGGAAGTCGCCCTCGCCGAAACCCTGCCCGGTCAGGACGGCGTATAGTTTGTCGCGCTTGCGCCGGCTGCCGATCATGCCGATGTAGCCGGCGGCGGTGTGCAGCGACCATTCCAGAATGGTTTTGTCGTGCAGATGCCCCCTGGTGACGATGACGATATAGCTGTCGCCGTCGATGGGCAGGGCGGGCAGGCGGTCGAACGTTTCCAGCACGACGATTTCCGTGGGCGCGGGGAAGCGGTCGCGGCTGGCGTACTCGGCGCGGTCGTCCAGCACGACCGTGCGGAAGCCGACCGTTTCCGCCAGAGGGGCGATTTTTTGCGATACATGGCCGGCGCCGAAAATGTAGACATCGCCGGTGGGGCGGATGGGCTCGACCAGGAAGCGCTGCCCGTCCAGCACTTCGGCATGGATGGCGATCTTGGCCGGGCCGGCGGTGAGTTTAGCCAGGAAACCCGGCTCGCCGGCGAAGCGGCCGACGCGGCTGCCGTCCTGTCTGACGAGGCATTGCTGGCGGGCCGGCCGGGAAGGCTGCTGCCCGTCGCCGAGCGCGGTTATCAGCCAGGCTTTCTCGCGACGCTCCAGGGCGTGGCATATTTCCCGGTAGATAGCGAGGTTATCTTGATCGCCGGCGGCGATAAAGTCGAGCAGCACTTCCCCCTGCCCGCCGCAGATCATGTCCATGCCGGCGACGTCCTGGCCGCTGAGGTCGAACGGCTGGATGACGCTCCGCCGCGTGCGGAATACTTCGCCGGCCAGCCGCACGGCGTCGGCCTCCAGCCGCCCGCCGCCGATGGTGCCGACGATCGCGCCGCCCTGCCTTATCGCCATCTTGGCGCCGGCGGTGCGGGGCGCGGAGCCGCTTTTATCGAAAATGGTCGCGACGACGACGCTTTCCCCGTCAGCCAACAGGGCGGCGATTGCCTGAAAGAGTTTTTTCATCTTATCCTCCTCCCAGCAGCATACTAAAGGGCGCTTAGTCGTTATCGCAGCGGTGCGAATCAGGCCCGTGGCCGGTGACGTCGATCATCCTGGCGACGGCGGTGTCGGACAGGAGGGCGATTTCGCAGGGGGCGCCGGTCAGCGTCTCCCCGGACAGGATTATGCCGTTGTCGGTTTCGAGGTATTTTATCGGCAGGTTCCGTCTGAATGTTTTGCCGCTTTCTTTGTCGACGATCTCGACGGTGATTGAATCGGCTTCGATTATGGCGGGGCCGTCATTGCCGCGCATCGTATCAACCTCCCGGCTGCTTGCGTTCATTTGTCTTCCAGGGCCTCTTCCACCTGCTTGATCTTGCAGGTGGCCAGCGCCTCGGGGATATATACCAGTCCGCACCCGGGGCATTTGGGCAGTTCGACCGGGAAGTTGCTGCCCATGTAGGACAGGGTGACGCTGCCGGGGGCGATAGGGATCTGGCATTTGACACATACGAGTTTCTGTTCGTCCATTTGGCTCCCCCGCTAGTAGAGTATTTCTATCCGGTGACTATAGGCGTTGTGGACCAGGAAGCCGCCGTCTACGGGCGAGTACTCCACCCAGTAGGTGACGCCCGCCGGCCGGTGGGAGGCGAGGTAGCGGCCGCTGGCGGCATCTCTGAGCTTGCCGCCGGCGTTTTCCGCGTGGGCGATGACTTGGGCCACGTCGTCTTCGAGGATCATTCTGTCTTCCATCACCCGCCTGACGTCGGCGGGAATGGTCAGCTTGACGGCAATCTGCGGTTCGGCCACGGTTTCACCCCATAAATCCCGGAGCAGCTCGCGTTTGAGCCGCGCTCTGTTGTCCTGACGCTGCGAATAGGTCGGCGCCGCCCGGCCGGCGAGCTCTTCATGGTCGCCCGCGAACAGCAGGTCTAACAGGTAAATGGCGCGTTTGCCCTGGCCGGCGAAGTTGTCGCGGCACATGGCGCAATAGGTGAGGTAGTCGGCGCGGCTTTCGCCGATGCGCCTGGCGACGGTTTTGCGCGCGACCTCGCGGTCGGCGAACATCATCAGGCCGCCGTAGCCGCAGCAGACGGTCGTTTCGCGGTTGTGGGGCAGTTCTTCGACCTCGTGGCCCAGCCGGCCCAATAGGTTGCGGACGCTCTGGTGGAGCGGCGCTTCGTGCCTGGCGGTGCAGCTGTCGTGGACGGCGAGCTTCATCGCCGGCAGGCCCGGCGACCCTTCCGACAGGCCGATGCGGTCGAGGAGCGTCCACAGGGTTTCGACGGGCACGCCGGGCAGGTTGTGGTAGAACATGCTGTAGCATGTGGGGCAGGCGGTGATCACCGTGGGACAGCCGAGCTCGCGCCAGTTATTTTCCGTCGCCTGCAGCGTTTCCCGGAAGAGTTCCTCCCGGCCGGCCCAGTTGGCCGGCGCGCCGCAGCATCCCAGTATGAGGCCCACGCCGCCTTCCAGCTTGCCGCAGAGGAATTCGTACATTTTGCGGACCGGCTGCGGCGAGGAGGCCGCCTGCTGGCAGCCGGGGAAGAATGCGAAGCTGCTGGCGGCGCGGCCGGGCTGGCGCCTGGCAAGGGCGAAGGCTTCGCCGTTGCTGAAAGCCATGTCCCGCAGGGCGAAGTCGTGGACGGACGGCGGCATTTTGCCCCGCACGACCATCAGCCGCCGCGCTTCCTGGCAGACCTCGCCCATGTCGAGGCTGTTGGGGCACAGCGCTGCGCACTGCCCGCACAGGCTGCAGGTGTTGATCATTTTGTTGGCGTGGTGGATGCCCATGACGATCGAGAGGTTGTTGTATACTTCGCGCACGTAGCGGCGGGGGTAGGAGCCGTAATGGGCCAGGTATTCGCAGGCTTTGACGCATTCGCGGCATTCGCACAGCAGGCAGCGGGCGGCTTCCCGCGCCGCTTCCTCCGCGCTGTAGAGGCCGGCTGGGTCGGCGGGCGGCACGGCCGGCTGGGGTGGGATGCCGGCGATGTTGGTGTAGAGCGAGGTGGCGCAGGCCCCCTCTCCCGCCCTGCCGGCGGTGAGCGACGCGCCCTGCAGCAGCCGGTCGATGGAGTTGGCGGCCGCTTTGCCGTCGGCCAGCGAGGCGACCGGCGAGCGGCCAAGGAGGCCGCGGCGGAGGCTGCCGCCGGCAAATATTTTGGGGTGGCTGGTGGCGAGGGTCACGGGGTCGACGGCGAGGCTGCCGGCGGCGTCCCGCGCCAGGCTCAAACCGGGGGCGCCGAGGTAGACGGCGGCGAATTCTTCGCCGAGGGCGGCCAGGGTGACTCCCGGCCCGTCGGCGGCGACGGCCGTGTCGTAGCGGAACTCGACCGGCAGCTGATCGAATATTGCCAGGTCGTCGTCGATCACCTGCCGGGGCAGTTTGCTTTCGGGAATATCGAGGATGCCGCCCCCGGCGCGGCCGGCGGCTTCAAAAACGACGACCGGGTAACCTTTGCGGGCCAGTTCCAGGGCGGCTGTGAGGCCGCTCAGACCCGCGCCGACGACAGCGACCCGGCTGCTTTTGGCCGGCAGGGCGGCGATGCGCGGGGCGGGTTTGCCGCTATTGGCGACGCAGACCAGCTCAAGGGCGTTGATTTCGATGGGGTCGCCGATTTCGCCCCGCTTGCAGCCCGGCCGGCAGGGCTGGTCGCAGATGCGGGCGATTATCCCCGGAAAGGGCACTGTCTTGCCGAAGGCCGCCAGGCCGGCGGCCCAGTCGCCTTTGCGGACGGCGGCGACGACGCCCCGTACGTCGACATGCACGGGGCAGGCGGCGGTGCAGCCGGGCGGATTTTCCTGGATGCATTTCGCTTCCTGCTCGCGCAGCGTTTTCTGATCCATAATACCACTCGCCTGTTTTTCCGATTTTGGCGCCCCGTTAAGGGGCAACCGGAAACGAACCGGTAGCCATGAAGCCTAGCCAGTTCGTTCCCGGTTGTGCGATGAACGGCTACTTGCCGGCGGCCGCCTGCCCTTTGGCGGCGAGCGCTTCGAGGCCGGCCTTGATTTTTTCCGGCAGGGCCGGCACGGCGTAGAGGCGTACGCCGCAGGCATTGTAGATGGCGTTGAGGATGGCGGGATGCGGCGCGGTCAGCGGGGCTTCGCCGACGCCGGCGGCGCCGTACGGGCCGAGCGCCCGCGGGGTGATGTGGTAGAGGATTTCGATGTCGTCGGGGACGTCCTGGATATACGGCAGACCGCAGGCTGCCAGGCTGGTGTGTTTCTTGAGGTCTTCGAAGTCCTCGGTGAGGGCGAGGCCGATGCCCTGCGCCAGGCCGCCATAAATCTGGCCGTCGACGGTCGCTTTGTTGGTGATGGTGCCGATGTCGGCGATGGTGGTGAACTTGACGACTTTGGCCTTGCCGGTCTTCATGTCGACTTCGACTTCAGGCATGAACAGTTCGTACATGTAGATGGGGAAGGGGTCGCCTTTGCCGGTGACAGGGTCGCACGGGGTGCAGGCCGAGGCCGCCCATTTGCCCTCGTAACGGAGGGGGAGGTTCTCGGCGACCATTTCGTCGTAGGTGCGGAAGCCGCCGCCGGGCTTTTTCATGGCGTTGACGAGCATTTCGCAGCCGACGCGGATGGCGTTGCCGGTCATGACGTTGCTGCGGCTGCCGCCCGCCGGTCCGCTGGCCGGGGTGATGGCGGTGTCGTTCATGACCAGCTTGATCTGTTCGGGTGTGAAGCCGGCCTGACGAAGGGTCTCGTGGGCCATGGTCAGCGAGGCGAGATCGGCCCCTTGGCCGTGGTCTTCCCAGGAGGAGCCGACGATGACGCCGTCCTTGGTGAGTTCTATCGAGGCCACCGAGCCGTCGGGGCCGTCAAGGCCGCAGCCGTATACGCCGAGCGACAGGCCGACGCCGCGTTTTTTGTCGGCGGTGGACAGCTCTTGGCAGCGCTGTTTGGCTTCCTGCCACAGCGGCCGCAGTTTGGCGAGCATCTCTTCGAAGCAGAAGACTTCCGGCACCTGCTGGGTGGGCGTGGTCGCGCCGGGACGGTAGATGTTTTTGAGACGCAGCTCCAGAGGATCGACGCCGAGCTTTTCGGCAAGTTCGTCGATGGCGATCTCGGAGGCCAGGAAGGACTGGGGCGAGCCGTAGGCGCGGAAGGCGGACCCCCAGGCGTGGTTGGTGCAGACGGTGCGGCCTTTGCCGCGGATGTTGGGGATGTCGTATCCGGCGCCGATGAACTGGGCGAGCCGGAGGGTGAGCAGGTCGCCGAATTCGGAGTACGGGCCGTGGTCGATGGACCAGTCGGTTTCCATGGCCAGCAGTTTGCCGTCTTTGTCGGCGGCGAGTTTGCACTTGACGAAGCCGGGGGAGCGCTTGCCGGTGTAGGTGATGTGCTGGTACATGGAGTAGGCCAGCGACACCGGGCGGCCGGTGGCCATACAGGCGACGCCGAGGAGCGCTTCCATCGTCGGGCTGAACTTGTAGCCGAAGGTGCCGCCGGCCGGGTTTTGAACGATGCGGCATTTTTCCGGCTCAACGCCGATGCCGGCGACTATCATGGCGTGGTGGAGGTGGATACCGATGCTCTTGGAGTGGATGGTGAGGCGGCCTTCTTCGTCGAAGTAGGCGTTGCCGCAGTCGGGCTCGATGGTGAGGTGCGGCTGGCGGCTGCAGTAGGTGTCGACTTCGACGGTGACGACGTCGGCTTTGTCCATGATCGGCTTGGTGCTGTCGCCTTTGACGATGCCCTGTTCGTAGTAAACGTTCGGCGTGCCGGGGTGGATCTCCATGGCGTCGGGGGCCATGGCGGCCGGCGCGCTCATGTAGGCGGGCAGCACTTCGAGGTCGATCTTGACCTTTTGGGCGGCCGCTTTGGCATGGGCCTCGGTGTCGGCGCAGACGATGGCGATGGCGTCGCCGAACTGGTAGACTTTTTCGTCGCAGAGGATGGGGCGGTCCCAGCCGTCGCCTTTGTTGGTCGGGAAGGTGATCAGGCCGGTGATGCGGTTTTTGCCTTTGACGTCCTTGTGGGTGACGACCTTGAAGACGCCGGGCATTGCCTCGGCTGCGGAGGTGTCGATGCCCTTGATGTTGGCGTGCGATACCTCGGCCTGCACGAGCGCCAGGCGGAGGGTGCCGGGCGGCATCTGGAGGGCGACGTCGGCGCCGTAGTCCCAGGCGCCGGTGACTTTGCGGATGGCCGACGGGCGGTGATAGGTGGTGCCGTAGATTTTGTTGCCGACCGGCTTATAGAGCAGGTCTTCCTTGCGCAGCTCGCCGCGGAGGACTTGGGCGGCGGCCATGACGGCGTCGACCAGCGGTTTGTAGCCCGTGCAGCGGCAGGCGTTGCGGTTTTTCTGGAACCAGTCGCGGATTTCTTCGCGCGTGGGGCTGGGATTGGCGTCGAGGAGGCCCTTGGCGGACATGATGAAGCCGGGGCTGCAGAAGCCGCACTGGGCGCAGCCGTAGGCCATCCATGCGACCTGCAGCGGATGGAGGTTTTCGGGAGTGCCGATGCCTTCGATGGTGAAGATTTTGGCGTCATCGGGCACTTTGTTCATTTTTACGATGCAGGAGCGGATTACTTTGCCGTCGAGGATGATCGAGCAGCTGCCGCACTGCCCCTGGCCGCAACCGACCTTACAGCCGGTGAGCAGCAGCTGTTCCCTGAGCACGCTGGCCAGGCTGGCTTCCGGGTCGACGATCAGCGTCCGCGCCATCCCGTTGATATTCAGGATCTTTTTCAGCACACGTACCATCTCCTTTGTTTTAGCCTTGTCTCCGACCTGGTAGTAGGCTCTCTTTTCCTCCCTCCTCCATGCCGTAGTCGCGATGAGGGCAACTGTGCGGACCGGGTCAAATAAAAAACAAGCAAGGCGCGAAAAAGAAACCAGCGCGTTGCTTGTACCGTTCGGCAAGCACTGTATTCCTTTTTCGGCCATGGGGCTGAGCGTCGCAGCCCCACGAAGCGGTCGGTCCAAACTCGATCCGGCCGTAAACGGTGCATCCGTTGGCAAATATTGCAAATCCCGTGCCAAAAAAGAAAAGCCGTCCCACAGGCCCTCGAGGTGGACAGCGGTGCGGCGCAGGCGTTTTTATGTGTAACAACGTTGTTACCATTTTGTTTATTTAGGTAACATATTTTCTACATCAAGGTAACATTTATCAGTTTTGGATGGCGTATACCCGCATCTTGTTGTAGAGCGTTTTGCGGGAGTACCCCATTTCCCGCGCCACCCGGCTGACGTTGCCGGCGTGAGCGTTGAGCAACCCCTGGATTTTGTGTTTTTCGGCATCATGGGCTAGCTTTTGCCGCTTTTCCCGGCTGTCGAGGACCTGGATGGCCGACGCAGCAGCCGGGAAAACTCTGGCGGCGGGGGTCAGCACGAGCTCGGCCGGCAGATGCCGCAGGGCGATGTTGCCGTCTTCGGCCAGGCTGGCGGCCCGCTCGACCACGTTCTGCAGTTCGCGGACGTTGCCCGGCCAGCTGTAGCGGACAAGACAGTCGATGACTTCCGGTTCGGCGTGAAACTGGCAGTCCCGGTCGCGTCCCAGTTTGTCGAGGAAGTGCGCGAACAGCGGCGGGATGTCCTCGACGCGGTTCCTGAGCGGCGGGATGGTGATGGCCATGACGTTGAGCCGGTAATACAGGTCCTGGCGGAACGACCCTTTTTCCACTTCCTGCAACAGGTTTTTGTTGGTGGCGCAGATCAGCCGGACGTTGACGGGTATGGTTTTGTCGCCGCCGATACGGGTGACCTTCTTTTCCTGGATGACCCGCAGGAAGGCGATCTGCTGCTCAAGCGGCATATCGCCGACTTCGTCGAGGAAGAGCGTGCCGCCGGCCGCCAGCTCGAATTTGCCGGGCTTGCCGCCGCGCTTCGCCCCGGTGAAGGCTCCTTCTTCGTAGCCGAACAGTTCGCTGCCGATCAGTTCGCGGGGAATGGCCCCGCAGTTGAGGGCGATGAACGGCCCGTTGTGCTGGAAGCTGAGGTTGTGGATGGCCTGGGCGAATATCTCTTTGCCTGTGCCGCTTTCCCCCTGCAGGAGGATGTTGGAGGTCGTGGTGGCGGTCAGCGTCGCCAGGCGGATGGCGTCACGGATGGCCGGGCTGTCGCCGACGATGTCTTTGAACTGCAGGGTGGCCGAATAGCCGCTGAAGCGGTTGACCAGATTCTGCACCTGCTTGATGGGGCGCAGGATGATGATGCCGCCGGTGACCGTCCCGTGCTCGTTGACGATCGGTTCGCAGGACACCAGGCAGTAGCAGAGCCCGTCCTTGGTATCGACCATTACTTCTACGTCGGTGTATGGTTCGGTGATCGCCAGAGTCTTGCCCTTGGAGATCGCCCGGTGCTCTAACAGTTTGTTGACCGGCGTTCCCAGCACGTCTTTGCCAAGCAGCGTTTTGGCCGCCGGATTAAGCTCAATGACCACTTCTTTCTTGTCGACGATGATGACTCCGTCGGATACGGAGTTGAAAAAGTTGGTGAGCCGGTTGTTGACGAGGGCCAGTTCCTGGTTTTTGCGCCTGATGCTGAGCTGGGCCATGATGGCTTCCGCCGCGGCGACCACTATTCCCAGCGTATGCAGATGAGAGGCGTGGGAGGCGCCCGACATGTCGAGCACGCCGATGATCCGCCGGTCTTCGTCGAAGATCGGCGCCGACGAGCAGGTCAGGCAGTGGTGCTTGCGGCAGAAGTGCTCCGCTCCCGACACCTGGATGGGCGCGCCCATCTCCAGGGCGGTGCCGATGGCGTTGGTGCCGGCCTCGGTTTCGTGCCAGCTGGCGCCGCGGAAGAAGTCCTCGGTCATGGGGTTGTGCAGCGTGTCTTCGTCGCCGAACATTTCCATGATGAAGCCGTTTTCGTCGGTAAGGACGACGACGAACCCCGACCCCTGCACGAACTGGTACAGGTTGTCCATGAAGGGTTTGGCGACTTTGATGAGTTGGTCTTTCTCGCGCAGCAGCCGGCCGAGCGACTGGGCGTCGAGCTTGCGGTGAGGCACGTCGCTGTACGGGTTGACTTTGGCGTCGCGGCATCTGCGCCACGACGTCGCGATTTGCGGACGGACGCCGTCAGCCTCGCTGCGGCCGCAGATGAATTCTTCCCAGATAGGCCGAATGAGATCTTTGTATCCTGCAGGCACCTGATTCCACCTCGCCGACCTTTAGTTGCCGTTTGTATAAGCAAGTTCAATGCCAGCCCGTTTCCGGACAATCATACCATTGGACACCGTAAGGGAAAAATCCTGTTTTCTGGAAAATTTGCCCCAGGAATGGGGCAAACGGAGAGTATCCGGGAAAGCCGGGCCTCTCCGTTTGTTCTATCGACAGGAATTTCAGCTCTGGGCTTTGATGAATTTTTTCATTTTCTGGATGATGCGTTTTTCAAGCCTCGAGATGTAGGATTGGCTGATGCCGAGCATGTCGGCGACTTCTTTCTGGGTCCTTTCCAGGCCGTCGCCGGCGAGGCCGAAACGCAGTTCCATGATTTTCTGCTCGCGGCCGGAGAGTTTGTTGATGGCGTTGTAGAGGAGGTCTTTGTCGACTTCTTCTTCGACGGATTTGTAGATGATGTCGTTGTCGGTGCCGAGGACGTCGGAGAGGAGGAGTTCGTTGCCGTCCCAGTCGATGTTGAGGGGTTCGTCGAAGGAGACTTCGGCCCGGGTTTTGCTGTTGCGGCGGAGGTACATGAGGATTTCGTTTTCGATGCAGCGGGAGGCGTAGGTGGCGAGTTTTATTCTTTTTACGGGGTCGAAGGTGTTGACTGCTTTGATGAGGCCGATGGTGCCGATACTGACGAGGTCTTCGATGCCTACCCCGGTGTTTTCGAATTTGCGGGCGATGTAGACGACGAGGCGGAGGTTGCGTTCGATGAAGACGCTTTTGACGCTTTTGTCGCCTCGCTGCAGGCGGCCGAGGAGGAAGGTTTCTTCGTCGCTGGAGAGCGGCGGGGGGAGTATTTCGGTGCTGCCGACGTAGAAGATTTCGTCGGGTTGCAGAAGGCCCAGGGCCTGAAGGAGGGCGATGAAACGGAGCTTAATGATGAGTTTGACGATCGGCCAGGTTATGCGCATATGTTCGCCACCTCTTTGTTGTCTATTGCCTTCAGGATGGCCGGATGGAGAAGCGCGGCGTAGGCGCCGTCGGCCGTGAAGCTGCCGCTGTGGATGCCGACGACGGCTTCGTCGGCGGCGATGCTGCCGGTGGCGGTGATGACGGTGAGGCTGTCGGGGCGGAAGCCGAGCAGAAGGCTGGCGCCGCCGATGCCCCGGCAGGGGATGATCTGGACGCGGGCGAGCCAGTCGGGGTCGCCGCATTGGTCGAGGCCGGCGAGCCAGGAGGCGGGCGCGGTACGCTGGAGGTAGCCGCTGACGCTGCCGCCGAGGAGGGGGTCGAGGCTGCCGCGCTCGACGAGGACGACGGGACGCTGGCCGCCGATGGTGTAGAGGTGGTTGCCGGTGTCGAGGAGGGCGGTGAGCCGCACGCGGCGGCCGCCGTAGCCGAGGATGAGCGGCAGAAGGAGGCGGCGGCGGGTAAGGCCGGCGGCAATACGCCGCCAGATGAGGCCGACGAGGAGGAGGGCGAGGAGGCCGCCGGCGGCGAGGTGCCGCCAGGTGACAGCGGGCCAGGACGCCCCGCCGGAGGGCGGAGCGGCGAGCAGCAGCCAGCCGAGGATGGCGCCGCCGAGGAGGAGGGAGACAAGGTAGAAGCAGGCGGTGGCGAACAGGAGGGCCCGCCAGGAGCGGGCGCCGAGGGCGAGCCAGACGAGGGCGGCGGCGGCGGCGAGTTTGGCGGCGGGGCTGTAGAGGGGGGCCGCGCCGGGGAGAAGGCCGCCGAGGGCGTAGAGGGCGCCGAGGAAGGCGGCGGCGATGAGGCGCCATGGTCTTAAGGCGGCGCCGGCCGCCCAGGCGGTGAGGAGGAGGATGAGGGCGTCCATGACGGTGTTGATGAGGATGAGGATGTCTGCATAGACGTACATTGTATCACCGCCCCCGCTTTTTCCATCTATCGAAAAGATTGGCAGGATATGCATTTCATAACAATTTATGGCTGGCCTGCCACGGATATTCCTATTATAGCAAGGCGGTTTTTAAAAAAATGTAAATCGGTGGGCGCTCCCGCCGACAAAATATAAAACTCACCGCGCGATGTGCGGTGAGTTAAAGGGTGAATATATACGGGGCGTTCAGAAGTCCCCAGATGCGAGGCAGACCGAGGACGCGACCGCAGGCGTACTCGTCGTACGCCGAGGAGCGCCCGGAGGGCTAACAAAGCAGATGGGGGCTTATCAACGCCCCCAAAGTTTTCGGCAGATTACTTGCGCATCCAGGCGGGGATATCTAGGTCGCCCCTCTTAAACGGCTCGACAATCGTGTCGCCTTTGAGGCGGATGGTTTTGGCGTCGAAGCCGGTGGCGATGACGGTGACCCGTACCTGGTCTTCGCAGGCTTCGTCGATGACGGCGCCGAAGATGATGTTGGCTTCGGGGTCGGCGGCGCGGGCGATGATTTCGGCGGCTTCGTTGATTTCGAAGAGGCCGAGGCTGGAGCCGCCGGTGATGTTGAGGAGGACGCCTTTGGCGCCTTCGATGGAGGTTTCGAGGAGAGGGCTCTTGATGGCGGCTTCGGCGGCCGTTACGGCCCGGTTGTCGCCGCTGCCGACGCCGATGCCCATGAGGGCGGAGCCGGTTTCCTGCATAATGGTTTTGACGTCGGCAAAGTCGAGGTTGATGAGGCCGGGAACGGCGATGAGGTCGGATATGCCCTGGACGCCCTGGCGGAGAACATCGTCGGCGATACGGAAGGCTTCGACGATGGAGGTGCGTTTGTCCACGACTTGCATGAGGCGGTCGTTGGGGATGGTGATGAGGGTGTCGACCGCTTCTTTGAGTTTGGCGATGCCCCGTTCGGCCTGACCCTGACGGCGGCGGCCTTCGAAGCCGAAAGGCCTGGTGACTACGCCGACGGTGAGGGCGCCGACTTCTTTGGCGCATTCGGCTACTATGGGCGCGGCGCCGGTGCCCGTGCCGCCGCCCATGCCGGCGGTGATGAAGATCATGTCGGCGCCTTTGAGGGCTTTGAGGAGTTCGTCGCGGCTTTCCTGGGCCGCTTTTTCACCGACTTCGGGGTTGGCGCCCGCGCCGAGGCCTTTGGTCAGCTTTTCACCGATCTGAATACGGTAGGGGGCCTGGGATAACAGGAGCGCCTGGGCGTCGGTGTTGACAGAGATGAACTCCACTCCCTGAAGCCCGGCGGCAATCATGCGGTTTACGGCGTTGTTGCCGCCGCCGCCGACACCGATGACTTTTATCGCCGCAAATTGGTCAAGATCCATGTCGAATTCAAGCATGAACAAAACTTCCTCCTTGTACCTCGAGTGTCGGGACTATAAAAGTTTTTTGAGCTTTTTGAAGAAGGATTTGACGGGGCCGCCGCCGGTGCGTTCGCCGGTGGAGAGACGGGCGGCGTATTCTACCAAACCGTAACTGGCGGTGTTGGCCGGATGGGAGTATTCGGCCGCGAGGCCGGCGCCCGGACGGGCGAGCTTGACGGGCAGAGCGAAGATTTTTTCCGTCCATTCGCCGACGCTGGGCAGGAGAGAGGAGCCGCCGGTAAGGAGGAGCTTGTCCGCTCCGTAGCGGCTGAGGGCCGGTTCGACGTAGGCGTGGAGCAGGGAGACGATTTCTTCGACCCGGCTTTCGACGATTTTATGGAGAAAGTCGTAGTCGACTTGTTGGTCGGTGGTGCCGAAGTCGTTGCAGTCGAGGACGAGTCCGCGGCCGCTGAGGTCGCGGTCGAGTTTTGCGTAGTAGCGCTTGATCTCTTCGGCGTGGAGTTTGCCGATGCCGAGGCCGTGCATGATGTCGCCGGTGATGTAGTCGCCGCCGAGCGGCACGGAGGCGGTGAGAACGGGTTTGCCGCCGCTGTAAAGAGCGAGGTTGGCGAGCCCTGCGCCGATGTCGATGACAAGGCAGGAGGCGCTGTCGGCGGTGACGGCGGCGCCGACGACGGCGTTGGCATAGATGGCGGCTACGTCGATGCCCCGGGCCGCGAGGGCGGCGGTGATTTCATCCGCCAGACGGCGGGGCAGGCTGACGATGTGGGTTTCGACTTCGAGACGTTTGCCGCTTTTGCCCAGCGGCGCTTCCATGAGCGGCTGGCCGTCCAGCCAGTAGCCGATGGGCATGACGTGGAGAATATGGTGGTCATCGGGTACGGTTACGATGGTGGCGGCGCGACAGGCCCGCTCGATGTCGGCGCCGGTGGCCATGCCCCCTGCGGGCGCGACGCTGCCGATGCCGTTCTGGGAGGTGATGTCGATGCCACCGATGCCCAGATGTACCGGGCCGAGAGGGATTTCCGCGACCATGACGGCGCAGTCGACAGCTTCGCGGACGGCGGCGGCCAGTGCGGCGGCGTCGGTTACCGCGCCTTTTACCAAACCGGCGCCGGCTACTGTTCCGCTGCCGAGTACCTGTGTCTGGCCGTTGTGTTTCGTGGCTGCCAATACCTTTACGGCACTGGTGCCGATATCAACCCCTAGTATGTACTTACCGGCCATACCCGTACCTCTGTAGCATATATTGTGGTTCTCTTTCAGTTATTGTTTCAACATGTTTAGCGTTTTCCCTTTTTTGGGCAAAAAAAAATTGTAAACTTGTTCACAAGTTATGAAAATATAGGCTCCCTCTCCCCTGCTCTATCGTTCCCGAAATGGCGAGCGGCCGTTCAGAAGCCCCCAGATGCTAGGCGGCTCCGCCTGGCGCGCCGCGCCGCGTACTCGGAACGTACGCAAGCAAGCGCCGGGCGGAACAACAACGCAGATGGGGGCTTATCAACGGACGCCTATTTCTTAAGAAAGTAACGACGGATGATTGCGAGGTTTTGGAAGATCCTGAGTCCAAACGCCAACAGTGCGACATAGTATAGATCTATGCCGAGACGTTCGCCGATGTAGACAAGCCCGGCGGCAAGGAGGGCGTTGGTGAAGAAGCCGGTGATGAAGACGGTGTTGTCGAATTTTTCTTCGATGCCGGCGCGGAGGCCGCCGAAGACGGAGTCGAGGGAGGCCAGGAGGGCGACGGACATGAATTTGGCGTAGGCGATCGGTACACTGATGGGGAAAGCGACGCCGATGATGATGCCGAGGAGCAGGCCGGCGATTGGTAGGATCATTGTTTCTTGGCCTCCTCTTCCGGCTTGGCGTACTGGAAGGTCAAGGCGCCTTTGTAGGCCGGTATTTTTACGATGTCCTGTCGTTTGATTGTGACCTGTATGCCCCAGAACTGGAGGGTTTCGACGACGCCGCCCCTTAGTTTGAGGGAGCTTTCGAGGGTCTGAGGCTCACCGATTACGCTGATTTCGTAGGGCGGCGAGTAGCGGGCGTTGTTGACCGACAGGGTGGGCCCGGCGCAGCGGATTTCGGAGGTGGCAATGAGACGCTGGCCGTTGATGGAGATGGCTTCGGCGCCGGCGGCCCTGAGTTCGTTGATGACTTTGAGGATGTCGTCGTCGTGGATGAGGAAGAGGTTGGGGTTTTCCCCCGGTTTGGTGGGACGCTTGCTGTCGTCGATGCTGACGACTATCCCCGGCCCTTGCAGCGGCACAAGCCCGGCTTTCATTTTGATTTGCTGCAGTTCGCGGCTGTAGGCTTCGTTGCCGGACGCGTTGCGCAGGGCATGGACTTCGCTGAGGAGCGCTTCCCGTTCTTTTTCGACTTTGCTGAGCTGCTGGGAGAGATCCTCGACGCGCTGGAAGGGCACGGAGGCTTTGATGTCCTGGGTGGTGCGGAACTGGACGGCAAGCATGATGCCGAGGACGACGCATACCGCGGCTATGGCTACCTGGCCCTGTCTGATGGGCAGCAATTTGCTCACTCCTTGCGCGAGGTCTGTTTGAATTTGATGTATGGCGAGGCGTAGTTGAGGTCAATGTATTCGATCGCGCCTTTTTTGTTGTCGACTTCCCGGAGGATATCGCCGGTGAGTTTGGCTTTTTCGGCCAGCCGGTCGGGAGGGCCGATACGGATGGTGATTGTCTGGACGGTGTAGGCGATCAGGTCGCCGGCCGAGCGGATGTTGACTTCGGACAGTTGGCCGAGGGTGGTTTCGTCGAGGTCGGCCAGGTAGGCAAGGACGTTTTGGACGGTGGGGGTGTCGATTTTGTCGCCGATGTAGATGTTGCCGAGGCGGACGCCGGTGATGATGGGGACGTCGACTTTTTTGATGCTTTTGACGGCCGCCATGACGACACCCTGCTTGTCCAACTGGACGAAGCCGTAGGAGCAGGCGACCCAGGCTACGGGCTGACGCTCGCTGAGAGCGATGACGATGGTGGCGGGGAAGCGCCGGACGACTTCGGCCTCGTCGATCCTGAGGTCGCGGAGCAGCCTGTTTTCGATGGTGGCGGTGTTGAGGCGGAAGATGTTGATTTCGGCGGGGATGCCGGCGATGCCGAATACGTCTTCGGTGGCGATGTATTTGTTGCCTTCGACGACAACCGTGCCGACGGCGAAGTAGGCGGAGTTGATGAAGAGAAAGGCGGCGACGATGACGGTGAGGGCTAAGAGCAGCAAGGCCAGCCGCGATCGGGGGAGTTTACGCCCGGGACGCTGCTCGGGTTGGGCTTCTTCCCATGTTTCCATGCAATCCTCTCCCGGGTCAGGGTGTTATTTAGTAATTATACACTATGAGGCCTGGTATTGAAATATGGAAAATGTTAGAGAAGACAAGCGTGTCTCCTCTCCCCCGCCCTCTTTTCTCCTGAGATGCGCGAGCGGCCGTTCAGAAGGTCCCAGATGCAAGGCGCACCGGAGGATGGCCCGCGACGGCGTACTTGGTTGCGTACGTCGAGTGGGCCATCCGAGGAGCAACGCAGCAGATGGGGCCTTATCAACGGCCGCCAATGTATTATGCCATTAATAATATTTTTTCGCAGAGGTCGGGAAACGATATCCCCGCCGCCGCCGCCGCCTTCGGTACGAGGCTGGTGGCTGTCATGCCGGGGATGGTGTTGACTTCGAGGACGTATGGGGTGCCGTCTGCGTCCATCATGACGTCGACGCGGCCGATGCCGCGGCAGCCGAGGAGGGTGAAGGCGGCGAGCGCCTCGGCCTGGATGGCCGTTGCGGCCGCTTCGCTCAGCGGCGCGGGACAGCGGTATTCGGTGGCGCCTTTGGTGTATTTGGAGGTGTAGTCGTAGCGGCCGGAGTGGGGGACGATTTCGATGATTGGCAGGGCTTCGGGGTTGTCGGCGCCGAGGATAGCGACGGTGAGTTCGCGGCCTTTGACGAATTTTTCGATGAGAACGTGGTCGTCGTAGCGGAAGGCTGTGTCGAGGGCTTCGGCGAGGGCGGCTTCGGCTTCGACGATGGTGACGCCGATGCTGGAGCCCTGGGTGGCGGGCTTGACGACGACGGGCAGGCCGAAGGCGGCGACGATTTCCTGGGCGAGCGGCGCCTTTTTCGCCTGGGCGGCGGTGTAGAGCCGGGAGGCAGGTGTGCTGATGCCGGCCTGGAGGAAGAGGCGTTTGGAGATGCCTTTGTCCATGGCGTTGGCGCTGGCCTGGACGCCGGAGCCGGTGTAGGGCAGGCCGAGGAGTTCGAGAGCGCCCTGGAGGAGGCCGTCTTCGCCGTATTTGCCGTGGACGGCGATGAATACGGCCTGAGCGCCGGCCTCGCGGAGCTGCTCGATGAACAGCTTGGGTTCGAGGTCGATGCCGACGGCGTCGTAGCCTTTTTCCTGCAGGGCGCCGAGGATGGCCCGGCCGGTGTTGAGCGAGACTTCCCGTTCGGCCGACGGCCCTCCCATAACTACGGCAATGCGCTTGTCTTTCATTGTAAAGACCTCCAGTCGGAACTTATGTATTATTACGTGAAACGGCGAGCGGACGTTCAGAAGCCGCCAGATGCTAGGCACGGCAAGGCTTGCGTAGCGGCGCGTACTCGGCACGTACGCTAGCAAGCAAACGAGTCGTAACGACGCAGATAGTGGCTTATCAACGTCCGCCATAGTATTCGAATCAAGGACTGCGACGGACGATTTTGGCACCTATGCCTTGCAGCTTCTTCTCAAACGCCTCATAGCCCCGGTCGATATGGTATACCTGCTCGATTTCGCTGACGCCTTCGGCGGCGAGGGCAGCAAGGACGAGGGCGGCGCCGGCCCTGAGGTCGTGGGCGGCGACGATGGCGCCGGATAGCCTGGGAACGCCGCGGATGACGGCGGTGCGGCTTTCGACTTTGATTTTGGCGCCCATGCGGCCGAGTTCGTCGACGTGTTTGAAGCGGTTTTCGAAGATGGTTTCGGTGATGATGCTGGTGCCTTTGGCGACGGTTAGCAGGGCGAGCATGGGGGCCTGGAGGTCGGTGGGGAAGCCGGGGTAGGGCAGGGTTTTGATGTCGACGCCTCGCATTTCGCCGCCACGGACGCGGACGCTGGCGCCGTTGCTGTCGATGCGGGCGCCTATTTCCTGCAGTTTGTCGATGACGGCGAAGAGGTGCTCGGGGATGATGTTGTCAACGGTAATGTCGCCGCGGGTAAGGGCCCCGGCGATGAGGAAGGTGCCGGCTTCGATGCGATCGGGGATGACAGTGTGCTCGGTAGGCGCGAGGCGCTCGACCCCCTGGATGTGGATGGTGTCGGTGCCGGCGCCGCTGATTTTGGCGCCCATTTTGTTGAGGAAGGTCTGGAGGTCGGCGACTTCGGGTTCGCGGGCGGCGTTGCGGATGATGGTGGCGCCGCTGGCGACGGACGCGGCCATCATGGCGTTTTCGGTGGCGCCGACGCTGGGGAAGTCGAAGTGGATTTCGCCGCCGGTGAGGTGGACGGCTTCGGCGTCGATGAAGCCGCACCGGTCGTTGACGACGGCGCCGATTTTCTCCAGGGCTTTAAGGTGGAGATTGATGGGACGAGGCCCGATGGCGCAGCCGCCCGGAAAGGAGAGCCGCACCCGGCGGAAACGACCCAAGAGAGGCCCCATGAGGAATACGGAGGCCCGCATTTCCCGCATGAGGTGTTCGGGTATTTCTTCTTTTGAGACGCCGGTGGTGTCGATGATGAGGGTGCCGTTTTCCCGGTGGATCTTGGCCCCCAGCAGGGTGAGGATGTCTTGCATCATGGTTATGTCCCGCAGCTGCGGGATGTTGTGCAGGACGCTTACGCCGGTGGAGAGCAGCGTTGCGGCCATCAGGGGCAAGGTGGCGTTTTTGGCGCCGTTCACTCTGATGTGGCCTGTTAATTGTACTTCTCCCGCGACGATAAATTTCTCCATCGTCTTTCCCTCCCCAGAAGAGTACAATCACCCGCAATTATGCAAATAAAACAGTCTGGTCTTGATGGCCGGGTTTTTAGTTGTTTTTATGGGCCAGTCTGTCGACGAGTTCTTCGCCGCTGAGGTATATGTTCCCCGCTCCCATGGTCATGACGAGGTCGCCCGGTTCGACGATTTCGGAGAGGTAGCGGGCGATGTTGGCTTTGTCGGCGATGTAGGTGACGGGTCTGGCGGTCTGACGCTCGACTTCTTCTTTGAGGGTTTCGCCGCTGATGCCGGGTATGGGCGCTTCGCCGGCCGAGTAGATGTCGGTGAGGATGAGAAGGTCGGCCCGGGTAAAGGCGCCGCCGAATTCCTGACGGAGGAATTTGGTGCGGGTGTAGCGGTGGGGCTGGAATACGCAGATGAGGCGCTTGGGATTGACGTCGCGCGCGGCCTGCAGGGTGGTGGCTATTTCGGTGGGGTGATGGGCGTAGTCGTCGACGACCCATACGCCGCCGACCCGCCCTTTGGTCTGGAAGCGGCGCTTGACGCCCTGGAAGTGGCCGAGGCCGGCGGCAACCTGTTCGAAGGCGAGGCCGGCGTGGATGCCGACGACGACGGCGGCGAGGGAGTTGGCGACGTTGTGGCGGCCGGGGACGTTGATGACGACTGTGCCTAAAGGACGGCCGTGGTGGCAGGCCAGGTAGGTGGTGGTCATGCCCCGGGTTTCGATGTTTTCGGCGGTGTAGTCGGCTTCGCCGTCGAGGGCGTAGGAGATGTATTTCCGGCCGCAGTTGGGCGCGATGTCGCGGACGTAGCGGTTGTCGAAGCAGAGGACGGCGAGGCCGTTGTCTGCGGGCAGTTTGTCGATGAAGGCGGTGAAGGCGGCCAGTATGTTGTCCATGGTGCCGTAATGGTCCATGTGGTCGTTTTCGATGTTGGTGACGACGGCGATTTCGGGGTTTAGTTTGAGAAAGGAGGCGTCGCTTTCGTCGGCTTCGGCGACGAGCCATTCGCCGCCGCCAAGTTTGGCGTTGCCGTTGAGGTAGTCGATGTCGCCGCCGATGATGATGGTGGGATCGAGGTCGGTTTTTTCGAGCATGAGGGCGATCATGGAGGTGGTGGTGGTCTTTCCGTGGGCGCCGGCCACGGCGATGCCGCGCCGCTCGTCCATGAGGGCGGCGACCATTTCGGAGCGGTGGTATATGGGGAGCCCTTTCGCCTTGGCGGCGGCGATCTCGGGATTGCTACCGGCGATAGCGGTGGATACGACGATGGCTTCGGCGCCGTCGATGTTGGCGGCGTCGTGGCCGATGATTATGTTGGCTCCGAGCTGCTGGAGCCTATGTATGGTTTCGGATTTGGCGATGTCGGAACCGCTGACGGCGAAGCCCTTGGCCAAGAGAACTTTGGCGATGGCGCTCATGCCTGCGCCGCCTATGCCGACGAAGTGGATGCGGGTTAGGTTGTCGAGCAACGGATTACTCCCCTTTCTTGCCTGACGGCGCCTCCAGCGTAATGTTATTGTATGCGGGGGGCGGTGGTGGTGTGAATTTTAGGTGTTACGGCTGCCGGCGAGGTCGATGGCAAGCCTGGCGATGGCGGCGGCGGCTTCGGGACGGCCGAGTTCGCGGCTGGTGTTCGCCATGACGGCGAGGCGGGCCGGGTCGCCGAGGAGGGCCTCGATGGCGTCGGCGAGGCGCGGGCCGCTGAGGTCGGCGTCGCGGATAACAAGGGCGGCGCCGCGGTTTTCGAGGACGCGGGCGTTGAATTCCTGATGGTTTTCGGCCGCGTGAGGGTATGGAACGAGGATGGCCGGGATGCCGCGGGCGGTGAGCTCGGCGAGGCCGATGGCGCCGGCCCGGAAGACGGCGAGGTCGGCGGCTGCGAGGGCTTGCGGCATGTTGTAGAGGTAGGGAACGATGCTAATATTTCCAGTTTTGGCAATGTCTATACCGCGCTGGCCCAGCAGGCCAACTATGTTATTATACTCCCCGCTGCCGGTGGCGTGCAAGATTTGTATTTCCGGCCGGCCGGCGAAACGGGCGTGGACGTCGGCCATGGCGGTGTTGATGCTGCGGGCGCCGCGGCTGCCGCCGGCGACGAGGATGGTGAGCTTGCCGGGGGCGAGGCCGAGGGCCTGAAGACCTTCTTCGCGGGTGGCGGTGAGGACTTCGGGGCGGACGGGGTTGCCGGTGACGACGACCTTGTCCTTGTTTGCGCCAAAATTTTTCGCGGCTTCGGGGTAGCCGACGGCGATCCTGCCGACGAAGCGGGCGAGGATGCGGTTGGTGACGCCGGGAATGACGTTCTGTTCCTGGATGACGGCCGGGATGCCGAGGAGGCTGGCGGTGAGGAGGACGGGGCCGCAGACGTAGCCGCCGGTGCCGATGACGACGTCGGGCCGGAAGCGGCGGATGACGGCGAGCGATTCGAAGAGGCCGGCGAAGGTTTTGAAGAGGGCGCGGAGGTTGCCCAGGGTAAGGCGGCGTTCGATGCCGCCGGCGTCGACGGTGGCGAAGGGGAAGCCTTCCTTGGGGACAATGTCGGCTTCGAGACCCTGCTTGGTGCCGACGAAGAGGATGTCGGAGGGTTCTATTTCTTGTATGGCGCGGGCGATGGTGAGGGCGGGGTATATATGGCCGCCTGTGCCGCCACCCGATATTATGACGCGCATGGGTTTTCTCCTCAAAAAATTTTTTATGCCACGGAACCAGCGACCACCGACTGAGTTCTGTCCGAAGCGGCCGTTAGCGATTCCCGCTTGGGTTTGCCACACGCTTGCGGCGGCGGTCTTACTAAATTCGTCGCCGACAGCACCGCGCCACCGCCAAAATCACGTCCATGTTCGTTTGTCGGTTCTCGCGGCCATCCATGGCCGCTCGCGCGGTGCTGTTACCGGCTCTCTCATTAAGTAACGGCCGCCGCCTCGCTAACATGGCCGCACCCAAGCGGGAATCGCCGGCCGCGAGCTCGGCACCCGCTTCCTTCATGTACGGTGCGCAGGCCGTTCAGGGCTTCGCAGGCAAGGCGCGGCGAGGCCGACACCGGAAACGTACACGAACGTACGTTGAGGATGGCGGCCGAAGCCGCAACACAGCCTGCGGAGGCATCAACGGCCTGCCCAGGAATAATCATTTTAGACTGACGTAGCGGGAGATGTTAAGAAGTATCCCAACTCCTGCGAGAGTAAAGATAAGCGCCGATCCTCCAAAGCTTAGAAACGGTAATGGTATGCCGGTTACCGGCATGGAGGCGGTGACGACGGCGATGTTCATGAGCGCCTGGACGATGATCATGCTGGTGAGGCCGGCGGCGAGGATGCTGCCGTAGACGTCGGGGGCGGCGATGGCGATTTTGAGGCCGCGCCAGGCGAAGAGGAAGAAGAGGACGATGACGGTGACGGTGCCGATGAGGCCGAGCTCTTCGCCGAGGATGGCGAAGATGAAGTCGGTGTGCGGCTCGGGGAGGTAGAGGAATTTTTCGCGGCTGCGGCCTAGACCGACGCCGAAGAGGCCGCCGGAGCCGATGGCGTAGAGGGACTGGATGATGTGGTAGCCGCTGTCGAGCGGGTCGGCCCAGGGGTCGCTGAAGGCGAACAGGCGCCTGAGGCGGTAGGGCTCGATGATAATGGCGACGACGATGCCGGCGACGCCGGCGAGGCCGAGGGAGGCGAGATGGGCGATTTTCGCCCCGGCGGTGAAGAGGAGGACGAAGACGGTGCCGCCGATGGCGAGGGCGGTGCCGAGGTCGGGTTCTTTGAGGATGAGGCCGAAGACGACGAGCAGGATGGCGAGCTGGGGCAGAAGGCCGCGAACGAAGCTGGTTATTTTGTCCTGGTTGCGGGCGAGGCTCTCGGAGCAGAAGAGGACCATGCTGAGTTTGGCGATTTCCGAGGGCTGGAGGTAGAGGGAGCCGAAGCCTAGCCAGCGGCGGGCGCCGTTGACTACTTTGCCCAGGCCGGGGATGAGGACGAGGACGAGCAGGATGAGGGTGACGATGATGATGGGCTTGGACAGGCGGCGCCAGACATGGTAGTCGATGCTCATGGTGAAGAGCATGGCCGCGATGCCGAGGGCGGCCCATACGAGCTGCCGTTTGAGGAAGTAGTAGCTGTCGTCGAAGTTGACGTGGGCCGAGACCGCGCTGGAACTGTAGACCATAACAACGCCGATTGCTAGGAGGACGATTACCGTGAAAAAGATGACGAAGTCGGGTGACTTGGGTCTGACCGCCACATTCACTCCTCCTATCTCAGGCGGCGTACAAGGTCTTTGAAGATTCTCCCCCGTTCTTCGTAGTTGTTGAACATGTCGTAGCTGGCGCAGGCCGGCGAGAGGAGGACGAGCTGGGGAGGACGGGCCAGGCTGTGGGCCAGGGCTACGGCGGCCGGGAAGTCGGCGGCGCGGCGGATGTCTTTGACGCCGTGGCGCTCGGCGGCGGCGGCGAACCTTTCTGCGGCTTCGCCGATGAGGATGAGGTGGTCGACTTTTTCCCGGGCGAGGCCCATGAATTCGCCGAGGTCGGTGTTTTTGTCGCGCCCGCCGGCGATGAGGATGATGTGGGCGGGGAAGGCTTCGAGGGCTTTGATGGACGATTCGGGGTTGGTGGCTTTGGAGTCGTTGTACCAGGTGACGCCGTTTATCGTTTCGACGGGCTCGATGCGGTGCTCGACGCCGGTGAAGGCGCTGAGGACGGCGGCCATGTCGCGGGGCCGGGCGCCGGCGAAGTAGGCTGCGGCGCAGGCGGCAAGGGCGTTTTCGACGTTGTGGGCGCCGGGTATTTTGAGGGCGGCGAGGGGGCAGATGTCGAGGGTTTCGTCGAGCCAGGTCAGCTTTATGATGCCGTCTTCGACGTAGAAGCCGACAGGCAGTTTGCTGGTGCGGCTGAAGTAGACGACCTGGGAGGTGGCCCGCTGGGCCATGGCGCGTACGGCGGGGTCGTCGTAGTTGAGGATGAGGTAGTCCTGGTCGGTCTGGTTGGCGAAGACGCGCTCTTTCATGGCCTGGTAGGTGGCCAGGTCGCGGTGGCGGTCGATGTGGTCGGGGGTGAGGTTTAAGATGGCGGCGATGTGGGGCTTGAAGGCGCTGACGCCTTCGAGCTGAAAACTTGATATTTCGGCGACGACGACGCTGTCGGGGCTGACGCCCTGGACTTCGGCGGACAGGGCCTGCCCGATGTTGCCGCCGACGACTACTTCCCGGCCGGCGGCTTTGAGGATTTCGCCGGTGAGGGTGGTGGTGGTGGTTTTACCGTTGGTGCCGGTGATGGCGACGATGGGGGCTTTGGTGAGGCGGTAGGCGATTTCTATTTCGCTCATGACGGCGATGCCTCGTTGCTGGGCGGCCTCGACGAGCGGGATGTAGACGGAGACGCCGGGCGAGAGGACGAGGATGTCGACGCCGTTCAAAAGGGCTTCGTCCTGGCGGCCGAGGGCGAGGGCGACGCCGGCGGCGGCAAGATCTGAGATGTCGTGTTTGAGCTGGTCGGCGGTTTTGGCGTCGCTGAGGGTGACGGCGGCGCCGTGGCCAGCAAGGATGCGGGCGACGGAGATGCCGCTGATGGCGGCCCCGAGGACGAGAATTTTTTTATTTTTGAATTCCATTGCTATATTCCTCCCTGGCTTGCTACGAGTGTTATCAGTCCCAGCGCGGCGAAGACGGCGCCCGCCAGCCAGAAGACGGCGACGACTTTGGTTTCGGACCAGCCGCCGAGTTCGAAGTGGTGGTGGATGGGGCTCATGCGGAAGACGCGTTTGCCGGTGGATTTGAAGGATATTACCTGGATGATGACGGACAGGGCTTCAATGACGAAGACGCCGCCGACGATGACGAGCAGCAGCTCTGTTTTGGTGAGGACGGCGACGGCGGCCAGCGCCCCGCCGAGGGCGAGCGAGCCGGTGTCGCCCATGAAGACTTTTGCGGGATGGGCGTTGTAGCGGAGGAAGCCGAGGGCGGCGCCGGCGAGGGCGAGGCAGAAGACAGCCAGCGGCTCTTTGCCGAAGGCGAGGGCGATGACGGCGTAGGCGGCGGCGGCGATGGTGGTGGTGCCGGCGGCGAGGCCGTCGAGGCCGTCGGTGAGGTTGACGGCGTTGGTGGTGCCGATGAGGACGAGGAAGATGAGGATGTAGTAGAGCGGGCCGAAGTCGACATTGGCGCCGAGGAAGGGTATCCACAGGTCGGTGCCGCGGCCGAAGTAGGTGGTGGCAATATAGGCGAGGGCGACGGCCATGATGATCTGGCCGAGGATTTTCTCGCGGGCTTTGAGGCCGAGGTTGCGTTTGAGGACGACTTTGATGTAGTCGTCTAAAAAGCCGATGAGGCCGTGGCCAATGGTGACGAAGAGGGCCAGCCATACTTCGGCGCTTTTGCCGGCGAAGATGATGGCCGGAATGGCGAGGGCGACGAGGATGAGGATGCCGCCCATGGTGGGGGTGCCGGCTTTGGCCAGGTGGCGCTGGGGGCCTTCCTCGCGGATGCTCTGGCCGAATTTGAGGCGGCGCAGGGCGGGAATGAGGATGGGGCCGAGGGCGAGAGCGATGAGGAAGGCGACCGCTGCCGGGTAGATTAACTGTTGCATTGAAACGAAACCTCCAGTAAACTTTGGCGCGTTCTTCGTGATCTTCCGAATTGTGCGATGCTGTCTAGTAAGCTCCAGATGCAAGGCGCACCGGAGGCTGACACCGGAAGCGTACACGTTAGTACGCTGAGGATGGCAGCCGAGGAGCAACGAAGCAGATGGACTTAATAGACGGCATCCCCTTTATTTGAATACGGTTAGCATTTTTTCCATCTTCATGCCGCGTGAACCCTTGATCAAAACGGTGTCGCCGGTGCGGATGAGTTTGCGCAGGGCTTCGGCGGCTTCGTCGTGGCCGTCGCAGGCGACGGCGACCTTGACGCCGCCTTCGAGGGCGGCGGCGGCGATGTTGCGGGCCGCCTCGCCGACGGTGACGACAACCTGGACGCCGCTGTCGGCGAGCTGCTCGCCGACCCGGCTGTGGGCGGCGGCGGCGAATTCGCCGAGTTCGAGCATGTCGCCGAGGACGGCGACTTTGCGGCCTCTGGCAACCATGCCGAGGGTGTCAATGGCGGCCTGCATAGAGAGGGGGCTGGCGTTGTAGGCGTCGTTGATGACGGTGTAGGGGCCGAGATTTTCGATGGCGAGGCGCATGGCGCTGGCCTGGAAGGTGGCGAGGCCGGCGCTGATTTCGTCGGGGCTGAGACCGAGTTCGAGGCCGACGGTGATGGCGGCGAGGGCGTTGTAGATGTTGTGTTTGCCGACGGCCGGCAGTGTGACGGGTAAGCGGCCGCCGGGGTGGACGCAGTCGAAGGCGGTGTCGCGTTCGCCGGCGGCGATATTTTCGGCCCGCACGTCGGCGTCGGGGCCGAGGCCGTAGAATACGACGCGGGCCGCGGTTTTGGCGCGCATGGCTTTGACGAGGGGGATGTCGGCGTTGAGGATTACGAGGCCGTCGGCGGCGATGGCTTCGACGAGTTCGCTTTTGGCTGCGGCGATGTTTTCTACGCTGCCGAGCACTTCGACGTGGGTTTCGCCGACGTTGGTGATGACGGCGACGGTGGGGGCGGCGATGGCGGCCAGGCGGCTTATTTCGCCGCGGGCCCGCATGCCCATTTCGACGACGGCGGCCTGGTGGTCGGCGGCGAGGCCGAGGAGGGTCTGGGGGAGGCCGATGTCGTTGTTGTAGTTGGCCTGGGTTTTGAGGACGCGCAGGCGGCCGGAGAGTACGGCGGCGGTCATGTCTTTGGTGGTGGTCTTGCCGTTCGAGCCGGTGATGCCGATCACCGGGAGGGTGAAGCGGCGACGGTGGTAACGGGCGAGGTCCTGGAGCGCGGCGAGGGTGTCGACGACGAGGACGGCGGTGGTTTTTTCGGGGACGTAGGCTTCGCGGCTGGAGACGACAACGCCGGCGGCGCCGTTGTCGACCGCCCTGAGGAGGAAGTCGTGGCCGTCGAAGTTTTCGCCCTTGAGGGCGACGAAGAGGTTGCCGCGCTTAATTGTGCGGGTGTCGGTGGATACTCCGTTGAAGGTTGAGCGGTGGGCCGCGCCGGCCAGGGCGCCGCCGGTGGCTTCGAGGACTTGGCTGACGGTGAATTCGGCCATCAGTTCATCTCCTTGATGATCTCGCGGGCCACGGCCCGATCGTCGAAATCGATGGTCTTGTCTTTGAGGACCTGATAGGTTTCGTGCCCTTTGCCGGCGATGACGACGACGTCGTCGCTCGCGGCGAGGCGCAGGGCGCGGGCTATGGCCGCGCGGCGGTCGGCGATTATTTCGTAGCCTTTGGCGGCGGTCTGTTTTTCTTTGAGGCCGACCTCGATTTCGGCGAGGATGGCGGCGGGGTCTTCGCTGCGGGGGTTGTCGGAGGTGGCGATGACGATGTCGCCGTAGTCCATGGCCAGCCGCCCCATGATGGGCCGCTTTGTGCGGTCGCGGTCGCCGCCGCAGCCGAAGACGACGATGATGCGGCGGGTGGCAAACTGGCGGGCGGTGCGGAGGATGTTCTCAAGGCCGTCGGGGGTGTGGGCATAGTCGACGATTACTGTGTATGGCTGGCCTGCGTCGACGAGTTCGAAGCGTCCGGGGACGCTGGTGAATTGTTCGAGGGTCTGTTTGATGAGGGCCGGACCGATCCCTTCGATGAGGGCGGCGCCGATGGCGGCGAGGACGTTGTAGACGTTGAAGACGCCGGTGATTTTTAGATTCAGCGGCAGGTCGCCAAAGGGCCCCTTGACGGTGAAGGAGGCGCCGCGATCCCGGACGCTGATGGCGGCGGCGCTGAGGTCGGCGGCTTTTTCGACGCCGTAGGTGAGCTGCCGGCAGCCGCAGGCGGCGAGCATGGCGGGGGCGGCCGGGTCGTCTGTGTTGACGACGGCGGCTTTATTGCTTTTCGTCGCGCCGGGAGCCGAGACGAGGCTGAAGAGCTCGGCTTTGGCGGCGATGTAGTTTTCGAAGGTGTGGTGGAAGTCGAGGTGGTCGCGGGTGATGTTTGTGTAGACGCCGACGTCGAATTCGCTGCCGGCGATGCGGCCGAGGGCGATGGCGTGGGAGGAGACTTCCATGATTACGTGGGTGACGCCGGCGGCGACCATGTCGGCAAAGAGGGCTTGGAGGTCGATGACGTCGGGGGTGGTGTTTTTGACGGGGAGGGTTTTGTCGCCGATGATGGTGTGGATGGTGCCGATGAGGCCGACGCGGTGGCCGGCGGCGAGCAGGAGGGCGCGGATAAGGTGGGTGGTGGTGGTTTTGCCGTTGGTGCCGGTGACGCCGATGAGGCGGAGCTTGCGACTGGGGTAGTCGTAAAAGTACGGGGTGATTGCGAGCATGGCGGCGCGGGTGTCGTGGACCCTGAGGACGACGACGCCGCTCTCCACGGGAACGTCCCTGTCGATGAGGACGGCGGCCGCGCCCTGGCGGCAGGCGGCGGCGACGAAGTCGTGACCGTCGGCCTTGCTGCCGGCGAGGGCGACGAACAGGGCTCCGGGCTTGACGGCCCGCGAGTCGTAGGCGAGGGAGGTGATCTCCCGGTTTGCGTCGCCGGTGACCTGTACGTCTTTGAGTTGTGCCGCGAGTTGCTGGATGGTTTTGGACATGGTAGCCTCCGGTATCTATGGATTGCCGGCAGGCCGTTCAGGGCTCCCAGATGCTAGGCGGGGCGAGGACGTGCAGCGACGCGTACACGGTAGTACGCTAGCAAACGCCCGCAGCACCAACAACGCAGATGGGGGTCATCAACGGCCTGCCCTCGATTACGGGGCAAGAGGTTTTATATTAGTATTACCTGAATTGCCAAAATTAGCCGGTTGTGCTTGGAAATGCACCGTTACCTTGCTGCCGGCCGGAGCTTTGCCGCCGGGCGGCGGGTCTTGCCGGTCGGCGGGGCCTTCTCCTCCTTCCGGACCTATGAGGAGGCCGAGCTCGGCGAGGAGGGCCGTCGCTTCGCGGGGGGCGAGGCCGGTGAGGTCGGGGATGGTGATTTCGCCGCCGCCGTAGCGAGGGGTCTGGGTATAGAGGAGGATGTTCGCGCCGGCGGGCACGCGGCTAGAGGGTTTAGGAACCTGGTCGGCGACCCGCTCCCCTGCTTCCTCGACTCTGGCGGTCAGGCCGGCGGCCTTTAGTTCGCGGACGGCGTCGGCGACCGGGAGGTTGATGACGGCGGGCACGGTGAGGTGGGTTTCCTGGTCGTGCTGGCCGGACGGCCCCCCCTGGGGGGAAATTTGGAGGTACTGGAGGATGTCGCGCATGACGGCGCCGAATACGGGGGCGGCGATAAGGCCGCCATAGTACGGGCCGACAGGTTCGTCGATGATGACGAGGAGGGCGATGCGGGGGCTGTCGGCGGGGGCGAAGCCTACGAAGGAGGCGACGTAGCGCCCCTGGGCGTAGCCCCTCTCCCCCACTTTCTGGGCGGTGCCGGTTTTGCCGGCTATGCGGAAGCCTTCGATGAAAGCGTTTCTGCCTGTTCCTTCTTCAACAACTTTTTCCAAAATTCCTTTGACGGTTTGGGCGGTTTTGTCGTCGAGCACCCTGGCGACCGGATCGGGGGCAAAGGCGCGGGTGACGCGACCGTCTTTGTCGCGCACTTCCCTGACGATCTGGGGCCTGAGAAGCTGGCCATCGTTGGCGATGGCGGCGGCGGCGGTGATGAGCTGGATGGGAGTGACGGCGATGCTCTGGCCGATGGCCATGGTGGCGATGTTGATGGGCTTGACTTTGGCATGGTCGACCATGAGGCCGCGCGCTTCGCCGGGGAGGTCGACGCCGGTGGGTTTGTTGAAGCCGAAGGCGGCGATGTGGCGGTAGAAGGCGTCGGCGCCGAGCCGCAGGCCGACGTTGACGAAGCCGACGTTGCAGGAGTTTTTGACGACCTCGACAAAGCTCTGGCTGCCGTGTCCGCCGTGTCGCCAGCAGTGGATGTGGCGGTCCTGGACCTCGACGGCGCCGGGGTCGAAGAAGCGGTCTTCGGGACGGACGATGTGTTCGCCGAGGGCGGCGGCAGTGGTGATTATTTTGAAGGTGGAGCCGGGTTCGTAGGCGTTGGAGACGGCGCTGTTGCGCCAGAGCTTGGGGCTGAAGGCGGCGAAGTCGTTGGGGTCGTAGTCGGGCTTGTTGGCAAGAGCGAGGATTTCGCCGCTGGCGGGGGCGATGGCGATGATGCTGACCCGCTGGGCCTGGGTGTCGCGCAGGACTTTTTCGAGTTCGCGTTCGATTATCTGCTGGATGACGGTGTCGATGGTGAGGTGGATGTCCTGGCCGGGGACGGGCGGTATGTAGCGGTGGGTGGCCTGGGGTATCTCGTGGCCGCGGGCATCGTATTCGACGACGACGGCGCCGGGGCGGCCGCGCAGGTAGCTGTCGAAGGTAAGTTCGACGCCGTCGAGGCCCTGGCTGTCGATGCCGGTGAAGCCGAGAATATGGGAGGCGAGACGGCCCTGAGGGTAGTGACGGCGGTTTTCCTGGGTGATGCCGACGCCGGGAAGGCCGAGCTTGCGTACTTCGAGGGCGGCGGCGGGGTCAATTTTGCGCTTGATCCACAGGAAGGACTGGCGCTGTTTGAGCTTGGCGGCCAGCTTTTCCCGGTCCAATGTCAAAAGAGCAGCCAATCTGGCTGCTGTTTCCTCGGGGTTCCGTATTTCGGCGGGTATGGCGTATACCGACTCGCTGCTGACGCTGACAGCCAGTTCGCGGCCGTGGCGGTCGTAGATGACGCCGCGCCTCGCTTCGACGGGTATTTCCCTAACCCGTTGGTCGGTGGCGCTTTCCGCTAGCCATGGGCTCCGGTAGGACTGCAGGTAGACGAGGCGGCCGACGAGGCCGACCATGACGAGAGCGACAAACAGAAAGAGCACCGCTGCCCGTTTGCGGATGGTGACGTGCGATGCAGATACCACGCGCTTCCTCCCCCCATCGGTGAGTTTAGCGCCCTTTGCTCGCCTCAGCTTTGCTCATTTTTAGCATACTGACCACTTTGCCGTTCTTCTCGCCGGCGACGGAGCCGGTAGAAGACGGGGCGGCGGTCGCGTAGTAGGTGTTCTGCGGGGTGACCATGCCGAGTTGATTGGTGGCGATCTGCTGGATGCGCTGCGGCGATTTGAGCTTGGCGATCTCCAGGCGGAGAAGTTCGTTGTCCCGTTCCAGTTTGGCGGCTTGGGCTTTCATTTCGACAAGGTCGTAGCCGGCGTGCACCATCACGGAGCTATGGACGGTGATGAGCATGGCGAGGGCGGCGGCTAGGATGATGAGCTGCAGAAACTGCTTCCTGATGCTCGGATACGGCCGCGGCTGCGCTACGACTACGGCGAGCGGGGCCCGTTCAGGTTCCGGCAGTTGCACCCACTCCTGTTTGCGATTCACTAACATAGTATTTGCCCTCCCTGGAGATTAGAACATTATCTTCCCTGATTATACCTTTTCCGCCACCCTGAGTTTGGCGCTGCGGGACCGGGGGTTGGCCTCAAGCTCGGCCGGCGATGGGGGGACCGGCTTGCCGAGGGCTCTGACTTTGGGGGTGTTGCCGCAGACGCATACGGGGAAATCCTTGGGGCAGAGACAGCCTTTCGCCAGGTCCTGGATGGTCTGTTTGGCGATGCGGTCTTCGAGGGAGTGGAAGGTGATTACACATAACCGGCCACCGGGGACGAGCCGCTGAGCGGCTGCTTCGAGGGCGGCGCGGAGGATGCCGAGTTCGTCGTTGACGGCGATGCGGATGGCCTGGAAGGTCCGTTTTGCGGGATGGGGCCCTTCGCGGCGGGCGGCCGCGGGGATGGCCTTTTTGATCGTTTCCGCGAGTTCGCCGGTGGTTGCTAGCGGACGGCGGGCGCGCTCGGCGACGATGGTGCGGGCGATTTTTTTCGCCCAGCGTTCTTCGCCGTAGTCGAAGATTATCTTGGTGAGACGGGCTTCGTCCCAGGTGTTGACGATTTCGTGGGCGGTGAGCACGTCGCCGGGGTTCATGCGCATGTCGAGCGGTCCGTCCTGCATGTAGGAGAAGCCGCGTTCGGCGACGTCGAGCTGGTGGGAGGAGACGCCGAGGTCGAAAAGGATGCCGGTGACGGCCGGTACGCCAAGGTCGTCGAGGACGGCGCCGAGGGACGCGAAGTTGCTGTGGACGACGCTAACCCGGCAGGAAGCGTTCCGCAGCCGGGTCTGGGCGGCCTTGAGAGCGGCCGGGTCCTGGTCGATGCCGATGAACCAGGCCGATGGACCGAGGCGCCCGGTGACGGCTGCGGCATGCCCGCCGCCCCCCAGGGTGCAGTCCACGTATATGCCGGCCGGGTCGGTGACCAGTGCGGCGACCGTTTCTGCGAGGAGAACGCTAGTGTGTTGAAAGTCCATGTCAGCCTCCGGCTAGATGCCGAGGTTCACCAGGTTTTCGGCGATGGTGGCGACATCGGGGCCAATCTTGGCGTTGTATTCGTCCCAAGCTTCTTTGCCCCAGATTTCGATGCGGGTCGACACACCGATGACGACGACGTCTTTGTCGAGTTTGGCGTGTTCCCTGAGGTTGGCGGGCAGGAGCACTCTGCCCTGCTTGTCGGCTTCGAGCTCGGCAGCGCCGGCGAAGAAGAAGCGGACGAAGGCGCGGGCCTCGGGTTTGGCGAGTGGCAGTTGCTTGAGCTTGTTCTCTAGGATGGCCCACTCTTCGGGGCTGTATACGAACAGGCAGTTGTCGAGGCCTTTGGTGGCGATGAATTTCTCGCCAAGATCCTCGCGGAACTTGGCCGGGAAAATGAGGCGCCCTTTGTTGTCGATGGTATGGAGATATTCCCCCATGAACATGGCCTCATCACCACCTCGGCGTTAGTTTCAACCACTTTACACCACAATCCACCACTTTTATGTACTTTTTCTCGACAAATTGAAAAAATCCTTCATATTTTTGAAGGATTTTTTTGCTTTTATTATTTGTTTGGGGGCTTTGACTTTAACAAATAAGCATCATACACAAGATATTGTGGTCAACGAACCAACAGACCCTATATATGCGAATTCCCAGCCAATTTATGGCAGAAAAATTTTTTAATTTTTTTTGAAAATGCGTCGCTAAGCCAGGAAATACGAGGGGTTGAAGTTCTTTTTCGGGGGTTGACAAGGATGTGGTGGAACGCTTATCAGCACAAGCGGTTGTGGTAGCGGTGATCAATAACCCGGATCAGTATAAACCGGAGGCCGTTCAGAAAGCCCCAGATGCTAGGCGGCTCCGCCGGACGGGCAGCGACGCGTACTCGGAACGTACGCTAGCAACCGGACGGCGGAACAACAACGCAGATGGGGCTTTATCAACGGCCGGGGATTATTGACGGAGGGAGGCGAAGTAGGCGTCCATATCTTTGGTAAACCACCCCATCGGCACGCGAAAGGTGTTTAAAAAGGCTTTGTCGGGGTCGGCGCCGTGGTGGAGCTGCTGGTAGAAGTAGACGACCTTGTCGAAGCCGGCGTCATCGACGAGTTTGCTGAGCATGAGGGTGGACATGGCGTAGACGGGGTAGCCTTTGCCGGCAAGGCCGCTGAAGACGGCGTAGTTTTTGCTGGCGAGTTCGGCGGCGCTGGGGATGACCTTGGCGTGTTTGACGCGCAACTGCTCCATGGCCAAAAAAACGCCGGCGGGCGCGAAACCGGCCTTTTCGGAGGCTTTGATCCTGAAGAGCTCGGGGGCGGCTTCGACCATCCAATTGACGGTGCCCAGCTTGCCCCACTGGCTCTGGACCTGGTGGAAGATTTCGTGGGGGAGGACGCGGTATACTTCCTGGCGGTCGCGCTTGAGGGCGTCGCTGCCTTTGAGGATGATGACCGGCCGCTGGCCGAGGCTGACGCCCGCACTCTGCTTGGCGGTCTGCTCGGCTTTTTCGCGGGTGTAGCCGTTGAGGACCAGGATGCGGACGTAGTCTTCGTGGTCGGCGGAGACGATGACGGTGATGGGCCGGGTGAGGTAGATGCGGTATTCGGCGAGCAGGTCAGCGACGGTGTCGAGGCTGGCTTCGACGTTGTCGCGGAGCTGCTGGGGCGCGCTGGAGTCGTAGGCGACTTTAACCCACGACCGTTCGGCGGCGAGGGCGGGCGAGGCGACGGCAAGGATGAGTATGACTACCAGCAGCGTCGGGAGCATCCGGCGGAGGTGTAAGGTCATGTTGTGGTCCTCTCTTCTCCCCTTTTTATCTTATGGCTATTATTCTGCGCGCGGGCGGCGCCTTCCTTTTCAGGTCGGCGTTGGAGATGGCGGGTTTTGCAGGATTTTGGCGAAGCGCGAAGAAGGGAAATTTATAGTATTATTCGCTGGGGGTAATGGCGATGCTGACAAAGCGGTTGATAATGTGTTTGACGGTGGCAGCGGTGTTGTGCGCGCTGGCTGGAACGGCGCTGGCGGCAGAGTCGTGGGCGACCGACCCGAAGACGGGGGCCAAGGTGGGCTTTGTCCATCCTTTTTACGTTCTCACCGCGGCGAGCTGGTCGGGCCCGGTGGCGGACGGCAAGGCCGGGGGCAGCGGGACGCTGGTGGCCACGGTGCGCGCCGGCAAAACAGTTTATACCATTCATATACAGGGCGAAATGCACGCCGGCCTGCTGAACGGCAAGGCGAGCGGCAAGTGGTCGGACGGCGATACGTTCGAGTCGAATTTTATCAACGGCGTCGGCGAGGGCCGGGGGTTCATCAAGTACGCGTCCCGCGGCGGCCGCGTTTATGAGGGCGATTTCAGCAACAGCCTGCCGAACGGCCATGGTGTGTATAAAGAAGCCAACGGAAAGGTGATCTACGAAGGGGATTGGAAGGACGGAGCGCCGGCGACGCGGCCGCTGCTCGACAAGGTGCTGGGCATCCCCTGGGGGGCTACGCAGGACGAGGTGAAGAAGGCGATGCTGGCGCGACCGAATACGGTCGTGCAGTGGGCGGGCAAGGAGGAGGGCGCCGACGTACAGCGCTTCTGGGGCCCTTTCAACAACCAGAACCATTTTATATCGGCCTACTTCGTCGAGGGCAAGCTGTTTATGATGGACTTTTTGCTGATGGTGCCGGAAGCGAAGGTCGATGAGGCGATGACGACTTTGGATAATATGCGCAAGGGTCTGACGGAAAAGTACGGCCCGGCGGACATTGAAACAGGCAAGTATATGGACACCACCAACGCCTGGGTCTGGCCGACGAAGTACGCAATCCGCCTGCTGGTCGGCCGGCACTCGGCCAATCCGCCGATGTTCGGCGTGCGGCTGGTTTATCTGGAGGCTTCCGGCTTTTTCAAGTATGAGGAGAAATTCGCCCCGGCGAGCGCGAAGTCGGAGTATTAGCATAATAGGTAGAAACTGTTGCCGGAGGGGTATGGATGCGGAATTTGCGGTTTTTGACGGTGATATTGGCGCTCATGGCTCTGCTGGCTTTTGCCGGAACGGCTGACGCGGCTGAGTCGTGGGTGACCGACCCGAAGACGGGGGCGAAGATCGGCTGGGATTCGCCGTCTATTACGCTGACGTCGGCGAGCTGGTCGGGCCCGGTGGCGGACGGCAAGGCGGAGGGCAAGGGAACGCTGGTGATCGCGACGACAAATACGCTTACCGGCGAAAGCTCTACCGGGCAGTTGGAGGCCGAGATGGCGGCCGGCAAGCTGAACGGCAAGGTTCGCGGCAAGTGGTCAAACGGCGATACGCTCGACGGCTTTTTCATTGACGGGCGCGCCGACGGCAAAGGGGTTTACAAGTGGGCCACCAGCCGCAACGGCCGTTTTTACGAAGGCGAGTTCAAGAGCGGCCTCCAGGACGGGCAGGGTGTATATAAGGAAGCGAACGGCAAGGTGATCTATGAGGGCCAGTGGAAGGATGGCGTGCCGGCGACGCGGCCGAACCTCGACAAGGTGCTGGGCATCCCCTGGGGGGCGACGCAGGACGAGGTGAAGAAGGTTATGCAGGAGCGGCCGAATACGTCTCTTCGTTACTCCTGGAAGGAAGGAAAAACCCGCGCCGTCCACCAGTATCTAGGCCCGTTTAATGACAGGTCGCACTGGATTTTCTTCTGGTTCAACGAGGGGAAGCTGTACGCCGTGGCGGCCCATGTCTCGGCGCCGGAGGCCCAGGTGGACAGGGTGATGGAGGCGCTGGAGACGACCCGCAAGGGGATGACGGAGCGCTATGGCCCGGCGGATGCGGATACGGGCAAGTATTTGGACACCAAGCTGTCCTGGTTCTGGCCGGGCAAATACCGGATCACGCTGTCGATCGAACGGCAGAGCGCGCCGGAGCCGGGGTTCGGTATGTGGCTGCGCTACGCGGATGTGGCGGCGCTGTACAAGGCGGAAGGAAAACCGGCGGCTGCCGCGAAGAACGATTTTTAGGAACGGATGCGAAGAACCCGCTGCCGGGAGGCAGCGGGTTCTTTAGTTCTTGAATATACTCAGTCTTTCGAGAAGCGGGGCTGCGGTTAAGCGGCAGTAGAAGCTGCGGAAGGTTTTGCCGCTGTGGTAGATGGGGATGCGTTCGAGGGCGTAGGGGTCGCTCTCTAAGCCGACCTGGCCGAAGCGGGTGGTGAAGGCCGCCCGGTAGCCCGCCTGGCGGACGAGTTCTTCGATCCTGAGGGTGTAGGCGCCGGTGGGGTAGGCGAAGTAGCGAGGTTTGACGCCGAGCTGGCGTTCGAGCTCGCCGGCCGATTCGGCGAGTTCGGCGGCGGCCTGCTCGGCGGTGATTTTGGTGAGGGGCTGGTGGCTAACGGTGTGGGAGCCGAAGACGAAGCCGTTTTTGTGCATTTCCCGCACCTGATCCCAGGTCATGTAACGGTCGTCAGCGCCGGTGAAGCCGGTGATGAGGAAGATGGTGGCGGTGAAACCGTATTTTCTGAGGATGGGGTAGGCGTTGGCGTAGTTGTCGGCGTAGCCGTCGTCGAAGGTGATGAGGACGGGCTTGTCGGGCAGATGACGGCCGTATTTGAGGTAGCCCATGAGTTGGTCGGGGGTGATGGAGTGGTAGCCGTTTTCGGCCAGGTGGCGGATCTGGTCTTCGAATTCGACGGGGGTGAGCGACAGACCGTGGTCGACGGTGTCGACCTTGTGGTAATTGAGGACGGGGACGTCGGTGAGGTCGAGAGGCAGGTGCTGGCGGCCGGCGACCGCCCTGGCGCCGGCGAGAGAGGCGGCGAGGAGGACGAAGAGGAGCAGGGCGGCCAGGCACGCCAAGGCTGTGCGGTTTTTCAGGTAGTGAGTGTACACGCCTCTCCTCTCTCCCCCAAGTTTCAGCTCGAAAACAAGGGAATTCGTTAAAAAATCCATCTACGGCGTTGCCCCTGCGGGCGCTTGCTAGCGTACACCCAAGTACGCGTCGCTGCACGTCCTCGGTGCGCCCCGCACATTGCATGAGCGAATATCCACGACAGACAGAGAACGCTGATAATGTCGGGTAATCAGGACGTGTATCTGGAGCTTTTTAACGAATTCGTTTAAACCAATATTATTTACAGACGTCTATTACGGTAGCCCCCGTAATTTCCTTTAATCGGTCAGGGCTGACGGGCAGGGCCGAATTGGCCGTCCCGGCCGCGGCATAGACGATGTCGAAGTCCCACAGGCTGCGGTCGAGGTAGAGGGGCACGCCGGGGAGGATGCCGACGGGGGAAACGCCGCCGGGCGGGAAGCCGGTTTCGGTCTGGACGGTTTCGGCGTCGGCGAAGCGGATCTTTTTGGCTCCCAGTTCGCGGGCGAGGGCTTTGGTGTCGGTTTTTTTGTCGCCGCAGGTGGTCAGGAGCACCGGCCGGCCGTCGGCGAGGAAGCAGAGCGTTTTGGCGATCTGGGCGGGGGTGACGCCGAGGGCCTGGGCGGCCAGTTCGGAGGTGTGGGTGCTGCTGTCGAAGAGGATGATTTCGAGGTCGGGAAATTGACTGAGAAAGTTTTTGACGCGTTCGAGGGGCAAGGTGGGTACCTCCTTATTGTTCCTCTGCCGGAGGACGGCGGCCGCAAAGCAGCAGGCCGAGGGCGGCGGCGGCGGCCAGGATGCTGAAGAGCCGGGCGAGGCTGACGCCGCAGACGATTTCGCCGTCGAGGCGCAGGCCGGCGAAGTAGTAATGCCCGGCCGCGTAGAGGATGATGTATGCGAGGAAGAGGGCGCCCGCCGGGAGGCCCCTGAGAGCACGGCCGGCAGCGAGGAGCGCGAGCAGGAGGAGGACGTTCCAGGCCGATTCGTACAGAAATACGGGGTGGAAGTAGTCGAACTGTTCGTAGCCGGCCGGGCGGAGGGCGTAGTCGATGTAGACGCCCCAGGCGAGGTTGGTGGGGTAGCCGAAGGCTTCCTGGTTGAAGAAGTTGGCCCATTGGCCGACAGCCTGTCCGCCGGCGAGGGCGGGGGCGGCAAGGTCGGCCCACGTCCAGAAGCGGACGCGCCGCCGCCGGGCGTAGATATAGAGGACGAGGATGAAGGCGAGCAGGGCGCCGTGGACGGCCAGCCCGCCCTGCCAGAGGCAGAGGGCGTCGAGCGGGTTGTCCCGGTAGAGAGGCCAGTTGGCGGCGACATAGTAACCACGGGCGCCGACGACGCCGGCCGGCACGCTCCAGAGGAGGAGGTCGAAGACGGGTTCGACAGGCAGGGATCGCCGCCTGGCCTGCCAGATAACAATGAAAAAAGCGGCCAAAACAGCGGCGGCGATGATAAGCCCGTACCAGTAGAATTGCAGCGGTCCGAGCGCGAATGCTATTTTGCCCATTTTCAAGTCACCTTCGTATCGGCCGGTGTCGTTGCGAGTCCAATTTTCCGATAGTGTAATTTTAACTCCTGGGCAAAAAAAATACCAGCTTTTTTGCCGTATATTTGCGTGTATCGGGGCCATAATAACAGCGAGGGTTCGTAATGGTCGAGCCAAGATCGGTATCGGATCCTGCGCCGGGTTCGGTATCGGTCGGCCAAAGATTGGTGTCAGGTCTGTCGGGCTTGGCATCAGTCGGCGGGCAGATCGCTGCGTGTCTTGTAAGGCTGTACGGCAGCCCAACTGTTGTCGTGTGGTCAAAAGGGATGTGCAGCGGTCGAGCTAAGACTGCCAAGGGTTCCGTAGATCTTCCGGGAATCTTCCAGAGGTCTGCCGTTGTCGGGAGACTGCGGCAGGTTTCGTAGGTATCTTTGGCAGTCGAGCAAAGGTCGGTGTTGGTTGTGTAATGCTTGTGCGTAGCCGAAAGGTTGCGTATAGGTATGTAGTGATCAGCATCGGCTGTAGCGTAGATCATTACGGGCTCTCTTCATTTTCGCGCAATGGGGGATCGTCCCTATACAAGCTTCTTCCTTTTGTGGTATAATATTTTTGCATTGTCAAACTTGTCCCGAAAGGAGGAACAACCTATGGTAATCGACAAGAACATGAGCATCATTGAGGTGGTGCAGAAATACCCGAAAACCGTGGAGGTTTTCCGCAACTACGGCATGGGCTGCCTGGGCTGCGCCGCCGCCCGCTTCGAGAATATCGAGCAGGGTGCGACCGCCCACGGCATCGACGTGGAGGCGCTGATCGCCGACCTGAACAAGGCGACGGGCGAAGGCTGCGGCGGCGGTGGGTGCTGCGGCTGCGGAAGCTGATAAGGCGAACGAAAAAACAGGGTGATTAACCCTGTTTTTTTTGTTGGCGTTTATGCTTTTGTCTTCGCCATCAGCCCGCGGTATTCCTTATCCAGCCTGGCGGCCTCGTCCCTGTCGCGGGTTACCGATAGTCTGGCGAGTATTTCCGCGCGGCGGTGCTCGCGGACGATGTCGCTTTCTGCGGACGCGCCGGGGGGCGGGGCCTGCTGCCGGTCGAGGTATTGGCGGTAGTTGCCGGCGAAGGGACGGAGTTTCCCGGCGTCGATGAATAGCAGGCGGGTCGCCACTTTGTCGATGAACCGCCGGTCATGCGAGACGAACATCAGCGTTCCCGCGTAGTCGGCCAGGACCTCTTCCAGAGCGGCCAGCGAGGACAGGTCGAGGTAGTTGGTCGGTTCATCGAGCAGCAGGACCTTGGCGTCGCTGACGATGATCTTAGCCAGGCTTACCCTCGTCCGTTCGCCGCCGCTGAGTACGCCGGCCGGCTTGAATACGTCCGCGCGGCGAAAGAGCAGGCGGGCGAGCAGGCTGCGCACGGCGCCCTCGTCGTGCACGCTGGCGGCCATGACGTTGGCGAGCAGCGTTTTTGCGGGGTCGAGACCGTCCATACCTTGGGCGAAGTAGCCGATGCGGGCCTGGGGAGCCAGGCTGATTGCCGCGTCGCGGCCGACGATCATGTTGAGAAGGGTGCTTTTGCCGCAGCCGTTGTCGCCGCAGAGCGCGACTTTTTGGCCGACCGGGAGGCTGAAGTCGGCTTTGTCGAATATGACCCGGCTACCGAAGCGTTTATCGAGCCCCTCGCCGCGGACGGCGATTTTGCTGTGCAGGTCGCAGGCAGCGCCGAAGGCAAACGATACCGCCGGACCGTTTTGCGGTTTTTCCACGACTGGTAGCTTTTCGAGCCGCGATTCCATCGCCTTGACGGCTTTGTCGAGGTTGGCCTTCGCTTTTTGGTTGCCCATTTTGTGCAGGCGGGCTTCGGAGTTGCCCATCCTGGCGGGGGTTTTCCGCGTAGCGGCCGCGCGGGCTTTGCGGTCGGCGATGGCGGTTTGCAGCTGGTTTTTCTTGTCGGCGTATTTCCCGTATTCCCGCTCGCGGTGCCTGCTGGCGTTGTCTTTCTGCTCAAGGTATGCGGTGTAGTTGCCCCGGTATACCTTCAGTTCGCCGCTCTCTATTTCCCAGATGGTTTTGCATACCGCGTCGAGGAGTACGCGGTCGTGGGATACGAGGACGAGCGTGCCCTGGAAGGACTGAAGCTTGGCCTGGAGGAGCTCCCGGCCCCCTATGTCGAGGTTGGCCGCGGGTTCGTCGGCCAGGAGGAGCGGGGCTTCCTCGCTTAGCGCGGCGGCGATTTTGAAGCGGGTCTGTTCGCCGCCGCTCATGTGGCCGGAATAGGATGTGTCGACGGCGAATTCGCCGGCGGCGAGCGGGTCTAGCGTGCGCCCGGACATGGGGGCGCCGAGCTGGGAAATCGCGGAGCACGGACAGTTTCTGCGGACGTGCCCTGCATCGGGCTGCACTTCGCCGGCCAGCATCGCCAGCAAGGTGGATTTGCCGACGCCGTTGCGGCCGACGACCCCGATCTTATCGCCTCTGTTGATTTTCAGGTTGTCTATTTTAAGGAGACGACGGTCGTTGACGTATTTGACGATGTCGCTTAGTTCGAGCAACAAAAAGACCCCTCCTTTGCGGAGAGGACGGGCTATAGACAAACGGGCGTAAAAAAATGCGCCTACAGCCAATCCCCTTTAGAATCGCCGATAAGCATGCAAAACACCCCGGCGGAACGCCTGGTTGTTTTTTTTGCTCTCCGGAATTGCTAAAAAGAATTGTTTAGCGCATTTCTGCTCCTTTTCGGCCCGTTGTATTGACTATATTATAGCCGGCGGACAGTATATTTTCAAGGCGGCAAATACTGTTAGACATGCGTTTTACGGACGGCCGACCATGATACTGGCGGCAATCTCTTTATCTATCGCTAAACGGGTGTAACCCACGGCCAGCACGTAGACGGGGAAGGTTTGGAGGATCGTGATTTCGGTGCCCGGCAGGATGCCGAAGGCGAGCAGCCTGGCCATGTCCCTGCGGGCGGCCGGGAGGGCGGCGACGCGCGCTTTTTCGCCGGGGCGCAGGCGGGTTAGCGGTATCTCCTCCATTTATTCCCCTCTTTCCGGTCAGATGAATAAGGGTGCGATAAGTTTCATTAGCCAGGCGGCCACAATGGCGACGGCGGCGATGGCGATTGTCATTACGGCGGCGGCGACGGGGCCGCGTTCTTTGACGATGACCATGAGCTGGGCGACGCAGGGGACGAAGAGGGTGAGGGCGACGGCGGCGACAAGGAGCTGGCGGGGGGCGAGGAGGCCGGCGGCGGCCATGTCGTAGAGGCCGGCGGCGCCGTAGTCGCGGCGGAAGAAGCCCAGCAGGAATATCTGGGCGGTGGCGGCCGGGAGGCCGAGAGCGGCCATCAGGGGCTCCACCGCTTTTATAATATATGTCAGCAGGCCGCTGCGGTCACCGAGCCAGAGGAGAAAGCTGGCGAGGAAGAAGACGGGAATTATTTCCACGAAGTACCAGACCATGCGGGTATAGGCTTTGTGGAGGACGTTGGCGGGGTCGGGCAGCCTGAGGGGGGGGAGCTCGATGTAGAAGGGGCTACGGTCGCCGGGAAGGAGACGGGCGGTGAGCCAGCCGGCAAGGATGAAGACGGCGAGGATGAAGGCGGCCCACAGGGCGACGGCCCGGCCGTCGCCGGCGAGGACGGCGAGGACGACGCCGAGCTGGGCGGAGCAGGGGATGGCGAGCGACAGCAGGAAGGTGGCGAGGAGGCG
Organism: Bacillota bacterium; assembly: GCA_023415775.1. Taxonomy (GTDB): domain Bacteria; phylum Bacillota; class Negativicutes; order Sporomusales; family UBA7701; genus Anaeroselena. The sequence goes on along the minus strand of JAEZJM010000003.1, from coordinate 109,419 downwards.
CTCGCGCCTGGTTTCGAGGGTGCGGACGACGAAGACGGCCATTGTGCCGCAGCCGAGGCCGAGGGTGACGGGGATGACGGCTCGGCCGTTGAGGCCGAATTGTTTGAAGAGGCCGTCGACGAGCATGGCGAGGCGGGGCAGATAGCCGCTGTCTTCGAGGAGGGCGAAGGCGACGAAGAAGGCGCCGACGATGGGCAGGATGATGGCGACGGCGTAGCGGAGGCCGAGGGTGAAGAGCCCGTAGTCGCCGGCGAGGAGGGACTGCAGCCATTCCCAGGGTATCCAGCGCCTGCAGGCGTAGTCGACGGCGGGGGTGATGACGCGGGCGAAGACGTTTTCGTCGATGTAGTCGACAAGGACGCCGGCGCCGAAGCCGCCGACGAATTTGTAGAGCCCCCAGTAGAGGACGAGGGCGAGAATGGGGAGGCCGGTGAGGGGCTGGCGGGTGAGACGGTCGAGGAGGCCGGCTAGCCGGCGCCTTCCGGCCGGGCCGCGGCTGAGGGCGGCGGCGACGAGGCGGTCGGCCTGGGCCTGGCGTTCGGCGGCGATGCGCTGGGCGAGGGACTGGGGGCTTTTTCGGGCGGCGGCTTGGACGGCGGCGGCGACGGTCGGGTAGGCGGGGTCGTTTTTAAGGAGGGCGCGACTGACCGGGTCGCCGGCGAGGAGGAGGAGGGCGATGATGCGGGCGGCGGGGCGGCGGGCGCCGAGACGGCCGGTGACGGCGGCGACGGCGGCTTCGAGGTCGGGGCTGAGGAGGAAGGGCGGCTGCGGCCGCGGCCGGGGGGCGGCGATGACGCCGCGGAGGCGGTCGAGGCCGATTTTTTTGACGGCGGCGGTGGCGACGACGGGGATGCCGAGGAGGTCGGCGAGGCGGGCGGTGTCGAAGGCGAGGCCGGCGGCGGCGGCTTCGTCGATGAGGTTGAGGACGAGGATGACGGGCAGGCCGGCGTCGAGGAGGGCGAGGGTGAAGGGCAGCGAGCGGGCGAGGTTTTTAGCGTCGGCGACGTGAACGACGAGGTCGGGCTGGCCGTCGAGGAGGAATTCGCGGGTGACGCGTTCTTCGTCGGTGATGGGCGCGAGGGAGTAGATGCCGGGGGTGTCGATTATTTCGCACGGCACGCCGCCGATTTGGGCGTAGCCGCGGGCGACTTCGACGGTGGTGCCGGGGTAGTTGGATACGTTGACGTATTTGCCGGTGAGGTTGTTGAAGATGACGCTTTTGCCCACATTCGGGGCCCCGACCAGGATGATGCTGCGCTGCATGCCTCTCCCCCGCCCTTCTGCTGCTCGATGGTATCTCCTATTCGCGAGGCGGGTAGTTTATGAAAAAGAAAAACCGCGACCCTTGACGGTGCGCGGTTAATATAGTATTTCTCTAAGGTTGGCTAGAAAGGTCCAGATGCAAGGCGTACCGGATAAGCAGACACACAACGCTTTAGCGTTGATGTGATCGCTTATACCCGAAAGGGTGCGAGCGCGCCGCGACGCGTACTCGGACGTACGCTAGCAAGCGCTCTGAGGAACAACGCAGCAGATGGGCCTTTATCGCCAACCGCCTATAGGTGGGGCTTGATGCGGTCGGCGATATTGGCCTTGGGCATGAAGCCGACGATTTTTTCGGCCTGTTCGCCTTCCTTGAAGAGGATCATGGTGGGCAGACTCATGACGCCGTATTTCTGCGCCAGGGAGCGGTTCTGGTCGACGTTGATCTTGACGATTTTGTACTTGTCGCCGGCTTCGCCGGCAAGTTCGTCGAGGAGGGGAGAAAGACGTTGGCAGTAACCGCACCATGGGGCCCAGAAATCGGCGAGTACGGGGACCGCCGCGTCGAGCACTTCTTCTTGGAAGTTAGCTTCGTTGACATCCGGAGCGTTGGCCATTTTCATCTCTCCTTTGTATTTGGGTTTCGCCCAGTCATTCCATAATGCCGCGTTTGCGGCATTCGGCCATGATGCAGGCTTTTATGACGGTGAGGCCGAGTTCTTCGCCAAGCTGGGCGACCGCCGGCGCGTCGGCGCCCGGCTGGAGCCAGACGTACTTGATGCCGGCGTCGGCGCAGTCGCGCATTATCTGTTCGCCGACTTTGGGCGGGACGACGACGTCGACGACGTCGGGTTTTACCGGCAGGTCCTTCAGACCGGGATAGCATTTCTGGCCCATGACTTCATCAAGGCCGGGATTGACGGGATAGACTTTGAACTGACCGGTGGCGTCCATGAATTTGAATATTTTGTAGCCGAATTTATCTTTGTTGTTGTTGGCGCCGACCACGGCCCAGGTTTTGAGGTCGAGGGTTTTTTCGATGTCGGTCATGAAGTCCTCCTGATTCAGATTAATCTCCATTTTCATTATATTGCCAGGGAGGCATAAAGGTCAATGACGGACAAGCCGATCGGATTATTCAATATAGGCTTGCTTGAGGTAGACGACGCCGATGCTGGTGCGGATATGGTCCTTGACGCGGGGGCGGATCATGACGGGGTTGGTGCTGAAGAAGAGGGGGCAGACGACGGCTTCGTCCATGATGATTTTTTCGGCGGCGTGGAGGGAGGCGGCGCGTTCCGCGGCGTCCGAGGACGGCCGGGCGGCGGCGAGGTGGCTGTCGTAGACGGGGTTGGAATAGCCGGGGCTGTTGTTGCCGTTGGCGGTTTCGAACAGCTCCAGGAAGGTGGTGGGGTCGACGTAGTCGCCGATCCAGCTGTCGATGGCGAGCTGGAAGTTGTGTTTGTCGAGATTGTCGTAGAACACTTTGAGTTCCTGGTTGCTGAGCTGGACGGTGACGCCGAGGGCGCGCTTCCACATTTCCTGCACGGCTTCGGCGATGATTTTGTTGCTTTCGCCGGTGTTGTAGAGGAGGGTTACGGGCGGCAGGCTTTTGCCTTCGGGGTAGCCGGCCTCGGCGAGGAGCTTCTTGGCGGCGGCGGCGTCGTTGTCGGCGAAGTATGAGCCGCCTTTGGCGCGGAAGTCGTTGCCGGCGGCGTCGACGACGCCGGGCGGCACGAAAGCGAGGGCGGGCGTCTGGCCGCCGCGGGCGACCTGGTCGACGAGGCTGCGGCGGTCGAGGGCAAGGGTGAAGGCTTTGCGGACCCTGGCGTCGTCGAAGGGAGCTTTTTTGACGTTGAAGGGGAAGTAGCTGACGCCGAGGAAGGGGAATATTTTAAGCTTGCCTTCCTTCTGGAGGCGTGGTAATTCGCTGATCGGCGGGTTGTCGGCCATGTCGAGCTGTTTGTTTTCGAACATGACGAGCCGGGTGGCGGCCGAGTCGATGAGGACGATGTCGACGTTGGCCATGCGGACTTTGCCGGCGTCCCAGTAGTGTTCGTTCCTGACGAGTTCCATCTTGTTGTCGTGGATCCAGTTCGTCAGCCGGAAGGGGCCGTTGCCGACGAAGGTTTTGGCGTCGGCGGCCCAGCGGTCGTTGGCGGCGGCGTTGCGGTTGACGGGGTAGTAAGTGCGGAAGGCGACGAGGGACAGGAAGAACGGGGTGGGCCTCTCGAGGGTGACTTCGAGGATGTAGTCGCCCTTGGCTTTGACGCCGACTGCGGCGGCGGCGGCTTTTTTTTCGTTATAGGCGCGGCCGTTTTTGAGGTAGAATAACTGGTAGGCGTAGCTGGAGGCGAAATCGGGGTTAAGGGCGGATTTCCAGGAGAATTCGAAATCGGCGGCGGTGACTGGCTCGCCATTGGACCATTTCGCGCCTTTGCGCAGGTGGAAGGTGTAGACGAGCCCGTCGGGGGATATTTCCCAGCGCTCGGCAGCGGCCGGCACGGGGCTGCTGGCGGCGTCGAGGGATGTGAGGCCTTCGAAAAGTTGGGCGGCGACGATGCCGGCGGGGATGCTGGTGGATTTGCGGGGGTCGAGTGTTTCGGGTTCGGCGGCGACGGCGTAGCGCAGATGTTTGGCGTCTTTTTTGGCGCCGAGCCAGCCGCAGCCGGGAAGGACGGCGGCGACGGCCACCGCGGCGAAAAGGATGAGGGCGATGTTCTTCTTGGTCAAGGCGGTCTCCTTTCGGTATCCGTCAGGGATAATTTGCGCTTCAGGGCGCTAAACAATACCCGTGGGCAAGGGTTTTGCCCGGCGGCGGCGAAAAACAGCGTATAGGAAAACGGGGTGATATGTTTGGCAAAACGGGACGGGGCCGATCTGGCGGCGGCGATGGCGGCGGCGGTGGCCGGCGAGCCGGGGGTGTACGCGGCGGCGGCGATCGAGCCTGCCAGCGGCCGGCGCTGGCTGCTGAACAATCGGCGGCTGCGGTCGGCGAGCCTGATAAAGATTTTTATCCTGGCCGAGGCGTTCCGCCGCGCCGGCCGGGGCGAGCTCGACCTTGAGGAGGCGGTGGCGGTGCCGGAGGAGGCTATCGTGGGCGGCGCCGGTCAACTGGAGTTCGCCGCGCCGGGAACGGTGCGGACGTGGCGCCAGCTGCTCGAGGTAATGATCGTGGAGAGCGACAATACGGCGACGAATATGGTGCTCGACCGCCTGGGGATGGAGAGCGTGAACGCGCTGGCGGCGGCGCTGGGCTGCCGCGATACGGTGCTGCGCCGCAAGATGATGGATTTCGCGGCGGCGGCGGCCGGGCGGGAGAATTATACGACGCCGGCCGATGTGGCGGCGGTGCTGGCGAGGTTGTACCGGCGCGAGTGCGTGTCGCCCGCGGCCGACGAGGCGATGGTGGCCATCCTGCTCCGCCAGGAGGATCGCTGCAAGCTGCCCCTCCTCCTCCCCGCCGCGGCGGCGGTGGCGTGCAAGTCGGGGGAGCTGGAGGGAGCGGAGCACGACGCCGGCATCGTGTACGGCGAGAGCTGCGATTATGTGCTGGCGGTGATGAGCGACGAGCTGCCGGACGAGGCGCGCGGCCGGGGGGTTATCGCTCGGTTGTCGCGCACCGTTTACGATTGGTTTCATAGTAATATACCAGGTAATATACCAGAGTGATTTCCGGAGGACTGCTTTATGACTGATTATCTAGCGGCCATCAATGTGGCGGCGGCGATGTTGTGGAGCGAGCCGGGGCCGAAGCGGGATCACGACCAGCTGATGCTGGGGGCCGTGACCGAGCCGGCGGCGTGGGCGGACGGCATGGACGAGGCGATGCGGCTGTGGCTGGTGGGCAAGGTGGAGTCGCAGCTGTTGTACGGGGAACGGGTGGTTGTGCTGGAGCACGCGGGCGCGTGGCTGCGCGTGGCGGCTGCGGAGCAGGCGACGGACCGCGATGGGCGCGGCTACCCCGGCTGGCTGCCGGCCGCCCAGGTGGCGGACAGCGGGCTTTTTCTGGCGGAAATGGCTGCTCTGCCGCTGGCGGTGGTGACGGCGCCGCGGGCGCTGCTGTACGCCGACCCGGCCGGGCGGGAACCGCTGGCGGAGCTAAGCTGGCAGACGCGCCTGCCGCTGCTGGCGGCGGAGGGTGCGATGCTGAAGGTGCGGCGTCCGGACGGCGCTGTGGGTTATATCGACGGCGCGGCGGCGGTGCCTCTCTCCCCTGCCCTGTTCGACGGAGCGCGGCTGGTGGCGGAGGCCAGGATGTTCGCCGGTCTGCGCTATGTGTGGGGCGGAACGTCGGCGTGGGGGTTTGACTGTTCGGGGTTCGCGCTACGGCTGTACCAGTCCCAGGGGGTGGCCATCTCCCGCGATGCCGACGAACAGGCGGCGGGCGGGACGGCTGTTGACTCCGGCGCGCTGTTGCCGGGCGATCTGCTGTTTTTCGCCGGGCCGGGAGGTCAGGGCGACATCCACCATGTGGGCGTGTTCGCGGGCGGGACGACGATGATCCACGCCCCCAACAGCCGGGCGGCGGTACGGGAGGACGATTTCACAGCCGGGATTTACGGAGAGGAGTTCTGGGGCGCGCGCCGCTACGGTTAGGTTTTTAACGGGCTCCGATGTCCTGCGGGCATCGGGGTCTTTTTTATGTAAAAAGGTCGTTTTCGATGATGACGGGGCCTCGGGGCAGTTTGGCGAGGGAGAAGGCGGCGACGAGGTCGCGAGGGGCTGTGGGCCGATACTCGGGGATGAGGCCGGCGCGGTGGGCGAGAAGGCCGATTATTTCCGGGGCGGTGACGCCGCGCTCTCGTAAATAGCCGAGGGCGAGGCTCTGCTGGCGCTTGGAGAGGCGGTGGCCGTCGGGGCTTAAGAGGAGCGGGACGTGGGCGAAGGCGGGCGGGGTGTGGCCGAGGAGGCGGTAGAGGTAAAGCTGGCGGGGGGTGGAGGACAAGAGGTCGTCGCCGCGCAGGACGTGGGTTATCTTCATGGCGGCGTCGTCGACGACGACGGCGAGCTGGTAGGCGTGGACGCCGTCGGCGCGGCGGACGATGAAGTCGCCGCAGGCGGCGGCGAGGTTCTGGGCGACATGGCCGTGGAGGCCGTCGGTGAAAGCGATTGTTTCGTCGGGGACGACGAGGCGCAGGGCCGGGAGACGGCAGCCGGAGGGCGCGCGCTCCCCTCCCCTGTTCCGGCAGGTGCCCGGGTAGGCGCTTTCCGCGTCTGCGTCGCCGGCGTGGGGGGCGGAGGCGGCGGCGCGGATCTCGGCGCGGGTGCAGTAGCAGGGGTAGACGAGGCCGCGGGCGGCGAGGCTTTCAAGGGCGGCAGCGTAGAGGCGGCGGCGCTCGTCCTGGCGGTAGGGGCCATAGGGGCCGCCGCTGTCGGGGCCTTCGTCCCAGTCGAGGCCGAGCCAGGCGAGGTCGCCGATTATCTGGGCGGTGTATTCGGGGCGGCAGCGGTCAGGGTCGAGGTCTTCGACCCTGAGGACGACGGCGCCGCCGAGGCTGCGGACCTGGAGCCAGGCGAGGAGGGCCGTCCAGATGTTGCCGAGGTGCATTTGTCCGGAGGGGGACGGGGCGAATCGCCCTCTAATGTTGGTCATAGTAATCTCCGTTACTTGATTTGTGCGCGGGCCGTTCAGAGGCCCCAGATGCAAGGCGCACCGGATAAGCAGACACACAACGCTTTAGCGTTGATGTGATCGCTTATACCCGAAAGGGTGCAAGCGCGCCGCGACGCGTACTCGAATGTACGCTAGCAAGCGCTTTGAGGAGCAACGCGGCAGATGGGGTCTATCAACGGCCCGCCCCTGTATTAGGATCATCTTTATCGGTGTAGATGGCGAAAAGGACGATCCCCGCCACCAATATAAAGCCGGCGGTGGTAAACATAGCGCCGAACCCCGCCCTCTCCCCCACCTGGCCGAGTAAGACCGAACCGGCGGCGATGCCCAGGTCCATGAAGGAGGTAAAAAAGCCGAGAGCGCTGCCGCGTTCGGCGGGCGGCGTTTTGTCGACGACGAGGGCGTTGAGGGTGGGCATGAAGGCGCCGAACCCGAAGCCGAAGGCCAGGCCGATGAAAACTAGGAGGGGCAGGCTGTCGAGGAAGGGCAACAGGAAGACGCCGATAGCAAGGAGGGCCATGAAGGGGAGGATGACGCGGCGGCGGCCCCAGCGGTCGGAGAGTTTGCCGGCAAAGATGCGGCTGGCGAGGGTGGCGGCGGCGTAGGCGGTGAAGAAGATGCCGAAGCCGAGCAGGCCGCGCTGGGGAGCAAAGACGGGCAGGAAGGCGATGACGGTGCCGTAGGCGGCGGCGCCGGCGAACAGGGCCAGGGACGGGACGATGACGTACCGCCGCCGGCCGACGGCCAGCAGGCTGACCGGCTTCTTGCCGCCCTGGGAGCTGATTTCGCCCGCCGCAGCCACGGCCAGGAAGGCGGCGGCGGCGGCGGCGGCCGAGCAGGCAAATAAGACGGTAAAGCTTTGCGTATAATGGATGATGTCGATGCCGATGGCGGGGAATATCGCCATGGCGACGACGCTGGCGGTGCCGTATATGCCGATAACTTCGCCCCGCCGCTTGGGGGGCGCCAGGTCGGCGATGTAGGCGGCCGAGGCGGCCAGGAAGGAAGCGTGGGCGAAGCCGTGGGCGATACGGAGGATGTATAGGAGTTCGACGTTCTGAAGGAGACCGTAGAGAGGAAAGAGCAGGGCGAAAAAGCCGGTGCCGATGAGCATGAGGCGTTTGCGCCCGCGGCGGTCGGCGAGCTGGCCGAGGTAGGGACGAACAAGCACGGCCGCCAGGCTGAATGTCCCCATGACGAGGCCGATCTGGCCGGGGGAGCCGCCGAGACCTTCGACGTACTGGGGCAGGGTGGGAATGAGGAGGTAGAAGCTGCCGAAGTAGAGGAAGGTGGCGACGCAGACGCAGACGAAGTTGCGTGAGGTGAGGCGGAATTGTTCGTTCATGGGGCCTCCCGCGTCAGATGTTGAGGACATAGGCGTCCATGGGGCAGTATTCGGCGAAGTGCAGGCGGCGGTATACTTCGTAGCCGGCGGGGCTCGCTTCGAGGACGAGCAACCGGCAGCCGCGGGCCGCGGCATGACCGATGAGGGCGCGGGTAAGGGCTGAGGCGGCGCCGCTGCGGCGGGCGGGGCCGAGGGTGGAGATGAAGTAGGCGCCGGCGACGCCGCCGCTGCCGAGGAAGACGCTGGCGGTGGCGACAGGCTGGCCGCCGCTGAGACCGAGGAAGTAGGCGATGCTGTCGGTGGCGAGGTTGGCGAAGACGGCCGGGAAATCGCGGGCGACGCGTTCCGGCATTGCGAAGCCGGCGGCGGCCGTCCTGCCCCATTCGGCAATTCCATCCGCGTCGCTGACCCTGCGGATCTCAAGCCCGAGGGGCGGGTCGGCGGCTGGGGCCGGCCCGTCCAGTGCGAGGGCCATGCCCCGCCAGTGCATCTGGTGCCTAAAGCCGTGGTCGAGAAGCCGCTGGCCGAGGTCGGCGGGGCGGTCTTCCGGCCCGGTGATCCAGGTGAGCGGGCGGCTGCCGTAGGCTGCGGCCAGTTCTTTTATCCGGGTGTCGGCCTCATGATCGGTAAAGCGGGCGGCGAGCACGCGGTTCAAGGCGTCGGTGCCTGTATCTATCCAGGTGACGTCCCCTTCGCCGGAGCTCTTCCCGCCCGGCACGCGGCTGGTGAACAGGGCGTATTCGCGCAGGTTGCCGGCGATGGCGGCGGCGATGTCGGACGAGGTTTGTCCTGCGGGCATTTGTCACACCTCTTCCTTTTTGTATGGGGCGACTTTTCGAACCGGCATGACTCTTTTGCGCATTTAGTTTTACTTTCCACGGAATGGAAGGCAACTCCTGCCGGACCTTTGTGCCCCTTGTCCCGGGGACGAATGTATTATATACTTTTGCCAGACGATGATATTTTATTATCAAAGGAGCGGTATTATGGCCAACTTCAAGAACGTAGGCGTCCTGACCGGCGGCGGAGACTGTCCGGGTCTGAACGCCGTAATCCGCAGCGTCACCCGCGCCTGCTTCAGCCATGGGATCAGGGTCTGGGGAGTCAAGAACGGCTTCGGCGGCCTGGTGGAGAACGACATCGGCGAATTGTCGGATCGGGATATCTCCGGTATCCTGCCCCGCGGCGGCACAATCCTCGGCACAACCAACCGCGACAACCCCTTCAATTATGCCGTGCCGAATAACAGCGGTTATGTTTATAAAGACATGTCGCAGCAGGCGCTGACGAACCTGAAGACGAGGGGCATCGAGGCGCTGGTGGTGATCGGCGGCGACGGCAGCCTGCGGATCGCCAACGAGTTCGGCCTGCTGGGACTGCCTGTTGTGGCGGTGCCCAAGACGATCGATAACGATATCCCGATGACGGAGAGGACGTTCGGGTTCGATACCGCGGTGGCGTGCGCGAGCGAGGCGCTCGACCGCCTGCACACGACGGCGGAATCCCATCACCGGGTGATGCTGCTGGAGGTGATGGGCCGTTATGCCGGCTGGATAGCTTTCCATTCCGGCATGGCGGGCGGCGCGGATGTTATCCTCATCCCCGAGGTGCCGTACAAGATCGAAGCGGTGGTGGCGGCGATCAAGGCCCGGCGGGCCCAGGGCAAGCTGTTCAGCCTGGTGGTGGTGGCCGAAGGGGCGTTCCCGGTGGGCGGCGAGATGACGGTGGCCCGCATCGTGGAGAACAGCGCCGAGAAGGTGCGCCTGGGCGGGGTGGGCGAAAAGCTGGCCCGCCAGTTAGAGGATATTACCGGTTTCGAATCCCGCTGCACGGTGCTGGGCTACCTGCAGCGCGGCGGCAGCCCGACCGCTTACGACCGCATCCTGGCAACCCGTTACGGGGTGGCGGCGGTGGATGCGCTGGTGGCAGGCGATACAGGCACGATGGTGGCTCTGCAGAAGAACAGCATCGTGACGGTGCCGATGAAGGATATCGCCGGCCAGCCGAACAACGTGCCGCTCGAGGCGCTGCACGTGGGGCGGTCGATCGGCGTCTGCTTCGGCGACGAGGCGTAGATAAGGAAACCCCCTCCGCAAGTTGTTGTTGCGGAGGGGGTTTTTTTTGTTTACGCGGATGGGTTTTTTACCGTGGGCGTTTTTGCCCGAACGTCAAACAGGGTGATGAGCAGCAAGCCGCCGATAATCAGCACCGCCCCCGCCAGGTGGGCGAGGGTGACGGTTTCGCCGTAGAAGACGGCGGCGATCCAGATGGCGTTGACGGGCATGAGGTTGATGTAGGCGCTGGCCCGGCTGGCGCCGATGCGCTTGATGCCGACGTTGAAGAGGAAGAAGGCGACGACGGTCGGGAAGATGATGAGGTAGGTCATTTCCCAGGCTGTCTGGGCGCTGACGGCGGGCAGGCGCGCCCAGCCGTCCTCGGTGAGGGAGGCGGCCAGCAGCATGACGGAGCCGGCCAGGGTGGAGGCGCTGGTGGCCAGGAGAGGCGGAACGTCTTTCATGACGACTTTGCCGATGGTGGTGTAGGCTGTCCAGGATATGACCCCGCCGACCATGAGCAAGTCGCCGCTGGAGAAGGACAGAGAAGTGAGGATATCGACGGAGCCTCTGGTGATGGTGGTGAGGACGCCGAGGAAGGACAGGGCGACGCCGGCGACGAGGCGCCAGCTCCACGGCTCGCCGAGGAGGGTGACGGCGACGAGGGCGGTGGTGACAGGGTTGACGACGATGACAAGGGCGCCGTTGATGGCTGAGGTGTATTTCATGCCGACGTTGAAGAAGACGTTGTAGAGGAATACGCCGGTGATGGCAAGCAGCAGCAGCCCACCCCAGCGACGCTTGAGGGGGGCCCAGTCCCAGCCGCCGCGGGCGACGACCCAGGCGGTCATGAGGAGACCGGCGAGGAAGAAGCGGACGGCGGCGGTGGTGAGGGGCGGTATTTCGGTGACAACGTGTTTGGTGGTGCCAAACGCCCCGCCCCAGAAGAGGGGGACGAGCAGGAGGATGAAGTAGATGGCGTTGGGGTGAGCGGGTTGGGTGGGCTTTATCACAAGGTCAGCTCCTTAACGGGATCAGAATGGCCTTACTGGGCGTTGTTGCCGGAGGCGGGGCCGGATGAGGCAGGGAGAAAGCCGCGCCGGAGGGAGAGCCAAGCCCCGGCGAGGCCGGCGAGGCCGATGACGAGGAAGCCGCTGTTGAGGTCGAACCACCCGGCGATGAAGCCGGTGAGCACGGGGCCGATGAACATGCCGACGGCGTAGACGGCCTGGTAGAAGCCCATGGCGGTGGCCCGCTTGGCGGCGGGGAAGTTTTTGATGCTGAGGCCCATGAGGAGGGCCATTATCAGGCCGCGGCCGAAGCCGGCGGCCATCTGGGAGATGTAGAGGGCGGACAGGGTGGTGCAGAGCGGGATTGTGACGCTGGACAGGCCCATGAAGATGAAGCCGCCGGCGAGGGTGCCGGCTTCGCCGAAACGGCGGCGGAACAGGGTGCCGCTGAGAGCGGCGGCTGCGATGGAGGGCAAGATGGCGACGGTGGTGAGGAGGCCGAGCTCGAAGCCACCGGCGCCGAGGGCTTTGGCGGCCAGCGGCGAGAAGCCGAAGACGGTGGCGAAGGTGAGCACCTGGAAGAGAACGCCGAGGAAACATAAACGCAGGAAGGGGCCGTCGCGGGCGATTTCGGCTAAAGAGCCGGTGTCGACCGGCTTGGCGGGCGTGACTTCGTCGACGACGAAGAAGCTGAGGATGAGGGCGACACAGCCGCCGGCAGCCGCAATCAGGAAGGGTTCGGCCAGCCCGTACCATTCGGCCGCGAGGCCGCCGAGGAACATGGCGCCGACCTGGCCGACGGCGGCGGCGGAGTTGATGTAGCCCATGGCTTTGGGGCTGTCGTGCGCCGGGTAATAGGCGGCGAAGAGGACGGTGTAGGCCACCCAGGCTGCTGCGGCGGCGCCGGACAGGGCGCGGTAGAAAAGCAGGGCCCAGGCGTCGGGCTGCGCCCACATGCCGAAGGCGCTGGCGGCCGCCAGGGCGGCGCCGGCGATGACGAAGACCTTGCGCCGGCCGAGGGCGTCGGAATAGAGGCCTACCGGCACGCGGAGGAGGAACTGGACGGCGCCGTACGAGCCGAGGATAAGGCCGATCAGGTCGTAGGAGGCGCCCAGGGTCTGGGCGTACGGCCCGAGGGTGGGTACGTAGGTGTAGGCGGCGAACCAAAAGAAGCCGGTTATGAGGAGCAGCAGCGAGCGCCGGTGGTTTTGCATGGCAGGTATGCCTCGCAGAACAAAATACGTATTATACACATTTTAGCCGCAATAGCGACGGCGGACAAGGATAAATACCAAAAAAGCGCCGGCTTTGCCGGCGTTTTTTTTGCGTTATCTATTGGTAGAGGTAATAGGGTTTAGCCTTCTCTTTGAATTGTTGTGCTTCCTTATCCCATTCGGCGAGAAGTTCGGTGAGGGTGTAGCGGCCGAGGCGGAGGCCGTTGTCGCCGACGGTGAGGTCGATGTAGGGGACGCCGGAGCTGCGGAAGCCGAAGGCGAAGTTGTCGCCGCCGATTTCCTGGATGGTGTAGAGGAGGGTTATGCCGGTGCGGACGGCCTGGTAGGCGTGGCGATCGGTGATGTGGAGCTGGACGCCGCCGAGGGTTTTGCCGGTGTTGCCGCCGAAGCGGGGGCTGAAATAGGCCGGACGGAAGTAGACGCCGGGGAGGCCCTTGGCGTTCATTTTGGCGGCGAGGTCTTCGGCGTTCAGCCAGGTGGCGCCGACGAGTTCGAAGGGACGGGTGGTGCCGACGCCTTCAGAGACATTGGTGCCGCCGAAGATGCCTGTGCCGGAGTAAACGAGGGCGGCGTCGGGGGTGGGGATGTTGGGCGAGGTCATGACCCAAGGGAGGCCGGTGTCGTCCCAGTGCATGTCGCGCGTCCAGCCGGTGAGGGGGACGACGGCGAGGTCGCAGCCGATGGCGAATTCCTTGTTAAAGTAGCGGGCGAGCTCGCCGACGGTCATGCCGTGGCGCAGGGGGATGGGATACATGCCGATGAAGGATTCGAAGCCGGATTTGACCAGTCCGCCTTCGACCATGCCGCCGACGGGGTTGGGGCGGTCGAGGACGACGAAGGTTTTGCCGTTTTCCTTGGCGGCCTGCATGGCGTAGGCCATGGTGTAGATGTAGGTGTAGGGGCGGGCGCCGATGTCCTGAATGTCGAAGGCGAGGACGTCAATATTCGCTAGCATGTCGGGGGTGGGCTTCTTGGTGGCGCCGTAGAGGCTGTAAATGGGCAGGCCGGTCTTGGCGTCGGTGGCGTAGCCGATGTCGTCGCCGGCTTTGACGGCGCCGCGGATGCCGTGCTCGGGGGCGTAGAGGGCGACGAGGTTTACCTTGGCCTTGAGGACGTCGACGCTGCTTTCGAAATTGCTGTTGATGCCGGTGGAATTGGTGATGAGTCCGACCCGTTTGCCCTTGAACAGGTCGAGGTGTTTGTCGATGTTGTCGATGCCGAGGCGGACGCTCTCGCGCGCCGGGGCGGGGGCGGGCGGAGCGCTGGCGCAGCCGCTGCCGAAGAGAGGCATGACGAGCAGCGCGGCAAGGACGACGGTCAGTTTCGTGAGAAAGCTTCGGCTTTGGCGCACTGGGGTACCTCCTGTGTGTTTTGATGGTGGGCGGTTATCAACGGCCTTCATGGAAATCGGCTTCGATAAGGGCCGCGACGGCGGCCAGGGCTTCATCTTCGTCTTCTCCCATAGCCCGGACGGTGATGGTGTCGCCGGCCTTGATGCCGGCGCTCATGACGGCGAGCATGCTTTTGGCGCTGACGTTTTTGTCGCCTTTGACGAGGGCGATGTCGCTTTTGAAGGCGGCGGCGGTTTTGACGAGCAGGGCGGCCGGGCGGGCGTGGAGGCCGATTTTATTGGTTATTTGCAGGGTCTGTTCGCGCATTTCGAGCTCCTTTATGCTTGTTTAAGGGCGGCGAAGCTTACGAGTTCGACGCCTTCGGCAGCGAGGAAGTCTTTGACGGCCGGGTCGGTGAGGATGGCGAGTTCGCGCAGGCGCTCGGCGCTGTAGGAGCTTGTCTGCGCGAGGGTGTCGTCGGCTTCCGCGGGGTGGGACATTATTTCGAGCACGCCGCCCAAGTGGGCGCGGATGATGGCCCGGAGGTTGTCCGCGGTGGCGCCGGAGCCGTAGAAGGCGTCGGAGAAGGCGTCGGGGGTGGGGATGCCGAAGGCGACGATGCGGGCGCGGACGGCGGGGCCGGTCTGGCGGAGGGGCACGCCGAGCTGTCGGGCAAGGCCGATGGCGACATCGAGGATTTCGGGGTAGGAATGGGCGTGGTGGTGGCTGTCGAGGTGGGTGAGGGTGAGGCCGGCGGCAAGGAATTTCTCGACCTGGGCGGTAAGCTCGCGTTCGGCTTCGCGCGGTTCGCAGACGGCCACGACGCGGTTTACGGGGCGGTGGAAAGCGCCGTCCGGTTCGACGAGGCTGGCGACGTCGGCGCCGGCAAGGAGCGGGCGGCCGTAGGTGAGGTTGAGGTGAAGGCCGGCGGCAAGGCCGTGGGCCTTGAGGAGGGCGACGGCCTCGGCGGTGTGGGCGGTGTTGACCATGAGGGTGGTGTCGCTGACGAGGCCGGCGGTCATGGCTTTTATTATGCCCCGGTTGCAGCCGGGGGTGAGGCCGAGGTCGTCGGCGTTGATTATCAGTCTGCGCATGGTGTCTCCGTTCTTTGCTGCCCGTGGAATAGGGGCAGGTATTGGCGGTTGGCGTCGAGGATTTCGGCAAGCAGGCCGGCTGTGTCGGCCGCCGCGGGCACAAGGGGGTTGGCGGCCAGGGCGGCGAGGGCGGTGGCGCGGTCACCGCCGACGGCGGCCTCGATGGCGAGACGTTCGTACGCTTTGACCTGCTGTACGAGGCGCAGGGCGTCGGCGGGCAGGTCGCCTACCGGCAGGGGCGTCGCTCCTCCCTTCCCCACCCGGCAGTTGACTTCGACGACGGCGGTGGCGGAGAGGCCGGCGATGGCGCCGTTATTGCGGGTGTTGACGGCGTGAATTTCGCGTTTGTCATTATGGATGGCGCTGATGAGGGAGACGGCGGCCTCGGAGTAGTATGCCCCGCCGCGCTTTTCCAGTTCGGGCGGCTTCTCGGCGAGGTTTTCGTCGCGGTAGCGGGCGAAGAGCGCTTCTTCGACGGCCTGGACCTGCTCGGCGCGGGTGCCAGGCCCGCCGGGGTCGGCAGCCGCCTGTTCCTCGCCGAGGAGGCGGTCGGTCATGTAGTAGTAGCGATGGTAGGGGCTGGGGACCATGCCGAGCTTTTTAAGGAAGGCGGCGTCCCATTTGAGGTCGGGGATGTTGTTCATGGTGAGGGCGGCGCCGTCGGCGAGCTTGTCGAGGATGACGCCGGTGACGTCTTTACCTTTGAGGCGGACGGCGCGGCCCCAGACGAGGTGATTGAGCCCGGCGAAGTCGATGGCGACGTCGGCCGGATCGGCGCCGAGGAGTTTGGCGGCGGTCATGACCATGTTGATGGGGACGTTGCAGAGGCCGATGCATTTTACGGCGCTGTGGCCGAGGACGGCTTCGGTGACGAGGCCGGCGGGATTGGCGAAGTTGATGAGCCAGGCGTCGGGGCAGAGAGCTTCGATATCGCGGCAGATATCGAGGATGACCGGGACGGTGCGCAGCGCGTTGGCGAAGCCGCCGGGGCCGACTGTCTCCTGGCCGAGGACGCCGTATTTGAGGGGGATGCGTTCGTCGCGGACGCGGGCGGCGAGGCCGCCGACGCGGATCTGGGTGACGATGTAATGGGTGCCGTCAAGGGCCTGATGCCGGTCGAGGGTGGTATGCACAGTCATGGCGGAGCCGGCCCGTGCGGCCATGCGCCGGGCAAGGTCGGCGACGACGGCGAGCTTTTCTTCGCCGGCGGGGATGTCGGCGAGCCACAGTTCGGCGACCGGCAGTTCGCCGGCGCGGCGGAGGAGGCCGTCGACGAGTTCGGGGGTGTAGCTGGAGCCGCCGCCGATGACGGCGACTTTGAGGCTGTTCATCGCAGCGCCTCGAGGCGGGCGACGAGCTCGCGGATGGTTTTTTCCTGGTCGATCATATGGCTGATGAGGTTTTTCTCGGCAATGGCGGTCATGAGATGGTCCTGGGCGTGGACGAAGAGCAGGGATATGTCCTGCTTCTCGCCGGCGGCTTCGCGCTGGATGGTGTCGGCCTGGGCGCGGTGGGCGACGCCGACCTCCTCCTCCGCCCTCTTCAGGTGGTCGGCGGCTTTGGCGAAGTCGCCCGCCTTGGCGGCGGCGAGGGCGTCGTAGGCTTCGGCGCGGGCGTTGCCGGCATGAAGGATGATTTCGAAGATGACAGTTTCGGTCATTGGCTGTCCTCCTGATCGGACTCTTTGAGGAGTTTGCGTTCATAGGCCTTGAGGAAGGGGTAATAGAGGACGGTGGCGACGGCGATGTTGAACATGGCGAGCACGATGGCCCGCCAGTCGCCGCCGGTGGCGAGGTAGGCGCCGATGGGGGCGGGCAGTGTCCAGGGGACGAGGATGTAGGGTTTTGTGACGAGGCCGAAGCTCATGGCGAACCAGGTGACGACGCCCATGAGCACAGGCCCGGCGACGAAGGGCACGACGAGGAGCGGGTTGAGCATGATGGGGGCGCCGAAGATGACCGGCTCGTTGATGTTGCAGACGCCGGGCAGGAAGGCCGCCTTGCCGACGCCGCGCAGGTAGGCGGATTTGGAGAGCATCATGAGGCAGACGAGGCCGATGGTGGCCCCGGAGCCGCCGATGAATACGAACCACTGGAAGAAGGGCTCGGGAGCGATGTTGGGGATGGGCTGGCCGGCGGCGGCGGCGGCGATGTTCTGGTCGAGGAGGACGAGCCACACCGGCCGGGCGACGGTGCCGACGACTGAGTCGCCGTGGATGCCGGTGGCCCACAGGAGGCTGATGAGGATGATGGGGACGAGGACGCCGGCGAGGGTGTTGCCGGCGGTGACGAGGGGGGCGAAGAGCTGGGCGACGGCGTGCTGGATGTCGAAGCCTGCCAGGTGGCGGACGGCCCAGACGACGGGGATGATGATGCCGGCTGGGACGAGGGCTTCGAAGGAGCGGGCGACCGAATCGGGGACGCCTTCGGGCATGCGGATGGTGATCTTTTTCTCTTTGGCGAAGCGGAGGATTTCGACGGCGACGATGGCCATGATAATGGCGACGAACATGCCGCCGCCGCCGAGGTTTTCCATGAGGAGGGCAAGCCCTTTGCCTTCGATGGCGACCGGCAGGCTGGTGAGGAGGAAGGCGGCGAGGGCGAGGGTGCCGCCGGCGACGCCGTCGAGTTTGTAGGATTTGGCGAGGTGGTAGCCGATGCTGTGGGCGGCGTAGAGGGCCATGAGACCCATGGTGAGGCGGAAGGGCAGCAAGATCTGAGCGGCGTAGGGCTTGACGAGGGCGGCGAGGGCGGGCACGGGCGGGAAGGCGATGATGAGGAAGAAGCTGCCGACGATGATGAGGGGGATGGTGGAGATGATGCCGTCGCGCACGGCTCTGAGGTGCCGCTGCTCGGAGAGCCTGGTCATGAAGGGGATGAGGTTGCGGTCCAGCCAGGCGAAGATTTTATCCATGGACCCTCCTGTGTTAGCTTAAGATCTTGTCCACTTCAGCGAGGATGACGGCCCCGCCGAGGGGGCTGTACCCCTGGGGGGGGATGAGGGCGACAGGCACGCCGGCTTCGGCGGCGGCGGCCTGGAATTCGGCAAGGCGGTGGCGGACCTGGGGGGCGACGAGGGCGATGTCCCAGCCGCCTTTGACGGTGTCGGCGAATTCGCCGCTGCCGACCGATCTGACGGTGAGGACGCGGCCGGTTTTGGCGGCCTGTTGTTCGATGGCTTTGACGACGATGGCGGTGGACATGCCGCCTGAACAGACTAATAAAATTTTCATTTTTCCTCCAGGGGAGGCCGCTTATAAGGTCCATCTGCGGCGTTGCGCCGGTGCGCCCCGCACACTAATCGTACCGACTTTCACCATAAGGCAAAATGCGCTGATAAGACCAGTGTAATCAGGACGTGCATCTGGAGCCTTCTAAGCAGCCTCGCAAAATTCATTATAGTTTTTCTATTTCTATCGCCTTGGCTACGAAGCCATCCGCATCTTTAAGCCGCCGCTCGGCTTCTTCGGCTGAGCAGCCGGTCTTGAGCATGACGATGGCGGTTTTGGCGTTGTGTCCGCAGAGGTTGAGGGCGTCTTCGGCTTCTTTTTTGGAGACGCCGGCGGCTTCGGCGACGATGCGTTTGGCCCTCTCCCACAGTTTGACGTTGGTGGGTTTGAGGTCGACCATGCGGTTGCCGTATACTTTGCCGAGCTTGACCATGGCGGCGGTGGTGAGCATGTTGAGGACGAGTTTGGCGGCGGTGCCGGCCTTGAGTCGGGTGGAACCGGCGATGACCTCGGGGCCGACGAGGGGCGTTATTGCCAGGCGGGCGGCGCCGGCGACCGCCGCGCCGGGGGTGGAGCAGACGGCGACGGTGAAGGCGCCGAGCCTGTTGGCGTATTCGAGGCCGGCGACGACGTAGGGCGTCCGGCCGCTGGCGGCGATGCCCACAAGAACATCGGCGGCGGCGAAGTCGATCTGGCGGAGCTGGCCGACGGCTGCGCCGGCGTCGTCTTCGACCCCTTCGGCCGATCTGGTTAGGGCTTTTTCGCCGCCAGCGATGAGACCGACGACGAGACCGGGATCGGTGCCGAAGGTGGGCGGGCATTCGGCGGCGTCGAGGACGCCGAGCCGGCCGCTGGTGCCCGCGCCGATGTAGACGAGCCGGCCGCCGCTTTTCAGGGCGGCGACGATGGCGTCGACGGCGGTGGCGATGGCAGGCAGCTCTTTTTCGACCGCGAAGGCGACGGTTTTGTCCTCGTCGTTGACGAGGCGCAGGATGTCGGCGGTGGAGAGGCGGTCGATGTCGGCGGTGGCGGGGTTGGGCTGTTCGGTGAGGATGTCGTCGAAGTTGAAGAGCATATATGTACCTCTCAGATTAGTACTTCCCAACAGGCGGCCAGAGGCTTCGGAGGGGTGTCCGCTCGCTAGTCGCCAGTTTTGCCAGCACTAAGATAGTCATATCCAATTTTTAGGGCTCCCATAACCGGCTCTGCCCCAGGGGGGAGTAGTTCGGCCTGGCCGGCGAGCAGGTCGGCCAGGCGACTCGTCAGGCCAGGGTTGCCGAGCAGAAGGCCGCCGTAGGCGGCCACAGGCACCGGGCCGGGGCCGGGAAAACCGCGGGCGATGACCGAGCAGACGAGGCCGGCGAGTTCGACGGCGGCGTCGGCGAGGATAGCGGCGGCAAGTGCGTCGCCTTCCGCGGCGGCGTCGGCGACCGTGGTTGCGAGGGAAGCGATATCGGCTTTGGCGGCGGTGGGGCTGTAGATGAAGGCGATGAGGCCGGCGATGTCGGCCACGCCGAGGCGGGCAATGATCCGTTCGAGGAGGGGCGAGGGGATGTCTCGCCCTTCGGCGGCTTTGAGGCCGCGGGCGATGGCCTGGCGGCCTATGTCGTAGCCGCTGCCTTCGTCGCTGACGAGGTGGCCCCAGCCGCCGGCGCGGATGATCTCGCCGCCGCTGGTGCGCCCGTAGGCGATGGAGCCTGTGCCGGCGATGAGAACGATGCCTTCTCCCCTGTCTCCCAGCCCGGCGGCGAGGGCGATGCGGGCGTCGCTGTTCACCAGGCAGGGGCAGCCCATATCGACCAGGGCGTCGCGGAGGAGCCGGCGGTCACGGTCGCGGTCGGCGCCGGCCAGCCCGAGGCTGACGAGGGCGAGGTCCGCCCTGTCGAAGCCGGCGGCGCGGGCCAGGTCGTCGATGATGCCGGCGACGAGGGCGGCGAAGGCGGGCAGGCCGATGATGTGGTAGTTGGCGGCGCCTTTTTCCGTCCTGGCCAGCAGGCGGCCGGAAAGGTCGGCGGCGCAGGCTACCGTCTTGGTGCCGCCGCCGTCGATGCCGATGAGCCAGCGCATCCTCTCCCCCACCCTTCCGTACGTTATTTCCACTTTATTTGACACTAGTCGAGCCGTTTCCTTTTTGTCGCCGGCAAAGTAATAATTGGCAGACGAAAAGCGGGCGATTTCTCGCCCGCTCCGTTCTTTTGATTAGTGCGCGGGCCGCTCAGAGCCTCCAGATGCAAGGCGCACCGGAAGAGCGCTTGCTAGCGTACTCGAGCGTACGCTAGCAAGCGCTCTGAGGAGCAACGCCGCAGATGGGGGCTATCAGCGGCCCGCCCCGGCAGCAATAGCCGCAAACCCATAGTCGAGGAGCTTTGCGGCATCTCCCCACCTCTCATCATCATTGAGCAGCACGACGATGAGCTGGACGCCGCCGCGCCTGGCCGAAGCGACGAGACAGTCGCCGGCCGCCTGGGTGTAGCCTGTTTTGACGCCGCTGGCTCCGGGGTAGGACCTGAGGAATTTGTTGGTGTTGCTGACGCTGACAGAGCCGCGGTTTTTGAAGGGGACGGCGTAGTCGCGGGTGGCGACGATTCTGGCGAATTCCGGGTTCTGCAGCGCCTGGGCGGTTATGAGGGCCAGGTCTTTGGCGGAGCTGTAGTGGTTGTTGGGGTCGGGCAGGCCGTGAGGGTTGGCGAAGTGGGTGTTGATAAGGCCCATCTGCTGGGTCCTGGAGTTCATCATTTCCACGAAGGCGGGCACTGAGCCGGCGATGTGTTCGGCGACGGCTTCGGAAGCGTCGTTGCCTGAGACGAGCATCATGCCGTAGAGCAGGTCGCGGAAATTCAGCCGGTCGCCGGCCCGAAGCTCCAGGCTGGATCCCTCGCAGCCCGCGGCGCGGCTGCTGACAGTGACGACGGAATCGGGTTTGCCCCGTTCGAGGGCGACGAGGGCGGTCATGATTTTGGTGGTGCTGGCCGGATACATGATGGCGTCGGGGTTGATGGCGTACAGTATCCGCCTGGTGCCGGCGACCATGAGCACGGCCGCTTCGGCGTCGACCTTGGGAGGCGGCGGCGCGGCCAGGGCGACGGTCTGGCAGAGAAATACGAGTATGAGGATGAGTGGGATGAGGCGGCGGCGCATAGAACTACCTCCACTTATGTAGGCCCGGGGCGTTGGGCTGCGGGTTAGTTAACGATAATATTCGGACATGGATTGACATTTCCTGCAAGAACGCGACGAAAAAGTTGTGCGCGGCGGGGGGCAGCGGCCCGGTCTATTGCCTGATCTCGTAGTATTGGAGCAGTTCCCCCACCGGGACGAACTCGTACCCTTCGCCGCGCAGCCGGTCGATAACGGCGGCGACGGCGGCGGGGGTGTTGACGGCGCATTCGCCTTCGTGGAGGAGGATGATGTCCCCGGGCGCGGCCTGGTGGATGATGACGTTAGTGATCTGCGCCGAGCTGCGCCGGTCCCAGTCGCGGGGGTCTATCGACCAGAGGATGGTGGTGTAGCCCCTCGCGGCAAGGTCGGCGACGAGGAGGTCGTTGTAGCCGCCGCCCGGCGGCCTGAAGAGGGCGGGATGCGCCCCGACTGCGGCAACGACCGTCTCGAACCTCGCCAGGTCGGCATATAGTTCTGCGCGGGGTTGTTTGTTGGGGAACTGGTGCCGATAGCCGTGGCTGGCAATTTCCTGGCCGGCGGCGGCGATGTCGGCGAGCAGGTCGGGGAATTTGGCGGCGTTTTCGCCGAGAAGGAAGAAAGTGGCCCGCACATTTTTGGCGGACAGCACCGCCAGCAGCGCCTGGGTGGTGCGCGGGTGCGGCCCATCGTCGAAGGTGAGGGCGATGATTTTTCGGTTTGTAGGCACTTTTTTGACCGCCCGGCTATGGTCCTGAAGGATATGTCCAACGGCCAGCAAGGCGACCAGCACCCCGGCGGCGAGATATATTCCCCACGTTTTCCTGCGCTTCACGGTCGGCATCCCTCCTGCGGTCCTCTATAGGGAAGCATATGCCGCATGGCAGGCGGGTATGATTTCGCCCGCCCAAAGGAAAGAGCCCGGCATGAGCCGGGACTCCGGGGGGATGGCTGGCGGCCTTGCCCGCTAAACGGGAGTGCACGGCCGCGGCACACAGAAGCGACGTGGGAAGCAGCTCCAGCTTTGATACTTATACCCTTGATAAGCGGGATAGTTTTCGGGATAGTACTGGGTCTCGAAGAAACTTACCAGTTCTGGATTGAGCTCGATGAATACTTCGGTGGGGATGAGAGGGCTGAATGCTTCGGTCGGTACCTGACGAAACGGTTTGCGCGGTTTGTTTTGCGGCACCGGTTTCCCCTCCTTGTCGGTGGGTTTCTCTATTATCTTATGCGCGGCGGCGGCAGAAGACTACATAAAGCGGGGTTAATTATTGTTTGCGGGACGGACGCAGGGAGGTGCGGCAAAACGACGCGTCGAAGCATAGGATTATATAGTATTTGCAGCAAGGGAGGTTATGAGATGAAGGAAGACAGGGGCTGGAATCCCTACGTGGCCGGGGCGCTGAGCGGCCTGGTTTCGATCCTGTCGGTGTGGGTCGCCGGAAAGTATCTCGGGGCTTCGACGACTTTCGTGCGGACGACCGGGATGATCGAGCAGCTTTTCGGCGCCGAACGGGTGGCGAAGATGGAATATTTTATCCGCGAGGCACCGAAGTTCGACTGGCAGTGGTTATTCGTGGCCGGGATTTTCGTCGGGGCGTTCGCGGCTGCCCGGGCGGCGGGCGAGCTCCGTCTGCAGGCGGTGCCCGATATGTGGAGCGAGCGGTTCGGGGCTTCGGCCTGGCACCGGGGAGCGGTGGCGTTCGTCGGCGGGATCGTGGCGATGTTCGGCGCCCGCCTGGCCGACGGCTGACCGAGCGGTCATGGGCTGAGCGGTTCGCTTCAGCTAGCGGTCAGCGGTTATATCGCGCTGGTGTGTTTCTTTGTCGGCGGCCTAATCATGGCCCGGATCGTGTACGGGGGAGGCGGCGGCAGATGACAGAGCTGTTGTACGGGTTCGTTACCGGAGTGCTGTTCGGTTTTTTCCTGCAGAAGGGGCGGGTGCTCCGCTATGATAAGCAACTGGGAGCGCTACGCCTGGTGGATTTCACGATCGTCAAGTTTATGCTGTCGCATGTGGTTGTGGCGATGGTGGGCGTTTACCTGCTTTATGATCTGGGCCTGGTGAAGCTGGCGGTGAAGCCGACTATCCTGGGCGGCGTGGTGATCGGCGGCCTGATCTTCGGCCTGGGCTGGGGCCTGGTGGGCTACTGCCCTGGCACGGCGGTGGCGTCGCTGGGCGAGGGCCGACTGGACGCGGCGTGGGCCATCCTGGGTATGCTGGTGGGGGCCGGCCTTTACGCGGAGGCCTTCCCGTGGCTGAAGACGACGGTGCTTACTTGGGGCAATTACGGCAAGATCACGCTGCCCCAGGCGTTGGGCGTGAACCACTGGGTGGTGATCGCGGCGGTGGTGGCGCTGACGCTGCTGCTGTTTTGGCAGTTGGAGCGGTACGAGGCGACGAAGCCGGCGCTGAAGCTGCAGAAACGGCCGGGCCAAGGGCTAAGGTAACGCCGGGGTTAACATGGCCGGCAGCTAGTAAGACGGGGGAAGCATGACTGTAATGACCGATACCGAGCTATGGCCGGCGGAGTATCTGGGCGACGGCCGCCCGCCGCGGTCGCTGTCGATGCCCTGGCAGATGAATGTGGCGCTAACGACGCGCTGCCCGCTGAGCTGCCCGCAGTGCTATGTGAAGGCGGCAGAGGCGCGGGACATCGACTGGGATGTGTTGACGGCGTTTGTGGCCGAGGCGGCGGCGCTGAAGGTGCATGAGCTGAATCTTAGCGGCGGCGAGCCCCTCTCCTATCCCCGCCTGGCGGAGGTGGTGCGGCTGGCGACTGCGGCCGGTATCGGGACGGCGGTGGCGACGAGCGGCGTGGGCCTGACGGCCGAGCTGGCGAAGGAGCTGGCGGCGAGCGGCCTGGGCAGCCTGTGGCTGTCGCTGAACGGGTCGCGGGAGGATATCCACGCTTTGTCGCGCACCTGCTTCCGGGAGACGGTGGCGGCGGCCGAGCTGCTGCGGAGCCTGGGCCAACCTTTCTACATCAACTGGGTGGCCCGTCAGGACAATGCCGACGATTTCCCCGCCCTGGCGGCCAAGGCCAGGGGGCTGGGCGCGGGAGGAATAGTCGTTCTGGCGCTGAAACCCGATTCTCGCCACAACGCGGGGGCAATCTTGTCGGGCGAGGCTTTCTTCCGCCTGGCGGCGTTCTTGCGAGACTATGACGATCCGGCGATGCCGATCGAGGTGGAAAGCTGTTATCCGGCGCTGAGGCTGGCGGTGTACGGGGAGTGGACGACGGGCGTCGAGGCCGGCTGCGGCGCGGGGCGCGATGCGGTTGCCGTGGACGTGGACGGCCGGCTCAATCCGTGCCCTCATCTCGACTGCCCCGAGACCGGACTGACGATCGCGGAGTACTGGCAGAACTCGCCGGTGCTGGCGGCTTTAAGGGCTACGGAGGAGACGATCGGCGCCCCCTGCCGCCGGTGCGGCCACCTCCCCTTCTGCCGGCCATGCCGGGCCAAGGCGGCCAAGGTATACGGCGACCCGGCGACCGGCGACCGGCAATGCCCGGTGGCGCTGAAGGAGCTGTCACGGCGGCTGTTCGGTTAGGTTGTTGGTTATTAACGGCCGCGCAAAGAAAAAACCCGGCGAGAAATCGCCGGGTTTTCTTGTGGTATCAGTTGGAGTCTGAGGTGCGGCCCTCGGGGGCATTGGTCGCCGCCTCCAGTTGTTCGAGGAACCGCGACAGCAGTTCGCGCTGCTGGGGGGTGAGCCGCTGAGCGGCTTCGACCAGCCGCTCGATGTCGGGTGGCAGAAGGATGCCCGGCGAAAAGAATTCCGCCAAGGTGACGCCGAGCGCTTCGCAGACGCGGGAAAGGGTTTCGATGGAAGGGGTTTTGATGTCGCGCTCTATCTGGCTTATGAAGGGCTGCGAGAGATCTGTCGCCCGGGCCAGTTCCTCGAGGGTGAGCCGGTTGGCCTTGCGGAGGCGCCTGATCCGTTGTCCGATATCCATAATAACACCGCGCTTTTCTAAATTGGCGTACAACACTATTATGGCAAAAGAGCGCAGAAGATGCAACCGAATGCTTGCCGCCCGAAGGCAGTTTATGTTTACCAGCGTCTGTGGAAAATGCTGCTGACGGCGTGGGCGGCTTTGGATACTCCCGAGCCGACGGCTTGGGCGGCGGTGGCGATGCCGTGACGGACGTCGCCGTCGGTGAGGAGCCCGCTCAAGCCCGAGATCACCAGGGGCGCACCGAGTATGGCGCCGCCAGGAATAATCGACATGGCGACACCGACGCCAATCGAGCCGCCGCTGACGCCGTACTGGACTTTCTGCAGCGTACTGGTGCCGCCGGCGACCTGGTCGAGCTCGGCGTCGGTAAGGCTGGGCGGCCGCTGGGGAATGACAATGTAGTAAGTGTTTTCGGTCTGCTCGACGACTTTGAGGGCGGGTTTGTCAGGCAGCGTATAGTTGAGATGGTCCCTGAAGGCGGCCTTGGGGTCGGTGAGGAGGGCGGCCCTGAAGGGCGAATCGGCCCAGGCCTTGGCGGAGATGCGTACCTGGACGTCGGACTCGTCGTCCGCGGGGAGCATTGCGGGCGGTATGAGGACGAGGTGCTCGGTGTCGGGTGTGTCGAAGAGGACTTCGACGTTGGTGCCGGCGGGTAAGTCCAGGCCGAATTCGCCGGCGATGACGTCCTTGGGGTGGGCGGCGAACTGGCGCCGGTAGTCGGGGCTGGACCATACGCGGGCGAGGAGCTCAGCCCGCTTGCTCTCAATGGCGATATTGTCCATATTCTTTCCTCCCTGTTTTGCACTTTCCTGCATGGCTTACCAGCCGTGGAAGACTTTTTGGGCGCCGTGGCCGATTGCTTTGCCGAGTTTCATGCCTTCGTGGCTGATTCATTTGCCGTCTGCTTTGGCGATAACCTCTTGGGGGTTGGCGACAAGGGCTTGGCGGTACACCGGGTCGGTCCAGGCCTTGGCGAACACTGCGCGCGGTTGCGAATAAAATCGACTTTCTCCATGGTTTTTCCCTTGTTATTTATCAAGTTAACCATATGTAAAAATGCTTTTCCCTTTTGAGCAAATTATAGCTCTCGGTTAAGTAATGTGTCAAGTTAAATTTTACCTCGGCGGGAAATTTTTTGTCGATTACGGCGATTAACCAAAACCTATTTGGAGGAAATATGTCGCTATTTTGACAGGTTGATCGCTTTCCGGCGGGAAAATAGTACTTGCCAAAAGGAAGAATTTGTGAAACAATAACTGTGAGTTATATTTGGTGTTTTACATGCGCGCGTATATATTTGTCGGGAGGCGACGAGGGTGGAGGAGCGCAAGCTGCAGTTGTTCATGGACAAGGCGGTAAACGAGGAACTGTTCCGCAGGCGCATGGAGAAGGCGTCTTCCCTGCAGGACGCGCTTGCGGTGCTGAAGGGCGAAGGCCTGGAGATGGGCGCGGAAGAGTTCCGTTCGGCCCTCAAGCTGCTGCTGTATGTGGCGAAAGCGACGAAGGGCGAGCTGAGCGAGACCGACCTCGATTCGGTGTCGGGCGGCGTGGGGGTTATAGCTGCAACGTTCCTGCGGCAGGGTTCGTACGGCGCGAAACCCGGTATGCCGGCCGCAGCTAGGATGGCCAGCGCGCTGGAGGAAAAATTCCTGGCGGGACGCGGGTAGCACGAGCATAGCTCGAAAAGCTGTAAAGATTAAGGCCTTTCTCACATAGAAAGGCCGTTCAGAAGCGCCTGGATGCAAGGCGCACCGGAGGATGGACCGCGCCGGCGTACTTGTTTGCGTACGTCAAGCGGGCCATCCGAGGAGCAACGCCGCAGACAGGTGCTTATCAACGGCCGAAACCCTGAGGAGTGGATGGCTTGGACGACGGCCTCTTCCGCAAAGTCGCTCTGGACCGACTCTCGTCGCCGGAGCAGCTGGATCAACTGATGACGGTGACAACGCCCCGCGGCTGGCTGGTTTTGCTGGCGATGCTTGTGCTGCTGGCGGCCGCCCTCGGCTGGGGTTTCCTCGGCAGTGTGGCGACGACGGTGACCGGCCAGGGTCTGCTGGTTTCTTCCGGCGGCGTTTTCAATATCGCCCATCACGCCGAGGGCCAGATTCTCGATATCGAGGTCGCCCCGGGGGATTTCCTGGCGAAGGGACAGAGCGTTGCCCTGGCGGCCCAACCGGAGTTGGTGCTGGCTATCAGGCAGGCGAAGAGCGAGCTTCGCGTGGCGTCCAGCCAGTCCGAGTACAGCGCGAAGCTGGCCCAGATCCAGACGCTGGAAACGAAGCTGACCGATTATTCGCGGGTGGTAAGCCCGGTTTCGGGGGCGGTGCTTGAGGTCAAGGTCAATCCCGGCGAGTATATCAAGCCGGGGCAGGCGATCGTGAGCATCAATCTGGCGGACGTCAATACGGGCCAGATTTCGCGCGAAGTAGCGATGTACGTGCCTGCGGAGGAAGGCAAGCGGGTGGTGCCGGGGATGGAGGTCCGCGTCAGCCCTTCGATGGTTAAGAAAGAAGAGCATGGCTATATCCTTGGCAAGGTCCGCTCGGTGTCTGAGCTGCCGGTGACGACGGACGGGATGATGCGGGTGCTGGGCAGCCGCGAGCTTGTGCAGAAGTTTCTGGCCGGGACGACTGCCGTTTTGGAACTGAGGGTGGAGTTGCTGACCGATGAGACTACCCCGAGCGGGTATCTGTGGTCTTCGCGGCGCGGCCCGAACCTGAAGATCGGCGACGGCACGATCTGCACCGGCTCGATCGTAGTGAAGCGGCAGCGGCCGATAAGCCTGGTGCTGCTGGAGATGGATCAACTGCTGCGGAGCGTAACCGACCGATGAACGGGTGGCTGGATAAGTTCGAGGCTTACCTGAACGGCGGCGATTATAAAAGAACGCCCACCGTCATCCAGATGGAGGCGGTGGAGTGCGGGGCGGCGGCGTTGGCGATCGTGCTGGGCTTTCACGGCAAGCCGGTGCCGCTGGAGGAGCTGCGCGTGGTGTGCGGCGTGTCCCGCGACGGCAGCAAGGCCAGCAGCATGGTGAAGGCGGCCCGCGGCTACGGACTGGTGGCGCGGGGGGTGCGCAAGGAGCCGGATGAGCTGCGCGGGCTGCCCCTGCCGATGATCGTCCACTGGAATTTCAATCATTTCCTGGTTGTCGAGGGGTTCGGGGCGGAGCGGGTTTTTCTCAACGACCCGGCCAGCGGACGGCGGACGGTGTCGCCGGAGGAGTTCGACCAAGCTTTCACCGGCGTCGCGCTGCTGTTCGAACCGGGACCGGATTTTGTCCGCAGCAGTTCCCGGCCCGGCATGCTGCACAGTTTGCGCCAGCGTCTGGCGGGCTACCGGACGACGGTGGCTTTTTTGGTGTTGGTGGGCTTCTGCCTGGTGGTTCCGGGGCTTGTGGTGCCGGCGTTCACGCGCATTTTCATCGATGATGTCCTGGTGGCCGGCAACCAGGACTGGCTGAAGGCGCTGCTGTTCGGGATGCTGGTGACGGTGGGCGCCCAGATGGTGCTGACGTGGTGCCGCGAGCATTATCTGCTGCGGTTCGAGACAAAGCTGGCGGTGAGCACGTCGGGCAGGTTTTTCTGGCATGTGCTGCGCCTGCCGATGGAGTTTTTCACCAACCGCTACGGCGGGGATATAATTTCCCGGGTGCAGATCAACGATACGGTGGCCCAGATGCTCGCCGGCCAGATGGCGTCTGTGTTCCTTGATTTTATGATGATCGGTTTCTTCCTGGCGGTGATGCTGTATTACGATGTCACGCTGACGCTGGCGGGCGTGGTTATCGCCGCCCTGAACATGACGTTCCTGCTGGGTGTGGCCCGCTGGCGCAAGGATCAGAATATGAAGTTTCTCCAGGATCAGGGTAAGCTGGCCGGGGTGACGATGGGCGGCTTGCAGATCATCGAGACGGTGAAGGCGGGCGGCAATGAGGCCGATCTTTTCGATAAGTGGGCCGGTTATCAGATCAAGCTGATGAACGCCCAGCAGCGCCTGTCGGTCTATAACGAGATGCTGGGCGCGGTGCCGCTGTCGCTGATGACGCTGAACACTTCGGCTATTCTGGTGCTGGGCGGTTATAAGGTGATCGCCGGTCAGATGACGATCGGTGCGCTGATGGCCTTCCAGACGCTGATGGCGAGCTTCCTCGGGCCGGTGAACCGCCTGGTGGGTTTTGGCGGGGTGCTGCAGGAGATGGAGGGCGACCTCCGCCGCCTGGACGATGTTATGAAGTACCCGGTCGATCCCGCGACGGAGGCGGACGAGGCTGCGGCAACGGCGACGAAGCTGGCGGGGGCGGTGCAGTTTACGGCGGTGACATTCGGCTATAACCGGCTGGAGGCGCCGCTGCTGGAGAAATTCAGCCTGGCCGCGCGCCCCGGCGAACGCATCGCGCTGGTGGGCGGGTCGGGGAGCGGCAAGTCGACGGTGGCGAGATTGGCCGCCGGCCTTTACCGGCCGTGGAGCGGTGATATCCGCCTCGACGGACGCCGGAGGGATGAACTGCCCCGCGAGCTGATTACGAATTCGCTGACGTCGGTGGATCAGGATATCTGCCTGTTCGAGGGAACGGTACGCGAGAATTTGACGATGTGGGACGCGACGGTCCCGGACGCCGATCTGTTCGCTGCCGCCCGCGACGCGGCGATCCACGACGATATCATCGCCCTCCCCGAGGGCTACGATTATCGCATGGCCGAGGGGGGCCGCGATTTCAGCGGCGGCCAGCGGCAGCGCCTGGAGATCGCCCGTGCGCTGACGACCAACCCTTCGATTCTTATTCTGGATGAGGCGACAAGCGCACTCGATCCGGTGACCGAGAAGACGGTGATGGAGAATATCCGCCGCCGCGGCTTAACGTGCCTGATCGTGGCCCACCGCTTGAGCGCGGTCCGCGACGCGGACGAGGTTATCGTGCTGGAGTACGGGAAGATCGTCCAGCGGGGCCGCCACGAGGAGCTGATCGCCGTCGCCGGTGTGTACCACGATCTGGTAGGCTCCGCGCCGGGCGATTCCGAAGAGAAAGGCGGATAGCGTATGCGAGTGCAGCTGACAAAGGCGAACGGCCCTATCCGTCTTGACACCCCGGATACGCTGTGGATGGTGCTGACGGGAACGGTGGCGGTGACGGCGCGCCGGCTGACGGCCGGCCAGCCGGACGGACGGCCGCTCGATCTGTTCACCGCGGGCCCAGGCCAGGCATTGTTCGGCCTGAGCGCAGCGGACGTGGCCTTGTTCGCGGCCGGCGAGGATGTGGAGCTGGAGGAGCAGCCGCTCGACCGGGTGATGAAGAATGATTTGTCGCAGTTGGCGGCCGAATGGACGGCGGCGCTGTCGACAGCACTGGCGACCGACGCCGCCCTGCCGTGGAAACCGGGCGCACGCGCCGAGCTGCCGGCGGCGCTGAGGCTTTACCACCAGGAGGTGGCGGCCGGCCTGGCGGCGGGTATCGCTGCCGCTGAACGGCGGGACAGGGAGCGGCTGGCGGAAAGGCGGGAACGGGATATCCGCACCGCCCAGGAGGCGTTCGCCCGCCTTTCGCGGGTTCTTGACCCGACCGGCGCCCCGCCGTTGGCGGAGGAGGCCGGCGATCCGCTGTTGGCGGCCTGCCGGCTGGTGGCGGCCGCGATCGGCGTGGATGCGGATACAGTCCGCTCTGCCGGGCACCGGAGCGGGGACGCCGACGGCAACCTGAAGCTGCTGGCCCAGGCGTCGCGCCTCAAGTGCCACCGGGTGCTGCTGAGGGACGACTGGTGGCGACAAGACAACGGCCCGCTGATGGCTTTCCGCGGCGACGGCCGGCCGGTCGCGCTGCTGCCGGCAAGTCCGGAGAGCTACGATCTCGCCGACCCGCAGACGGGCGAGACGATCCCGGTGACGGCGGCGGTTGCCGGCGAGTTGCTGAGCGATGCGTATATGTTTTTCCGGCCGCTGCCGGACAAGGCGGTCGGAGCCAAGGATATAATTCTCTTCGCGCTTAGAAGCTGCTGGCGGCGCGATCTCGTGATGATTTTGCTGATGGGGATCGCCGGCGGCCTGCTGGGCATGGTCTCCCCTATCGCTACCGGCATCCTGGTGAGCGATATCATTCCGTCCGCCGAGCTGGACGGCATGCTGGTGATGGCCGGCCTGCTGCTGGCGCTGACGACGTCCGGGTTCTTGTTCGAATTCTCGCGCTCGCTGGCGGTTATCCGCAGCGAGAACCGGATGAATATGGCGCTGGAGGCGGCGGTCTGGGACCGGCTGCTGGGGCTGCCGGCGTCTTTCTTCCGCCAGTATACGGTCGGCGACCTGGCCACCCGGGCAGGCGGCATCAACGCCATCCGCCAGCTGCTGTCGGGGGTGGCGCTGTCGTCGATCATGTCGGGCATCTTTTCGTTTTTCAACCTTGCCCTGCTCTTTTACTACAGCGCCAAGCTGGCCATGATCGCCATGCTCCTGGTGGCCGTTTTCCTGGTGATCATGGTGCCGGTCTGCTATATCGAGTTCCGTTACCGCCGTCAACTGATGGAGATAGCCGGCAGGCTCGCCGGCACGATGCTTCAGATCGTCGGCGGGATTGCCAAGTTCCGCATGACGGGTACGGAGAACCGGGCTTTTTTCCTGTGGGCCAAGGATTTCTCCCGCCAGCGCGAGGTGGCGGTGCGGGCGCGCATCGTTTCTTATTCGATGGCGGTTTTCAACGCCGGTTATCTGATTTTCACCCAGGCCGTGATCTATTATTTCGTGACCGGCCCGGCGTCCGGCGTGGCGCCAGCCCAGTTCATCGCTTTCAACGCCGCTTTTTCGAGCTTTTTCGGCTCGGCAGTCGCCCTGTCTTCCTCCCTGCTGGCGGTCATGGATATCATCCCGCTGTTTGAGCGAACGAGACCGGTGCTGGAAACGCTGCCGGAAGTGAGCGAGGCGCGGCGCGATCCCGGCACGTTGGCCGGCGATATCCGCGTCGACCGCGTCAGCTTCCGCTACCGCTCCGAAGGGGCGATGGTCCTCGACGACGTAAGCCTGCGGATCGGCAAGGGCGAGTTCGTGGCTATTGTCGGGCCGTCGGGCAGCGGCAAGTCGACGCTGCTGCGCCTGCTGCTGGGGTTCGAGAAACCGGTCGCCGGCGGCGTGTATTACGACGGACAGGACCTTAAGGAGCTGAATGTGCGGGCCATCCGCTCGCAGCTGGGTGTGGTGATCCAGAACGGCCAGCTGATGGCCGGCGATATCTACGGCAATATCGTGGGATCGGCCAATCTGCCGGTGGATGCCGCCTGGGAGGCGGCGACGATGGCCGGCATCGACGAGGATATCCGCCGTATGCCGATGGGGATGTTCACGATGATCAGCGAAGGCGCGGCGACGATCAGCGGCGGGCAACGGCAGCGGCTGCTGATCGCCAGAGCCCTCATCAAGCGCCCGCGCGTCATTTTTTTCGATGAGGCGACGAGCGCCCTCGACAACCGGACGCAGGCGATCGTGAGCGCCAGCCTGGAGAGGCTCCGGGCGACGCGGGTGGTGATCGCCCACCGGCTGAGCACGGTGATGGGCGCCGACCGCATCTATGTGCTCGACAAGGGCCGTATCGCAGAGAGCGGCACTTTCCGCGAACTGATGGGCAGACAGGGGTTGTTCGCCGAACTTGCCCGACGGCAGATGGCGTGAGGAGGAAAAACAGTGTTCCTGGACAGACGCACAAAAATTTATGCGACGGCGGCGGCGCTGGCGGTGCTGTGCCTGATCGGGTTCTTGGCCTGGCGCATCGCCGACAATTACAGTGTGAGCAGAGACCGGGCTGAACGCCTGTCCGCGGCCAACGTGGCCGTACAGGTGGCCCCGGTGGTGCAGCGCGATATCGCCGCGAAGTATTCCTTCACCGGCAAGCTCGAACCGGCCTGGACCATCGATGTCAGCCCGCAGATCGAAGGCCGCATCGAGAAGCTGCTGGTGGCCGAGGGAGATGTAATCAGGGCCGGCGCGACGGTGGCTATCCTGGACACGCGGGAACTGGCCGGGCAGGTCGCCTCGGCCGAGGCCAACCTGGCAGCGGCCCGCGGCAGCCAGGCCCAGGCGGAGGGCGACCTGAAGAGGTCGCAGGGGCTTGATGCTTATAACGCGGTGTCGAAGCAGACGCTGGAGAACGACCGCATCAGGGTGCAGATCGCCAAAGCCCAGGTCGATGCGGCGGCCGCCAACGCGGCTTCGGTCAGGGCCCGCCTCAACAATGGCCGGGTGGTGGCCTCGCGGAGCGGGGTGGTGGTGAAGCAGTACCAGGGCGAGGGCGCATACGCGCGTCCCGGTTTGCCGATTATCAATCTGGCCGGCGAGGATGAGATGGTCGCCCGGCTGGTGGTGGCCGAGTCGGTCGCCAAGGTGCTGACGCAGGGGGCGTCGGTGCAGATGCGGGCGGACGCGCTCGACCGGACGATAACCGGCAAGGTTACGCGGCGGGTGACGCTGTCCGATCAGACGGAGCTTAACTACGCGGTGACGGTGACCTTCGCCAACGCCGACCGGCGTCTGCGGTCGGGCATGGCGGTGAGCGGCGAGGCCTCCGGCCCGACGGTGCGGAACGCGGCGGCCGTCCCCGCCCAGGCGGTCATCTCCCGTGAGGGGCGCAAGACGGTTTTCGTCATCACCAAGGATGGCGTGTCCGACCAGCGAAAAATTAAGGCGGGGGTGAGCGACGGCGTGTGGGTCGAGGTGCTTGAAGGCCTGCAGGCGGACGAACGGGTGGTAATATCCGGTCTGGATAAGATGCAGGACGGCATGCGCGTAAATGTGCAGTAATAATCAGACCGTTCAGAAAGCCCCAGATGCTAGGCGCACCGGATAAGCAGACACACAACGCTTTAGCGTTGATGTGGTCGCTTATACCTGAAAGGGTGCGAGCGCGCCGCGACGCGTACTAGGGGTGTACGCTAGCAAGCGCTCCGAGGAGCAACAACGCAGATGGGGCTTTATCAACGGTCTGAAAAGCAGCGGCGATGCCGCTGCTTTTCTGTTTGCCCGTATTATTTGCCCGGGAAGGAGAACAGACTGTGGACGTTAGCGGCATCCTCCAGGCCGGCGACGGTTTTCAGGAGGGCTTCGACGGTCGCCGGGGAGTATACGCCGCCGGCGAGGGAACGGAATTTTTCTTCCGTTTCGGCGTAGGATACCGGGTTCTGGGGGTCGCCCTTGGGGTAGCCGACGAATTGCTGGAAGCGCTCGCCGTCGTCCAGGGTGACGATGACGAGGGTCGACCATTTCTCGGGGTTGCGCTTGTACTGCTCGTCGAGTTCGGGGTCGATCTCGACGGCGACGCGGCCCATCAGCCGCCTGAGTTCGCCGTCGTCGGCGCGGTCGGGGGCGAATTCCTCGACCCCTACCCGGCCGTAGCGGAAGGCGGCGGCGACGCAGTACTGGAGGCTGAATTTGCTGCCGTAGGCGTTCTGGGGGGCGGGGTTGTTGACGAGGTTGGCGGCGACGGAGTTGGTGCGGACGGCGATCGAGCGGATCCGGCCGGTGTCGAAGCCGGGCGCGCCCAGCAGCATCTGGGCGGCGTTGATGGTGGGATGGCAGTGTTTGCAGGCCGCGTAGGGCTTGAAGGAGTTTTCGTCGATTTTGTAGGCGTCGCCGCCTAAGCCGGCGGTGAGTTTTTCGGGCCGGGGGGCCGGGGATACGGCGCGGCAGAAGCCTTTTTCGCCTTCGAGGATGGCGGTGGCGCCGGTGAAGCCTTCGCGGGCGAGAACGGCCGCGAGGATGCCGTTCATGGCCGCTTTGCCGGCGTGGAGGGTTTTGCTCATCGCGCCTTCGCGGAGGAATTCCCACAGGCCGGCGGCCTGGGTGCCGGCCGAACCGAGACAGTGGGCGGCCTGCCCGTCGTCCAGGCCGAGGAGGCGGGCGGCGGCGGCGGCGGCTCCGAAGGTGCCGGCGGTGCCGGTGGTGTGCCAGTAGAAGTAAGATTCGGGGTTGACCGCCTCCCCCACCCTGGCGCCGACCTCGTAGCCGGCGACGACGGCGGTGATTAAATCGGGGCCGGAGGCGCCGGTCTGCTCGGCGACCGCCAGGGCGGCGGGCACGACGACGGTGCCGAGGTGGATTATGGAGGCGTTGTGGAGGTCATCCATGTCGAGGGCGTGGGAAAAAGCGCCGTTGGCGAGGGCGGCCTGGAGCGCGGTGGTTCGGAAGGGGGCGGCGCCGAAGACGGTCGCTTCCTCCCTGCCGCCCTGGGCGGCGACGACCCGCCGGATTATGGTGCCAGGCGGCTCGGCCGCGCCGCGGATGCAGCAGGCCAGCCAGTCGAGGATGCACTGCCTGGCCATGAGGCGGGTGGCGGGGGAAAGGCTCTCGTACCTGAGGCCGGCGGTGAAGGCGGCCAGTGCCCTGGTGGCCATGTCTGTCACTCCTGTCGGACGTTATTTTTGATGAACTCGACGACAGCCTCCGTGCTGGCGCCGGGGGTGAAGATCTCGGCGACGCCGACCGCCTTGAGGGCGGGGATGTCGGCTTCGGGGATGACCCCGCCGCCGATGATGAGGATGTCGCCGAGACCCTTTTCCCTGAGCAGTTCGACGACTTTGGGGAAAAGGTGGGTGTGGGCCCCTGACAGCAGGCTGAGGGCGACGACATCGACGTCTTCCTGGAGGGCGGCGGCGACGATCTGCGCGGGGGACTGCCTGAGGCCGGTGTAGATGACCTCCATGCCGGCGTCGCGCAGGGCGCGGCTGATGACTTTGGCGCCCCGGTCGTGGCCGTCGAGGCCGGGCTTGGCGACAAGCACGCGGATATTTTTCACGCCTCTCCCTCCCTTCCTCATATGTCGGCTTCGGCTTTGTACTCGCCGAAGACTTCGCGCAGGACACCGCAGATTTCGCCGAGGGTGGCGTAGGTTTTGACGGTGTCGATGAGGCAGGGCATGAGGTTGGCGCTGCCGGCCGCTTCGCGGCGCAGCGCGGCCAGGGCGGCGGCGACTTTGGCGTTGTCACGCTCGGCCCGGAGGGCGGCGAGGCGCGCGCTCTGGCGTTCGCCGATTGCGGGGTCGACGGTGAGGAAGTCGCCGGCCTGCGGCTCGGAGACGACGAAGCGGTTTACGCCGACGACGGTGCGGGCGCTTGTTTCGATGTCGCGCTGGTATCGGTAGGCGCTGTCGGCCATCTCCCGCTGGATGTAGCCTTTTTCGATGGCCGCCGGGGCGCCGCCGATGGCGTCGATTTTGGCGATGTATTCGCCGGCTTTCGCTTCGATGCTGTCGGTGAGGCTTTCGACGTAGTATGAGCCGGCGAGGGGGTCGACGGTATCGGTCGCGCCGCTTTCGTGGGCGAGGAGTTGCTGGGTGCGCAGGGCCATGCGGGCCGAGGCCTCGGTGGGCAGGCCGATGGCTTCGTCGCGGGCGCAGGTGGCGAGCGACTGGGCGCCGCCGAGGACGGCGGCGAGGGCCTGCCAGGTGATGCGGACGGTGTTGTTGTCGGGCTGTTGGGCGGTGAGAACGCTGCCGGCGGTGTGGACGTGGAAGCGGAGCATCTGTGATTTGGGGGCGTGGGCGCTGAAGCGCTCTTTCATGATGCGGGCCCATAGGCGGCGCGCGGCGCGGAATTTGGCGACTTCCTCGAAGAGGTCGAGGTGAGCGGTGAATATCCAGGAGATGCTGGGGGCGAAGTCGTCGATCTTGAGTCCGGCGGCGCGGGCGGCTTCGATGTAGGCGATGGCGTTGGCGAAGGCGAAGGCAACTTCCTGCACGGCGGTGGAGCCGGCCTCGCGGATGTGGTAGGCGCCTACGCTGATGACGTTCCATTTGGGGATGTTTTGCGAGCAGTAGGCGAAGGTGTCGGTGATGAGCCGCATCGAGGGCTTGGGCGGGAAGATGTAGGTGCCGCGGGCGATGTATTCTTTGAGGATGTCGTTCTGGATGGTGCCGCTGAGCGAGGCGGGGGCGACGCCCTGTTTTTCGCCGACGGCGATGTACATGGCGAGCAGGACGGCGGCGGGAGCGTTGATGGTCATGGAGGTGCTGACTTTGTCGACGGGGATGTCGGCGAAGAGGGCTTCCATGTCGGCGAGCGAGTCGATGGCGACGCCGACTTTGCCGACCTCGCCCTGAGCGAGCGGGTGGTCGGAATCGTAGCCGATCTGGGTGGGCAGGTCGAAGGCGACCGAGAGGCCGGTCTGACCCTGGCCGAGGAGGTATTTGTAGCGGCGGTTGGATTCCTCGGCGGAGGCGAAGCCGGCGTACTGGCGCATGGTCCACAGCCGGGCGCGGTACATGGTGGGCTGGATGCCGCGGGTGAAGGGGTATTCGCCCGGCAGGCCGATGTCGGCGGCGTAGTCTATGCCGGCGGTGTCGAGCGGCGTGTAGAGGCGGTTGGCGGCGATGGCGCCCCGTTCGGGGATTCTCGCCAGACCTTGTTCGACTTTCGCCTGCCAGTCTGCCAGAGATTGTTCGAGTTTTGTCAGGTCTGTTTCGTTAGCCATTTGTTGGCCCCCTCTGCTGCTTTTTCATCGTGCCGGTGTGGTTGTAGCGGTCGTGGAATTCGAACGCCCGCCTGAGGTCGTGGGGTGTATGGCCGCCGCGCTGCTCGGCCGCCTGGACGTATTCTAAAAGCGGCTCGCGAAAATCGGGGTGGGCGCAGTTGGCGATGATGACGCGGGCCCGCTCGCGCGGACAGAGGCCGCGGACGTCGGCGACGCCCTGCTCGGTGACGAAGACCATGGAGTCGTGCTCGGTGTGGTCGCAGTGGCTGACCATGGGCACGATGCGCGAGATGGCGCCGTCCTTGGCGACCGATTCGGCGGTGAAGATGGTGAGGTAGCCGTTGCGCATGTAGTCGCCGCTGCCGCCGATGCCGTTCATCATGTGGGTGCCCATGACGTGGGTGGAGTTGGCGTGGCCGTAGATGTCGAACTCGAGCGGGGTGTTGAGGGCGATGACCCCCAGCCGCCGGATGACTTCGGGGTGGTTGCTGATGTCGAGCGGCCTGAGGACGACGGCGCGGCGGTAGAAGGCGGGGTCGCGCCGGAAGCGGCCGAGGACGCTGGGCGACGGGGTGAAGGCGCAGCCCGAGGCGGCTGTGATTTTACCGGCTTCGATGAGGGCGAAGACGGCATCCTGGAGGATTTCGGAGTACATGTGGAGGTTTTCGAACCGCGATTTGCCCAACCCGGCAAGGACGGCGTTGGCGATGCTGCCGACCCCTGACTGAAGGGGCAGCATTTCGGCCGGGAGGCGGCCGTGGCGCTGTTCGTGCTCAAGGAAGTCGATGAGGTTGGCAGCGATCTGTTCGCTGATGGCGTCGGGCGGTTCGAGGTTGCGGACTTTGTCGGGGATGGCGGATTCGACGATGCAGGCGATGCGGTCGAGGCCGCAGGCGACATAGGGCTCGCCGATGCGGTCGAGGGCGCCGTAGATGGGTATTTCGCGGCGGCGGGGTGGCCGGGGGTGGATGAAGATGTCGTGCATGCCTTCGAGTTCGAGGGGCTGGGCGGTGTTGATCTCGACGATGACGGCGGCGGCGTGCTTGACGAGCATCGGCGTGTTGCCCACGCCGGGGCCGAGGACAAGGTCGCCTGCGGCGGTGACGGCGACGGCTTCGACGATGGCGACGTCGACCGGGCCGAGGAAGCCGTAGTCGATCTGCTGGGCGAGATGGCTGAGGTGGACGTCGGTGTAGCAGATGTCGCCGTTGTTGATGGCAGCGCGCATGCTCTTGTTGGAAGCGGCGTAGTAGGGCGTCCGGCGGGCGACGGCGCCGGACGCCGCCAGTTCTTCTTCGATCTCCGGACCGACCGAGGCCCCGGACCAGAGGTTTACCCGGCACTTGCGGCCGTCCCTGACGGCGGCGGCCAGCGCCTTGGCGACCATTTTGGGGTACCCGGACGGGGTGAAGCCGCTGACGCCGACGGTCATGCCGTCGCCGATGAGGGCGGCGGCCCGGTCGGCGGATACGATCTTGTCGAACAGCGCCGGATGGCGGAGATGTTCGGCTGTAAGCATGGTAATACCCCCCTTGCGTCTGTTTGCCGCCAGGTGTTGCATAATGCGTGCCAAAGCACG
Source organism: Bacillota bacterium (assembly GCA_023415775.1). Taxonomy (GTDB): domain Bacteria; phylum Bacillota; class Negativicutes; order Sporomusales; family UBA7701; genus Anaeroselena. The sequence continues at coordinate 70,121 of JAEZJM010000003.1, read as the reverse complement.
CGGGACTTGGCTTTCCGCCCGAGGAGGAGGCGCGGCGGGGTAGAGAAAAAAGCCGCAGGTGTTCAAAAACGAACACCTGCGGCAGGTCATTGCATGTCGCTGTTATTATTTTGCGGATGTTATACACTGTTCATTTTTGCAACACTGTTCAAAGACGAACGCTAGTCTGGTTTATCAAGGCCGTGGCGGGCGATTATCCGCCAGAGGGTGGTGCGGTTGATGCCCAGGCGCCTGGCAGCCTTGGCTTTGTTGTAGCCGCACAGTTCGAGCGCCTGGCGGACAAGCTCGCGTTCGGCCCGGCTCATGTGCTCGTCGTAGGGCGCGAGGGCCGCGCCGCCTGTATCGCGGCCAGCCGTGACGCCGGGCGGCAGGTGCTCGGGGGTGAGGGAGCGGCTGCCGGCGGCGATGATGTTGAAGGCGTACTCGAGGCTGTTCTGCAGTTCGCGGATGTTGCCAGGCCAGTTATACGCGCACAGCGCCCGCATCGCTTCGGGGGTTATTTCCTGCACCTGTTTGCCCATCATGGCGGAGTATTTTTTCATGAAGTGGTCGGTGAGGGCGAGCACGTCCTCCATCCTTTCCCGCAGCGGCGGGATGACGATTTCGATGACGTTGAGGCGGAAGTAGAGGTCGGGGCGGAATTTGCGGTCGCGGATGAGGTCGAGAAGCGATTTATTGGTCGAGGCTATGACCCTCACGTCGACGGCTAAAGCCTTGTTGTCGCCCACGCGGGTGACTTCGCGCTCCTGGAGCGCCCGCAGCAGTTTGACCTGAAGGTGGTAGGGCATTTCGCTGATTTCGTCGAGAAAGAGAGTGCCGCCGTTGGCCTGCTCGAAAGCGCCGATCTGCCCCGCCTTGCGCGCCCCGGTGAAGGCGCCGTCGGCATAGCCGAACAGGATGCTTTCGACGAGTTCGGCCGGGATGGCGCCGCAGTTGATGGCGACGAAGGGCTGGGCGGCCCTGTCGCTGAGGTTGTGGATGGCCTGGGCGAACAGTTCCTTGCCGGTGCCGGTTTCGCCGGCGATGAGGACGGTGGACTGGGAGCGAGCGGCGTCGCGGGCGAGGTTGCGGGCCTTGGCGACCGCCGGGCTCTCGCCGACGATGTCTTCTATCTGGTAGCGGGCGTAGCGGTAGTGGCCGACGTTGTCGAGGAGGCGCTGACGCTGTTTGCTGGCGTGCTGGTTGTTAAACGCCAGGCCGTATTCGGGGGTAAGGGGGATGCGGACGGCGGTGGCGCCGGGGGCCATGACGGAGGGGCCGACGCTCGGCCGCAGTTCGCTCATGACCTGGCGGCAGAGGTGGGTGAGCACGCCGAGGGCGCCGGGGTTGGGACTGCCGTCGGGGTGGGCGGCCCCGACCCTGACGCCGCGCCCGTCGAAGAGCACGGCGTCGCCGCCGGCGACCTGGGCGATGTAGGGCAGCGATTCCTCAATGATCTGGCGGAATTCGAGTTTGTTTTTGACCTGGCGCCGGTTGTCGAGGACGAGGATGTCGTCTCCCAGCCGGAGGATTGCGGTTGTGACGCCGTCGGCGGTGGCGACATGGACGGCGGCGGCGCCAAGCAGCTTGCCGACGGACAGTTCGCGGTCCGCCGGGCCTGTGCCGGCCTTGGCGATGAGCGCGCCGTCGCCGCCATAGAGCAGCGCGGCGCCGCCGGACAGTTCGGCAAGCATGTCCATTGTTTCCTTGCTGGGTCGCGTGTCGGCCATGTTTCCTTCCTCCCTGCCCTGCCGCCGGATTGAAGCGGCGCAGTCTATCTGTTCTTTATTATACATCTCCCGGCGGGGAGCAAGGAAGACCCGAAACGGGCCCCGGCGGAAAAACCGCCGGGGCCCGCTGTGCCTTATATCCGCTCGTTGATGAGGTCTTTGGTGGCCTTGAAGACTTTGAAGAGCATCTTGTCGCGTTTTTTACAGACTTCGGCGACGCTGCGGCCGCTGTAGTCGAAGAAGCCTTTGCCGGTCTTGACGCCGAGCTCGCCTTTGTCGACATGGTCGAACAGGGCTTTGGGGCGCTTGCTGGGCTCGGGCGGCTTGTAGCTGGCGTTGATGATGTTGTTGGCGCTGATGTCGAGGCCGGTGAAGTCGAACCGCTGCACGAGGCCGAGGACCATGCCTCTGGGCATCAGGCTGGCCTTGACGGCCAGGTCGAGCTGCTCGGGGGTGCAGATGCCGTTGTCGAGCAGGTAGAAGACTTCGGTGTTGAGCAGGATCTGAATCCTGTTGATGATGTAGCCGGGGACGAATTTTTCCATCCTGACCGGGGTCTTGCCGCATTTCTGCAGGAGGGCGATGGTGATCGCCATGGTTTCTTCGGTGGTTGTTTCGCCGCGGGCGACTTCGACGAGGGGCAGTATCTGCGGCGGGGCGTACCAGTGGGCGGTGGTGAAGGTGGGCAGCCGCCGCTCGGGGACGTAGAGGAAGGGGTTGAGCGAGGAGGCGTTGGAGACGATGATGGCGTCCATCGGCAGCAGGGAGTCGAGTTCATCGAACAGCGCCTTCTTGACGTCAGGTTTTTCCGCCACCGTCTCCTGGGCGAACTGGACGCCGGCGACCGCTTCGGGGAGGTTGTTGAAGAATTTGACCCGGCCGATGACCTCTTTGGCCTGCTCGGCGGTCAGCAGCTCTTCTTCCACAAAGGTGTCGACGTTGGTTTTGAGCATTATTTTCGCTTTTTCCAGGGTGTCGGCGCTTCTGGTGTAGAGGTTTACTTCGTAGCCGCCCATGGCGTAGTTCTGCGCGATGCCGGGGCCCATGGTGCCGGCGCCGAGGACGGCGATCTTTTTGATGTCTGCGAGCTTCATGTGGGTCCTCCCTATCTGGGGGATGCGGGCGCAAGCCTTGCTCCCCGCTCTTTTTACTTGTGTTTGACGAGGCCGAGGATTTCGCGCGCTTCCGCCGCGGTGGCGATTTCCCGGCCGGCCATCCGGCCGTATTCGCAGGCGCGGGTGACGAGTTGGGCGTTGGTGGCGTAGACGCCTTTTTCCATGAAGATGTTGTCCTCAAGGCCGACGCGCAGGCCGTCGCAGCCGGCGGCGAGACCGGCGAGCATCATCGGGACGTGGGCTTTGCCGATGCCGGTGATCGACCAGGTGGAGCCGGCCGGCAGTTTGGGCAGCAGGTAGGCGACGCTTTCGAGGGTGCCGGGCATGCCGCCCGGGACGTCGAGGACGAGCTGGCAGTGGCAGGGGGTTTTCAGAATGCCTTTTTTGAGGTAGTATTCGATGTTGCCGATCATGCCGGCGTCGAATATTTCGAGTTCGGGCTTGATGTTGAGTTCCTGGCACACCTTGCCGAGGCGTTCGAGGAAGGCGGGGGTGTTGAGGAATACGTAGCTGTTCGCCCAGTTCATCGAACCGGGGTCGTAGGAGCACATTTCCGGCATCAGCACGGGGAGGTGGCCGACGCGCAGGTCTTCCGACCAGGCGCTGCCGGAGGTGGTGAGGTTGATGACTATGTCGAGCCCGGCGTCGGCGACGGTTTTGCGTATCTTGCCGACGACGTCGACGAATATTTCCGTCTGCATGCTGTTTTTGCCGTTTTCGTCGCGGACGTGGATGTGGGCGATGGCGGCGCCGGCCTTGGCGCAGGCGAGGACGTCAGCGGCGATTTCGTCAGGGGTAATGGGCACGTGCGGGGTTTGGGCTTTTGTTGTACCTGCACCACATACTGCGGCGGTTATGATCAGCTTTTTGTTCATAATTTAATCACCCTATCTTTCGTAAGTTATTTCGTTATTCCGCAGGTATTCGCGTCTGGCCGGGCGCTATCACCTCTTCTCAGAATTTCCTGTCGTTCTTAGCCGATATAGTTCGCGAGACTTTTTCCGCCGCAGACGTAGAGGGTTTGCCCGGTTATGTAGGCGGCCTCTTCGTCGGCGAAGTTCAGGCAGGCGTAGGCTATGTCAGCCGGCGCGCCGATGCGTTTCATCGGCTGGACGGAGAGGTGACGGTTCTGCGCTTTTTCTGACATTGCTCTGAACATCGGGGTGTCGATGATGCCCGGCGCGATGCAGTTGACTGTGATGCCGGACTGGGCCAGTTCGAGGGCCAGGGTGCGCGTGAGGCTGACGATGCCGCCTTTGGCGGCCGAGTAGTTGGCCTGGCCGATGCCGCCCAGCCATGAGCGTGAGGAGATGTTGACGATTCTGCCGTATTGTTGTTCGATCATGATCTTGGCCGCCGCGCGTGAGCAGAGGAAGTAGGAGCGAAGGTTGACCCTGATGACGTTGTCCCAGTCTTCGTCGGTCATTTTTTTGATGAAGGCGTCCCGTACGATGCCGACATTGTTGACGAGGATGTCGAGGCGGCCGAAGTTGTCGATGATGGTCCGGAAGGCGGCTTCCACCTGGCCGGAGTCGCTGACGTCGACGGCGATGCCGAACGCTTTGCCGCCTGCGGCGGTGATTTCCCTTACTGCTGCGTCGGTGCGGTCGGGATCGATGTCGTTGACGCCGACGAGCGCGCCTTCGCGGGCGAAGCGGGCGGCGATGCCTTTGCCGATGCCGCCGCCGGAGCCGGTGATGAAGGCGATCTTGTTTTTAAGCCTCATAGTTTTGTCCGGCTTTCTTTTTCTTGCCGAAGAGCTGGGAAGCAACCAGCAACCCGGCCAGGCAAAGGAAGAACAGGGAGATCGGCCGGGTGACGAAGATGGCGGGGGTGCCGTTGGATATTATGAGCGACTGCCGGAAGGCGGTTTCGAGGATCGGCCCGAGGACGAAGGCGAGCACCAGCGGCCCGGGTTCGTATTCGAATTTGCGCATCAGGTAGCCGACGATGCCGAACAGCAACAGTATCCACATGTCGAAGACGTTGTTGTTGACGCTGTAGACGCCGATGAGGGTGATGACGAGCACGCAGGCCGACAGGATGCTCAGCCTGACTTTCAGCAGCTTTACGAAGAAGCCGATCATCGGCAGGTTCAATATCAGCAGCAGCACGTTGCCGATGTACATGGATACGACCACGCCCCAGAAGAGGTGGGGCACTTCCTGGATGAGAAACGGTCCGGGGGTGACCCCGTGGATCATGAGGGCGCCAAACATCAGGGCCATGACGGCGTTAGAGGGCAGGCCGAGGGTGAGCAGGGGGATGAAGGCGGCCCCGGCGGCGGCGTTGTTGGCGCTCTCGGGCCCGGCGACGCCTTCGATGGCGCCTTTGCCGAATTCCTCCGGATGTTTGGATATCCGTTTTTCTAATGCGTAGGAGAGCAGCGAAGCGATAACCGCGCCGCCGCCCGGCAGGAGACCTACCAGGAAGCCGAGCACCGAGCCGCGGGTCATTGGTCCCGCCGAGGCCTTCAGGTCTTTCTTGGAGGGAAAGACCTGGGCAATTTTGTCGGTGATGAGTTTGGTTTCCCCGCTAGCCTCAAGACTGTAGAGCACTTCGCCGACCCCGAAGAGGCCCATGGCGATTACGGCGAAGTCGAGGCCGCTGAGGAGGGTGTCGGTATCAAAGGTCAGCCGCGCGCCCCCGTATTCGGGGTCGACGCCGATGACGGACAGCAGCAGGCCGATGAGCGCCGAGATGACCGACTTGAGCGGCGATTTGGTCGACAGGTAGGTGATGAAGGTGAGACCCATGACCATGAGGGCGACGTATTCGGGCGGGCCGAATTTGATCGCCCAGCGGGATACGATGGGGGCGAACAGGTTGAGGCCAACGATGCTTATCGTCCCCGCCACGAAGGAGCCGATCGCGGCTACGCCGAGTGCGGCGCCCGCCCGGCCCTTTTTCGCCATTTGGAAGCCGTCGAGCGCGGTGACGACCGAGGCCGCTTCCCCCGGCAGGTTGACGAGGATGGAGGTCGTCGAACCGCCGTACATGGCCCCGTAGTATATGCCGGACAGCAGGATGATCGAGGATTCGAGCGGTATGTTGTAGGTAATAGGCAGGAGCAGGGAGATGGTCGCCACCGGGCCGAGTCCCGGGAGGACGCCGATGGCCGTGCCGAGCGTGACGCCTACGGCGCAGTACAGGATGTTGCTGTAAGTGAGGGCGACTGAAAAACCCAGCAGCAGCGAATCAAACATGGAAGCACCCTCTTTCCAGGAGCTGTGAGAGCAGCCCGGGGAACGGGATCTTCAGCCACAGCGAGAAGAGCAGATAAACGGCGATCGTCATCCCGGCGGTGACCATGACGCTCATTTTCCACTTTTCGGCGCCGACGACGCGAAGCTGGAAGACCAGTAAGCCTATTACGGCCGGCACCATTCCCAGGTACTTGAAAATGACGATGAAGGCAACGATAGCCACGATGCTATAGATAACCAGTTTCGTTTGGCCGGTAAATTTTTCGTAGTTGTCTTTGCGGACGTCTTTGACAAACAGAATCAGTGAACATGCTATAAGCATTACAGCCAGAATGAACGGCCACAGCCCAGGTCCCGGCTTGTTCAGTTGTCCGAGTTCAAGTTCGTATGCCCCGATGCAGGCGACGATGCCGATGACCAGGGGCACGATTCCTCCCAGTAATCCCATTGCCGAACCCCCAAACTATACTTTCGCGTAGGAACAAGCGGCCATATTCCGCCTCCGCCGACGGGAGGCGGAATATGGTCCGGGTCATGTTACTTCTTTTGGCCTATCTGTTTGAAGTAGTCGCCGATTTCCTTGTAGCCGTCTACGAGTTTCTTCTTGAACTCGTCGCCGGGGGTGTTGCTGGGAGGCAGGTTGACGGTTTTCATGGTGTTGAGGAATTCAGGGTCTTCGGCGGCCTTTTTGAACGCTTCTCTGAGGATGTTGAGCTTGTCTTTGGGGATGCCGGCCGGAGCGCCCAGGCCGAGCCAGGATACGATGGCTATGTCATAGCCCAGTTCTTTGAGGGTCGGAGCGTCGGGGGCCTCGGGCATGCGCTTTTCGCCGGCGGCCGCGAGCACACGGACTTCACCGGATTTGAGGAACGGGAGCAGGTCGCCGGTCGTGACGACGGTGAAGTCGACATGGCCGCCGATAACTGCGGTCATGACTTCCGTGCCGGACTTGAAGTTGACGTAGCGTAATTTGACGCCGTCTTTTTCGGCGATCCTGTTGCCGACAAACGGCTGCGGATATCCGGAAGCGCTGTAGGATAATCCGTCCGGCTTGGCCTTGGCGGCCTTGGACAGGTCGGCGATGGTTTTATAGGGGGAATCCGCTTTTACGGCAACACAGTACTGGTATTGGCCGTAGGCGATGATCCCTTCGAAGTCGTCGGGGGTGTAGGGTACTTTGGTCTGGTTGGGGATTATCGCCACGCTGGCGAAGGTCATGACGCCGATCGTCTGGCCGTCCTTGCTGCCGTTTTTGAGTTCGGCGACGCCGGTAACGCCGTTGGCGCCCGGTTTGTTGACGGCGACGACGGAGACGCCCAGGTGTTTCTCAGCCGCTTTGGCCAGAGAGCGGGCGCTCAGGTCGGTCGAGCCGCCGGCCCCGAAGTTAATGTACATCGTTATCGGTTTGGTAGGATACTTCTCAGCTTTTTCCCCTCCGCCGCAGCCTGCCAGCAAGGCAGTGGCGAACAGTACGCAGATGATCATGGCCACCCATTTGGATTTCATTACAAACCCCTCCTTTTATTTCCCGATATACCTATCGAGCGATAAGCAAGCATATTTCGAGGCATCCCTCCCGTCGGTTGTTCGCGATCGTGCCGGGCACCGGCATTGACGCGTCCGGCATCGGTTGTGTCCGCCCCGCCGGCCGGGCGGATAAAACAAAAAGCTTAACTCATAAAAACACAGCGAAATACACGCAGTGTTATTACGAGCTAAGCTTGCCTACTCCATATCGAAATTTCGTTTCGATACCGTAAGTCCAAGCGACTCATAGCAACCGCTGAAATTACCGGCGTCCGGCATTATAAATCAGCGATCTTATCGTTATTATTCTTTATTACTATTTCTTTGGTACTTGCGAAAAAGCATCCCGGTTCCGTCCCGAAACGCCCGGAATCAAGCCATTTTATGCATTGACACGCTTTTGTGACTTTTCGAACTATATCTTGAGGTGATTATAACCGATGGTCGCGGCGAACGTCAAGCCCCCGTCTGAATCTTAATCCGCTTGTGCCCCGACATGATCATTTTTCTCGTGAGGATGAAGTGGTTGTATACGCCCTGCAGCGCGGATATCAGCGCCCGTTTCGACGGGGTGTGCATCCGGTCGTCGATGTCTTTGATGATAAGCTCCTTGTCCGTATACAAGGATTTGCCGATCAGCGTCTTTTTGACGAAGCTGTTTTGGATATCACAGTACATTGGTACGTGGCAGTCAAGGATATCCCCGGAGTCGATATCGACTGTGACGATTATGCATACGAACTTGTGACGCTGGGATATATCCGTTTCTGACGGCACCTGCGCCTGCGCGGAAAACATGTGTTCTCTGGCCATTTTTGTCACCTCGCTGTCTGGCATATGCGATAAAATACCCGGTTTATTTGTATACTAACTTCTCTTAATTATCGGCATTTTCCTGCAAGTTTACATTTTTATTTTCTTTTTTATTTTTTTTGCGCCACAATGCCTGTTATTACTGCGTGCAAAGGGCCTTCCGGCCTCATTTCCGCCCCCGGCGGACGACATAATACGACTGCCAAGATGGTGCTTGACGAGTATGCGGCTATCGGTTATACTGTTTTTGAAAAATGTTAATAACTTGGCAAACAGTTAATGTTACCGAGTCGCTTGGTTATGGTATCGGAACGAACTTCCGATATGTAGTGGGCAAGCCCAGCTCGTTAAATGCGTTAATGCTCTGCATTGCATTTTACGGGTTGGGCTTGTCCATTTATAACAGAATAGATGTTTAAAAAAATCGCCAATTCGGCTGCCGGACGCACGGCCCGAAATATTTGGCGGTTGCTATGAGTCGCTTGGACTTATGGTATCGAACCGAACTTCGATATGGAGTAAGCAAGCTTAGCTCGTAATGACACTGCGATTGTTTCGTCGTGTTTTTATCGAGCTAAGCTTTTTAATTTATATTGCCGGCGCCGCAAAACGGCGCCAGGAGGGGGAGGTATCGGATGGTCTTACGGGGAACAACATCTACAAAAATTGACGCTTAAGCCTGAAACATAAATGACGAATGGGGGAAACGATTATGCAAGAAGTTGTCATCGTAAGCGCGGTGCGCACGCCAATCGGGAAGATCGGCGGCGCGTTGCGCGATATTCAAGCAGACGATTTGGCGAGAGACGTTATCGCGGAGAGCATTCGGCGCGCCAATGTGGAGGCGGGGTGTATCGACGAGGTTATTTTCGGCCAGACGAAGCAAAGCGCCGAGGCCGCCAACCTGGCCAGGGTCGCCGCGCTGAAGGCCGGTGTGCCGATCGAGGTGCCGGCTTATACGGTAATGCGCCAGTGCGCTTCCGCCCTGCAGGCCGTGAATAACGCCGCCCAGGCGATTATGTGCGGACTGGCGGATATCGTGGTCGCGGGCGGAACGGAGAGCATGAGCAATGCGGTTTATTATCTGCGCAGCGCACGCTATGGATATAAGGCCGGCAACGGCGTGCTGTGCGATTCGAATATCGAGAGCCAGGCCCGTTCGCAGCCGATCGAGGTTTACGGTCAGCTGACGATGGGTCTGACGGCGGAAAACCTGGCGGCCAAGTACGCCATCAGCCGCGAGGAGCAGGATTTGTTCGCCCTGGGAAGCCAGCAGAAGGCGGCGGCGGCAATCAAGGCCGGCCGATTCGCTGAGGAGATTTTGCCTGTAGCCATCCCCAAAAAGAAGGGCGAAAAGCTTATCTTCGACACCGACGAGTTCCCCCGCCCCACGACGCTGGAAGGCCTGGCCACGCTGCCGCCGGCTTTTTTGAAAGGCGGCACGGTCACGGCGGGAAACGCCACCGGCCGCAACGATGGCGCCGCAAGCCTGGTGGTGATGTCGGCCAAGGAGGCGCAGCGGAGAAATCTCAAGCCGCTGGCGGTGCTGCGCAGCCAGGCGGCGGTGGGTGTGCCGCCGGAGATCATGGGCATCGGCCCGGCTTATGCCACTACCAAGGCGCTGAAGCTGGCCGGTCTTACGCTGGGCGACATCGGCCTGATCGAGATGAACGAGGCGTTTGCCGCCCAGTGTCTAGCGGTGATCAAAGAACTTGATATGAATACGGATATCCTGAACGTCAACGGCGGCGCGATTGCTCTTGGCCACCCCCTCGGCTGCACCGGGGCGCGGATACTGACGACGCTGGTGTACGAGATGCGGCGGCGGAAGGTGAAGTATGGCCTGGCAACGCTTTGCATCGGCGGCGGCCAGGGCGTGGCCAACGTGGTCGAGCTGGTTTAGCCGGCGGACTGAATCTAAGAGAAGCGGAGAATCTGCCGATGATTTATAAGAACTTCGATCAACTTATCGAACAGACAGGCGCCGGTAAGGGCGGGAAAAGAACTGTCACGGTCATGGCGGCCGAAGACAGCCATACGCTCGAGGCGGTGTGCCAGGCGGCCAGGGTCGGCGCTGTGGAGGCGCTGTTGGTCGGGGATAAGCAGAAGATGAGCCGGCAGCTTGAGCTGCTGGGCGAACGCCCGACGGACTATGCGCTGGTTCACGCCGAGACGCCTGCAGAGGTCGTCTTCAAGGCGGCGGAACTGGTAAACGCCGGCGAGGCGCACTTCTTGATGAAGGGCCTGATCCCGACCGGCGAGATGATGAAGTATCTGCTCAACGAAAAATGCGGTTTCCGCACCGATACGCAGTTGTCGCACCTGGCCCTCGCCCAGATCCCGAATTATCATAAGCTGGTGGGAATAACGGACTCGGCGCTGAATATCTATCCCGACCTGCAGCAGAAGAAGGGCATGGTGGTCAACGCCGTCAACGCTATGCTGCGCATGGGCTTCGATGCGCCGAAGGTAGCGGTTTTGGCGGCCATCGAGCAAGTCAACCCGAAGATGCCGGAGACGCTGGACGCCGCCGAGCTGAAAAAGATGAACGAGACAGGCGAGATTTCCCGCTGCATAATCGAAGGGCCGATTTCCTACGACCTGGCGATTTGCAAGGAGTCGGCGGCGCTGAAGGGCTACGACAGCCCGGTCTGCGGCGAGGTCGACCTGATGGTGGCGCCCAATATCGCGGCAGCCAATATCCTGCTGAAGGCTCTCAGGTATTCGGCGGAGGCCAGCAGCGCGGGGTTCGTGGTCGGCGGCAAGGTGCCGCTGGTACTGACCTCGCGGGCGGCGGAGGTGGGCAGCAAGTATCTGCCGATCGTGCTGGCTGCGGCGGCATCGGCGTAAGCCGCCGGTAAATAAAAGAGTCGATGCATCAATTGTTTAGGGGGAGCGGCCTGTGGCAGAAACGATATTCAGAGTATTGTCGATAAATCCTGGCTCGACATCGACGAAGATCGCGGTGTACGAGAACGAGAAGGAGATTCTTCGCAAGACCGTCAATCATGATGCGGAGGAGTTGTCGCACTTCACGGCGATGGTGGACCAACTGTCGATGCGCAAGGATGCGATTATGGCCTGTCTGCAGGAGGAGGATTTCCCGCTCGCCAGCCTGTCGGCCGTGGCCGGCCGGGGCGGCAAGCTGCCGCCGCTGAAGCGCGGCGCTTACAAGGTTACCCGGGATATGGTCGATTTTCTCACATACCGGCCGATCGACGACCACGCTTCCAATCTGGGCGCGATCATCGCCGACAGTATCGCGGAGCCGCTCGGCATTCCGGCGTTCATCTACGACGCGGTCGTGGTCGACGAACTGGAGGACGTGGCCAGGTATTCGGGCGTGCCGGAGTTGACGCGGCGGGCTTCCTGCCACGTGCTGAATATGCGGGCGGTGTCGATGAAGGTCGCCCGGAAGATGGGGAAACGGCTGGAGGATTTGAACATAGTGGTCACCCACATGGGCGGCGGGATCACGGCGTCGGTGATCGGCAAAGGACGGATGATCGATGTCCTCACCGACGAGGAAGGGGCTTTCTCGCCCGAACGGGCCGGCAGGGTGCCTTGCCGCCAGTTGGTAGATTTGTGCTTCTCCGGCAAGCACGACCAACGATCGGCGATCAAACGCATGCGGGGCAACGGCGGCCTGATTGCCTACCTCGGCACGAACAGCGCCCTGGACGTCGAGGCGAGAATAAAGCAGGGCGACAAAGACGCCGCGAACGTGTACTATGCAATGGCTTATCAGACCGCCAAGGCTATCGGCGAGCTGGCCACGGTGGTGAATGGCGCCGTGGACGTCATTATCCTTACGGGGGCGATCGCTTATTCGCAGCTTTTTACCGGCTGGGTGACCGAACGGGTGAAGTTTATCGCCCCGGTCGAGATCGTCGCCGGCGAGAACGAGCTGGAAGCGCTGGCTTACGGCGCCCTCCGGGTGCTGCGGGGCGAGGAGAGCGCCCGGGAATTCACCCCCGCGTAGTTTTATAACCGCAAACCGGTGTAGCTGCACTTGAGGATATAAAAGGAGACTGTGCTGATGCTTTTAACAAGCGGTCATATTGTCGGCATCGTGGCAACGCTCATTCTGATGGTTGCGGTCGGGCTGTACGCCGGCAGCAAGGTAAAGTCCTCTTCGGATTTTGCCACCGGCGGGCGGCAAGCCGGTTGGTCGGTGGTCGCCGGGGCGATAATGGGCACTTTGGTCAGCGGCGCTTCCACCATCGGCACCGCTCAGCTGGCTTTTCAATACGGTTTTTCCGCCTGGTGGTTCACGCTGGGGGCCGGGATCGCCTGCGCCGCCCTGGCGCTGGGAACGGCCCGCAGGTTTTATGAGGGCTCGTGCGAAACGATCGCCCAGTATCTGGTGAAGACGTACGGCACGCCTATCGGGCCGATTTCCACCGTTTTCGGCGCCATGGGGATGTTCCTCAGCATGATCAGCCAGGTACTGGCGTTCATAGCTCTGATGACGACAATGTTCCCCATCAGCCCGATGGCGGCGGCGGCGATCGGCATCGTGTTCGTGCTGTGCTATGTTCTGTTCGGCGGCGTGTGGGGCGTCGGCCTGGTCGGCGTGGCCAAGCTGATGCTGCTGTATGTGGCGATGATTTCGTGCGGCGCCATCGCCCTGACGATGATGGGCGGGATTTCGGGGCTGCAGGCGAGCTTACCGGCATTCCCGTGGTTTTCGCTGTTCGGCCGGGGGGTCGAGAAGGATCTCGCCGGCGGCTTCTCGCTGGTGGTGGGGGTGCTGTCGACCCAGACGTACGCGCAGGCGATCGCGGCCGCGAAGAGCTTCCCCGAGGCGCGCAAAGGGGCGCTGTGGTCGGCGCTTCTCATCCCGCCGATCGGCATCGGCGGCATCATGGTCGGGCTGTTCATGAGGGCCAACTTCCCCGCCACTCCCTCAAGCGAGGTTCTGCCGACATTTATCCTGGGTTATCTGCCGCCGGTGCTGGCGGGCGTCATCCTGGCGACTCTGCTGATCACTGCGGTCGGCGGCTGGGCGGGCCTGCTGTTCGGCATTTCGACGATGTTCACGCGCGATATCTATCAGCGCTTCTTCCGGCAGCAGGCGCAGCAGCGCGAGGCGCTGCTGGTGCAGCGGGCCGCGATTGTCGTGGTGGTGCTTTTGTCGACGCTCGTCGCAACCGGCAACGCGGGGTCGTTGATTCTCGGCTGGAGCTTCCTGTCGATGGGCCTGCGGGGCTGCACCATCCTCTGCCCTCTCCTGGGCGCGATGTTCTTCCCCCGCTATCTGACGCCGGCGGCAGGCATAGCGGCGGCTTTCCTGGGGCCGGTGACGAATGTGGTCTGGTTCCTGGCCTTCCCAAAGGGGATCGACCCGCTCTATCCCGGCCTGATCGTAAGCATGGCGACACTTGTGATCGTCAGCATGTTTACGAAGAAGCGCTCGCAGGCGGAATTGACGGCATAACGGAGACACAAAAAAATAGAGGGCTTTGGCCCTCTATTTTTTTTGTGCGTATGCACTGCTCTGAACGCTGATTAACTTAGGTTGCCGAGAAAGCCCCAGATGCAAGGCGCACCGGAGGCTGACACCGGAAGCGTACACGAACGTACGTTGAGGATGGCAGCCGAGGAGCAACGCCGCAGATGGGGCTTTATCGGCAACCGGAAGGACGCAGGTGGTGGATGTCGTTGAGCAGCGTAAGTATCGAGCGCTGTTTGTGGTATTCGATGATGCTGACGCAGGTGTTGTCGAGGCGGATGTCCCAGAGGTGGTTGAGGTGGATGTCGAGGGCGGCGCAGACGATGGTGCGGATGGTGCCCCCGTGGGAGACGACGGCGACGGTCTGGCCGCTGTGGCGCTCGACGAGGCGGGCAATGGCGCCTGCGGCGCGGTCCTTGAGTTCGCGGAATGTTTCGCCGCCGGGGATGCGGACTTCTTCGGTGCGGGTGAAGAGCTGGTTGTATTCTTCCGGCCACCTGCCGCTGATGCCTTCGTAGGTGAGGCCTTCCCATTCGCCGAAGAGGATTTCGCGCAGCTCGGGCAGGCAGGTGACGGGCAGGCCATGGCGTTCGGCGATGGTTTCGGCGGTGACGCAGGCGCGGCGAAGGTCGCTGGCGTAGACGGCGTCGATCTTCTCGTTGGCGAGGCGGTCGGCGACCAGTTCGGCCTGGCGGAGGCCTTCGTCGGACAGGAGGGTGTCGGTGTGGCCCTGGTATTTAAGTTCTTTGTTCCACACGGTTTCGCCGTGACGGACGAGGATTATTTTCGTCATGGGTTACCATCCTTGAGGTTTTTGCCCAGCGCGGCCAGGAGCGCGGCGTTCTGGTCAGGCAGCTTGACGGCGAGGCGGATGTAGGCGGGCGACAGCCCCGGGTAGTTGCTGCAGTCGCGGATGAGGATGCCGTCCCGGAGCATGGCCTGGCGCAGCGCGGGGGCGGTCGTTCCTGCGAGGCGGGCAAGAATGAAGTTGGCGCAGGCCGGGAAGGGATGGACGCCGGGAAGGGCGGCGAGGGCCAGGGCGAATTCTTCCCTGGCGGCGGCGACGGCGGCGATGCTGGCGGTCCGGTAGGCGTCGTCATCCAGGGCGGCTACGCCGGCGGCCTGGGCGAGGGTGTTGACGTTCCAGGGGTCTTTGGCGCGGTCGAGGACGTCGCCTACGGCCGGGTCGGCTAGCAGGAAGCCGAGCCTGAGGCCGGGGATTGCGTAGAATTTGGTGAGCGACTGAAGGATGATGAGGTTGGAATAGGCGGCGAGCAGCGGCCGGCAGGTGTGGTCGGCGGCGTCGGGCAGGAAATCAAGGAAGGATTCGTCGACAACTACCCAGGCGCCACTGCGGGCTGCGGCGGCGATTACGGTTTCGGCCTCGCCGCGGCCGATGATGCGGCCGGTGGGGTTGTTGGGGTTGCAGAGGAAGGCGATGTCGCAGCCGGCGAGGCGGGCCGCGAAGGCGTCGGGGTCGAGGCGGAAACCGTCTTCCGCCGCCAGCGGGAAATAGCTGACAGCTGCGCCGGCGGCCCTGGCGGCCCGCTCGTATTCGCTGAAGGTGGGGGCGGCGAGGAGCACGCGGCGGGGACGGCGCACCTGGCTGAGGACATAGAGCAGTTCGGCGGCGCCGTTGCCGCAGGTGATGAGGGCGGGGTCTACTCCGTACCGCCGGCTGATGGCGCCGTTGAGGGCGGCAGCGGCAGCGTCTGGGTAGTGGATGATATTTTCAAGAGCGGCCTGAACGGCGTCCCGCACAACCGCGGAGAGGCCAAGGGGGTTGATGTTGGCGCTGTAGTCGAGCAGTTGGCCGGGGGCGGCGCCGGTAAGACGGGAGACTGCGTAGATGTTGCCACCGTGTTCGAATGGGCCGGGGGTTTTCATCGGCTTCCCTCCTCTTTGACGGTGAGCCCGCCGGGGATAAGGCTGGTCAGGCGCAGGAACCGGAGCGCGGGACAGACCCGGACGACGTCGGCCCGGCAGGCGTCCGCCACGGCAGGCGCGGGCCGGCCGGGAAAGAGGATGCCGAGAACGGTGCCGCTGTGGGCGGTGTTTACGCCGACCGCCCCGTGGCGGTGGGCGATGGCGATGACGTCGGGGAGCGCGGGTTTGGCGAGGATGGCCTGGTTGGCAAGGGCGCTGATGGTGGCGGCCTGGCCGATGAGGGCGCAATCGCCGGCGGCGAGGCCGCGGCTGACGAGGTCGACTGCCCGGCGGACTTCGTGTTCCTTGGCGGCGTTGAGGACGGCCAGGTCGGTGCGCCGGTTGAATTCGACGGTGTCGATGCGGCCGCCGGCGTCGAAAACAAGGACGCTCATGGGCGGCGGACTGCCGAGGGGGCGGCGGGTAAGGCCGCGGACATGGTCGAACAGGACGATGCCGGGGAAGAAGATGCCGTCGGTCGGCTCGATGGCGAGGGCGATGTCGGCGATTTCGTCGGCGGTGAGACGCCGGCCGACGACAAGGGCGGCTGCCTGGCAGGCGGCGGCAATGTCGGCGCTCGACGAGGCCATGCCTTTACCCTGAGGCAGGTCGGAGGTGGCGGCGACGGTGAAGGGTTGTCGGGCGACACCGATATATTCCCACGTCCTGATGACGGCGGCGACGGTTTTTTCGCCGGCGGCCGACGGTCCGGCGGCGCCGGGGGTGACGGCGACCTCGGCGTAGAGGTCGACCGGGCAGGTTATGAGGAAGTTGCCGCCGTCCAGGGTGCCCTGGACGAGTTCGCCGCACGTACCGGGAGCGCGGACGGTTGCTGTCATCATAGATTATTCCCCTGTTGCATACGCCGCGACTCGGCAGCGCGCGAATTTTATTGCCAGAAAATCTTGTTCCAGTCCCAGGCTATTACAAAAATAAATAGTACGACAACTTCGGTAAGTTCGGTGACAGCCCCGTAGATGTCGCCGGTGAGGCCGCCGAGCGCCCGGGTGGCGTAGCGGCTGAAGGCGACGGCGAAAAGGACGGCCGCGGCTAGGGCGACGAGCGCGGCGGGCCCGAGGGGGACGACGAGCAGGGCGGCGGTGACGGCGGCGATATAGAGAGCCGGTCGGCCGGCGTAGACGGCGAAGGCTTTGCCGATCCCTTCGGGACGGGCGTAAGGATATGACGTGATGGCGATGACCATGGCCAGACGCCCGAGCACCGGCATGGCGAACAGGGCGGCCAGCGGGGTGGCTGACACGGGGCCGGCGGGCAGAAGGTCGAGGAGCAGCGACCATTTGGCGAGGATGAGGGCGACGAAAACGATGACGCCGTGGGCTCCCACCCTGCTGTCTTTCATGATTTCCAGCATCCGTTCGCGGGATCTGCCGGACAGTAGGCCGTCGGCGCTATCCATGAGGCCGTCGCAGTGCAGGCCGCCGGTGAGGTAGAGCTCAAGGACGATGAGGGCGGCCGCAAGGGCGTGGATGGGCAGAACGGGGTCGGCTAAGCGGCAGAAGACGGCGAGGAGGGCGCCGATGACCGCCCCGACGAGGGGGAAGTACCTGGCGGAGGCGCCGAAGGTTTCCGGCGCGACGGCGTCCTGGCGGACGAGTCGGATGCGGGTGAGAAACTGCAGGGCGGTGAGAAATTTGTCCATAGTTTGCCCGGCGGATCGCCGGTCTCCTCTTGCGGTGATTCTATACGATCAGAACGGTGACGACGGCGGCGAACAGGGCGGTGGCGGTGTACATCATCCTGACGGTGCGGGCGATATCGCCGGGCGCAAGCTGGCGGCGCGGCTCGCCCAGCCTGGCCCGCAGCGACGGCACGCCGCCGTAGTGGTTGAGCCCGCCGAGCTGGACGCCGAGGGCCCCGGCGACGCCGGCTTCGGGAATGCCGCTGTTGGGGCTGGGATGCTTGGCGGCGTCCCGCCAGATGGTGCCGGCGGCGCAGCGGGCGTCGCCGCCGGTCAGGAAGGCGGCGGCGATTATCAGCACGCCGGTTATGCGGGCGGGGATGTAGTTGAACACGTCGTCGGTCCTGGCGGCAACCAGGCCGAAGTCGCGATATTTGTCATTTTTGTAGCCGACCATCGAGTCGAGGGTGTTGACGGCGCGGTAGAGAATGGCGAGCGGCGCGCCGCCGAGGGCGGCGTAGAAGAGCGGGGCGATGATGCCGTCGGTGATGTTTTCGGCGACCGTTTCGACGGTGGCGCGGGTTATTTCGGCTGTGTCGAGGGCGGCGGTGTCGCGGCCGACGATCCAGCCCACCTTGCGGCGGGCCTCGTCGAGGTCGCCGGCCTCCAGGAGGGCTTGGATCTCCCGGCCGGCTTCGGCGAGGCTGCGGGGCGTGATGGCGAAGGCCAGCAGGAGAGCGCCGCCGCCGAGGGCGGCCAGGGGATGAAGGGCGGCTAGGGCGGCCAGCGCCAGCCAGGAAACAGTAAAACTGACGGTGAGGACGGCGAGGACGAGGACAAGGCCGGCGAGGCGCTTTGCGCCCGGCGCGGCGGCAGGGTTGAGGAGCCGTTTTTCGAGGGCGGCGATGAGGTTGCCGATGAGGACGACGGGGTGCCAGCCGGTCCGCGGGTCGCCGATGAGGGTGTCGAGGACGAGGGCGAGGCCGGGCAGGTATTTGGCCGTGCTCAGCATGGGGCACCGAGAATGCGGTAGATTAGGTCCATGTCGAGGTGGGCGCGGACGTGGGCGGCGAGGCGGTCGTAGCTGCGTTCCTTTTGGCTGCGGGTGTCGGTGCCGGCCGCCAGGGGGGCGAGGCCCTTGCGGGCGCGGAGGGCGCCGATAACCGCCCGCCGGAAGGCGTCGTTGTCGAAAATGCCGTGGATGTAGGTGCCCATGACGAGGCCGTCGTCGCGGACCGCGCCGTCGCACTCGCAGACGGGGCCGCCGGAACGGGCGGTGATGGTGAAGGCGGGGGTGGCGGGGGTGAGGAACTCGGTGCGGCCCATGTGGATTTCGTAGCCGGCGAGGTCGCGGGCGGTGAAGCCGAGGCCGAGGAAGGATATGGCTTCGCAGTCGGCGGTGACCTGGTGGGTTATCTTGTCGGCGGCGAAGGTGGTGACAGCGTCCAATAGGCCGAGGCCGTCGACCCGGTCGCAGGACGATTCGGTGTGGTCTGGGTCGCGGACTTCGCGGCCGAGCATCTGGTAGCCGCCGCAGATGCCGACGACGGGAGCGCCGGCGGCGGCGAGGCGGGCGATGTCGCGGTCGAAGCCCTGGGCGCGCAGCCACAGGAGGTCTTCGGTGGTGTTCTTGCTGCCGGGGAGGATGACGAGGTCGGGGGCGCCGAGCTGCTGACCGGCGGAAACGTAGCGTACGGCGACACCCGGTTCGCCGGCGAAGGCGGTGAAGTCGGTGAAGTTGGAGATTTTCGGCAGACGGAGTACGGCGATGTCTATGTCGGCCTGCCCTCTCCCCTCCCCTGCCCGCTTGTCGTCGAGGGAGACGGAGTCCTCGTCGTCGATGCCGAGGTCTTCGAGGTGCGGGATGACGCCGACGACGGGTTTGCCGGTCCTGGCGGCGAGGAAGTCGACCGCCGGCCGGAGGAGGGCGATGTCGCCGCGGAATTTGTTGATGATGATGCCTTTGACGAGGTCGCGCTCGTCGGGCTCCAATAATTCAAGGGTGCCGACGATGGAGGCCAGCGCCCCGCCGCGGTCGATGTCGGCGATGAGCAGCACGGAGGCCGGGGCCAGCTTGGCGATCCGCATGTTGACGATGTCGTTGGCTTTAAGGTTTACTTCGGCCGGGCTGCCCGCGCCTTCGATGACGACGACGTCGTAGGCGGCCTGGAGGGAGCGCAGCGACTTTTCGACGACGGTGAGGAGCTCGCGGCTGTAGCCGGCGTGATACTGGCTGGCCGACATGTTGCCGACCGGGCGGCCGAGGACGACGACCTGGGAGGAGGCGTTGCCGGTCGGTTTGAGGAGAACGGGGTTCATTTCGACGGCCGGCTCGAGCCCGGCGGCCTCGGCCTGGGCAACCTGGGCACGGCCCATCTCGCCGCCGCTTTTGGTGACATAGGAATTGAGGGCCATGTTCTGGGCCTTGAAGGGCGCGACGCGGTGCCCGTCCTGGCGGAAGATCCGGCACAGGGCGGTGGCGAGGATGGATTTGCCGACGTGGGAGCTGGTGCCTTGAAGCATGATAGATTTAGACATATATGTTTTGCCTCGTTCTGTGCAACCGACTTTTCAGACGGTCGGAATTTTCGCTGCCAGTTGTTTTATATTTACGGGGATGCCGCTGACGACGAGATACACCTCGTCGGCGACGGCGGCGATCTGCTGGTTCGCCAGGCCGGCCAGGTCGCGGTATTCGCGGGCCAGGGCGTTATCGGGAACGATACCGGCGCCCACTTCGTTGGTGACGAAGACGACGGTGGCGGCGGCGCGGGCGGCGGCGGCCAGGCGGGCGATCTCGCCGCCGATGCGGCTATGCCGCTCTTCCGGGGTGGCGGGGGCGGCGGGGTCGAGCAGGAGGTTGGCTACATAGACGGTGAGGCAGTCGAACAGAACGGCGCCTGCGCCGGCGGCTGCCGCGGCGAGCGCCTCATGGGCCGCACGGGGAGCTTCATAGGTCTGCCAGGAGGCGGGCCGGCGGGCGCGGTGGAGGGCGACGCGGGCTTCCATCTCGGCGTCGAGCGTTTCGGCGGTGGCGATGTAGGCTACGGGAACGCCAAGGGCAGCGACGTATTTTTCGGCGAAGGACGATTTGCCGCTGCGGGCCCCGCCGGTGACCAGCACAATTTTGCCGCTCATCGTTTTCCCCCTCCCGCGGTCCGGAAGGCGCGGCACCGGGCGGTGAACATGGCCGCCGCGCCGCGGTTGCCGGCAAAGTGCATGTGCAAATACGAAGCCAGGAGGCTGCCGGCGGCGAAACCGCCGAGGTAGACGTTGCCTGTTCGCATTTTCTTGAACTGGAAAGCCCAGTCGAAGTCGTCGGCCGGGCAGGTGAGCTCCATGCGGGAGAAGTGGAATTCGTGGCCGCGGAGGATGTCGCCGGCGCGGCAGAGGACATTGTCTCCAAGAGCGGTGGCTTCGACGTAGCCGACGGTCTGCAGGCGGCTTTCCATGCGGCAGACGGCGGGAACGAGGCCGACCAGCGGGAAGGAGCGGCCGTCAAAGGCGACGATTTCTTTGGCCAGGTACATGAGGCCGCCGCATTCTGCGTAGGTGGGCATGCCCCGGCGGACGGCGCGGCGGATGTCTTCGAGCATGGGCTGGTTGGCGGCCAGGTCGTTGAGAAACATTTCGGGGAAGCCGCCGCCGATGACGAGGCCGTCGACGGCAGGCAATGCCTGGTCGTGGAGGGGGCTGAAGGGAACGATTTCCGCCCCGTGTTCCTCGAGGACGGCGAGGCTTTCCGGGTAGTAGAAGGAGAAGGCTTCGTCGCTGGCGACGCCGATGCGCACCGTTTTGGCAGCGGCGGCGGCGGGCGAGGGCACGTGAAGGGGCGGCGCGGCGGCGGCGACGCGGAGCAGTCCATCCACGTCGAGGTCGCGATCGACGGCCGCCCGCATGAGGTCGACGCGCAGGACGGCCTCAGATTGCTCGGTCACCGGGATGAGGCCGAGATGGCGTTCGCCGACGCCGAGGCTGTCGCTGCGCTGCAGGCACCCAAAGACGGGCAGGCCGAGTCGGCCTAGGGCTTCGGCGACGATGGCCCGGTGGGTTTCGGAGCCGAGGCGGTTGGCGATGAAGCCGGCGACGGTGAGCTGCCGGTCGTAGGTGGCGAAACCGAGGGCGGTGGCGGCGACGCTTTCGCCGGCCGAGCGGGCGTCGAGCACGACGACGACCGGGGCGCCGAGCGCCCTGGCGATGGCGGCGGTGCTGCTGATGCCGCCCCGTCCGCCGTCGAAGAGGCCCATGACGCCTTCGACGACGGCGATGTCGGCCCCGGCGGCGGTTTTGGCGAACAGCGGGACGAGTTCGTCCTCCGACACCAGCCAAGTGTCGAGGTTGTGGGCGGGCACGCCGCTGGCAAGTTTGTGGTAGCCGGGGTCGATGTAGTCGGGGCCGATCTTGTACGACTGCACTCGCAGGCCCCGCTGCCTGAGTACGGCAAGCAGCCCGGCGACGATGGTCGTTTTGCCGACGCCGCTGCTGGTGCCGGCGATGACGATTCTGGGAATGTTGACTTGCTTCAAAGGTAAAACCCCTTTTTTTCGTCCTTCGGGCTGCCGCGGCCGTTCAGAAGTGCCCAGATGCAAGGCGCACCGGAAAAGCGCGCCGCGACGCGTACTCGGGGCGTACGCTAGCAAGCGCTTTGAGGAGCAACGCCGCAGATGGGCGCTTATCAACGGCCGACATTGAATTAATATTCGATGCCGCGCCGGGCATCAATTCCGATTTTCATAGGGTGTTTAATGGCGCGGCATTCGACGACACTGTCGGCGAGGGCAACCAGTTCGTCGGGCATGTGACGTCCGGTGAGGACGATGGTTGTGTCTAGCGGGCGCGAGTCCAGGAGGGCGGCGACCTGCCCGAGGCTCAGGAGCCCGCGGCGCAGAGCATGGCTGATCTCGTCGAGGACGAGGACGGCGGGCCGTTCGTCCCGCAGCACCCGGGCGGCGTAATCGAGGGCCTGGGCGGCGTAAGGGTTGGCCGGGTCCCTGTTGGCGCGGAAGCACTCGCCGCATTTGCTGCAGGTGGCTTCACCGCGTTTGATGCGGGCGGCTATGGCGCAGCCGTGCCCGAACTGGCGGATGGTGAGGGCCGGCAGGTAGGCCTGGGCAAACAGTTCGCCGCTGTAGCCGCCGCCCTTCTGGAACTGGACGACGACTGCCCGCCGGCCGCAGGCCGCGGCGGCGACCGCCAGCCCGAGGGCCGCAGTGGTTTTGCCTTTGCCGTCGCCGGTGTAGATGAGTAGCGGGGAAGCCGCGGTGCTCATGGCGCTCAGTCCTGCAGGTAGAGGATGGCGTTTACGGCGGCGGCGGCGATGGGGCTGCCGCCCTTGGTGCCGGCCACCGTTATGTAAGGTACGGGGGCGGTGGCGGCTAGCAGTTCTTTCGATTCGGCCGCACCGACGAAGCCGACGGGCACGCCGATGATCGCCGCCGGTCGGATGTCTGTTTCGGCGATGATTTTGAGCAGTTCGAACAGCGCGGTGGGGGCGTTGCCGATGGCGACGACCGCTCCGTGAAGCCGGGGACCGAAGGCCCGCATCGCGGCCATGGCACGGGTGGTGCCGGCACTCTTGGCCGCAGCCGCAATCGCCGGGTCGGCGATCAGACAGTGGGCGCTGCCGCCGAGCTCGCCCAGACGGCGCCGGTTGATGCCGGTGCGCACCATCTCGACGTCGCAGAAGATGTCGCAGCCGGACTTGAGGGCCTGGCCGGCGGCTTCGGCGGCCAGGGGATGGATGCGGATGTGGTTGGCGTAGTCGACGTCGCCGGCGGCATGGATGATGCGGGAGTATATTTTCGCGGCGGCGGGCGTAAGGCCGAGGGCGGCTATATAGGGAGCGATGATAGCCATGCTCCGTTCTTCGATGAGGCCTGGGTCGGTGATGAATTCCACTTACTCAGCCTCCCGGATGCGGTCCAGCAGGATGTCGGCGATACGGGGGTCGGGACCGAGGTGCGCGGCCATGGTAATTGCGACGCCGGGGAAGCGGTCCTTTAGGGCGCTGATTTCTTCGGGGATGTCGTGTTGGATGTGCATGCCGTTGGCGAAGAACATCGGCACGACGACGATACTGTCCGCGCCGCGGGCGACGAGGCTGGCGACGGCGTCCTCGATGGTGGCGAGCTCGGATTTGCGGTTCATGATGGCCGTTTCCACCATGTCGCTGCCGAGGCGCTGTTTGATGATGTCGCTGATCTGGAATACGACCTGGTTGGCTTCGCCGACGCTGGCGCGGCTGCCGTGGCCGAGAACTACGATTCCCTGTTTCATTGTAAAACCTCCCTGACAAAATCGTTTACGGCGTCGAAATCGGTAGCGATGCGGCCGTACTTGACGTCCGGCCGGTCGATGACTATAATGGGCAGGTTTAGCTCGATAGCGGCGCTGATTTTGCTGTCGGCGCCGCCGACGAAGCCGCTGTTCTTGGTGATGACGACCTCGGCGCCGTATTCGCGGAATAGGGCGAGGTTGAGCTGGTGGGAAAACGGCCCCTGCAGGGCAATAATGTCGGCAGGGGAAAAGCCCAGATGCCGGCACAGGGACAGGATTTCGGGCTCCGGCAGTACGCGGGCGATCAGGCGGCAGTCGGCGAGCAGCGGCTCGCTTTTGAAGGCCAACAGGGTACGGCTGCCGGTGGCCAGGAAGAGCACCTTCCCAAGGCCGGCGGCCAGCCGGGCTGCCTCGGCGGCATCTGCGACCCGGTGGAGTTTATCGTAATCCGGCAGGGGGGCCGCCGGGCGCTCGTAACGCAGGTAGGGCAGGCCGAGGGCTTCGCAGGCGGCCTGGGCGTTGTGGGACGCGTTGGCGGCGTAGGGATGGCTGGCGTCGACGACCGCCCGGGCGCCTTCCGTTTTGAAGAGGGCGACCATACCGGCGGCGTCCCGGCCGCCGGCGTGGACGGTCAGCCCGTCTTTAGCGGCCAGCTTGCGGCCGTATTCGGAGACGACGGCAACGCTTACCGGCCAGCCCTGCCGGGCGAGTGCGGCCGCGAGTTGCCTCCCGTCCCTGGTGCCGGCGAGAATGACGATCATAGCGAATACCCCCGCGGGGTTATCATCCGCCCCGCGGCGGTGTAGGTGCGACTGTTGCCGATGATGACAAGGGAGAACATGTCGATGTGCTCGCGGGTGAAGTTTTCGAGGTCGGACAGGGCGACGCTTTCGTTCTCCCGGCTGGCGTGGTGAACGATGCCAACCGGCGTGGCGGCCGGACGGTGCCGGAGGACGATTTCCCGCACCTGCTCGATCTGGCTTACCCGGCGGGTGCTCTTGGGGTTGTAGAGGGCGATGACGAAGTCGCCGGCGGCGGCCATCTCGACCCGTTTGACGATGGTGTCCCAGGGGGTGAGGAGGTCGCTGAGGCTGATGACAGCGAAGTCGTGCATGAGAGGAGCGCCGAGCAGGGCCGCCGCAGCGCCGATGGCGCTGATGCCGGGGATGATGTCGACCGCAGGCCGGAGCGCCGGCGGGTATTTGAAGACGAGTTCGAGCACCAGGCCGGCCATGCCGTAGATGCCGGGGTCGCCGCTGGACACGACGGCCACCCGCCGCCCGTCCATGGCTTCCTGAACGGCCGCCTGGCAGCGGTCGATCTCCTGGGTCATGCCGGTGCCGATGATTTTTTTGCCTGGCAGAAAATCGGCGATGAGGCCGAGATAGGTGTCGTAACCGACAATGACTTCGGCGGCGGCGAGAGTGTCGGCCGCCCGTTTGCTCATGTCGGCGAGGCTGCCGGGGCCTAGGCCAACGACGGCGATTTTACCTCGGCGATGGCCACCGCTATTTTGTCGTAAACCGTTTTGCCCAGCAGGAGCTTGTCCGTTCCCGCCGCTAAGAGGGCCGCCGCTTCGCATACGTTCCCCACTCCAATCTGTTCTTCTACGAATTCCGATGTTTCCAGCCCGAATTTTTTGATGCTCTGCAGAAGTTGTTCGTTGCTGTATGTCTTGAAGGGCACGGCCATTTGCTCTACCATGGCCAGCAGCCCGATTTCGTCGTCTTTGGCGTCGGTGGTGGCGACGGCATCCACGCTTTTTACGCTACGGCCAATCTTGCGGCAGGCGTCAGTGATGGCGGTGAACAACGCCGCGCTGGGGACGCCCCGCCGGCAGCCAACGCCGACGACCATGGTGGCCGGGCGCAGGAATATATGGGGCTTGACCATGTAAAGTTCCTTGTCGGAGATGACGACGGCGGCGTCGTACGTGTCGGTGTGGACAAGGTTGTCAGCGGTAACGAGCATGATGTCCTGTTCGGCCGCCTGGTTGACGTAGTGCTCGTAGTTGGGCAGGGAGCAGTCGATGAAGTAGACAACCTTCTGGTCGGCGACGATGGCGGCGTTGATGTGCTTGAGCTGATCGAAGGGCTCGATCTCCAGTCCGATGCGCGCGGCCAACACGTCGGGGGCGGGCTTCTGCTGGATGTCGGTGGCGGTGGTGATGACCGGGGTCGCGCCCGCCGCTTTGGCGATGACATGGGTCAGTTCGTTGGCGCCGCCGAGATGGCCGGCGAGCAGGCTGATGGCGTGACGGCCGGCTTCGTCCATAACGACGACGGCCGGGTCGTAGCGCTTGTCGCGGATGTGGGGGGCGATGATGCGGACGACGATGCCGGTGGCCATGATGAAAACCAGGCCGTTGTATTTGGAATAGATCTCGGCGACAAGCTCGTTGAGGCTGGCGTAGGTAAGGGCGTCCGTCCCCCCCTCCCTGCCTTCCTTGGCGTAGAGGTCGATTTTGCAGGTGAGGTTGGCCGCCATCCTGACCGCTAGACGGGCCCCGTTGTCGGTTACGGAAATTACTGCGGTTTTCATTTTGCCTCCCTGAACATGTGCCCGAAATCAGGAGAATATAGCTTGGATAATGCGTAGTCGTCGCCGAGACAATTGCCGACCACGATCATGGCGGTGCGGTCGACGCCCGCCTCCTGGACCGTGCCGGCGATGGTGGCGAGGGTGCCGCGGTAGATTTTTTCGTCAGGCCAGGAGGCCTTCTGGACCACGGCTATCGGGGTGTCGGCGGGGTAGCCGCCGGCGGTGAGCTCGCCGACGACGCTGTCGAGCATGTGGACGCTGAGGAAGATGCACATCGTCGCGCGGTGACTGGCGAGCGTGGCAAGTTTTTCGCGTTCAGGCACCGGGGTGCGGCCTTCGAGGCGGGTGACGATGATTGTCTGGCTTACCTCCGGGAGGGTGTATTCGCACTGCAGGGCGGCGGCGGCGGCAAGGAAGGAGCTGACGCCGGGGACGACTTCGTACGGTATGCCGCGGGCGTCAAGGGCGTCCATCTGTTCTTTTATGGCCCCGTAGATGCTGGGGTCGCCGGTGTGCAGCCTGACGACTTCCCGGCCCTCGGCGGTTGCCTTGGCGATGGCGTCGATGACCTCGTCCAAGGTCATCGTTGCGCTGTTCATAATGACGGCGTCCGGCTTGGCGAGA
The DNA here is from genome assembly GCA_023415775.1 of Bacillota bacterium. Lineage (GTDB taxonomy): Bacteria > Bacillota > Negativicutes > Sporomusales > UBA7701 > Anaeroselena. The sequence continues at coordinate 43,290 of JAEZJM010000003.1, read as the reverse complement.
CCGAGGAGGGCCGGGTTGACGAGCGAGCCGGCGTAGATAATGGTGTCGGCGGCGGCGAGAAGGCGCTGGCCTTTGACGGTGATGAGTTCGGGGTCGCCGGGGCCGGCGCCTACGAAGTGCACTGTCATCCGAGTCCCCCCTTTTTTACCAGGATGAGCGACAGGTAGTCGCGTTTTTTGCCGATGAGGCTGTCGAGGTCGCGGGTGACGAACTGGTCGGGATAGCCCAGTCTGCTGACAAAGACGGCTTTGTCCTTGAGGCCGAGATCGGCGAGGACGGCGACGATTTCTTCGTATTTTCCGGCCACCTTCATGAGCACGGCGTTGTCGAAGGCGGCCAGGAGAGGCCGGAGGGCTTCCGGGTCGTCGACGGCCGGGAGGACGGCGAGTTTCTCCGTCCCTTCGGCAAGGGGCAGGTCGAGATGGGCGGCGGCGGCGGCGAACGAGGTGACGCCGGGAACGCTTTCGACTTCGACGTCGGGCAGGATGGCGCGGACGTGTTTGAGTAGGTAGGTGTAGGTGCTGAACAACATGGCGTCGCCGATGGTGATGAAGGCGACGTTTTTGCCGGCGGCGAGGCAGGCGGCGATTTTCTCGGCGCCGCGGCGCCATTCGGCTTCCAGGAGCGCCTTGTCGCGAGTCATGGGGGTGGGGACTTCGATTATTTCCGCGGCGGGGCCGATGTAAGCGCCGGCTACCTTGCGGGCGACGCTTTCGTTGTCAGCGGCCGAGCGGGGAAGGCAGACGACCTCTGCGGTTTTGAGTAGTTCGGCGGCGCGGATGGTCAACAGGTCGGGGTCGCCCGGCCCGACGCCGATGCCGTAGAATTTACCGGTCATTGGGTCCTCCCTTGGTGCAGGCTATGATGTATACGGGGTTGCTGGCTTGGAACAGGTGCTTGCCGCCCGCTTTGCGCAGCCGGGTGACCTGGACGCCGGCGGACTCGGTATTGTAGCCGGGCCGTGCTTCGAGGTCGGCGAGCGCCTGTTGGAGCGTTTCGACGGTGACGGCGGTGACGATGAGGCGGCCGCCGGGTTTGAGCAGCCGGTCGGCGGCGGCGAGGATGGCGGCGAGGTGCCCGCCGCTGCCGCCCACGAAGATGGCGTCGGCGGCGGGGAGGCCGGCGAGGGCTTCGGGGGCCGCGCCGGTGATGATTTCGATGTTGGCGGCGGCGAATTTGGCGGCGTTGGCGCGGATGAGCGCCGCTCCTTCTTCCTCTTTCTCGACGGCGAAAACGCGGCCGCCGGGGGCGAGCAGGGCGGCCTCGACGCTGAGCGAGCCGGTGCCGGCGCCGATGTCGATGACGGTGGCGTCGAAACCGAGCCTGGCCTTGACGAGGGCGAGGATGCGGATTTCCTGCTTGGTCATGGGAATATCGCCGCGGATGAATTCTTGGTCTGGTATGCCGGGAACAGCAGGTGTCATGCCATCACCACCATTACGCAATGTTCGAAGCCGTGGCCTTCCGCCGCGGCGGCGAGGTCGGTCGCCAGGACATGTTCGCCGGGATACGAGAGGTCGGCGCACAGCCATACGGACGCGGCTGGGGGCCAGCCGCGGGCAAGGAGTTCGCCGGCGATGGCGCGCGGGGCGTTGGCGGCGTCGGTGAGGAGGGCGAGTTTTTTGCCTGGCGCGTAGTCGAGGGCGCCGTTCGCTGCCGCGCGGCCGTGGAGACTTGCCAGGACAGCGTCCTGCCAGGGGCAGGCCAGGCGGGCGAAGGCGAGCTGGACGGAGCTGACGCCGGGGATGACTTCGAGCCGTTCGGGGCCGAATTCGCGGCGCAGGGCGACGAGCAGACTGTGAAAGCCGGGGTCGCCGGAGACGAGGACGGCGATGTCGCTTTCCGCCAGGCGGCGGCCGATGTATGCGAGGACGGCGGCGATGTCGCTGCCGATGGTGTAGGTTTCACTGCCGGCGGGGGCGAAGGCGGCCAGGGCCCGGCTGCCGCCGACGAGCACCTTGGCGCCGGCAATGGCGCGGGCGGCTATGGGGGGCAGGTAGTCGGGCGAGCCCGGGCCGATGCCGATGACGGTTATTTTATGGTCCATCCGAGGGTGCCTCCGATTTGCGCGGCCTGGTCATCGAGGCCGAGGATGTCTCCCTTGAGGGTGACGATGGCAGTGCCGACGGTCAGCCGGCCGTGGACGAAGCGAACGGCGCGGGTGCTGGCCTGCGCGGCCAGGCGGCGCCAGACGCCGGTGACGGGGTAGCGGCCGATGACTTCGACCGCGGCTTCGGTGGTTACGCAAGCGAGGATTTCTTCGACCGCCTCGCGGGGGGCGCCTTCGGCGGCGGCGTAGGCGGCGAGCGTCTCGAGCCGGGCGTCGGCCATGCGGCTGTGGGTGTGAAAGATGCCGGCGGCGACTTTGACGATTTTGCCGAGGTGGCCGAACAGCAGAATGTTTTTCATGCCCTGATCAGCAGCGCTTGTCAGCATGTGGCCGATGAAGTTCGAGGTCTGGACGACGCGGTCGGCGGGCAGGCGGCAGCTGTTTATGGCGATGTCCTGGCCGATCTTGCCTGGGACGAAAACGGCGGTATCGTGGCCGAGGGCTTTGACGACGCTGATCTGGGGGGTGAGGGAGGTTTTCCATGCTTCCTCGGACATCGGCTCGACGATGCCGGTGGTGCCGATGACGGACAGGCCGCCGGCGATGCCGAGGACGGGGTTGAGGGTGCGGGCGGCGAGCTCGCGGCCGCCGGGGATGGCTATGGTGGCGACGGCGCCCCGGCCGGAGGGCAGTACGTCGCGGAGGGCGGTTTCGATCATCCGGCGCGGGCCGGGGTTGACCGCCGGCTGGCCAACCGGCACGGCCAGGCCGGGTTTTGTAACGGTGCCGACGCCTTCGCCGGCGCGGATAGCGATGACCCCGTCGTCGGTGATGGCGACATCCACGGTGACCGATACCCCGTCGGTGACGTCAGGGTCGTCGCCGGCGTCCTTGACGACGGCGGCCCGGCCGCCGCCTGCGATGGCGCTGCTGCCGGCGACATCGACGCGGATTGTTTTGCCCTGCGGCGTAATAACCTCGACCGCGGCGGCCGGGCGGCCGAGGGCGGCGAGGACGGCCGCCTTGGCGGCGGCGGCGGCGCAGGTGCCGGTGGTTATGCCCCGGCGGAGGGGCTGGGTGGACATGAAAATACCCCCTGCAAACAGGGGGGGAATAAATAATAACAATAATTATAATTGTTATACCTATTTACCCACCTGCCTATCTTCCGTAGGTCGTAGCGGCGCGTGTTAGAACAGGCAGGTCTCCTGGCTTTGGTTCATCGCTTCACCACGCCTTCCCGGTCGCCCAGTGGCATATTGTGGCTGGCTCACCAATACAGTGGCGGGACCGCGCCGGATTTGACCGGCTTCCCTTTTAAGCAAAGCACCTGTTCCCTCGTTTATGAAATTAAACGGCAGTGTGGTTGATATTATGTGCTTATATTCGGCCAGTATTACGATATTCCTTCTATTTAATAGCAATAAAGACAAATATTTGCCTGGCGACGCCCAAACCGGACGTTCGTCATCCATTTTTTCCCGTTCAGCCGCCGGAAAACGCTGTAAGGTTTTTTCTTACACGGCTGTAGGAAAAATCTTGCGCTGCCTGTAAGAAAATTTAGTATTTTTCCTACTTTGCTGGAGGATTTCCGCTGATGCTACCCGAATATATGGAGAAACTGGTCAGTCCACCATACCATGCAGGGGAGTGATATGATGAAAAAGGTGTGCGAAAACTGGGAGCAGGCTCTCCCGGCCGGCAATTTCGGTCCGCACCTCTTCGGGGAGTTCGAGACCCGCGCCAAGAATGTCTCCGCCGAAGTCTTCCGGGTAGCGACCGCCGCCGAAGCACAGGCCGTGCTTGTCGAACTTGCCAAGAGCCTCGGGGCCAAGAAAGCGGTGGCCGTCGACTGTCCGCTCGCCGCGAGCGCCGGTGCGTATGAAGCGCTGAAGAACGCCGGCCTTGAGGTCTACACCGAGGCGACCGATATCGCCGCCCACGCCGATACCGCCGACCTCGGCGTGTCGGGGGTGGAGTTCGGCGTCGCCGAAACGGGCAGCGTTCTCCAGGATGCCCTCGCGATCGAAAGCCGCCTGGTATCCACCCTTCCCCCCGTTCATGTCGTGTTTATGAACAGCGGCAAAATTGTTCCGGCGATGGCGGACGCGATCGGCGTCGTCGCCAAGGTATTCGACCGCGGCTATCTTTCTTTCATTACCGGCCCCAGCCGCACGGCCGACATCGAACGGGTCCTTACCATCGGCGTCCACGGCCCCAGCAGGTTCATAATAATCGCTGTCGATGAGACCGCCGGCGGAGGTGTCGCGTAATGGCAGGTAAAGAACGCAATATCAAGAAAGAGATAAGCCAGAAGCTGAAGGACGATGTGCTGCGCGGCGCGCTGGGCCGCTTCGGCGAAGCCTACCCTGTGTCGCGGGCCAAAGCGTACGAAAATGTCGGCGATGTCGAGGCGCTGCGCGATGAGCTTAAGGCGATGAAAGTCGCCGCGGTGGCAGATATCGAGGCGATCGCCGATAAGTTCGAAGCCGAAGCCAGCAAGCGGGGCGCCAAGGTGTTCCGCGCCGCGGACGGCCCGGCGCTGAAGAAGTACCTGCTCGATCTGTGCAAAGAAAAAGGCGTGAAGAGGATCGTCAAGTCGAAGTCGATGGCGTCGGAGGAGATCCACCTCAACCATGACCTCGAAGCGGCCGGCGTCCACGTGAAGGAGACCGACCTCGGCGAGTGGATCATTGCCCTGGCCGGTCATACGCCGTCGCACATGGTCATGCCCGCCATTCACCTCAACCGTCAGCAGGTGGCCGAGTATTTCTCCAAGGAACTGAACGAGGATATCCCCCCAGATATCCCCTTTATGGTGCAGACTGCCCGCAAGACGCTGCGCGAGGAATTCCTGCAGGCCGACATGGGCATCTCGGGCGCGAATTTCGGCATCGCCGAGAACGGCGCCATCGGCCTGGTGACCAACGAGGGCAACGCCCGGCTGGTCACCTCCCTGCCCCGCGTCCATGTTGTTATTATCGGTTACGAGAAGCTCATCCCGACGGTCAAGGATACCATCCCCATCCTCCGCTCCCTGCCCCGCAGCGCCACCGCCCAGCTGGCGACCAGCTACGTGACCATGATCAGCGGCCCGGCGCCGGCGATGGTCAAGCAGGACGGCAAGTGGGTGGAGCAGGATAAGGAACTGCACATCATTCTGTTCGACAACGGCCGGCTGAAGGCCGCCAAGGACGAGAAGTTCAAGGAGATCTACCAGTGTGTACGCTGCGCCTCGTGCCTGAACGTCTGCCCGGTCTACCAGCTTGTGGGCGGCCACGTTTACGGCCACATCTACGCCGGCGGCATCGGCGCCATTCTGACGGCGTTCTTCAACAGCATGGGCGATTTCGAGAAGATCAACGAGCTGTGCATCGGCTGCCGCAAGTGCACGACGGTCTGTCCGGGCAGGATTAACATCCCCGGCCTGATCGAGGAGCTGCGGACCAGAGGGGTCAAGGACCACGGCCTGCCGTTCTCGCTGAAGCTGCTGTTCGAAAATGTCATCGCCAACCGCCGCCTGTTCCACAGCCTGCTGCGGACGGCCGCGATCGGGCAGAAGCCGGTGCAGTCCGGCCGCTTCATCCGCCACCTGCCGCTGTTCATGGCCGGTATGACGGAAGGTCGCAGCCTGCCGGCGATCGCCGACACGCCGCTCAGGGACAGGATACGCAAGATTACGAAGAAGCTGGACGCCCCTACGAAGAAGGTAGCGTTCTTCAGCGGCTGCAATATGGACTTCGTCTTCCCCGAGACGGGCGAATCGGTCTATAAGGTGCTGCAGGATCTGAATATCGCCGTGGTGTTCCCCGAAGATCAAAGCTGCTGCGGTAAGCCGGTGGTCGGCTTCGGCGACGTGGAGACGACCAAGAAGATCGCCAAGCGCAACATCGAGGCGTTCGAGAAGGCGGGCGTGGATTATGTGATCGCCGCCTGCCCGAGCTGTACCGAGACGCTGCACGTTACCTATCCGGAAATCCTGGCCGACGATCCTGCGTGGGCGGAGCGGGCCAAAGCGTTCGCCGCCAAGGTGAAAGAGTTCTCGCAGTTCGTTTGCGCCGAGTACGAGAAGGCTGGCCGCCTGGCGAAGAAGCCGGGAGCTACGAAGGTCACCTTCCACGATTCTTGCCACATGAAGCGGGTGCTCAATATCCACGAGGAGCCGCGCAAGCTGCTGGAGAGCACCGGTTCGTGCGAGGTGGTGGAGATGAAGGACTGCGACAAATGCTGCGGCATGGCGGGAGCTTTCGGCATTAAGTATTCGGAGCTGTCGGCCCCCATCCTCAAGCAGAAGATCGACAATATCAAGGACAGCGGCGCCCAGGTGGTAGCGGTCGGCTGCCCGGCCTGCATGATGCAGATCGGCGGCGGCCTCGACAAGCAGGCGCCGAATATCAAGGTGAGGCATGTGGCCGACATCCTCGCCGACGAGATCAAGGACGAAGAAGCGCCGGCAAAAAAGAAGGATGAGTTCCACTTCCATTAATAGCAATGAAGAGAGCCTCCCGAGCCGGGAGGCTCTCTTCATTGCAGAAAAGCGTCTTTTTAACAACGACGCTTTGCCGAACCGGCCGCGCTCCCGGTCCAAATCGGCGTTCCGCGGCATAGCCTATATTATCCCATCGCCGGGGAGGTGGCAGAATGAACGGATCGCTGCCGGGCCTAGACGCATCGCCTTTCGGCCTGCTGATACTGTGGTTGCTCCTCTTTATCGTCCTGGCCGACATCAGTTGTCCCCTTTTCCATACCTGTTACGCCTGCACGACCTGTTACGGGCACAAGGGGTGCGGCCACCGGGAAGAACGAAAAAGCCGCGAATGAATTCGCGGCTTTTCCGTGTGTAGGTCAAAACGTTCTCATGCCGGGCTGTTTCTTGTCGCTCAGCGTCCGGTGATAGTCCTCAAGCTGGGCGTCGAGGACGGCCGAGGCGGTGACGATCTCGCCGTCGGCGTATTGTTTTTCCATCATGAGGGTCTGCAGCGTCTGCCGCAGGGCGGCGACCTGTTGCTGCACTTGCTGGAGGCCGGGCATCTGCGCTGCGGTGGTAGTCTGTCCCGCTGTCGCTTGGGTGGTATCGGCGTTGTCCACTGTCTTCCCTCCCGGTTTTGCTGGTACCGTTAGCATGCCAGGAAAAGGGGCCGATAATGCGTCCGGCGGGATTTGGGAACTGTCGTTATTTTTCGGCCGGGAAGAGCCTGAACAGGTTATGCCTATTCTCGCCGGCCTCAATTAAAACCTGCCGAAAATTACCGCTGACGAAAACAGACGCAATTACCCTACCGGGAGCGCATGGGCATTTTCTCAAACGCGGCGTCGATGATGCGGCCCATGACCGATTCGGGGCCGGTGGAGTCGTAGTTGCCGCTCCAGGAAAAGGAGACGCGGCTGCGGACGTCGGTAAACTGCCAGACGTTCCGCCAGGTTCGCGAGTCGAGCAAGGTGAAGCGGGCCTCGGCGCTGTCGAAAATCTTGTGACGGGCCGGGTGATAGACGTCGACGGTGCGGGGCACTTCCATCCAGCCGGAGACTCTTTTGCCGTCGGAGGACCTTTCGTGATACCTGACTTTTTCGATGACCGTTTTGGTGGTATAGTAGGCCTCCTGCCACTCGTAGAACCAGCCGAAGTCACGAATATCGCAGTACAGCACGAGGTCGGCGTACTTGGGCATCTCCCGCCGCACCAGGGCGGAGAGTGCCTTGGGGTCGTCCGACAGCTCGGCGGCAAGAGCGGGGTCGGCCTTAACGCGGGCGGTGACGTAGGTGAGGGTGACGAATTGGAGATGCGGCAAGTTGCTCTTGCGGTCACCCAGCATGGCGGTGATTTTTTCGGCCGACGCGGGGTAAACGACGAATTTGTTTCTGCCGCCGACGTCGAAACCGCCGTAGGCGAAGGTGGGTTCCATGATCAGTACGGTTTTGACTGTGGAGAAATCGTAGTTCGGGCTTACGTATTCGTTCTGCCCGGCGGCTGCCGGGGCCGCCAGCGAGAATAGCGCGGCAAGGACGGCGATAGTTTTCCGCATGGTGTCTCCCCTCCTATTCGAATTGCCCGCCCGTGCGGGGTCATCCGGAATTTTTCCGGGGCATATATGACTGACCGGTCGGTCACGACCAGACGGAACGACGTCTTGCCTGCTGCTTTTCTTTAGGATAGCAGCAAAATATGACATATGTGTGACAATTATCCATGAGGGCAAAAAAGAAAGGCGAGCCGGTTGTTTACGCAGCTCGCCATGACTTGCTCTGTTACAGTATTTCGTTGGAGGTGATCTGGACGGTATATTCTCCCTTGGTGTTGCGCTTGATTACGGCTTTCCGGCCGGCGCCGTCGTCAACGGTGACCGCCTGGAGGTTGTGTCCGAGCAGGAAATTGAGGACGTCCTGCTTGACGAACGCCTCCCAGCTCAGCTTCTTGGCGCTGGCTTCGTTCTCCATGATGTCTGCTCCCATTGTGCTTCATCCCCTTTCGTTATAAGTGCCTTTTGGGCCTACTACATATTCGCCCTTTGCCAGGAAAACCCTTGCGAGGGAAAAAAATAAAATAGGCCATTGTTCGAGTTGTTGATTTGTGAGGGGGCGCAGACGAACGGCGACTTTGCGGAAGATGCTACGCGCCGTTGTCGAAGCGGCCTTAGCGCAGCAGCACGCCCGGCCATGGACGGCCGGGCGAGGAGCCATCTGTCATGGATGACAGTTGGCGACGGTGCTAGCTGCGCAAGGCCCAAGACTTACGGCGCGTGCATCTGTAGCTACGGAGCCAGAGTCTGCGCCCTCTCACAAATTCACCGGCCACGATGGGGCGGCCTCCAAAGGCAGCAGGCAAAGAAAAGTGCTTCCCGTGATGGGAAGCACTTTTCGGCCATATCAATTCTCTTTTTATTTCTTTTCGCCGAGGCTGAAGCCGATCTCCAGGGCCTTTGTATTGACCTCTTCGGTGCCTTTGGGCACGCGGGCGAGGACGGCTTCGACGACGGCTTTGCGGCTGACAATGCCGGTACTGCCGACGAGGACGCCGAGGGCGACGATGTTGGCGAACATGTCTTTTTGGAGCTGTTCGCGGGCGGCCCTGGTGATGTCGACGGCGAGGATGTCGGCGTCGATTGCCGGGATGTCGTCGACGTTGGTGGCGTCGACGATCATTTTACCGCCTTTTTTGAGGACGCCGGCGTATTTGGTGCAGGCTTCCTGGCTCATGGCGAGCAGGATGTCGGCGGTGACGATTTTGGGGTAGTCGATGGGCTCGTCGGAGATTATCACTTCGGCCTTGCTGGCCCCGCCGCGGGCTTCCGGCCCGTAGGACTGGGTCTGGATGGCCTGTTTGCCTTCGAGGATGGCCGCTTCGGCGAGGATGATGCCGGCGAGGATGATGCCTTGCCCGCCGGTTCCGGTGAGGCTGATGTAGGTTATCATCTTATTTGCCCCCCTTCTTGGCAACCCGGGCGATGAGTTTGTCGTATTCGGCGGTGTATTCGGGGGCTACCGACCGGTAGAGTTCGCCGATGACAAATTTGCCTTCGAGGTCTTCGGGCTTCATCTTGGACACGGCCTGGACCATGACGGCGCTATCGCGCTGCCAGGCAAGCATGTCGGCGGCTGTGCCCATTTTGTTTTTGCGGCCATAGGAGATGGGGCACTGGGTGATGGCGTCGATGACGGAGAAGCCTTTGTTTTCGATGCCTTTGACGACCAGGTCGGTGAGGAGCTGGGCGTGAAAGGCGGTGCCGCGGGCTACGTAGGTGGCGCCGGCGGCGATGGCGAGGGCGGCGATATCGAAGGACCGCTCGATGTGGCCGAAGGGAGCGGTGGTGGCTTTGGCGCTCATGGGGGTGAGGGGCGAGTATTGGCCGCCGGTCATGCCGTAGATGTTGTTGTTGAAGATGACGGTGGTGAGGTCGACGTTGCGGCGGGCGGCATGGATGAAGTGGTTGCCGCCGATAGCGGTGGAGTCGCCGTCGCCGGTGAGGACGATGACGTTGAGCTCGGGCTTGGCGAGCTTGATGCCGGTGGCGAAGGTGAGAGCGCGGCCGTGTGCGGTGTGGACGGTGTTGAAGTTCATGTAGCCGGAGGCGCGCGACGAGCAGCCGATGCCCGAGACGATGACGGTTTTCTTCTGGTCGAGGCCGAGTTTGTCGATGGCCCTTAAGATGGCGGCGAGGAGTATGCCGTTGCCGCAGCCGGGGCACCAGATGTGAGGCAGCGCCGACTTGCGGAGATATTTTTCGATGCCGGCCATTATTTGCCACCTCCTGCCGTGATGATGGGATTCAAGATTTCTTCCGGCCGGAAGAGTTCGCCGTCGTAGCGGGTGATGGAGACGACTTTCTCTCGGGGCACGTAGCGTTCAATTTCGCCGACGAGCTGCCCGTAGTTGAGCTCGGGGACGATGACTTTTTTCGCCGTGGCGGCCGCCTTGGCGACGACCTCGCCGGGGAAGGGCCAGATGGTGACGAGGGTGAGGAGGCCGGCCTTGACGCCTTTGGCGCGGGCTTCCTTGACGGCGGTTATGGCCGCGCGGGTGGTGCCTCCGTAGGCGATGACGAGGACTTCGGCGTCATCGGTGTAGTCTTGGTGGTAGATGGTTATTTCGTCCCTGGCCCGCTCGATCTTGGTGTGCAGGCGGTCGATAAGTTCGGTGGTGAGGGTGTTGTTCTGGGAGGGCATGCCCTTGTAGTCGTGGACGAGGCCGGTGACGTGGTAGTAGTAGCCTTCGCCGAAGTCGGCCATCGGCGCTACGCCGTCAGTTTCGGGTTTGAAAGCCTGATAGTCTTCGGGCGGACCGGAGGGACGCTTGCGGTCGATGACTTCGACGTCGCCGGATTCGGGCAGTACGACCGTTTCGCGCATGTGGCCGACTACTTCGTCGAGGAGCAGGATTACGGGGGTACGGAATTTTTCGGCGAAGTTGAAGGCTTTGACGGTGATGTCGAAGGTTTCGCGTACCGAGGTGGGGCTGAGGGCGATGACGCCCCGGTCGCCATGGCTGCCCCAGCGGGCCTGCATGACGTCGCCCTGGGCTGGCGAGGTGGGTTTGCCGGTGCTGGGACCGAGCCGTTGGACGTTGACGATGACACAGGGGATTTCCGCCATGGAGGCGTACCCGATGAGCTCTTGTTTGAGGGAGAAGCCGGGGCCGCTGGTGGCGGTGATGGCCTTGGCGCCGGTGAGGGCCGCGCCGCAGACGGCGCCCATACTGGCGATCTCGTCTTCCATCTGGATGAATTTGCCGCCGAATTTGGGCAGCATTTCGGCGAGGATTTCGGCAACTTCAGTGCTGGGAGTGATGGGGTAGCCGGCGAAGAAGGTGACGCCGGCCGCCAGCGCTCCTACGGCGCAGGCCTGGTTGCCCTGCATGAGTTGTGCTTTAGCCATTGCTTTCCACCTTCCCGGGTTTGATTACTTTGATGGCATAGTCAGGACAGCGCAGTTCGCACTGGCCGCAGGCGATGCACTTGTCGGGGTCGGTGACGTAAATCTTGCCTTTGTCGTCGAGGGCAAGGATCTTTTTGGGGCAGAAGGCCACGCATATTCCGCAACCTTTGCAGTATTTCTGGGTGATATCCAGGGCCACGTCAACACCTCCTGAAATTATCGGCCAGAAGCCGGTCCTGATGCCGTTTATGTACCATTAGCCTTTGTCGCCGGCCGCGGGGAATATTCCCGGCGCTGCACCGGCCGGGAAACGCGGCCGATGTTCCGGCGAGTAATGTATACAAAAAACATCGATTCTATGTATACATGGCCCCAAGCACACCCATAGCCGGGCATCTCTACCCGGCTATGACTAGCAACATTGCTACGGCTTACAAGCTATTATATGTTTGTACGTATGTGCTTCGCTGCCCGACCGGGTTTTCCTGCCAAGACTACAAGAAAATTCCCCAAGTGTCGAAATACTACAATCTGATAATCGGGCCGCGCGGCGGCGACGCATGTTTTGTGAGTATTGTATACAAAAAACTTCGTCGTTCGCCGCATGCACCGGAGCAAGCCCATCGCCGGGCATATACCCGGCTATGGGCAATTATCCTTGTGGCTGTGGTTGCGCTCTATTCGGCGGCTTGCTATTTCTTGGCGCCGAGACCGATCTTTTTGCGTTTGAAGTACTGGAATGCCATCAGCGCGCCGAGAACGCTAGCGCCGATCGCGTCGGTATAAAGGCCGGGATCGATCAGCATCAGGCCGCCGAGGAAGAAGAGTATCCTTATCGGTATGCTGGCCGGGGCGAGGAAGTAACCGATCATCGCGGCGCTCAGACCGACCATGCCGAACAGGGCTGTGCAGGTGCTCCACAGAACGGTCATGGGGGTGGCGTTGATCATCAGCAGGGTCGGGGACAGCACGAAGATGTACGGCACGACGAAAGCGGCGATAGCGAGCTTCGAGGCGTTGACGCCAGTGCGCATCGGGTCGCTGCCGGCGATGCCTGCGCCGGCGAAGGCCGCGAGGGCGACCGGCGGGGTGACGTCGGCGATGATGCCGAAGTAGAAGGCGAACATGTGGGCTGCCAGCACCGGCACGCCCATCTGCAGGAGCGCCGGGGCGGCGATGGTGGAGGTGATGACGTAGTTAGCGGTGGTGGGAACGCCCATGCCGAGGATGAGCGAGGTGACCATTGTGAAGAACATGGCGGGCAGGAGCTGTCCGCCGGCCAGTTCGAGCAGCGCCGAGGCAAGTTTGAGGCCGACGCCGGTTTTTGTGACGACGCCGATGATGATACCGGCGGTAGCGCAGGCGATGAGGACGCCGAGAACGGCTTTAGCGCCCCTTTCCAGGCCGAGGATTGCATCTTTTAGGCTGATGCGGGTCGATTTACGCAGGCAGGAGGCGCCGATAGCGAGGAAGATGGCCCAGAGCGCGGCCCGCATCGGCGTGTAGCCGGCGACAAGCAGGTATACGATGACGATGAGCGGGATGGCCAGGTGCCCACGCGAAACGAGCAGTTCGCTGAATTTCGGCAGTTCGCTGCGGGGGATGCCCTGCAATCCGTGTTTTTTCGCTTCGAGGTGAACGCCGATCCAGACGCCGCTGTAGTAGAGCAGCGCCGGGATGACGGCGGCAGCGACGACATCGATGTAGGGGATGCCGATGAACTCGGCCATGAGGAAAGCGGCAGCGCCCATAACCGGCGGCATCAACTGCCCGCCGGTGGAGGCGGTGGCTTCGACCGCGCCGGCGAATTCGGGCTTGTAGCCGAGCTTCTTCATCATCGGGATGGTGAAGCTGCCGGTACCGACGACGTTGGCGACCGAGCTGCCGGAGACGGTGCCCATGAGGCCGCTCGAGAGCACGGCGACTTTGGCCGGACCGCCGCTGGCCCAACCGGCGACGGCGTTGGCAATGTCGATGAAGAATTTGCCCAGACCAGTGGTTTCAAGGTAGGAACCGAACAGGATGAAGAGGAAGATGAAGGTGGACGATACGCCCAGCGGGATGCCGAAGATGCCTTCGGTGGTGTAGAAAAGGTGGTCGATGAGCTCACCAACGCCAACGCCCCTGTGGGCCAGGATGGCCGGCATGTAGGGACCGGCAAAGGCGTAGGCGAGGAAGCCGGTGGCGACGATGACCATCGGCCAGCCGACAGCCCGCCTGGCAGCCTCCATGACCAGGAAAAGGCCAAGGACGCCGACGACGATGTCGAGGGAGGTGGGCATGGCGGCCCGGCCGACGAGTTCTTCGTAGAAGACGACGATGTAGAGCGGCGCCGCTCCTCCCACGATCGCCAACACGAAGTCGAGCGGGTGAACCTTGTCGCGTGACCAGCTGCGGCTGGTCGGGTAGAGGAGAAAGATGAGAACGAGGCCGAAACTGAGGTGGATTGCACGCTGCAGTGCGGCGTCCAACACCCCGAAAACCGCTGTGTACAGCTGGAACAACGAGAAACAGATAGCGATGGCCATGACGATTTTCGCCATCAGACCTTTGAGGTTTCGCGTATCGGATTCCCGGTCGTATTTTGCCAGTACTTCTTCAGCGGTAAGGGTTTTTCTCTCCAAATTAAGCCGCCTCCTTTCAAGGAATGAATGAATCAGTCGTTACGAAACCAACGGTAATAGTACGGCTTGACCCTGATGGTGACGAAAGCTCCTCCTTCGTGGAGGGCGTGCAGGGGAACAACCCGGTTATCCGCCTCCAGTACGAGTCCCGCTTCCCGTCCTGCATGAACAGCCACTTTGTCGAAGCGGCGGCCGATGCCGGATAGGACGAAGTTATTGCCTTGCCTTTCAAACCGGCCTTCACCGGGGAGGAAAGGAAGCCCTACCCCGTAAGTCTGGTAGACGGTTGAGTCAAGGATCAGTTCGTCGACGGCCTGAATGATGAAATTCTCCGCCACAGGCGTTTTTTGCACGGAGTGGGTGTATTTTAAGCTGAAGGTATCTCCCTTGCTGACGGGAATAGTCATTGTCTTTCCCTGGTCTGTCTCGATGAACAGGCAGAGCCGCGTCGCCAGAAACAGGCCGCCGACTATCAAGCCCACTACCAAACAGGAGATGCCCAGCAAGGTTTTCGCCCTGACGCCGGCTATCCAGCAATTCGCGCGCTTAAACATTTGACAGCTCCAGTCTTGCCAGAAAAAGCCGGGAATCGGTTGACCCGATCCCCGGCGCGCTAACTATTGGTGTCGACCCGTCGAGAAGTTTATTTCTCTTTGAAGAACTTTTCAGCGCCGGCGTGCAGCTTGATGGACATGCCGTTCTGGGAGGTTTCCTTGGTGATGCTCTTGCCTACGGCATGGGCGGCCTTGATGCGGTCGAGGTTGCCGTAGATAGCCTTGGTGACGGCGTAAACGTCGTCGGCGCTCATTTTGTCGGCAACGACGAGCATGGCCTGGACGGCCACGGCGTCAGCAGCGGCGGCTTGGCCCTGGTAGGTGTTGGCGGGGATCTGAACCTTGGTGTAGAAGGGGTATTTCTTGATCAGGGAGTCGGCTTTAGCAGCCTCGATGGGAACGAGGACGATCTTGTTCTGGACGGCGATGTCCTGGATGGCGGCGGTGGGGTGGCCGGCGGTTACGAAGGCGACGTCGACGTTGCCGTCTTTCAGGCCGCTGGCGGCTTCGCCGAAGGACAGGTACTGAACTTTGATGTCGTTATAGGTGATGCCGTACTGCTCGAGGATCTGGCGGGCATTGGCCTCGGTTCCCGATCCGCGGGCGCCGACGGCGACGCGCTTGCCTTTAAGGTCGGCGATCGATTTGATGCCGGCTTTTTCGAGGGCGACGATCTGGATGGTTTCCGGGTAAAGGGTGGCGATACCCTTGAAGTTGTCGACTTTCTTGTCCTTGAACATTTCGGTGCCGTTTACGGCATAAAAGGCGATGTCGTTCTGGATGAGCGCAAGGTCAACTTTGCCGTCTTTCAGCATGTTGACGTTGGCGACGGAAGCTCCGGTACTCTGGGCGCTGGCGTTGGCGCCGGGAACGTTTTTGTTGATGAGTTCCGCCATGGCGCCGCCCAGCGGGAAGTAGGTGCCCGCCGTGCCGCCGGTGGCGATGTTGATGAATTTCTGGGCGGCCGGTTTCGCCTGTTCCTTCTTGGCGTCGCCGCCGCCGCAACCGGCGATCAGCCCGGCAACCATAAGCACAACAACAAGGATCGCGAGAGTCTTTTTCATTTGTTCCCCTCCTCAGTAGATTTGTGGATAACACATTAGTTTTTCGCTGTGAAACGGAGTTTTCCTGCTAACCGAGGGAAAGCAGCTGCAAAATAGTAAACCCGGACAGGCCATTGCCTCGTCCGGGAGTACATCAGTGCTCCGGGGGGAGTGCGGCGCGTTTGTGGACATAGTACATCAAAGCCAGCCAGACGATAAAACCCGGTCCGGCGACGAGCGGGTTGAGCAACAGACAAAAAATGAAGCCAATAATTATCGGCCAGAGACTGATACGGACAAGTTCCATGCTTTCACCTCCGCCCGGTCCGCAATTTGTTAGTATTATGGCCTCAAGCAGGCCATAATAAACCGCGGCGTTGGGTGCGGGTCGGAAAAAATGGTATAATGGTCGTGTGAATTAGAGACGACGGAAAGGACGTGCGCTATGGAGAATCTCAATACAGGCTGGAGCATCAAACTTGCCCGCACATTATGGTTCAATACTTACCGTGCCTTGGTGGAGGACGCCGCCGGCGAATATGTGGCGACTCTCAGGCTTATCCCCTCCATACCCCTCGACCGCGACAGCGTCCCTGCCGACGCTCCGGAGGTCGATCCGTACGTGCTGGTGGTGGTGGAGGATGCGGTGTTTTCCGAGGAGGAACTGATCGGTTTCGAGGGATCGGTCGCCGGCCTGCTGCTGGAGAGGATGGCCCAGCCCGATTTCAACCCCGCCTTCTGCCAGTTCGCCTATCCTTCTGCGCCGCGGGGCGCAGGCCCGCAGGTCATGGAGCTGGGGAGCTAGGTAATCGCCTAAAATACAAAAGAGTGCCAAAAAATGGCACTCTTTTGTATTTTCTATTCTCGTTGGCTTATCAACGTTCGCCTTCTTTCTTGTACACAGCCAGGCGGGGGAATTCGGCGATCTTTGTGTAGTTTGGCGGCGGCGCCCCTCCCCTGCCGACAATGAGGTAAACCTCCGGCCGGCCGGCGGTGCGGGTGGCGAAGGCAGCGGTCGTTTCGGTGGGCATGGTGTGTTTGCCGGCCCAAACGCTCTGGGGGGAAGCGACGGTTTCGACGAGGCGCGGGATGGCGTAGCCGCTGTAGAATACGGCCGAGGTGTGATAGTCGCCGACGGCGCCGACGGTAGCTCCCTGTGCTGGCAGGGCGGCGGCGGCTTCTTTTGCGGAACGGGACGCGGCCATTGGGACGAGCACCTGATAGATGACCATCAGGCTGACGGCGACGACGGCGGCGCCCACGGCCAGCGGCTGGAGGAAGGCTTCGCCCCTGTGTCCCAGCCATAATACTGCGGCAACGCCGGCCGCGGCGACCAGCTGGAGCGGCCACCAATCGGCTTCCGGCAGCCAGACCCCGCCTACGGCGAAAACCGCCAGCAGCAGGACCGCCGGCAGGGAGAGCCACAGCAGAGCCCGCGGCCGCTCAGCCTGCATGTCCGCCAGTTCCCGCGCCACGAGGATGGCGGCGGGGAAAAGGGCGGGAAATACATAGGTGAGGTATTTGGTGGCCATCAGGCTGTAGAAGACGACGAAAGCGCCTATCCATACGGCCAGAAAGGCGAAGTGAGGCCGCTTCCGCCCTGTCCCGAGGGCGCGGAGGAAAACCCCCGTCCAGGGGAGCAGGCTGACCGGGAACAGGACAAGGTAGTAGTAGAAGACGTTGTCCTGGGGATGCTCGGAGACGGTGGCGCGGAGATAGTTGTGGAGACCGAGGAAGGTGTCGACGAAGTCGCGGCCGTGGGCGAAGTACATCGCCAGGTACCAGGGGACGGCCACGACAAGGAAGACGGCGGCGCCCGAGAAGATCCGCAGCCGCAGAAAAAGCTCCCAGCGACGGGACAGAACGAGGTGCATGAAGACGACGAGCGCAGGCATGACAAGGCCGACAGGGCCCTTGGTGAGGACAGACAACCCGGCGGCGGCGTAGGCAGGGATAAACCAGCCTCTCCCCTCCCCTTTCAGGCCTAGATAGAAAGAGGCCAGGCTGACGCTGCCGAAAAAGAACAGGACGGCATCGGTGATGACCATCCTGGCGATTACCCAGAATTCCAACGAGGTGCCCAGGACGACGGCGGCGAGGAGGCCGACCTGACGGCTGCCGTAGAGGCGGGCGGCGAACCAGCTGACAAACCCGACACTGGCGGCGCTGAAGAGGGCGGCGGGAAAGCGGGCCGCAAACTCGCCCACGCCGAAGACGGCGTAGCTGGCGGCGACGAGCCAGTAAATCATGGCCGGCTTGTCGAACCAGTACTGACCGTAGATTTGGGGTGAAAGCCAGTCGCCGCTGAGAAGCATTTCTTTGGCGGTGAGGGCGTAGTTGGATTCCACCGGGTCGGTTATGGGGATGAGGCCGTTAAGCGGCAGAAAGACCGCCAGAGCGGCCAGGAAGACGATGAGGGGCATGGTCCGGTCCTTTCTGTCACTGCTTGACGATCAGCAGCTTTTCATCCGCGGTCGCCAGGACTTGCAGCTTCTGTTTTTCGGCGTCGCTCAGCCATTCCCAGTCGGAGGGACGGACGACGAAGTATGCCTTGCCGGGAACTTTCCAGTGGTCAGGCTTCAGCTCCGTGCCGTAGACGCCGGCGTAAAAGGAGAAGCCGGGACGGAGGAATTTGACGACATATACGGGCGATTTGCCGTCGTAGTTGGCGGTAAAGGCCTGGGCGATGTCGCGGGCGTGAAAGGCGGGCGCGGCCGGGGGGAAGAGCAGCGACATGAGGACGACGACGAAGACGGCCATGCCGGCCACCTGAACCCAGAAGGCCCGCTCGGTCTCCCGCCTGGCGACGAAATACCATGTGCCGATAATCATGGCGGCGAAGACGGCGGCGGTGATGTAGGCACCAAGCAGCAGATCGGGCATGGCTTTATTGGCGCCGTATACCGCGCCGGCAGCGAACAGTCCGCCGAAGACGGTGAAGAGGAGCGGCCAGGCGAAGGGGCGGGCGTTTCGCCGCCTGTCGATAAGGCGGTCGATGTACCAGCCGACGATCATGGCGAGCGGCGGATACATGGGCAGGATATACGATACGAGCTTCGTGCGCGAGACGGTGAAGAACAGGAAGATAAAGGCCGCCCAGATTATGAGAAAAAGCAGGGGCCGGCCGTGCTGCGGGCGGCTGTCGGTTAGTGCCGCCCATACTGCCTGGATCATGACCGCCGTCCATGGCAGGAAGCCGAGGATGAGGACGGGGATAAAGTAGTACCACAGCACCCCTTCGGGATGCTCGGGGCTGGTGAAGCGGACGATGTTGTGGAAGCCGAGGAAGGTATCGACGAACGCGTTGCCGTGGATGGCGTACATCGCTATGTACCAGGGCAGGCCGAACAGGGCGAAGAGGACAATCCCGGCCGGTATTTTCATCTCTCTTAGCAGGGAGAAGCTGCGGGTCAGCAGCATGTAGATGAAGATGATGGCGCCGGGAAAGAGGAAGCCAACCGGCCCCTTGGTGACGGTGGCCAGTCCGGCGCAGATGTAAAACAGGTAGTAGCGCTTTTCGAGGAAGGCGAGCAGCGCTACCGTCAGGAAGAAGTTAAGGGTGATGTCGGTGACGGCCGCCTTGCCGAGGTAAAAGTATTCGATGCTGGTAACGAGGATTAGGGCGCTGGCCAGGCCGGCGCGGGCACCGAATATCCGCGATGAGGCGAAGTAGACGTAGAGGGCGCCGAGGATGGCGAGCACGGCCGAGGGGAAGCGGGCGGCGAATTCGTTGACGCCGAACAGTTTGAAGGAGGCAGCCACGAGCCAATAGTACATCGGTGGCTTGTCGTACCAGTATTCGCCGTAGATGCGCGGCGATACGAAGTCGCTGTGATTGATCATCTCCTTGGCGGTTTCGGCGTACACGGGCTCGTCCGGGTCGAGCAGCGGTATGCCGCCAAGATTGAAGAACATGACGAAGGCCGCGATAAGGATGATGAGGATCGTGCCGAAACTGGTTCTGTCCGTCATAGTTACCTCCGTGAATTAGGATGACGGGCCGCCCGCCAGTGAGCGGTAGGTGTCGGCCAGGCCGTCCAGGAGTGATTTCCGTGGCTGCCAGGACAAGGCTTTTACGGCGGCGCGGTTGTCGAGACAGGAACGGTAGATGTCCCCTTCCCGCGACGGATGGCGGCGGATGGCCGTTTCCCGTCCGGACACTTTCGCCAGCAATGCGGCCAACTCGCTGACGCTGGTTTCCGTCCCGGTGCTAATATTATACACGGCGTTGGCGGCCGGCGATACGAGAGCCCTCCAATTCGCCTCGGCGACGTCGCCGGCGTATACGAAATCCCGCGTCTGGCCGCCGTCGCCGAAGATGTCGAGCGGTTGGCCGGCGGCGAGCCGCCGGGTAAAGATGCTGACAACCCCTCCTTCGCCGGCGTCGCCCTGCCGTTCGCCGTAAACATTGGCGTAGCGGAGGATGACATAATCGAGGGCGAAGATTTCTCGGTACAACCGAAGATAGTTTTCTGCCGTGACTTTGCTGAGACCGTAGAAAGAGGAGGGCGCCACGGGCGTGTTCTCGGGGATGGGGACGACGTCGGCCGCGCCGTATACGGCGGCGGTGGATGCGAAAACTACCCTTTTGACGCCGGTCGTGCGAGAGGCTTCGAGGACATTGACGGTGCCTTGGACGTTGACGGCGCAGTCGAACGCCGGGGCGGCCAGTGACTTAGGCACAGCTGTCTGGGCGGCGAGGTGGATGACAAAGTCGAAACGTTCGGCGGCAAACAGCGGCCCGAGGTCGTCCTTGGCGATGTCCAGCCTGACGAGCCGCGCGGCGGGGTTGACGTTGGCCGCCAGTCCCGTGCTGAGGTCGTCGGCGACGACGACGGCGCAGTCTTTGGCCAGCAGGTTTTCGACGATGTGGGAGCCGATGAAGCCGGCCCCGCCGGTAACGAGTACTTTCACGGGAGCCCTCCTATGTGTGAGTCGTTCGCTTGCGTATCTTCCCTAGGCCGTTCAGAAGGCTTCAGATGCAAGGCGCACCGGAGGCTGACACCGGAAGCGTACACGTACGTACGCTGAGGATGACAGCCGAGGAGCAACGCCGCAGATGGAGCCTTATGGGCGGCCTCCCTTTTTCGGCTGGTCGAAGAGGAAATCCTGGCCAAACACCTTTACCGTGTAATAAAAGCCGATGGAAAATGGCAGGTACTCGGCGGCGATTCGCCAGGCTACGGCGAGGACGCCGACCGTGCCAGGCGGCAGAAGTTCGCCGAAGAGGATGACGAAACCGCCTTCGGCTATGCCGGAGCCACCCGGGGTGGGCGCGAAGTAGAGCAGGATGTTGAGGAAAATCATGCGGCCCATGACGAGGGGCCAGTCGACCGTAGCTCCGAGGCCGAGGAAAAGGACGGGAACGACAGCGTAAAGCGCGATGAGGCTGGCGGCCGATTCGGCGAATACCCGGAGCATGCTTAAAGGTGCGCTGAGCAGCAGGAAAACGGCGCCGCGGGTATCGCGGTAAAGGCCGAATATCTGGTGACGGCGACTCCGTCCGGTGCGGCGCGTGAGACGCTTGAGCACCTTGAGGGAGACCGGCGACCGCAGGAACCATACGCCGGCAGCGCTGGCCAGCACCATCGCGCCGCTGACGGCGATGAGGATCTGCGGCGGTATCCATGGCAGCAGGCCAGGGTCGTAGGCAAATACGAGCGGCAGGCAGACGAAGAGGAACATTATGGACATGATGGTGCGGATGAAGACGACGACGGTGGCGATGCCGGTGGGGACGCCGGCGCGCCGCAGGAACATGACCTGGGCCACCGCCCCGCCCGTCGCTCCCGGGGTGAGGAGGGCGGCGAAGTAGTTGCTGAATATAACCTGCACCGCCTGGGTCAGTGTTATCCGCTGGCCGGCGATGCGCACGAGATGGAGCAACCTTGTCCCGTCGAAGTACATGCCGATGACGATGAGAATGCCGACCGCTACGAGCGACCACGGGCGGAAGGCGCCCAGGTTGCTGAGGGTATCGATGTCGACGGTGAAGTAGATGACGGCCGCGGATATGCCGCCGACGAGCAGGATGAGCAGGGCAAGGCGACGGTAGAATTTATTCATGGGCGAGCTCGCGGAAGGAGATCAGTCTTATGCCGTTGGTCTTCAGGCGCCGCCTGGTTTCGGGACTGGTGAGGGCGGCCAGTTCGTCCTGCCACCGGTAGCCCCAGCCGTAAAGCGCCCCCAGCGCGGCGACGTCGTCGCCGGGATGGACCATTACCTCGCTGATGCCGGCAGGCAGACGGTCGAGGATGGTAAGCAGATATTCCTGGCGCATGTTGCCGCCGGCGAGCATGCCGAAGAAGTGGTCGGGAACGGCGAAGCCGCGGCGCTTTGCTTTGCTGCGGGCCAGGGACGCCAGCGAGGAAAGGCCGAAGCGGCCGACGAAGCGGCCGGCGGTGTAGGGGAAGCCGCCGGAAAAAAAACGCGGCTCGGCCGGAATGCGCAGGGCTTTGACGCCGAACTGCGCCGCCAGGTCGAGGACGATGTCGATGATGCCCGGCAGGACGTGCAGGTGCTGATGGCTGTCGAGATGGGTGATTATCACGCCGGCGGCAGCGGCTTTGGCCACCTGGGCGGTCAGCTCGACGCGTATTTCGTCCCGGCTGACGCGGCCGCGCAGGTATCGGGCCAGGAAGGCCGGGTACTGAGCGGGAAGGCGACCGTCGCTGTCCACCAGGGTAGGAATGGCGGCAGGATCGGCCACCGGCCTTTCACCCACCAGCGTGAGGTGCACGCCCGTGCCGAGGGTCGGGTGGCGTTCGGCTAATAGAGCGGCGTCGGCAAAGGCGGCCGCGCCGGGCATTATTGAGGTGCTGGTTATGCAGCCGCCTGTGTGGCCGGCGATGATGGCCCTGTTTACCGACGGGTGGAGGCCGAAGTCGTCGGCGTTTACGATGAGCAGTTTCATTGGCGGACCCTTTCCTGTCGCGGTTACGTTCCTATTGTTTACCGGCGGGGCGATATTCTTCCCGGTTTGCCGACGGGCGGCGCTTGCCCTAATTTTCCAGGTATTCCGGCTGTCGGGCAGTTAATACTAAATTTGTACCCCAGCATATTACAAGGAGGTTTCTCTGTGGACAAGAAGAATCAACAGTCCAAGTCGCAATTCGGCACGCTGACCGCCAAACAGGACGCCAACCAGGATTATACTTCGTCGACCGCATCCAAGGGCGGAGCCGCCGGCGGCGCGATGGGAGGCAGCGCCAGCGGAGCCGGGACCATGACCGCTCAATTCGACGCGAACAACGACTATGGCGGCGGCGGCAAGAGCGGCACTCAAAGCCAGTCGGGGCAGCAGAAGGTGAAAACTTCGGATAAGAATATCAAGTAACTATCGAGTTAAAGGGAGCCTGACAAAGGCTCCCTTTCCTTGTCTCATCAAACGGTGCGGGCCAGCAGGGCGCCCAGCCTGGCTATGCCGGAGGCGATCTCTTCTTCGCCGGTGTTGGCGAAGCTCAGGCGGAAGGTGTTATGGCCGCCGCCGTCAGTATGGAAGGGCGTGCCCGGCACAAAGGCGACTTTCTCTTCGTCGATGGCTTTGTTCAGCAGGTCGCGCGCGTCGATGCCCGCCGGCAGGGTGACCCAGATGAACATGCCGCCCTCCGGCTGCGTCCAGGAGACTTTGCCGGGGAAGTAGGCGGCCAGAGCGGCCAGCATGGCGTCGCGCTGGCGGCGGTATTGGCCGATGATGGTGGCGATGTGGGCGTCGAGATCGTTGTCGGTGAGAAAACGGTGGAGCGCCCGCTGTGTCAGGGAGTTGGTGAGGATGTCGTTGAGCTGTTTGGCGGCGGTGACTTTGGCCGCTATCTCGGGGTGGGCGACGAACCAGCCTACGCGGAGTCCGGGGGCGATGACTTTGGAGAAGGTGCCTGTATACATGGCCCAATCGCTGTCGGCGAGGCTTTTTATCGGCGGGATGTCGGGCCCGCCGAAACGGAGCTCGCCATAGGGGTTGTCTTCCAGGAGAAGAATTTCGTGGCTGGCGGCAAGCTCGCCGAGGCGACGGCGCCTTTCCAGACTCAAGGTTATGCCGGTCGGATTCTGGAAGGTGGGGTTGACGTAGATAAATTTCGGCCGCACCTTTTTGAGTTGGCGGGCCAGAGCGTCGACATCCATGCCGTCGTTGTCCATGGGCACGGGGAGAAAGGTGGCCTGATAGCTGCGGAAGGGCTGCAGGGCGGCCAGGTAGGCGGGGTTCTCGACGGCGATGAGGTCGCCGGGGTTGAGCAGCAGGCGGCCGATGAAATCGATGGCCTGCTGCGAGCCGCTGGTGATGACGATGTTTTCGGGCTTGCAGGCGATGCCGGAACGCTCAAGACGCCGCGCCAGCAGTTCGCGCAGCGGCGGGTAGCCTTCGGCGAGACTGTATTGAAGGGCCGCACCGCCCTGCTCGGCAAGCACGGCGGTATACGCAGCCGCCAGGCGGTCGACGGGGAAGGTCTTGGCGGACGGCAGTCCGCCGGCGAAGGAGATTATATCGGTGCGTTGGGTTATTTTGAGCATCATTTTCACGGCAGGATCTTCCATTGTGGCTACGCGGTCAGCCCAGGCAATATTCATGCGGATTCCTCCCCGGGGCGTTAAATTTTCTAAAGTTTTCCCAAGAGCGGGCGCCGCCGCGACCGGCGGGCCGTCAGCCTAGCCTCGTATTCTTCGACGAGGCTTATCTCGGCGGCGGATAATTCGTAGATTTTGTAGACCATCTGGTTAAAGAGGTCGTCCATGGCGGCGGCGCGGGTTTCGGCGCCGCTGTCGCCTTCCCGGCGCCGACGGATAAGGGTGGTCATTATCCTGACAAGCTCGGGGGCGCGGGCGCTGGCTTCGGGATGGACTTTGACCGGCAGGAGTTCGAGGGTGTCGATGTCGGTCTGGGCCATCGACCGACCGTACTCCATCGTTACGGCGTGATAGTAGAAGGACATCAGCCGGGAATTTAGGAGTAGCAGCAGGTAGTCGAGAGTGACGACGCCGCTGGTGGCGACGAAACTGTGGAGGTTGTTGAGGTGGTAGTAGCCGTTGTCGTCGAGGCAAGCGGTGATGGTGTACCCGGTCTGGCGGATGAGGATTTTGCGGCCGCCGACGATGGCGGGGTCCCAGCCGCCTTTGTAAAGCCGCGCCGGGTCGATGTTGAGCCAGTGGCCCTCGTAGGTCAGGCCGTAACGCTCGATCTGGCTGCCGGATACCAGTCCGCGCCGCCAAGTCGGCCCGCCGCACTCCAGGCCGATAATGTCGCTCTGCTTGGAGACGGAGCGGACGCCGGTATGCCCTGATGAAAAATTTGCCAGCGGTTCGTTGCTATTATCTATTTTATCAATCAGGTTTTTGACCGTCAAATCGGAAAACAGGCGGAAGCGCTGGTGGGGAAGCGCGGCGAAATAGCTCTGGGAGTAAGAACACCCGGCCTTGCCGTCCCTGAGGTCGTCTTTGCTTTCGACATGGTGGACGGTGACCGTCTGCCGGTCGCGGCCGGCCGGGTCGCTTTCCCGTCTGAGGATGCTGATCGCCGACATGCCGACGGTGGCATTTTTAAACACTGGCAGGGCGATGTGAACCATTGTTTCGATGGCGGTATGGTCCATAATGTAGCGGCGGATTTTCGAGTAGTAGCGGCCGAGGAGAAAGCTATCGGGGAGGATGAACCCTAGTCTCCCCCCTTCCACAAGCATTTCGATGCCCCGTTCGAGGAAGAGGACGTAGTAGCTGAGTTTGTATTCGGCGGAGGCGCTAAACGCGCTGCGCAGGTAGGCTTCGTAGTCGCGGTCGAGGCGCCGTGCGCCCCGCAGGCCGAAGGACAGATAGGGCGGGTTGCCGACGACATAGTCGTAGCGGGACGCCCAGAAGGCCCGGTCGCCACCTGCGCCCTGTTCCGGGCGGCGAAGGCTGTCGCAGACGAGGATGTTGGGAGTCAGGTCGCCGCTGGCCGTTGGCCTTTTGAGCAGCAGCCCGGCGGCCGCTGTCTCGGCCGCGAGGGCGTCGATGTCGGCGCCCCACAGGTTGTGGGTGATAATGTGGCGGTGGATGCCGTCGTCCGACCAGTCCTTTTCGGGGAAGCGCTCGGCCAGTACGTCGCGGGCGGCGGAATAATTGGCCTGGAGGATATCATAGGCGCGCAGGAGGAAGTTGCCGCAGCCGCAGGCAGGGTCGAGGATCTTGATGTGTGGATGGGCGACGACGTCGGCCTTGGCCGCCGTGCCGGCGAGGATGAAATCGACCACCTGCGGGGCTGTATAGAAAAGGCCCTGAGCCCTACGGCCGAGGGCGAGCTTTTCGTAGAGTTCGCCGAGCAGCCAGGCGTCACGGGGCAGAGTGCATAGCCAACGGGAGACGATGGCTTGGATGCGGTCGGGTACCTCGATTTCGCCGGCGGACAGCAGGCCGCGGGCGGCGTCTGTCAGAGTCCGGGCGCCTACCGCCTGGGCGGCGACTGCCTCCGGGACAGGTTCACCGCGCAGAACGGCGACAAGCATGGTTAAAAGACCCCGTTCGGCCTCCAGGCCCTGGGCAGCCAGCCAGGTCTTCAGTTCTTGACACTCCGCCAGAAAGTGCTTCCAGTTCATGCCGCACTCCCCGTACTGTTTTTCGCACTCCTGGTAATGTATATTCGCAAGCTATATTTCCCTGAACTGCCGGGACTGATTAAAAACGCTCCAGATGCTAGGCGCATCGTGCGTACACGGACGTACGCAAGCAAGCGCTCTGAGGAGCAAGTCCGCAAGTTCTTGGCGCGAAAGCGCCTAGAGCTGCGGCCTGCCCTTGCAGGTGCGCAGCAGATGGACTTTATAACCTGCCTCCCCTTTATTTGCCTACAGATTCGATGTGGGAGGCGTAGGCGCTATGATTGTGTATCGACTCATAATTCTCGCACTCGACCTCGAACCAGGCCACTCCGTCAAGCGCCCTGAGCGCCAGGACCAGATCCCGGAGAACATCTTCGACGAATTTAGGGTTTTCGTACGCAAGCTCGGTGAGATACTTTTCGTCCTCGCGCTTGAGGAGGGAATATACGGGGGCGCTGGCCTGAGCTTCCATGATGGCGGCCAGGTCTTCGATCCAGACGAAGCGGCCGGGCTGGAACCTGACCTTGACCCGCATTAGGCCACGCTGGTTGTGGGCCCCGTAGGAAGATATCTCCTTGCTGCAGGGGCAGAGGGAGGTGAAGGGGACGGTGAGACCGAGAACGAAATCGAGGTGATTACCCTGTTCGAGGCTGCCCGCGAACAGGCAGTCGTAGTCGAGCAGGCTCTTCAGGCCGCTGACGGGCGCAGTTTTCTCGATAAAGTATTTAAAGGCGATGTCGATGCTGGCCCGCCTGGCTTCGAGCCGCCCGGTGAGGTCGTTGAGGATGGCTTCCATTTCCCGGTTGGATACCGGTTTCTGGCTCCAGTCGCTGAGCACTTCGATGAACCGGCTCATGTGGGTGCCTTTGTACTCCTTGGGCAGGTCTACGGTCAGCTTGATGTTGGCGAGCACCGCCTGGAAGGAGCCGCTCTTGAGTTTGATGAGGAATGGCAGATGGACTTCGCTCACGCCAACCTTCTGGATGGCGATGCCCCGTTCGTCGGCCAGGCTTTGTACGTCTTTCATTGTATCACTCCGTTTTCAATGCGGCTTTATTTCGCGTAGGCTATGGGATCTTGCACACCGGCTGCGGCGAAGCCTTTCAGCCGCAGCACGCAGCTGTCGCATTTTCCGCAGGCCTTTTCCCCGCCTTCGTAGCAGCTGGTGGTGAGGTGGAGGGGTGCGCCAAGCTTGGCGCCGAGGAGGACGATGTCCTTTTTGGCCAGATCGATAAGCGGCGTTTCCACCGCGATGCGGCGCCCGTCCTGCACGGCTGCTTTGGTGCTGTAATCGGCTAGTTGCTGGAAGAGCCGCACGAATTCCGGCCGGCAGTCCGGGTAACCGGAGTAGTCTAAAGCGTTGACGCCGATGTAGATGCGATCGGCGCCGCCGACCTCGGCGTAGCCAAGGGCATAGCTGAGGAAAATCAGGTTGCGGGCGGGCACGTAGGTGGCGGGGATGTCTTTGCGGGCGGCGTCGCCTTCGGGCACGGCGATGGCCGTGTCGGTGAGGGCGCTGCCGCCGATGGCGGCCATGTTGGTCGCTATGACCAGGTGGCGCTTTACGCCATAGTGGTCCGCAACCCGGCGGGCGCTTGCCAGTTCACGGCTGTGGCGCTGCTGATAGTCGAAGCTGATGGGCAAAAGTTCGCAGCCGGCGGCTGCGGCCACCGCCATGCAGACGGTGGAATCGAGGCCGCCGGAAAGCAGGACGACCGCTTTCATGTCAGAAAACACTCCTCTTGGCAGTTGTAGGGTTATTATATGGCTGCCCCCGTTCATGCTATGCGGGCAGGCGGTGGAGACGAAGGGAGGCTGTTCGTAAAAACAGCCTCCGATGCCGAGGGATTATATTTTTCGCCAGGAAGTCAGGTTCTTAACACTTTGATGATGCTCAGGTCTTTTTTGCTCTCCAGGTCGATAAATTCGCCGTTGTTGTCGCGGACCACCGGCCGGGCGGAAATGAACTTGCCGAGGTAGACGACCTCCGCTTCCCGTCCGTCGCTTAAGAGAACGATGTTGCCGATAAAGTAGTCGCGGACGTTGTTAAGAAAGACGGTGCAGATATTGGGGTCGAGTTTGTCGTACATGTCGAGCATCAGGGCTTCGACCGCCGCGAACGGGGTCGCTTTCTTGCTGTAGACCTTGTCGGAGGTCATTGCGTCGTAAATATCGACGACGGCTATCACCTTGGCAAAGGGGTGTATTTTGGCGCCGGCTACCTGAATGGGGTAGCCGCTGCCGTCCTCGCGCTCGTGATGCTGGAGGATGGCGTACATGACCGAGGCGGGGAGGCCGAGTTCCTTGACAAGGTTGTACCCTCTGGTTGTATGGAGTCGCATTATCTCCATTTCGGCCGGAGTGAGTTTCCCCGGTTTGCGGAGTATCTCGAGCGGGATCTGCGTCTTGCCGATATCGTGGAGGAGACCTGCCAGCACGAGGTCCTTGAGCTCTTCGCCCCGGTATCCCAGCCAGCGGCCGACGACCCCGCAGAGCACGGCCACATCGATGGAGTGATGAAAGGTATAATCGTCCTGGCGCTGCACCGCCTGGAGATGGTTGAGTATACCGGAGGTGTTGATGAAGGGTTCGATGGCGCTGTCGGCCAGTTCTCTCATTTCTTTGAGCGGGACTTGTTTGAAGAAGCGAATGGTTTCGAATGATCTTTTCAGGGTACCGACAGTGTCGTTATATACGCTGGAAACAGCCACCTGAGCTTCGGACAGAGGCGGCGGTTCTTTTTCCGCACCGTCGACCACATGGCGGATGTCGACAACTGACACGCCCCACCCTTTCAGTCGCTGGATAAGGTTGGGGGTAAGGACGGTGCCTTCGCCGAGCGCGAATTTATCGTTGTCGGTGATGAGACTCCCCGCCAGCTCCATGCCGGGCTTGACTTCGTCAATCCGGTACCGTTTGGTGATTACCCGGATCATTCATACTCCCCTTTTCGCGGATATAGCGAAAATACCGGAATGACAGAAAATGATTACATGTATTTTCATGTACTTTGACGTTTTCCGCCAATTTCCTGCATTGGGAGACAAATACATGCGCTGTTTTGAATTTTTCGCGTATTTTTTCGGATTTAGCCGCGCCGGTTACTGCGGCCCCCCTTTGCCAAGGGCCTCGCGGGCGAGTTTGTCAGCCATCTCGTTGCCCGCGACACCGGCATGCCCCGGCACCTTGTTGAAGGCTACCCACGGCAGGTACGGGCGGATATAGCTGGCATAAGCCTGGGTGAATTTGTTGTTCGCTTTCCAGTCGCCGAGCGCCCAGGCGGCGATGCCGACATAGTCGTGGTGGATGGTGAGAGGCCTGGCGCCGTTGTCGTGGGCCCATTTAACCGCCCGCATGGTGGCGGACAGTTCGCCGGCAACATTGTGGATGGCCGCCGCGGCGTCGTTTTCACCGGCGCCGTTGTCGGTGAAAACGATTTCCCCGCCCCGGTAGACAACGAAGGCCCAGCCATAGCGGTTGTCTTCTTTACGGTAGGTACCGTCGACGTAGATGTCGTAGCCGTCCCCGGACGGCGCTGGCTCGTTCTTCGCCGGTTGGCCGGCGGGCGGCCTGCCGGCGAGATAGTCGCGGGCTTGCTGTTCGGTGGGAAATGATTTGTACTCCGCCCCCGGGAATCGCTCGACCTGCTGCTTGCATTTCTCCCAGGTCAGGTATACGCCCGGTTGCCGGCCCGCTCTGACGGCGTAATATTTCACTTTCGTCGCCACTAGCTCACCCCCGTGTATTCAGTCCCGCGCGGTCACTGTTGTGCGTCGCCGTCCGTCCGGCCGTAAAGGGGCCAGGCGAGCGACAGGGCTTTTTGCCAGACGATTTTGAGCGGCAGGCCGTGTTCAACGGCTATTTTGCGGCAGTCTTCGAATTCGGGTGCGGCGTTGGCAATCTGGCCTTTCACCGCGCTTACCTTGACTCGCACCTGACCCCAGGGGGTGTCCACGGCGATCATTTGCCGTTCGGCTTCCAGGCGGCTGACCGGATAGTAGCGCATGCCGATGGTGGTGGTTTCGGCGAGGATGAGGGCGGCGGCGGACGGGAAGACGGCGTTGTCGGCGAGGACGGAGAGCGTTGTGGCCGACCGGCCTTTTTTCATTATTATGGGCGTCAGCCAGACGTCGCGGGCTCCGGCGACGAAGAGTCGGTCCATGACGTGGGGATATAGCTGGGGATTGAGGTCATCGATGTTGGCCTCGATAACGAAGTATTCGGCCTGCTCCTGCGCGACAGCCAACTCGCCGAGCAACGCCCTGACAACGTTGGGGACGTCGAGTTCCCACGAGCCGGCGCCGTAGCCGGTGGCGCCGCTGACGAACCCGTCCGGCACCCCGCCGCTGCCTGCCGAAAATACGGCCACGAGCGCGGCGCCGGTGGGCGTGACGAGCTCTTTGGCGATGTCGCCGTGCTCCCATGGTATGCCGTGGAGAAGTTCGGCGGTAGCCGGAGCGGGGACTGGCATACGGCCGTGGCTGCATTTGACGAAGCCGCTGCCAGTCCTGAGCTTGGAGGTGTAGACGCGTTCGATCCCCAGCCAGTTGAGGCCGAGAACGCTGCCGACGATGTCGACGATGGTATCGACGGCGCCTACTTCGTGGAAGTGAACTTTATCGACGGTGGTGCCGTGAACTTTAGCTTCCGCTTCGGCCAGGCGCAGGAAAACTTTTTTCGCGCCTTCCTTGACGGCGCCGGGAAGGTCGGAGCCGTCGATGATGGCGTTGATGTCAGGCAGATGGCGGTGACGGCGCTGCTCGAAGAAGCCGGTCTTGACGTCGAGATAGGTGGCGGCAATGCCTTGTTTTTCGACCTTCTTTATTACGAGCTCGTAGCCTGAGACGGGCAGCTTGGCTAGTTCCCGGCGCAAGTACTCTTCCGGCAGGCCGAGGTCGAGGAGGGCGCCGAGAAACATGTTGCCGCTGATGCCGCTGAAACAGTCAAGGTATAGGGTACGCACGGTGTCACCTCATTTTGTTGATGATACTGGCGAGACGCCCGGCGCCGAAGCCGTTGTCGATGTTGACGACGGCCACGCCGGCGGCGCAGCTGTTGAGCATGGCGAGGAGGGCGGCGATGCCGCCGAAGTTGGCGCCGTAGCCGACGCTGGTAGGCACGGCGATGACCGGCTTGGCGACCATGCCGCCGACGACGCTGGCCAGCGCCCCTTCCATGCCGGCGACGACGATTATAACGTTGGCCTGCTCGATGGTCTGGCGCTGGGCAAGCAACCTGTGGATGCCGGCTACGCCGACGTCGAATACGCGGGTAACTTTATTGCCCATTATTTCGGCGGTGAGGGCGGCTTCCTCGGCGACGGGGATGTCGCTAGTGCCGGCGGTCATGACGAGTATGACCCGATCCTCGTCGACGACGACTTCCTCCTGACGGACAACGATCATGCGGGCGAGCTCGTGATAGCACGCGACCGGCACGAGGGCGCGGGTCGCCTCGTACATCTCGGGGGTGGCCCGGCTGGCGATGACGTTGCCGTTGACCTGCGCCAGGCGTTCGACGATGGCGGCGACCTGACCGGGTGTCTTGCCCTGGGCGAAGACAACCTCCGGGAACCCCTGACGAAGCATGCGGTGGTGGTCTATTTTTACGAAATCGAGATCTTCGTAAGGGAGGTCTTTAAACTTTTCGAGGGCTGCCTCCATTGATAGCCGGCCGTCCCGAAAATCGGCGAGGATAGCGGCGACCGTTTTGTTGTCCATGTTACACCTCATCAAGTTTAAGTGTTTCGTTCATGCTCCCGGTGCGGTAGCCGGCTAGGTCGAGGGCCACGAAGGTAAAGCCAAGGGCCTTGATGGCAGCGGTGATGGCGGCGGCATTGTCGGGGGCGGCTAGGACGGCAAAGGCCGCGGGGGCGACTTCTATGCGGGCCAGATCGCCGTGGTGGCGGACCCGCACCTGGCCGTCGACCAGGCGGCGCACGGCGAGTTCGGCGGCTTCCACCTGGCGGAGCCGCTCCTCTGTTACCGGCAGGCCGTAGGCAAGGCGGGAGACGAGGCAGGCAGCGCTGGGCTTGTCCCAGGTGGGCAGCCGCCAGAGGCGGGATACGGCCCGGATTTCGTCTTTCGTAAGCCCGGCGTCGAGAAGCGGGCTGACGACCGCGGGCAGTTCGGCGACGGCTTTCATCCCCGGGCGATAGTCGCCGCAGTCGTCGGCGTTCGTTCCCTCGGCAACCCAGGCGAAGCCGTTGTCCTTCGCCCACGCCGCCAGGGCGGCGAAGCGGCTTTTTTTGCAGTAATAACAGCGCTCGCGGTCGTTGGCGGTAAAGGCATGGTCGGACAGTTCGGCGCTGTCCAGCCAGATGTGCCTGATGCCGAGGGCGTTCGCGACGGCGGCAGCGTCGTTTAGCTCCGCGGCCGAAGAGGTGGCCGACCGGGCGGTTACGAGGACCACCCTCCCGCCCAGCGCCCTTTTAGCCGCCGCCGCCAGGAATGTGCTGTCGACGCCGCCGGAAAAGGCGACCGCCAAGCTTCCGAGACGGCCGAGCAGTTCTTCCAGCAGGCTTACTTTTTCCTCGGTTGTCACGCAAATACCTCCTGCCGGTGCCAATAAAAAAGACATAGTTATTCCATTACGGAATTCTATGTCTTCATGACACGCTTTCGAGCTATATTCTACCATATCCCGCTTAATGTCTCAAGCCCATTTGTGGCCGTCGTCAGTTCTGCAGATGCTTCTGGCGGGATCCGATCAACAGAGCTTCAAGATTTTCCATTATCTTGAGCTGGTTTTCCTCCAGCAGGCTGATGCTCTGATTGAGAAGCAGCACCTGTGGGTTGATTCTTAGCTTGGGGTTGCGGGCAATCAAATCAAGGTGTCCGGCGGCCATCTCGAGTTGTTCGGCGGCTGCCAGAACCTGGCTGTCGAGGAGTTTTTCGAGCAGTACGTAATGATATACTTTTACGGCGTCGATGGCCTGGCCGAAGCCTTCGCTGCTTGCCTGGCGCTGGGCGAAAGTATTGAAGTGGACACTGAATTCCTGAAACTCGCTGCTGGTGGCCACTGCCAGGTCATTGTTCAAAAGATATATCAGTTTGTATATTTTATTAATATAGGAGTTCTGCAACTGTATCAGCGATAGCACATCGCTGAATTCGGCCCCCTGGCAGGGCGCGAGGTGGAAATCCTGCAATTCCACTCTAGTACCACCTCCACTGAAGCGTAGTCGGTCACTATATCCTATTCATTGTTACGCGTTATGTTTACGATTTCGGACAGCTTGCCGACGGCGGCGGCAAAAAATTTGCCGGTCTTGTCCTGCCGTAGCTGCGTATGTATATTAATGCATTATCCCCGGCCGAAATTAAAAACCGCCGGGGCTTTTGTCCTCCGGCGGCCTCTATACCACAGCCACTATCTGCAGGGTTCGTTCGTGAAGAAGATTGACGATGCCTTCCCGCGTCCAGACAACCGGCCTGGCCGGCTCCTGGCTGTTTATTCTGAGCACCGCCCCGGCAGAGCCGTTGTCGAATTTAACTGCGCTGCCGATATAATAGGGAACGACAATCTTATTGACGGCGTCCACGACCCGGCTGTCGAACTGGGTGCCCGCACCGGCGTTGATAATGCTGATGGCTTCGTGGGCGGGGATGCGGGGCCGGTAGACCCGGTCGGTGATGAGTGCGTCGTAGACGTCGGCGACGGCGACGATGCTGGCGAGGGGATGAATTTTGTCCCCGCCGATACCCCAGGGATAGCCTCGCCCGTCCGGGCGCTCGTGGTGCTGGAGGGCCATCAGGGCGATGCGGCAGTCGACCTTCGTCTCGACCCGTAAGACGTTATAGCCGAACGCGGTGTGTTTCTTGACCTGTTCGAACTCGTCCGGGGTCAGGGGGCCGTTCTTTTCGAGGATTTCGTTGGGGATGCAGTTCTTGCCGTAGTCGTGGAGCAGCCCGCCGATGCCGAGGATGTATATCTCGTCGCGGGAGAGCCCCATAGCCATGCCGAAGGCGACGGCGAATACACCGACATCGACGCAGTGCCCGTAAAGGTAGTCGCTTTTCTGCCTGATATCGGACAGATATATCAAGAGGTTGCCATGTCCCGACAGTTCCTCGATGACCTTGTGGATGCACTCCCGCAGGTGCGGAAGGTGGGCGGCGATACCTCCCCGGTTGCGGAAGGCGCTCTGCATGGCCTGGATCATGCTGAGCCTTGTGGCTGCGCTGATGAGGTTCGGGACGGCGGAAAGTTCCTTGTTGGGCGATTCGGTAGCCTTAACGCGGATAGTATTGACGCCATGCTTGCCGAGCAGGGCGACGATTTCTTGGCGGAGCGGCGTGCCGGCCGTGACGAGAACCTGGCCGTTGCTGTTGATGACGTCAGCCGCCAGAATCATGCTGCCGGTGGCTTGGACGAGCGGTATCTGCTTAATAGCCGTCACCTCCGTTCGCGCAAAATAAAAGAACCCCGCCAAACCTTCACAGTCCGGGGGGGTTCACTACTAGCTCAGTGTAAAATAAGTGACCACATAGTTTTTTACACGTCATCGCATTCCACTGTCTGCATAATATAAAATTGGCAATTCTGTAATTGCTAATTAAATTTCGACATGACATAAGTGATTCCTGCTTGATTATTGGAAAAATTGATAAAAATTTACCATAATTTTATATGGTGAAAAAGAAGGGCCAGCTCCGTCGCCGGCCCTTCCAAGATATTGTATTTCTGTGTATGCCCCTGCCCTTCCGGCAACCAGACCAGGCATTTTGCAGAAAAAGGAAATTGCCTGATGCCGTTTCTCGTTATGTAGCCGGTTACCGCCGCAAGACGCACACGATAGTGTACATAATATATGGGGAAGGGAATCGGAGCGCCGGTCGCGAATTATACTCCGGTAATCCGCTTTCCAGGCAAGCCGAATGTAAATGGAGGACCGCCAATGCTGACAATCAACCCCGATGCCGCCGCTTATATCCGCGAACAGAACAAGCCCATCTATCTAGACATTCCGCCGGCTGTCGGAACCTGCTGCATCCATATGCGGGATTGCCCCGCCGTGCGTTTCGGCGAACCGCCGTATGACCGCGAGTACTATGAACAGCGCACTATCGACGGGGTAACTGTTTTTGTGCCTTACGAGCTGCCTGATCAGCCTCTTAGAATCGTCCTTCACAGCTACTTCGGGTTCAAGAATCTGACGATATCGGGCTGGCATCTGGCTTGAGGCGTCACTACGAAACACCACCGGCCGTTCAGAAGTCCCCAGATGCAAGGCGGAACAAGTGCGCAAGTTCTTAGCGCTTTAGCTCTTAGAACTGCGGCCTGCCCCTTGCAGGTGCATAGCAGATGGGGGCTTATCAACGGCCGACAGAGTTTTCACGCCGCCAGCTAGCGGCCAGGGCCACGAACCGCGGCGCCCACTCCGGGTTGGCGACGGCGTGGATATGGTTGTAGGTAGCGAAGGTGTTCTTATAGAGGATGCCGTCGCGGCAGCCATCTATACCGTGTCCGCGGACCACCTCATACGTGTAATTGAGGCCCGGGTCGGCGGCGGTAAGGCGCGAGTGATGGAATTCGTGGCCTTTTACCTCGGCCCCGGCGGCGAAGAACGGGTTGCCTTCCAGGCTGCGCATCATTGTGTAGCCGTGTCCCTGGGGTCCTTTCTCGACAACGACGGCGAACGGCAGCACGCCGCACATCGGATAGGTGCGCCCCTCCCAGACGATTTCGCGGCCCAGGTACATGAGGCCGCCGCATTCGGCGTAGATGGGCAGGCCCGCCTCGGCCGCGCGGGCGATGGCCCCGCGAAGGCCGGCATTGGCGGCGATAGCTTCGCCGAAGACCTCGGGGAAGCCGCCGCCGATGTAAAGACCGTCGATCGCCGGCAGCGCAGTGTCGGCCATGCTGTTGATGTATACGAGCTCAGCCCCGGCGGCAGCCAGGGCTTCTATATTTTCCGGGTAATAGAAGGTGAAGGACTGGTCGTGGATAACGCCGATCCTGGCCGCGACCTGCTGCCGGGCATCCCTGCCGGCAGCGGCGACCACAAGAGCCGGCGCCCGGGAAGCGACGGCGACGATGCCTGCCAGGTCGAGGTGGCGGGCGGCGACTGCGACGTTGCCGGCGACCGCTTCGCTCACCGCGGCGTGCTCGGCAGCCGGGACAAGGCCGAGATGGCGTTCGGGGAAGACGCTGTAAGCGTTTTTGGGTATTGCTCCCAGCACGGGGATGCCGCAGTATTCTTGGACGGCGGCCCTGAGCATGCTTTCGTGACGCGGTCTGGCGACCTTGTTTAATATGACGCCG
Source organism: Bacillota bacterium (assembly GCA_023415775.1). Taxonomy (GTDB): domain Bacteria; phylum Bacillota; class Negativicutes; order Sporomusales; family UBA7701; genus Anaeroselena. The sequence goes on along the minus strand of JAEZJM010000003.1, from coordinate 6,822 downwards.
GCGATGGTCACGTCAGTCTCGAAGTTCATGAAGCCGAGCACCAGGGGAGCGATGCTGCGGGTGGTGCGGGTGGCGTCGACGACGAGGATGACGGGCGATTTGGTGATGCGGGCGATCTGGGCGGTGCTGCCGGTGCCTTTGAGGTCGACACCGTCGAACAGGCCCATGGCGCCCTCGATCAGGGCGAGGTCGGCCCCTTCCGCCCCTCGCCGGAGAGTTGTCCTTATCTGGTCGTCGTCCATCCAGTAACAGTCGAGGTTGCGGCAAGGCCGGCCGGCGGCGTAGCCGAGCCAGCTGGGATCGATGTAATCGGGGCCTTTTTTGAACGGCTGGACGGCGTAGCCCTGTTCGCGGAGGGCTCCCACCAGGCCGATGCTTATAGTCGTCTTGCCGGAGTGGCCGTGCGGGGCGCCGATGACCACGCGGGGAACATTCCAGTGGGTCATGGAATAATATCCTCCCTATAGTAGGGCTAAAGGCGAAATTACCAGGCTCAGATGCAAGGCAACCAAGGAACAACGCAGCAGATGGCCTTTTTAAGCCGTTTCACAGCGTGTCCCATTTGCGGGCGTATTCCAGGAGCACTTGAAACTCGGTGTCTTCGAAGCCTTTGGACAATAGGTATCTCTTCGCATCCTGGGCCTCCATCTCGGTGGAGTCGGCGAAGACGCGGTCTTTCTCTAATTTGAAGGTGAAGCCGTGGGCCGCAAGGGCGTCAATCATCGCCGCCACCCTTTCGGCGCGCCGCAAAAGGCGTTCGCCGAAATGGCGCACCCCGGCCGCCGTGGGAGGAGTCTGCTCCGATGACGCCACAAGATCGTAGGGCACTGGTTCTTCGATGAGTTTGAGGATGATGCGGGTTAGGTGGTTGACCACCGGCCTGTAAGTTTCGCTCATGTTATCGCCTCCGTATAAAAGTATACCATAAAGGCTGTTCGGCTACTACGAGAAAGGCCCGGCAGAATAACTGCCGGGCCTTTAGAGTTGTTCTTACTTGACGGTCAGCCAGTAGTCGAGGAAGACAACGTTCGACAGCCAGTAGCCCAGCGGCACGTTGATGAGCACGCCGATGGTGAAGGCTGCGAAGGGCTTCCAGCCGGTGGCGGTCAGCTCGCGGAAGCGAGTGGTGAAGCCGATCGACAGGAAGGTCCAGGTGAAGGTCCAGCCGCGGAGCGTCTTGATCGGGCCAAGAGCGTCCTTGGAGTACGCGGCGCCGACCTTGGGAGCGACGGAGGCGATGAGGATGGTGGTGAAGATGGAGGCGATGAAGAAGCCGATGACGAATTTGGGGAAGCGGCGCCAGATTTCGCCGATGTCGACGCGCTCGGCGCCGTTGCCGTTGCCTTCTTTCTTCTCCCAGACGGTGACGGACAGCCAGGCGACCAAGAGGGCCCAGATGCCGACGAACATGTCGCGGCCAACAACCTTCATGAGGGTGAAGGTCTTGATGGCGCGCTCGTCGCCGATGGCGGCGGCGGCGGCAAAGCCGGCGGCGTCAGCGAACTCGGAGGTGCCTATCCAGGCGCCGGCCGGTCCGGGTTCCATGCCGAGAGCTTTACACCAGATGGGCAGCAGGACGACCATGACGACCGCCCAGATGATAACCAGCGAGATGGCGACGGAGACGTGTTCCTTCTCGGCCCGGCAGGCGCCGCCGATGGCGATCGAGCCGGACACGCCGCAGATCGAGCCGCCGGCGCCGAGGCAGGCGCCGAAGCGCGGGTCTAGACCGAACAGCTTGGTGGCGGCGAAGAAGATCGAGAAGAAGGTGACGGCAGCCACGATGGTGGCCTGCGCCATAGCCATGGGGCCGGCCTGCATGATGATAGTGAACGGCAGGGTGGCGCCCATGAGGACGATACCGGTTTTGACGTAGAACTCGGTCTTGAGGGCTGACTGGAACCACTTGGGCAGCGTCATGGTGTTACTGACGATCATGCCGAACAGCAGGGCCAGCAGCGGGGTCTCAAGCTGCCAGTATTTCAGGAAGCTGTTGGAACCGAGGGCGGTGATGGCCAGCGAGATGACGAACAGAGTGGTGAAGCCGGCGGCGTAGTTGCCGATGTTGATCTTCATCGTCTTGGCGGCGACGCAGAACGCGGCCAGGAAGAAGACATAGAGGTAAATCATGCCGGTCGTGCTCTTGGCGAGGCTTGACCAGAGCTTGTCGGTTTTGGCGAAGTCCCAACTGGAGATGCTTACTGCCATGGTTTTGAAGAAGCCCGTGCCGCCCATGAAGAAGGCGGCCGAGATTACGAAGGTAAGACCCAATCCGATAATGATTGCCCAGGTATCTTCACGCTCGTACCAGGGAAGGGCTGATTGAGGAGCACCTGCCATGAAAATCTTCCTCCTTTAGAATAAATCCTACGGATTCATAGGGTGGTACTGAAAATTTCGTCTATTTCCGACCGATCACCTCCATTTAACCGTTTATGCCGCAACAATCTTACCTTATACCTCTTCGCCGGCAACCTTGTGAATCCCCTAACGAGCGCGGATAAAAATTTTTGATGGTGGTATAAATAAGTGTTATAAATTGCCGGGAAAAGGCCACGCCACCTGCGGTGAGCCGCAGGCGGCGTGGAAACTGTTGATTTTTTAGACGCAGCCGGTCGGTTTGGGCAGGCCGGCTAGCTTGCAGGCGCCCTTGGCCGGGCCCGACGGGAACATGTCGTAGATCTGCTTGAGGCTGAAGCCGGTGTCCTTGCAGAGCTTGCGGATCATCGGCGCGATACCGAACTGTTTGTAGTAGTCGCGCAGGTAGTTGATGACCTTCCAGTGGTCCTCTGTCAGTTCGGTTACGTCCTCGAGTTTGGCGAAAACCTCGACGATGTCCTGATTCCAGACGTCGGGATCTACCAGGAAACCGTCTTCATCAACTTCGATTTGTTTGCCTTTTACGTCAATGTTAGACATGATTCTACCTCCTTATGATTTATATGATTCGTTTGGTTCGATTTATGCCAGGACGATAGCCTTGCCGACAACGTCCATGACGCCGCCCATCTTGAGATCTTCCATACCGTAGTGTTTCATCACGTGAGGCAGTTGGGCCTTGCAGATGGAGCACGGGGTGGCGAGGAAGTCGAGAGGCAGGAGTTCCTTGACCTGTTCGGCCTTTTTCTTGCCCAGCTGCATGCGGATGTCCATCATCTCGTCCATGAGGATGCCGGAGCCGCCGCCACAACAGAAGTTGCGCTCGCGATTGGGCGTCATTTCGACAAATTCGGTCACGCAGGCTTTGAGGATTTCCCGCGGCTGCTCGATGATGTCGCCGGCCCGGGCATAGTTGCAAGGGTCGTGGAGGGATACACGCCAGGGCAATTTTTCGAATTTGAGTTTGCCCAGGTGCTGGTAAGCGTAGTCGAGGATATGGACGATGCCGAAGGGAGCGGGGCCATTTGAGCCTTCGGTGTACATCTTGGCGGCGCGCCAACCGTGGCCGCATTCGCCTTGGACGACGAGCTTGGCTCCGACCATCTTGGCGGCGTCGCGCATCCGCTGGTTCTGTTCCTTCATTGCCTCGTTGCTGAAAAGGAGGCCGAAGTTGGCGGCTTCGAGGACGGTGGAGGGAACGGTCCAGTTAGCGCCGATGGCGTGGAAGAACTTGGCCACGCCGATCATGGTGTCGACATTGGAGAAGAAGTCCGCGGAGGAAGGGATGTAAAGGATGTCGGAGCCGGGTTTATCGACGGATATCTTGATCTCGAGGCCCGTCTCTTCCTTCATCTCGTCTTCCATGAACTCGCAGCAGTCGATGATGGCAGGCTTGGGAATGCCCATGTTGTTGCCGGTCTTGATCATGTTGGCCGCGACGCCTGTCATGAAGCGGGGCACGACGCCGATAGCCGTCATGATGCTGCGGGCGGCGATGGTGATTTCGGCGGTATCGATGCCGAAGGGGCAGTAGACGGCGCAGCGCCGGCACTCGTTGCACTGGTAGAAGTAGGTTACCCACTTGGCGAGCGTCTCGGCGTCGTAGTCTTCAGCGCCGATGTAGCGGCCGATGGTCTTGCCCGTCCAGGTGAAGTAGCGTTTGTAGATCTTGCGGAAGAGGTCGGCCCGGGCGGCAGGGATGTTGTTGAAGTCGCCGGTGCCCAGGTAGCTGTGGCAGGCGTTGGCGCACGCGCCACATTTGGTGCAGGTTTCGAGCATGACCATGAGCGATCTGGCCCACTGGCGGTATTCGTCGATACCTTTCACCAGCGCCTGCTGTTTTTCCTCTTCCGGCACCTGAGTCAGGCCGGCAGACAGAAGATCTTTTTCCTTGGCCATGTGCAGAGGTATTTTCATGCCTGCACCCCCTTGGCTTGGCCGGAGTCGGCAACGGGGGCTTTAGTGCCCGCGAAGGGTGAGCGAAGCGGCGTGCCGGCCGGAGTGGGATATACCGGCGCGGCTTCCACGAGCATGGCCCGGTTGACGAGGAAGCCGGCGAAGTGGAGCATCTTGGAGAAGGGGAAGTAGATCATGAAGAGCATGACGGTGGTGAAATGGGCGATAAAGATAGGGTCGTCGGGGATGGGCGTGGGGCTGAAGGCCAGCAGGTTGCCCATGAACGCCTTGACGGCCGGCAGGTCTACATGTACGCCAGGCAAACGCATGTGGTTGCCGGTGAGGGCGACGACGAGAACGAACAAGAGGTCAATGTAGTCGGCCGGATCGGAAAGTTTCTTGACCTCGGGATTGGCGAGACGCCGATAAAAGAGAGCGATGAGGGCCACCAGAAGGGCTATCCCGGAAACGGTGCCGAGAAAGGCGGACATGGCCTGGCTGGCAGAGGACGAGAGCCCGATAAGGGTGAACTGGTTCATGAGGAAGTAGATGCCAACGATATGACCGCCAATGACCATTGCCAGCGATACGTGAAGAACCCAGGCCCACAGCCAGAGGTTTTTGTCGTTTTTGTAAAGACTTTTGAAAAGGAACAGCTCCGTTCCCACGGCCGCTACGCGGCCCGCGCCGCCAGTGGGCGCCGGGAAGAGGGTGAGTTGGAAGGGAACGGGCACTTTCAGCCAGCCCGCCACCCGGTAGGTTACGCCGATCAGGAAGATAGCGCCCGCGATGTAGGGAAGCACCTGTCCGACGAAGTAGAGCATACTTTAACCTCCAGCGGGGCTTGGCCGGGAGAGAACCTCTCTCCCGGCCGCCGCGCGTTTTTAGAGTCGGAACTGGCTGGTGGAACGGAAGGTGGTCGGTGCAAAGGTGAAGTCGTCGATGTGTTTTTCGGTGAAGGGGATATCGGTGAGTTTGAAGAAACGCTCCCAGCCGATGCGGTCGATCCATTCGCCCATCCGTTCGCCGGCGCGGGCATTCTTGGCGTATACTTCCACCAGGTGCTTGACGGCGTCGGTGACTTCCGGCCAGCGGGGCGGGTTGTTAGGCAGGAACGGGATAGCGAGGCGGGAGAATTTCGGGGCGGTGCGGGCGTTGGACACCTTGCCGCCTACCCAGATGGAGACGCCGTCATTGGCAGGGTCCTGGATTTCCATGGACGGACACATGGTGTAGCAGTTGCCGCAGAACATGCATTTTTCCTTGATGACTTCGACGCTTTTGAGTTTGGGATTGGGCCGGATAGCGCCGGTCGGGCAGGCGCCGATGACCGAGGGGATCTCGCAAGCCTTGGCGACGCCTTCGTGGTTGATGCGGGGAATGGTGCGGTGGATGCCGACGATGGCGATGTCCGAGCAGTGGCATGCGCCGCACATGTTTACGCAGCAGGCTACGGCCAGGCGAACCCGGGCGGGGAGCTTCATGGTGGTGAAATAGCCGTGGAGTTCGTCCATCATGGCCTTGACCAGACCGGAGGCGTCGGTGGCCGGAGTGTGGCAATGGATCCAGCCCTGGGTGTGAACGACGTTGGAGATGGCGTTGCCGGTGCCGCCCACGAGATAGCCGCGACCTTTCAGGTCGGCAAGCAGAGGCTGGAGCTGCTTCTCGTCGGAGACGAGGAATTCTACGTTGTGGCGGGTGGTGAAGCGAAGATAGCCGCCGCAGTACTTTTCGGCGATGTCGCACAGTTCTTTGATCCACTCGGTGCTGATGAGGCGGGCCGACGCGATGCGGACCGAGTAGAGAACGTCGCCGGTTTCGCTGACGTGCTTGAGGACGCCGGGCTGGGGAATTTCGTGGTAAGACCATTTCCCGTAGTTGTTGGCGATGACCGGCGGGATCATCGTCCTATAATCGGGAGGGCCGAAATCGGTTTTAGCCATGCTTCACTACCTCCTCATCCTGCCAGAAGATGTATGGGTTGGCGCGCGGTGCGGAAACCATCTGCGGCTGGGGCGTCAGGCCGATGCCCTTGAGGAAGTTGCCCATGCCGATGCGATAGATGAGCTCGCCGATACGCTCGCGGGCCTTGGCGTGCTCGTCAAAGTATTCGGTGATCCTGCTGATGAGATCGAAAATCTCGGTGTAGGGGGCGTCGACTTTCATGAACGGTACGAGCACCCAGCCGATGAAGGCGGACTTGACGACAGGAGCCTTGCCGCCGATGAGGATGGCGGCGCCGCGGTCCTTGCCCGGCTTGATGGCTTTGGGCATCATGTCGATACAGTTCATGCAGCGGACGCAGTTGTCAGCGTCAAATTTGAGTTCCTGACCGTCAAATTCGAGGGCTTTGGTCGGACATTTGCCGACAACCATCGACTGAATGTTGAACCCGCCTTTAACATAGTCACGGACAGCGTTCTGGTCGATTTTGAGAGTATCGCGCCAGGTGCCGATAACGGCGAAGTCCGAGCGGGCGGTAGCGGCGGCGCAGTCGTTCGCGCAGGCCGAGCATTTGATTTTGAACTTATAGGGCCAGGCCGGGCG
>JAEZJM010000001.1 GCA_023415775.1 Bacillota bacterium | reverse complement strand
AACCTTTAACAAAACCTTCATCACCGTATCCTGATGCTCATCGATATACTGATAAGCCTGCGGATAATCGGTCAGCGGAAAATAATCCGAAACAAGCTCGCTGGTCTTTATCCGGCCGGCGGCGATAAACCGGATGGCATCCTCATAGTCGGGCGCCGTATAGTTCATGTCGCCTATCAGATTGATCTCCCGCCGCTGCACCAGGCCGAGTTCCACCGGCACCTGGCCGTAGTAATTGCCCACCAGGACGATGTTGGTGCCCCGCCGGGCTGCCCGCACGGCCTGGCCGAGCGTTCCGGCCGAACCGGCGCACTCCAGGATGGCGTCGGCCCGCTCGCTGCCAAGTCTCTCCAGGACGGCTGCTTCCAGTTCGATACCGGCGGTGTTGACGCAGTGATCGACGCCGCAGCGCTCGGCCAGTGCCAACCGCCGGGAGTTGATATCGACGATCATCGTCTCGGCAGCTCCCAGCGCTTTCGCCGCCTGAGCCGCCAGGTTGCCGATCGGGCCGGCGCCGATGACCAGCACTTTGCCGCCCTCGACCTGTCCGGCCAGCCGCACCGCATGCACGGCCACCGCCGCCGGCTCGACCATCGCCCCCTCATCGGCGCTCATGCCGGCCGGTAGCTTGTGCAGCTTATCCGCCTCCGTCAGGAAATACTCCGACGCCATGCCGGTCGTGCCGCCGAGGACACCGATAACCTTGTACTCTTCGCAAAGGTTGTACCGCCCCTCGCGGCACAGCCGGCACTGGCCGCAGAACTGCTGCGGCCGGAAAGTGACCAGCTCGCCCAGGCTGAAGCCACTTACCCCGGGGCCGGCCTTGACGACGACCCCCGAGCCTTCATGCCCCTGCACCAGGGGAAAAACGGCGTACTGATGCTTGCCGTGGTAAACATGAATATCCGAGCCGCAGATGCCGATCCGCTTCACGGCTACCAGCACCTGGCCCTCGCCGGGTTCAGGCACCGCCACCTCGCGGAACTCGATCAGTCGCGGCCCCTGTAATATCGCCTGTAACACTGTTTTTCACCTCGTCGCAGTTATCGCCGGTCGTCAGCAGTCGCCCGGCTTTTCCAGTTTTGTCCGGCACGACTTGCAGAATTTCACCGCCAGGGGCGCTAAAAACAGAAGCAGCGTGGCCACCAGGAAGGCCAGGGCGATCGGCTTCTGCACGAAAATCGCCGGGTCGCCGTTCGAAAGGTCGAAGGCCTGGCGGGCCGATATTTCCAGGCGGGGCGTCAGAATGAAGGCCATCAGGAACGGCGCGACCGGGTACTTGTAGCGGCAGAAGAAGTAGCCGACAACGCCGAACGTTATCATTATCCAGACGTCGAACATGCTGTTGTTGGCGGCATAAGCCGACACCAGGCAAATCACCATGATGATCGGCGTCATTATGACCGGCGGAACCCGCAGGGCCTGCACCATGATGGGAATACTGAGGGCGGCTATTATCATGCAGACAATATTGCCGGTATACATTGAAGCAATCAGGCCCCAGGCAAGGTCCGGATGCTCGGTGAACAGCATCGGCCCGGGGGTTATCCCCCACATCATCAGGCCGCCGAGAAGAACGGTGACCGTGCCCGAACTGGGGATGCCCAGCGCCAGCAGCGGCGCGAACGCACCAGCCGCCGCCGCATTGTTGGCGGCCTCAGGAGCGGCAACGCCCTCAAGCGCCCCCTTGCCCATATTGGCCTTATTTTTGCCGAAGCGGCTTTCCAGGACATAGCACAAAAAGGAGGCGGTATTGGTACCGGCTCCCGGTATGCAGCCGATGAAGGTTCCGAGAAAGCTGCTAAACACCGTGGGCCGGAAGATTTGCTTGATTTCCGCGAAGTTGAGATAGTTGCTGCGCAGCGTCAGTTTTTCCGTTGTTTTAAACCGGTAGCCCCCCTTCTGGAGAGCCATGTCGATGATCTCATTGATACCCAGAAGGCCGATAACCAGGGGAATAAAATCGATGCCGTTCAATAGCTCAATAATGCCGAAGGCGAACCGCGGTTTGCCGACCGCCATGTCGAGGCCGACGGTGGCCAGCATCACGCCCAGGCAGGTAGACAGCAGGCCTTTCACCGGGTCGTCCCCGAGCAGCCAGGCGATAGCCGACAGGGCCAGCAGGATGACCATCGTCATCTCGGCCGGGCCGAAGGCCAGGCCAATATCGGCCAGCACCGGTCCCATAAAAGTAAGGATGATAACCCCGATAAAACCGGCAACGAACGACGACCAGTTGGAAACAGCCAGCGCTTTACCGGCCTTGCCCCGGAGGGTCAGCTGATAGCCGTCGATAGTTGTCATCAGCGCCGGCGGATCGCCGGGAATATTGATGAGGATGGCGGTGAACGACCCGGCGAACATCGTCGAGTAATACAGAGCCGCCAGCATGATAATCGCCGTCGTGGGGTTCATCTTAAAAGTCAGCGGCAGCAGCAGGGCGACCCCCATGACCGAGCCGATGCCCGGCAGGGCGCCGATGAACATGCCCATGACCGCGCCGGCCAGCGCCGCAAACAAGTTGTCCCCCGTCATAGCGATTGCGAAGCCGTTAAGCAAGTGGTGGAAAATATCTTCCATAATTAGCCCTCTTTCTAAAAGGTGATCAGGCCGGCCGGGAAGGGCACCGACAACCAGTACTCAAAAAGCACCCAGATGGACACGGTAACGGCGGCCGCCAGCCCAAGGGAAAACTTGTAGGAATAGGCCCCCTGGTTGACCAGCCAAAAAGCTATCAGTAAAAAGCAGGCCGGCAGAAAACCGACGACATAAACGGCCAGGATGCAGGCAACGATCGCCGCTATCGGGATAACCGCCTTAAAATCGACCGGTTCCGCCTCCTTATCCTTCCGAAGCAGTCTGGCTACCGCCAAAATGACGGTCACGCCGCCGAAAATCACCGGCAAAAACCCTGGCCCGGGCCCTTTGTTGACCCACATGCCGTAGCTGAACCAGCCGGTAATCGCCCAGACTGCGCCGACTATACCGCAAACAAGCGCCACTACTCTGTCAGCATTCATCGCCATTCCCCCCTATTTGCACCCGGATTCGGAAAGGCAACGTGGCGGTATTGTCTGCGAACCGCCACGCTGCGAAATTCCTTTAAAATCCGACAAACCCGCTAATTGATTACGCCCACTTCTTTGAACATATTTTCGTACAGCTTGGACTGCTCGTTGAAGAATTTCTTGGTTTCAGCGGCGTTCATATAGGCCGGAGTCATCGCATTCTTCTCAATGTAATTCTTCTTCCAGTCCTCGGTCTCGGTAATCTTCTTCAGCATATCCTCATAAAACTTGACGGCTTCCGCCGGCATATCCGGCGGCCCGGCTATCGCCCGGACCTCGGTCAGCTGGATATCCTTATAGCCCAGCTCGGTAAAAGTCGGCGTATCCTTGAACAGGCCGGGTATCCTCTGTTTGGAGAAGGCGGCGATCGGAACCACCTTCTGGGCCTTGACCTGGCCTTCGCATTCGCTGGGGTTGAATATGCCTACGTCGATATGGCCGCCCAACAGCGCCGCCAGGACTTCGCCCGAACTGTTGAACTGAATGTAGGTGGCCTTGGCGCCGGTGTACTTATTGAACATCTCGAACGAAAGGTGGTCGCTGTTGCCGCGCTGCGAACCGCCGATCTTAACGGTATCGGGATTCTCCTTGGCGGCTTTTATCACGCTCTGGATGTCCTTATACTTGCCGTCCTTGTTGACCCCCAGCAGCAAATCGTCGAAGGCGACCACGGCGATATACGTCAGCATATCCGCCTTCACCGGTGATTTATTGACAATGGCGCTCATAACCTGGCCGGAATGAAGCACCATCCAGGTGTGCGGATCGCCTTTCTTCGAATACACGTACGAGAACGAGACCGCGCCCGAGCCGCCCGGTTTATTGACAACCATAAAGCTCTTGGGCGACAGCTTCATTTTCTGCGAGAACTCGGAAATCACCCTGGCGTTCAGGTCGCTGCCGCCCCCCGGAGCCGACGGTACCACAAACTCGATTTCCTTGGTGGGCACCCACGACTTGGCCGTCTGCTCGCTCTTCGAGGCTGACTGCGAGCCGCAGCCGGCTAACAAGCTTAGCAAAAAAATCCCCATCACCGCGAAACACAAAAGTTTTTTCATCCGTACCCCTCCTCTAAAATACTTACCTGCCTTTCGGCCCCCTTGCCAAAACCAGAACTTGCCTTATTTTTTCATTCTTCGACTTATGGCAATCCCCTTCACCGGCTTCGTCGTCGGCTAATTCCTACGGAGTCTGCCCGCCACCTCCTTCCGGCCGCAGTCGCTTAATTTCCTTCGCTGCGCCAACCCGCCATGCGGGCGGCGATAATTAGTGCCTGTTCGGTAGCTTCCGTCTTGGCCACGCCGCGGCCGGCGATATCGAACGCCGTGCCGTGGGCCGGTGTCGTTATCGGGTAAGGCAGGCCGCCGGCGACCGTCACGCCGAACTGAAAGCCCATCAGCTTCATGGCGATCTGGCCTTGATCGTGGTACATGGTAACAACCGCGTCGTAGTCGCCGCGGAAGGCGTTGATAAAAACCGTATCTGACGAATATGGCCCCAGGGCCTCCATGCCTTGCGCCTTGGCCGTCTTAATCGCCGGCCCCAGCACGTCGATCTCCTCCCGGCCGCACGTCCCGCCCTCGCCGCCGTGGGGATTAACGGCGGCCACGGCAATGCGCGGCCTGGCATAGCCGGCCTGCTTCAGGGTATTGTAGGCCAGCGTAATCGCCCGCAGAACATTCTCCTCGCTTAATTTTGCCGCTACCATACCCAGTGGTATATGGCTGGTCACCCTGGTCGTCCACAAATTGTTCAGCACGTTGATTTCGCCGGACGGCCCGCGGTGGCTCAAATAATGGGCGAACAGCCGGTGCTCGTCCTCAAACTGGTGGCCGCCTTTTTTCAGGGCCTCCTTGTTAAGGGGCGCGAACACCAAGCCTTCGATTTGCCCGCTCCTTAGCAGCTCCAGGCAATATATCAGCGTATCGCCGGTAGCTTTGCCCGATTCGGGACTGACCTCGCCGACACGGATAGCTGCCGGATCGAGATTCCGGCGATCGATAAAAGGAACCGGCCCGTTCCAGTCCGCCGCCCCTGCGGCGTCGACGACGGCGACCGGGAAATCCACCTTGGCTATCCTCTTGCCCAGCTCAAGTACCCGCCTGTCGCCGATTATCACCGGCCGGCAATACTTAGTCAAAGTTCCGTTCGCGCAAAGCTTGGCGATGATTTCCGGACCGATGCCGGTTGCATCCCCCAAAGTTATACCCAATACCGGTTTCACGAACCGACCTCCCTGCTATGAATTGACAGACGCGCCTGCTGTCCCGCTAATAAAGCAAGACCTGTGCCAAAAAAGCCGGGCAGCCGGCCAAAGGCCGGCCGCCGGCGGCCAAAAAGCCCGCGAAATCAAATTTCGCGGGCCGAAAAATTTTTCAGACAATTCATTTCTCCGTCGCCTGCCGGCAGTTGCCGGCAAAGGTTCACCCCAGTATATTTCATTTCTTCTCATACTTTTTCATATATTTTCAAATCGTTTCATTTATTTAAGGTCCTCCAGCTCACGCATGCGTCGCCAGAGAGTCGTCCGGCTTATCCCCAGTATCTCCGTGGCCTTGCCGGCGTCGAAATTCGTCCGCTGCAGCACTTCGCTTATCCTTGCAAGCTCGGCGGCCCTTTTCTGGCGGCGCAGCGGCGTACCTGCCGGCAAAGCGGGCGCCGGTGCCGGCGGCAAGCCCTCTTCCTCTTCGCTGAATAGCACGGCCTGCACATCCTCCTCGCCGTACAGGCTGCCGCCACCCCCAGCCAGCACCGTCAGTCGTTCGGCAATGCTCCTCAGTTCACGGACATTGCCGGGCCAGCTGTGCCTTTGCAGCAGTTGGCGGGCAGCCGGCGAAAAATCCTTCTCCGGCTTGCGAAAACGGGCCGCGTAATTCTTTATAAACGTTTTTAACAGCGGCAGGATATCATCCGGCCGCTCGCGCAAAGGCGGTATTTCCAGGCGGAGGATATCGAGGCGATAGTAGAGGTCGGCCCGGAACTTGCCGGCCTTGACCAGTTTGCGCAGATCCTGGTTGGTTGCCGCCACTATCCTGACATCGACCGGAATGAGCCGCTCGTCACCCAGCCGCATTATTTCCTTCTCCTGCAGCACCCGCAGCAGCCGTCCCTGCAGGCCGGGCGTCACCTCGGCTATCTCGTCGAGAAAAATCGTCCCGCGGTGAGCCTGTTCGAACAAGCCGACCTTGCCCCCTTTGGCCGCCCCGGTAAACGCCCCCTCGACATAACCGAACAGCTCGCTCTCCAGCAGCGTCTCCGGCAAAGCGGCACAGTTGACGGGAACGAACGGCCCGTAGCGTCTGGCGCTGGCATTATGGATGCTTTGGGCGAACACCTCTTTGCCGGCGCCGGTCTCACCCAGAATCAGCACATTCGAATCCACCCGGCTGTACTCTTCCGCCAGCCTGACCAGCTTGCGCATGCCGGCGTTCTCGCTGACTATATCGCTAAACTGCAGCTTGGCCGTCAGGCCGCGTTTATAAATCTTCCGGCGGATTTTGCTTTCGTACTCCTGCAGGGCCTTTACCTGCTGGAAAGTGGCGACCGCCCCCACCGCCTGGTCCTTTATCATGATGGGAACCGAGTTTATCGCCACCTGCTGGCCGAAAATCGTTTCCACCAAACCCAGTTCCGGACGGCCGTTTCCGAGCACCTGCTCCAGCCGCAGCTGGGGAATATTGGCCCCGGCCTTCTTGCCCAAATGCTCCGCGTTTATCCCTGCCAGCTCGCTGGCAGCCTTGTTTATCAGGTTAAGGTCGCCGCAGGCATCCACCGCTACAATCCCCTCGAGGGAAAAATCAAGAATGGTGCGGAATTGCTCGGCCCGTTCCTGTTCGAAACGCCTCACCGAAATAACCCTTTTAGCCTCCGACAGCGACTGGAAAATCGCCTCCTCGCCGGAGTGAATGAGCACGCTGCTCAGGCCCAGCGCGGCGGCTATTTTGCAGGCCGTGCCGCCGCCAATAATCGTCGACACCCCGGCATCCCTGATCTTGTTCAGGACAACCTCGGCCTCATCCTCGTCGTTTATCGGGTAGGCCTCGAGCCTGATGCTTGTCAACCGCTCGATCGCCTGCACCCCGAAAATCATGCCCGGCAGGCCGACAACCGCCACCTTATCAACCGCAAACCGCTCGCGGCACTCAGCCACCGCCCGCATCAGGTCATAGCCGGTGACCAGCAGCTCGACGACCGGTATCTCCTTCAGCGCCTTGCGGGCGGCAGCCGCCGTTATTCCCCTGGCAATAACGCCATCCGCCTTGATCGGGGTCGCCGATATTCGCCGTGCACCCGTTAAAAAGGCCATTTCCAGTTCCCAGGTACCGTCGTTCTGCCGGTCGAAGATTTTCCGCACCAGCGCTTCATCCTCAACCTTCGGCACATAAAACAGGATTTTTCCGGCCATAAATCCCCTTCCTTTTCGGCGAACCCTCGCCAGTAACAGACTTCCCCCATAATTATACTATAATTGACCCCGCCGCCGTAAGGCGTGCCCCAGACCAACAAAAGTCAATCTTTGACGAATATTATCAATTTCTACCCTAAAACAACAGGAGTTTCGTTCAAAGGTACGGAAATGTAATGTAAAAACTATTTAGACAAGGAGAGTTAGCGCATGTTTGCAGGATTACGCAAGATTTGGCTTCCGTTTGTACTGTTGGTGCTGGTGGTGAGCGCGTGTGCCATTCCCGCCCCCGCCGCGGCGGCAGAACCGTCTCCCCCGGCAAAGATCAAGGTAAAAGTCTTCATAGGCGCCATGTTTGAAATAGGGGCCAACACCGGCGACCGGGCCGGCGAGTTTCAGCACTGGTACGAGCGTTACTGGATGAACACCCAGCCCGTAAAAATCCCCGGTGCCGAGAATCCTTTATACTGCAACGCCGACGGCGTCGCCGGCTCTGTGCTCGGTATGGGGAAAGTACGGTCTTCTTCCTCAATGATGTCCATTCTCCTCGACCCCCGCTATGACTTTTCCGAAACATATTTCATCATCTCCGGCGTAGCCGGTACGCCTCCCTCCAAAGGCACGATTGCCGCCGTTTTCTGGGGAACCTGGCTGGTGGACTACGATCTGGGCCACCGCTGGGCACCCGAAGAAAATACTCTGGGTGAACCTACCTTTATGCCCCGCAAAGGCTACGAACAAGTTCGCCTGCTCCCACTAAACCCGGCCCTCGTCTCCTGGGCCATGAAACTGACCGCCGACACACCTTTGGCGGACTCCGATTCGGCTAAAGCCTATCGTCTGCGTTATCCCGATCAAGCCGCCCGCCGGTTACCGTTTGTGGGAACAGGCACGCACATGACCGGCGACTGCTTCTTCCATGGTCCGGGACTCTCCCGGGAAGCCCAGTACATAACCGAGCTGTACAAGGCCGATCCTTACGTCGTCACGGAGATGGAAGGCACGGCCGTAGCCTATGTGATTAAAAAGATGGTCGGTCTCGACCGGGTTATGAGCCTGCGGACCGCGGTCAATTTCGACCAGGGCAATCCCAACGAAACTACGCTACAGCACCTCGACCCCGCACCAGGTCAAACGCCGGGAGGCTTTGAAGTCGGCGTAATAAATGTCGAGCGCGTCGGCAGCCGAATGGTCGATTACATTGTCGACAATTGGAAGCTTTGGCACAAAGGCGTGCCGCCCATCACCCAATAAGTATTTGGACGCAAAAAGCCTCCGGAGAAATCTCCGGAGGCTTTCATATTTATTGTGGTGCGGGCGAGAGGACTTGAACCTCCACGAGTTGCCTCGCCAGATCCTAAGTCTGGTGCGTCTGCCGTTCCGCCACGCCCGCAAAACAAACATAGAAATGGTGACCCACGATGGACTCGAACCATCGACACCCTGATTAAAAGTCAGGTGCTCTACCGACTGAGCTAGTGGGTCATGTCTGTCTGACAATATCAGATTATACCGTAAGCCCAGCAGCCTGTCAATGGTCAGATTCTGGAAGTTGGGGGGCGCACCCGGAGGTGCGCCCCATATATGCTTTAGGTTAGCGGCCGCCCTAGAATACTTCGTGCAATACGATGGTCTGGTCCCTGGCCGGGCCTACGGACACGATCCCCAGCGGCACGCCGACGATTTCGCTGAGGCGCTCGACGTAGCGGCGGGCGTTGGCGGGCAGGTCCGCGTAGGCGCGGATGCCGCTGATGTTTTCGGTCCAGCCGGGCAGTTCCTCGTAGATGGGCTCGACTTCGCTGAGGACTTTGAGGCTGGCGGGGAACTCCCCGAGGGGCTGGCCTTTGTATTTGTAGCCGGAGCAGACTTTTATGGTTTTGAGGCCGTCGAGGATGTCGAGGCGGGTGACGGCGAGGTAGTCGAGGCCGCTGACCTGGCCGGCGTAGCGGACGATGGCTGCGTCGAGCCAGCCGCAGCGGCGGGGCCGCCCGGTGACGGTGCCGAATTCGCGGCCGCGGTCACGGATATAGTCGCCGGTGGCGTCGTTGAGTTCGGTGGGGAAGGGGCCTTCGCCGACTCTGGTGGTGTAGGCTTTGACGACGCCGATGACTTTGCTGATCTTTGTGGGGCCGATGCCGGCGCCGATGCAGGCGCCGCCGGCGATGGGGTGGGAGGAGGTGACGTAGGGGTATGTGCCGTGATCAAGGTCGAGGAGAGTGGCCTGAGCACCTTCGAAAAGCACTTTTTTGCCGGCCGCCAACGCTTCGTTGATGTATATGGAGGTGTCGGCGACAAAGGGGCGCAGAACCTGGGCATAGCCGAGGTATTCGGCGCGGAGGGCGTCGAAGTCGAAGCCCTCGACGCCATAGACGGCCTGGAGGAGGTGGTTTTTGGCTTCGAGGTTGCGCTCGAGCTTGGCGGAAAACTCGTCTTCGTCCATGAGGTCGACCATGCGGATGCCGCTGCGGGCGTTTTTGTCCATGTAGCAGGGGCCGATGCCGCGTTTGGTTGTGCCTATCTTGTGTTCGCCGCGGTAGTCTTCTTCGACTTCGTCGAGGAGGCGGTGGTAGGGCATGATGAGGTGGGCGCGGTTGGAGACTTTGAGGTCGGAGGTTTCGACGCCCTTTTCCTGCATGGTGCGGAGTTCTTTGATCATGACGGCCGGGTCGACGACGACGCCGTTGCCGACTACGCAGGTCTTGTCTTTGTAGAGGATGCCGGAGGGCAGGAGCTGCAGCTTGAATTCCTTGCCGTCCACGACTACGGTGTGGCCGGCGTTGTTGCCGCCCTGGTAACGGACGACGACGTCGGCTTTTTCGGCCAGGTTGTCGACGATTTTGCCTTTGCCTTCATCGCCCCATTGGGTCCCTATGACGATTACTGCTGACATGTTATCACCTCTTGTTTATAGGCCAAAACGGGCCATAATGGTATCGACATGCCGCAGGTGATGGGAGGGGTCGAAGCAGGCGGTGATTTCCTCCGGCGACATGAATTTGGCGATGTCGGGGTCGCGGGTGACGTTGGTTTTGAAGTCGGCGCCTTCGAGCCAGCGGGCCATGGCGTTGCGCTGGACCCAGCGGTAGGCGTCTTCGCGGCTGACGCCCTTGTCGACGAGAGCAAGTAGCAGGCGCTGGCTGAAGATGAGGCCGCCGGTTTTGTTCATGTTGGCCTGCATGGCGTCGGGGTAGACGAGCAGCTTGTCGATGATGTCGGTCATGAGACGGAGCATATAGTCGACGAGGCTGGTGCTGTCGGGCAGGATGACGCGCTCGACCGAGGAGTGGGAGATGTCGCGCTCGTGCCAGAGGGCGACGTTTTCCAGAGCCGCCTGGGCGTTGCCGCGGACGACGCGGGCCAGCCCGGATATGCGCTCGCAGGTGATGGGGTTGCGCTTGTGGGGCATGGCCGAGGAGCCTTTCTGGCCGGGATGGAAGTATTCTTCCGCTTCGCGGATGTCGGTGCGCTGAAGGTTGCGGATCTCGGTGGCGAATTTGTCGAGCGAGGAGGCGACGACGGCCAGGGTTGTGAGGAATTCGGCGTGGCGGTCGCGCTGGATGACCTGGGTGGCGAGCCGGGCGGCTTTGAGACCCATTTTTGCGCAGACGTGGGCTTCAACCCGCGGGTCGACGGTGGCGTAGGTGCCGACGGCGCCGGACAGTTTGCCGACGGCGACGGTTTCGCGGGCCCGCTTCATGCGCTCGATGTTGCGTTCGGTCTCGTCGAGCCAGAGGGCGAATTTCATGCCGAGGGTTATGGGTTCGGCGTGGATGCCGTGGGTGCGGCCGATCATGACGGTGTGTTTGTGTTCGCCGGCCCGCCGGAAGAGTACGGCGCGGAGCTTGGCGAGGTCGCTCAAAATGATGTCGGCGGCCTGAGCCATCATGCTGCCGAGGGCGGTGTCCTTGACGTCGCTGGAGGTGAGGCCCATGTGGATGTATTTGGCTTCGTCGCCGACATTTTCGGCCACGGCGGTAAGGAAGGCGATGATGTCGTGGCGGATTTCCCGTTCGATTTCGCGGATGCGGTCGACGGAGAATTTGGCTTTTTCTTTGATGACCGGCACAGCGGCGGCCGGGATCTGCCCCAGCTCGGCCATGGCTTCGCAGGCGTATATTTCGATGTCGAGCATTGTCTGGAATTCGTTTTCGTCGGTCCAGATCTTGGCCATGGCGGGGTTGGTATAGCGCTTGATCATTGCGGTTCTCTCCTTCTGGGCAGGCCGCCGGTTCGGGGCGGCCTGGCACGATTCCGTCGTCTTATTTGCCTTCGCGGGCAATTATCTCCCTGGCCACGACGACACCGGCGGCCGAAGCCTGGGCAAGGCCGCGGGTGACGCCCGCGCCGTCGCCGGCGGCGAAGATGTTGGCGATTTCGCTTTCCAGCACCGGGCTGAGGCGAGGACGGGAGGAGTAGAATTTGACTTCGACGCCGTAGAGCAGGGTGTGGCGGGAGTTGACGCCCGGCGCGACCTTGTCGAGGGCTTCGAGCATTTCGATGATGGCGACCATGTGGCGGTAGGGGAGGACGAGGCTGAGGTCGCCGGGGGTGGCGTCTTTAAGAGTCGGCTCGACCATGCCGCGGTGGATGCGCTCCGGGGTGGAGCGGCGGCCGTCGAGGAGGTCGCCGAGACGCTGGACGATGACGCCGCCGCCCAAAAGGTTGGCGAGCTTGGCGATCGATTTGCCGTAGGTGATGGGTTCTTTGAAGGGCTCGGTGAAGCTTTTGGAGACAAGCAGAGCGAAGTTGGTGTTCTTGGTCCGCTTTTCGGCGTAGCTGTGGCCGTTGACGGTGATTAGGCCGGCGTTGTTCTCGTTGACGACTTCGCCGTAGGGGTTCATGCAGAAGGTGCGGACCCGGTCGTCGAAGGATTTTGTATAGTAGACGAGTTTGGACTCGTAGACGATTTCGGTGATGTGCTCCATGACGACGGCGGGCAGTTCGACGCGCACACCGATGTCGACGGGGTTGGTCATCATCGACAGGCCGAGCTTGCCCGCCTGGCCGGAGAACCATTCGGCGCCTTCGCGGCCGGGGGCGGCGACGAGGTATTTGCTTTCAATCTTTTCCCCGCCGACCAGCTCGAGCCCGGCGTATTCGCCGTTTTGGACGATGATGGCTTCGACGGCGGTGTTGGTGCGGATCTCGCATTTGTCGTCAAGGTATTCGCGCATGCGGGTGAGGATTTCGGTGCATTTTTCGGTGCCGAGGTGGCGGATGCGGGCGGGAATGAGGTTGAGGTCGGCGGCGGCGGCCACCCGCTGAATGCGGCGGATTTCCTCTTTCTTGTCGTCGCCGTAGACGGTGGTTGTCGCGCCGAAGTCGAGGTAGATTTTGTCGATATAGTCGATGAGTTCGGCGACACGGTCTTTTTCCATGTATTCGTCGAGTACGCCGCCGAATTCGGTGGTAAGTGTAAGTTTGCCGTCGCTGAACGCGCCGGCGCCCCCCCAGCCGCACAGGATGTCGCAGGGCTTGCAGCGCAGGCACTTGCTGCCGTGTTGGTTGATCGGGCAGCGGCGGGAGGTAATATCGCGGCCTTTCTCGAGAATGAGGGTACTGAGGCCGGCCCTGGCAAGTTCGAGACCTGTAAAGATGCCGGCAGGTCCGGCACCGATCACGACAACATCGTAGCGTTTGGTCACGCACATCACCTCTTGTTTAGTCTTCCCTTGGTCAGAAAAATAACTCAAATAGGCGCGAGCGACGCTGCTATTTGAGTGGGCGTGAGGAAATATACGTATTTTCCCTTGACTATAATAGCATTTCACTTGGGGGGTGTCAATAATAATTTTCGAATGTTTTTTGAGCTTGGGCTAAAATCGTTCGGGAAAATAAAAGGGGGGCGGCGCCTTGCCAGAGACGTAAAAAGAGCCGGCTCTTTAGGCCGGCTCGCTCATTTTGGACGAGTCTTTGAAGCGGGTGAATTCCTTCTGGAAGTAGAGTTCGACGGTGTCGACAGGGCCGTTGCGGTGTTTGGCGACGATGATTTCGGTGATGTTCGGCCTTTCCGTTTCGTGGTTGTAGTAGTCTTCGCGGTAGAGGAAGGCGACGATGTCGGCGTCCTGCTCGAGGGAGCCTGATTCGCGGAGGTCGCTGAGCATGGGGCGCTTGTTTTGCCTAGCCTCGACGCCGCGGCTGAGCTGGGAGAGGGCAAGGACGGGGACATTTAGCTCGCGGGCGAGGGATTTGAGGGAGCGGGATATTTCCGATATTTCCTGCTGGCGGTTGTCGCTTTTGCCGCTGGAGCTGCCCTGCATGAGCTGGAGGTAGTCGATGACGACGAGGGAGAGCTCGTGCTCGACTTTGAGGCGGCGGGCCTTGGAGCGGATTTCGGTGACGGTCATGCCGGGAGTGTCGTCGATGAAGATGGGCGCGGAGGAAAGACGGTCGGCGGCTTTGACGAGGCTGGACCAGTCGTTGTCTTTGAGGTCGCCGATCTTGAGGCGCTGGGCGTCGATGGTGGCTTCGGTGCAGAGCATGCGCTGGACGAGCTGTTCTTTGGACATTTCGAGGCTGAAGAAGGCTACCGGTTTTTTCTCTTTGACGGCGACGTGCTGGGCGATGTTGAGGACGAAGGCGGTCTTACCCATGCTGGGTCGGGCGGCGATGAGAACGAGGTCGGAGGGCTGCAGGCCGGCGGTGAGGCGGTCGAGATCCTTGAAGCCGGTGGGCAGGCCGGTGATGCCGCCTTTGGTGTGGTAGAGCTGCTCGACCCGGTCGAGGGCGGCCATGAGGATGTCTTTGATGGGCACGAAGGCGCCGGTGACTTTGCGGTTGGCGACTTCGAGGATCATCCGCTCCGCCTGGTCGAGGATGCTGATGACTTCTTCGTTGGCTTCGTAGCCGAGGCCGGCGATGTGGGTGGCGGTGTTTATGAGGCCACGCAGGAGGGCTTTTTCTTCGACGATTTTGGCGTGGTAGATGACGTTGGCGGCGGTGGGAACGCTGTTGGCGAGCGAGGTGATGTAGGAGATGCCGCCGGCGGCTTCGAGCCTGTCCTCGCGGCGCAGTTGCTCGGTGAGGGTGATGAGGTCGACGGCCTCGCCGCGGTTGTAAAGCGCCAGTGTGGCGGCATAGACGAGGCGGTGGGATTCGCGGTAGAAGTCTTCGGGACGCAGGAATTCGGCGACGCGGGATATGGCCTCGCGCTCGATGAGCATGGCGCCGAGGACGGATTGTTCGGCTTCTAGGTTCTGGGGCGGCATTCTGTCTAGCACGGTATCCTCTCCCTTATGCGCTGGCGCTCTCCGGGGCGGCGAACAGGACGGTCAGCGCTTCGTCCACCGTTTCCACCGGGCGGATGTCGAGGCCGAGGTGCCCGGCGGGAATGTCTTTTTCGTTTTCTTTGGGGATGATGATGGTGGCGATGCCGGCCTGTTTGGCGCCGAAGGCTTTTTCGAATACGCCGCCGACACCCTTGACCCGCCCCTGGATGGAGACTTCGCCGGTGATGGCGCAGTCCTGGCGGATGCCCTGGCCGGTGATGGCCGAGACGAGGGCAGCGACGATGGCCGTGCCGGCCGACGGGCCGTCGATGCGGCCGCCGCCGATGATGTTGACGTGGATGTCGTAGTCGGCGGTGTCCTGGCCGGTGACTTTGCGCACGACGGCGGCGGCGTTGAAGACGGAGTCTTTGGTCATGCTGCCGGCGGTGTCGTTGAAGCGGATCGCGCCTTTGCCCTTGACGGCGGCCGGGAAGGCGACGGCTTCGATCTCGAGGACCGAGCCGAGGTAGCCGGCGACGCCGAGGCCGAAGATTTTGCCGATTTCGCCGGTGGCGGTGGCTTTGAGGTTGACGAAGGGCGTAAGCCGGCTGACTTGGGCAACTTTGTAGATGTCTTCGACGCCGATGGTTATCTGCCCTGTTTCGCCGCGGTAGAGGGCGAGACCGTAGGCGTCGGCGAGGATGTTGATGGCTTTGCGGCCTTCGATGGTGTATTCGCCGATGAGACGGGGGATGTCAGGGTGGATGGCGACGTCGAGTTTACGGGCGGCGTTGAAGACGATTTCTTCGATGTGTTTGGGGGTGAGGGGCTCGAAGTATATCTCGGCGCAGCGCGAGCGGATGGCGGGGGTGATTTCCTTTGCGTCGCGGGTGGTGGCGCCGATGAGGATGAAGTCGGCGGGGGCGCCGTCTTCGAACAGTTTTTTGATGTATTTGGGTACGTTGGGGTCGCTGGAATCGTAGTAGGCGGAATCGAAGAATACGCGCTTGTCTTCGAGGACTTTGAGGAGTTTGTTCTGAAGCATGGGGTCCATTTCGCCGATCTCGTCGATGAAGAGGATGCCGCCGTGGGCGTCGGTGGCGAGGCCGGGTTTGGGCTCCGGTACGCCGGTGTCGGCGAGGTCGCGGCGGGCGCCCTGGTAGATGGGGTCGTGGACGGAGCCGAGGAGCGGGTTGGTCATGTCGCGCGGGTCCCATCTGAGGGTGGTGCCGTCGACTTCGACGAAGGCGGCGTCCTGGGCGAAGGGGGTGAATTTGAGTTTTTTGGCTTCTTCGAGGACGAGGCGGGCGGCGGTGGTTTTGCCTACGCCGGGCGGCCCGTAAAGGATGAGGTGCTGGGGGTAGGGGGAGGCGAGTTTGGCACGGAGGGCTTCGATGGCCCGCTCCTGACCGATGATTTCCCCCAGGGTGCCGGGGCGGAGTTGCTCCATGGCCGATTTGGTGAGCTTCTTCTGTTCGAGTTTTTCTAGGATGGCGTATTTTTTCAGCGTCTGGGGCGTCTCGACGTTTTCTTCTTCTTCTTTGAGGACTTGCATCTTGATTTCCTGGACGTATTCGCGGTGGCGCTCTTCCATCCGGTCGGCGATCTTCTTTTCGAGCTTGTCTTCCACCGCCCGGCGGGCCATAAGGTCGGCGAGCTCGTCCTCGATTTCTTCGAGGATGGCGGGGATTTCGTCGATGGCGGGGAGCTTGCTGACGGTGGGGTCTTCGAAGACGAGTTTCTGGAGGGCGAGGACGCGTTCGGGGAGGCTATCGGAACGCAGCAGGTCGAGGGCGTCGAGTTTGCCTGCTTTGAGGACGACTTTTTCGGAGCCGATGAGACCGGAGTAGAGGCCGTAGAGGGAGGCAACCTGCCGCTTGAGCTGTTCGGCCGCCGTGTCGCGGGCGTCGGCCGGCCGGTGGGGAATGAATTTGTTAAAGAAGTTCTTCATTACTTAGTCCTTTCGGGTTCGTGATAAGAAACCCGGTTCCGGAGACTCCCAGACCGCTCAGAAGCCCCCAGATGCTAGGCGGCTCCGCCGGGCGTGCAGCGACGCGTACTCGGGGCGTACGCTAGCAAGCGCCCGGTGGAACAACAACGCAGATGGGGGTTGCTGGGCGGTCTGGGAAATTACTGGGCGGTGACTTGGACCTCTATCTGGGTGGACACTTCCGGATGAAGTTTGACGGTTACCGGGTAGGCGCCGAGGGCTTTGATGGCGTCCTTGAGCTCGATTTTGCGTTTGTCGAGGTCGATGCCGTGCTGGTCTTTGAGGGCGTCGGCAATGTCTTTGCTGGTGACCGAGCCGAACAGGCGGCCGCCTTCGCCGGTCTTTACGGCGACGGTTACTTTGAGCTTGGCAAACTGGGCGGCGTAGAGCCGGGCTTCGTCGAGAAGGCGTTTGGCTTTGCGGGCGTCGTTGTCTTTCTGCTGCTGGGCGGCGTTTACGTTGCCGGCGGTGGCGGGGATGGCGAGCTTCTTGGGCAGCAGGAAGTTGCGGGCGTAGCCTTCGGATACCTCTATGACGTCGCCTTTTTTGCCGAGGTTTTTAACTTCTTGTTGGAGGATTAGTTTCACGGTTGTCACTCTCCTTGATGTACTTAGCGACGAGTTCGGTGACGCGGCTCTTGGCGTCTTCGATGTTGGCGCCTTTGAGCTGGGCACCGGCCACGGTCTGGTGGCCGCCGCCGCCGAGTTCTTCCAATATGACCTGGACGTTGATGTCGCCCAGGGAGCGGGCGCTGACGGCTACGCCGCCTTCGATGGGGAAGAGGACGAAGCTTACTCTGACGCCCTCGATGTTGAGCAGCATGTCGGCCGCTTGGGCGGCGGCGATTTGCGGGTCGCTGATTTTCTGGGTGTAGGTGGCGATGACTATGCCGCCGGGCAGTGTTTCGGTGTTGTTGATGATTTCGGCCCGGTGTTTGAGGGTGTCGAGATCGACGCGGAAAAGCCGGCGGACGAGTTTAGGGTCGGCGCCGGACCGGCGGAGGTGGGCGGCGGCGTCGAAGGTGCGTACGCCGGTCTGGACGGTGAAGCTTTTGGTGTCGACGACGATGCCGGCGTAGAGGGCGGATGCCTCGGTCCGGGTGAGATCGAGCTTTTCGTCGAAGTAGGTGAGGAGCTCGGTGACGAGTTCGCTGGTGGAGGATGCCGAGGGCTCTAGGTAGACGAGCAGCGGGTTGGCAATGAAGTCTTCGGCCCGCCGGTGGTGGTCGATGACGATGATTTTTTCGGCCTTGCCGAGGAGGGCGGGGGCGGCGACGAGCGCCGGCCGGTGTGTGTCGACGACGAATAGGACGGTACCGGGGCCGACGGATGCTTCCGCCTGGGCCGGGTCGATGAATAGGGTGCGGTGTTCTTCGTATTCGTCGAGGCATTCGGCGAGTTTTTCGACCGCCGCGCCCGGACGGCTGGCGATGATCTGGGCCGGCTTGTCGAGGAAACGGGCCATCCTAGCTACGCCGAGGGAGGCGCCGAGACTGTCGTAGTCTTCGTTGGCGTGGCCCATGACGACGACGGATGAAGCGCCGGCAATGATGTCGCGGAGGGCCTGGGCAACAATACGGGCTTTTACGCGGGTGCTCTTTTCGACGGTCTTGGCTTTGCCGCCGTAGAACTGGACTTTGCCGGCGATATGAACGGCGGCCTGGTCGCCGCCCCGCCCGAGGGCGAGGTCGAGCCCGGCCTGGGCGCGCTGGCCGAGAGCGGCGACGGTGGATTCGTCGGCGGCTACGCCAAGGCTGAGGGTGACGGGGATGCGGTTGCCGCCGTGGATGGTGCGGATGGTGTCGAGGATGTCGAATTTGTCGGCGAGGGCGGCGGCGAGGGCTCGGCGGTCGAAGACGGCGATGTAGTTGTCTTCGCTGTATTTTTTGAGGAAGCCTTCGAGGAGACCGACCCATTCGCTGAGTCGGCGGTTGACTTCGGCGAGGATGGCTGCGCGCTGGCTCTCGCTGAGGCCGTTGAGAACGTCGCTGTAGTTGTCGATCTGGATGTACGCGAGCACCGGCATGGCGCCTTCGCAGCTTTGTTTGACGGTTTCGCTGGCGGTTATGTCGGTGAAGGAGAAGATCATGAGCGGCGGGGCGTTCTGGTTGGGGCCTTCCAGCGGCTTGTAGACCGCCTGGTAGTGCCGGCCGCGGGCGTGAAAAGCTTCGAAGCCGGCCTTGCCCCACAGGCGGGTAAGGTCGATGCCTGGCCAGAAGCGGTCAATGCCGTCGGCAGGTCCGAGTTCGGCGTCCGCCCAGTCGGCGAGGACGCTGTTGCGCCAGTGGAACTTGCCGGCGCGGTCGACGATGGCGATGGCCAGCGGCAGGTTCTGGAGGGCGTAGCGGGCCGCCTGGCCTACGCTTTCGCTCATGAGGTCAAGGTATGCCGACAGTTCTTTCTGCCGCTCGAGGTGCCGCTCCCGCCCGTAGAGGTAGAGGATGTAGAGGAGGATGGCGCCGATGACGGCTACGTATTTGTTGTAGAAGAGGATGATGAGGAGCAGCACGGCCGATACGGCGAGATAGACGCGGGTATCGAACCACAGCGACGGTCCGCGGGACATTATTTATCCTCCTGTCAGGACGACCGGGGTGTATTTAACTGGCGGAAATTGACGGCAAGGTCGAAAATGCCGGCGAAAACGGCGGCTGTTTGTAGAAGAGCGTTGGTCAATATAATAATCAGTATAATGGTGCGCATAAGCCTTGACAAATTGTATTTGTCGGCAAGGTAGTAAAATAGCGCCAAGCCTTGCCCGAAAAGGAGGATGAGCGATCCCCCAAGTATATTTACGGCAATTTTGGCAAGCAGGTCGCTTTGCAGGTTTTGGCTGAAAAAGAGAGCCGCCGTGGCAAGAGCCGCAATATAGAGCATCGCCTTGGGCAGCGACCATTCGCGGAAAGGAGGGAAGGCGGGGGTGGCGTGGCCGAGTTTGCGCAGCACCGCCCGGGCGAGAAGGAAGTTGAGGTAGGTCTGGAAAACGGCGGATAAAGTCAGCAGGGCGGGCAGGAGCACCTGGAATAACGTCATCATTATTTTGAACTGTTCCTGCATCTGGGCAATCATGGTTTCCGTCATTCCGAAGCCGCGGTATAGCTCAATCGCTTCGACCATCGATTTTTCCATGGATTCAATCTGAAAAGCGAACGGGTTTACACCCATCACGACAAAAGTGAGCCCCATAAGGGCGAGGTTGGAGATCAGGCAGACGACCGAACCCCAGAGGATGGTTTTGAAGGGCCCGAAACCGGCGCGGAAGGCGTGGCCGAAGACGAGGCCGATGAGACCGAAGCCTACGACAATGTGGATCGCCTTGAGGGGCGAGATGAGGATGGCGCTGAGGACGCCGGCGACGACGGTGGCCATGACGCTCCAGCGGAAACCGTGGCGGACGCCGAGAAGGATGATAGGTACCGGCCACAGGAAGGTAACGAAGGCGCCGACAACGGGGACGTAGACGCTGATGAGGGCGAAGACAACGGCGATGGCGGCCATGATGCCCGCTTCGACGGTGGGACGCGTATTGGTCTGTCGCATTGTTCACCTCGGATATAGATTAGCGTTATTGCTCATGGTGATAGCATCGGCCAAACGCAGGCTTTCGATTCCCGGCCACGGGCTTATTGCCGCCGGGGAGGGGCAGGGCCTTGTCCGCGGCAGATGGGGGCTTATCAATGGCCGAAAAGCCTGGACTGTATTTATTCGCACTTGTATGTCCCGTTTCCTTCATGGCGCCGCGATGACGTGCGGACGGACCCTTAATTTCCGGCGACAATATTACGATAATAATGGTGCATGACAGATAATCCGGCATTATATTGAAAGAAGGTGATTGCTGATGTCAAGCCACGAGCACGCGAAGCGCCTCCCCGACGAGGATGCCGCGCTGCAACGGCAGCTGGCCGAGCTGGCGTCGGCAAAAGCCGGCCTCGGCAAGGAGTTGGAGTTGTCGAGGGCGGCCAATAAGTTTTTGAGTTCGGTGCTTGATACCGTCGACGCGCTGGTTGTTGTGGTGGACTCTTCCGGTCGGATCGTCCGCCTGAATCAGGCTTTCCGCCAGGCGCTGTCTGCGCCGGGGCAGAAGATGGACGGTCGGTATTTATGGGATATGCTGCTTTTGCCGGACGACGTTTTAACGGTGCAGACGATTATCGGTAAGCTGCAGGCTCAAGAGTGCCGCACGGCTTCGGCCAATTTCTGGTTGACCAAGAACGACCATCTCCGCCTTGTTTCCTGGTCGTTCACTGTTCTGCGCGGCGTGGGTGAGGAAGGCGATTATATCGTCGGCGTCGGGCTCGACGTCACTGAAAGAGAGCAGGCGGAAGAGGATCTGCGGATAAGCAAGGAGCGTTACCAGGTGCTGTTTAACAGTGTCAACGACGCTGTTTTTGTCTACAGCCTTGCAAAGGGCGAAGAGCCAAGCCGGCTGATCGAGGTGAACGAGGTGGCCTGCCTGCGGCTGGGGTACAGCCGCGAGGAGCTGCTAAGGCTTTCGCCGGCCGATATCGAGCAACCGGTCATCGCCGCCCAGCTCCCGTTGATCGACCACAAGCTCCGCCAGCAGAAGCACGCGCTGTTTGAGGCTGTGCACCGGACGAAGGCGGGGGCCGAGATCCCGGTGGAGGTAAATGCCCACCTGTTTTCGCTGTACGGGCAGACGACCATTTTGTCGGTGGCGCGGGATATAACGGAGCGCAAGGAGATGGAGGAGAAGCTGCGGTTTATTACGATGCACGATTCGCTGACCGGGCTTTACAACCGGGCTTATTTCGATGAGGAGGTCCGCCGCCTGGAGGCGGTACGCGAGCTTCGGGTAGGCGTCGTCGGCTGCGATGTGGACGGACTCAAGCTGATAAACGATTCGATGGGCCACCAGGCCGGGGACGTGCTGCTGCGCGCGGCCGGGACGGCGATCGCCAGCGCGGTTCGCGAGGGCGATTTTGTGGCCCGCGTGGGCGGGGACGAGTTTGTCGTCTTGCTGTATAATATCGATTTCCAGGGTGTCAAGAAGGTTATGGACCGCATCCGCGCCGCTATCGCCAGGCAGAACAAGCTGGAGCCCGGTCTGCCGCTGAGCATTTCCCTCGGCTGTGCGGTGGCCACCGAGGAGACGAAGGATATCCACCAGCTGCTCAAAGAAGCGGATGACAATATGTACCGCGAGAAGCTCCATCACAGCAAGAGCGCCCGCAGCATGCTGGTGCACGGCCTTAAGAAGGCGCTGGAGGCCCGCGATTTCATCACCGACGGCCACGGTGAGCGGCTGATCGACCTGATCGACAAGCTCGGCCTGGCTCTCGGCCTGGAAGAGCGCGATATGGCCGAGCTCCGCCTGTTGGCACAGTTCCACGATTTCGGCAAGGTCGGTGTTCCTGACCGCATCTTGTTCAAACCCGGCCGTCTTACCGAGGAGGAGTACGCGGAGATGCAGCGCCATTCGGAGATCGGCCACCGCATCGCCCAGTCGGTCCCCGACCTGTGCCCGATCGCCGACCGTATCCTGAAACACCACGAGTGGTGGAACGGCCAGGGGTACCCGCTCGGGCTCGTCGGCGACGATATCCCGCTGGAATGCCGCATCCTGTCGATCGCCGACGCTTATGACGCCATGACCAGCGACCGCCCGTACCGCAAGGCGATGTCATCCGAGGAGGCGCTGAAAGAACTGGAGCGCTTCAAGGGGCGGCAGTTCGACCCAATGCTGGTGGACAAATTCGTCAAGGTGCTGAAGCAGTAGGAATTATAAAGCGCCGGATTTCCGGCGCTTTTTTTGCGCTATCGTTCAGCCTGTTTTCCCGCTGGCGCGAGAGCGCCTTCCGCCGCGCCGGCCCAGCGCCGGTAAACGAAATAGTAGAGGAGGTAGAGGGTGGCGAGCGCAATGAGGCCGGCGCCGGCCAGGACTTTGTCGGCTCCGAAGCGGCCGGCCAGGTAGCCGCCGGCCAGCATGGAGAGGATGGCGGCCGGCGTGAGGATGGCGGTAACGGAGCCGTAGACGCGGCCGCGGAGGTCGGCGGCGGTGGCTCTGTCCCGGAGGGCGTGGATCCCGACGAGGGCGGCGTAGAAGAAGACGTAGCCGCCGAAAACGACTGCCGTAGCAAGGAGAAAGCTTTGGACGAAGCCGAGGAGGACAAAGCTGGCATAATGGACGGTGAGACCAGCCATTGCGAGGGGGAGAGGGTTGCCGCGCTTCATGAGCCACGGGCCGGCGAGACTGCCGAGGATGCTGCCGAGGCCGACGACGGTCATGAGGAGGCCGTATTCCGGGTCGCCGCCGCCGAGGGAGGATTTGACGTAGACGACGAACAGCGGCAGCTGCAGGCGCAGGGACATAGCCCACAGGAAGGCGACGGCGATGAGGAAACTTAATTGGGGGCTGGCGAGAATATAGCGGAGGCCGGCGGCAACATCGGGCAGCAGCTTCTGTTTTTCGGCGGAAGCCGCGGGACGCGGGAGGCGGATGAGGCGGCTGAGAGCGGCCACGGCTAGGTATACGGCGGCGGTGGCGAAGAAGAGGGTTGCGGTGCTGAAGGCTGCGGCGGCGCTCCCGGCAAGAAGCGGGGCGAGCATCTTGGCGCAGTTGAGGTTGGTGAGCACCGCCGAGTTGCCGAGGAGGAAGCCGTCTTGAGTCATGATTTCGGTCATGAGCGCCGTCCTGACGGTGGCGATGACGGTGAGCAGCAGCGAGATGAGCAACCACAGGATGTATATCAGCGCGAGGTTGGCGCTGAGGCTCATCGCCGCGACAAGCAGGGCGGTGGCGACGGCGGCGGCCGCGAATACCCCCGCCCGGCTGCAGCGGTCGACGATGACGCCGTAGATGGGGGCGAACAGGCGCGGGATGAAGGTGAGGGCGGCGAACACGCCCACGTTGAAAGGGCTTTGGGTCAGGTCGTACACGTAGATGGTCATGAGAAAGAAGGCGAATTCGTAGCCGAAGGCGGACAGGAGATAGGCGAAAAAAAAGGTGACGACGGTGTTTCTGCCGGACTTCACCGGATATTCCCCCTTTTGCGGTCAGCCGGAAAGCTCTTTTCTCTCCGGCTTTGTATGGTATATAATGGTACCAACAGAGACGCCTCGCGCCTTATTACCATTGTCGGGGCTTTCAGGTGCGTTTTCTTGTATTATTTTGCGGTGTTGAGAGGTGGCGGCGATGAACGGCCGTAGCGTTGCCCCCGCGGATGGAATAAGTTATTGCCGCGTGGGCGACATCCCTGGGCTTGAACTTTACCGCGGCGTAGGCGTCACCCGCCATGTGCCGCGGCACATCCACGGCGTTTTCAGCCTGAGCGTCGCCGAGGCGGGGGTGCGGATCAGCGAGAGCCGGCGGGAGAAGTACGCTATTACTCCAGGGTCAATTTTTGTGAGCGAGTGGGGCGAGGCGCACGCCGGCGATATCCCGCGCGGGGCCAGTTATTCCAGCCGTTCGCTGCGGATCAGCCGGGAGCTTTTCGCCGCCCTGTTGGCGGAGCTGCCGGGACGGCAGGCGCCGGAGGCCCATTTCCCCGTGCCGCTGCTGAAGGATGGCGAGCTGTACGGGAAGATTTTTCGCTTGCATGAGCTGGCGTCGTCACCGGAGTCGCAACTGGCCAAGGAGTGCCTGCTGAGGGAGGTTTTTGCCCTGCTGGTCAACCGTCATTCCCGCGGTCGGGACGAATGGCCGGCAGCCGGCGACGAGACGGGGGCGGTGCGACGGGTATGCGAGTATCTCGGCGACTGCTGCTACGAGAATGTTGCGATCGGGACACTGGCGGCGATCGCCGGTTTTAGCCCTTTCCATCTCTGCCGGGTTTTCGAGCGGACGGTCGGCGTTCCGCCGCACGTGTACCAGCTTGACGTCCGCCTGACGAAAGCGGCCGATTTGCTGGCCAGCGGCCGGAAGATCGTCTCTGTTGCGATGGAGACGGGCTTCTGCGACCAAAGCCATTTTCACAAGGCTTTCAAAAAGAAGTTTGGGGTGACGCCCCGCCAGTATCTCAGGTAAGCAAAAACCGCCGGATAATCCGGCGGTTTTTTGCCGCAAAGAGCAAGATTCTACAATAACTGGCCTTTCCGCGCTTTTATGATGGTGATGGATAAATATCTGCGGGAGGCGCGGCGATGGGGCGGTTGGCGCTGAATGGCGAGAATGATAGGGGCGATGTCGGGCGCGGGGAAGGATTCGCCGCTCTGGCGGGGACGCTGTGGGGCGTGAATTATCTGGTGGTCAAAATTGTGCTGACGACAGTGCCTGAACCGCTTTTTCTCGTCATTCGCTTCGTGGCGGCGATCGGCCTGCTGCTGCTGTACGTCGCCTGGCGCGGCGAGAATGTTCGCGTTTACCCCGGCGATGCGCTGCCGGTCATTTTTCTCGGGCTGTTCGGAGTCGGACTGCAGAATGTGACCTGGACGTACGGCATTCACCGGACGACGGTGTCGTCGGCAGCGCTGCTGATTTGCACGGCGCCGCTATTTACGCTTCTGTATGCGTTCGCAGCCGGCCGGGAGCGGGCCGGGTGGCTCCGTCTGCTGGGCACGGCGGCGGCATTCGCCGGCATCTATGTGATTGTCGTGACGACGCCGGGTTCGCGCCTGGAGTTCAGCTCGGCGGCATTTGTGGGCAATCTGCTGATTCTGGCGAGCGCAGTGCTGTTCGCTTATTATTCGCTCGCTTCCGCGGCGCTGCTAAGGCGATACTCGGCCGTCAAGCTGTTTACGCTCGCCTCGGTGGTCGCGCTGCCGATCTTCGCCGCCAACGCGGCGTTCGCTCCGCCGTTCGGCGATGTCAGCCTCAGCGGGTGGACGGCGGCGGAGTTTTTCTATATCGTGGTGTTCGGGACGATCGCGGCGTTTGTTTGCTGGTTTCAGGGCATCGGCCGTACTTCGCCGGTGCGGACGACGCTTTATCAGTACATGACGCCTCTCGTGAGCACGATACTGAGTGTAGTCGTGCTGGGCGAGCCGTTCAGCACCGGCCAGGCGGCAGGGGCGGCGCTGATCTGCGGCGGCCTGCTGGCGGCCCGCTATGACCGGCCGGCGCCGGACCGCTCCAGCTAAGCCAAAAAGACCGGAGGAAGAGGGTAGGGAGGGAACTGGATGGCTGGGGGCGAATAGTAGCGATGGGGTTTTCGAAAGGGGAGTACTCATGCGTTTGATTTCGGTTGTTCTATTTTTGCTGCTGGCTGTCGCCCTGGCCGGCTGCGGCGGTGCTAAGCCGGCCGCGCCGCCTGCCAAGGAGGCGCCGCAGTTTGCCAGGCTGCTGACCGTCGCCGGCGGCGACTCTGTTTCCCTCGACCCGGCCACCGTAAAGGTAAGCGGCAACGATGTGTCGGTCATGCTCCGGTTCACGAAGAGCGAAATCAAGAACGGCGTCAAGGGCGAGAGCTGGGATGCCGTGTTCAGGCCTTCGGAGCAGTTGGTGGCCGTGAAGGCAAAGATGCTGTACGGCGAGGGCGGCCAGGTGCTTTCGGCCGACACGGCCGGCGGCGGCTGGGAGTATGTGATCCCCGGCTCGGATACGGAGCGGATTATGGCGGCGGTGGTGGAGTACTGCAAGAGCCGCGGGCTGACGGTGAACGCTACGCCGCCGCCGTACGCGCTGCCCGGCTACAAGTATCTGGCCAAGTCGACCGCCAATGACGCGTATTATCTGTATAAGCCGGCTTCTGTGCGCTCGGGAGGCGGTCAGGCGAGCGCCGAGGTGCTGATGATCTACGAGACGGCCAAGGACGGTACGAAATACGCGGTCTCGACGGTGGATTTCCAGCCGGCGGCGAAGAAGTACCGCACGGCTTCCCGGATGCTTTACGACGCCGCCGGAAAGATGCGGCCGGCTCCCGGCGATCCGGGCTGGCAGGCGGTGACGCCCCATTCGGTGTACGATATGCTGCTGGACGAGATCAAGTAGGCCGACGAGAAGAAACCAGAGATAGCCATTGGGCTGTCTCTGGTTTCTTTTTATGACCGTTGTTCACAGGGCGCTGACGTCGATGTCGTATTCTATCCGCCGGGCCACTTCCCGGGCGAGGTCGTCGCCGAATAGTTCTTTGAGCAGGTAGAAACCTAGTTCAAGCCCGGAGCTGACGACGGCGGCGGTGATGATGCCGCCGTCGCGGACGACTTTGGCCGGCACAACCTCGACGGAGTAAGCCGCAAGCTCGGAGAAGGCGGTGTGGTAGGTTGTGGCTTTCCGGCCGCTAAGCAGGTCGGCCTCGGCCAGCAGGAAGGCGCCCGTGCAGACGGAGGTGACGTGCCTGGCGCTCGCCTGGCGGGTGAGGAGGAATTCCGGGATGGCGGGGTTCTTCATCGCCGTCAGGCGACCCTTGCCTCCGGGGGCAACGATTATTTCGAGCGGCGGGCAGTCCGCGAGCGTGGTGTCGGGGATGACACGCATGCCGTTGAAGGCGGTGACGGGCTCGGGGGGTTCGGCCACGAGAAGGACTGTGGTGCTGCCTGGCCGCACTTTGTTGATATAGCTCAGCACCTCGTAAGGTCCGACGAAATCCAGCTCTTCGACCTGGGGGAATATCAGTATGCCGACGGTAGTCATGCGTGTTCCCTCCTTCGGGACGCTTCCCCGGCGATGCGGCGGATTATCAGGCCTTTGCGGCAGCGCTACTCCCGATAGAGCTTCGCTGTAAAGGTTGTTTGGCCGTTGGTCCGGATAAATGCGGTGGGGCAAAGCTTCGCGCATGCCTTGCAGGCGCCGCAGCCACGGCTCGCCGCTCCCGGCGCATAGCTTATCTGGAGTTTTTTCCCCTTATTAAGAAAGGTGAGGTAGTTTCTGCCGATTTTCCGGCAGATGGCAATACAGCGGCCACAGAGAATGCACCCCTTGGCCATCGCCGACGCTGCCGGGTCGCCCGAAAGTCCATCGCCATGGCCGGTGTCACGACCGGCTTGCCACGGGACGCCGGCGGCTTCCGCCGCGGTCAGCACTTCATTGAGCATGACGGCAACCGACTGGTCCCGAAACGGGCCGCGCGCCAGCATCATTTGGGCAGCCAAAGCCCTTAGCCGGTGTATGCCGGGGGAAACGGTGCGTATTTCAAGCCCTGAGGC
The DNA here is from genome assembly GCA_023415775.1 of Bacillota bacterium. Taxonomy (GTDB): domain Bacteria; phylum Bacillota; class Negativicutes; order Sporomusales; family UBA7701; genus Anaeroselena. The sequence continues at coordinate 76,715 of JAEZJM010000001.1, read as the reverse complement.
CCCAAGCACCGTGCAGGCATGGTTTGGCGTCCATTGCCCCTGGCTGTGCACTTCGATTATGCACAGGCTGCAGCGGCGCAACGGATCAAGCCGGGAATGATGGCACAGCGCCGGTATATTGAACCCCTCAGCCTGCAAAACGGGCAGCAGCGGTTCTCCTTCCCGTACCGCACACGGTCGTCCGTCCACGATTATTTTAACGGTGCGGTTCACGGCCGGTCACCTCCGGAAACCGCCCGGATGGCGTCATGGGGGCATATCTCGGCACAGGACCGGCAGCGGATACATTTCTCATGATCGACGGAATAGCCGAGCGGACCCTTGCCGGCTTGGTGGCTGATCGCCTGCACGGGGCAGTCGAGACAGCCCCGGCAGTCGGTGCACCGGGAGGGGATAATCTCAAAACGGATCAGGGATTTGCAGGTGACCGCCGGACAGACACCGGCCAGGTGCGCTTCGTATTCGCCACGAAAATGGCGGATAGTCGTCAGAAGGGGGTTTACGGCCGTACGGCCCAGCGCGCACATCGACATGTCGGCTACGGCCCGGCTCAGTTCTTCGAGTTCTTCGATCAGGCCCGGTTTTCCCGTCCCGGTTGTCAGACTATCCAACATGCCGGTAAGGAGAGCGAGCCCGTCCCGGCAGAACAAGCACTGGCCACAGGACTCGTCAGCCATAAAATCGGTCAGGTGCCGGGTCAGGTCTACCAAACAGCGCGAATGGTTGAGGACAACCAGCCCACCGGAGCCGATCATACCTCCGGCGGTGGACAGCGCAGAATAGTCCAGGGCAAAGTCCTTGTAAGGCACAATGCCGCCGGAGGGGCCGCCAATCTGCAGCGCTTTGATTTCGTTATGCGCGGCGCCGCCAATATTTCCTACGACGGTCCGGACGCTGGCGCCCAAGGGTACTTCAATAAAGCCGGTATTCGGTATGTCTCCGGTGATGCAGAATATCTTGGTTCCCGGACTGTCGTCGTTGCCTGCGGCGCGAAAGGCGTCGGCTCCGTTGGCAATGATCCACGGGACGTTTGCCAGTGTTTCTACGTTGTTGATAACGGTGGGGTGCCCATGGAAACCCTGTTCCGCCGGGTACGGGGGGCGCGGCCAGGGTTCGCCGCGCTGCCCCTGCATGACCTGGAGCAGGGAAGACTCTTCGCCGCAGACGAAAGCGCCGCCGCTTTGGATAATGCCGACCTGCAGGGCAAAATCCGTCCCCAATATTCGTTCCCCTAACAGGCCGGCGGCCCGCGCGTCGCCAATCGCCTGGCGCAGTCTCGCCACCGCCAGCGGGTACTCGTGCCGCACGAAAATATAAGCTTCGCTGGCGCCGCAGGCATACGCGGCCAGCATTATTCCTTCCAGCACCCGGTGAGGGTCGCTTTCCATCAGCGTCCGATCCATGTAGGCCCCAGGGTCGCCTTCATCGGCGTTGGCGACGATAAACCGCCGCCGGTCGCTGCTGGCGGCCGCCGTTTCCCATTTCCAGCCGGTATTAAAGCCGCCGCCGCCCCGGCCCCGCAGGCCTGATGCGGATATTTCGGCGACGATATCTGCCGGGCTGTGCTTGAGCAGAGCCTTGGCAAGGGCAAAATAGCCGCCGGTGGCGACGTATTCCGGCAGGCTGAGCGGATCGATAAGCCCGCAGTTGCCGGTGATGAGGCGCTTTTGGTGTTCAAAAAAGGCGGCGAAAGAATCTCGATACGATTTTACTATTTCCAAATCTCCAAACCCGGTTAACAATCCGGGGCGGCGTTCACGCAGCACAAGCCACGCGCCCTTCTGCAAGGACTGCTGCTGGGCGGTGCGAATGATCGGCCAGTGCACTTCGCTCGACACCCGGCCGAAAAGGTAATGAAGTCCCTCGGTTGTCCGGACGTCGACCAGCGGCTCGCCGTAGCACGCGCCGAGACAGCCGACGTTGCGCACGATGACGCGGTTGACAAAATCCGGCCGGGCCGCCAGTCGGGCGGCCCACGGGCCTGCGCCGGCCGCCTGTCCGCAGGACGCCATGCCCACGCTGATGCGGGCCATGTTGGCAGGGCATAAATCAGCATGCCCCTGCTCGGCTATCTTCCGGAGGTCGGGCGGTATGTCGCCGAGCCCATAGCGGGCAGCTAACAGAGGGACGATTTCTTGCCCCGCCTGCGGGGGCAGCGGCGAAACAGGCGGCGGCGGGTTATATTTCAGGGGGGCCAGTTGCAGTTTCGCGCGGACGGTGGAAAATAAGTTTTCAGCTGTGCTTTGCATCGTTTTCTCTTAATGCCCGTATTTTTGCCGGCATCTGGTTTGATTTTACCTTGCCCTCGAGGGCGCCGTTGCAGACAAGCACCGGCGCTAAGCTGCAGGCGCCGACACACTGCACTTTGTCGACGGTGATGAACCCGTCTGCGGTGGTACCGTCGGCATCGAGATCAAGTTCGCCGGCGAGGCGGTCATATAGCAGGTCGGCCCCACGGGTATAGCAGGCTGTCCCGTAGCAAACCGACAGATGGTTTCTGCCCAGCGGGCGGGTACGTAAACTGTTAAAGAAGCTGACAAGCCCCTGAAGCGAAGCTTCCGCCTGTCCGGTCTCAGCTGAAAGATTTTGCAGATCTTCCTGGGAAATATATCCCTTTGTCTCCTGCAGTTGGTTGAGGACATTAATCAGTTGCCTTTCATTCTCCGGCAAAGCCTGCATAATCTTTGTTGCGCATAGTGGTCGGTCGTTCATCGGAAACCTCCTGAGACAGCGCCTTTTCCAAATGTTTCTGCTTTCATTATAACATGCGGCAGCCGCGTTTTTCTTGTAATAGCTTTATGACAAAGCGTCCAACAGGCAAAAAAAAGCACCCTCAGGAGGGTGCTGCTGTGATTGGCTATTCTGCGGTGAAGGGCAGCAGGGCCATGTTGCGGGCCCGTTTGATGGAGACGGTGAGCTGCCGCTGGTGCTTGGCGCAGTTGCCCGAGATGCGGCGGGGCAGGATCTTGCCGCGTTCGGTGGTGTAGCGGCGCAGCTTGGGTACCTCTTTATAGTCAATGGACTCGACTTTGTCCACGCAGAAACTACAGACTTTTTTCTTCGGCTTACGGCCTTTTTCGCGTTTCACTGTAACCCTCCTTTAGAACGGGATTTCTTCTTCCGGAAATACCTGACCGCCAAACGGGGTCGCTTCTTTGTCTTCGGCAGGCTGCTTGCGCTCGAGAAACTCTATGTTCTGGGCGACGACTTCCGCTACGCGGCGCTTCTGCCCGTCATTTGTTTCGTAGGAGCGGATTTGCAGGCGGCCTTCGACAAGAACGCGCTGACCCTTGGTGAGGTTGTTGCCGCAGGTTTCGGCGAGCTTTTCCCAGGCGACGATGGGGATGAAGTCGGCTTCTTTCTGTCCGCCGCCGGAAAACCGGTTGACGGCGATGGTGAAAGAGGCGACCGCTTTGCCGCTTTGGGTATAGCGCACTTCCGGGTCCTGGGCGAGACGGCCGACCAGAATGACCTTGTTCATAGCTATCCTCCTGGCCTAATCTTCCTGTTTGACAACCATGTGGCGCAGGATTTCGTCGGTAATCTTCATCACGCGATCAAGCTCGGCGACGGCGCCGGCCGGGGCGGTGAAGTAGACTACGAAGTAAATCCCTTCGTTGAAGTCTTTGAGTTCGAACGCCAGGCGACGTTTGCCCCAGCGGTCGACTTTGTCGATCGTGCCGCCGTTGTTTTTGATGAGGTTCTCGAATTTGGCGACAACCGCCTCGACAGCCTCTTCTTCCGCCGGCTTCACGATGTACATGACTTCATACTTTCTCATGAAACCACCTCCTCCTTTGGACTATTCGGCCCCCGCAAGGGAGCAGGGAAGGTTCAAATATGAATTTGAAACCTGTCTCATTAGACCAGTATATTATAGCACCTAATTTGCCGGTAATGCAAGAAAACAAGCTCAACTATTTTCGATTGCCGCCATAGCGTAAGTGCAAAATTACTTGTTACTATGTGTCGGTCGGAGCAATGTTTTGTCGCAACAACTTGGTATAAACGAAAAATTCTTTGTTACTATGCAGGCGCAGGAGAGAAAGAAATGTAAAAACGAGGCCGTGTGGCCTCGTTTTGAGATGCATATACTAGGGGAAAAGACGCAAGGCCGTTCAGAAGGTCCCATCTGCTAGGCAGACCGAGAACGCGATTGTACCGGAGCAGGCCAGAAGTTGTGTAAAAAGCTCCAGATGCAAGGCGCCCCGGAGAATGACACCGAAAGCGTACACGAACGTACGCTGAGGATGGCAGCCGAGGAGCAATGAAGCAGATGGACTTTTTACGCAACTTCTTTATACGTTGAAGCGGAAGTGGACGACATCCCCATCCTGCATAATATACTCTTTCCCTTCCAGGCGGACCAGTCCTTTGTCCTTGGCGGCGTTGAAACTGCCGGCGGCCATAAGGTCGGTGTAGGCGACAAGCTCGGCCCGGATGAAGCCGCGCTCGATGTCGCTGTGGATCTTGCCGGCCGCTTTCTGGGCCTTGGTGCCGCGGCTGATGGTCCAGGCCCGTACCTCGGGCTCGCCGGCGGTGAGGAAGGTGATAAGGCCAAGGAGTTTGTAGCCGGCGCGGATGACTTTGTCGAGGCTGGCTTCGCTGAGGCCCATTTCGGCCAGGAAGGTGGCCGCTTCTTCGTCGGACAGTTCGGCGATTTCGGCTTCAAGTTTGGCGCAGACGGCGATGGCTTCCGCCCCGGCCTTGGCGGCATATTCCTTGACGGCGCGGACATGGGGGCTGGCGTCGGGGTCGGCGGCGTCGGCTTCGCTGATGTTGGCGACAAAGAGGATGGGCTTGAGGGTGAGGAGGTTGAGCTCGCGCACGAGAGCAATCTCGTCTTCGCCGCCGATGACCTGGCGGGCGGGGATGATTTCTTCGAGGGACGCTTTGAGGCGGGCGGCGAGCTCAAGTTCGTCCTGGGCCCGCTTGTCGCCGCTTTTGGCCATTTTTTGCAGTCGCTCGGCACGTTTTTCGAGGGTCTCGATGTCGGCGAGGCAAAGCTCGGTGTTGAGGATTTCGATGTCGGCGAGCGGGTTGGGCTCACTGTCGGCGTTCATGACGCCGGGGTCGGTGAAGCAGCGGACGACTTCGATGACAGCGTCGACTTGCCTGATGTGGGAGAGGAATTTGTTGCCGAGGCCGGCGCCCTTGGACGCACCCTGGCCGAGGCCGGCGATGTCGACGAACTGCATTTTGGTGGGGGTGATCTTTTTTGGTTTGTACATGGCGGCGAGGGCGGCCAGCCGCGGGTCGGGCACGTCGACGACGCCGACGTTGGGCTCGATGGCCCCGGAGACAAAGCTGGAGACGGCTACCCCGGCCTTGGTCAGGGCGTTGAAGAGGGTGGTCTTGCCGACGTTGGGGAGGCCGAGTATGCCTACTTCAAGATTGGTGCTCATGTATATTCCACCTTAACTTTGGAGGCTGTCCGGATAGACAGGCTCTGCGTTTTTTTCTCAGTTAATTGTAGAATATCCCCACCAAGAATGCAATAGTCATTCGCCGACGGCTTTGGGGGGCGCTGAGGCGGCGGATGGCGCAGTTTTCCCGGCAGCGCGGGCAGGTGTCCATCGCCATTTCCCAAAGGCGCTTGTACTTGTCGCGCTCGCCGGTGAGGGTGGCGACGCTGTCGCCGGCCAGGCAGGCGAGACTGCTCCTGATGCGGCCGCGCGGGTCGTCGCCGCCGGCGATTTCCGCGGCGCAGGGATGGCGACTATGTCAGACGTCTTAACTACTTGCCGTCCTGGCGGGGGACGATGTTTTTTACCGCTTTCTCGAATTTGGGGCGGGCGACCATGACCCGGCGACCGCAGCCGAGGCATTTGAGGCCGAAGTCGATGCCGGTGCGGGTTATCTCCCACTGGTCGGAGCCGCAGGGGTGGGCCTTTTTCATTTTGACGATGTCGCCGACTTCGTAGCGGACGATCATGCTTTCCCCTCCTGACGGCCGGGCAGCAGCGACAGCCCCGGCGCCGGAATCTTGGCCTGCTCGAACAGCACCTTGGCCTTGTGGCGGAAGGCCGCTTCGACCTTGACCTGTTCGAGAGGAACGGTTTTGGCAACGACCCGCACGATAACTTCGCCTGGGCGGAGATCGACGACGCCGATGACTTTAGGAGCTTCCTGCACTTCCGGCATGCGGGCGATTTCGCGCGCCGCTTCGCCTAGCAGGGCGATGACTTTGTCGATGTCGGCCTCGTAGGCGATGGGGATGTTGATAACCGCCTGCATCTGGCCGCGGGTGTAGTTGCTGACGCGGGAGATGGCGCTGTTGGGGATGATGTGGAGGACGCCGCTGGCGTCGCGCAGTTTGGTGACGCGGAAGGTCAGTTCTTCGACGGTGCCGGACATGGTGTCGCTGGCGATGTAGTCGCCGACGGCAAACTGGTCTTCGAAGATGATGAAAAAGCCGGTGATGAAATCTTTGACGAGCCCCTGGGCGCCGACGCCCAGTGCCAGACCGACGACGCCCGCGCCGGCGATGATGGAGGTGGTGTCGATGCTGAATTCCTGCAGGATGAGGATGGCGGCCAGGAAGTAGAGGGTATAGCGGATGATGGTCTTGAGCAAAACGCTGAGGGTGCGGGCCCGCTTTTCTTCGAGGAACTTCTGCGTGCCGTCGGGGGGGTGGAAGAGGCGGTCGACGACCAGGCCGCTAAGACGGACGACTATGGCGGCGACAATGATTATGACGACGATGCGCACGCCTTTGTACCCGAAGACGTACAGCAGGTCGGGTTTGAAGATGCTCTCCATGCTCATTCCTCGTATTCGCAGATTTTTTCCCACACGCGGGCGGACACGCGGCTGTAAAGTTTGCCCCAACGGGCCGCGTTCCCGGCCAGGACGGCGAGAGCGGCCGCCTGGTCGGCGGCGGCGAGCTGCAGACTGTGGCCGCAGCTTAGGTCGATCTCGCGCGGGGTCGGACGGGCTATAGCCTTGATCCCGGCCCCGGCAAGGAGATGCTCGGCCCGAACGGCATCGTGGACGGAGCGGAAGGTAAACAGACGGTCGTATCGCTTATCCGTGTCGGTCACCTCACAGGGTGACGGCTTTGCCGGCGGCCAGCTGGTCAAGAATGGAGTACATGTTGGTGACACCGCCGACGGCGAGCTGGTCTTTCAGCCCGAAGTAGTCGAGGCAGGTGCCGCAGGACAGCACGGTAACGCCGGCGGCGGCGAGGGCGGCTAGGTGGTCGAGGACGGGCGAGTCGGCGACCGCGAGCCGGACGCCGCCGTTGATAAAGAGGATGGCCTTAGGCAGCGGCTGGCTTTCGCGTACAGTGTAGAAGAAGGATTTCGTGAGGATGGCGCCCAGTTCGTCGCTGCCGTGGCCGAGGGTGTCTTTGGTGATGAGGTAGACGGTGTTTCCAGCCGGGCGCTCGGCCTGGCCGCCGTCCGGCCCGCTGTGGCCGGCGGCGACGGGCGCGCCTTTGGTTATGCGGATGCGGTAGTTGCCGCCCTGCTCTTCGACGCTGACGCCGCAGCCACTGGCGGCGGCGAATTTGACGACGTTTTCCTTGGCGGCGGCATTGTCGACAAGGGTAATGACGACGCCGTCGGCGATGGCGTCAAGCGCTTTTTTGGTGGCGATGAGCGGCTGCGGGCAGGCAAGGCCGCGGGCGTCGATATCAGTAGACATGGATTTCCCCTCTCCCTTGGGCGAGTATGTGGCCGATGCGGGCGGCATGGTTGACGCCCGCAAGCTTGAGGGCGGCCAGAAGACTGTCGGCCTCGGCCGCAGGCAGGGCGAGCAGCAGCCCGCCAGAGGTCTGCGGGTCGAAGCAGAGGTCGCGAAGCCGCTCGGGTACGCTGTCGGCGAAGTCGACGGCGGTGAGGTAGCCGCGGTTGGTGTAGGCGCCGGCGGGGACGAGCCCCATGGCGGCAGCGTCGGCGGCGTCGGGCAATAGCGGCAGGGCGGCGCTGGCGACTTCGGCCCTTGTGCCGCTTGCAGAGGTCATTTCGGAGAGATGGCCGAGGAGGCCGAAGCCGGTGATGTCGGTGCAGGCGTGGATGGTGAAGCCGGCCGCGGCCTGAGCGGCTTTGGCGTTGAGGGTGGCCATGGTCTGGATGGAGGCGGCGACGCCGGCGGGGTAGAGGTCGGCCTTGGCGGCGGTGGCGAGGATGCCGGTGCCGAGGGGCTTGGTAAGGATTAGGGCATCCCCTGGGCGGGCGCCGGCATTTGTCCAGATTTTGTCGGGGTGGACGAGACCGGTCACGCTGAGGCCGTATTTGGGTTCGGTGTCGTCGATGGTGTGGCCGCCGGCGATGACGGCGCCGGCTTCGGCGACTTTGTCCCAGCCGCCCCGCAGGATAGCGGGGAGGGTGTCGCTGTCGAGGTCGCAGGCAGGGAAGGCGACGACGTTGAGCGCGGTGAGCGGCCGCCCGCCCATGGCGTAGACGTCGCTGAGGGCGTTGGCGGCGGCGATCTGGCCGAAGGTGTAGGGGTCGTCGACGATCGGGGTAAAGAAGTCCACCGTCAGGATGAGGGCGGTGTGGTCGTCGAGCCGGTATACGCCGGCGTCGTCGGCGGTGGCGGTGCCGACCAAAAGACGCGGATCGTTGCTTCGCGGCAGGTGGCGCAGCACGTGCGCCAGGGCCCCTGGCCCTATTTTGGCCGCTCAGCCGCCGCTTTTGGTGTATTGGGTAAGTTTGACCATTTTCTTCCCTCCTTCCGGTGGTTTCGGTTAAGGCAATTATTGCCTCTCCCCACTGTTATTTATACCCGCAGGCGGTAAAATCCTTTTTCGTGTCCCGTGCATACAATGGTTGTAGTCGATTGGCAGGAGGCGGATAGGGTGGCGACTACTTCGACCGATGTTGTTTCCCAGACGATTATCGACACTATTCTTGCCGATGTGAACGCCATCGTGCCGACTTACATATCGCTGGTCAACGCCCACCGCCTGCTGGTCGGGTCGGCGGAAGAGACCAGGCGCATCGGGGGGGTCACTCCCGACGCCGTCGCCCGGGCGATCGAGAGGTTCGACCGCAGCGGGGTGCTGATCGATATCCTCATCGATCTGCTGTGCTGCAAGATCGCGTTCAGCAGCGAGTTTTTGGCCGTAACCTGCGCGCCGGTGGACATTTTCCGGCTGCTGGCCAACAGGTTCGACGTGGCCGACGCGCCGCACATGGTCGCAGAGGAAATACTCGTGCTCGAGGTGGTGCGCCGGGCACAGGAACGCTTGCGGGGGGCAGGGGCGGTGCCGTCCTGCACGCCGCCGGGCGGGCCGCCGTACGATTTCGCCACCTCGTGCTTCACGCCCCCGCCTCCGCCCCCGCCGCCTATTCCGCCTGAACCGCCGTTCGCGCCGCCCTGTTTTGTACCCGTTTCCTGCGGGGAGGACGAGGGGGACGCCATATCCGAGGCAGTCGACGAAACAGAGGAACTGCTGGCGGGAGCCGAGAAAAAGACGCGGGGGCACTCTCCGCGCCGCGACTGCAACCCGATGCGGCCGCGCCGGCTGAAGAAATGAAGCGCGTCTGACGGCGCGCTTTGGTTTAAGATTGGCCAAGGCAGCCTAGAAAGCCCCAGATGCTAGGCACGACGAGGCTTGCGCCGCGACGCGTACTCGGAACGTACGCGAGCAAGCAAACGCAGTCGTAACAACGCAGATGGGGCTTTATCGGCTGCCGGAATTATTTGTCGGGGCAGGTGCAGGGCTCCAGGTGTATCGTCGCTTCGCACGGAGCGAGCCTCTCCTCAAGGGCTGCCTCGACTTCGTCGCAGACGGCGTGGGCTACGTCGAGGTGCATGTCGCGGCGGAGGATGAGATGGACGTCGATGAGCCGGAGGCTGCCCGACCGCCGTGTCCGCAGTTGGTGAAAGGCAAGGATGGCGGGGTGGGCGGCGAGGATGCCGGTGATTATTTCTTCTTCTTCCGGCGGCAGGCTGATGTCGGTAAGCTCGTAGAGGCTTTTCTTGGTCATGGTGTAGCCGGCTTTGAAGACGACGCCGGCTACGAGGATGGCGATGGCCGGGTCGAGCCAGGCGAGGCCGGTGATTTTGATTACTACCAGGCCGGCCAGCACGCCGCCCGATGTCCAGATGTCGGCCCTGAGGTGAAGGGCGTCGGCTTCGAGAGCGTGTGAGCAGGTTTTGCGGGCGACCTTCATCAGCTTGTCGGAAACATACCAGTTGACGAGGATCGATACCGCCATAACGGCGATGCCGTATTCGAGATAGGCGGGCGCGTGGCCGACGGCAATCTTTTCGACCGCTTCGTAGATGATCCACAATGCGGCGACGATGATGAGGGCCGCTTCGATGGCGGCGGACAAGTTTTCTACTTTGCCATGGCCGTAGGCGTGGTGGGCGTCGGGCGGCTGAGCCGCCTTGCGGACGGCGTAGTAGGCGATGAGGGCGGCGATAAGATCGACGGCCGAGTGGGCGGCTTCGGATACGATGCTGACCGCGCCGCCGGCCAGGCCGACGGCAAGCTTGATGACAACAAGCGCACTATTGGAGATTATCGACAGCCGGGCTGTATTTTGTTTCAGGGTGTTGTCGTCCAAAAGAAAACCCTCCCGTAATAATATGCCCCGCGGCTGCCGGCAGACGCAGCCAAAATTAAAAGCCTGCGAGACTTATTGGTCCCACAGGCTTTGCCTGCTGCTTATCGCCCGGCCGCACCGGCTATACCCGGCCGCCTGATCCTATTCCATTATATTAGCACGCCGCAGGGATGGTGTAAATCCTTTGTCCGGTCAGTCGTTGCCGATCTGGACCACATGGGTGACGGGATACCCGATGGCGGCCAGCCGGTCGACGAGGACTTTGACGTCCTTGACATCGGCGCGGATGACCATCTCGGCCCGGCCTTCCTCGGTGTTGTAGGTCGCCATGCTGAGGATGTTGATGCCTAACTCCTTGAAAACGGCGGCGACGTCGGCGAGGACGCCGACCTTGTCGTCAAATTCGAATGTCAGGCGGGTGCGGCCTTCCTTGAGCCCCATGACGTCGACGAGGCTTTTGAAGATGTCGGTCTCGGTGATGATGCCGACGACCGCGCCGACGCTATTCAAGACCACCAGGCCGCCGATCTTGTGGGTGTACATCATGAGCGCCGCTTCTTCGATGGTGGCGCCGGAACTTATGGTTATGACCGGCGATTTCATTATTTCCTTGACAAGCATTTTGGCCAGGAGATGATTGATTTCGAAGACGGAGAGGGTGGTGGCCGGCGACGGCGCTACGGCGCGCAGGTCGCGGTCGGTTACAATGCCGACGAGCTTGCCGTTATCGACAACGGGCACGCGGCGGAAGTTATTGGTTTTCATGAGGTTGGTGGCGTCGGAAACCGTCATGGTCGGAGGAATAGTCACCGGATTGGGGGTCATCCGTTTGGAGACGAACATGGCCATCTCTCCTCGCTCTTTTTTGGGGTCGCGTTAGCCGCCGAGGTATGCCTTACGGACCGCTTCGCTCTCGGACAGCTCCTTGGCGGTGCCGGAGAGGGTGATGCGCCCGGTTTCGAGCACATATGCCTTCTGGGCGACGGACAGCGCCATGTTGGCGTTCTGCTCGACCAGGAGGATGGTGGTGCCGCTGGCGTTTATTTCCTTAATGATAGCAAATATTTCTTTAACCAGCAATGGGGCGAGACCCATGGAGGGTTCGTCCAGCAGCAAAAGGCGGGGGCGGCTCATGAGAGCGCGGCCCATTGCCAGCATCTGCTGCTCGCCGCCGGAAAGAGTGCCGGCGACCTGGCTTTTACGCTCGCGGAGGCGGGGGAAGCGCTTGAAGACGTTTTCGAGGTCTCCGGCGATGCCTTTGCTGTCGGAACGGATATAGGCGCCGAGCTCGAGGTTCTCGAGGACGGACATGTTGGCGAAAATGCGCCGCCCTTCCGGCACCTGCGAGATGCCCATCTTGACGATATCCTGGGCAGGCGCGCCGGCGATGTTCTTGCCTTCGAAGGTTATCTGGCCGGTCCTGGGCTTCAGGAGGCCCGAGATGGTGCGGAGGGTGGTGCTTTTGCCGGCGCCGTTGGCGCCGATGAGTGTGACGATCTCGCCTTCGGGCACTTCCAGGCTGATGCCTTTGAGGGCGTGGATGGCGCCGTAATATACGTTGATGTCGTCGATCTTAAGCATCAGTGCACCTCCTCGCCGAGGTAAGCCTCGATAACGCGCGGGTTGTTTTTGATTTCGGCCGGCGTGCCCTGAGCAATGATGCTGCCGTAGTCGAGAACGTAGATGCGTTCGCAGACGCCCATGACGAGGCTCATGTCATGCTCGATAAGGAGAATGGTGAGGCCGAACTCTTTGCGGATCCAGCGGATCATGTCCATGAGCTGCTGGGTTTCCTGGGGGTTCATGCCTGCAGCTGGTTCGTCGAGCAGGAGGAGTTTTGGCTGGGCGGCGAGGGCGCGGGCGATTTCGAGCCGGCGCTGTTCGCCGTAGGGAAGGTTTTTGGCGATTTCGTCCTTGCGGTGGGCAAGCTGGAAGATTTCCAGGAAGCGGAGGGCTTTCTTGTCGAGGTCTTCTTCCTCGCCGAAGTAGCGGCCGAGGCGGAAAACCGTTTCAAGGAGGCCGTATTTGACGTGGAAGTGATAGGCTATCTTGACGTTGTCGAGAACGGACAGTTCGCTGAACAGGCGGATGTTCTGGAAGGTGCGGGCGACGCCGCGCTGGGTGATTTGGTAGGGCTTCAGGCCGACAACGCTTTTGCCGTCGAACTCAATTGCGCCCTCGGTGGGGTCGTAGACGCCGGTAAGGAGGTTGAAGGCAGTGGTTTTGCCGGCGCCGTTGGGGCCGATAAGACCGACCAGTTCGCCCGGTTCGATGGCGATGTTGAAGGACGAGACGGCGCGCAGCCCGCCAAAGGATTTGGACAGGTTAGTTACCTTGAGTAGTGCCACGCCGTTCACCTCCCGTCAAGCGACCGAACATTTTGAGGCTGAGTTCCTTATTGCCGAACAGTCCCTGCGGTCTGAACAGCATAAGGACGATGAGCAGGAGCGAGTAGATGACCATTCGCCATTCCGGCCATTCGGCGAAGAAGGCCGAAACCCAGGTGAAGAAGATAGCGCCTACTATCGAGCCGCTCATGCTGCCGAGGCCGCCGAGAACGACCATCGTAAGGATGTCGAAGGAGCGCATGAAGGTGAAGGAGGCGGGGTGGGCGATGTAGGTGTAGTGGGAGAAGAGTGCCCCGGCGACGCCGGCGAAGGCCGCGCCAAGGGTGAACGCCATGACTTTGTATTTGGTGGTGTCGATCCCCATGGCTTCGGCGGCGATTTCGTTCTCGCGGATGGAGATGCAGGCCCGCCCGTGGGTAGAATTGACAAAGTTCTTGATGAAGAAAAGGACGAAGAGCATCAGGAAGAACGCCCAGGTGAAGTTGGTCAGTTTGGGGATGCCCATAAAGCCCGAGGCGCCGCCGACGTAGGGGATGTTGAGGATGGTTATGCGGATTATCTCCCCAAGGCCGAGGGTGGCAATAGCCAGGTAGTCGCCGGTGAGCCGGAGGGTAGGCAGGCCGATGATGAAGCCGAGAACGGCGGCCCCAAGGGCGCCGGCGACGATGCCGGCCACGAGGGGAAGACCGAATTTTACGGTCATTATGGCGCCTACGTAAGCGCCGACGGCCATGAAGCCGGCATGGCCGATGGAGAACTGGCCGGTGATGCCGTTGATGAGGTTGAGGCTGGTGGCCAGGATTATATTTATACAGACATAGACGATGTTGCGCTCCCAGTAGTCCTGGATGAAGCCGATCGATATGAGGCTCTGGACTACTGCGTATATGACGATGCCTGCCGCCAGCATCAGAAGGTCGTTTTTCGTTTTTTCTCGCATGCCAGTCACCTACACTTTCTCCCGGACGTTCTTGCCGAGAAGGCCGGAGGGTCTGAAGAGAAGGATGAGGATCAGGATGCCGAAGGCCGCAGCGTCGCGGAAGGTGGAGGAGATAAAACCGCTTACCAGGGCTTCGACGACGCCCATGATGACCCCGCCCAGCATGGCGCCTGGGAGGATGCCTATGCCGCCGAGAACCGCGGCGACGAAGGCTTTAAGACCCGGCATGATGCCCATGAGGGGGTCGATGGAGTTGTAGTAGATGCCGACGAGCACGCCGGCCGCGGCCGCCAGGGCGGAGCCGATGGCGAACGTGAAGGAGATGACGCGGTCGACGTCGATGCCCATGAGGCGGGCGGCATCGTTGTCGAAGGAAACGGCCCGCATTGCTTTGCCGATCTTGGTGCGGTGAACGATATAGGTCAGGATGGCCATGAGGATTAGGGAGACGGCAAGGATAATGATCTGGTAGCTGTTGATGACCACGCCGCCTATGTGATAGATGCCTGTGGGAAGAAGGGCGGGGAAGGTGCGCGGCTGGGGCGAAACGGCGAGCATGCCGCCGTACTCCAGAAGAAGGGAAACGCCGATGGCGGTGATGAGAACGGCAATCTTGGGCGCGTTTCTGAGCGGACGGTAGGCGAAGCGCTCGATGGTTACACCGACCAGGGCGGAGCCCACCATGGCGGCGATGAGGGCCGGGAAGAAGGACAGCTTGAAGACGGTGGTGGCAAAAAACGCTACATAGGCGCCAAGCATGTAGATATCGCCGTGGGCGAAGTTTATAAGGCGAATGATGCCGTAAACCATAGTGTAGCCGAGAGCGATAAGCGCGTAAATGCTGCCAAGGGAAATACCGTTCACCAACTGCTGGTAGAACTGCTGAAGGAATGAATCCATGCGTTCCCTCCTTATCATGGTTATTGTAGGCGCAGGACGCCCAATACCGGTGTCGTCTGTCCGGACACGGACACATATATGGCCAAAGGTTTCCCCCGCCGGGGCCAAGGGCCAACCGTTGATTTCAAGGTAATTATGCCGTTGAGATGGCAACTGCGGCCCGAAGGCCGGCCAGCATGTCGTCCTTAGAAACGACGGGGGCAGCCACCAGCCCGCAGCAGGCCGGCATCCGCCCCATATACACCCTTTTCAGTCCGCTGGTGGCGCACCTTTGTCCGCCTCCGAACCGAAATATGTTACTCACAGTGTATATTATAGGGAGACGCACCTGGCCTGTCAATACTCCGGGGGGCGGACTTTTTTACCCGTGTCTCCTGGAGAAGTGCAGAGGTTTTCGGCCATGCCGCCAGTGCGTAAGAAAGGGGATAAGGACAAGTCCTTATCCCCTCGCACTACGACGATGTACTGATTAGGGATTGACGGTTTCCTGGAAGACCAGCTTGCCTTGTTTGAGAGCGATAATAACGGCGCTCTTGACAGGGTCATGGTTGGCATTCAGGGTGATGGTGCCGGTTACGCCTTTGAGGTTCTTAGTCGCGGCGATGGCGTCTTTGATCTTGACGGAGTCAGCGTCCGGGCCGGCTTTCTTAATGGCTTCGACAACCATCAGCGCGGCGTCCCAGGCAAGTGCGGACAGAGCGTCCGGGGTCTGACCGTATTCTTTCTTGTAGGCTTCGACGAATTTAATGGTGTCGGGGTCTTTGGAGTCAGCGGCGTAGTGGTTTACGAAGAAGGTGTTTTCAAGCGCCTGGGCGCCGGCGATCTCTACGAGCTTGGGAGAATCCCAGCCGTCGCCGCCGAGCAGGGGCACGGTGATGCCAAGCTCACGGGCCTGCTTGACGAACATGCCGACTTCCTGGTAGTAGCCGGGGTTGAAGATTACTTCGGGGTTGGCGGCTTTGATCTTGGTGAGGGCCGCGCGGAAGTCGGTGTCTTTCTGCTGGTAGGCTTCCTTGGCTACGATCTTGCCGCCGGCTTTGGTGAAGGCTTCTTCGAAGAACTGGGCCAGGCCTTTGGCGTAGTCGGAGCTCATGTCGACGTAAACGGCGGCGGTCTTAGCTTTGAGTGAATTGCTGGCGAAGTTGGCGGCAACCGTGCCCTGGAAGGGATCGAGGAAGCAGGCGCGGAAGACGAAGTCTTTCACTTTGCCGTTTTCGACGGTAACTTTCGGGTTGGTGGCGCTGTTGCTGACGAAGGGCACCTTTTTGTCCATCGCGATCGGGCCGGCGGCCAGGCAGTCAGAGCTGGTGACAGGACCGACGACAGCGACGACTTTATCCTGGGTGAGAAGTTTGGTCAGGGCGTTGGCCGATTCAGCCGGCTCGGATTTATTGTCGGCGACGATCAGTTCGAGCTGTTTGCCGTGGACGCCGCCGGCAGCGTTGATCTGTTTGAAAAGGAGCTTGACGGCGTTGGCCGAAGACTGCCCGAAGGTCGCCTGGCCGCCGGTCATTTCGAAGTTAGCGCCGATTTTAATGGTCGCAGGTTTCGCAGGAGCGCTACCGCCGCCGCAGCCGGCGAGTACGGCAACCATGGTGACGACTAATGCCAGGGCAACGAGTGTAAGCCACTTTTTGGACACCAGAATTCCTCCTTCATAAATACGCGATTCTCAAATAATCTCAAAACCAATAACCAGTAATTAAACTTTAGTTCCCCCTACCCTCGACTCTTTCGGTTTTACCCCTTCCCCCCTCCGTTGAGACTGAATGTTTGCTAATATGAAAAAGCCCAGAAAGAAGCCCTCCGGGGAGGACTTCTCACAAGCCTTTTTCCGCCTACGGTGTATCAAAACGGGTCAAGCCTCCGGTGGCTGGCGGCAACACTGCCGCTCCCCAGTACACTGGGCGGGGATTATTGTCTTTGTGTTTTTTATTATAGGTGTACTGTTTCTAGCATGTCAACAACATTTTGTCAACTTTCCGTTGCTTTATGTCCTCTTCAAGAGAACATCTGTCGTTTATCGAGTAAAGAATGTAGTTAGTTTTCGGCACAGCGGGAAAGATTCCTGCCAGCGATTCCACTTATTACCACAAAATTTCGCGCCGGGGCACGACCGGCACAATGGAACAACAAAATGTGGCCAAAAAAAACGGGTTGCCTGCGTCCCGCCGGCAGCACTCGGCGGGGCGCCGTGTACATAGAAGTACACAGGCCGCGCACGAGAGCGCCGCAGACAACTACAGGCAACCTCGCCTTACGCTTTATAGGTTTTGTACATGTCGATGGGCTCGGCGTTGTCGTACATCGTCCAGATGCCGCAGGGGCAGACGCCGGCGCAGATGCCACAGCCGATGCATTTGGCGCCGTCGCTGACGTATTCGTAGCCGCCTCCCGGCAGGGCGACGCGGGTGATGGCGTTTTCCGGACAGGATTTCATGCACATGTGGCAGTCGCGGCAGGTTCCGCAGCTGATGCAGCGCAGGTAGTCGTCGCCGGGGGCGGGCAGGTCGCAGCTGTGACATTTTTTGAAGTAGGCGGTGCTGAGCCGGCCGGCGGGGATGCGCTGCTTCTTTTCGGGCTGGTATGCGCCGTCGGTAAGGTAGGCGGCAGCCGCGAACGCGGCCTGACGGCCGGCGGCGACGGCGTCGACCAGGCGGCCCGGTCGGATGGTGTCGCCGGCGGTGAATACGCCGGGGGCGACGGAGTAGTCGGCGGCCGGTTTGAGGCAGCCGCGCTCGAGGGCGATGTCCGCAGGCAGGTAGCCGAGGTCGGGCGCTTCGCCGATGGTGATGATGACGGTGTCGCCGGGGATAAAGCCGCCGTTTTTGAGGATTATGCCGTCAGACGTGATTTCTTTGGTCTCGACCGGCCAGAGGAGTTTGCCGCCCAGTTCTTCGACGTGGGCGATTTCTTTGGCGAAGGCGGCCGGCGCCTGTATGTCGATGCAGGTGACCTGCTGGGCCCCCATCTGGTAGGCGCCGACGGCGGCGTCCATGCCGGAGTTTCCGCAACCGATGACGATGACCCGCTTGCCGACGGCCGGCTTTTCGCCGCGGTTGACCGCCTTGAGGAAGTCGAGGCCTTTGACGATGCGCTCGTGGCCCGGCCAGGGGATGACCCGCGAAACGTGGGCGCCGGTGGCGACGACAACGGCGTCGCTGGCGCCGCGGATAGCGGCGAATTGCTCTTTGTCTACGCGGACGCCGGTTTTGAATTCGACGCCGAGGCTCTCGATGCGGGCAAGCTCTTTGCGGAGCGAATCCTGCGGCAGGCGGCCGCGGGGGATGACCTGCTCCATTTTGCCGCCCATGGCGGCGTTTTCTTCGTAAACGGTAACGCTGTGACCCTGGCGGGCGAGGTGCCAGGCGGCGGTAAGGCCGGCGGCTCCGCCGCCGATGACGGCGACTTTTTTGCCGGTCTTGCTGTCAGGCGGTGCGAGCAGGGCGTCGGCGGAGTGGCGGCCGAGCAAGCCGATCTGGGCGGAGAGGTCGATCTGTTGGCGAGTGCATTCGTCCATGCAGAGATTGGGGCAGACGGCGCCGCAGATCGAGGCGGGGAAGGGGGTATAGTCGAGGATGAGGCGGTAGGCTTCTTCGATTTTTCCTTCCCGCAAAAGATTGAACCGCTGCTGGGAGGGGATGGAGGCTGTGCAATTAAATTCGCACGGAGCGGCATAGCGGGCGTTTTCCCACTGGGGCACGCGCTGGCGATTTATGCCGTTGACTACGAGGCCTACGGTGGCAAGGTCGTCGCTTGAGACGTCGCCGAAAATGCCGCCAGGCACCCACTCGGTGGTGCGGAAGGAGCGAATGTCGGTGTTGACTTTTTTGGGCCGCTCGTCGTAGGTGAGGGGGACGATTTTCTGCCATTCGTTCCAGACGGTGAGTTTTCCTTTGAGTTCCGGGCGGCCGATGCCGCCGAGGAAATCATCCATTTTGCCGGACAGATAAGCGATATCGGCTTCGTCGAGGGGCATGACTTTAACGTCTTTGACGGACAGACCGGCCGCCCGGCCACGGACGTAGAGGCGGCCGCCGACCATGCCGACGCAGGCCCGGTCGCCAAGTACCGAGGCGATGTCTTCGCTGTCGAAACCGCAGACGACGGCGATGCCGCCGGACATGAATTCGAACGAGAAGGAGCCGCAGCTTTTCAGCACCCAGAATTCGGGGGGGGCGTACAGAGGGTCGTGCTTCATCATCGAGCCGGAGCGCGTGCCGACGCGGCCGCCAACATAGACTGTGCCGGAGGCGGCGCAGTGGGCGCTGGTGTCGCCGCCGTCGCCTCTGACGATGATGCGGCCGCCGGCATTGAGCCAGCCGACATCGGCCGGGGCGGGGCCCTCGACGATTATCTCGGTGCCTTCCATGCACATCGAGCCGACGCGCTGCCCGGGATTGGTGACGAAGAATTTGAGCGGCTTTCCTTCGGGGTGCCAGAGCGGGCCGCCGATGTCATGCTGGCCGGCCGCTTCGATGTGAAATTCGGTCTCGCCCTGGGCGAGAGCGTTATTGACTGCCTGCAGGAGGTCCTGCGTAGGCATCCGGGTGTTGCCGTCGAAGGCTTTAATTTTAAACACTACGCATCCCTCCTAACAGGAATATTGTATCGCCAGTTTGTCGGCAATGGCTTTGTCGGTGCTGACGAGGGCGTCGGAGCGGCCGACCGGCAGCGAGCTGTTGCCTATGGGGGCCATCATTTTCCGCAGTTCGCCGTCGAGGGCCAGCATGTAGTCGACGATGTTCTGGGCCGCTTTGTCGATATCGAGGCGCCTCACGAGGCGGGGGTCCTGAGTACAGATGCCGGTGGGGCAGAGGCCGGTGTTGCAGGCGTTGCAGCGTCCTTCCTCGTTGCCGATGCAGCCGCAAAGCTGGATGAGCAGCTTGCCGAGGAAGACGCCGTTGGCGCCGAGGCAGATCATCTTAAAGGCGTCGGCCGCGGCGTTGCCGGTGAGGCCGAGTCCGCCGCCGCCCCATAGGGGTATCTGACCCTGGCGGCCCTGTTTGACGGCAGCCAGGTAGCATTCGCGGACTTTGGAGACGACGGGGTGGCCGGTGTGGTCGAGCGATACTTCGTTGGCCGCGCCGGTGCCGCCCTGGATGCCGTCGAGGAAAAAGCCGCCGCAAATCTTGTAGGGGTCGCGGAGGAGGTTGTTGTAGACGGACACCGAGGTGGCGGAGGCGGCGCATTTGATGGCGACCGGCACGCGGAATTTGAAGGCGGCGTTGAGGGACATGTGCATTTTCTGCACCGATTCTTCGATCGAGTAGAGGCCCTGGTGATTGGGAGGGGAGAGGAGGTCGGCTTTGGGCACGCCGCGGATGGCCTGGATGTGCTCGGCGACCTTGGCGGCGGGCAGCAGACCGCCGTCGCCCGGTTTGGCGCCCTGACCGATTTTGATGAGGATGCCGGCCGGGTCGACCTTCATGTGGGGCATGGCCTTGATGATGCGGTTCCAGCCAAAGTGACCGGAGGCGATCTGGATGATCATGTATTTGAGGTATTCGGATTTCATCAGCTGGACGGGCATGCCGCCTTCGCCGGAGCTCATGCGTACAGGCATGTTGTATTTTTCGTTGAGGTAGGCGGTGGCGAGACAGACGGCCTCCCACGCCCGGGTGGAGAGGGCGCCGACGGACATGTCGCTGAAGATGACGGGGTAGATCCAGCGTACTGGCGGCGTCCAGTCGGACAGCTTAAGCTCGCCGTCGTCGATGGAGAACGGCAGCTCGCCGGGCAGCAGCACCCGGCCGAAGGGGGCGAGGATGTCGAAGGTGTGGCGCTCGGAGTCGAGCGAAGGGTCGGTCATCTGGGAGATGCGGCCGACGACGATCTTGTCGAGAGTGCGGTCTTTGAGAAGGTTGTTGCGGCCGCCGCGCTTGATGGGGTTGCCGCCGCCGCGGGCGAGCATGTTGAGACGCGATTCGTCGTTGCGTACCGGGCGGATGGCCCGGTTGGGGCAGACCTTTTCGCACATGCCGCAGCCGCGGCAGAAGTTGGCGACGCTGTTTTTCTGCTTGATGACCGGAATGGCCCGGTGAGTCTGGGTGGGTTCGGGAACGTGGGCGGTGGAGATTGTGACCGAGCGGCGCTCGACGCCGGGCTCGATGGCCTTGAACGTGCAGGCGGCCACGCAGCTGCCGCACATGGTGCAGCGTTCTGGGCTGTACTCGATTTTCCACGGCAGGTCGTTGAAGGTCACGTCCTGGGTTTTCGTTACTGTTTCCATCGCTGCACCTCCAGGTCGGAAGTAATGACAACGACTTCCCGCTCGTCGGGGTATACGTCGTTGGCGGGATCGCGGTCGGGGATGACGACGTTGAGGCCGCATACTTCGGAGGATATGGCGATGGTGGTGCCGTCGCCGCCGATGACAACCGGCCGCAGCTTTTTGGAGTCGCAGCATGTTATGAGGCTGTTGTCGGGGAGCATGCCGATGATGGTGTTGGGCCCGTTGATCTCGAGGTGGCCGAGCGATTGCCTGATGAGCTTTAGCTCCGCTTTGTCGGGCCGCTTTTCGATCTCTTCGAAGGGCAGGGGGGTGATGACGTGCTTATAGTACTTGATCGGCCACTTGAGCTGGTGCAGCACGTAGTGGAGCGTGTAGAGGAAGTTCTGCGAGTCGGATTCGAAGCCGATATAGCCGCGGTGGAGCGATTTTTGGTATTCCTTATTTTTGGTGTAGAAGGTGTTCTCGCCGTTGGCGCACAGGGTGTAGCCCTGAATGAAGAAGGGATGGGCGGCGTAACGGACGATGTCGTAGTTGGTGTTCTGGCGGCACTGGACGACGACATTCTTGGCCATGAGTTCGCCGCTGTCGTCCCACAGCCGGAAGTAGACGGCAATGTCGCGCGGGTCGCCGATTTCCTTGAGGGTGAGCACGTCCGGCCACAGGGAGAATGCGTAGCCCTGGTCCTCTTTTTCCAGCAGCGCCCTGAGGGCCAGCCGGGTGTCGAGGAGCAGCTCTTCTTTGGCCGCCTGTGAGGCTCCCTGGACCTGCTCAGGGTAGTCGTAGCAACGGAAAATATAGTGGGGCATGGCCTTGATGTCCAGCCCCGGCTTGCGGTTGAGCTTCGGCACCCATTCGTAGACACGGGTGAAGTTGTGGGCCTCCATGTAGTTTTCGACCATCTGCGCTCCCTTCTGGGTGCAGGCCAGCGACAGCAGCGGCTTATCCTTGTACTGGCCGAAAACGCCGTCAAGGTCCTGCATTACCATGGCGAAGCCCGAATTGTCGTGTCCCTCCTGCTGCGGCAGCATCAGGCGCAGGGCTTGCGACGGGTGGAACGCAACCTTGCTTTTGATCGCGCCTATTCGGCACATGTGGGCCACCTCTCTCTAAATAATAGTAAATAAACCTCTCCGCAATCTAAATATTAACAAAACAAATACCGGCGGAGATCCCATCTTTTCCGGGACCTTCCGCCGGGTATTTTATCCCCACGGTGTAACGCCGACAGCGTCTGTGCCGCTCGGTCCAGGCCGCCGTTGGCGCGGAACCCTAGGCACACTCCCTTTTAAGGACAATTGTCCTGCGCAGTAATACTGCATTGTTAACACTAATTATAAAAAGGAGTATATATGCTGTCAATATGCAAAATAATATAAAGTTTATTCTGATAAATTTTTTAGCTTTGGCCCTGGACGGCGATTGTCGCCGTCGCGAATTGTATATTTATGCAGATCAAGGTATTCTATCAGCGGCAGCGCCACTTTGCGGGATGTGTTAAGCAGGTCGCGGAGCTGCGCCACTGTTAGGGTGGGATTGGACGCAAAATGCTGCTGGATAAGCTGCGCAATGTACTGAATTGTTTTTCTGTATACAAGTATATCGCCCACGCGGACAAGTGTCCCCTGACGGAGCAAAATATCCTGTGCGGCGCGTGCTTTATCGGGGGGGAGAGCCAGTTTCTCGGCCAGCACCTGCAAGTCGATACCTGCCATCCCTATACCGTCAAGCGCCTGGTCGGCCCTGGCGGCAAGGTCCTGCCGCCAGTCGCTGTGGCGGCTGGCAAAGTCCTTAAGGGCGACGTCGGCGCCGGTGACGGCGATTATGCCCTGCGCCTGCCAGTGATTGAGAATCGCTTCGTAGGCACGTTCCTTGAGCCCAAGCTTTTGCCGGAGGATTTCCTTGGCCAGGCCGGGCCGGTCGGGCTGGTCGCGGTGGCAGGCGGCAAGTACGGCGGTCAGCCGTTCGCTCAAAGAGGCGAGGACGCCGGCGGCCAGGTAATACTCGCCCAGGCGGAGAACGTCGCCGGCGGCAATGAGCGCTTCCAGGGAGGCGCTGACAACGGTATCCTTGATATAGCCGGCCGCGCGCCGGATGTCGTCGCTCTGCACCGGGTGGCCGAGATCGGCGATGACGGCGGCAATAATTGCTTTTCGCTCCCCGGCGACGAGGGCGTCGGCCAGCGCCTGCCGTGCGGGCCGCAGGCGGCGGCTGTTGGCGCCGGGGGCGACGAGGGTCACGCCGCCGAGGAGGTGCTGGGGCGAATAGAGGCGGATGATGCCGCGGTCGCCAAGCCCTGCGGCGAGCGGCGTTTCGAGGATAAGCCGGGCAAAGCGGGGCGGGCGGTCTTTGAAGTAGTGAACGCGGGCGAGGAATTCGCCTGTGCCGAGGTGGAGGCGGACGCGGGTGCCTGCGGCGACCTCGCCCTTCCAGTCGGCGACGGCGTCCCAGACGGCGCTGAGCTGGCCGCGCTCGGGGGCGCTAAGAACCATACCGCGCTCCGGAGTTTCGTTGTCCACTCCGCCGACGTTGATAGCCGCCCGCTGGCCGGCGTGGATCTGCCCGCATTTGCTGCCGTGCCATTCGAGGCCGCGGACCCTTACGAGGCCGCCGGCCGGATAAAGGCGCAGGCTGTCGCCGACGTTGACCGTGCCGCTTAAGGCCGAGCCGGTGACGACGGTGCCGTAACCCTTGACGGTGAAGGCGCGGTCTACCCACAAGCGGAAGGGGGCCTGGCTGTCCCTGGCCGGCTGGGCGGCTGCTGCCGCCGCGAGGGCCTCGCGCAGTTCCCCGAGCCCCTCGCCGGAGACGGCCGATACCCGGAGACGGGGGGCTGCTGCCAGGAAGGTATCGGCCAGGAAAGCGGCGATGTCTTCTTCGACCAGAACTAGCCAGTCGGCGTCGACTTTGTCGATTTTGTTAATAACCACGATGCCGCTCTTGACGCCGTATAGGCCGAGCATGGCCAGGTGTTCGCGGGTCTGGGGCATGACACCCTCGTCGGCGGCGATGACGAGCATGACGAGGTCGATGCCGCCTGTGCCGGCAAGCATGTTTTTGAGAAACCGTTCGTGACCCGGAACGTCGACGACGCCGGCGGTGATATCAGGGCCGAGGGGCAGGGAGGCGAAGCCGAGGTCGATAGATATGCCGCGTGCTTTCTCTTCTTTGAGACGATCGGTGTCTGTGCCGGTGAGGGCTTTGATGAGCGCTGTCTTGCCGTGGTCGACGTGTCCGGCGGTGCCGATGATGACGTACTTCATGGTGTCGCCTCGGCTGCCAAGTCGGCGAGGGCGCGGCGGATCTCCGCCGGATCCTCGGGAGCGAGGCAGCGGACATCGAAGAGGAGCCCGTTGTCTTTGACGCGGGCGATGATGGGCAGGGCGCGTTGCCGCAGCTTTTCTTCGGCGGCGGCGGCGCTCAATACTTCCGGGTGCGCGCTCACACCCCAACCGGGGAGGTCGACGGCCGGCATGGCGCCGCCGCCGGCTTGAGAGACGAGGGGCACGACCCCGACCCGCCAGCCGGGCAGATCGCTCAGCAGCCCGGCGAGGTCGGCTGCCTGGTCGGCCAGCTCACGGCCATCGGCCTGGAGCAGGCGCTGCACCGGGATATCGCGCCCAGGTTCGCCGAGGAGATAGTCGAGCAGCGTTCCTTCAAGCGCGGCTAGGGTTAGCTTGTCGATGCGGATGGCCCGCAGCAGGGGATGCCGGCGGAGTTTGTCGATGAACGTTTTTTTGCCGGCGATGACGCCGGCCTGGGGCCCGCCGAAGAGCTTGTCGCCGCTGAAGGTGACGAGGTCCATGCCGGCTCCCAGCCGCTCCGCTACCGCCGGTTCCCGCCAGCCGCCGGCCTCGACGGCGCGGATGGTGCCGCTGCCGAGATCTTCCACGAGCGGCAGGCCGTGCTGCCGGGCAAGCGCCGCTAATGCTGCGTCGTCGGGTTGGGCGGTGAAGCCTATGATGCGGTAGTTGCTGGTGTGAACCTTGAGGATGGCGGCGGTATTAGGGCCGATAGCCTGTTCGTAGTCGTGAAGATGGGTTTTGTTCGTTGTGCCGACTTCGACGAGGGTGGCGCCGCTCTGGGCCATAACCTCCGGCACCCGAAAAGAGCCGCCGATCTCCACGAGCTGCCCGCGGCTGACGATGACTTCGCGCCCGCGGGCCAGCGCCGACAGGACAAGCATCACGCCGGCGGCGTTGTTGTTGACGACGATGACGTCCTCGGCACCGGTCAGGGTGGCGAGACGGGCGGCGACGTGGCTGTAGCGGGTGCCGCGCTCACCGCTGGCAAGGTCGTATTCGAGGGTGCTGTAGCCGCTCATTACGTCGGCGACCCGCTCGCGGGCCCGCTTGCTAAGCGGAGCACGCCCGAGGTTGGTGTGGAGGACGACGCCGGTTGCGTTTATTACCCGCCGCAGGCTGGGCTCGCCGGCGCGGGCGAGGAGACGGCGGGTGAGGTCGATGACGGCGCCTGGGGTGGTATCGACGTCTTTGCCGGCGAGCGCCTCGCCGCGTACGGCGTCGGCGGCCTGGCGCAGGAGGCTGACAAGCAGGTCGCGGGGCAGGGCGGCAAACTCGGGCAGGACGACAGCTACTGCCAGAAGGCGGTCGATCGCCGGGATGCGGCGCAGTTTGGCGGACGGAGTTTCCATAGAGCCTCCTTGATTGCGGAGTTTCCTATTTATATATTATTATTCCAATTCGGGCGGGCTTTTCCTGTCAGGGAATAACGCAAGGCGAAAAAAGACATACTGGTGATATCTTCATTATACAAGATACAAGGAGCGATTATGCTCAACCGTCTTTTCAGTCTTCCAGCGCCTGAAAGCGAACAAAAGTTCAGCGTCAGTAGCCCCCTCGGCCGCCAGGAGCTGGCCGCCTCCGTCCGCACGGTCCTGGCGGAGGCTACGTCTTCGGGGCGACCGATTGTCATCCTGTGCATAGGCACCGACCGCTCCACCGGCGACGCTCTCGGGCCGCTCACCGGCAGCCGCCTCCGCTCCTTGCACACGTATCCCCACATCTTCGGTACGCTCGACGACCCGGTGCACGCCACCAATCTCGCCGATGCGATGCGCAGCATCGCGGCCGTCTTCGCCAATCCCTACATCGTCGCTGTCGACGCTTGTCTCGGCCGGCTGGAGAGTGTGGGCTTCGTAACCGTCGGCCGCGGTCCGCTGCGCCCCGGTGCGGCTGTCAACAAGGATCTACCGCCGGTCGGCGACACCTGTATCACCGGCATTGTCAACGTCGGCGGCTTCATGGAGCACCTTGTGCTGCAAAGCACCCGCCTTAACCTTGTCGTGAAGATGGCCGACGCCATAGCTTTCGGTCTGGCGAGCGGCCTGGAGGAAGTAGAAAAGGGTATCAGCATCTGCTGATACCCTTCCTTTTGTCTATGTTTACAGTCATAGGCGGTCGATTTCGTCGAGGATTTCTTCCGCCGATTTCCCGGCAGCGCTGATTACCGGGACATCGGTGAGGGTATCCTGAATGTTCATCAGGTTGATGTCCGCGCCGCTGACGACTATGGCGTCGACGCTGTCTAGGTCGGTGTTGTCAAGAGCCACCACCTCATAGCCCTCGGTCTCCAACAGGTCGATTACATTGGACAGATTTTGCTCCACGGCGATGATACCCTGGATCATGTCGCTCCACCTCCGCTGATAGTATCCCCGTTTCATGTCGTTATCCTCGTCGCCCGGTCAACTCAGCTTGTTCTCCAGCTGCAGGGCAACCTCTTCGGGCGTCAGTCCGGCGGCGTTGACAAGTACGGTGTTTTCCGCGACGCCGCTGTGGGCCTGGCCTGCGGCCAGAGGCGCACCGCTGTAGACCACCGCTTCCACAGGCCGCACCCAAACACCCGGATCGACTACCTGATATCCCTGGCTGCTCAGATGTTCCTTGACCGGGTCAAGGCCGGGCTCGACCGATACGAGCCGCGCCATAAAAAACACCCCCGCAATTATTGTTTGCGGGGGTGTCGTTTTCATGCATGTCAAGTTTTTGCTGGGTTTGGTTTCAAATCGCGCGCCTGGTTGGCGGTGTCGGCGGGTTTGTCGTTGCCGTTGCGCATCTCGCAGGCTCCCTTGAAGGTCGCGCCTTCGCCGATGATGAGGACGCCGGTCTTGATATCGCCGTACAGCTTAGCGCTCGAGGTGAGCTCGAGTTTGTCGGTGACGTCGACGTTGCCGTGGACGGTGCCGGCGACGGTGGCGCTGCGGCCTTTGATCTGGGCGCGGACGATGCCGGTTTCGCCGACGATGATGTCACCCTTGGCGCTGATCTCGCCTTCCGCCTGGCCGTCAACCCGGATGGTGCCGCCGGCAGAGATGTTGCCCTTTATCTGGGTCGCCGGGCCGATTATGGTTTCAATTTGTTCGGAGAACGCCGGGGGCCGTTTGCTGCTGCCAAACATCAGGTTTTCTCTCCTAGCTTACAAAAAGTTTGCCGGGTTAACCGCGGTGCCATTTACGCGCACTTCATAGTGAAGATGGGGGCCGGTGCTGTAGCCGGTGCTGCCCATGTAGGCAATGGTATCGCCTTTTTTAACCCGGGCGCCGACGGCGACGAGGTTTTCCGAGTTGTGGGCGTAAGCGGTGACGATGCCGTTGTGATGGTCGATCTGTATCATTTTTCCGTAGCCGCTGTACCAGCCGCTGTAGATGACTGTGCCATCGGCGGTGGCTTCAATCGGCGTTCCGTAATCGTTTGCAATGTCAATGCCGGGGTGCCAGTCGCTGCCCCAGCCCCACGGTGATCCCCGCCATCCAAAGCGGGAGGTGACGTCGCCGTAGGTGGGCCAGATGGACGGGGTAGCGGCGATGCGAGAATTGCGGGCGACAAGCTCTTCCTTCAAGGAGGCGAGGCTCTTTTCGCGCGCTTTTGCGGTCGTCTGCAGCTCTTTCACGAGGTTGGAGAGGTCATTGATCTGAGGCTTGACTACCGGACCACCTTGTCCACCTGACGGAGCCGGGCGGACGGCGCCGGAACGGGAGGCGGGCTGTTCGTCGCTGTTTACCAGTCGGCGGATTTCGGCGTCCAGCTTGTTGAGCCGGCCGATATCTTCCTGCAGAACAGCGGTGGCCTTGGCCAATTGCTCGATCTGTACGTTCTGGGCGACGTTCACTTCTCTGAGCCGTTCAAGCTCCGCTTTCTCGGTACTGGCGACGTTTACTGTGTGGCGATAGTGGATGAAGGTGCCGACAGACAGCACCAGCAGTACACCCAGGGCGGCGGCGGTAATCTTGAGCGCTTTTATGGGTATGCGCAGACTGAAGGGGTTTTTGCCGTGGTGGGGTACGAACATCAACGTATATTCGCGCCGATCGGGAGGCGCTTTTTTCGCGGGCAGCGCTTTCTGTAGGACGGTATTGATGTGCCCTGTTCCACCATCACCCTGTTTCCAAACAGGCAAACCATTCACCGTCCTTTCGACAAAAAGTGTAGCGCTCGGTAGAGCGTATTAGTATTCTCTTTTTTGGTTAGATTATCCTGCTAGCGTTAGAAAATATTTCCCTGGCATCAGATATGGCTTTCTTTTCCTCTTCTGTAAGAAAATAGGTCGACTTGCCTGCGGCCACCGGTTTTGCGTATACGCGCGATTCGCTGCGGCTGTAAATACTGGAGAAAACAACGCCGTCGTCATTGGTGTCGAGAAGGGCGACCGCAAAGCTGAGGTCGCTGCCGGTATCCTCGAAGGCGTTGAAGCGGACGATGCCCATTTTCTGGACGCAGTATTTCAGGCGAGTGTCCAGCCGACGGGTCTCCTGCTCGAGAGCGGCCACTTTGGCGGTCGCGTCCTTGACAGTGTCGATATGCTGGAACAGGATGCTCTCGAGGTTGGTACCGTCGGTGCCCTGCATCATTTTTTGGTAGCGGCGGTTGAGTTTGCCAAGTTTAATATTAATGTTGATAAAAACAATGAGAGCAATAAAGATAAGGGCGGTGAGTGTGATGATTACATATTGCAGATTTTCCGTCAACCAGACGGTGAATTGGGTCATGTAGTCCATGTGTGTTTGCGGTTCCCCTTTCTTTTCGCCGACCGACGGCCGGCAAGCCATACTTTTCATTTGTCCACGGTCAGCCGGCGGCGGCGATTGCCCGCACCGCGGTCAGGGCGGCGGCGATGTCAGCGTCAGTGGTGAAGCAGCCGGGGCTGAAACGGACGGTGCCTGTCACGAGGGTGCCGATGGTCCTGTGCGCCCAGGGAGCGCAGTGCAGCCCGCCCCGGCAGGCGATGCCGTATTCGCGGTCAAGGCGGTGGGCGATCTCGCCGCTATCCCGGTCGCCGATCGTGAAGGAGACGACGGCGGCACGCGGCACGCCGGGCGGCGGGCCATAGACGGCGACGCCGGGTATGTTCGCAAGCCCGGTGAGCAGTTCGCCGATAAGCCGGTTTTCGGCCGTGCGGATGTTTTCCAGCCCGCGCTTGTTTATGTAGTTAACGCCGGCGAGCAGGCCGGCGATGCCTGGCGTGTTCGGCGTGCCGCTCTCGAGCCTGTCGGGGTAGAAGAGCGGCTGACGGTCGGATTCGGACAGGCTTCCGGTGCCGCCGTGTCTAAACGGCTCGACTGAAACGCCTTCACGCACATAAAGGCCGCCGGTTCCCTGGGGCCCGAGGAGACTTTTGTGGCCGCTGAAGGCCATGACGTCGATGCCCATGGCGGCGACGTCGATGTTTTCGACGCCGGCGGTCTGGGCCGCGTCAACGACAAGAAGCGCGCCGGCTGCTCGGGCCAGTCGGCCGATGTCGGCCAGCGGCATGACAGCGCCGGTCACGTTGGAGGCATGGGTAACGACAACCGCTTTGGCGCCGCCAGCCAGGGCGGTGCGCAGGCTGTCCATAGGCAGGCTGCCGTCCCGGTCGCAGCCGATAATCGCTAGGTGCAGGCCGCGGTCTTCCAGTGCCCTAAGCGGCCGGGCAACGGCGTTGTGTTCCACGGAGGTGGTGACGACCCTGTCCTCCGGGGCCAGCAGGCCGAAAAGGGCGGTGTTGATGGCCTCGGTGGCGTTGGCGGCAAAGGTTATGGTGCCGGAGTTTCCGGCGCCGAACAGGGCAGCCAGCGCTTCGCGGGCTGCGAACAGTATCTTATCCGCCTCCCGGCTGAGCCCGTGCCCGCCTCGTCCCGGGCTGGCGGCCCGGCGCAGGCAGGCGGCTACGGCCTTGGGGACTTCGGCCGGCTTGGGCCAGCTGGTGGCGGCGTTGTCGAGATAAATCACTCAATCACCCCCGTCAGTCGTCGAGGATGAGCCGGGCGGCAGGGAAGGGCGCCAACGCCCGGGGCAGGATGCCGTGGATGTGGGCAATGAGGACGCCGTAGTTGACGATCGGCACGCCGCTTTCGCGGGCCACCGACAACCGGTGGAGCATCTCCCGCCGGTTGAGCATGCAGGCTCCGCAGTGGACAATAAGGTTGAATGACGCGAGGTCGCGGGGGAAGTCGCCTCCGGAAACCCATTCGAAGGCGAGTTCGCCGCCTGCCGCCTGCCGCAGCCAGCGGGGAATCTTCACCCGGCCGATGTCGTCGGCCTGGCGGTGATGGGTGCAGCCCTCGGCGATGAGCACCCTGTCGCCCGGCTTGAGGCTGTCGATGGCCTTGGCGCCGGCCACCAGTGTTTCTAGGTCGCCTTTGTAGCGGGCAAAGAGGATGGAGAAAGAAGTCAGCCAGACGTCGTCAGGGGTGTCGGCGGCCGCTTTGAGGAATTCCTGGGAGTCGGTGACGACGATCCGCGGCATGTGGCGCAAGCCGGCGAGGGCTTCGCGCAGTTCCCGTTCCTTGACAACGACGCTATAGGCGTCATGGTCGAGGATGTCACGAATGGTCTGCACCTGGGGGAGGATGAGCCGGCCCTTGGGAGCGGCGAGGTCGATGGGGACAACGAGGACGGCGGTGTCGCCGGGGTTCAGAAGATCGCCGATGACCGGCGGGCCTTCCCAGTTGTCGGGGGCCTTCTTGATGATAGCCCGTTTCAACTCTTCAATGCCCTGGCCGTTCTTGGCGCTGACGGCAAGGACTGTTTCGCCGAGTTCTGCTCCCCATGCGGCCGCGGCTGCCGGATCGTTCGGCCCGCGGTCGCTTTTGGCGGCGACAGCTACAATCGGGATGTTCCGCTTCCTGATGTCGGCGGCGAGCTGGCGCTCGTAGTCGGTGACGCCGGCCTCCGGCTCGATGACCAGGACGGCGAGGTCTGTTTTATTGAGCACCTGGAAGGTGCGTTCGACGCGAAGGGCCCCGAGGTCGCCCACGTCGTCGATGCCGGCGGTATCAATGATGACTACCGGCCCGAGGGGGAGAATCTCCATCGCTTTGTATACCGGGTCGGTGGTTGTCCCGGGCACGTCGGAGACCAGGGCAATGTCCTGGTTGGTAAGGGCGTTAATAAGGCTGGATTTGCCGGCGTTGCGGCGTCCGAAGATGGCGATATGGAGGCGCGCCCCCCGCGGAGTGTCTTGCATGGTATCTTCTCCTTATTATTGCTGGTTGCCGCCAGTTTATCCCAAAGCTACTTGCGGGGTTTGCCGGCAAGCCCCGGCCGGGTAAGTGCGCCGGGTTCGAAGATTGCGTCAATGGCCTCGTCGCCCATAAGCCCTAGTTCCTTGACGATGTCTCGGACCGATCGGCCGGTAGCAAAGGCGTCGCGGGCCACACGGGTTGCCTGGTCGTAGCCTATATGGGGAACGAGAGCGGTGACCGCGGCCAGGCTGTCGTCGAGCAACTGCCGGCAGCGCTCGGAGCGGACGGTGACGCCTTTTATGCACAGGTCGCCGAACATCGCCGTGCAGTTCGTCAGTATCTCCATAGCGCCCAGCAGATGGTGGGCGATGAGGGGCAGAAATGCGTTCAGCTCCAGCTGCCCGGACTGGGCGGCAAGAGTAATGGCCAGGTCGGAGGCGATGACGTGAAAGGCCGCCTGGTTGACGGCCTCGGCGATAACCGGATTGACTTTGCCCGGCATGATTGACGAGCCTGCCTGCCGCTCGGGGAGGGCTATCTCGCCCAGCCCGGCGCGCGGACCCGAGGATAGCAGCCGGAGGTCGTGGGCGATTTTGCTAAGGTTAACGGCCAGGGTTTTGACCAGACCGGAGACTTCGACAAATACGTCGGCGTTCTGGGTGACGTCGACCATATTCTCGGCCCGCGCCAGCCCAATCCCGGCATACCGGCGGACCCGTTCGTTGACGGCGTGGATGTACTTCAGCGGAGCGTTGAGGCCCGTGCCGACGGCCGTCCCGCCGAGGTTGGTCTGGCGGAGGCGCTCTTCCACCTTATAAAGGCGCCAGCGGTCGCGGGCAATCGCCTGCGCCCAGGCGCCGAATTCCTGGCCGAACATGACCGGCAGGGCGTCCTGCAGTTGCGTGCGACCCACCTTGATGACGCCGGCGAATTCGGCCTCCTTGGCCTGAAGATCGGCCTGGAGGGCGGCGCACGCTTCGCTCAGCGGCTGGAGCAGCCAGACGGCGGCAATTCTGAGGGCGGTGGGGTAGACATCGTTGGTCGATTGATGAAGGTTGACATGGTCGAGAGGGTGGACGGGACCGGTCTTGTCGCCGACGAGGATTTCGTTGGCGCGGCTGGCCAGAACTTCGTTGACGTTCATGTTGGTGGAGGTGCCGGCTCCGCCCTGGAGGGCATCGACGACGAACTGGTCGCGCCACCGGCCGTCGATAATCTCGTCGGCGGCCTGAGCGATGGCCCGGGCAACGTCGGCAGGCAGGCAGCCCTGTTCACCGTTGACTTCGGCGGCTGCCTTCTTGATGAGGGCTATGGCGGCAATCAGGCGAGGGTGGACCCGATAACCCGACAAAGGGAAATTCTCCACCGCCCGCAGGGTGTGAACGCCATAATACACCGCGTCCGGCAGGTCGCGCTCGCCAAGCAGATCCTTATCGCGCCGCATTGGCCCTCACCTCCGTCTTTCGCAATGTTTCACGTGAAACAGTTACACCACCAACGGACCGCGGGTGCGGGTGGCGGCGGCATATTCCCGCACAGTCAGCGACTCGATGATTCTTTCGAGGTCGTCAGCTGAGTAAAATTCAATTTCGATCTTGCTGCGCAATTTCCCCGGTTTGATCTTTACCTGAGTGCCGAGGATCATTTTCAGGCGTTCTTCGGCCTCGGCCAGGAACAGCTCCCGGTTTTCCTGCTTCTTAGCTTTAGGCGGGCGGGGCGAAGCGAGCAGACGGCGGACCAGTTCTTCGGCGTCGCGCGCCGAGAGTTCGCCTTCGATAATACTGTCGGCCGCCTCTTCCTGCAGTTCAGCGTTCTCCAGGGCGAGCAGCGGGCGGACCTGGCCTGGCGTCAATGTTCCACGTGAAACATATTCCTGGACGGCCGGAGCAAGATTAAGCAGGCGGACGGTGTTGGCGATCAGCGGCCGGCTGCGGCCAATCTTGCGGGCAACGTCTTCCTGGGTTAGGTTAAACTCATCCATAAGCCGCTTGTAAGCGAAAGCTTCTTCAATCGGGTTAAGGTTTTCCCGCTGCAAGTTTTCAATCAGGGCGATCTCGGTCATCTCGCCGTCGCTGTATTCCCTGATGACGGCAGGGATAACCTCCAGCCCGATCATCTGGGCGGCCCGCCAACGGCGTTCGCCAGCGACCAGTTCGTAGCCGGTCGGCGTTTTGCGGACCAGGATGGGCTGGATGACGCCGTGCTGCCTGATCGATTGGGCGAGCTCGGTCAGCGCGTCTTTATCGAACACCCGCCGCGGCTGAAATTTATTGGGGACGATCGCCTTCACGGGTATTTCATCGCGCGGCTCATCTTCGCCGGGAGTAAAAAAGGCGCCCAAACCGCGCCCTAGCCCTCGTTTAGTCATCACCAATCACCTCTTTCGCCAGATCGAAATATACTTCCGCCCCTTTGGACTTTGGATCGTATTTGATGACCGGCTGGCCGTGGCTCGGCGCCTCACTCAGCCGCACGTTGCGGGGAATGATGGTCTGATAGACTTTATGGCGCAGGTGACTCTTGACCTCGTCGACCACCTGGATGGACAGGTTGGTGCGGGCGTCGAACATTGTCAGCACGACCCCCTCAAGGGTGAGGCCGGGGTTGAGGTTCTTCTGGACGAGAGAAATAGTGTTCATCAGCTGGGTCAGCCCTTCGAGCGCATAAAATTCGCACTGGATGGGGATGATGACCGAGCTGGCGGCCGTCAGGGCGTTAATGGTCAGCAGGCCCAACGACGGCGGGCAGTCGATGATAACGTAATCGTAGCTGTACTTCGCTTTGTCAAGCACCTTCTTGAGGCGCGTCTCCCGCGACAGCACCGAAACAAGCTCGATCTCCGCGCCGGCCAGCTGAATGGTGGCCGGGAGGAGGGACAGGCCGGGAATCTGGGTGGGCTGAATTACGGTTTCCACCAGAATGTCATTGACGAGGGCATCGTAAGCGCACCGCTTGATGGCGGCTTTGTTGAACCCCAGTCCGCTGGTAGAGTTGCCCTGGGGATCGCTGTCGACAAGCAGCACTTTCTTGCCAAGCTCGGCAAGGCAGGCGCTCAGATTAACAGCGGTAGTCGTCTTGCCCACACCGCCCTTTTGATTAGCTATGGCAATCACTTTTACCACGATCTTCACCTCAAAAGTCTATGAAAGTCAGGATTATCTCATTCAACAATTTAATGGTAATTTCCTGCCGCTTTCCGGGGAGAATATTTCATCACCGCCATAAAGCGACACGCATATTAACATAAAGCGGCAGTCTTGACAGATATTTGGGGGTAAGCTATGATTAGCAGTAACGTTATATTTCGCTCTTATCGCGAGCGGCTGAGGGACTGGCCCGATGACGCCCGGCAACCGGCCTTGTGCAGTGGTGCCAAATCCAGCGGGGGTGACCCCGGCAGATGAGAGGCTGGGCTATTTGACCTCCTTTCTGTGGAAAGGGGGTTCTTGATTATGGGAGGCTTCATGCTGACGTACAACCCGCCGCTGACAAAGATCGATAAGGAGGAGGCCCGCCGTTACGCGGGCCTTAAGGGTGCGGCCGCATTCCCGGAGCAGCATCTCGACACCGCCTGCGCCGAGGCGCTACTGCTTGCCCGGCCCCGGGCGGCGTGGAATATCTATCCTTACGAATCAGCTACAGGCACAATTGCCGCACCGGCGCCGCTACGCCTTGCGGGCGACAAGATCCGCAGCCATCTGGCCGGGGCGGGGGAGGCGGCGGTGCTGGCGGTCACCATTGGGCCGGCGCTGGAAGAAGAGGTGTCGCGTCTTTTTACCGCCGGGGAATACACCGCCGGCCTGCTGCTCGACGCCGCCGGAACGGCAGCGGTGGAGCAAGCGGCCGACGCCGCCGATGCTTTTATCGCCGACCAGGCCGCCAGGCGCGGGCTGAAGGCCAAAAGCCGCTTCAGCCCCGGTTACGGCGACTGGGATATCACCGACCAGCCGATAATGGTGGCGTTGGCGGACGGCGGGCAAATCGCCCTTACGGTCACCCCCAGCTGCATGCTGGTGCCGCGAAAATCGGTAACCGCGGTGATCGGCCTCGCCCCCACGGGAGAGAAGAACAGAAGGGCATGCGCCGGACGAGGTTGCGCCGGCTGCCCGCAGACAGACTGTATCGCTAGAAGGGAGTTGTCGCAATGATTTTAGTATTCGACGGTGCGATGGGCACGATGCTGCAGCAGGCGGGGCTGGCCCCTGGGGATTGCCCCGAGCTTTGGAATGTGGAAAACCCGGCGGCGGTGACGGCCATTCACCGCCGGTATGTGGAAAGCGACGCCGACATCATCGAGACGAATACGTTCGGCGCTAACCACATCAAGCTAACCCATTACGGCCTGGCAAACCGGGTCGCCGAGCTGAATGCCGCGGCGGTCAAAGCAGCGCGCGCAGCCTGCGGGCCTAAGACGAAGATCGCCGGCTCGGTGGGACCGACCGGCAAGTTTATCGCACCGCTGGGCGAGCTGTCATTCGACGCCGCCTACGAAGTGTATTACGAGCAGATTTCCGCCCTGGACGCCGCCGGGGTGGATATGGTCATCATCGAGACGGTCATCGATATCCAGGAAATGCGGGCGGCGCTGCTGGCAGCCAAGGCGGCGACAGCCAAACCGGTCGTCTGCCAGCTGTCGTTCGGGGCCGACGGCCGTACCCTTACCGGCACCGACCCGAGGACGGCAGCGATCGTCCTTGAGGCGATGGGGGCGGATATCATCGGCGCCAATTGCTCGCTCGGCCCCGCCCAACTTCTGCCGGTGGTGGCGGAGCTTGCGGCGGCGTGCAGTCTGCCGGTCAGCGTCCAGCCCAACGCCGGCATGCCGGAACTGATTAACGGCCAAACTGTTTTCCCGATGAGCCCGGCAGAAATGGGCGAGTGGACGCCAAAGCTGGTCGCCGCCGGCGCCATCTACCTGGGTGGCTGCTGCGGGACCACCCCCGGACACATCAAGGCAATCAAGGGCGCCCTTGGCGAGCTAAAACCCGCCCCGCGGATCACGGCCGTGCACACCGCCCTGACTAGCCGCAGTCGGACCGTTTATCTCGGCGCCGGTCTGCCGACGGTGCTTATCGGCGAGCGCATCAACCCCACCGGCCGTAAGGCTCTGGCCGCCGAGATCCGCGAGGGCAGCTTCGCGGCAGTAAAGCGCGAAGCGCTGGAGCAGGTCAAAGCCGGGGCCACGGTGCTGGATGTCAATATGGGCGTGCCGGGCATCGACCAGGCGGCCGCGATGGCCACGGCGGTGACCGAGCTGTCGGTACTGGTAGACGTGCCGTTGGCTATCGACACGACGGACGCCGCCGCTCTCGAAGCCGGTCTGAAAGCTTTCCCCGGCCGGGCGCTGATTAACTCGGTCTCGGCCGAACCGGAACGGCTCGAACAGTTCCTGCCGCTGGCGAAGAAATACGGCGCAGCCGTACTCTGCCTGCCGATCGCCCCCGGCGGCGTGCCGGCCACAGCTAAAGAACGGGTGAAGATCGCCGGCGACATTATAGCTGCTGCTCTGGCCGCCGGACTCCGCCCCCAGGATCTGCTCCTGGACCCGTTGGTGCTGACGGTGGCCGCCGACCCCCGCGCCGCCGAGGAAACGCTGGCAACGCTGCGCGCTTATCGCCGCCGCTTCGGCTACCCCGCGGTTATGGGTCTGAGCAACGTATCGTACGGCCTGCCGCGCCGCGATCTGATGAACGCCGCCTTTTGCGCCATGGCTCTCGACGCCGGCCTGGACGCGCCCATTCTCAACCCCTACGATCCGGTGATGCGCGATATGCTTAGCGCCACTGCCGCCCTTCTCGGCCACGATCCCCAGGGACAACGGTACAGCACCGTCAACGCAGGCATCGCCGCAGGATCCGCAGCCGCACCGGCCCACCCGGCCGACGTTCTAGCGGCCGTTAAGCAGGCGGTGACCAGCGGCCAAAAAGAAGCGGTCGCGCCGCTGGTGCGCCAGGCGCTGACCGAAGGCCACAGCCCGCTGACCATCACCGACCACGGCCTTACAGCGGCCATGAACGAGGTCGGCGAAGCCTTCGGCAAGGGACGCTGCTTCCTGCCGCAGGTAATGCTGGCGGCGGAAACGATGCGGGCGGCTTTTCTGACGCTGAAAGAAGAGCTGCCGGCCCACCGCGCCGACAGCCTGGGCACTGTGGTGCTGGCCACGGTCAGAGGCGATATCCACGACCTCGGCAAAAACATCGTCGCCGCTTTGATGGAAAACAACGGCTTTCGTGTCGTTGACCTTGGCAAGGACGTCCCGGCCGAGGCGATCGTGGCGGCGGCCCAAAAAGAAAACGCCGATGTCGTCGGACTGTGCGCCCTGATGACTACGACGATGCCCCAGATCGATATTGCGGTGACCGCCCTGAAGGCGGCCGGCATTCCGGCGCGCTTGATCGTCGGCGGCGCGGTGCTGACGGCGGAGTACGCTGCCCAGGCCGGCGCCGACGCGTATGCGGGGAATGGGGTGGAGGCGGTGAATATCGCCAAGAGGTTTGTCAGCAAATAACACAAAGGGACGAGCAAAGCCTGCCGAACGGCAGGCTTTTACTTTATTTTCTTCTTTTCGGTATCTTAAGATTGATATTTATAAATTCCTCGTCCATGGTCTGGTTGACCTTGACCTTGAGGCCGGCTTTCTTCATCTCGGCCACGACGGAGTTGATGGAGTTGAGGAAAATGCGCACGTCACGAATGATCTTGACGACATTCTGCCGCGGCGCCTTTTTCGCCATTTCCCGGGAAATATCGTCAAGAAGCCCCTCGACGAGGTCTTCCGCCTCGCGCACGTTAAGGGTGTTCTGGCGGATTGCGGCCAGCGCTTCCTGCTGCTTGACAGGGTCCTCAAGCTTGAGAAGGGCGCGGGCATGACGCTCGGTGAGGCTGGCGGCGACGAGATCATGGCGGACTTCGGGGGACAGGCGGAGCAGTCTGAGCTTATTGGCGATAGTCGACTGGTTCTTGCCCACCCTGCGGGCCAGCTCTTCCTGAGTCAGGCCGAAGTTGGCGAGCAGCTGCTGGAAGCCCTCGGCTTCTTCGAGAAAGTGCAGGTCCTCGCGCTGCAGGTTCTCGATCATGGCCAGCTCCGCCATCTCCTTATCGGCCAGCTCGCGCACGATCGCCGGCACAGAGGCGAGGCCGGCCAGCTTCGCGGCCCGCAGGCGACGCTCGCCGGCGATGAGTTCGTAGCCGTCGGTTGTTCTGCGCACCAGCAGGGGCTGGATGATGCCGTGCTCGCGGACCGAGGCGGCAAGGTCCTGCATGCTGTCGTCGCTAAAAGCCTTGCGCGGCTGGAAAGGGTTAGGGGCGACGGCGTCTACGCCGAGAAACTGGATCTCTGTATCGTCGGCAGCCTGTTCCTCAGCCGGCTGCTCCGGCGCGGGTCCGCTGTTGAGGCCGAGAAATTTGGCCAGGTTTTTCACGTTGTTCTCCACCGCCTTAACATACTTCATTTACATACATTATATGGTAATTATTCGGCGCAGGTCGGCAAATTTCCTGTCGCCTACAGCGGCTTTTTTTCCGGCAATCCGGGGCGGCGGGGGTAGGCGGCCGAGGTCGGCGACACCTTGCGGATATAGATTACCGTCCGGCTGTCGTCGAGACCGGGGAGGCGCACCGGCCTTACTACTGACACCTGGCCGCCGAGTGCGGCGATCGCACGCGCTGCTTCGTCCAGCTCCTCACGGTACTGGGCGCCCTTGAGGGCGACGAAGTGGCCGCCAACGGCGACGAACGGCAGGCAGAGCTCGGCGAGGACATTGAGGCGGGCCACCGCCCTCGATGTCGCCACCATATAGCGGTCGCGGTGGTCTTTCATGCGCCCCGCTTCCTCGGCGCGGGCGTGAACAACGTCTACGCCGACGAGGCCGAGGCGTTCGACAACCTCGCGGAGAAAGTTGAGCCGCTTGTTAAGGGAGTCGAGCAGGGTAAGGCGAATGCCGGGGCGGTAGATCTTGAGGGGCAGTCCGGGGAAGCCTGCACCCGTACCGACATCGACAACCGTAGCGTCAGGAGGGAAAAACTTCTCGTCGTAGCAGGTCAGGGAATCGATAACATGCTTGACCGCCACCTCCTGCGGGGCGGTGATGGCGGTGAGGTTAACCTTATCGTTCCAGGCGACCAGGAGGTCGTTATATGTGGCGAAGGCCGCGATTTGGGCTGGCGTCAGGGCCAGACCGCTTTCTGTGGCGGCGGCGGCGAGGGCGGCTGCAAACGTCACTGTCCTTCCCCCCTGCGGCGGTACTGTTCCAGGAAGACGAGCAGAATGGATACGTCGGCGGGCGAAACGCCGGAGATGCGGGCGGCCTGGCCGACCGACAGGGGACGGATCTTAGCGAGCTTCTGGCGGGCTTCGCGCGCCAGGCCGTGAATATTCTCGTAATCAATGCCGGCGGGGAGGAGCTTTGCTTCAAGCTTGGCGGCCCGCTCGACCTGTTCGGCCTGCTTGCTGATATAGCCTTCATATTTGACGGCGATCTCCACCTGCTCGCGGACGGCGGCCGGTATGTCGGGCAAGGCGAATTGGCTCTTAAGCAGTGTATAGTCGAGTTCGGTGCGGCGGAGAAGGTCGTAGAGGGTGCTGCCGGATCGGAGCTCGGCCGAACCAAGGGCCCGGAGTTTTTCCTGCGTTTCGGCTGTAGGCGTCACCGCGGTGGCGGCGAGCTTGGCGAGCGTTTCGCCGATGGCGGCGCGCTTCGCGGCAAAGCGGCGATAGCGCTCGTCGCCCACCAGGCCAATTTCGCGGCCTTTCTCGGTAAGACGCAAGTCGGCGTTGTCCTGACGGAGAATCAAACGGTACTCAGCGCGTGAGGTCATGATGCGGTATGGCTCGTTGGTGCCCTTGGTGACGAGATCGTCGACGAGCACGCCTATGTATGCGTCGGCGCGGCCGAGGGTGAAGGGCGGTTTGCCGTTGACGAGCAACGCGGCGTTTATCCCGGCGACAAGTCCCTGAGCGGCCGCCTCTTCGTAGCCCGAGGTGCCGTTGGCCTGCCCGGCGGAAAACAGGCCGCCGATTTCCTTGAATTCCAGGGTAGGCTTAAGCTGGGTGGGATCGACGCAGTCGTATTCGATGGCGTAGCCGGGACGCATGATTTTGACGTTCTCCAGACCGGGGATGGTGCGCAAAAATGCGTACTGAACATCGACGGGCAGACTGGTGGACATGCCCTGGACGTACATCTCGGTGGTGTGGAGACCTTCAGGTTCGACGAACAGTTGGTGGGCCTCTTTTTCCGCGAAACGCACGACCTTGTCCTCGATTGAGGGGCAGTAGCGCGGCCCGGTGCCTTCGATCTTGCCGGTGTACAAAGGCGCGCGGTGAAGATTGTCGCGGATAACCTGGTGGGTGCGGGCGTTAGTGTAGGTGAGCCAACACGGAACCTGTTCGCGGGTGGCTATGTCGCTGAGGAAAGAAAAGTTGTGCGCCGTCTCGTCTCCCGGCTGGATTATCATCTTGGAAAAGTCGAGGCTGTGTCGGTCGACACGGGCCGGGGTGCCCGTCTTGAAGCGCATGATGGCCACGCCGTGCGCGGCGAGAGAACGGGAGAGGGTCTCTGCGGCCCGCTGGCCGTTGGGTCCTCCGGGGTATGAGGCGTCACCGATGATGACCTTGCCGCGCAGGTAGGTGCCGGTAGCGACGATGACGCAGCGGCAGGCAAAGGTTTCGCCTGTTTCAGTCGTCACGCCGACCACAGCGCCGTTCACGAGCAGCAGCTCTTCCACCAAAAGTTGCTTGACGTCGAGGTTTGGCTGATTTTCGAGCGTTTCTTTCATGTACTGCTGATAAAGCTTCTTGTCGGCCTGGGCGCGAAGCGCGTGGACGGCCGGTCCTTTGCCGGTATTGAGCATCCGCATCTGGATGGCGGTGCGGTCGGTGTTGATGCCCATTTCGCCGCCGAGGGCGTCGATCTCGCGGACGAGGTGGCCTTTGGCAGGGCCGCCGACAGCCGGGTTGCAGGGCATCATGGCGATGTTGTCCATATTGAGGGTGACAAGCAGCGTGCGCACGCCAAGGCGGGCGGCGGCCAGCGCCGCTTCGCATCCGGCGTGGCCGGCGCCGATGACAACGACGTCATAGCTTCCGGCAGAGAACATGTTATACCAACTCCAACTATAGCGTAAAGACGGGCCTGGGATTTACTTACCGATGCAAAACTGCGTGAATATCTGGTCAATGATATCTTCGCCGACCGTTTCGCCGGTGATTTCGCCGAGTTTCTCCCACGCCGCCCGGAGATCGACGACGACGCAGTCGGGGGGCATGCCGGCGGCCACAGTGGCGAGGGCGTCGCCCAGGCGGTCGCGCGCCTGCTGGAGGATGCGGCTGTGACGCACATTGTTTACGAAAGCCCCCTCCGGCTGGCTGACCTGTCCGATGTAGACCATCTCGACGATGACTTTCTCCAGTTCTTCGACTCCGGTGCCTTCCAGGGCGGATATTTTTATGACCGGCTTGCCGGCAACGTATCGATGGACCTCGTCAAAGTCTATAACCGACGGCAGATCGGTCTTATTGACCAAGACAATCGCCGGCCGGCCTTCAAGCAGGCCCATAACTTCCTTGTCCTCGGCCGACAGCGGCGTCGACGCGTCGAGCAGCAGCAGAATGAGATCGGCCTGGGTAATAGCTTCGCGGGCCCTGGCGACGCCGATGCGCTCGACAACGTCGGCTGTCTCGCGGATGCCGGCCGTGTCGACGACCTTAATCGGGATGCCGCCGATGTTGACGAATTCTTCGATGATATCACGGGTTGTGCCCGGTATCTCGGTGACGATCGCCCGATTTTCGCCGAGCAGGGCGTTCAGCAGACTGGATTTGCCTACGTTGGGCTTGCCGATGATGACCGTCTCCAGCCCTTCCCGCAGGATGCGCCCCGTCTGGGCGGTGGACAGCAACCGGTCGAGATCGGCGCACAGCTTGTCCGTCGCGGCTGCAACATCCCGGGCCGCCAGTTCCTCGATATCGTCCTCGGGAAAGTCGATCGCCGCTTCAAGCTGGGCGACGAGGCGAAGAATTTCGTGGCGGAAAGCGCGGACCTTATCGGAAAAAGCTCCGGCCAGGTGTCCG
The DNA here is from genome assembly GCA_023415775.1 of Bacillota bacterium. Taxonomy (GTDB): domain Bacteria; phylum Bacillota; class Negativicutes; order Sporomusales; family UBA7701; genus Anaeroselena. The sequence continues at coordinate 34,239 of JAEZJM010000001.1, read as the reverse complement.
ACCGCCATACGCAGAGAGGCGTCGGTCTTGGCGCGGATGACGTCGATAACCGCCTCGGCCTGGCTAAGATCGAGGCGTCCGTTCAAAAAGGCCCTTTTGGTGAATTCCCCCGGCTCGGCCAGCCTTACACCGGCGGCGAGAACGAGATCGAGGACGCGCCGCAGAGGCAGCGGGCCGCCGTGGCAGTGGATCTCGGCTACATCCTCGCGGGTATAGGATCGGGGAGAGCGCATGACAAGCAACAATGCCTCGTCCACCGTCTGGCCGCTTACAGGGTCGACAATGCTGCCGTAAGCCGCCCGGTATGACTGCTGCCCGCATGCCGGGGCGCCGCTGGCGGCGCGGAAAAGAGCGCCGGCCACGGCGATGGCGGCCGGCCCGCTGAGACGGACGATGCCTATGCCGCCTTCGCCCACGGCGGTTGCTATGGCTGCTATCGTGTCTTCCTGGAACACCTCAATCACCTGCTTCTGGCTGATGGGGAAACATCTCCATTGTATCTCCGCGCGGAATAATTATGCGGTTCCGCCGCACATGGGCGCAATCGACGCCTGCATGCGACAAACCCAGTAATACTTCTATTACTGGGCTTGAGGAAACGCGCTATTTTTTCAGGGCAATTACGACTTTACGGAAGGGCTCCTCGCCCTCGCTGAAGGTTGTCACCCGCAGATCGTCCTGTAGGGCGGTATGTATTATCTTGCGCTCGTGGGGGCTCATCGGCTCGAGGACGACTTTCTCGCCGCGCAGCTTCACCCGGTCGGCCAGCCGCTGAGCCAGCCGCACCAGCGTCTCCTCGCGGCGCTTGCGGTAATCTTCCACGTCGATGATTATCCTCACTCGCTCTTCGCTTTCCCGGTGGGCGGCGAGATTGGTCAGGTACTGAAGTGCGTCCAGCGTCTGACCGTGCTTGCCGATCAGAATGCCGAGATCTTCGCCGCGCAAGTTGAGGGTCACCTGTTCGATGCCGGTGAGTTTCTCGATCGTCACGTTGAGCTTCATAGCCTTAAAAACGCTCGTCAGAAAAGTTTTCGCTACTTCGACCGGGTCGGACGCCGGCTTGTCGGCCGGGCTAACTCGCTCCTTCTTCTCCTGTGGGGCGGCGCCATGGCCTGCGACCAGCCCGACCCGCACGCGGGCGGGTTTGCCGCCGAGAAAACCGAACAGCCCTTTGCTGGGTTCTTCCAACACTTCGTATTCAATTTGCTCCCGGCTTACACCGAGTTCGGCAATAGCGGCCTCGACAGCCTCATCTACCGTCTTGCCCGTCTTTTCCACACTTGTCATAGGCTCAGCGCGCCCCTCCCTGCGCCGCAGCAGCCGGCTTATAGAGCCACCACTGCTGGGCTATTTGCACCACATTGCTTACCACCCAGTACAATCCCAGCCCGGCGGGGAAGGTAATGGTGATGTACCCGATGAACAGCGGCATGAACATAAGCATCATCTTATTCTGCTGCGACTGGTCGGTGGTGGTCTGCTTGGTGGAAATGTAAGTGGTGGCCGCCGCAAGGACCGGCAGGATGTAGTAAGGATCGCTGGGGTTGTCCTGCGCCAGGTTTGCCAGCCAAAGGAAGCCGGGGTTGCTGACATAGGTGTATTCCTTGATAGCAAAGAAGATCGCGATGAAAAACGGCATCTGGATAATGAGCGGCAGGCAGCCGGCCAGCGGGTTGACGCCAGCTTCCTTGTAAAGCGTAGCCACTTCACGGTTCATCTTTTCTTTGTTATCCTTGTATTTCTCCTGCAGAGCCTTCAGTTTGGGGGCGATGTCCTGCATCGCCTTCATCGACTTAACCTGTTTAACGGTCAGCGGATAGAGAATCATTTTGATAGCTATGGTCAGCAGGATGATAGCGATACCGTAGCTGGGCACGCCCATCTTTGCCGTGATATTGTAAAAGAACGTCAGCGCGGCTTTCATCAAATCGACGAGATAATCAAATCCGGGCAAAAAGCTCACTTCCTTTTATACGATGTGCAAACCTTGTCAGCGAACGGGATCATAGCCGCTGGCACCAAAAGGATGACAGCGGAGGATACGCCTGACGGCCATCTTTGTACCCGTCCACGGCCCGTGTTTTTCAACCGCCTCGAGAGCGTACTCCGAGCATGTGGGTACAAACCGGCAGGAAGGAGGCTTGAGTGGAGAAATAAACATCCGGTAGAACAAGATGGCGTAGAGGAGTACGGTTTTCATGCGAAACTCCTCCTTTTCAGACGAGGATTTTGGCCCGTTCGCATAGATGCAACAAAGCGGCGGTCACCGTGGGCAAAGTCTCTTTCACCAACGACTGGCGTCCAACGATAATCAGGTCGAAGCCGTTCTTTAATTTATGCTGCTGGAGACGGTAGGCCTCGCGCAACAATCTCTTCACGCGGTTGCGGACAACCGCATTCCCCAGCCGCTTGCCGGCAGCAAAACCTACACGGCGTTCGCGGCCGTGCTGGGGAAGAACGTATAGAACCATTTGGCGATTGGCGATAGACTTACCACTCCGGTATACCGCCTGGAAGCTCTTGTTCCGGCGCAACCGGCCAGACTTCGGCAATTTATACATTTTTCATCCCGCTAAATGGAAAAATAGGCCACTCCCAGCGGCCTATGCAGACAGTTTCTTGCGGCCTCTTGCCCGTCTCTTCTTCAGGACGAGGCGGCCACCCTTTGTCTTCATGCGTTCGCGGAACCCGTGGGTTCTCTTTTTCCACAAAGTATTGGGTTGGTAGGTCCGTTTCATTTATTTACACCTCCTTAGAGCAAAGACGCGATAGCTCCCCATGTTAAATCTTGCATTTTTAACTATCTAAGATTATAGACCAGTATCTCGCCCAGTGTCAAGATTTTTACTGAGCCGCCCTGTGGATAAAAATGTCACTCCCCACAAAGAGTCAAAACAAACTGTTGATAACTTGTCCGTGTTTTGCTAATATAAAATAGAAAAAGGTGGTCGGATGAGTGGGCGATTCTTACTGAATTAACATAATCTACCAGCCCTCGCAACCGTTACGCGGCAAGGGTTTCTGCTTATTGCCGGTGTATTTTTTTTTCGTCCGGACCCTTGTATTTAGCGGGTTATTCACACGTGTTAATAATACTGTGGATAATTTATGTAGCGTTCCTTTACCTGTGCACATTGCCGACGAAAGGACGGTCATCATGGATACTGCTCATATGGCTGCGGTGTGGGAACAAGTACTTAAAAGTATGGAAAAAGAGATTATCAAGCCTATTTTCGATACTTGGATAAGGTCGACTATTCCCCTGTCGTTAACCGATACGACCCTGGAAATAGGCACCCCCAGCCAGTTCATAAAAGACTGGATCGAAACCCGTTACACTTCAACCATCCAAAATACCGTGCAACAAGTGCTGCAGAAGCCTATCGAAATCAGATTCGTCAATCTCGACCTTGAAAGCGAGAAGAATCAGAGCGAGCAGAAACAGGTCGAAGAATCGTCAAAACCATTTGTAGAAAAAATATCCATGTCTCCCGGACAGGAAAACAGTCTGGAAGAATTGCACACAAAACGGGCTTCTAACGGCTCAGAAGAAAGTCTTTCCTCGCTGAATCCCAAGTATACATTCGAAACCTTTGTCATCGGAAATTCCAACCGTTTTGCCCATGCCGCATCCCTGGCGGTCGCCGAGGTTCCGGCTAAGGTTTATAACCCATTTTTTATTTATGGCGGTGTCGGCCTTGGCAAAACCCACCTGATGCACGCCATTGGTCACCGCATCAGACAAAACCACCCCCACCTAAAAGTAGTATATATTTCCAGTGAAAAATTCACCAACGAACTGATCAACTCTATCCGCGACGGCAATCCCGAAAGCTTCCGTCAGAAGTATCGAAATATAGACGTGCTACTCGTCGACGATATCCAGTTTCTGTCCAAGAAAGAGCATACTCAGGAAGAGTTTTTTCATACTTTCAATACCTTGCACGAAGCCAATAAGCAGATTATTATCTCCAGCGACCGGCCGCCACGGGAAATTCCCACCCTGGAAGACCGGCTGCGGTCGCGGTTCGAGTGGGGTCTCATCACCGATATCCAGCCTCCCGACTTGGAAACCAGGATCGCTATTCTTCGTAAGAAAGCAATCATCGAAGGCTTCACAATGCCAAACGATGTTATGGTTTTCATCGCCAGCCGCATCGACAATAATATCCGCGAACTTGAAGGAGCCCTTATCAGGGTTATTGCCTATGCGTCGCTGACGAATCAGAGTATCGATATGAATTTGGCCACCGAAGCGCTTAAGGATATCTTCCCCAACAGCCGTCCGCGGCAGATAACTATGGAGCTTATCCAACAGATAGTTGCCGTCTATTTCAAAATAAAGCAGGAAGATCTGCTCGCCAAAAAACGAACCCGCAATGTTACATATCCCCGCCAGATTGCCATGTATCTTTGCCGAGAACTTACGGAAACATCTTTGCCCCGCATCGGCGAAATGTTCGGCGGGCGCGATCATACGACGGTTATTCACGCCCACGACAAAATAAGCCGCGAACGGAACGAAGACGTTAAGCTTAACAATATTCTCAAGGATATAACCAAGCGGATCGAAAGTGCATAACCTTGTGAATAATTTATGGATAGCATTATCAGCTTTTTGTTGATACTGTCTTATGAAGGATAAATGGCCAAATATTGTGTTTTCCCTGTTGATATTATCGACAAGATATAAACAGCGCCGAAGCTGTTTCGACAATATGTGCGCCACATTATCAACATATTGACAGGCCCTAATACTATTACGGCTATTTTACTATCTTATGTTTTTTAAAGTTGTAATATACCAATGGGAGGTCAAAGAAAATGAAAATTTTTTGCCCGAAAGATGATTTGCACCATGCAGTGCAGACGGTGCAAAAGGCGGTGGCTACGAAGACACCTCTCCCGATCCTGACAGGTATATATCTTTCCGCTCAAAACGGCAAACTTCAACTGCAGGCTACCGACTACGAGGTCGGTATCAGTTGCACAGTGGCGGCTACTGTGGAAGAGCCGGGGGCAATTGTCCTGTCGGGTCGTTATCTTCAGGAAATGGTGCGTCGCTTACCGGGCGATACGATCGAAATATCGTCAAGTAAAGAAGACCGGACGATTAAAATAACTTCCCAGAATTCGCAGTTCAATCTTCTTAGCCTGCCGGCAGAGGAATTCCCTGTCTTAAAACCGGTCAGCGGCGATAATGCCTTTACCGTTCAGGACGGAATTCTCCGCGACCTTATCAAAAAGACGGTGTTTGCCAGCGCCACCGACGAGGCGAGGCCGATATTTACCGGCGGCCTGATAGAAGTAGAAGGCGACGAAATCCGCATGGTCGCCACCAACACACATCGTCTGGCGCTAAAAAGAGCAAAACTTGCTGTCGGCAGCGGAAGCGCCAAGATGATCATTCCTGCTAAGATACTCAACGAGTTGGCCAGGCTGCTGGCAACTGAAGAACCGCTGGATGTTTCTCTATCCTGGCAAAAAAATCAGGTAGGGATAGTTTTTGACGATGTATATATCAATTCCCGTTTGATCGAAGGACAATTTCCCGATTACAATAAGGTGATCCCGGCGTCGTTTGCTACTAAAGTACAACTCAACACCGACCAGTTTCTGGACGCGGTCGAGCGTGTTTCGCTTCTCGCCAGGGATGGGGAATATAATGTCGTAAAATTTTTCTTTAAAGACGGCGCGGTTGTCATTTCATCAAACAACCCGGATGTCGGCAAAGCGCGGGAAATAGTCGAGGCGAAGACTGACGGCAACGAAGTGGAGATAGCGTTTAACGCCAAGTATGTAACCGATATTCTTAAAAATATCGACAGCGACGAACTGGTGTTCTCGCTTAACACGCCGCTGAGTCCCGCTGGCATAAAACCAGTCGATGATGATAATTATACTTATGTAATCACGCCTGTGCGCACCGGCTGAGAGGGATGAAACGTGGAAGAGATAACCATCCATACCGAGACCATTCAGCTTGACCAGTTTCTGAAATGGGCCGGCGCCGCCGAAAGTGGCGGACAGGTTAAGGAAATGGTGTCGGCAGGCATGGTGACTGTCAACGGGATAACTGTCAGCGAACGGCGCAAGAAGTTGCAGCCTGGTGACGTCGTTGTCGTGAAAGATTACGGGAGCTGGAAGGTCGCCGGCGCATAAAGGTGGCAGCATGAGGGTAGAAAGGCTTAATCTGAGAAATTATCGCAACTATACAACCCTCGAGGTTGAGTTTACAAATAATATAAATATTTTTGTCGGTGAGAACGCCCAAGGTAAGACAAACATTCTCGAAGCGATCTACCTCGGGGCGGTGGGGCGTTCTCACCGTACCGCCGAGGACGACGATCTGGTAAACTGGGATCAAGACAGCGCCAGCGTCGACCTTTTTTTTACCCGCCAGGGAGTAGCCAACAAGATGGGTTTCCGGCTAATAAAAGGGCGAAATAAAGAGATATTATTTAATGATTTTGCGATTAAACCGCGCGAAGTAATAGGCTCACTGACTGCCGTGCTTTTTTCGCCCGAAGATTTGTGGCTGATAAAGGGGGCGCCTTCTTTGAGGAGGCGGTTTCTCGATATAGAGATTTCCCAAGCGTCGCCTCTTTATTATCGCAATCTGCTGCAGTACAACCGGGTAGTAAATCAGCGCAATCACCTATTGAAGAAAATTTTCGACCGCAGTAAACTGCCGGAGCTGTTACCGTCATGGGAAGAACAACTGGCCAAGCTGGCGGTGTTTATTGTGACCAAACGGCTGGAAGCGGTAAAGAAGCTTGGTATGCTGGCCAACCTGATGCACCGCCGCCTGACGGGGAGTAGGGAAAATCTGTCGTTTGCCTATCAATTGGCAGCCGGCGACGGAACTATCCCTGACGACCTATATGGTTGGTATTGCGGTAAGTTTGAGGAATTGCGACAGATGGATATTGCTCGCGGCAGCACATCGGTCGGTCCTCATCGCGACGATATAATTCTTAAAGTTAATAACCGCGAACTGCGCAGCTTCGGATCGCAGGGCCAACAGCGTACAGGCATATTAGCGCTGAAACTGGCCGAGCTTGAGTTTCTTAAATCGGAAACGGGGGAGTATCCGGTGTTGCTGCTCGACGATGTGATGAGCGAGTTGGACAGCCTGCGGCGCGAACAGCTGTTATCTTTTATCCGTGACCGTATCCAGACGTTTATCACGGCGACCGATGCTACCCTTTTCCCGGCGGTGCGCGCCGGGCGCTATTTCCGGGTTCAAGACGGGATGATTATGGAGTGAGCGGGATGAATTCTCTGCGCGAAATCGTGCCTCGGATGATGAAAAGTATCGGTCTAGAAAAGAGATATAAGGATGAGATGATAATTTTCAACTGGCGGCAGATTGTCGGCGAGGAAATCGCGGACAACACCAGGCCGGGAAGAATAAGCCGCCGAGTTCTGACGCTGGCGGCCAAAAACGCTGTCTGGGCTCATCATCTTTCGACCCTGAAGGAAGAAATAATCGCTAAAATCAACGCCTACGCGGGGGAAAAAGCAGTCAGCGATTTAAAGTTTCAGGCAGGATATTTGCGAAATGACCAGAATGAAGAAAATGGTGAAGACGGACCTCCGGCCATAAACTGGCGGGATATAAGACTGGAAAGCGGCGAGAAGAAAGCGATCGATGAGATGACAGCCCCGCTGGCCGACGATCTACTCCGCGCTAAGATGAAGCGCCTGCTCGGCAAAGAGCTTTCTTTTCGTAAGATCCGCCGCAGACAGGAATGGCAGCCGTGCAGACAGTGTGGGGTACTCAGGCCGACCGGCGACGAGCTGTGCGTGACATGCGCGGCTGCAGTGAGGGCCGCGGGACGCGATGCTGTCCGGAAGCTTCTGCGGGACGCGCCGTGGCTGGGTTACGAGGATTGTACGCGCTATATTAAATGCCGCCGCAGCGACTTTGCCGCCGTTAGGGACGAATTGGCCGATACACTGCTCACAGCGGCGGCCCGCGACGAAAACGACCCGGTCGCGCTGCCGCTGTTGACAATGCTTTTATACAAGGTCGGTCCCCGGGACATAACCGAAGAAATGCTCGCCAACACGCTTGATAAAGTCAGGAGGAAAGGCAATGTTTTTGCATCTCGGCGCTGATACGGTGATACCTCTCCGCGATGTAATAGCTATCACCGATATCAAGACTGTAAGGTCAGGGATAAACGACGATTTTTTACGGGTGATGAGAGAAGAAAACATGATTGACGATATTTCCGACGGCAACGCAAAGAGTTTCGTCGTGACCGACAAACTGGTGTTCCTGTCGGCAATTTCTGCGGCGACCCTCAAAAAACGGGCCAATTTCCTGGCTGAAGACGACGAATACTAAAAGGCAAACATGTTTGTTAATAGGGAGCAGGAGGTTCTCAATGGCGGCAAATGACACGACTGTAAACGGCAATTATGGCGCTGAACAGATCCAGGTGTTGGAAGGTCTGGAGGCGGTACGCCGCCGTCCGGGCATGTATATAGGCAGCACATCGGGCAGGGGCCTGCATCACCTTGTATACGAGGTGGTCGACAACAGTATCGACGAAGCGCTGGCCGGCTATTGCGATCGGGTCGAGGTAACGGTTCACACCGACAATAGCATCACTGTCGTCGACAACGGCCGCGGCATTCCCGTGGGTATGCACGAATCGGGATTGCCGGCGGTGGAACTTGTGCTGACAAAGCTGCACGCCGGCGGCAAATTCGGCGGCGAGGGCTATAAAGTTTCCGGCGGCCTGCACGGCGTCGGCGTTTCGGTTGTCAATGCTCTCAGCGACGTGCTCGAAGTTCAGGTCAGACGCGATGGCAAGGTATATGAGATAAAATTCGCCCGCGGCTTGACGGTTAGTCCGCTTAAGGAAATAGGCACGACAACCGAGACCGGGACAAAGGTACACTTTAAGCCGGACGCGGAGATATTCGAGGAAACGGTCTTCCAGTTCGAAACACTGGAGCACCGCCTGCGCGAGCTGGCTTTCCTTAATCGCAATATCTTCATAGCCCTCAGCGACGACAGGACGGGCGCCCGCAAGGAATTCCACTACGAGGGCGGGATCGTCTCGTTCGTCAAACACCTTAACAAAAGCAAGGATGCTCTTCACGAAGATCCGGTCTATATTTCCGGCAACCGCGAGGATACCGTTGTCGAGATTGCCCTGCAGTATAATGACGGCTACGTCGAAACGATATTCTCCTATGTCAACAACATCAACACCCAGGAAGGCGGCACCCATCTCAGCGGCTTCAAGACGGCGCTCACCCGCGCCATTAACGATTATTGCCGCAAATATAACCTCCTAAAGGAAAATGACGAAAATCTCAGCGGCGAAGACGTGCGCGAGGGCCTGACGGCGATTCTCAGCCTCAAGGTGCGCGAGCCGCAGTTTGAGGGGCAGACCAAGACCAAGCTCGGCAATAGCGAGATCCGCGGCATCGTCGATACGATAATGTTCGAGGGGCTTAACGAGTTTTTCGAGGAAAATCCGGCGATAACCCGCAAGGTTATCGAAAAATCGTTGATGGCTTCGCGGGCCCGCGAGGCGGCCCGCAAGGCCCGCGAGCTCACCCGACGCAAAAACGCTCTCGAAGTCAGCGCGCTCCCCGGCAAATTGGCCGATTGCTCGGTGAAAGACCCCGAGCAAGCCGAAATTTACCTGGTCGAGGGCGACTCGGCCGGCGGCTCGGCCAAACAGGGCCGCGACCGTCGCTTCCAGGCCATCCTCCCGCTGCGCGGCAAAATCCTCAATGTCGAAAAGGCGCGTTTGGACAAAATTCTCAACAACGAGGAGATTCGGACGATGATCACCGCCTTCGGCTGCGGCATCTCCGATGATTTCGATATCGAAAAGGCCCGCTACGGCAAAATTATTATCATGACTGACGCCGACGTCGACGGCGCTCACATCCGTACGCTGCTGCTGACTTTTTTCTACCGCTACATGCAGCCGCTTATCCTCGCCGGCAAAGTCTACATCGCCCAGCCGCCGCTCTACCTTGTGAAAAAAGGCAAGGAACAATGGTATCTTTACAGCGACGAGGAGCTCGAGCGCCGCATGTCGCTCAGCGGCCGAGACGGCACAACGGTCCAGCGCTACAAAGGCCTCGGCGAGATGAACCCCGAGCAGCTATGGACGACGACGATGAACCCTGAAGTCCGCACTATCCTCCAGGTAACTCTCGAGGACGCCGTCGAGGCGGATGACATCTTCTCCAAGCTCATGGGCGACAAAGTCGAGCCGCGCCGCCAGTTCATCGAGGAGTATGCCAAGATGGTGCAGAATCTCGATATCTAGCAATCTTGCTTGCAGGTTTATTGTTTATTCAGGGATGCGACTATTCGCATCCTCTTTCTTTGGCGGCTGTTAGCTTAGTTACCCAACATGCCAAGCCGGGCTTTTTCCGAAAGAGACGCCGGAGATGGGCCGTATGGGGGAAGGATAAGAAATACCGCTTCTTGAAGTTAAAGAAGTAGTAATAAGCGTGTTCGCAACCGGAGGGATTGAGCATGACGGGGACAATACTCGTTGTCGACGATGAGGCTAATATCCGCCAGCTTGTGCGGTATAACCTGGAGAAGGAGGGCTTCACTTGCAGCGAGGCAACGGATGGACGGGCCTGCCTTGAGAGCGTCCGTAGGGAGCGCCCGGACCTCATAATTCTGGATATCATGCTGCCGGAAAAGGACGGCCTTGAGGTTTGCCGCCAGCTCAAGGCCCAGCCGGCTACAGCGGCGATCCCGATAATCATGCTGACAGCGAAGGCCGAAGAAATCGACACCATCCTCGGGCTGGAGATGGGAGCCGACGATTATATGACCAAACCCTTCAGCCCGCGCGAGCTTATCGCGAGGGTCAAAGCCGTGCTCCGCCGTTCGCAGAAGGAGCCGCAGCAGGCTGACGAGCTTGCGGCAGGAAGGGTCAGGCTGAATCTGCTCCGCCACGAGGCTTTCCTCGGCGAAGAGCGACTTGAGCTCACCCCGAAAGAGTACGAACTGCTGAAGCTTTTCCTTGCCAACATCGGACGGGCTTTTTCCCGCGATCAGTTGCTGGAGACTGTGTGGGGGTACGAATACGCCGGGGATTCCAGGACGGTGGACGTGCATATTCGTCACCTGCGGCTCAAACTGGCCGGCGAGCCGGCAGTGGCGCAGGCGATCGAGACGGTCCGGGGCGTGGGGTACAGGCTCGGCAAGATTTAACGTCGGGACTCTCGCCTCGTTTCACCGCCTGTATTGGGCAAAATAGGACGATAGTAAGAGGAAATCGGGACTTAAGTCCCGATAAAATTTGACTATAATCTAAAGACAATGTAAAATATAACCACAACAAAACATTGCGGCAAACCTACCGAAAGATAGGGACGCAAAGCCATGGGTCTAAAGTCGCCGCCCGGCGGCTACGATTGCCAGGTTGCCGTTTCGCCGACACCGATGGTCAGGGTTTGCTCTGGCTTGTTTTTTTTTGCGGCTCCGTCGGAGTATGTTTGGGAGGCGGCTAATTTGCGTAAATATGGGATTTTGGTCACAGCGATAATTGTCGTACTCGCCGGGACGATTGTCCTGTCCGGCTGCGCGGCGCCGCAGGGCGGGGGGCAGGCTCGGTCGGCTTCCCCGCCCGCGGTGACGCAGAAGAAGTTCAAGGTTCTCCACGTCATGAGTTATCACTCGCCGTGGGAGTGGACGGACATGCAGTTTGAAGGCTTCAAGGACGCACTTAAGGGGCTCGACGTCGAATACGTGGTCTATCAGATGGACGCCAAGACCAGGAGTTCCGTTGAAAGGCTGGAGAATAGCGGCCGAGAAGCGGCTGCGCTGATCGCCGACTGGCGACCGGACCTTGTATACACCAGCGATGACGAAGCTCAGCAGTATGTGACCGGGCCCCACACCGGCGGCGCCATTCCTTTTGTCTTCAGCGGGGTCAACAAGACGCCGCAGGAGTATGGCTTCTCCCACGGGCAGAACGTTACCGGCGTCCTCGAAATCGAACATTTTGTGGAAAGCGCCGCCCTATTTCACAGAGTCGTGCCGGGAGCGACGAGGGTGGCTGTGGTGTTCGACGACGCGCCCATTTGGGAAGCGGTGGCGAAGAGGATGAAAGCCAGAGTCGGCGAAATACCGGGAATTGATTTTGTTGCCTGGGACACGATCGGCACGTTCGCCGAGTATCAGGCGAAAATAAAAGAGTACGAGGAACAGGTGGACGGTGTCTGCCTTGTAGGAATTTTCAATTTCAAGGATGAGCGCGGCAGTAATGTCCATTACCGCGACGTGCTGAAGTGGACGGCCGAGAACAGCCGCCTGCCGGATTTCAGCTTTTGGATAGACAGGGCAAACTTCGGCACGCTGTGCGTGGTTTCGGTATCGGGCTATGAGCAGGGGCTGGCGGCGGGCCGGATCGCCCGGGAGATACTGGCGGACGGCAAGAAGCCCGCGAACTTTCCCGTGCAGCCCACCACCAGGGGCCAGGCGGCGATTAGCCTGGCGAGAGCGAAGGACCTCGGCCTGAGAATCGACAGCAAGACGCTGCTGAGTTCCAAAGTATTCAGCGCGTATGGGTGGCAGTGATATGATCAGGACGCTGCAAACGAAGATCATGATCATCCTGCTGGCTGGTTTTCTGCTGGCGCTTGTCATCAACGTATTTTTCACGGGACGAATTTTCCGCGCCGAGTATACTGATGCTGTCGAAGGCGAATTGTTCGCTGTCGGCCAGGGGGTCAAAGTGCAGGTGGAACGGCTGCTGGGCTATGGTTTGCCGTTCGGCGATCTGGTCGGCTTCGACGAACTGTGCGACGAAGTTGTAAAGAAATATCCGGATATCACCTATGCGGCAGTTGTAGATACCAACGGCACGGTGCTTTTCCACAGCAACAATATTGCCAGACACCGCCGGATGGATGATCCGGCGCTTCATAGCGCCGTTCAGCATTCCCAGGAAAGCGTGGTAAGGTATACGGCCGACGGCAGGAAAATGTTCGGCTTTGTCGTTCCGGTCGTAGAACCGTCCGGACGTCATGTCGGCGCTGTCGTTCTTGGCTATCCGGAGGCAAGCATCACCGGTAAGGTCGCCGCCCTGACCGGCCAGAATGCCGCGGTGTCTTTCCTGCAGTTCGGAGTCGCTCTTGTGCTGATTGCTTTTTTCTTATCTCTGTGGGTGACAAAGCCGCTGGTGAAGCTGCAGCGCGCCACCGAGCACATTGTCGCTCAAGGCACAGATTATTTCCAGCCGGTCGACATCAACTCGCGGGACGAGATTGGCAGGCTGGCGGTCTCATTTAACGAGATGGCCGCCGATTTGCAGAAAACCACCGTCTCAAAGGCCACACTGGAAGAGGCGCTCAGGCAGCTCCAGCTGGTACAGGCCCAGCTCATCCAGCAGGAAAAAATGGCCGGTATAGGCCAGTTGGCCGCCGGCGTCGCCCATGAAATCAACAACCCGATGGCGTTCATTATCAGCAATCTTGAGATTCTGCGCCAATACACCGACAAGCTCGAACAATTTATAGCTCTCCAGACAGTCGCTCTAAACGACCTTGTAAGCGACGGCGGGGAGAAGGCTGTGGCGGCGGAGGTGGTAGCCTCGGTAGGAAATGTGAGGCGGTCGATGAAAATCGATCATGTCCTTGGCGATACAAAGGATCTTATCGACGAAACCCTCGACGGGGCCGCCAGGGTGAAAAACATTGTTCAGGATTTGCAAGGGTTTGCCCGGTCGGACCAAATGAGAAAAATGGCGAATATCAACGACGGTATCGAAGCCACGGTCAATGTTATCGGCAGCGAGCTCAAAAACGTAGCCGTTGTCACAAAGCACCTAGGGGAACTTCCCCTGACCAGTTGCAATCCCGGGCAGCTAAACCAGGTGTTTATGAACCTGCTGATCAACGCGTCGCAGGCTATCGAGTCCTTCGGGGAGATACATATTAAAACCTGGACGACCGACGACAAGATTTTTATTTCCTTTGCCGACAGCGGCAGGGGCATTTCGGTGGCGAACATCAACAGAATTTTCGAGCCGTTCTTTACCACCAAGGAGGTCGGCAAAGGGAGCGGACTGGGTCTTAGCGCCAGCTACGACATAATTCGCAACCACGGCGGCGAGATCAGAGTCGAAAGCGAGGAAGGCAAGGGAACGACCTTTACTGTCGTTCTACCTATAGTTCGCAACTCGTGAGAAGTGCGGATAGTGAACGGATGTACTGAAAAACCGTCGAAATAGGGACGAGTGCCAGGGGTTACTGCGAAACAGTGATCCCTGGCTGTTTTGTTGGGATATTTTTGATCGCATAGGACGAACGCCCCTATCTCTTGTGTTTGTCAGTCCCTAAAAATAGGACTTTAGTACCATATATAGCAACGAAGACAGGACTTTTGCATCATAAAAAAAAGCTGATTAAAACTTATAATATAAGAAGATATATTTCGACAAAGCATGACAAATTAGTGAGGTGTCCGGTCATAAGGGGAGCAAAGTGCTTTTCGCTTGAAGCGCTAGGGTAGAGAAGCGATTATCTTAGGAGGAGACTATGGCGAACCAGGATAAAATTCGTTCGGGCATCAGAGCAGTTTTACCCGGTGCTGAAGAGGCTCTTGTTGAGAGTCTGGTCGCGAAAGTGGAAGAGGAACTTAATGGCATTTGCCGATTGCGGAAAGGTGGCAAGCGACGCCAGCGGGTCGCCATCGAAAGAGTGATCAACCAGGAGGAACTGGCGGCGCTGGGGCTGAGATAACGTAATCTTATCAATTGTACGGCGACTTGTGGCCATTTAGGGAGGTGCTTGTCATTACTTCGGTATCCGACACGCAATTTGCTGATCTTGTTGCCGAATATAAAGGCCTAATCCGTGTTATCGCCAAGAAGTATTACTTTCCTGGAAGCGATCGCGAGGATGTTATCCAAGAAGGAATGATGGGGCTTTATAAAGCAGCCCTCGCCTATAAGCCGGAAGGCAAGACGTCATTCAGAAGGTTTGCCGCGCTGGTTATTGATCGTCATCTGATTACTGCGCTCAAGACGGCGCGGCGTGGCAAGGCGCTCATTCTTACCGGCGCGGAAAGGCTTGAAAACCGCGTGCAGGAGGACAAGTACACCCATATCAAGGAAGTCGGCGAAATTATCGCCGGCGCAGCGTCCGATCCCTTGACGACGATAATCGCCGAAGAAGAGGCGGCCACCTTTTTGCGCAGGCTGAAAAAAACGCTTTCCCCCCTCGAGATGGAGGTGCTGAGGTGCCGCCTCGCCGGTTATTCCCTTCAGGAAACAGCGGAAACGTTGTCGCGGTCGCCCAAGGCGGTCGACAACGCTCTTTCGCGCATCAAGAACAAGTTCCGGATCGAGACTGAAACGCTAAAAAGGGCGACTGGTTAATAACGGTCAACCATCTATTTATTAACGCGACCGAAGGCCTCTGCAAAGAGGGCTTTTTGTCTTTTATACAGAAATACTTTTAAATAAAAACTCATCTGGCAGGCTAATTCGCCAGACGTACAGGAGGAATAATAATGGAGAATAAAAGCGATCTTTTGGAAAAGGGTGCTATCCTGCAGCGAGACAAGGAAACGTACGCTATAGCCCCCCATATCCCCGGGGGGATCATCCTTGACTTCAATTTGCTGCGCAAGATTGCCGATGTTGCCGAGAAATACGGCGCCAAGGCGGTCAAGCTCACCAGCGCGCAGCGCGTGGCTATCGTCGGCATAGCCGACGACAAGATCGACCAGGCGTGGGCCGATCTCGGCACACCTAAAGGCGCGGCAGTAGGCCTGTGCGTTCGCAGCGTCAAGATCTGTCCGGCGATGCATTTTTGCCGGATGGCCCAGCAGGATGCCGTGACCTTGGGGCTGGAGCTCGACAGGCGCTACCACGGCATGGAGCTGCCGTCAAAGTTCAAGATGGGGGTTTCCGGCTGCCCCAACTCCTGCAGCGAGCCGGGGATAAAGGATTTAGGCATCATGGGCGCGCCCAAGGGATATACTGTTATGATCGGCGGCAGCGCCAGCGCCAGACCGCGCCTGGCAGACGTCCTGGCCCAGGGCGTTCCCCAGGAGGACGTTCTGCCGCTCGTGGACAAGATTATAGCCTACTATCAGGCCAACGCCAATAAATACGAACGTCTCGGCCGGATGATCGACCGTCTCGGGCTGGACAAGGTCAAACAGGATCTGCTGGGTTAGGCGGCAGGGAGGCATGCTATGACGGAATTTGAGGGCAACAAACCAAGCGTTGACAGCAAGGCCTTTATCGCCGACGGGGCGAAAGTGATCGGCAAAGTGACGCTCCATGAGTTCGGCAGCGTGTGGTTCAACACGGTGGTGCGCGGCGATGTCAACCGCATCGAGATCGGCCGCTACAGCAACGTGCAGGATAACAGCGTCGTTCATGTCGCCGACCACTATCCGGCCATCATCGGCGACTTCGTAACCATCGGCCACAACTGCGTCATTCACGCCGCTACCGTCGAGGAGCATTGCCTGATCGGCATGGGGGCGGTAATCCTCAACGGAGCGGTCATCGGCAAAGGCAGCATCGTCGCCGCCGGAGCGGTGGTCAGGGAGAACCAGATAATCCCGCCACACTCGCTGGTGGTCGGGCTGCCGGCGAAGGTGATAAAATCAATCCCCGACGAGTGGCCGCGCATCCATGCACAGGCGGTGAAGTACAAGACGCTGTGGACCGTGCGTTATGGCATTATGCCCGATGCCGGCGGCGAAGTGTACCAGGGGGAGAAGATCATCTAACTTGTCGCGCAGCGGCGGACGGGGTCTATTAAGACCCCTTCCGCCGCTGCCGACAAGAAAGGGGTGGATATATGCCGCGGACCAAACGTCAGATAATGTTCCGCATGATCGAAAAATATGTCATGATTTTTATCGGCTCAATTTTGGCGGCGGTTGGGCTGGAAATTTTCCTCGTGCCCAACCAGATTATCGACGGCGGCGTCATCGGCATCTCGATCCTGCTCAGCCACCTGACCAAAATTCCGCTTGCCGTACTGATCGTAGTCCTCAACCTGCCGTTTTTGTATATCGGCTACAACCAGATCGGCAAAACATTCGCACTGTCCACGGTCTTCGCAGTGGTGTCTCTCGCCGGCTGGGTGGCTTATTTTCACCCCATTCCCGAACTGACGAACGATCTTTTTCTCGCCGCCGTATTCGGCGGCATTATCGTCGGTGTCGGGGTGGGCCTGATAATCCGCTACGGCGGTTCGCTCGACGGCACCGAGATTATCGCCATCATCCTCGACAAAAGGACCGGGTTTTCGGTCGGGGAAGTGGTTATGTTTATGAACCTGTTCATTCTCGCCAGCGCCGGGTTCGTTTTTTCCTGGGACAAGGCGATGTACTCGCTGGTCGCCTATTTCGTCGCCTACAAGGTTATCGACATAACAATTGAGGGCCTCGACGAGACCAAAGGCGTGATAATCGTCTCCGATAACCCCGACGAAATCGCCGAAACCCTCCTTGCCCGCTTAGGCAGGGGCGTGACGGTGCTACACGGCGCCGGCGGCTTCACCGGCGAACCCAAGAAAGTCCTTTACTCGGTGGTCACCAGGCTGGAGATTGCCAAGCTGAAGTCGATCATCTACGAAAAAGACGAAAACGCGTTTGTGACGGTGCAGGATGTCCACGAAGTTATCGGCGGACGAATTAAGAAGAAAGCTATCCACTGACCGGCGGAAAAGAGTGAAAGTAATTGACGGAAAATTCTGCCGGTAAAGAGGATTTGGAGATTATAGGAAAAATTATATTATGTACGGATTTTTTCGGATGTTTAACCAGCGGAGGGAATATAGTTTGACTGGAGGGGGGCAAGGAAGGGGGTTTAAGGGTTCTGGTTAACCGGAAAAGAAGCAGGAGGGATATCATGCGGACGAAATGGTTGGCTTTAGGTTTGGCAGTGCTCTTTGCCGCGGTGGTCGCCGGGTGCGGCGGGTCATCCGGCGGCGCGGACGTAATCAAGATCGGCCAGGCGGTAGCGCTGACCGGCGACAGCTCGATGTGGGGGCAGTCTGAAAAGAATGCCATTGAGATGGAAATTGCCAAGATCAACGCCAAAGGCGGGGTGCTGGGCAAGAAGCTGCAGCTGATCGCTTATGACACCCGCGCCGACGCCACCGAGGCGGTCAACGTCACCAAACGTCTCGTCGGCGATAAAGTCGTCGCCATCATCGGCCCGGGGCAGAGCGGCGTCGCCATCGCCATGACCTCGGTTACCGAGCCGGCAAAGGTGCCGTTCATCGCCACTACCGCCACAAACCCCAAGGTGACGATGGATGATAAGACTGGCAAGGTACGGGCTTACGCTTTCCGCACTTGCTTTATCGACCCCTTCCAGGGCACGGTGGCCGCGCAATTCGCGGTCAAGGACCTAAAAGCCAAGACTGCGGCGGTCATCTATGACGTCGGCTCCGATTACTCGGCATGGCTGGGCAAATACTTCATCGAAGAGTTCCAGAAACAGGGCGGCAAGATCGTCGGCAACGAGGCCTTCCGTTCGGGCGAGCTCGACTTCCGCGCCATCCTCGGCAAAGTGAAAGGCTCCAACCCTGACGTACTCTTCATCCCGACGATGCAGAAAGAAGCGGCCCTGGTCATGAAACAGGCCGCCGACCTCGGCATCAAGGCCAAATTCCTCGGCGGCGATGGCTGGGGCAGCCCCGACCTCGTCACCCTCGGCGGTTCGGCTGTGGAAGGTTCCTATTTCGTGAACCTTGCCAGCTTGGACGACCCGGACATTCAGACGTTCATCAAGGAATACAAGGAAAAATACAAGAGCGACCCGATCATGCCCAACCCGGTAATGGCTATTGACGGGCTGTACGCCGTCATCGACGCCATTCAGAAGACCAATAGCACCGACCCGGCGAAAATCGCCGAGCAGCTTGCCAAAACCAAGGACCTGGCGGTCCTGAGCGGCAAACTGACCATCGATCCCAAGACCCACGATCCGCTCAACAAGCCGGCGGTCATCCAGGAAGTCAAAGGCGGCAAGTTCATCTTCAAAGCCAAATTCGTCACCCAGTAACGGCGAAAGCGGGGCGGTGCGGGCCGGAAGGCTCCCGCCGTCCCTGTTTTTTTCCTGCGTTGGGCAAGTCTCGATATTAAGGAGCGGGCGCCTATGTTCATCCAAACGCTAGTGACCGGACTCGCCATCGGCGGTATCTACGCCCTGATGGCGGTGGGCTACTCCCTGGTTTTCAGCATCCTCAACTTCAGCAACTTCGCGTACGGGTCGATCATCATGCTCGGCGCGTATATCGGTTACTATGTTTTGATGCACATGGGCGTCCCCCTGGCGCTGTCCGTTCTCATTTCTATCGTCGGGGCGGCCATGCTCTGCTTCGCCAACGAGCGTCTGGCATACAGTACGTTGCGCAAGCGCAACGCCTCGTCGCTCTACTTCATGATCAGCGCCATGGGGACTTCGATTTTCCTCGAAAACCTCGTTTACGCGACCATCGGTTCGCGCTTTTATGCTTTCCCCGAAGTTCTTACCCAGCAGAACGTCTCCTTCGGCGGCGTGTCGATCGGTCTTCTGGACGTATTCGCCATTGTATTTTCGGCTGTTGCCATCTACGGCTTGCATTACTTCCTGCAGAACAGCAAAACCGGCATCGCGATCCGGGCGGCGTCATACGACATGCAGGTCTGCCAGCTCAACGGCGTCAACGTTAACAAGGTCATCGGCTGGGTCTTCCTGCTGGCGGGGGCGCTGGCCGGCATTTCCGGCATGTTCCTGGGGATGAAGTACATGGTCTACCCCACCATGGGCTGGATAACAAACAAGGCGTACATCGCCGCCGTCATCGGCGGTCTGGGCAGCCTGCCCGGGGCGGTCGTGGGCGGACTAATCCTCGGGGTGCTGGAAACCTTCGTGTCCGCCTATGTGTCATCGGTCGTCCGCGACGTCTTCAGCTTCTCCCTGCTGGTCATCCTGCTCCTGGTGCTGCCGACCGGCCTGTTCGGCAAATTTCTCGAGGAAAAGGTGTAACCTGCCATGCTCGAATATGTCAGCGGCATAATAACATTCAGCCTGATCTATGTCATTGCCACGGTGGGGCTGGCCGTTTTCACCGGGTTTACCGGCCTCTTTTCCCTTGGCCACGCCGCCTTTTTCGCCATTGGCGCCTACACGGCCGGCATATTGACCTATTTCTACGACGTTAACTTCTGGGCGGCGCTTACGGCCGGCATCGCCGTGTCGTCGCTGGTCGGCGTTATTATCGGCTATCCGACGCTGCGAGCCAAGCTCCGCAGCGACTACTTCGCCATCGCCACCCTCGGCTTCGGCGAAGCGGTGCGGGTGCTGCTGGAAAATCTCGACATTACCCAGGGGGCCCGCGGACTGCCCGGCATCGCCAGCGAGACAACCCTCCCCATCGTCATAGTCCTCACCATCCTCGTCCTGTGGGTGGCCCGCAACTTCGTCCATTCGCGCTACGGGCGCGCGGCCATCGCTGTGCGCGAGGACTTCGTCGCCGCCGAGATGATGGGCATCAACCTCTTCCAGGTCAGGATGCGGTCGCTGGTGTTCAGCGCCGGCTGCGCCGGGCTGGCCGGCGGCCTCTTCGCACACTACGTCTCCTTCATCCAGCCGGGCATGTTCACCGCCGCCCTCTCCACCCAGCTCACGGCCAGCGTCGTAGCCGGAGGGATGGGGAGCATCACCGGACCATCGGTGGCCGCGGTGCTGTTCGTCGCCGTGCCTGAGGCGCTCAGGATGGCCAGCATGTGGCGGCTGGTGGCCTACGGCTTCCTACTTGTGGCCATCATGGTCTTCAGACCCCAAGGTCTGTTCGGCTTCCGGGAGATTTCCTGGCAGAGCTGTGTCCGCTGCTTCCGCAGAAAACCGGCCGCCGCCGGAGGAGGGGCAGGAGAATGAGCATGCTCGAGCTTAAAGGGGTCACAAAGAACTTCGGCGGCATCGTCGCCTGCAAAGACATCAGCCTGTCGGTCGCCCCGGGACAGGTAGCCGGACTTATCGGCCCCAACGGCGCCGGCAAGACGACCGTTTTCAATCTCATAACCGGCGTATACGCGCCCACCGCTGGCAGCATCTCCTTTGCCGGAAAAGATATAACCGCCATCCGTCCCGATAAAGTGGTGGCGCACGGCATTGCCCGCACTTTCCAGAACATCCGCCTGTTCCGCAACCTGACGGTGCTCGACAACGTCCGCATCGCCGTCGACAAAGAGGTTGACTACGCTCTCGGCGAAGCGCTGGTACGCTCGCCGCGGGTGAAGAACAGCGAGAAGGAAATCTGCGCCCTGGCGATGGAGCGCCTTGAGGAAGTCGGTCTGGCTGACAAGGCGGAAGTGCGGGCCGACAGCCTGCCATACGGCTTGCAACGCAAGCTCGAAATCGCCCGCGCCCTGGCCCTCAGGCCCAAGCTGCTGCTCCTAGACGAACCTGCCGCCGGCATGAACCCCGAGGAATCGCTGGAACTGGCCGGGCTAGTGAAGACACTCCACGCCCGCCACATCCTGACCATTCTGCTCATCGAGCATCACATGGACGTGGTGATGGAGCTGTGCGAGCGAATCTTCGTCCTCGACTTCGGCGTCAAGCTGGCCGAAGGCTCGGCGGACGAAATCCAGACCAATCCTGATGTGCTCAGAGCCTACCTCGGGGAGGGATACAAACGTGTTAGAAGTCAGTAGCCTCAACGTGAAGTACGGCCAGATACACGCCCTCCGCGACGTCAGCCTGTCCGTCCAGCCCAGCCGTATCGTGGCCGTCATCGGCGCCAACGGCGCGGGCAAATCGACCCTGATGATGACGCTGGCCGGCCTGCTGGCCCCCGCCTCCGGGCAGATAACCTACGAGGGGAAGCCGCTGCCAGCCAAAGCGTACGAAGTGCTCGGCATGGGCATCTGCCTTGTTCCCGAACGGCGTCGCCTGTACGCCAACCTCACGGTGAAGGAGAACCTCCTCATGGGGGCGTTTCTCCGCAGCGATAAAAACGGCGTCGAGGCCGACCTGGAAAAGATGTACGCCTTGTTCCCCATCCTGCGGGACCGTTTGAAGCAATACGCAGGAACGCTGTCCGGCGGCGAGCAGCAGATGGTCGCCATCGCCCGCGGGCTGATGTCGCAGCCCAAGCTGCTGCTCCTCGACGAACCGTCGCTGGGGCTTGCGCCCCTTCTCGTGGAGAACGTTTTTAAGACGGTCCGCGAAATCAAGGCTCAGGGGACCACAATTCTGCTCGCCGAGCAGAACGCTTTTCAGGCCCTGGAGATGGCTGACGACGCTTTCGTTCTCGAGACGGGGCGCGTGCTGCTTACTGGGGCGGGCAGCGACCTGATCGCCGATCCCCTGGTGCGCAAGGCGTACCTGGGCATAAAAAGCTAGGCGAAACTAATACGGGGGAGATTCGCGTGAAACTTGAAACTATGCTTATCCACGGCGCCGAGGGCGATCCGGGTACAGGGTCGGTGAGCACGCCCATTTATCAGGTGTCCACCTTCCGCCAGCACACCGTCGGCCAACAAGGCGGCTACCAGTATTCGCGGGGCGCCAACCCCACCCGCCACGCGCTCGAGGAGCAGATGGCCCTGCTTGAGGGGGGCTGCCGCGGGTTCGCCTTCGCCTCGGGCATGGCGGCGATGACGGCTGTGCTGCACCTTTTCAAGGCCGGCGACCATATCGTCGCCAGCCAGAACCTCTACGGCGGCACCTCCCGCGTCCTCGACCGGGTGCTGGGACGGTTCGGGCTGTCGGCCAGCTACGTGGAATTCGGCGACCTGACGGACATCGCCGCCGCTATCACCCCGGCGACCAAAGCGCTGATCATCGAGACACCCTCCAACCCGACCCTCATGGTTACCGACATTGCCGCCGTTGCCGCCCTCGCCCACGACCGGGGCCTGCTCGCCATCGCCGACAACACTTTCATGTCCCCGTACCTTCAGCAGCCGATGGCCCTGGGGGTGGATATCGTCGTCCACAGCGCCACCAAGTTCATCGGCGGCCACAGCGACGTACTAGCCGGCGTGGTGGTGGTCAAGGACGAAAAACTGGCCGAGGAGCTGCACTTCGTTCAAAATGCTACCGGCGGCGTACTCGGTCCGCAGGACTCCTGGCTGCTGCTGCGCGGCCTCAAGACGCTCGGCGTCCGCATGGACCGCCAGGCGCAAAATGCCCGTGTTGTCGCCGAATGGCTGCGCGTTCGCCCGGAGGTGGAAAAAGTCTACTATCTGGGCTTCGCCGACCATCCCGGCCACGACCTCCACTTCCGCCAGGCACGGGGCACCGGCAATGTCGTCGCCTTCGACCTCGGCGACGGCGATTTCGCCCGAGGCTTTTTGTCGCGGACAAAAATATGCGTGCTCGGCGACAGCCTGGGCGGCGTTGAGACGCTCGTCAATCTGCCCGATGTCATGTCCCATGGTTCGGTGCCGCACGAACGAAAGCTGCGCATGGGAGTTACGCCTAGTTTGATAAGGCTCTCGGCGGGGATAGAGCATCCTGACGATATAATAGAAGATTTAGAGCAAGCGTTGAGAAAATAAGCAAGATAATTCGGAGGGATGGATATGACGGACGATTTCTACAAATACCACGCCCTCGGCAACGATTACATCGTCGTTGACCCCAACAAAAGCAGCCTAGCGCTGACGGAAGAGAATATCCGCCTCATCTGCCACCGCAATTTCGGCGTCGGCTCGGACGGCATCCTTTACGGGCCGCTGCTGGGAGACGGCAGGATGCGTCTCAGGATTCTCAACCCCGACGGCAGCGAGGCGGAAAAGAGCGGCAACGGCATCCGCATATTCTCCCGCTACCTCGTGGAAGCAGGCTATGTAAAAAGCAAGGAGTTTACGCTCGTTACCGCCGGCGGCGCGGTCGCTGTTGCGGTTCTCGATGAAGCGGGCAGCCTCATCAAGGTCGATATGGGCGCCGCCAGCTTCAACAGCGCCGACCTGCCGGCAGGCGGCCCGCCGCGCGAGATTCTCGGCGAGAAGCTCGCCATCGGCGCCGGCGAATACGCCGTCAATTGCGTATCGATGGGCAACCCCCACTGCGTCATCCTTATAGACGATATTTCCCGGGAAACGGCCGAGCAACTTGGATCCTTGGTCGAAAACCATCCGTTGTTCCCCAGGCGGACCAACGTCCAGTTCCTCAAGGTCGTCGACCAGGCCAATATCCAAATCGAGATATGGGAGCGGGGGGCCGGGTACACCCTCGCCTCGGGGAGCAGCAGCTGCGCCGCGGCCAGCGTCGCCCACCGGCTGGGACTCACCGGGCCGGCGGTCAAGGTCCACATGCCGGGGGGGGTCATCGACATCGACATCCGGCCGGACGGGCACGTATTCATGACCGGGCCGGTCGCAGGCGTGATGGCGGGGCAGTTCGCCGCCGACCTCCGCCGTCAGCTTGGGCTGGGGGAGGCGCAGCCTTGATCTCCGTTGCTCCGCTCGCCGAAAGCGACCTGCCTGCGCTGACCGCGCTGTTTACCGAACTGACCGACGACCCTACCGACGAAGCACGCATGGCGGCCAACTTCCGCCGCATGGCCGACGGCGGGGACTATATCCTGCTCGGCGCCAAGCGGGCCGGCGTGCTCGTTGGCTTCATGATGGGCATCGTCTGCCTCGATATCGTCGGCTGCTGCCAGCCTTTCCTGGTGGTGGAAAACGTCATCGTCGCCCAGGCGGCGAGGCGGCTGGGCGTGGCCCGGGTGCTGTGGGACGAGCTGGAGGCCGAGGCCCGGCGACGGGGTTGCTACTACGTTTTCCTCGTTTCGATCGACTGGCGCGAGGACGCCCACCGCTTTTACGCCAGCGTAGGGTTTACGCCGGATAAGTATAAGGGATTTAAAAAATATCTGGACAGATAGAAAAAGACCGTACAGCTCCAGCTGTACGGTCTTTGCGATTTTCCTTTACCCCCGCTTCTTAAGCGCGGCGGCGATGCGCTCCAAACCTTCCGCCATCAGCTTGCGCGGGCAGGCGAAGTTGAATCGTGCAAAGCCTTCGCCTTGCCGGCCGAAAGTTAATCCGTTGTTCAGGCCCACCTTGGCCTCCGCGACTAGAAACTTATTCAGCTCGCCGTGGTCGGCGAAGCGGCCCCGGAAGTCGAGCCAGGCTAAGTAGGTGCCTTCCGGTTTCGTTACTTTTACGCCGGGCATCTCGCGGCCCACGAACTCCGCGAGTAAGTCCGCGTTGGTCTCAAGATACAGTAGCAGGCTGTCGAGCCAGTCCTCGCCGGTCTTGAAGGCCGCCTCGCCCGCCGCCAGGCCGAAAAGGTTGCCGGAGCTGATGCCGAGGCCGGCAAGCAGGGCCCAGTATTTTGCGCGCCGTTCCGGATCGGATACGACAGCCAGCGAAGTATATGTGCCGGCGATGTTGAAAGTCTTGCTGGGGGAGAAGAACGTCACGGTGCGGGCGGCGAGCTCCGGTCCCAGGGAGGCGAAAGGGGTGTGGCGGTGACTGGAAAATACCAGGTCGCAGTGAATTTCGTCGGCGACGATCGTAATGTCGTGACGGAGGCACACCTCTCCGAGGGCCAGCAGCTCGTCCCGCGTCCATACCCGGCCTACCGGATTATGGGGACTGCAGAGTACTAACACCTTCACGTCGGGACCGAGTTTGCTTTCAAGGTCCGCAAGGTCCATCTCCCAGCAGCCGTCCCGTTCCCGTAGGGGGTTCTCCACTACCTGGCGGCCGTTGCGGGTCACGCAGGAAAAGAAAGGCGGGTATACCGGCGGCTGGATAACGATTTTATCGCCGGGGTCGGTGAGGGCCAGTACCGCGGCGCCGAGCGAAGAGACCACCCCCGGCGTATTCACGATCCAGTCCCGCCCGATCGTCCAGCCATGTCGGCGGCGCTCCCAGTCCATCGCCGCCTGGAAGAAGGTCTCCTCCTTGGTGTGGTAGCCGTAAACAGGGTGCGCGGCCTTTGCCCGCACGGCGGCCAATACCCCGGGGGGGGCGGCGAAGTCCATGTCGGCCACCCAGAAAGGCAGCACGTCGTCTGTGCCGAAAATCTCGACAAGGTCGTCCCATTTTTCGCAGCCGGTGCCGCGGCGTTCGATGATTGCGTCAAAGTCGTAGTTCAAAACGATGCCTCCTCAGAAATTCGGATCGTGCGGCGGTGTACGCCTGGGGGCGGACCCCAACCGGGCCGCAAGCATCGCCAGGGCGCCGCCGTAAAGGGCGACGATTATGTCTTTCTGGGCGTCCCAGATATCGCCCTGGGCGCCGAGGAAAATCACGCCAAGCTCGGGATTGACCATCTCCACCACGATGGCCTCGATGCATTCGAAAATAGCGCTGACGGCGACAAGCAGAAGGGGGGAGAAAAAATACGGCCAGGGAGGCGACACCTTGGCCACCCGCTCCAGCCACTCCTTGAGCGGGTAGGCGAGCAGTAGGCCGAATGAAAAGTGGACGATGCGGTCGTAGTGGTTGCGGCCGAGGCCCAAACCCTCCTTGAGCCAATCGCCGGCGGGCACGAAGCTGTAGGACCAGTGGGCGCCGACCGCGCAGAGCATCAGGTAGACGATAATGAAGATGTACGACCGGTCGGAGAAACGGAAGCGGCGGGCCGAGTAGAGGAAAGGAGGCCCAAGGAGGAAGACGAGCAGGTTGTCGAGTACCCAGTCGAACCGGTCGAGCGGCTCGAAAGCAAGATAGAACCACAGGATGAGGTAGGCGGCGAAAAAGCCTTTGACCAGCATGGCTGCCTCCTAACGCTTATTGGCCATTATTGCCGCGAAGAACTCCCAGACGATGTCGGTGGCGGGCAGCGTGCCCGGATCTGTGCCGATATAGGATGCCGGGAACTGTGGCGTGCCGCCCGGCCACATGTGGCCGAGGCCCTCGACAAGATAAACGCGCATCGGGAAGGAGGCGCAGACCAGCGAACGCACGCCCTGACGGCCGGCAGCCGGCTCCAGGCCGCCATCGCAGCCGTTGAGCCCCGCCCATATTCGCAGCCCGTCCAGCAGGGGCGGTTGGGTGAAGGAGCCCCAGGGATGGTTTATTCGGCCGCCGCCCAAGGGATTGAACGGGTCGGCCGTGCCAACGATGAACAGCGTCGACGTGTGCGGACGGCGGTTCAGGACGGACGGCGGCGGCCAGTACGGACCCGCTACGGGAGCGATGGCGGCGAACTTGTCAGGCAGGAGGGCCGCGGCCCGAAAAACGAGCGATGCTCCGTTGGAAAAACCGGTCAGGAAGACCGCCTTATTATCGACGGCGTACTTCTTGGACAGATCGGTCAGCAGCAGGTCGAGGAATTTTACGTCGTCGACGCCGTCCAGGAAACTCTGGCCGCGGCCCGAGCCGTCGTTCCACAGCTGGGGGTTGGTAAGGAAGCCGGGCGGGGTGGAAGGATCGGCGCGCACGGCGTCGGGGAAGACGGCGAGAAAGCCTTGCTGTTCGGCCTTTTCGCTCCAGGCGGTCTCCGCGATCACGCCTGTCCCGGTCGCGCCGGCGCCGTGCAGCATGACGACGACCGGCAGCGGCCGTTGGCCACCGTAGCCGGATGGAACATAAACATTGTAGCTACGCGCACGGCCGTCAACGGTCAGCGAGTGGGCGGTCAACCCCGCGGCGCAAACAGGGCCTGTAGCCAGCGCCAGCAGCAGGGCGACAGAGGCGACAAAACGCAGCCGCTTCATCGGCAACCCTCCTTGGAGGCATATATAACCAAGTTCTGGGCGGGCTCACAATATCCTGCCGTCACTCTGCCGCGCGAAAGAGGGTTTTCGGCCCGATTCGGGGAAAATCACCACACGAGTTTTTCCCGGCGAAAAACGGGAACCGGGAACATACTATGAAGGAAGATTAGGGTTTTGAGGAGGCAGCGACCGATATGCGTTACGAAGGAATGGTATACCGGCCGCCGAGCGAGGCGGGAAGTCTTTTGATCCAGTGCACGATCGGCTGTCCCCACAACAAATGCACTTTCTGCCCGATGTACAAGGGGACGGCTTTCCGCATCCGGCCGGTAGGGGAGATCAAGGAAGACCTGCGCACCGCCAGGGAGTACTACGGCGACAAGGTCGAGACTATCTTCCTCCCGGACGGCAACACTATACTAATGAAAACTGAGCAACTGCTCGAAGTCCTCGCCTGCGCCCGCGAACTCTTCCCGCGGCTTAAAAGGGTGACCAGCTACGGTTCGGCCCGTTTCATCAACCTGAAGCCGGCCGAAGACCTGCGGCTGCTCAGGGAAGCCGGCCTGAGCCGGATCCATTCCGGGATGGAGAGCGGCGACGACGCAGTCCTTGCCCGCGTCCAGAAGGGAGCGACGGCGGCCGAAATCATCGAGGCGGGCCTGAAGATCAAGGCGGCCGGAATGGACCTGAGCGAGTATGTGCTTATCGGTATCGGCGGGCGCGAGAGGAGCCGCGATCACGCCGTCGCCAGCGCCGCCGTCTTGAACGCGATAAACCCGGACTTTATCAGGCTGCGCACTTATATCCCCGTCCCCGGCACGCCCCTATACGACGATTACCGGCGGGGCCGGTTCGGCCTCCTTTCCCCGCATGAGGCGCTGCGGGAGACGGCGCTGCTCATCGACAACCTCGCCGTCACCAGCCAATTTTACAGCGACCACAACTCGAACTACGCCTATGTCAACGGCCGACTGCCGGATGACAAGCCGACGATGCTCGCCGTGATCGATGAACTGCTGGCGATGCCGGAGACGGCGTTCCGCCCTCCCGAGGCCGGCGGCCTGTAAGCGCGGAAGACGAAAAAACTCTGGGCAACGCCCAGAGTTTTTTCCGCCGCTCAGAAGTGTTAATTGTCGCGTTTCGCCGCACCCTCCATCCGCGCAAGCGACCCCTTGATGTCCTTCAAGGTTCGCACGGCGGTCAGAATGGCACACTCCCGAGCCTTTTCGTCCCACCATGCGCAGCGTTCGCGCCGGCAGCCGAACTCGATGAGCGGGCAGGTAAGTCTCTCCATAGTACCTCCGGGCTAGGGGATAGTATAAACCATTCGTGCCTATGGAAAGATAATCCTTTGTTTCGGGAGGAAACTTGCCGGGGCAAAAGGAATAAAGGAAGGCAAGCAAGGGGGCGATAAGATGCCGAAAATCACTAGTATGGCCAAACGGTTGCGCATTTACGTCGGCGAGACCGACAGATGGCAGGGCCTGCCGCTTTACCACGCCATCGTCCGCAAAGCCAAAGAGCTTGATATGGCCGGGGCCACGGTTTTCCGTGGCATAGAAGGCTACGGCGCCAACAGCCGCATCCATACGGCCAGGATTGTAGACCTTTCGTCCGACCTGCCGGTACTCGTGGAGATCGTCGACAGCGGGGAGTACATCGCCAAGCTGCTGCCCTTCCTGGACGAAATGGTACAGGAAGGGATGGTCACCATCGATGATATCGAGGTCATCAAATACGGACGCAAACCGCCCAAACGGTAGCAGAGCCGGAAAAAGCGAGGACATCCGATGCTGAAAATCGTCGCCGTCGCTATCGGCGGCAGCTTGGGGGCGGTTGCCCGCTACCTCGTGTCGCTGTGGGCCGCGGACCGCTTCGGCGCCGCCTTCCCATACGGTACGCTAATCGCTAACATCGTCGGCTGTTTTATCATCGGCGCATTTATGACCATTGCCACCGAACGGTTCATAGTCAGTCCCCATTGGCGACTTTTCGTGACGGTCGGCCTCATTGGCGGACTGACCACCTTCTCGTCGTTCAGTTACGAAACCTTCAAGCTGCTGGAGGACGCCCAGACTGCACTGGCGGTCTATAATCTGGCGCTCAACGTTATCGTCGGCTTTTTCGCCACATGGCTGGGAATTGGTCTGGCCCGCCTGCTTTAGACGGAAAGGGAGAATACATAATGAAGATTTTCCTGTGGCGGCATAACCGCCGCCTCCACAGCTGGAGCATGATGAACGAGCCTAATGTCCACCAATCCTGTTATACCGATGCGGTCGCAGTTGTCCAGGCCGACTCGGCGGAGGAGGCCCTCCAACTGCTCGCGGCCCGCGAACCGGAATGGGTTATTGAAGAACTGCGGCGGTTGGAGCCGAAAATATTTTCCGTCGGCACTCCGGCGCTAATCTTCGCTGACGTGCGCGGCGACTGACGTGGTGTGGAGATGAAAGCGACACGCCGATGGTTGAACGGCATCATCGCACTCCTGCTGCTGACGGCCGTGCTTCTTGCCTTATCGCAAATAAAAAAGCCCGAGCAGGAAAGACCGGGCGGTTTCTCGCAGGGCACCATCGTCGTCGATCCGGCGCAGACGGTCGGCAAACTGCTCGTCGTCGACGGCGATGCTATCGTCTCCGGCCGGGTTGACGGGTGGCTGGCCGTCATTGGCGGTAGCGCCCTTCTCCGTCCCGGCGGACGGGTCGAAGGCCCGCTGCTCGTCCTCGGCGGCCACCTCCGCGCCGACCCCGGCGCTATTGCGGCATTTCCTGTCAGGCTTGTCCTGCCGCCTGGATCTCCGCTGGCCGGGATGTTCGTATGGTTGCTGGGTGGCGCGGCGATCGCGGCGATGCTGGCGGCGACCTGGATTGTATGGCGGCTGGCCGGTTATCTGCGGCGGAAGCCCCTGTTCGGCCGAATTCTGGCTGTGCTGCGCGACAACCGGGAGCGGTGGCCGGGGATCTACGCCCTCGCCGGCCTGTCCGTCTGCGGGTTGCTGCTTGCGCTGTTCGTCCACCTTACCGAGGAAACCATCTACCATCAGGAAACCGACCTTGTCGACAGGGCCGTTATTTGGCTTGTCCGCACCTTCGCCACACCGGCGGCCGACCAGGCGATGATCGTCATCACCGCCTTTGGCTCGGGGGTCGTTTAC
Organism: Bacillota bacterium; assembly: GCA_023415775.1. GTDB lineage: Bacteria > Bacillota > Negativicutes > Sporomusales > UBA7701 > Anaeroselena. Next base: position 3,434 of record JAEZJM010000001.1, on the reverse strand, counting down.
GCCGTCCTCGCGCCGCTTGCCGCCGGCTGGCTGCTGTGGCTGCGGCAACGGCGCGAGACCGTCACGCTCCTCATCTGCCTGGGCGGCGCTTCGACGCTGAACTGGCTGCTCAAGCATCTTTTCGAGCGGGCCCGCCCCGACCTTTTCAAAGTCATCAACGCCGCCGGCTACAGTTTCCCCAGCGGCCACGCCATGGTCTCCCTATGCTTCTACGGCATGGTCGCCTACCTCCTCTGCCGCCACATCCGGCGGCTATCGGCGCAGCTTCTCGTATACAGTCTCGCGGCCGCGCTGGTGAGTGTTATCGGCTTCAGCCGCATCTATCTCGGCGTTCATTATCCCAGCGACGTTCTGGGCGGCTACTTTGCCGGCGGCACGTGGCTGGTTTTCTGCGTTTCGCTGCTATGGTGGTGGGAAATGGAGAAATAGGCCGCAGGAAAAAGCTATACTCTGAATAAATACACCAGGCAGGATTTTTTACCATCCAGAGGGAAAATATATAGGTCAGGGTAAAATACGCAACTACTTTTAGAGGTGAGAACGTGGATTTTGGTTTGGGGAAAGTCCTGCCTATAAAAATCGAAGAGGAGATGAAAAACTCCTACATAAATTACGCCATGAGCGTAATAGTCATGCGGGCGCTGCCCGACGTTCGAGACGGACTGAAGCCCGTTCATCGGCGGATACTGTACGCGATGCACGAAGCCGGCATGGCGCCCAACAAGCCTCACAAAAAATCGGCGCGCATCGTCGGTGAAGTTCTCGGTAAATACCACCCTCACGGCGATTCCTCCGTTTACGACGCCACCGTCCGCATGGCCCAGGACTTTTCCATCCGCTACATGCTGGTCGACGGCCACGGCAACTTCGGCTCGGTTGACGGCGACTCGGCTGCGGCCATGCGTTACACCGAAGTGCGCATGTCGCGCATCGCCGAGGAAATGCTGGCCGATATTGACAAAGACACCGTAAACTTCGTACCCAACTACGACGAATCCATGAAAGAGCCCAGCGTCCTGCCGTCCAAGGTCCCCAACCTCCTCATAAACGGCTCTGCCGGCATCGCCGTGGGCATGGCCACCAACATCCCGCCCCACAACCTCGGCGAGGTCGTCGACGGCGTCTGCATGATGATCGACAACCCAGAAGTCACCGTCAAAGAACTGATGACCGTCATCAAAGGCCCCGACTTCCCCACCGCCGGACTGATTCTCGGCCACGCCGGCATCAGGGACGCCTACAACACCGGCCGAGGATCAATAAAAATGCGCGCCCAGGCCCGGATCGAGAAAATGGCCAACGGCAAATACCGCATCCTCGTCAGCGAGATACCCTACCAGGTCAACAAAGCGCGCCTCATCGAAAACATTGCCGCCCTCGTCAGGGACAAGGTCATCGACGGCATCACCGACCTCCGCGACGAGAGCGACCGCACCGGCATGCGCATCGTCATCGAGCTACGGCGGGACGTCAACGCCGACATTATTCTCAACCAGCTCTACAAGCACACCCAGATGCAGGAGACTTTCGGCGTCAACATGCTCGCCCTCGTCGACGGCCAACCGCGCGTCCTCAACCTTGCCGAGGTCATCCGCTACTATATCGAGCACCAGAAAGACGTCATCGTCCGCCGTACCAAATTCGAACTGGCCAAGGCCAAAGACCGCGCCCACATCCTCGAAGGCCTGAAAATTGCCCTCGACAACCTGGACGCAGTCATCACCACCATCCGCCAGTCACGTACCGTCGACATTGCCCGCGAAGCACTGCAGACCAACTTCAGCCTCAGCGAGAAGCAATCCCAGGCCATCCTCGAAATGCGCCTCCAGCGCCTCACCGGTCTGGAACGGGAAAAAATTGAGCAGGAATACAAAGACGTTCTCGAAACAATCGAGTACCTCGAGGGCGTTCTCGCCGACGAGCGCAAAGTGCTAGATATAATAAAGGAAGAATTACACGACGTCAAAAAACGCTATGGCGACGCGCGCCGCACCGTAATCACCGTCGACACCTCGAAATTCGACGTCGAAGACCTCATCGCCGAGGAAGACGTGGTCATCACCCTCACCCACGGCGGCTACATCAAACGGCTGCCTGTCGACACCTACCGCAGCCAACGGCGCGGCGGCCGGGGAGTCACCGGCATGGGCACCAAAGAAGAGGACTTCGTCGAGCACCTCTTTGTGGCCACAACCCATCACAACATCCTCTTCTTCACCAACCGCGGACGGGTTTACCGGATGAAAGCCTACGAAATTCCCGAGGCCAGCCGTACCGCAAAAGGCACGGCGATCGTCAACCTGCTCACCCTGGAAAACAGAGAGAAGGTTACCGCCGTCGTCTCGGTCAAAGAATTTGACGACCGCCGCTTCCTGTTCATGGCCACCAAGAAAGGCGTCGTCAAAAAAACCGGGCTCATGGAATACGACACCGCCCGCCGCGGCGGTCTGATCGCCATCGTCCTCGACGAAGACGACGACCTCATTGACGTTAAGCTTACCAACGGCGAAATGAACGTTCTCCTTGGCACGGAAAAAGGCATGGCCATCAACTTTGCGGAAGGCGACGTCCGCCCGATGGGTCGAGCCACGCGAGGCATGCGCGGCATTGCCCTGCGCAAAGGGGACTATGTTGTCGGCATGGAGACGGTCAAGCAGGACGGCGAGCTCCTGACTGTCACCGAGTCCGGCTATGGCAAACGGACCGCCATTGACGAATACCGTGCCCAGACCAGGGGCGGCGTCGGCATAATCAACAACAAAATAACCGACAAAACCGGCAAAGTCGTCGGCATCAAAGTCGTCCGTCCCGGTCAAGAGATAATGCTCATCACCGGTGATGGCATCGTCATCCGCATCGACATCGAGGAGATCTCGGTCATCAGCCGCAACACCCAGGGAGTCCGGCTGATGCGCATTGACGAAAACGACAAATTAGTGGCTGTTGCGGCCGTCGAAAAGAAAGTCGAAACAGACTGACCGCGGGTCAGCGAAACCCTAAAGGCGCCCTAATTGGGGCGCCTTTAGCATGTTCTGCATATTTTCCTCTGAAGCGAACAAAATATATTACGATAATTGTGAAAATGGCAGCAACCTCCCTTGACAGTAGGCGCGACGCCATGCTATCATATAAAAGCTTCCCCCACGGGGGGCTCCAAAAAAAGCATATTGACACGACTTGCGAGTTATGTTAATATAACAAAGTCGCCGCAAGCGGGGCTGGCTGAAAAAACCAGGCAAGGCAAGCAGCGACAAGATTACCAGAAACTGAATGTTGACAGAGCTGCCAGGGTTATGTTAACATAGAGTTCCGGTCAAGACGACGGACAGTGTTCCTTGAAAACTGAACAATGTAGGTAAAATTAAGCCAGATGTGCGGGCTGCGCTTCTTCGGAAGTGTAGTCACAAAACAATGATTCGGTTTCAAAGAGCCAT